>CP065014.1:285000-1718947 GCA_016700335.1 Chlorobiota bacterium | reverse complement strand
AATGGACAGGCAGATGCTATTACCTGTGCACCTGTTGATAAAGCTTCTTCAGTTCGTTCAATGTTAATTCTTTTTCCTTCCGTTTCCTCCATAAACATTTGAGCACCACCAGCTCCACAACAAAATCCTTTATCTTTATTTCTAGGCATTTCAATAATTTCTAAACCTGGTATATTGTTTATCAATGCCCTAGGAGGTTCATAAGTATTATTATATCTACCTAAATAACAACTATCATGGAAAGTTACTTTAGCTTGCATTTCATTTAAACCCTTTATTCTTCCTTCTTTTATAAGATCCTCTATAAAAGCAGTATGATGAATAACTTCATATTTACCACCAAAATCTGGATACTCATTTAAAAGTGTGTTAAAACAATGGGGACAAGAAGTAACAATTTTTTTTACATTATAATTGTTTAATGTTTCAACATTCATTTGAATCATTGAACTTGCTAAATATTCATTTCCCGCTCGCCTTGCTGGATCTCCAGTACATTTTTCTTCAGTACCTAAAATTCTATAATTGACTTCAGCAATATCCATTATTTCAGCAAAAGCTTTAGTCACTTTTTTATATCTATCATCATAACTTCCAGCACAACCAACCCAAAATAAAACATCTAAATTCTCAATTTCATTTTTAGTTGCTGACTCCATTGATTTAACTTTTGTTCCTTGTGTCCAATCAGATCTTTCTGAATTAGAAAATGCCCAAGGGGTAAAATTATTTTCAATATTCTGAAAAGCAGGTTGTAATTGAACAGGGAAATCAGATTGCATCATAACTTGCCAACGTCTCATATCAATTATTGCAGGAACATGCTCAATCATTACAGGGCATTCTTGTACACATGCCATGCAAGTTGTACATTGCCATAATGCCTCATTTGAAATATAATCTCCTATAAGTACTTTTTCAAATATAGATGGATCATCAACACCAGGAATGTCTTGTACACCTTTACTCCTAAGAACTTGAGGAGCTTTATCCATTGTTCGATTATTCAAACCAATAATTATTTCCTTAGGGTCTAGAATTTTTCCTGTTGAATTTGCTGGGCATACTGTACTACATCTTCCACAATGTGTACAGGTCATTCCATCAAGCAATTGTTTCCATGTAAAATCTTCAATATCACCCTTACCAAATTTTTCTAATCCTACTTGTTCAAAATCTATTTTTTCTAATTTATTAACCGTTCCTAAATTACTGAAATACACGTTAGGAATTGAAGTGATAACATGTAAATGTTTTGAATGAGGTAGGTAGTTCATAAACCCAAAGATAACAAGTATATGTAACCACCAAGAAGTTTCAAAAACAATTTTTGAGAAATTTCCATTAGTAAATAATGGATGTAATAATCCACTAATAGGTCTGATTGCCCATGAATATTCTTCATTAGCACCAAGCCTTGAAGCATTTGTTAAAAATAAAGAGGTAACGATTACAAATATAAGCGTGAGAATGATCATAGCGTCTCGTTGTTCAGAAGGGCTAACAACAAGGCGTTTAATGTTACCAGAAAGTCTTCTAATAGCTGCCCAAATTACTCCCACAATAATAGCAATGCAAAAAACGTCTTGTGAAACTGTGATCATTGAGTAAATAGGACCTAGCCAATTGAGGTTGCCATGAGGGATTAAACCTTCAACAATCGATTCTATAACAGCTATTAATAAAACTAAAAACCCCCAAAAAATCATTGCATGAACAGCTCCCGCAACTTTATCTCTTAGTAGTTTAGTTTGCCCGATTGCAATAATTAGAACATTTTTTACTCTGGTTAGTATGTTATTAAAACGATTTTCATTTTGACCTAATTGTAGATAACTTATAAGTCTTTTGACGTTTTGCAACATTGCAACAACAGCTGTAATAAAGCAGATCCAAAAAATTATATGTTTGAGCATTTATAAAGAAAGGTAGAAATTTATTGATGTGAAATTACAAAATTTATTTTAAGTAACTTATTTAATTTCTTATAATAAATTTATAATTTAATGATGAAACTTTCAATTTTAGAATGTGTTTAATAAAAAAAATAAGATTTAATATAAATTAACTATAACTACACAAAAATTAAAAAACTATGTCACAAATTGATGAATCAACAAGTTTAAGCAAAGGACTACTATTAGGTCTTTTGGCAGGTGGAACTGTAGGAGCGGCACTTGCATTATTGTTCGCACCAAAAACAGGAAAGGAGCTTCGTGCTGATCTACAAGAACGAAGCGGTGAATATATTGATAAAGCAGGAGTTGCAATTTCAACTGCATTGGATAGTGCTCAACAAATCGTTACTGATGGCAGAGTTAGAGCTGATAAAATAGTTGAAGATGCTAAAAGTAAAGCATCAACAATTCTTTCAGATGCGGAAAAAATTGTAACTGAAGCAAAATCAAAAGCTTCTACTCAAGGTGGACAGTTGAAAGAATCTTTAAGCAAAATTTCAGAAGCAGCTAAAGCAGGAGTAGATACTTTTAGATCTGAATTTGGAAATTCAAAACAATCTGTTTAATTTACTTTATATTTGTGCCGGATTCATTTGAAAATTGAATCCGGCATTTTTTTTAATAAAATATTAATATGGAAACAATACTTTATGTTTGTGGTTGTTTAGCATTGATTTGTCTTGCAGCCCTATTTTTTTATCTAATTAGATTCTTTTCATCTGCTAAAATATTAGTTGATAAATCATCTAATACAATGGAACAATTAGTTGAAGAGATAAAAATTGTAAGAGTTGAAGCAAAGGAAACTTTAGATAATCTAGATGTTTTAATGCAAAATTTAATACCTACAATTGAGAACCTCAACATTTCAATGGTGAAAGTAAATCAACAATTAGATTCTGTTGAAGTAATTACTCAAAGAGCAAAAAATGTTTCATTAAATATTGAAAGAGCATCTGAAGATGTAAGTTATGCTGTTTCTAAAGCTTCTAATATTGCAACTGCTGTGGTTGGTGTACAACAGTACATGAGTAAAAAAAATAAAAAAAATGTAACTCAAACAGTTGGGGTAATTGGTGCTATTGCAAAAGCTATTGATGCTTTTAAAGAAAGGTATGTTGAAGTAGAAATGCTACAGAATGGTGATATTACTCATCTATATCAGAATGAAGGATACGATGATGTTTATAAACAATAATATTTATAATGACAAATTACATTATTTAGAAATTGGTAATTCTACTTACAAATTAGCTGTAAAATCTGATGATAATACATTTAATATTTTAAGAACAAACAGCCCTGACGAGATATCAAATTTAATTGTTGACAAAAAAATATTAATTGCAATTACTTCCCAAAATGTTGCAAATTATTCAAATGTTGATTTTGAAAAATCTAATTTAGAGATCATTGAAATTAATAAATTATTCACATTTATTTCTGACACATATTCACCTCCAGAATCAATTGGATTAGATAGAATATTAAATCTTTATGGTTTAGAAAATGACTCAATTGTCGTTTCTTGTGGTACTGCAATTACTATTGATTCTATCAAAAACAATTCTCCAATTTGGGGTGCAATTTTACCTGGTTTTAAAGTAATGTTTAATTCTCTAAACAAAACAATTCCTAATCTTCCAACTTCTGATTTTGATTTAATTCCAAAAATTCCTGCTAAAAATACTACAGATTCAATTGCAAATGGAACCTCAAAAGCACTATTTTATGCAATTTCTGGTATTATTAATGAAATTGAATTGTTGTATTTTAACTCTATTAAACAACAAATCATAATAACTGGTGGCAATGCTTTGTATCTATCAAATAACTTAAATTCAAAATCAATAATTATAGAAGATTTGATTTTCAAAGGAATGGAAAGGTATTACAAACTATTTTGTTTATAATTTATTTCAGAAAATAATTTTCTGTTTTTTACAATTTTAATATTGCTTAATACTGATTCTATAGTACTTTGAGGGTCTGCCAAATTTTCTCCCGCAATATTAAATGCGGTTCCATGATCAGGTGATGTTCTTATAATTGATAAGCCTGCTGTAAAATTAACCCCAGTATGACCACTATACATTTTTAAAGGTATTAAACCTTGATCATGGTACATAGCTAAAATTGCATCTTGATTTAAAGGGTTGTATCTAGCAAAAAATCCATCAGCTGGAAATGGTCCACTTATCAATTTTCCTTCAGATTTTAGTCTGTCAATTATTGGGTTAATTATTTGTAATTCTTCATTTCCAAAACTTCCATTTTCACCTGAATGAGGATTTAAACCTAATACAGAAATTCTTGGTGAATCAATTCCAAAATCTTGAATCAATGAATAATATAAAATTCTAATTTTATTTTCAATATTTTTATTAATTTCTACACTTACATTTAATAAAGGAATATGACTTGTTACTAAAGCAACCTTCATTCTTTTTAAACTGTTATTAATAACTTTATCAACCATTAAAATCATAAGTGGAGAACCATCTGTGTAATGTGAAATCATTTCAGTATGACCTTGAAAATTATATCCACCATAATTCAATGCTTCCTTAGATATTGGGAGAGTAACAATTGAATCAATAATATTATTTAAACAATCAATAGTTGCACTTTTTATAGAATCTCCAGCATGACGGCCACTTCCAGAAGATACTTCTCCAAAATTTATAGTTGATGAATCTGAATTTACATTTTTAATTTCACTTTTAAAATTACCAACTTGTAATATATCTCCAACTATTTTAGCTTGAGTAAAATTTATTTTGTATAAATATTCTCTTAACAAATTTATATTAGAATATATTACTGGGGTAAACAAATTCACATCATCAATTCCAAGTAAAGTTTTAACTAAAACTTCTACTCCAATACCATTAATATCTCCAATTGTAAAACCAATTTTCATAAATATATTTTTAATAATTAAAGATATGCTTCGAGTTCAGATTCACTTTCTAAAAGTACAGCTCTGCCCTTAGCACCACTACCTACAATTGGTCCTACAATACCAGTACTTTGCAATTGATCCATAATTTTTGCAGCCCGACCATATCCAAGTTTCATTTTACGTTGTAGGAATGAAGTAGATGCCTGCTGATGAGAAACAACTAGCCTTGCTGCTTCATCAAACAAAGAATCTTTATCTCCAATTTCACCAAGCCTAATTTGTTCTTCTTTTTCAATTATACTTGGCAGAAAATAAGGTCTTGAATAACCTTTCTGTGCTCCAATAGCATTGCAAATATCTTCAATTTCCTCAGTAGAAATATATGCATTTTGCATTCTAATTGGTTTAGGATGAGAATTTGAAAGATAAAGCATATCACCATTTCCGATTAATTGTTCTGCTCCTCCAGTATCAAGTATAGTTCTAGAATCAATTCTTGATGCTACTTGATAAGCAATTCTTGCAGGGAAATTTGCCTTGATAATTCCAGTTATAACATCCACTGATGGTCTTTGAGTTGCAACTAATAAATGAATACCAATAGCTCGGGACATCTGAGCCAACCTAACAATAGGTTCTTCAACTTCTTTTTTAGCTGTTATCATCAAATCTGCGAACTCATCAATAATTAAAACTATGTAAGGAAGTTTTTTAAAGACTTTACCTAATTTGTTTTTTAGTAATCCTTGTTCTAATTTTCTATTATAATCTGCAATATTTCTTTGTCCTGCATCCCCTAAAATTGTATACCTGCGTTCCATTTCCATTACCAAAGATTTTAAAACCAAAACTGCATTCCCAGGAGTTGTAATTATATCTTCATCAACGTCGGGGCAGTGTGCAAGAAAATGATTTGCTAATGCTCTATATTGAGTTAACTCAACTTTCTTTGGGTCAATTATTACAAATTTTAAATCACTTGGATGCATTCTATATAATAATGATGCAACCATGTTATTAACGCCAACAGACTTACCAGATCCTGTTGCTCCAGCAATTAAAAGATGTGGCATTTTTGCTAAATCATCAACCACAACCTCACCTGTTGTATTTTTTCCAAATGCCAAAGGAAGTTGCATATCTATTGATCTAAATCTTTCAGTATTAATTACTGATCTTATTCTTACAGTCTCCCTTACATGATTTGGGATTTCAATACCAACAGTACCTTTGCCAGGCATTGGAGCTATCAACCTAATACCACGGGCTTTCAATGCTAATGCAATGTCATCTTGTAAAGATTCAATTTGAGAAATTTTAATTCCAGCTGCTGGAACAAACTCATACAATGTAACAACAGGACCAGGTATAATTTTAATGTTTTCAATTTTTATTCTAAAAGTCTCAAGTTTTTCTTGAAGTAATCTTGCATTGATTTTCAATTCATCATCTTCAATTAATGCTAATTCTTTTTGAGCAGTTAACAAATCTATTGAAGGAGGTGTATAATCAATAACTTCATCGTTTACATCTAAGAAATCATCTTCTGAATCAAGCTCTAAGTCTAAACTATTTTTTTCTGAATTAATTTTTAATGCATTCATTCTCTGAAACTCTTCATGGTTAGTAAATCTATCTTTTATATTAGTTTCATTATCTATTACATTTGATTTTTGATTATCTAAAGTTTTATTATTTGCAGGTCTTTCAATAGTTGGTTCATGGAAAATAAAATTATCATCATTAAATAAATTATTATTTTTAGAGTTTTCATTTTTAATTTTCCTTAACATAATTGCTGGGTCTTCTACTTTAGATAACTTAATGACTTCATTAGTTTTAATATTCGATTCATTTTTGAAAGGTTCGTGCCCTTCAGAGATTTTAGATTTTAGGTTTGTACTAGTAGATTTTGCTTTTTCAGAAATATTATGAGCAACATTTCTAGTTACAGTTAATGCATGCGAAATATTAAAATTCACAGCATATATTAAAACAATTATAGTTATAGCTGCTAAACAAAGTAAAGCACCAACTGACCCTAACAGAGCAGAAAGCATTGATGCAATAAAAGATCCAATTGCACCTGACCATTCCCATGTTGGTTTAGGTAGCCAGCTAATAAATTGAAAAGAACCAAATAATGTTGCTAATAGTGTTGCTGAAAGGAATGCAAATAACGTCATTCTCCAAACTCGTTGATAATCATTACCTTTAAACAATGCTATACTCCAATATATTAGAATTATAGGAATAATAATTGAACTGTAACCTATTGTTAAGTTAATAATTGCATTTGAAAATATTGCACCAAGTAAACCGAGCCAATTATGTGTTGTATCTGCTTTTGCTGATACTAATGGTTCGTTTTTAATCAACCCTAATAATTCTTTAAATGTAACTTGAATATTAGATTGATCTTTAGTTGTATAACTTATTAATGAAAGAAAAAGTAATATTGAAAATAAAAAAAGACAAACAGAAGCAACTTGTCTGAATCTATCATCAGAATTTTTCTCAATTATTCTTTCTTTATTTTTATTATATCTAGCCATGAATTAAAAATTAGTTTTTTTTAAGTATTCAATTAAAATTAAACAATAAAATTTTGTTGATTATTTTATTATTTAATATACAAATATTTAAATTTATTTATTTTAGAAACTTAATTCCAAGTTTTCTCTTGTAAATATTATTCAAAGTTAATGTAATTAAAATTTCAATGACAAACAAACAGAAAATTTTTAAAGTTGTAGTTTTATTATTAATTGTTTTATTAAATGCATGTCATGAAGTTGGAAATAATCAAACTGATAAAAAAACTGACTCAACATCCTCTAATTTAACTTTAAAAAATGAACAGATAGATAAGTCTGGATTACCTAGCTTTATAGGTAAAAATGCATGGGATATTTGTAATGATTTCTGTAAAATTGGACCTAGAAACCCAAATTCAACAGGTTCCAAAAAAGGATTAAAGTTTATACTAGATTTCCTAAAACCCCTTTCAACAAATGTTAAAGAACAAAATTTTATTCATGATGGTTATAACGGAGAAAAAGTAAATTTAACAAATGTAATTGCAACTTTTAATCCAGATGCTAGTAAAAGAATTTTGTTGTGCACTCATTGGGACTCAAGACCCAGAGCAGAAGAAGATTCTGATTCAACTTTACATAACTTACCTATTTTAGGTGCAAATGATGGTGGAAGTGGAACTGCAGTACTTTTAGAACTTGCAAAAATATTAAAAGAAAATCCACCAAAATTTGGTGTTGATTTAGTTTTTTTTGATGGCGAAGATTATGGTAAAGAAGGAGATTTAGAAAGCTATTTTTTAGGAGCAAGATACTTTTCCAAAAATTTACCAATTGGTTATAAACCTTCATTCGGAATTTTGTTAGATATTGTTGGAGATCATAATGCTATTTTTGAAAAGGAAGGTTTTTCAATGGAAAAAGCACCAGATGTTGTAAATGTTATTTGGAATGGCGCTAATGATTTAGGATTAACTCAATTTAAAAACATTTTAGGAGGAGGAATTTCAGATGATCACTATCCATTGAATGATGTGGCAAATATTCCTACAATCGATATTATTGATATTGAAATGGTAGGTAATAGATCAAATGATCCAAATAGAAGATATTGGCATACACATCAAGATACAATGGATAAAATTAGTGAATCATCTCTTGGAAATGTTGGAAAACTTATGGTTTATACAATCTACAAATTAACAAAATATTAAATGAAATTAATTGCCGTTATTGCAATACAAGTTTTCTTTTTTTCTCAATTGTTTTCTCAAATCATAACTGAACATAATGATAAATGTGGTAAGCTAGATTTGAACTTTGAAAAAGAAAGATTGTCCTTATTAGGTTCTGGGTGGGGCTATAATTATGATTCACTTCTAAATGATTTGACAAGATGGAGAAGTTCACCATATGTCAAAATTGATTCGATTGGTAGAAGTGTTAAAGGGAGAACAATTTGGCAGTTAACTATAACTTCAAAATCAGATAATCTAAAAAAAATAGCATTTATTCATTCGAGAACTCATCCAAATGAAGTACAAGCAAATCATGTTGCAAACCAAATTATTGAACAACTAATTTCAGAAAAAGATTATTCTAAAGCATTTAGAGAAAATGCAATTTTGTATGTAATTCCACAGTATAATCCTGATGGTGTTGAACTAGGTAAACCTCGTGAAAATGCAAATGATATTGATTTAGAAAGAGAATGGGATAAAAGTCCAATGCAAATTGAAGCAGCTTCTTTAAAGAATAGGTTTATGCAGATTATGAGTACAAATAATCCTATTAGAATTGCTCTAAATTTACATTCAGCTTACACATGCAAAAGGTACTTTGTTTTTCATGATCCAACTGGTACATCTATTGAATATTCTGAATTGGAAAAAAAGTTTGTTACTGGAGTTAAATCATTCTTTTCGAATGGTATTGAACCTTGGGATTTTAATATCACATGGGTTGGCACTCCGTCAACATTATTTCCAGAAAGTTGGTGGTGGTTTAACTATAATAAAAATGTTATTGCATTAACTTATGAAGATATGAATTGCGATGCTAACGGAAAATATGATTCTACTGCTTTTGCAATTATTGGTGGAATTGGGAAATATTTAGGAATACCAAGAACTCTTTCAGTTAATGCAAATGAAAAATTGAATTTGAATCTAAATCAAAATTACCCAAATCCTTCTAGAGTTAAAACAACTATTGATTTCTCAATTTTACAAAATGATAATATAAAATTAATTGTATCAGATTTGTTAGGAAATGAATTGATTAAATTAGTTGATGGAAAATATTTAAGTGGAAAATATAGTATTGATTTAGATCTACATAGTTTACCGCAAGGAAATTATTTATATTCATTGAAAACATCTGATAAAATTTTAACAAAAATTCTTACTGTTTATTAATTATTTTTACAACATACCAAACCTAATTTCAGGTTCAAGAATTTTATTGTCTCCACTATTTGTTTGGCTACTTTTAAGTGGTGATAGTATTTATGTTCAAATTGCATCATTAGTATTTTTAATAGCTGTTATAACTGATTGGTATGATGGTTGGTATGCAAGGAAATACAATGCTTCTAGTAGATTTGGAGTTTTTTTTGACCCTTTAGCAGATAAAGTTTTAACTGGATCTGCCTTATTTGCTTTTACTTTTTTAGGTGTAATTTCTTTTTGGGGTGTATTTGTTATTACATTTAGAGACGTTTATGTAACTGTGTTAAGGATTATTGCAGAAAAAAAAAATTTACCAGTGAAAACATCATTATTAGCAAAATGGAAAACTGCACTTCAATTTGTTTTTATCTGGTATTTAGTATTAGTTTTTACAATCAAATCAAGTGTTAGTATCCAAAAATTAATTTCAGTCTCCGATACAACATTTTTATTTTCTAAATGGATTTTAGATTACTCAATGTTTTTATTGTTGTTGTTATCGGTTATAACTTCAATTCAATATACAATTGATAATAAGATGACTATAAAATCTCTATTCAATTATCAATAATTATGATTAGGTTGCTTAAAAAACCTGAATTTAAAATTTCAGTTGTAGGTTTGAACAAAGATGGTTTAAATTATTTAGAACAAATATTTTTAAGTTTTTTTTTCACTGGTTTATCTCCAATTGCTTCAGGTACAATCTCTAGTATTTTAGCATGTCTTATTTATTATTTTCCACTTGGAAGAAATTTTTATTTTTTAATATTTTTATCTTTATCAACATATTTGTTAGGTATTAAGCCATCTCAAAAGGCAGAAAAATTTTTAGGTAAAGATCCAAGTTTTGTCACTATTGACGAAGCCAGCGGAATGTGGTTAACAATGGCTTCACCTTTTATTATTGCTAACATCTATTATGTATTTATATGTTTTGTTTGTTTTAGGTTTTTTGATATTGTGAAAGTTTTCCCTTCAAATTATTTTGATAAAAGAAAAGGGGGTTTTGGTATAATGACAGATGATATTTTTGCAGGTATATATGCCAACATCTGTTCACATTTAATTTGGATAGGTTTAAGCTGGTTCCCAATTTTTAAACATTTCTTTAATAATTAATATGACATTTACTGAAAGAATAAATGAAGATTTGAAATTTTCTATGAAAGCTCAGAATAAAGAAAGAACTGAAACATTAAGGTCTTTAAGGTCAGCAATGATTGAGCTTTCTAAAACTGGCAAGAATGTATCTTCTGACGATGAAATGAAGGCAATTTTAATTCAAGCTAAAAGAAGAAGAGATGCGTACGATGCATTTATTAGTGCAGGAAGGGAAGATTTAGTAAATAAAGAAAAAAATGAACTTTTAATTATTGAAGAATATCTACCTTCACAACTTACTGAAAGTGAGATTAGATCTGAAGTTGAAAGTATTATAAAAAATTTAAATGTATCCGGAATTGATTCTTTTAAGCTTGTTATGCCATTAGCTGTTTCAAAAATGAAGGGTAGGGCTAGTGGAAGTGTAATTCAATCTATTGTTAAAGAATTATTGTCATAAATTAAATCAAATAATAAAAATTAATAAACAAAATTTTAAACTATGCCAAAAAGAATTATAGTTGGGAATTGGAAAATGAATTTAAACCTAACTGAAAGTATTAAACTTGCTGAAGGAATTAAAAAACTTATTGTTAAGTTGAATCTACCTGATGATATTGATGTAGTAATTTGTCCTCCAAGCATTTCTTTATTCCCAGTTGTGAATGCTATTGTTGGAAGCCCTATTTCGTTGGGTGCACAAAATATGCATTACGAAAAATATGGTGCTTTTACAGGTGAAATTTCTGGTGAAATGTTAACTTCTGTTGGTTGTGAATATGTAATTTTAGGACATTCTGAAAGAAGAGGATTATTTGGTGAAGATGATGCATTTATTAATAGTAAAGTTTTATCTGCCATTCAAAATGGCTTAACTCCGATATTATGTGTTGGTGAGAGTTTAGAAGAACGAAATGCTATGCATCATCAACAAATAATTAGACAACAACTAGAACTTGGATTATCTGGAGTTAAAAATGAAGATTTAGAAAACATTGTGATTGCTTATGAACCAATTTGGGCTATTGGAACTGGAAGAAATGCAAGCCCTGACCAAACTGAAGAAATTCACAAATTGATTAGAGATGTGTTAACTACTTTATATGGAAATGACGCCTCAGAGATTCCAATCTTATACGGCGGAAGTATGAAACCTGATAATGCTAGAGATATATTAGCTCAACCTAATGTTAATGGAGGCTTAATTGGTGCTGCTTCGTTAAAAGCTGAGCCTTTTATTGAAGTTGTTAGGTTTTTGTTAGGGTAATTTAACTTCAATTTTAAATTCGTTAAATAATATTAACTTCAACATAATTTTTTGATATTTTTCTTTTAGAAATTATATACCAATTCTTTAATAAACTTGATAGAAGATTTAAAGAAAAAAAGAAATTTAAATCTCATCTTCCGGTAATATCTGTAGGTAATTTATCCGTAGGCGGTTCTGGGAAATCTCAGCTTGTTATTTGGTTGATAAAATCTCTTCAAACTGATTTTAATATTCTTGTACTTACGAGAGGGTTTAATAGAATTTCTAAGTTAGATTTGAGTTCTAAAAAACAAGCACTTACTGTTGAAAATTTTGGAGATGAACCTGTTATGATTTCTAATTATTTATCAAATGGTGAAATAATTGTTTCAAAAAATAGAACTAATTTCCTAATACAAAATCAAGATTCTTATAAAGGATTTATTGTGATATTAGATGATGGTTATCAGCATTATAGATTAGAAAGGGATTTAGATATTTTAATTGTAGATGATGAAACTTCAAAATCAAATAGAACATTGCCAGTAGGCAAATTGAGAGAAAAACCAGAAGAAATTATTAGAGCTAATGTTGTACTATATACTTCCATTAATTCTTACAATTATGCTCGTCAATTCGCAAGTCCTGAAGCAAAATTCTTTGATGTTAAATTTCTAATTGATTCCATTTATAATTATAAAAATGAGGTTGTATTATTAGATAATAAATATAAAAATTTATTAGTAACAGGAATTGCTAATCCTCATAGAGTTTTAAATAGTTTAAAAGAATTCGGTGTAAATATTAATGAGTTTATTGAATTTAATGATCATCATAATTATACAGAAAATGATGTACAAAATTTATTAAAAAAAAATTTTGATTTTATTTTAACTACTGAAAAAGATTTTGTAAAACTGAAAGAATTTGATTCAATAATAAATAGATTGCTATTTATAAAAATGAAAACTATTATTAATGATGAAATAAAATTATTGGAATTTGTAAAGAAAAAAATTAATGATAAGCAATTAAAATGATTATTGGAATTTCTAAAGGGAGTGGTCATCCTAAATATAAAAATTATAGTAATTGGATCTCCAAAGATAGAGCTGACGTTATGACAATTGACTTAAGCGAATCTGAAAATAAATTTGAAAATCTTAAATTTATTGATGGATTAATTCTTACTGGTGGACCTGATGTAAATCCGAATTTGTATGAGTCTCCAGATTTAATGGATAAATGTGATTTAGTTGATATGATGAGAGATGATTTTGAATATAAATTAATTGAATTTGCCGAAGAAAATAATATCCCAATTTTAGGTATTTGTAGAGGCTTACAAATTTTAAATGTTTATTATGGTGGTTCATTAATTCCTCATATACCTGAGGTAGTTTCAGAGAATATTCATTCGAAAAATAATAATCAAGATAATTATCACCAGATAGAAATTCAACCAGGAACATTATTGTACAAAACTATTAATGAATTTAGTGGAGAGGTTAACTCAGCACACCACCAATCTGTTAATAAACTTGCAAATGGATTTATTGCTTCAGCAAAAAGTAATGACGGAATTGTTGAAGCTATTGAAAAATTAGATCCAAATTCAAAACCTTATTTGCTGGCAGTACAATGGCACCCTGAAAGAATGATTAACCAAGAAAGTTCTTTTACAAAAAATATAAAAAATCGATTTTTATTAGAAGTTGAAAGCAAGATAATTTTCAATAGTTAATCTATTGTTTACTAATGAAAAAATTAAGTTTAGTTATTTTTATTTGCATGTACCCCATTTTAGTTTTTTCTCAACCCGAACTAGATAACTCAAGGTATAAGCTTGCAAATAGCTACGAAAATTTAGGAGATACTAAAAATGCAGCTCGTATTTATAAAGAACTTTATGATTTAGATAAGAACTCAGATGAATTATATGAAGATATATATAGAACTTTTTCTCAAAATAACTCACTCGCCGATTTATTAACAATTACTCGTGAAAGATTTTTCTTAAAACCAAATAATTTTTTGCTAACACTTAGATTTGCTGATATTTTATATAGAAATAATCTTAAAGATTCTTCAAATTTCTACTTCGATATTGCAATAAAACAAAACCCACAAAAGTCCGGTAATTACTTAGCAGTAGCAGAAGCTCAAGCAGGATTAACTCTTTACCAAAATGCTATTAATACAATTATTCAAGGTAAAAAGTACTTTGTTTCGAATTCTGAATTTTCTGATGTTCTAGGCAAATATTATGCAAAGATTTCTAAAAATGAAGAATCAATTTTATCTTTTATAGACTATGTAACTGAAAATCCAAATCAAGTTAATTATGTAATTAATCAGTTATCATTTTTTACTGAATCTGATACATTTAATAAAACCTGCATTTCAATATTAAAAAACAAAATTGAAGGCCAAGTTGCAATTAACGAATTAACTCAAATTATAATTTGGTTGTATTCTGAAATACAAGACTTCGAGAATGCTTTCACTTATGTGGTTAGAAATGACAAAGCAACAAATTCCAATGGCTCTAAAATTTATTCTTATGCTAATAAAATGTATCAAGAATCAAAATATGATGAATCGTTAAGAACTTACAAATATATTATAGATAACTATGAAAAAAATAATCCATTAAATCAATCATCAATTTATGGTTATGTAAATTCTCTTGAGAAAAAATATAAAAGTTGTAAAATAATTTCATTGAAAGATGCTAATGATTTGATAGATAGATACAAACAAATTGTTTCTGACAACAAAGGTTCTTTTGTTGCTGGTGAATCATTAGTTAAGTTATCTGATATTACTTCTAAAGTTTTAAAAAATTATAATCTGGCAATAAATAATTTGCAGATTGTTTTAGATGAATATCCAAAAAGCAAATCAATCTTTGAGGCAAATTTAAAATTAGGTGATGTATATTTAATACTAGGAGATACATCAAAAGCTGCAATTTATTATAATAAAGTTATTTCCGAAAAAAGTAGTGGATTAAATTATGCAACTAAATATAAGGAAGAAGCAACATTAAAAATTAATATGCTGCTATATTATCAATGCAGGTTTGATGAAGCTCTAGCAGGATTCACAGAAATTTCTAACAACCCAAAGTTGGATATAACAAACGATGCAATTGAAAAATTATATTTAATTCAAGATAACTTAAATCAAATTCCAGAAGCATTAAAACATTTTTCTAAAGGGGATTTTTATTATATACAAAATAAGTATATTGATGCATTGTCAGAATACCAATTATGTTTTAATCTATCAAAAAAAGAAAATATTGGTGTAGATGCATTAATAAAAAAATCAGATATATTTTTAGAATTAAATCAAATTGATTCTGCATTATTTATTCTAAAATTTATTAAAATAGAGTTTCCAAATTCTCAAAATCTAGATCTAATATATTTTAAAAGTGGAGAAATTTATGAAGAAAAATTTAACAACAAAAATGAAGCAATTTCAAATTATATGCAAATTCTAACTGAATTTCCGAAATCTACTTTAATTAATAAATCGAGACAGAAAATTAGAAATTTAAGAGGTGATAAAAATTAAAAAAATGTAAGAAAAATTTTGATCAATATTAATTTTATCTTTTGAAATTTGTATTTATCCAATAATTGGAATTTTTGTTTAAAATAGTTGGTATAATTTTTTTATCTTTGCATAATAATTTATGGCGGGTATAGCTCAGTTGGTTAGAGCGTCTGTTTGTGGCACAGAAGGCCGTGGGTTCAAGACCCACTACTCGCCCTAATTTAATTCAGCTTTGATTTTACATCAAGGCTTTTTTTTTTAAATCTATGGGGTTAATCGAAGAAAAACATAAAATAAATGCTGAAAAAGTTTTATTTGCAAAAAATTTTAAAGGTCTTGTTCAATCATTAGATTCTCTAATAGGTAAAACTGTTAAAGAAATAATAACAATTGATGAAATAAAATATTCAATATTAATATTTAATGATAATACTTTTATTTTTCATAAAAACAATTCAAATCCAGATCCAAAGGATTTGATTTATTCACTTCTAATTTTATCAAAAACATATTTATATGAAGTCTATAAAAATGAATTTGATGAATTTATTGATATGATTCAAAAAGATATTGAGTTAACAAGAATTTCAAGACAAGAAAATATATTAGGAGCAATTAAAACTAACATTGATAAAATTCCAGAACTTTTTGTTTTGATACCAGAATTATTAGAGAAATTATCAGAAAATAACTTTGATAATTGTACAACTAAAAATGAAAATAATTTAAAGTAATTCAAGAATAAATGAATGAAAATAATTTAGAAATTCAAAGAAGATTAGAAAATGAAGCACGGTTTCATGATGTTTCTTTTACAACAGATTTAAGGCAAAAAGCAGATAAATTTTATTCTATTGTAACAAACTCGAGGGACTATTATTCAAAATTAATCAATGAAAATATTAAAGGTAAAAAATGCCTTGAATATGGCTGTGGAACAGGCTCTTATGGTTTTGGACTTGCCAAAGAAGGTGCTGATGTAACTGGAATTGATATTTCTCCTATAGCAATTGAAGTTGCAAAAGAAATTGCAGATAAACAAGGCTTGAATAACCAAACTGAATTTTTAGTAATGAATGCTGAAGATTTAAAATTCCCTGATGAAACTTTTGATTTGATTTGTGGTACTGGAATTATTCACCATCTAAATTTAGAAAAAAGTTTTTCAGAAATTAAAAGGGTTCTTAAAAAAAATGGGAAGGCGGTTTTCTCTGAACCTTTAGGACACAACCCAATAATTAACTGGTACAGAAATAGAACACCAGAAATGAGAACTGAAGATGAACATCCTTTGTTGATTAAAGACATTGAATTTGCAAAAAAATATTTTAAGAAAGTTGATGTAAAGTATTTTCATATTTTATCTTTAGCTACTGTACCATTTAGAAATACTTTTCTTTTTAAACCATTATATTTTTTAACTGAATTAATTGACAAAGTTTTAATGACAATAATACCCCCTTTAAAAAGTTGGGCTTGGATGTGTAATATTGAGTTAAGTAAGTAAATTTTAAACTAATTAACTATAAATAAAAGTAAAATATTTAGTAATAAATTAAATTCTATGTATAATAAATTAAAGCCTTTTTTAAAAACTGAATTGGATTCAATTAAATCTGCTGGCTTATATAAAAACGAAAGAGTAATAACTTCAAAACAAAGCCCTGAAATTACTATTTCTGGAAGTAACACTACATTATTAAACTTTTGTGCAAACAATTATCTTGGTTTATCTTCTCACCCAAATGTAATTTCAGCTGCTGTTAAGGCGTTAAATACACACGGTTATGGAATGTCATCAGTAAGATTTATTTGTGGTACTCAAGATATTCATAAAGAGTTAGAATCTAAAATCTCTAAGTTCCATGGATTGGATGACACAATACTCTATGCTGCTTGTTTTGATGCCAATGGTGGTGTTTTTGAACCACTTCTAAGTGATAATGATGCAATTATTTCAGATGCTTTAAATCATGCATCAATTATTGATGGCGTTAGGCTTTGTAAAGCAAAAAGATATAGATATGAAAATGCTAATATATCTGATTTAGAAACTCAATTAATTCAGGCAGATAATGATGGTTGCGTTCAAAAACTTATTGTAACTGATGGAGTATTTTCAATGGATGGTGTTATTGCTCCAATTGATCAAATATGTGATTTAGCAGATAAATATAACGCATTAGTTATGGTTGATGAATGTCATGCTGCTGGTTTTATGGGTAAGACAGGAAGAGGGGCTACTGAACATTGTAATGCATTAGGTAGAGTTGATATTATTACTGGAACTTTAGGAAAAGCACTTGGTGGTGCAATTGGTGGTTATACTTCTGCTAGAAAAGAAATTATTGATATGCTAAGGCAACGTTCAAGACCATATTTGTTCTCAAATACTTTACCTCCTATGGTTGTTGGTGCTAGTATTGCAGTACTAGATTTAATTTCAGATTCAACTGAACTTAGAGATAAATTAGAAGCGAATACAAAATATTTTCGTGAGAAAATGATGAATGCAGGACTTGACATAAAGCCTGGAGTTCACCCTATAGTTCCTATAATGCTATATGATGCTAAGTTAGCTCAATTGTTTGCAGAAAAACTTTTAGCCTTAGGTATTTATGTTATTGGTTTTTTCTTTCCTGTTGTCCCTAAAGGTGGTGCTAGAATTAGAGTACAAATTAGTGCTGCTCATACTAAAGATCAATTAGATAGAGCTATTGATGCATTTACTAAAGTTGGTGTTGAATTGGGGGTTATTAAGTAATTAGTTAAGTGTGATATATGATTTTTTTGAATTGATTTATTGATTAAAATTTTTTTTAAAAGTCTTTACAAATAATAATGCAATAAATTATTAGCTTGGCTTAATGATTAGGATTGATTAATCTAATAACTTTACTTAACTTGAAACTGACTCCTACACAAAATCTACATAGATAAATTTTGCCAATACACTGACAAACTTTTCAGACATTAAAAAGTATATAAGCAATTTAAAACATACTTATAAAAAAGAGTAAATGGAAATTATTGAATTGAAACCAAGAAAGGCTCTAAACAAAGCCTTTTTAAAAGTCAAGCCTAATAGGTCTGAAATTGAAGGTTTCAAAACCAATCTTATCCAGTTACTCGACAGGACAAATGACACCGAAAGCGAAGAGTTTCATAAAAACCTTGTCATTGACTTTTTAAAGAAAACTTATTATGACCCAAACCATTTTATAAATACCAAAGGTCGAAACGACCTTGTTATTCATAATGGAAATAACGCAAGTAGTTCTGTCGGGGTAATCATTGAAGCAAAAAAGCCGACAAACAAATCTGAAATGATAACCACTAAAAAACTGAACGCTAAAGCGTTTCAGGAATTAGTGCTTTACTACTTGCGAGAAAGAATAACAGATAAAAACCTTGAAGTAAAATACTTGGTGGCTACCAACATAAACGAATGGTTCATTTTTGATGCTACTTTATTCGACAGGCTCTTTGCTCAAAACAAAAACCTTGTAAAACAATTCAATGACTTTGAAGGTGGGCGTTTGGCAGACACCAAAACCGATTTTTTCTACAAACAAATTGCAGAACCTTTCATTGCCGACATCAAAACAGAAATTGAATTTACATACTTCGATTTACAAGAATATCAAAAACCACTTCGCAACTCTGACAAGGCAGACGACAACAAACTCATTGCGTTATTCAAACTTCTTTCAGCGGAGCATCTTTTAAAACTTCCTTTTACCAACGACAGCAACAGCCTTGACAAAAGGTTTTACAGCGAGTTATTACACATCATTGGTTTGACAGAAACCAAAGAAGGAAGCAAAAAACTAATTGAAAGAAATAAAGAAGGCGAAAGAAATTCAGGAAGCATTCTCGAAGATGCAATCATTCAGCTTGACAGTTTAGACAAAATAAACCGATTAGACAGACCAAGCCAATTTGGAAATACTCAACAAGAACGCTTATTCAATGTAGGACTTGAATTAAGCATTACTTGGATAAACAGAATTTTATTTCTCAAATTATTAGAGGCTCAGTTAATCACTTATCACAAGGGCGACAAATCGTATTCGTTTTTAAGTTTGGACAAAATCAAAAACTATGACGACCTAAACAGCTTGTTTTTTCAGGTCTT
The DNA here is from genome assembly GCA_016700335.1 of Chlorobiota bacterium. Lineage (NCBI taxonomy): Bacteria > Pseudomonadati > Chlorobiota > Chlorobiota bacterium. Next base: position 1,699,039 of record CP065014.1, on the reverse strand, counting down.
GGCTCGTAAATATGACGACAGAAACCAAGATGTAAAAAAGACATTTGAAAAAGTTCCTTACTTAAACAGTTCGCTATTTGAGCCGACAGAAATTGAACAAGTAACTTTATTCATCAGCAATTTAAAAGATGATAAAAAGATTCCTGTTATTTCATCAACCGTTCTCAAAAACGACCAAGGCAAAAAACGAACAGGAAATTTAACAACCTTAGAATATTTATTTGACTTCTTAAACGCTTACGACTTTACAAGTGAAGGTTCGGAAGAAATACAAGAAGATAATAAATCACTCATTAACGCTTCTGTTCTTGGTTTAATCTTCGAGAAAATAAACGGCTACAAAGACGGTTCATTCTTTACGCCAGGTTTCATTACAATGTATATGTGCTGTGAAACTATCCGCAAAGCGGTGGTTCAAAAATTCAACGAAACAAAAAAATGGAATTGCAAAGACATTGAAGAACTCTACGATAAAATTGAAGACCGAAAGGAAGCCAACAAAATAGTAAACAGCATCAAGATTTGCGACCCTGCCGTTGGTTCAGGGCACTTTTTAGTTTCGGCACTTAATGAAATGATTGCCGTTAAAAACGACTTGAAAATTCTGCAAGACCGTGACGGAAAACGCCTGAAAGAATATCAAGTTGAAGTTGTAAATGATGAGCTAATTGTAACAGACGAAGAAGGTGAACTTTTCGACTACAACCCTACAAATAAAGAAAGTCAGCGAATACAAGAAACCCTTTTTCACGAAAAGCAAACTATAATTGAAAATTGCCTTTTCGGTGTGGACATCAATCCAAACTCCGTAAAAATTTGTCGTTTGCGTTTGTGGATTGAGTTATTGAAAAACGCTTATTACAAAACCGACATAGCCCACGGTTTAAACCGTGGGCTATGGGAATTAGAAACATTGCCAAATATTGACATCAATATAAAATGCGGAAACTCTTTAGTAAGCCGTTTTGCCATTGATGCTGATTTGAGCCAAGCACTCAAAAAGAGTAAGTGGTCTATTGATAGTTACAGAATTGCAGTTGACACTTATAGGAATGCTGAAAGCAAAGAACAAAAAAGAGAAATGGAAAAACTGATTACCGACATTAAATCGGATTTCAGAAGCGAAATTTCTTTGAATGACCCTAAAGTAAAAAAGCTTCAAAAACTTACAGGTGATTTATTTCAATTGATAAATCAAGTTCAAATTTTTGAAATGAGCAAAAAGGAAAAAGCTGATTGGAATAAAAAAGTATCGCAACTAACCGAAGAAACCCAAAAATTAGAAACCGAAATTGAAGAAATAAAAGCGAACAAAATATTTGAGAACGCTTTTGAATGGCGTTTTGAATTTCCCGAAGTGCTGAATGATGAAGGCGATTTTGTGGGTTTTGATGTGGTGATTGGGAATCCGCCATATGGTGCATTATTCAGTGAAAAAACGAAAGTCTCATAAAAAGTAATTATCAGTTTTGCGATTATCAATTTGATATTTATATGACTTTTTTTGAACGTTCATATAATTTAAAAGACCTTTCAGAACTATGTTTTATTGTTCCAAATACTTGGTTGCTTAACTTTAAACGCCAAATCCTATCGTTTAGTTTCTTGTTTTAACACACATAATTTTAGATGCATATAATTTCAACATATTTGAAGAAGCCACAGTAAGAAACTATAATTTCCAAGTCACAAAAAACCGAAAATGATATAACATTGGTTCAAAGACCGTTCAAATTATTTTTAAAAAGAATTTAATAGAAAACCAATTTGCAAAAAAGAAATTTCTGAAAATTATAAAAATTAAGATTAGATTTATCTTTCAGACTTTGCTTCAAAGATTGATTTTAAGTTTTCTGCTCTTTTAAAACTTGATAATGTTTCTAAAATCACTCAAGGAACTAAACCATTTCAGAAAGGAAAAGGCAAGCCTAAGCAAGACGAAAAGACAATGCAGGAAAAGCCATTTGTTCAAACTTTCAAAAAAGATGAAACGTTTAGACCTTTATTGCGTGGGAGCTTAATCAACAAATTCGGTAAGTGAATTGGAAAGAATGCATTATTATATCAGTAAAGGAATTGCTAATCCAAGATATTCTGCAAATTTTGACGCAACAGAAAAAGCTTGTGATTAGAAAAAGGTAGCTAATCAATAGGCTTTTGTAACCGCAATTTGTATCAAGAATAACTCTACACCATAATTACCACAAAAAGTATTAAAAAAACCACTCAAATTCTTTTCATTTGGAATGTTTGCTTGCAATTTTCAATTCAAAACTTGCAACATTTTATCATTTCAATTCTTCGCCAAAAGCAACAAAGGGAGCTTTTCCGAAAATTTTAGTTTATGATGTCAATAATTTTCCACTACCAAAACATATTGATAATTTTTCAATAATAGAAACCTTAATCAAACAAATATTGACTAAAAAATCACAAAACTACTCAGCAGACACAAAAGATTTAGAAAACCAAATCGACCAATTAGTTTACCAGCTTTACGATTTGACGGAAGAAGAAATAAAAATTGTAGAAAATGGATAAATCCATTCAAATATCATCGTGTATCAACCATAGCCCACGGTTTAAACCGTGGGCTATAGGAATTCGTGGAATTAAACTAAACCGTTTTAACGGTTTAAAAATTAGAATTAAGAAAAATTAAATATGCCACATTCATTCAACAAAATTTGGATACACGCCATCTGGTCATCCAAAGAACGAATGCCTTTAATACATTCATCGGTTGAAAATAAAATTCATCAATTTATTACTGAGCAATTTCGTGAGCAAGGTTGTCCTGTAAGAATCATCAATGGTATGCCTGACCACATGCATTGTTTGTTTATGCTAAGCCCGCAAAAATCTATTGCAGATATAATAAAACAGATTAAGGGTAGTAGCTCTCACTATATAAATCAAAACAATCTTATCGATGATAAATTTGCTTGGCAAACAGGATATGCAGCATATTCTGTTTCCGAATCAGTCGTTGAAAAAGTATATGAATATATAAAAAACCAAAAGCAACATCATGCCAAGAAAACATTTCAGCAGGAATATGATGAGTTTATAAAAATATATGGATTTGAAAATAAATGATTTATTAGAAAATCGAATAGATCAATTAGTCTATAAGCTATACAACCTTCAGAAGAAGAAATAAAAATTATAGAAAATGGATAAACCCATTCAAATCTCATCGTGTACTAATCATAGCCCACGGTTTTAACCGTGGGCTATAGGAATTCGTGGAATTAAACAAAACCGTTTTAACGGTTTAAAAATTAGAATTAAGAAAAATTAAATATGCCACATTCATTCAACAAAATTTGGATACACGCCATCTGGTCAACCAAAGAACGAATGCCTTTAATACATTCATCGGTTGAAAATAAAATTCATCAATTTATTACTGAGCAATTTCGTGAGCAAGGTTGTCCTGTAAGAATCATCAATGGTATGCCTGACCACATGCATTGTTTGTTTATGCTAAGCCCGCAAAAATCTATTGCAGATATAATAAAACAGATTAAGGGTAGTAGCTCTCACTATATAAATCAAAACAATCTTATCGATGATAAATTTGCTTGGCAAACAGGATATGCAGCATATTCTGTTTCCGAATCAGTCGTTGAAAAAGTATATGAATATATAAAAAACCAAAAGCAACATCATGCCAAGAAAACATTTCAGCAGGAATATGATGAGTTTATAAAATTATATGGATTTGAAAATAAATGATTTATCAGAAACCCAAATAGACCAATTAGTTTACCAACTTTACGAACTCACTTATGACGAAGTAAAAGTAATAGACCCTGAATTTGGTTTAACAAAAAAAGAATATGAAGCCATAAAATTGGATTAAAAAGTTTTTTATAAATAGATTATAACAAGGGTAATAAAATCAATAATTAAGCTAGTAAATATTATGTTAATAGCAAAACAATTTTTGCCAAGAATGCACGAATAAGAAAAACATTCGTGCATGTGTGGCAAATTTAAACTCTGCTATTGCAAGCTTGAAATACAAGATTCCTGTAATTGGTTCGGGTGCTATCAATATGAGTTTGCAGTATAATATATTTAATACCAAACAAACCTTTTATTATTTTAAAAATTAAACACTTAGTATTTCTACTTTTAATCTTGAGTCAATAAACTCTTTTTTAATTAAAGCTGGGTAATAAGCAACAACATCCGATGGTTTGGGTCTGCCACCAGCAAAGCCAGTAACATTAGGTGGACCAGTTAATATTAATGGAGCAATTTCTTTTCCGAATCTTTCAATAGATTTGTAATCTTGACCTCTAACTCCAATCCTCATCATAACTTCTTCTGGGTCAGGGTTTGCATTTTCAGATAAAGCTCCATGGCAAGCATTGTAGCCAATATACTCAGTTAAAACCTCATCAAATTTCAGCCCCAAATTTTCAAGTCTTTGTCTTAAAATTGCATCAGCAGCTTTAGCTTTTTTAATTGCATTGGGCCATGAATAAGTTAAAGATGCAAATGCAGAAAACCCATCTGAATAACTCATTGAAACTTTATAAAATTGAGTATTTTCTCTCCCTTTAATGCCAAACACTTTTACTCTATTATTTCCTTCATCTAGCAAATTAATTGTAGAAAAATCTGCAATAACATCTGGTGTAATATAATTTTTAGGATCTCCAATTTCATATAAGCATTGCTCTGCAACAGTTCCACGAGATACCTTTCCTCCAGTTCCATCATGTTTTGTAACATAAAAAGTACCATCTTCATGGGCTTCAATAATAGGGAAGCCAATGTTTGCCAAATCAGGAACATTTTCCCAATCCTCCATATAATTACCTCCAGAAGCTTGTCCACCACATTCAATTATATGACCTGCAACAGTTCCGCAAGCAAGTTTATCCCAATCATTAAAATCCCAACCAAATTCATATATCATTGGAGCTAAAGTTAAACCAGTGTCGGTAGTTCTTCCAGAAACAATTACATCGGCACCCATTTCAAGGGCTTTAACAATTGGAACAGCACCTATATAAACATTAGCAGATAAAATTCTGTCTCTTACAGTCTCAATTGTTTCACCAGATTCCATATTCTTCAATTCTGCTCCTTCTAATATCAAATTGTCAATATCATCTAAAATATCATCTCCAGTTATAACTCCAATTTTAATGCTAATGCCAAGTTTTTTTGCAACCTCAGCAATTGCTTCAGCACAGCCCCATACATTTACTCCACCACCGTTTGTAATTAGCTTAGCACCTTGAGATTTTAAGAGTGGTAAAATAGTTTCAATAGTTGAAACTAAATCTTTTGCATATCCTAATTTCGGATTTTTTAACTTTTGTTTTTGAACAATAGACATTGTAACTTCAGCCAAATAATCCATCATCATATAATCTATTTTACCCTTAGAAACTTGATCAAATGGAGCTGTTAGGAGGTCGCCCCAAAATCCCTGGCCAGAAGCTATGCGAATTGTTTTACTCATTTATGGTTTTAAAAAAATTAATTGTAAAAATAAAAGTATTAAATGAAATAGTATAAACCAATATCAGTTTTTGAAAAAAAAATAACTACGAGATTCTATTTTATAAATTCTCGTAGTTACTTTGTTATATATTTTATGAAAAATTTATTTATTAATTACAAAATGTTCGTTTATATTTTTATTACCTATTTGAAAGTTAACTGAATAAACTCCAGAGTTTAAATTGTTAACATCAATAATTAAATTATGAACGCCTTTTGAATAATTTTTACTTGGTAACATTTTTACAATTTCACCAATAGAATTAAGAACTTGAACATCTATAACAGAATTATTTTGTAATTTTAAATCAAATGCAACAATGTCATTTGCAGGGTTAGGACCAATCAATGTGATAGAGTTTTTTAACTCGTTATTTAAATCAACTGAAGTTGTAGTTTCATTACTTAACAACCAATCAATACTTTTTTGAAGAACAGAAGTTCTTTTATTTAAATCTGATATACCTTCAAGTCCAAAACCCAAATAGACTAGCCTATATTTATTCTGATCTGCATATCTTAATCCCGCCTGACGATTGTTGTTTTCACTTCCATAGAAGAATATAGGTTTAGCTTCGTTTAGGGCTTTTATTTCGTCTGGAGTATCCTGATTCGGTACACCTTTATTAATTGCAAATGACATTCCATTTGAAATAGGATCATTACTTTTCCCATTGATATTAAATGAAGGTCCGGTATCACCAATATAATTTGCATGCAAATAATTTCTAACAAAAGAATTGTCTTGGAAATAACCTCGGTTAGCAGAACCAGTATCAACTAATCCCCATGAAATTTCAGCACCAGCAATTAATAATTTAGATTTGGTATCCATTAAGTTCTTTAAATATGAAACATCTAAAGAGTCAATTATTGATTTTCCTGATTGAAATAAAACAACTTTAAAATTATTTTTATCAACCAAATTTTCATCTTCTTTATCAATTGGGAGGTAAGAATATTTTGTATCATTTAAGCCTTCCATATAAGAATCTAATATTTCAGGTAGACCTTCATCATGGCTTAGAACCACAACATCAGCAGAAGAAGAATAAAGTTTGAAATTGAATATATATCTAGTTGCATTAGTACCAGTAACAAGTATTGAAATTAAACCTTTTCCAATTTTTGCATTTGGAGTTAATGAGAAATTAACATCAAAATTAAATTGATTACCAGATTTTGTATCAATGTAACCAGAATCAATAACAACATTATTGTTTAACTTAATGGCACTAGTCCATCCTTGAGGTAATGAACTATTTATTTCATATTTATAATTTCCAGGATTTGTGGGAGTTAAATTTAAATTCCAATTTGAGTTTAATTTATTTGGTTCAAGCAATTTAGTAAACTTATCATCCATTTTAATTTCAAAAGAACCTTGATTTGATGCGGCTTGCAATACTTCTCTAGAATCATTATCTTGAATAAAAGCAACTATATAAATTTCATCTTTATTCCAAGTTTTACTAATTGAATAACTTTGGTTTATAACAGCTTCCTCATTTAGATTTAGATTAATAATAGTTCCTTCATGGGTTGGAAGCATGCTTCTAACTATATGGTAAAAATCTTTTTCACCATTTCCACCTGCACTTTCATAATAATGATGACCTTCAACAACAGCAATTTGAAGAACTTTAGAACTTAATTTTTCAGTACTTTTAACTCGAACAGTAACTTTAGAAGAGTCTAAAATTCTTACTTCATTTATAGATATGGTAATTGGAGAGAATTTTGGAGTTTGATTTATTTTATCAGTAAAAGTTTTAACATCAGAAGGCGCACCTGGGTATCCATTTCCTTTTGGAATTTTGCCATTACAAATTGAAGTTGGAACACCAGTAATATTGTAAGGAATATTTTTAATTGGATCTGAATAATAATCAACTCTAGCATTGTGCATTGTTGGGTTTGCCGCATTCATAACATCTTTACCTGGATACTTAGATCTATAACAAAGTGGAATAACATTCTTTTGGATATCACTTCTATTTAACCAAGCTTCATAAGTAGGGTTTTGTGCAGCACACGGACCACAACTTGCATTTGTTGCTTCTTCCATCAAAACCATTCTAGGTGTTTGTGAAAAAGTGATTGAATAATTGAATGTAAAAGTAACAACTAATACAAACAATTCAATTGAACTTAGTTTTTTTTTCATAACTAAAATTGATATAAATTGAGTTAGATAGAGAATCTATAAATAAATATACACATAACTAAATAATAAATTCCTTTTTAAGATTAAGAAATTCTAAAGCGGTACCACTTAATAATCTTTGTTTAGTTTCATTACTAAGTTCAGTCATGCTTTCAACTAATTCACCAGCATACAATTCACCTAAAGGAAAAGGATAATCAGATCCTAAAGCAATTTGATTTTCAGAAACCATATTAATCATTAAATTTAAAACAATTGGATCATGAACCAAAGTATCAAAGTATAAGTTTTTAATATAATCAATAGGATCTTTTTCAGTATTTAATTGCATCAAATCTGGTCTGGCAAAAAATCCATGTCTGATTCTAGCAAACGTAGTTAAAAAGCTTCCACCACCATGAGCAAAACAAAATTTAACATTTGGGAATTTATCAATTACACCACCAAAAATTAGAGACATAATAGAAATTGTTGTTTCACTAGGCATACCCACTAACCATTGCATCCAATATCTTTGCATTCTTTCTTTGCTCATCACATCCCAAGGGTGAACGAAAATTGAAGCACCAGTTTTTTCTGCCATTTCCCAAATTGGATAGAACATTTCATCATCTAAATTAATCCCATTTACATTTGTTCCAATTTGAATTCCCCTTAACCCCAAATCTAACATACATCTTTGTAATTCAATAGCAGCCAAATTAGGAGCTTGCATAGGTATGGTTCCTAAACCAGAAAATCTTTTTGGATACTTAATTACAATTTCAGCAATATGATCATTTAAAAATTGAGAAATATCTAAAGCATCTAATTTCTTAGCCCAATAACTAAACATTACAGGTACTGTTGATAAAGTTTGCATTTTAATATTCATTGAATCACATTCTCTAATCCTAGCTTCTTCATCCCAACAGTTTTCTTGAATTTCTCTAAAAAATTTATTATCAATCATCATTCTAGCACATCCTTTTTTAAAGTGTTCAAGCCTTACCCATCCGCCATAACCGTATTTGCTTTTCAAGTCTTCCCAATTTTTGGGAAGTATATGAGTATGTAAATCTATTTTCAATGTTGCTATTAAAATTTGGTTACAAAAATAGTTTATAATTTATTAATTATGGAAAATTGAAAAAGTAATTTTATAATTAAAAATTTAATATACAAATTATAACTATTTATAAAATCTTAACAAGACTCAATTCATTATTTTTGACTTTAATTATAAATGAAAAAAGTAAGTATAATAATAGTAAATTATAATGTCTGTGAGCTTCTATTAAATTGTATAGATTCTTTAAGAAAAGCATTGCAAGGGCTTGAATGGGAGATCATAGTTGTTGATAATGCTTCTACTGATAATGCAATTGAATTGTTAAATAGAGATCAACCAGATATAATTACACTTTATCAAAACGAAAATTTAGGTTTTGGCAAAGCAAATAATATTGGTATAAATATTGCTCTAGGTGAATATATTCTATTACTAAATCCAGACACAATTGTAGAAGAGGATACTATAAAAACGATGATTGGATTTATGGAAAATAATTCTAATGCAGTTATTGCAGGTTGTAAAGTTATGATGCCAGATGGAAAAATTGATGGTTCTTGTAAACGAGGTTTTCCAACTCCTTTTGGTTCATTTTCTCATCTGTTCGGGCTATCTAAAATATTCCCAAACTCTAAAATTTTTGGTACATACAAATTATCTTATCTTGACTTTGAAGATGAATCGGTTGTTGATTCAGTAAGTGGTTGTTTTGTTTTTTGTAAGGGTGATGTTTTGAAAAAACTTGGTGGGTTTGATGAAGATTTTTTTATGTATGGTGAAGACTTAGATTTATGTTTTAGAGCTCAGAAATATGGGAAAGTATATTATACTCCTTCCACATCAATTATTCATATAAAAGGTGAAAGTACTAAAAGGAGTTCTTTAGATAAGTTATTTGTATTTTATAATGCAATGGAAATTTTTACTAGAAAACATTATGGTAAAAATAAATTACTACTGCAATTGTTAAAATTTGGAATTAGGTTTAGAAGAACTTTTGCACAGTTAAATGAGAAATTCCCATTTTGGAGATTTGCTATTTTAGATTTAATATTTACATTACTAGGTTTTTCAATTAGTACATATCAAAAATTTGGAAAGTTGTTTTATTACCCAGATTATGCTGTACCATGGGTTTATGTTGCACCCCCTATTGTATTTGTATTTTCACTTGCTATAAGCGGTGCATATAGGAAAGATGAAAGTATTGTACAAAGATCCTTGCTTGGCTTTATGTTCGGATTCTTTTTCTTGAGTACTCTTCCTTATTTTTTCAAAAGTTTTGCATTTAGTAGAGGAGTGATTTTATTAACAACGGCAATATCAGTTTCAGCAGGTGTATTTGGAAGATTTATTTTGTTGCTTTATTCAAGAACATTTGGAATTGAAGCTATTAAAAGAATTGCATTATTGAGCAGTTCTAAAGTCAAACCTGAAATTAAAAATTCTATAAGAAGATTATTTTTGGGAAGACCTGTAAAAATTTTAGGTACAATTTATGCTGACCAATCTGAATTTAATCAGAATAAATTAGAAGATGGTTTAGGCACCATTGAAAATATTTTTCAAGTAATTAAGTTAAATTCAATAACAGATATCTTTATTGTAGATGATAAACTTAATTATAGTTTAGTTGTTGCTGCAATGAAAAGGACATCTTTATTATCAGCACAATTTCATGTATATAATCAAGGGAATCAAATTACTAATTTAAATATATTAACAAATTATAAGTTTGGTATTTCGAAAATTATTAGAGATAAAATTCTAGAAATATTATTTCTGTTTTCTTATCCATTGTTATATATTTTCTCTAAAGAATTAAGAATAAATAATTACTTGTCAAAAACAATAAAGGCTTTATTTTCAATGAGACCCTTTGTGGGATCAGTTCCAAAACTTGGAAGTAACAAAAATAGTTCTGCAGTGTTTGTAGCATCTTTGATAACAAAAGAAAAAGTAATTGAACAAAATGAGTTAAAACAAATTGAAGAATATTATACAGCCAATAGTTCATTGTTATTAGATTGTGAAATAATTTTGTCTATACTATTCGAAAAAACAGTTATAAAAGAAAGTATAAAGTGTTAATTTTGTATAATTATTTTTTTAAATAAATTTTTAACTAATGAAGTATTCAATAGCTCATCTACTTGTTTTTTGTTTTTTAACTTACATTAGCTATTCACAAGTTACAATTCAAAAAGATTCTTTCAAAATATTATCTGGAAGGAATCAAAAATTTTATAGTTTTAATTCTGATTCATCTTATGGAAATTTTAAATTAAATCCATTTGGTTCAAGAACTATTTGGGATTTCTCTGAAATTAATTTTGATACTATTCCATCAGGTACAATTTATTTTGATACATCTGTTGCTAAATCTGCTTGTAAAAGTGATCCACAATTTGATTTTTCTAATTTCTTAGTTAAAACTTTAACTTCAAAAGATTCATCTTTTGATTATTATTTTATTGGAAATCCTGGTATGATTCTTTTAGGTGCATGCCCTGATAATCAACGAGTAACAAGGTATAAAGTTGGTTGGATTAAACTCGGCAACTTCCCAATTCAGAGAGGAGGTTCTTGGGATAGTGATAATAAAGCTGATTATTCAGCAGATACATCTCTTCATTATACTATTTTAGATTCTGGATTAGTTGACGGAATTGGAGAAGTAAAAATAAGAGATACTGTTAAAAATAAATTTGTGACTATTAAAGCACTTAGAGTAAGATCAGTTACTGTAATTAAATTTGGTCCAGGCACACCATCAAGGACAGTTAGATATAATTGGTATGGAAATACAGGTGAAGGATATTTTGCTATTGCAACTGTTAATATGAATAAAACAGAAGATAGTATTACTTCAGCTATCTATTATTCACCTTTGAGTCCAATTATGCCGAAAGACACTGGCGGTCCGGGTGGTGTATCAGAAAATTATATATTAGTAAATAATTTTCAATGCAATCCAAATCCTATTTTAAAAAATTCAACTATTAATTTTGATTTGTTAGAAAATAGTAATGTAAGAATTGAATTATCTGATGTAAATGGAAAAACAATTTATGTACCAGTCAATGAAAAATTAATTAAAGGAAACCATAGTTTTAAAATAAATGGCGAAAATATAATTGCAGGTACTATCTTTTGTAGGTTTTTTATAAATGGAAATTTTGCTAAAAGTTTAAAATTATTAAAAGAATAATTTTTAAATTTTGTTGATAAATTTAAGCTATCTATTTTTTAGATAGCTTTTTTTATGTTTCAACATTATAAACTACTTTACCACCAACAATAGTCATTAATACTTTAGTATCAAAGTCAAGAGGGTTTCCTGAAAGCACGACTAAATCGGCATCATTACCAACTTTTAGTTCACCCCTTTTATTTTGTTTTGGTAACCCATATTGTGACCAAATTGTATATGCCTTAATTGCAGAATCCAAATCAATAATTTCTTTGGAATGCCAATCTGAGTCACCATACCCACAAAATGCTCTTATACCCATTAATGGGTTGTGAGATTCGATAGGGAAGTCGCTCCCCCCAAGTAATTTAACATTATCTTTTAAGAAGGATTTCCACAAATAAGCACTTTTTAATCTATTTACACCTAATCTTTTTTCTGCCATTTTCGTATCAGAAACAAAATGAATTGGCTGCACTGATGGTATAATATCATACTTATTAAAATTGTACAAATCATTTAGATCCAGAATTTGAGAATGTTCTATTCTAAGAATTGAAGTTGGAAAATTTTTTCTTAAAATTGAGTAAGCATTTAAAACATTTCTATTTGCTCGATCACCAATTGCATGAGTTGCAATTGCAAAATTTTTAGATAACGGCTTAGTTGCAATTTCAATTAAATCATTTGTTGTAATAAGCCCCAAGCCTGAAGTATCTTGATCAAAATATCTATCAATTAAATAAGCACCTCTTGAACCTAATGCACCATCAGCAAAAAATTTAAAACCTATTACATCTAAATTGATTTTGGTAAAAATTGGTTCAACAAAATATTCAATATTTGAATCTTCATATTTTAGGAAAACATTATTTCTAATTAACATTTCATTATTATTAGCAACCTCAAACATCAAATTACAAATTTCAAAATCAACATTCATATCATGAACTTCTGTTATCCCCATTAACAAACATTCATTAATACTATTTTTTAATATATTTAATTTTTGGGATTTAGTTAAAGGAGAAATTAATTTCTCGAAAAATTTAATTGCATTATCAATAAAAATTCCAGTTGGAGTTTTATTTTTATCAAATAAAATTTCTCCACCAACAATAATTGAATCATAGTCAATTTCCGCTAATTGTAACGCTCTATCATTTACCCAAATAGCATGAGTATCAATTCGATATAGTAAAACTGGGTTCTCTATTTTCGATAGTGAATTTTTTGTGGGATTTATTTTTACATCCCAATTTTCTTGATTCCAACCAAAACCAATAATCCAATCATTCTTACTACATAGATTTAATGAGGCTTCTAGGACTTTTAATGAACATTCTTTTTCAGATTTGCAATCATTTAATTGTACTCTTGATTGCATTAATCCAAGTCCAAAAAGATGACAATGGGAATCTGTAAAACCAGGATATATAAAAGCATTTTCATTAAAAGAAAACTTTTTGTTTTCGATTACTAATTCATTATTTGAGGATTTGCAAATATGAGATATTTTACTATTAACAATTGAAACATTATAATTCATTTTAATTTAAAATTGAAATTGTTGTGAAATAATTTTTTATTACATTGCTATAGTTATTAGAAAATATATTGAATTGATATTTATTTTGAAAAATAAATTTTTATTTATAATTTCTGAAATAAATATTTTTCTATAAAAAAAAAGTTACTTAAATTAAGTTATAAACTTACTTCAAAGAATAGATTTAATAAAAATAAATAGAACTAAATTTGGCAAAGAAACTAACAAAAGCAATACCAGTAAAAGAATCCACATTAATAGGATTTGGAACAATGAGAGAACAATTGATGGAAACATCAGTTGAAGTGTTATTTAATCATGGTGGAGCAAAAGATTTAATAATTCGAAAGGATGCAGCAGAAGATTTAGATAAGATTGTTAAAAGTGATAGAGGAGATAATCGCTTGCGAATTATTGCTCACGAATTAATGCTCATGATGGATATCAAAGTTGATACTAAGATGATTAAAATTTACTGTGAAGGAATTGAGGGTTCATTCATGCATCACTTGTGGGGTTGTCCAGGAATTCATTTAGGGTTACTTGGTAAATCTATAATTCGATTTGGAGAGTATACAATTCAATATTTAATTCCAGATCTAGATAATAAAAAACTACTCACTTCAATCGGTCCTGATGCTATCATTAATAGAACAAATCTTTTTTGTGTTGGTGATTTAATTTATTATTTTTTAACACTAATTTTAAAAAGAGAATGTAAGTTAAATTCAGATCCAGATATTAGAAAAAAACAAAGAGATGAGTTGTTTGACGAGCTTTCTAGAAGAGTTGCAGATCAAAAAAGAAAGGTTAAAGAAGAAAGAAATGCAAAAGAAAAAATTGCTTCAGAAAAGCGAATAGCTAAAGAATTAAGAAAAGCTAAAAAATAGATTTTTGATTTTAATATTAAAAATCCTGATTAAATATTTTAATCAGGATTTTTTATTTAAATATTAAATAAAACTATTAGCTTTCAAAACATCATCAATACTACCACAAATTATAGAGCATCTTTGATGTAAATTTTCTGGTTTGATATCTAGTACCCTATCACCAGTAGATGTAATAGCCAAACCACCAGCTTGTTCAATAATGAATGCTAAAGGATTTACTTCATACATTAACCTTAACTTACCATTAGGCGATTTTTTATCGGAAGGGTAAAGGAAAGTTCCACCATATATTAAAGTTCTGTGTATGTCACCAACAGCAGTACCAATATATCTCAAACTATAGGGCCTATTAGTCTCAACATCTCTTTCTTTCACCCATTTTACATAGTTAGTTGTTGAATCAAACCAATTAATGGAATTTCCTTCATTGATGGAATAATATTTACCTTTGTTAGGCATTTTAATGTTTGAATTTGAAAGTAAAAATTCACCTAATGTAGGGTCATAAGTAAACATATCAACTCCATTCCCACAAGTTAATACAACAACAGTACTAGAACCATAAAGTGCATAACCAGCAGCTATTTGTTTGTTTCCTTGCTGCAAAACATCATCAAGATTTCCATCAGTTAATTCAGATCTTGGTTCTCTTTTTAAAATTGAAAATATGGTACCAATTGGAGCATCTGCATCGATATTAGAAGATCCATCAAGTGGATCAAACAATAATATATAATTTCCTTTATTAGATTCTTTTGGCAAATAAATTAAATCATCACATTCTTCAGAAGCTAAAACACAAACATGCCCACCATATTGCATTGCTTGAATAATTGTGTTATTAGCAAACTCATCAAGTTTTTTAACTGACTCACCATGAATATTTTCAGTACCAGTCATTCCTAAAATGTCATTTAAACCAGCTCTACGTACTTCTCTTGAGATTATTCTAATTGATAAAGTTAAATCCCTTATTAGTCTACTAAACATTCCTGTAGCGTCTTTATGTAAATTTTCTTGTTCAGCTATATGTCTTTCAATAGTAATCATTATTAAATGTAATTGTTAATAAAATGTTTTTAAAATAGTTAAATTTTAAAAGAAAACTAAATATAAATTTATCATTTGGTTTTCTCGAATTGAATATTATATAATTTTGAATATGTTCCATTAAGTTTAAGTAAATCTTCATGGTTCCCAGATTCAACTATCTTACCATTTTCAACAACAATAATTTTATCTGCATTTTTGATAGTTGAAAGTCTGTGAGCTATTATTAATGCAGTTCTATCTACTAATAAGTTGTTAATTGCAGATTGTACTAATGCTTCAGATTCGGTATCAAGAGCTGAAGTAGCCTCATCAAATAATAGAATTTTTGGATTTCTTATTATAGCTCTGGCAATTGCTAACCTTTGTTTTTGCCCTCCAGAAAGTAATACGCCTCTTTCTCCAATTAGAGTTTTGAATTTATCTTCCATTGAAGAAATAAAATCAAAAGCATTTGCAGTTTTAGAAGCAGATATCAACTCATCTTCATCAGCATTTAATTTTGAGTATTTGATATTATTTTCAACTGTATCATTAAAAAGAATAGGTTCTTGTGTAACAATTCCAAACAAATTTCTATAAGAATTTAAATTGAAATTTTTAATATTTTCACCATCAATATATATTGAACCATTTGTAGTATCATAAAGTCTTTGTAACAAATCCATGATGGTTGATTTACCTCCACCGGATGCTCCAACAAGTGCTATTGTTTGACCTTTTATAATTGAGAATGAAACTTTATCAAGTACTTGATTATTAGAATTGTAACTAAAAGATACATTCTCAAATTTAATCTCATTTTTAAAATCATTAATTAATTTCTCTCCACCTAACATAGGATCAAATTTCTCAATAAAATTATTTATTCTAACAGCAGATACTTCACCTCTTTGGATATTTGTTGGTAAACTTAATAATGCTGTAATAGGTTGCATCATAGAAAATAAAATAAATAAAAATGTTATTAACTCATCTGCCTTTAATTCATTGTTAATTACTTGATTACCACCAACAAAAAGTACAGCCATTAATGCTACTATAGCAAAAATTTCACTTGTAGGGCTATTCAAGTTTGCTACTCTAGAAAATTTCATTGAGTTTTTAACAAACCAAGAGGTCTGTTCTTTATATCTCTGAGTTTCATAATTTTCATTTGAATATGCTTTAACAATCCTGATATTATGAAATGACTCTTGAAGCCTACTTAACATATTTACATTACTTTCTTGAATTCTAGAAGAATATTTTTTGATATAATTTCTCAATACTCGTACAAACCAAACTGAAAAAATACTAGTTGAAAATGAAATAACTGTTAATAATGGTGAAAAAGTAATCAAAATTATTAATGATGAAAGTATTTCAACGGGTAATCTAATTGCTGGGGCTATTGAAGGGATTAATGCACCATTAGCAGTTGGAATATCATTATTGATTATATTTATTAACTCGGAAGAATTTGTATTGTTATGAAAAGATAATGGTAAATGTATTAGTTTGCTAAATATTAAATCTCTAGCAGTTTTTAAAATGTTTTCATCAATGTAAGTATTAAGTACATAAGCAATATATTTAACGAAGTTTTTTAAAACAAAAATTGAAATTACAAAGTAGCTTAAATTTAATAATGATTGGCTTTTGTTCGAGGGTGATAAAATTATTGTTTGAATAAAAGCTAAAATATTTTCCTTTATGTTTTGTAGAAATCCAGTACTTGCAACTTTACCAATTATATCCCCTGAAGTAGAATCTAAGCCTGTCCCAGAAAACAACAACCTCATAACAGGTAGGATTATAGCTACTGAAAGAGTACTTAAAATAGACAAGACTATATTCAATAATAGCATCAAAAAAATTAATGAATTGTACTTTTTAATTATTGGAAAAAAGAAATGAAACTTCTTCATATGTTAATTTATAAGTTCATTAATTTTATCAAACACTTCTTTGCTTTTTATATTAAGAAGTCCATTTTCAGAATTAATTACTCTATATTCAACTCCAATAGGAGACCATTGAATTTCATGATTATTTGTATTTGACATTAGTAATACTATTTTCTTTTTTAATGCTGAAGCAATATGAGTTATTGATGTATCAGGAGTTATAATAATATCGAAATTATTTATCAAGTTAACAAATTGTTTTAAAGATGAAAATATTTCTGCACAATTAACATTAGCTTCATTTGCTATTTCTTCTTGAATTGTTTTGTCTTTTAATGCACAAATAATACTCACCTGAAAATTATTTTCTTTTAATAACTTTGCTAAAGAGATCCAACCAATTTTAGACCATTTTCTTTCATCACTACCAGCAGAAATATTTAATCCAATATTTAATTTTCCTAAACTTGGTAAATTTTTGTTTGAGACATTTATAAATAATTGGTTTTGTATTTCATCAGTAAATGGAGTTAATAAAGATTGAGTTGTAATTGAAATGTTTTGTATAATTTCAGGCTTTGGAATATTTATATCATACAAAAATGGATCTTCTTCAAATCCAATCTTATAATTAGCACCAGATGTTTGAGTAGCTAAAACTGCAGTAGTAGACCGGTTCAAGAGTAAGTTTATACAAACATCAAATTGTTCAGTTCTTATTTTATTAATAGTATGATATATAGATTTAATACTTTTATCTAAAAACATAGTATTAGTTACAAATGGCAATAAATCAGCAGAAGATTTATTTTTATTTGACAAGAGCACTGTAATTATTGCATTAGGAAATAATTTCCTAAGTGTAAAAAAAATTGGAGTTGAAATTAAAGCATCTCCAATTCTATCTGTTCTAACTAACAATATTTTTTTTGGAGTAAAATTCTTTTCAAACAAATTTCGTTTTTTCCTACTAAAGAAGGCACTTGCCATTATTAACAGCAAATGCCTTAAATACAATTCTATTATCTTGATAAATTTCAATAAAATATTATTTTAGATCCATTCCTCCTTTTAAAAGTTCATCTACCTTTTCAATAGAAACTGATTCAGCATAATACCTGATAACTGGTTCAGTTCCTGAAGCTCTGATTAAAAGCCACCCTTGTGGAACAAAAAACTTAAAGCCATCTAATGCTGATGAAGCAATAACTCTTTGAGTTCCAAATTTTTCTACTCCTTTTTTAACTCTTGAAATTATAGCATCTCTATTTTCAATAGTTGTATGCATATCAACTCTTTTATAAAAATGTGGACCGAATTCTTTATCTAATTCTTTAGAAAGTTGGCTTAATGTCTTTTTTCTTTTTGCCATCATTTCTAATAGCAACAGTGCATTAAAAATTCCATCTCTTTCTGGAATATGCAAACATGTACCAAAACCACCAGATTCCTCGCCTCCAATAACTACATTTTCAGTAGTCATTAATTTAGCAATATGCTTGAAACCAATTGGAGTTTCTTTCATTTTGATTTCATTTTTACGACAATAATCATTTATCATTGTTGTTAAAGAAACAGTTTTTGCAACAATTCCTTTTAATTTCTTATCTTCAAAAAGATATTTCAATATTAAAGTAAAAACTCTATGAGAGTCTATATAATTTCCTTTTTCATCTACAACGCCTAATCTATCAGCATCTCCATCTGTTGCTATTCCAATAGAATATTTCCCCTTTTTTACTTCCTTAATTAGCTCACCAAGACATTCCTCAATTGGTTCTGGATGACCTAGATTACCAAATGTTGGGTTATGTTCATTATGAATCTGATCAGCATTTGGAAACAATTGATCAAAAGTATTAATTCCAGATCCATACATAGGGTCATATAGAATTTTAAACCCTGCTTTTTTTATATCATTAATTTTTATCTTTTTCTTTAAATACTCTATATAAGGTTTTTTAATATCTGTTATGATAATTTTATTTTTAGAAACTAAATCTTCATAACTATCAATTAATCTATTTGTTTTAGATGGATGTTCTTCAAACCAAATTATATTTTTTTGAATTTGAGCAATATCTTCTGGAATTGAAGGACCACCAAAATCAGCTTTCAATTTAAACCCATTATATTCGGGAGGATTGTGGCTTGCAGTAATAATTATTCCACCTGATAAATTATTTTCTTTTGCAAATAGTGAAATTTGAGGTGTTGAAGAAATTGAATCAGATAAATAGACTTTCATTCCTTCTGTTGCAAAAATTCTAGATACCAATTTAGCAAAATTATCTGAATGAAATCTAGCATCATAGCCAATAACAATTCCATTTGCAGAATTTTTATGGTTATTATAGAATTCATGTGCACTTCTAGCTACAATAGCCACATTAGCAAATGTAAAGTCATCTGCAATTACACCTCTCCATCCGTCAGTTCCGAATATAATTGACAATTTATTAAAAAGAAAAAATTATTTGAAAGATATAGAAATTGAAATAAATAAAAATTGTTTTTCATTAAGAAATAATTTGAGCAGCAAATGCTGTTTTACCAGCAAATTCAGCAGCAACACCTAATTCATCTTCAATTTTTAAAAGTCTGTTGTATTTTGATGTTCTATCAGTTCTGCTAGCAGAGCCTGTTTTTATTTGCCCAGTATTTAAAGCGACTGATAAATCTGCTATAGTAGTATCTTCTGTTTCACCACTTCTATGAGAAACCATTGTAGTATATCCATTTCTATGAGCTAATTCCATAACCGTTAAAGTTTCAGTTAATGTACCAATCTGATTTGGTTTAATCAAAATAGAATTTGCACATTCTTCTTCAATTCCTTTCCACAAATAATCTGTATTGGTAACAAATAAATCGTCACCAACTAATTGAATATCATTTCCAATTGCTTCGGTCAACATTTTCCATCCTTCCCAGTCATTTTCAGCCATACCATCTTCAACAGAAATTATAGGATAAATTTCAGTTAATTTAGCCAACCATTCCACCATTTGTTCTCTGGTCTTTAAAGACTTATCAGATTTATACATTCTATAATTACCATTTTCATACATTTCACTTGAAGCAACATCTAATGCTAACCAAACATCATGACCAGGTCTGTAACCAGCATCTTCAATAGATTTTAGAATAATTTCTAAGGCTTCTTCATTAGATTTTAATGATGGAGCAAAACCACCTTCATCACCAACTGATGTGCTATAACCTTTTGATTTTAAAACATTTTTTAAAGAATGGAATATCTCAACACCGCATCTTAAAGAATCACTAAAAGTATCTGCTCCAACTGGAACAATCATAAACTCTTGAAAGTCAATATTGTTATCAGCATGCTTTCCACCATTAATAATATTCATTAATGGAACTGGTAAAGTTTTTGCATTCAAACCACCAATATATCTGTAGAATGGCATTCCATAAGATTCAGCAGCAGCTTTTGCACAAGCTAATGAAACACCAAGAATTGCATTAGCTCCTAATTTTGATTTATTAGTAGTGCCATCAAGTTCTATCAAAGTTTGATCTATTTCTGTTTGTTCACTTGAGTCTAACCCAATCAACTCCTCAGAAATTATATTATTAACATTATCAACAGCATTGTTTACAGATCTTCCACAATAGTTTGATTTATCACCATCTCTAAGTTCATGAGCTTCATGTTCACCAGTTGATGCACCTGAAGGTACTGATGCAATTCCATAAGCTCCATCTTCTAAATAAACTTCTACTTCAATAGTTGGGTTTCCACGAGAGTCTAAAATTTGTCTCGCATAAACATCTTCGATAATCATTTTTTTATTTAAATTTTTATTGTTAACAAAATTGAAAATTTTAATATTCACATTAATCTATAGTTTAAAAATATTATTGAAAAGTCAAATAATAAATTATAGAAAATTAACTACTTTTTTTATCAAAGGCAATTCTAGGATCGGCAACAGAATAAAGTATGTCAGCAAACAAGACACCAATCATTGTGAGCACAGCGCTTATAATTAACTCTGCCATAATAATTGGATAATCTCTTTCAGTTAATGCTTCAAAAGCTAATTTGCCAATTCCTGGAATTGTAAAAATACTTTCAACTATAATAGAACCTCCAAGTAATCCAGGTAATAAGCCAGCAAGTAAAGTTATAATTGGGATTAATGAGTTTCTTAATGCATGTTTAAAAATAACAGTTTTTTCTTTTAATCCTTTAGCCCTTGCAGTTCGAATATAATCTTGTCTTACAACTTCAAGCATTGCAGTTCTCATTTGCCTTGAGATATAAGCAAAACTTCCATAAG
This sequence comes from Chlorobiota bacterium, assembly GCA_016700335.1. Taxonomy (NCBI): domain Bacteria; kingdom Pseudomonadati; phylum Chlorobiota; species Chlorobiota bacterium. The sequence goes on along the minus strand of CP065014.1, from coordinate 1,677,411 downwards.
TATAAACTATCATAGGTAAAACTAAATGCCAAAGTAAATCATTTGTTTTCTCAAACCAACTCCATGAATCACTATAATCAATTGAATGTAAATTGGAAGAAGGGAACCAGTCTAAATATCCTCCTCCAATACAAACATAAATAAACATTAATGTTGCAACCCAAAAATTAGGTAATGAATATAAAGCAAATAATGATGTACTTAATAATCTATCCAACCAACTACCTGGATGAGTTGCAGAATAAATACCAATAGGGATTGCTATCAAATATGATAAAATAATTGAAATAATGCTCATTAGTAAAGTAATTGGTACTCTCTCCCAAATTTTTGGAAGTACATCTTTATTGTCTTTTATAGATTTACCAAAATCAAAAAGTAAAGCCTTTTTAGCCCATAAATGATATTGATTTTCTAATCCATTCCACCTAAAAGTAATTTGTTCTATATTTGGAAGTAGCTCACCATTTGCGTTTTTCAATGTATCAAAAAGTGTCCAATACCAAATTGGTTTGTCAAAATTCCATTGTTTTCTCAATTGTTCATATGAAGCTTTACTAAGAACTCTGTCTGCCCTTTGGTTTTCTCCAGAAAGACCTACTTTTAATTCTAACGGATCACCTGGAGCTAATTTACTTATACCAAAAGTTACTAAAGTAATTGCAATTAATGTAGGTATGAAAAGTAATACTCTTTTTATGATATATGTAATCAAGAAACTTACCGTTTATCTGTTATTGATTAAAGATACAATTAAAAAATGTAGATATTAAAAAAATTACAAAATTAAAAAATATAAATTGAGAATTTTAATTTTTATATTTCTGAGCCAATGTTGGAACATACCATAAATTTGCTGCAAAACATGGTCTATTTGGAAAAAATTCAACATTTTGAAATCTAGCACTATAGCTTCCAGTAAAAACTTGAGATATTAAAAAAGTATATGGTTGATCTTCATAAATAATTTTTTGAACATCTTGATATAAAGATTTTCTTTTCTCAAAATCAAATTCACCTCTAATTGTTTCAATTAAAGAATCTACCATTGGGTTGTTATAGAATATCTTGTTACTCCCACCTCCAACGGAGGATTTAGAATGCCAAATTTGATACATATCCCCTTCAACAGCATCCATAGCCCAAGCACCTAAATATGCATCATATTGACCATCACGCTGTTTTTTTAGAAATATTGACCATTCAAGTTCCTCGGTTTCGGCTACTATTCCTATCTTTTTTAATTCTGCAATTGATACTAAGCATATTTGAGTAGCTACAGGACTTGAAGAAGAGATTAAATATTTGAATTTAAAATCTGTTTTTTTCCCTTCAAGAACTTTATCCAAAATTCCATCCCCATCAGAATCTTTCCAACCCGCATCAGTCAAAGTTTTTTTAGCATTTTCAACATCAAAATCTATTGGCTTGAGAAATTTATTGTATTCTGGTCTTTTAAAATAAGTTGGGGATTGAACTTTTTGTGCCATCCCAAAATAAATGGTTTTAATTATTTTATCTCTATCAATTAGTTTACTTAATGCTAGCCTAACAGTTTTATCTTTGAAAATTGAGTTTTTCTCATTATAACCAATATAAGTGTATGTGGGATAATCATATTCAGCAGGTTTTAAATTTACTTTTTCAAAACCTGGTTTTTCCTTAACATAAAGTACTTTAGGCATTGTTGCAATAAAATCAATTTCACCACCTTTTAATGATGAAACAGCTGCATTATAATCATTTATAGTTCTATATATGATTTTATTTGGATACTGTTTCCCATAAATATTTCCAGAATTCCAATAATTTTCGTTCCTATCAAGAACTATTTTTTCGTTTCTTTTGAATTCCATAAATTTATAAGTTCCGCTTCCAACCATAAATTTCGGGTCAGATCCACTTTCACTGTTATTAAATATATCAGCTATTCCTTTAATCTCTGGAGTAATTTTTGCATTATTTAAATCATCATATGAAATTTTATCTGATAAATTATTAGGATCCCAAATATGAGAAGGTATTGCCCATAGTTGACCTATAATCTCATGAGCTAAATAATAAGGCTCTACCATAATAGCTTTTAAAATATATGGATCATTATCCTTTAATTCAATAGATTTAATTTTATCGAAATATCCTCTTAATGGTGCTGCATTAGGTATCTGGGTATTTTTAACTGCTTTAAAAAAACATATAAAATCTTTTCCTGTTAAAGGATGCCCATCACTAAATTTTACATTTTTCTTCAATTTAATTTCATAACTCATTTTGTCATCCGACATTTTTGGCAAAGTATCGGCAATCCAAGGAATAGTTTCGAGTGACTTTGGATCTGTTTTAGTTAAAGTTTCATAAATATATAATCCACAAATTTCTTGGGCTTGGGCATCCTGTTGAGTAACTGGATTAAGAGTTTCAGGATCTGAAGGAGAATGTACAACAACCCAATCTCCATTTGTAGGGACTCCACCACTCACATTTGAATTATTTAAATTTGGTCTATCTCTTCTGCAAGAAGCTATTGAGATAACTAAAAAAATAAAAATAAACTTAATTTGAATTGTTTTAAATAACATATTAATTGATAAAAATGAGGGAGATGAAACTTATTTAAGAATCTTAATTATTTACAAAAAAATTACAAAAATTATTAAATTAATTTACAGGTAATGATTTTCCACTCGAATTATATTTTCTTAAATTTTGTGGTATCCACCATGCAGCAATATTATAGCCTGGTCTTGCTGAGAAATAATTAACATTTTGAAAACGATTGCTTCTAGCACCAGTTCTTAATGCTGAGACTAAGAAATTAATTGGTTGTTCTTCATTTATAATTTCTTGTAATTTATAATTCATTAATTTTCTTTTATTTAAATCAAATTCAGTTCTCATTTTTATAATTAAATCATCAACATCTTGATTTTTAAAGGAAACATAATTTGAACCTCCTTTTATTGCTGAACCAGAATGCCATAATTGATACAGGTCACTTTCAAACGGATCGGTAGCCCAACCAGATACAGTAGCATCAAATTCATGATTTTTTAATCTTTTAAGTAAAGTTGCCCATTCTAACCCTGTAACAGTAGCTTCAATTCCAAGTTTTCTGAATGCATCTATTAAAACTAAAGCTATTTGATTTCGTGTTGTATTATCAGAATTTAAAATAAATTCAAATTTAAATTTGAGTTTTTTACCATTTATTTCCTTATCTAAAATTCCATCACCATCAGAATCAGTCCATCCAGAACTCTTTAGAAGTGATTTTGCTTTTTCAACATTATACTCAATCAATGGTATATTTTGATTGTACTCTTTTGATTTATAATACAATGGTGATTGGACTTTGTTAGCCATATTAAAATAAATTTTAGAAATGATTTCATCTCTATTAATTGCATATGCTAATGCTTTTCTAACGTTCTTATCTTTAAATATTGGGTTCTCTGAATTATATCCAACATAATCATAACTCGGAAAATCATATTCACATGATTCAACTTTAACTGAGTTAAAAGAATTTTTAACATTATTGTAAAGAACTTTAGGCATTGTTGGCATAAAGTCAATTTCACCTCCTTTTAATGATGATAAAGCAGCATTATAATCATTAATTGTTCGGAATATAATCTTATCTGGATAATTAAAATTATAAGCAGAATCACCTCCCCAAAATTTTTCATTTCTTTCAAATACAACTCTTTCATTCCTTTTAAACTCTGATAACAAATAAGTTCCACTTCCAATTATATATTTAGGATCGGTATTCTTGTTAGCATCTTTCATTAAATTTGCAAAATTCGATAAAATAGTATCAGATAAATTTGGTTTATCTAACATTTGCCAACTAATTTTATCGGAAATATTGTTTACATCCCAAATATGTTTTGGGACTGCATATAGTTCTTCAGAAATTGATTGAATTGCTAAACAATTTGGTTTGATCATTTTAAACCTCAATTTATAAGGATCATTATCAATAATTTCAGCACTAAAAACATCTGTTAAATAACCTCTATGAGGTTCTGCTTCTGCTAATAAAGGGTTCTTTATAACTTTAAGATAAAAAATAAAGTCAGCTGCTGTAATTGGTTTACCATCACTAAAAACTGCTTTTTTATTTAGATTAAAATCATATTGAAGATGATCACCAGAATCTACGGGTACATTTTCAGAGATTTGAGGTTTTCTGATTAAAGAGTTTGGATCTGCAACTGTTAATCTTTGATACAAATAGTTAAACATTTCAGATGAAGTAGCATCACTTGATATTGAAGGATTTAAGCATTCAGGGTCAGCAGTTTCATGTTGTACTACCCAATCACCTCTACTAGGTATTTCATTAGCACTAAAATTATTTCCAGAATTGTTGTTACTCTTTCTACAAGACGCAACAAAAATTATAAAAGCCAAAACATATATAATTCTGGAAGTAAATTTCATATTAAAAACTAGAGATTATAAAATTATAAATATTTAAATGAATAAAAAGATAATTTTGCAGACATATTTTTTTAAGTTCAGAATTTGCCACAAAAAATTTTCTTACTAAAATAATTCAAATATTATTATTGATGACTACTCTTCAACCATTATTATTAAAATGAAGCAATTATTATTACTTAAGCCTTACTTTTTAAAATATAAATATAGATTGTTATTAGGATTGTTTACTATGACAATTTCAAATGTTTTTTCTTCATCAATACCTAAGTTTATTGGGAATGCAATTGATATAATTAAAAAAGCATTCGATACAAATATTACTGGAAACCATATTGATATTTTAACTCAACAAGAAGTAACTGATTCATTGCTTAAAATAGTTTATATTATAGTTCTTTTAGCAATTGGCAGTGGAATCTTCTCTTTTTTCACTAGACAATGTATTATAGTAGTATCAAGGTTTGTTGAGTATGATTTAAGAAAAGACTTCAATGATCATATTGCAACTTTACCAATGGATTATTTTACTAAAACTCCAACTGGAGATATAATGGCTCTAGCTACAAATGATATTCCACAACTTAGAGAAATTGCTGGTCCTGCAATTATGTATACTGTTAACACATTTACCACAATATTATTTTCACTCTTTTTGATGCTTAACTTATCAGTAAAAGTTACAGCATTTGCTTTAATTCCATTACCAATTGTAAGCTATTTGGTTTATAGGTTCGGAAAAAAGATTCATGAACTATCTAGAAAAACAAAAGAACAATTTGCTAACATTACTTCCTTTGCACAAGAAGATATTTCAGGAGTTAGAGTTATCAGGGCTTATAATAGAGAAAAGCATTCTAGCAAAGTTTTCAATAAAATGAGCTTAGAATATAAAAATAGAAATTTAGACTTGGTAAAAGTTGATGCTGCAATGCAACCAATAATGATTTCTTTAATAGGAGTTTCACAAGTAATGGTTCTATTGATAGGAGGTTATGAAGCTATTAATAAAAATATTACACTTGGTCAGCTTGCACAATTTTTTAGTTACATTAATCAGTTAATTTGGCCTGTAATTTCAATTGGTTGGATTTCAAATATGTTCCAAAGAGCAATTGCATCAATTATTAGAATTAAAACTATTTTAGATACAAAATCTGAAGATAGTTCCGAAAAAGAAGTTGTTGATTTTAGTTCCGACAAAGTATCGATTGAATTTAAGAATGTAAGTTTTAAATATTTAGAAAATCTACCTTTGGTACTAAAAAATGTTTCATTTAAAGTTGAATCTGGTGATACGTTGGCAATAATTGGTTCAACTGGTTCAGGTAAATCAAGCATAACAAATTTGATTGGAAAACTATATGAAACAACTAATGGAGATATTTTATTAAATGGGATTTCGATTAAAGATATTTCATATAAACAAGTAAGGGAATTGATAGGAACTGTTACTCAAGAAACTTTTTTGTTTAGCGATACAGTAGAAGGTAATATAAGATTCGGAAGCAATACCTCCACATTAAATGATGTAAAGAATGCTGCTGAAATTGCTCAGTTAAATGTTGATATTAGAAGTTTCCCAAACGGGTTTGATACTATTGTTGGTGAAAGAGGTATAACTTTATCTGGAGGACAAAAACAAAGAACATCAATTGCTAGGGCAATTTTAAGAAATCCTAAGATTATAATTCTAGATGATGCTTTATCAGCAGTTGATACTCAAACTGAAGAGAATATTCTAACAAGATTAAAAACTATTATGAAAGATAAAACTACAATTCTTATATCTCATAGAATTTCTACAGTTAAAGATGCTGATAATATTATTGTTTTAGATTCAGGTGAAATAATTGAAACTGGTACTCATAATGAGTTATTGAGCTTGAAAGGGAAGTACAACGAAATTTACGAATTGCAAATTCTTGAAGATGAATTAAGCAATATGTAAATTATATATTAACTTATTGTAAACTTATTGATGATATAATATTGCTGTTTTTTAAGAATATTAAATTCTCTTTCCAAATAAAAAATAAGTCTTCATTGGTATTAACAGAATTTTCTGAAATTAAATCCTTGTGAATTAATTTGCCTTCATGATTAAATATATAGAGCAAAACATTCAAATAATTTTTCAACATTGCATTTGCATTTTTATTTGATTTTTCATAGACAATTATTATTGAATTGTTTTGATAATTCAAGTAAGAAATACTTCCTCGTTGATTAGTATTATTATCACTAATAATTTCTTTAATAATATTAAATTTTGAATCAGAAGTCGTTATAACTTCTGAATTTATCCAACCATCCCATATTACAGAATTAGATGTTTCTTCAATAAATCCCCTACAAGAATCAAGATCTTGACCATAATTTTCAATTACATTTCCATTTTGCAAATTAATCTTATAATAACAGATTTCATTTATATTATCTAAACCTTGTGTATATGCTATATCACCTTCACCTGCTATAAATCTCATTTTTGGTTCATTCCATAATATCTTGCCATCTATACTATTTAAGACTGTAATTCCAAAAGCTTTTGGTAAATCAGGTTTTGGATAATTATGTAAAATAATATAATCATCAACCACAGTCTCTAAAGCAATCCACCATTTTTCAATAAATTTTATATTATTAAAAACTAAATTTCCAGAATCTATATCTATTCCCATTAAATACATCTCTTTTGAATCGATGTTTCGAATTTCACAAATAAGTATATTACTCTTACTAGGGAAAATCTTCCAAATTGAAAAATTATTTACATCAATTTCCCATTTAATATCTAACTTATTTGAAAATAATTTATCGAAAAATTTCACGATTAATAATTAATTAATTTAGAAAATAAATACCAGATTGATATGTAATTAAATTCTTGCTAAAGAATATAATCACAAACAACCTGGTAAAAATAATAACAATTATAAATATACCTATTAAAACTTAGAATTTTTTTCTCGGAGCACTTCTTCTTATTGGTTTTTCATTTAACGAATTGAAATCACCATCTCTATCAGAAGAAAATGAAGTTAATGGTTTTCTATCAACAGGTTCTTTCTTTTTTGCAAAGAATGATTTATTGTATCCATCATCTTCTTTTTTCTTTCCATATGAACCTCTAATTGAGTTACCCCCAAAACCACCTCTAGAATCCGAAATTCTCGGTCTATCACCCCCAAATCCACCTCTAGAATCTGAACTTCTAGGTCTATCACCCCCAAATCCACCTCTAGAATCAGAACTTCTCGATCTATCACCCCCAAATCCACCTCTAGAATCTGAACTTCTCGGTCTATCACCCCCAAATCCACCTCTAGAATCTGAACTTCTCGGTCTATCCCCAAAACCACCTCTAGAATCATCTCTTCGAGGTCTGTCGCCAAAACCACCTCTAGAATCTGAACTTCTAGTTCTATCACCCCCAAATCCACCTCTAGAATCTGAACTTCTAGTTCTATCACCCCCAAATCCACCTCTAGAATCTGAACTTCTCGGTCTATCACCCCCAAATCCACCTCTAGAATCATCTCTTCGAGGTCTGTCTCCAAAACCACCTCTAGAATCAGAACTTCTTGGTCTGTCGCCAAAACCACCTCTAGAATCAGAACTTCTTGGTCTGTCGCCAAAACCACCTCTAGAATCATCTCTTCTTGGTCTGTCTCCAAAACCACCTCTAGAATCATCTCTTCTTGGTCTGTCTCCAAAACCACCTCTAGAATCATCTCTTCTTGGTCTATCCCCAAAACCACTTCTAGAATCATCTCTTCGAGGTCTGTCGCCAAAACCTCCTCTAGAATCATCTCTTAGAGGTCTTCCTTCATTTCTATGTTGACTTGAAGTTCCACGAGAAGTATTAGGATTACCAAATTCCTTTCGATCATTAGATCTAAAAGGTTTATTTACAGATTGATTGATGTTTTCATCATCAAAATTAGTTTCAAAACTTCTGCGATTACCAAAAAGTTTTTCTTTTTCATTTGATTTTTTATCAACAAATACATCATTATTAGTTAAATCTAATTGTTCTACTGAATATAAATTTACTTCATTTTGATTTTCATCTTCAGGTGATAAAACAGCTTTAACGTTATCAAAAGTAGAATCTTGAGTAACTTCATCATAAATTTCCTCTGGAGTAACAACTTCATTTGAAAATTCATAACTTACTTTTTCAATAAACCGAACATCATTCTTAAGATCAATTGGAGCTAAAACTAAAACAAATTCAGCTCGTATTTTCTTCTCAGAAAATTTCTCTTGCAATTCTAATAAAGTTCCACTTACAACTATTTCTTGAGGCATAGTCATATTCAAACAAATAGCTGCGATTCTGTTTGGCATAATCTCAGAAAGAGCATTAAGTAAAGATCTCATTCTATAAGGAGTTTCAAGTAAAACAACAGTATGTGGTATATTAGATAAAGCAATTGCTGATTCTCTTCTTTCTTGAGTTTTTCTAGGTAAAAAACCTACAAATTCAAAATGTCCGTTATCATAACCGCTTGCTAATAATCCACTAGTTACTGAACTTACTCCTGGTATAATAACAAATTTTATACTTTGAGATTTAATTCTTTTTAACAATGTATTTCCAGGATCTGCTAGTAATGGTAATCCAGCATCTGATACTACTGCAACATTCTGACCATTATTAACTAATGAAATGATTTCTTCACTAGATTCAGATTCATTATGCTCATTCATTGTAATGAGGTTTTTAGAAATGTTGTAATTCCTAAGTAAAGTTGCCCCAATCTTTTCCTCTTCACAAACTATTACATCTGCAAATTCTAAGGTTCTAAGCGCTCTTAAAGTAATATCTTCTTTATTACCAATAGGAGTTCCAACAAAAAATACGATTCCTTTTTCTGGTCCGTTAATTTCTAGTTTCGCTTCTTTGATCAAATCAACTTTGATTTTATCAGTTTCTTTTTTGTACTCAATTTTTAAACTATTATTATTATTAACTCAGATTACTACAATAACCTGATTTTAGAAAACTATTTATTTATTAATCAATTAATTATTCTGATATGGTTATTTTAAAAAATTATATGAAAAGTAAAATTATATAACAACATCTTTATCAATCCACCATTCATTTATAAAGGAGACAATTATTGCAGCTAATGGTACACCAAAAAGAAGACCTAAAAATCCAAACAAATGAGCACAAATGAATAATGAAGCTAATAAAATAACTGGATGTAGACCTAATTTGTGACCAATTATTTTTGGTTCTATAACGTAAGCATTTACTGCATGTAAAACAATTATCACTGATGCTGTTATAATAGTATTTGTCCAAAAATCACCTGGAGTAAACAAATAAACCAATGCGGCAACTCCAATGTTAATTAACATTCCTACGCTTGGAATTAAATTTAATACTCCAGTAAGTATACCTATAACAATTGCAAAAGGTGTATTAAAAATTGATAAAATTATCGTTGTAACAATTCCGACCAATGAAGAAGTAAGTAAAATGCCTCTGATATATGAACTTAATATATCGTCAATTTTAACTAAATATTTAATCAACCCTCTTTGGCTAACTAATATTTTTGTTCTAGTAAATGTTTCAAATTTCCTGAAATCTTTTAAAATGTAAAATGATAATAAAGGTATCAAAATTAAATTAAAAACCCCTTCAAGGATACCCGCCAAATTTTTAATAACAAAACCAATTCTTGAAAAAATCCATGTACCTACTTCTTTTAGGCTTGGTTCAATATAATGAGAAACAATTTCATCAACCTGTTTCTGTGGAATTCCAAATCCGTTAAGTGTTTTTTTCAGTTTGCTAATTTCTAACTGATAGTTAGTATTTTCAACCATTGCTTGAGTTTGATTAAGCAATTGGTTAAATTGATCTATTATTGTTGGGATAACAAAAATGAAGAATAGGGTTAAAATCCCAACAACAATTAGTATTATTAATAATGATGATAACCATCTTGGAAATCCTCTCTTTTCTAATACTTCAACAATTGGTGCACAAAGATAAGCAAAAATAAATGCAAATATGAAAGGAAATAAAACTCCAGATAAATTAATAGGTAACCATATTATTATAGTGATAACTCCTAATTGTATTAATTTCCTTGCTAAAATTTCATTTCTAAAGGGATATAGAATGAAAATTTGAGCACCAAGAAATACAATTGGATGTATTGTTGGATTAGGAATAAATATCATAACAAATGTCGCTAACAAAAAAATAATACCTGTAGAGATGGCTAAATTTGAATGATTTTGTAAAATGTTTTTCATATAAGATTTAGGTTAGAAATAATATAAATCTAAAAAATGTTATTAAATTTTATTGATAATAGATATTTATAAGTTTAATAATAATTATTTAAAATAAGCATTATAACTGCCTGATGATTTATATATACTTCTAAAGAGAAATAAATAACTATTATAAACTTTTAATAAGTTCATGTAGTTCAATACTTTAATTTATTTTTTTTAGACAATAAAATACTTTAAATTAAAGTATGAATAATAAAGAGATTTTATTAAAATTATTATTCATTGTACTTTATTAATAATATTATTATCAATTCCATTAAATAATTATTAAGATAAATTATAATTATGATAAGATTCTTCCTTTTGTTACCCCTTACAATTATAGAAATAATATTATTTTCAGGGCTTACAATTATAGCAATTTGGAGTGATAAAACAGGTGATAATTATTATAAAGTTTCTAAAATTTGGGCAAGGTTCACATTGTTCTGTGTTAATGTTAAAGTAAAAGTAATTGGATTAGAAAATATTCAAGAAGGTCAAAACTATATATTCTTATCTAATCATCAAAGTTTTTTAGATATTCCAATACTAACAGTTTCAATACCATTTATGGCAAGATTTATTTATAGGGATTCATTACATAAAGTACCTTTTTTTGGTTCAAGTTTAAAAAGAAGTCCACATATTTCTATTAACAAAGAAGATATTAAAAAGGCTATGTTAAGTTTGGAAAAAGCGGCTTTTGAAATTCAAAATGGAAAATCAGTACTAATATTTCCTGAAGGAACTAGAACCTCAAATGGCAAAATAAGTAATTTTAAAAGAGGAGGATTCCAATTAGCAGTTAAAGCGACAGTACCTTTAATACCTGTTGCAATATCAGGTTCATTTAATTCTATGCCAAAAGGAACTTGGTTAATAAAACCACAAAAGGTATGTGTAATTTTTGGAAAACCAAGAATTGTTAAGAAAGATATGACCAGAGCTGAGGAATTTGAATTAATGAATACAATTAAATCTGATATTGAAGATTTAATTAAACTTAATTTAAGCTAAGAATTATTTATTGATAATTTCACTATGGAATTATTATTGACTTGTCTAATCTAAATTGTTTTTGTTATTTCGCTTATATGAAAAAACTTATAATTATTATTTTAACTGTTTTAAGTTCAAACCTTAAATCATATTCTCAATCAGGACGAATTTTTGATTTCCTTCACAATGATGCTTCAGCAAGGTCTGCTGCTATGGGAGGAGCTACATTAACTGTTGTTGACGATCCAACAATGCTCCATTATAATCCAGCATTAATTAATACAATTATTTCTCAACAAGTAAGTTTTTGTTTTTTTAAACATTTACTTGATATAAACAGTGGAACTTTATTTTATGGAAATAATTTTGAAGGAATTGGAAAATTAGGAGCTGGGGTAAATTATATAAACTATGGAAGTTTTAAAAGAACAGACAAAAATGGAGTAATTCAAGGAGATTTTGGTGCAAATGATTTAGCCTTTACAATTGGATACGGTACATATTTAAATGATGAAATTTCTGTTGGTCTTAGTAGTAAACTTATCTTTTCAAATATTGATAATTATTCTACTTCTGCAATTGCTTTAGATGGTGGATTATTTTATCAAGATACATTAAGAAGATTACAAGTTGGTGTTTCAATATTAAATTTAGGAACTCAACTTTCAAAAATAAATGATAAGAGTGAGGATTTGCCAATTGATTTAAGAGTTGGTGTAAGTCATCAATTAAAGGGATTACCATTATTTGTAGCTTTAAATTTCACAAGATTACTTGATAACAATGATGAGTTTTTCAATAGATTTTCTTATTTTAATATTGGTGGAGAATTCAAAATTTCAAATCCAATTAGGTTAAGATTTGGTTATAATAATAAAGTAAGAAGTGATGTTTCTTTTGGAGAGTCAAAAGAGCTTGCTGGTTTTTCAGGAGGATTTGGTTTAATAATTCAAGAATATAGAATTGATTATGGATTTAACTCTTTTTCAAGATTAGGTTCTTTACATAGAATTAGCATCAATGTGAAATTATAATGTAATTTCATTTTTTATGATGAACTTTTATTGATTCAATATTTCTTTTAATACCAGAATGTTTAGTTCTTTTTATTGGTGAACCTTCAAATTTAAGGTTAAATTCATCTTCTTCCATATTCAATAATTCTTCCAAATTAAAATTAAGAAGATTAACTCTTGGCTTGAAATCTGGCTCTTCAGATAGTTTTTGAAATTTATTCCATGGGCATACATCCTGACAAATATCACATCCAAAAATCCAATTCTTAAAATTTTTAGAAAGATCTGGATTTATTTCTAAATTGGGTTTCAACTCAATTGTTAAATATGATATACACTTGTTAGAATCAAGTTTGTATGGTTCAAACAATGCATCAGTTGGGCATGCATCAATACATTTAGTGCAATCACCACAAAAATCTTCTATTGGTGAGCCCGTATCTATTTGTAAATTTGTTAATACTACCGATAAAAAAATCCAACTACCAATTTCACGAGTAATAATATTTGTATGTTTTCCCATCCATCCTAAGCCAGCTTTTACAGCCCATTGTTTCTCCATTATAGGTCCTGTATCAACATACCATTTGTTTTCTACATTTTCAGACAACTCTTTTAAAAATTTATCTAACAACTTCAATTTATTCCCAAGTACTTTATGATAATCTCTTCCCCAAGCATATTTGCTAATTTTTCCTACATCAGGTTTATCATTTTGTTGAAAATTATTGTAATAATTTTTAGCTAAAACAATAACTGTTTTAGTGCTAGGTAATATCTGCTTTACATCAATTCTTTTTTCAATATTTCTTTCAAGCCAAGTCATATTTCCATGAAGCCCATGTTTCAACCAGTTCTCCAAATAGTTAACTTCACTTATTAACAATTCAGGTTTGGCAAATTCAATAAAATCAAACCCTAATACATTTTTTGAATATTCGATTATTTTATTATTTAAGTAATTCAATCAATGAAATTTATATTGAAATTTGAATATTGAAAATTAGTTGAATTAAATTTCAATTAATTCTCCTTTTTGATTTATAATTTTTAACTCACCAAATTGAATTAATGAATCCTTTATCTTTGTAGCATCCCCACAAACAATAATATCATAACCAGTATTGAATAAATACTTATTAGATAACTCTTTAAGTTGCTCAGAAGAAATTTGTCTGATTAAACTTGCTAAATTTTTATAATAATCATCGTCTAAATTATATATTGAAATAGCTCTAACAAAACTGGCTACTTGTTCTGAAGTCTCTAACTGTAATGCTTGAGAACCTATTAAATAATTTTTTACAATATTTAACTCTTCACTTGGAATTAATACTTCATTTATCAAATTTAACTCATTAAAACATTCTTGAATCGCATTTGATGTAATGTCCAATCTAACTTGACTTCCAATATAAAAACTTCCAATTGAATTATTTGATTCAAGACTTGATCTAACTCCATAAGTATAACCATTTTTTTCTCTTAAATTAATGTTCAATCTGGAATTAAAATAACCTCCAAACAAAGTATTTAAAATTGTCAATGGTAAGTAATCTGGGTTATTTCTTTCTATAGATCTTTTTCCTATACGTAATGAAGATTGTACTGATTTTGGACGGTGGATTAATGTAACTTTATTTGATTTATGTTTAATAGGAAAATCAAAATTTTTAACAACTTCAACTTTTTTGGAAACCCAATTTGAAAAATATTTTTCTAAAAGAGATTTTATTGAGTCTTCAGTAATATCTCCAGCAGCAATAAAAAAAGCGTTATCTGATGTGAAATTATTTTTATGAAAATTTATACAATCATCTATAGTTAAGTTATTTAATGAATCTTTTGTACCAGTAATTTCTCTTCCATAAGGTGTTGCACCGAATATTTCTTTTTTAAATTGAATAGCTGATAAATATGAAGCGTCAGCTTGATTTTGAACTATTGCTGATATTGCATGTTTTCTTTCTCTATCTATTTCTTCAATCGGGAAGATTGGATTAATTGCAATATCAGACATTAATTCAATTCCTTTTTCAAGAAATTTAGAAAGAATTCCCAAAGAAATAGTTATCTCATCTCTTCCACAATATGATTCTAATCTTGAACCAAGATAATCTATTTCTTCAGCAAGTTGAACTGTATCTCTATTTTTTGTTCCGCTTAACAATAACTCAGATGTGAAATTTGCTAATCCTGCTTTATCTCCTTCACAGTTTGAACCACTTCTAAATACAAGTTGAACAGAAGCCAAAGGAACAAAATTATTCTGAATTATATAAAGTGGGATTTCACCACAAACTTTTGTTTTAATATAATCAGGAAAGGTGAAAGGTCTTGGTTTACCAGGTGCTGGAGGTTTAGATCTATCGAAAGTAATCATTTAAAATATTTATTAAATTGAAATTTATTTATTAACAAAGTAACTAACAGAATTATGTTTTTGGTCAACCAGATACTTATTACAAACACGTTTAATATCTTCAATAGTGATATTTGAAAATAACTTAGACTCATTAAAAGCCATATTTGGATTATCATAAAATGAACTAAAATATGCTAATCTTTCGGCTCGATTCATTAAGGATTGTATATAATAATTTATTCTTGATTCATTTTTATTCTTTGCTTTTTCAAGTTCTTCAACAGTTATTCCTTCACTACCTATTATTTGGATACAATTAATTATCTCTTTTTCCAATTTGGAAGCAGAAATTTTATTGTTATCAGCAATTGAATATATAAATAACATAGAACACAAACTACCTTCAAATATATATGATTCAGTATCAGAAGCAATTTCAAGTTGGTACTCTAATGTCTTATATAACCTAGAGCTTTCACCATCACCAAGAATTGTACTTAATAATTCTAATGCCCTATAATCAGGACTGTTTTGTTCAGGTAAATGAAACAACATAAAGACTGCATTTAGTGGAGCAATAGGGTCATTTACAACTAAAGAATTTCCAAATTCTAATAAAGATTTATCTTGTTTAAAACGATTAACAACTTCTAAGGATGGGTTAATATCTTGAAAATATTTATTTACCAATAATTTAGTTTCTGCTATTTCAAAATCACCTGTAATTACTAATGTAGAGTTATTTGGTGTATAATATTGATTATAAAACATTTCAACTTTTTCTAAAGTAGCATCTTTAATATCTTCTTCTGTTCCAATTGTGTCCCAACTATATGGATGATTTTTATCAAAAGAAATGTTTCTTAATTGGGTAGTAGAATTCCCATATGGTGTATCATCACATGTCTGTTTTTTTTCTTCTAATACAACATCAATTTGAGTATATAACGATTCTTGATTTATAAGAAAACCAGCCATTCTATCGCTTTCCATCCATAATCCAAGTTCAATAAAATTACTTGGTAAACTTATATAATAATCTGTATAATCATTTGTTGTATAGGCATTATTTTCACCACCAACTTCAGTACAATAATAATCATACATTCCTTTTGGAATATTTTTAGAACCTTCAAACATTAAGTGCTCAAACAAATGAGAAAATCCAGTTATACCTCTAACTTCATCTTTTGCTCCTACCATGTATAACAAATTAATTGTAACTATTGGTGATAAATTGTCTGGGTGTAAAATGACAGTTAATCCATTGGTTAACTTAAATTTTTCGTACTTTAAAATTGGAGAATTCTTTTCTAAATTGATCAATATTAATTTTTAGTTTTCGACAATAATAATTTATTTTGTTCAAAGTTAGAAAATTTTTTTGAGTAATGGGCATTTTCCTTATCTTTGCAATCCTTTGAATTAATTAAATGTATTAAATATGAAAAGAACATTTCAACCTAGTAGAAGAAAACGCGCTAACACACATGGTTTCCGTGCTAGAATGGCTACAAAAAATGGCCGTAGAGTTATTAATGCTCGAAGAGCTAAAGGTCGTCACAAACTTACTGTAAGTGATGAACCACGTTATTAACAGATTAAAAAGTAGTTTTATATCTGAATTTTATTTTGATTATTTTTTAATTGAATGTAAAATTATATTAATTTCAGATATAATTTAATTGTTTATTGCAAAGCAAAATATTATGAAACATATTCTCCCACGTAGAGAAATTTTACGTGGGAGAAAAATATTCTACAAACTTTTCAATGATGGTAGATCAATTAAATCAGAAAATTTAATTTTAAAATTTATTATTGATTTAAACGATATAACTGTTGAAAGTAAAATCCTTATGGGTTTTTCAGTTAGAAAAAAATATGGTTGTGCTCCAGCAAGAAACAAGATTAAGAGGCAAATGAAAGAATGTTATAGATTTTCTAAGCTAAATTTATCTAAGCTAAATGGATATTCAATTTCATCAACTTTTATTTGGATTGGAAAAAACAAATCTGAAGACATTATACCATTTAGTAAAATTAATGTTGAAATTAATGAATGCTTGAGGAAGTTAGAAATTAAGCTATTTAAATTATCTAAATGAAATTTGTCTTTACTTCGATAATTAAATTCTATCAGAATTTCATATCACCATTAACTCCATCAAGTTGCCGATTTGTTCCCAGTTGTTCTGAATATACTAAGCAAGCAATAATTAAATTCGGAATTCTTAAAGGTGGATGGTTAGGGATAAAAAGAATTTCTAAATGTCATCCATTTCATGAAGGTGGAATAGATGAAGTACCATAATTTCTTTGAAAAATTATGAAGATAAATATATAATATGTAATTTAATTAGCCCTTTATAAAAATTAATAGTGAAACAATATTATTAGCTAATTAGTTATTTAATTAACAAGTAAGTATTTAATACAAAAAAAATTAGATGAGTAATCCTCAAGAACAGAATCCAGCTTTTGATAAAAGAAGTATTTTAGCTTTTGTATTAATAGGTGTAATATTTTTAGTTTGGTCAGTTTATTTTGCTCCAAAATCTGATCCTAAAAAAGAAAACATATCAGTTGCACAAGATAATAACGTAAAGCAAGAATCCAAACCACCAACCTCAAATCTGCCTGAAGTTAAATCAGATTTACCTAGCGAGTTATTAAATTATTCGTCAGGTATCAATAAAAATATTGTAATTGAAACACCTTTATATAAAGCTACAATTAGTTCAAAAGGTGCTTTACTTAGTAAATTTGAATTAAAAAAATATCATAATTGGTATGGTAAGCCTGCTCAATTGATATGTGATTCTGCTAACTTTAAAGGTGTTTTAGGAGTCGATATTGGTTTGAATTCAAAATACGTTTCAACTGAAAGTTTAGATTTTAATTTAGATAAAAATGATAACATTATAATTGGTGAAAAAGATTCATTGATTATTACTGCTAAATTAAATCCAAATATTTCATCAGATTCAAATAGCAATTCAACCAACCCACAAATTGAGAAAAGATTTGTTTTTTATGGAGATAAATATGGTATAGGTTTCAATATAAAAACTGGAAGCCCTTATAGATTAAATTGGCCTAATAGCATTAATTTTCAAGAATATAACTCAGTTGATGAGGGAACGAGGTCTCATTCTCATGTTTTTCATGATGGAGAAATGAAAAAATTTGATGTCTCAAAACCAGACGAACCTTTAAAAGATACAATATCTGGGAAAGTAGAATGGATTGGAGGTAGTGTTAAATATTTTGGATATGCAATAATTCCATCAGTTCCAATTAACAACGGTTTTGTAAATGTTATTGGAAACATAAGGAACATAGATAGTGGTGGTCATATAAAGAGATTTAGTTTGAGTTTAAATAGTACAGGAAATGAAGGGAATTATACAATATTCTTAGGACCATTAGAAAGAGAAATTGTAAAAACTTATGGTTTAGGTAAATTAAATAACTTCAGTTTAGAATGGCTTACAAGACCAATTTCTGAGTATTTTATGATGCCATTATTCAACTTTATTCATAGTTTTATTAATAATTGGGGTTTAGTTATAATAATATTTTCATTGATTATAAAAACTATTTTATGGCCTTTAAGTTTACCTCAAATGAGATCGGCTCAAAAGATGAAATTGTTAGCACCATTGATGGCAGAAAATAAGGAGAAAATTATTGATGATCCTCAAAAGCTACAAATGGAAAATGCCAAACTCTACCGTGAATATGGTATAAACCCTATGGGAGGTTGTGCACCAATGATACTGCAGTTACCAATTTTCTCAGCACTTTGGCAAACACTTAGTTCTGCAATTGAATTAAGGCAATCAAGTTTCATTATATTTAAAGATTTGTCATTAGCAGATAATTTAATTCCACTAGGTTTTAATTTTCCATTGTTAGGTTCACATTTAAGTTTGTTAGCAGTTGTTATGGGAGCTTCAATGGTATTGCAAATGAGATTAACACCTACTCCATCTTCTGATCCAAATCAGAAAATGATGCAGTATTTTATGCCAGTATTCTTGACAATAATGTTTAATTCAATGCCAGCTGGTTTGAATTTATATTATTTGACATTTAATATTGCTTCTGCTTTGCAACAAGTAGCTATGAATAAATTTAGTAAATCGACAATGACTTTAGAGGATTTGAGACGTGAAGCTAAAACTAAAAAACAAGGTTGGTTTTCCAAAAAAATGGCAGAGGCACAAAAAATTGCAGAAATGCAACAAAGCCAGAAAGGTAATCTAAATGGTAGAACAGCAGTTGAACAAAAAAAGAAATAAGTATAATTCATTTTTATAAAAATGAAAAGTCCATAATTTAATTTTAATTATGGACTTTTTTTTAATAAAAAATTAATTCATATTTAAGATTTACCATTTCATAATGTTGACTTCATCAAGATAAACTGTCTCTTTATTACGAAACAATGAAAGTAAAACAGCTAATCCAACAGCAGCTTCAGCTGCAGCTACAGTCATAACAAACAATACTAATACCTGACCAGAGTTATCATTTAAGTATTTTGAAAAACCGATTAATGTTAAGTTTACAGAATTCAACATTAACTCAATACACATAAAAATTACAATTGCATTTCTACGGGTTAAAACACCAATAACACCAATCACAAACAGAATTCCACTTAATGTTAAATAATGCCAAAGCTGTATTTCCATAATTTTAATTTAAAACTTTTGATTGAAACAAAAAATCACAAATAAGAATTAATTTTCAAGATGTTTTTTAGTCATTGCAACAGCACCAACAGTAGCAGCTAATAATACTAAAGAAATCATCTCAAAAGGGAATATATAGTTACCAAATAGTGCTTTCCCAATCCCTTGAATAGAACCAACATCTATATTAACAATTTTTTCTTTACTTGAAAATACAAATTTACTAATTACAATTATTAACAAACCACCTAATGAAATAGATAAAGCAATAGATAAGCTTTTTCTATTTGAAAATTTTTGTATAAACGATTCTTCATTCCCTGAATTTAATAACATAATTACAAACACTACTAAAACCATAATTGCACCAGCATAAACCATTATCTGCAATGCTGCTAAAAATTGAGCATTAAGTGTTAAGTATAAACCAGATAAAGAAATGAAATGAGTTACTAGCATCATTGCTGAGCTAACTGGATTTTTAAATGTTACAACACAAATGGCAGATATAATTGCCATTAATGATAGTATAAAAAAGACAATTGATTCAAACATTCTATTATTATTTATTAACAAAAATAAGATTTTGTTGTTAATTATATAAATTTAAATAATCAAATTTAAAGTGATTAATAATCAAATAATTAAATTCTTATATTAACAAACCTTAACATTAAATTAAAATTGAAGTAACAATAGTTCCCGATTTTTGTATAACAAATTTGAACTTCTTTTTAATTAAAATTATATCTACAAAAAAAAACTATTTAAACTTATGCTTAGAATTTTATTTACTATTTTAATTTCCTTTTTAACTTCAAGTTATTTGTTAGCACAAGATAATTCAAATGATGAAAAATCAAATTCAAAGTTAACTATTGAAGAATTGAAAGAAAATTTAGATGGATTAACAGATAGAGTAGTAACTACTGAAAATGATTTAATCAACCTAAAAAAAATTAAGATTTCAGGTTATTTACAATCTGATTGGTTAAGATTTGATCAAAAGGATAATGTTGGAGGAAAAGCTTTTTATTCAGATTCAAGAAAAAATTTATTTACAATACGAAGAGGAAGAATTAAATTCCAATACAAATCTGGTCCATTTACTGGAGTTCTTCAACCTGATATTTCGGAAGGAGGAGTTACAATTAAAGATGTTTATGGTGAACTTGGAATTTTACCTAATGATGAGTTGAAATTTACATTTGGATCGTTCAATAGACCTAATTATGAAGTTGAGCTTTCTTCAAGTGCTAGGGAAGCAACTGAAAGATCACAAGTTACAAGAGCTTTTTATCCTCAAGAAAGAGATTTGGGAATAATGTTTACTTATCAAAAAGAATTGATAACTGATTTTATGCCAAAGATTCAATTAGGAATTTTCAACGGAGGTGGAGCATTAACAGCTTCTGAAACAGACCCATATAAAGACATTATTGGTAGATTAACTTTTGGATTACCGTTAGGAAGTGAGTCACCAATTCAAATAGATTTAGGTGCTTCAATGTATTACGGTGGAACCTTAACAGGTGATTCAATAATTTCTTTTCAAGATAGTTTACTTAAGAAAATTAAAAATGTGGATGTAAGTGATAACAGAGGTTTTGGAACAAGAAAAAATTTCAATATAGAAGCTCAAGTATATCTAGATTTATTACCATTTGGTGGAACAATTCTAAAAGGAGAATTAATGAGTGGATCACGTCCTTTTCCTAAAACTGGTTCTTCAAACTTAGATTCTTTGGTATTAAGAAATCAAAATGGATTTTATGCTTATTTAGTTCAAAATATTACAAATGATTTCCAAATTGCTGCAAGATTCGATACTTTTGATAAAAATACAGATTTATCGGGAAGTCAAGTAAAATCAGTAAATGATGCAAAAACAAGTATTTTAGGATTTGGAGGTAGTTGGTTCTATGAAAATATTAGATTTACTTTATGGCATGAATTACCATCTTTTGATACTAACGAATTGGGAATTGTTGATGATGTAAAAGATACTAAAACAACATTTCGTTGCCAATTTAAATTTTAATTATTATAAATAAAATTTAAATTGTTTATTTTATTAAATTAAAAGTTCAATTAAATAAAACATTTCAAACAAAATTAATAACAATGCAAAAAAAATTATCTTCTATTTTAGTACTTTTAATATCATCTTTATTTGCATTTGGGTTTTTTGCAGGAGAATCCATAACAATTAAAGGTTCAGATACTATGGTTATATTAAATCAAAAATGGGGTGAATTATTTATGAATAAAAATCCTGGAGTTAAAATACAAGTTACTGGAGGTGGCTCTGGTACTGGTATTTCAGCCCTTATAAATGGAACAACAAATATTTGTGCTTCTTCAAGACCATTATCATTAAGTGAAAAAACACAATTAAAAACTAGATATGGTTCACCAGGTGTTGAAATTAAAGTTGCTAAAGACGGAATTACTATTTATGCTCATCCATCGCAAAGTATAAAAGGATTAACAATGGCTCAGTTAAAAGATATTTACACTGGAAAGGTTACTAATTGGAATCAAATAGGTGGTAAAAATGCCAGGATAGTATTGTATGGTCGTGAAAATAGTTCAGGAACTTATGGTTTCTTTAAAGATCATGTATTAAATGGAGCTGATTTTGCTTCATCTACTCAAACTTTGCCAGGAACTGCTGCAATTGTAAACGCAATATTAAAAGATCCAAATGGTATTGGATATGGTGGTTTTGCTTATACTAAAGGATGTGATATTATTCCTGTTGCAAATAATAGTAATAACTATATTTCTCCAAGTGAATCAACAATAAAAAATGGTACTTATCCAATTTCAAGATTTTTGTATTTTTATACTTCTAACAGACCAACAGGAAAAACTAAAGAATTTATTGATTGGGTATTAAGTACAGAAGGACAATCAACAGTACAAAAGGTAGGATATTTTTCAATAAAATAACTGAAAATAATAACTCAAACAAGTGGAAATTTGAATCTTCCACTTGTTTTATTTTTTTAATCAATTGAATAATTTATATAAGAAGAACAGTAAACTAGTTGAGAAGATAGTTGAAGGTGGCATATATTTTACAGCCACTCTTTCAGTTGTTTTTATTTTCTTAATGTTTTTGTTTATATTTAAAGAAGCTTCACCAATAGTTTTTAGTTTTAATAAAGCTAAATTAGATTCTCTAAATATAAAGCCTTCAGATAGTCATAATGAGGAGTTGTTAGTTGATGAATATAATCCAATTGGAGATAATTTAAATTCAGATTCCAATAAATTATCAGTTAAAAATAATTCAACGCAGCAAGGTGATATTATAGAATACAATCCTGAAGTTGAATTAATAAATAAGCAAAAGGATATTAATAATTCTATAAATAAATCAGATGTTAAAAAAACTGATGAGGATATAATTTCATATAACCCAGAGGTTTCAGATTCGTTAATCATAAAATCTATCCAACCTGAAGTTAACATAAACCCAGATTCTGCAGCAAGAGCTATAATTGGATACGATTATCCTATATTGACACACAGTTCTCAAGTAAAGTTATCACATTTATTTTATAGGAATTGGCAGCCAAATTCAGAGTTCCCAAGATATGGAATTTATCCAATTATATTAGGAACGCTTAAAACAACTTTTATCGCAATTTTATTAGCTGCACCAATAGGAATTTTTGCAGCAATATATACTGCATTTTTTGCTGGAGTTAGGATTAAAGAATGGTTAAAACCAATTATGGAAATACTCGCAGCTTTTCCATCTGTAGTTATTGGATTTTTTTGTTTAATGACAATAGCAACCTTTGTTCAATCAGTGTTTGGTACTGAAATAAGATTAAATTCAATTGTTGGAGGAATTGGTTTAGCATTGGTTTCAATACCTATAATCTATACGATAACCGATGATGCATTAACTTCTGTCCCAAAGTCATTGAGAGAAGCTGCATTAGCTTTAGGTGCAACAGAATGGCAGACAGTTTATAAAATTATGGTACCAGCTGCAACACCTGGAATTATTGCTGCAGTTTTATTAGGTTTTGGAAGAGCAATGGGAGAAACAATGATAGCATTAATGGCTACTGGAAATGCGGGTGATGTAAGTTTAAACTTTTTTGAATCTGTAAGAACAATTTCTGCTACAATTGGCGCTGAAATGGGAGAGGTTGTTTTTGGTTCACCTCATTATCAAGTGTTGTTTTTTTTAGGAGTTTTATTGTTTATCGTTTCTTTTGTAATCAATTTTATTACTGAATTTTATGTTAAACAAAAGTTACTAAAAAAATTCAAAGGAATTTAGTAATTAAGTAATGAAATTTTGAATGAGTAAACATTTTCTAAAGTCAATCAAAAAAAAGTTGAACTAAATTAATGATAAATAAATACAATACTGAAGCATTATTTTCAAAAAAATCAAACAAGAAAGATAAAATTCTTGGTGGAATTGGGTATGGTTTACCTTTGGTTAGTTTGTTAATAGTATTGTTCATGATTGGTTTGATAATTTCCAATTTTGCTTTGTTAGGATTGCCAAATGTTACTTGGTCATTTCTAACACATGATCCTAAGAATATGAACACCGAAGGAGGAATTTTCCCTGCCATTTACGGCACATTTTTACTTGTTTTAGTAATGGTTGTTATAGGAGTTCCTATTGGTACTATGACTGCTATTTATTTAAATGAATACGCATTACAAAGTTCTATTTTTTCTAAAATTATTAGATTTGCTGTAAATACTTTAGCAGGAGTTCCATCTATAGTTTACGGACTTTTTGGTCTAGGTTTTTTTATTCAAACAGTTGGTGCTAATATTGATACATTTAAATGGAATTCTTTAAGAGAAAATACTGTTCAAGTTTTAACTTTAAAAAATGCACCATTAGAAGGTAAATCTAGTTCTCTGCAAGAAATTACGTCTTACTTAAAAAATATTGATTCAATTAAATTTAGATCTGTAAATAATTTTATTCAAGAATATCCAAATGGAGAATCAGTTAAAATTAATTCTAAAGATCTGAATAATTTCTTACTAAATAAAGTAGATTTGAAATGGGGAAAGCCATCATTGTTGTGGGCTGCATTAACTTTAGCATTACTAACTTTACCAGTAGTAATTGTATCTGTTGAAGAAGCATTAAGAACTGTTCCAAAAGAAATTAGAGAAGCATCATTAGCATTGGGAGCTACAAAATTTGAAACAATTTATAAAATTGTTATACCTAGTTCAATTGGTGGAATTTTAACTGGTGCAATTCTTGCAGTTTCTAGAGGAGCAGGTGAAGTTGCTCCAATTTTATTAACAGGTGTTGTATATTCTCAACAATCTCTTCCAAAGTCCTTGAGTGATCAATTTATGCATCTAGGCTATCATTTGTATGTTCTAGCAACACAATCTCCAGATGTTGATAAAACAATGCCTATTCAGTATGCAACTACTTTGGTTCTAATTGCATTAACATTAGCATTAAATATTATTGCAATAATTATTAGAAGTAGAATTCGTAGAAAAACTATTTCTTATTAATTTGTACTTAAATTTGTAAAGTCATTTATAACTAGTTTTACTCAAAAATTTGAATTCAATAATTAAAACTGAAAATTTATCTTTATATTATGGAGCAAAGCAAGCTCTTAATAAAATTAGCATTGATATACCTAGAAATGAAGTAACTGCATTTATTGGTCCTTCTGGATGTGGTAAATCTACTTTTCTTAGAACTTTAAATAGAATGAATGATCTTATTCCTTCAGTTCGGATAGAAGGGAGTATCTTTATTGATGATATTAATATTTATGAAAAAAAAATAAATGTAGTTAACTTGAGAAAAATGGTTGGAATGGTATTTCAAAAATCCAATCCATTTCCAAAATCTATCTATGAAAATATTACATTTGGTCCTAAGTTAAATGGTATAAAAGATAAAATTAAATTAGATGAAATAGTTGAAGAAAGCTTGAAATCATCTGCTTTATGGGAAGAAGTTAAGGATAGATTAAATGATTCTGCATTTAGTTTATCTGGTGGTCAACAGCAAAGACTTTGCATTGCAAGAACAATAGCTGTAAACCCTGAGATTTTGCTTATGGATGAACCTTGTAGTGCATTAGACCCATTATCTACATCTAAAATTGAAGAACTGATTGCTGATTTAAAATCTAAATACACAATTGTTATTGTTACGCATAACATGCAACAAGCCTCAAGAGTAAGTGATAATACAGCATTTTATTATTTAGGAGAATTGATAGAATTTGATAAAACTAGGGATATATTTACACATCCAAAAAATGAAAAAACAGAAAATTATATTACAGGAAAATTTGGATAGGATTTTCAATTTTTATAAAATTTTTATAATTAAATAATAAACCTTATGTCTTTAATACAAAAAGAATTAGAATCTTTGAAATTGCATATAAACAAAATGTTTATACTTGTAATTAGTCAAATTGAAAATAGTCAAAAAGCATTCATTTCTGGAGATAAACAATTAAGTGAAAGCATTAAAGAAAATGAAATTATAGTTAATGAAATTGAAGTAAATATCGATTCAGAATGCGAAAATGTAATAGCATTATTTAATCCAGTTGCAGCTGATTTAAGGTTTGTATTATCTTGTTTAAAAATAAATTCTTTTTTAGAAAGAATTGGTGACGCAGCAAATGGATTAGCAAAATTTGTAAATAGAAATGATATTGAAGATTATAAGGAGTATTTAGAAATTACTCAAGCAAACCAAATGTTTGAACAATCTAAGTTAATGCTAATGTTAACTTTTAATGCATTTCAAAATGATGATTCAGTTACTGCTCGTGGAGTTTTTAAGTTGAATAAAATTTTAGATAATTACAACTCAACTGCTCGTTCTTCAATATCGTTAAATATAAAAAGTAACCCAGAAAGAGCAGAAAAGGCAATAATATTTTTATCTGCAATACGTAAATTAAGTAGAGTTGGAGATCAGACAACTAATATTTCAGAGGAGATTATATTTTATTTAGAAGCAAATAACATAAGACATAAAGGTCTTACATCCTAAGTTTATTAATTATTCTAAAGATTTTATTTTGTTAAAAAAATTTGGTTGAATTAATAATATTATTGTAAAAATTACAAATGGAATTAAAATTCCTGCAATAACATAACTTGATTCAAAAATTAGAAAAGGATACATTGCTAAAGTTACTAATACTCCAGCAATACCACCTCCTAAATGGGCGGAATGACCTATTCTTCCAGCCCCTGATTGCAATCCGTAAATAGAAATTAATGTGTAAACAATTCCAAAAAGCCAAGCAGGAATTCCTGGAATAAAAAAAACAGACATTTTAGTATCTGGGAAAAATACTATAAATGAAAAAATTACACCACTTATTGCTCCCGAAGCACCTAGAGCTCTATAATTTGGGTTTATCCTATGAACATATAAAGAAAATAACTCAGAAGCAATTAAACTTACTAAATAGATGATCAAAAATGGAAAAAATCCTAGTTCTATTTCTAGTATTCTACCAAAAGAATAAAAGCTAAATAAATTAAATCCTAAATGTGATAAATCATTATGAATAAATGCAGAAGTTACTAATCTATAATACTCTTTATTTTGAAGTATTTTATCAGTTTTAAACATAAATTTTTCTAGGAAAAATTCATTTTTAAAACCATATAATGAGGCAATCATATTTATTCCAATTATGAAGTAAACTAAATACATTAATCTAAAAATTAGTTAAGTTTAAAGAGGCAATTGGAGGATGTAACTCTTTTATAAAAGTATCTCCAGGATACAATACTTGTTCTAAGAATAATCCAGATGGAGGAGCTGTAAATTTTAACTGGAATTCAGTATTAAAATTAAGAGCATTTGCAAATTCATTCTCTGTCAAATTTCCTCTACCAACTTCTACTAATGCTCCAGTTAATCGCCTTACCATTTTCCATAAAAAGTGACTAGCTCTAATTCTCAAAAGTATTAAATCACCATATTCAATTATATCTAAAGAATCAACTAAAACTTTAGTAGCATCTTTATTTGTTCTATCTAATTCAGCGAATGATGAGAAATCATGCATACCAACGCATAAAGATCCTGCTCTTCGCATAGTTCCTAAATTAAGTGTATCTTTAATCCACCATAAATGACTTTTACCGAAAGCAGATCTTGTTCTAGAAATCTGATAAACATAACTTCTTTTTAAGGCTGAATATCTTGCATGAAATTTATCTACAGTTTTGATTGAAGAGATAACATTTACGTCAAAAGGGAGATTATCATTTAAACCATAAATCATTTCTCTCTCAGAAATCTCCTTTTTAAAATCGATGTGAGCCACTTGAGCTAAAGCATGGACTCCAGCATCGGTTCTTCCTGAACCCATCACTTCACCAACGTCACCAAAAGCAAGTTTACAAGCTTGTATTATTTCACCCTGTACTGTTTTAGCAGATCTTTGAATTTGCCATCCAGAATATCTTGTACCGTCATATTCAATAGTTAATTTATATCTAGGCATTGTAATAATTTTAATAATTTTTGAAATTTGTGGAATTGAGAAAATTGAATCTATAAATCGACATTAAAAAAAAGGAGGTAAATATACCTCCTAATATTTAAGTTTCATTCATATTATGATAGACAGCTATTACATCATCATCATCTTCCATTTTATCAATTAGTTTGTAAATATCAATTTGAAGTTCATCATTAACATCAACGGTGCTATTGGGGATTCTATCTTTTTCTGCAGAAATTACATTAATTTTCCTATCCTCTAAAGCTTTTTGCATTTTTAAAAAATCATCATAATTAGTATAGATTAATGTTTCATCTTCTTCATTAATTAATTCTTCCAAGCCAAAATCAATTAATTCAAGTTCTAAATCATCTAAATCCAAACTTGTAGGGTCAATTTTAAAAATACCTTTTCTATCAAAAATGAATTCTAAAGACCCAGATTTCCCTAAAGCACCACCACCACGATTAAAGCAAGATCTAACATGAGCAACAGTTCTTGTTGGGTTATCGGTTGCAGTTTCAACTAATATTGCAACTCCATGAGAAGCATAACCTTCATAAATAACTTCTTCATAATTGCTAGCATCTTTATTAGTAGCTCTAATAATAGCTGATTCAACTCTATCTTTTGGCATATTTGCTGCTTTCGCATTTTGTATCGCCATTCTTAATCTAGAGTTTGTATCCGGATCACCACCTCCACTTTTAGCAGCCATAGCAATTTCACGACCAATTCGGGTAAATGAAACTGACATTTTCCCCCAACGTTTTAATTTTCTACCTTTTCGGAATTCAAAAGCACGACCCATATTTCAATTGAAAAATTATTAAATAATATTCAAAAAACCAAGTTTATAAATTAACAAAATTATCTAGCAATATGAGGTGCTATAACCAAAGAGACAATACTCATCAATTTTATTAGAATATTCATAGACGGTCCTGATGTATCTTTAAATGGATCTCCCACAGTATCTCCTGTAACTGAAGCTTTATGAGCTTCTGATCCCTTATATTCCATTTTACCGTTAATCATTACACCTTTTTCAAAAGATTTTTTAGCGTTATCCCAAGCGCCACCAGCATTTGATTGGAATATACCCATTAACACTCCAGAAACTGTTACACCAGCTAACAATCCTCCAAGTACTTCCGGACCAAAAGCAAAGCCAATTATTATAGGAGTAGTTAAAGCTATAGCTCCTGGTAAAATCATTTCTCTAATTGATGCTTTTGTTGAAATAGCAACGCATTTTTCGTATTCAGGCTTTCCTGTTCCTTCCATTATCCCTGGTATTTCTCTAAACTGACGGCGAACTTCTTCAACCATAGCCATAGCAGCACGACCTACAGCAGAAATTGCTAATGCAGAAAAAATGTATGGAATCATTCCGCCGATGAACAAGCCCGCTAAAACATCTGCTTTATAAATATCAATGGCATTGATTTTAGCTACACCAACAAAAGCAGCAAATAATGCAAGGGAAGTCAATGCTGCAGAGGCAATTGCAAAGCCTTTTCCTGTTGCAGCAGTTGTATTTCCAACAGCATCAAGTGTATCAGTTCTGGATCTAACTTCTTTAGGTAAAGCAGCCATTTCAGCTATTCCACCTGCGTTATCAGCAATAGGACCAAAAGCATCTATTGCAAGTTGCATTGCAGTAGTAGCCATCATTCCAGCTGCTGCAATAGCAACTCCATAAAGCCCAGCCAATTTATAAGAACCATATATGCCAATTGCAAGAATTAATATTGGTATTACAGTTGATTCCATACCAACAGATAATCCACCAATAATATTTGTGGCATGACCAGTTGAAGATTGCTGAACTATAGATTTTACAGGTCTTCTTCCCATTGAAGTATAATATTCAGTTATCATACTCATTAAAGTACCTACAACTAGTCCCAAAATAATTGCATAAAAAACATGCATTTTTGTAAATGCATAACCTCTAATTGACATATCATCAGGTAACATATAATTAACTAAAAAATATGATGCAATTGCAGTTAGGATTATTGAAGTCCAATTACCTAGATTTAATGCATTTTGAACATTAGAATTTTCATTTTTAATTTTTACGAAAAAAGTACCAATTATAGAAAAAATTATTCCAAGTCCTGCAATAACCATTGGTAATAAGATTGGTGATAGCCCTCCAAATGAATCTGCCTTAGCATCTATTTCTTGTCCAAGCACCATGGTAGCTAAAATTGTTGCAACATAACTACCAAATAGATCAGCACCCATCCCAGCCACATCACCTACATTATCACCTACATTATCAGCAATAGTAGCAGGGTTTCTTGGATCATCTTCGGGAATACCAGCTTCAACTTTTCCAACCAAATCTGCACCAACATCTGCGGCTTTAGTATAAATACCACCACCTACTCTTGCGAATAATGCAATTGACTCTGCACCTAATGAAAAACCAGCAAGAACTTCAATTACCTTTTTCATTTCTATTCCATTTATCTGAGATCCAGCTGGCACAAACAAATAATAAAATACTATAAATAAAGTACTTAACCCCAGAACAGCTAATCCAGCAACACCAAGCCCCATAACAGTTCCACCATTAAAAGAAACTTGCAATGCTTTTGCCAATGAAGTTTTTGCTGCTTGAGTAGTTCTAACATTTGCTTTGGTTGCAATATTCATTCCTATATAACCTGCTGTTGCAGAAAAGAATGCCCCTATCAAAAAAGCAATAGCAATTATTGGGCTTGATTCTGGAACTAAAGTACCACTCCAACCAAGTAACACTGAGGCAATTAATGCAAATATTCCAAGAACTTTCCATTCTGCTTTTAAGAATGCAATGGCACCTTCAGCTATGTATCTTGCAATCTCTTGCATTCTTTGGTCTCCAGCCTCCTGCTTGGTTACCCACCTTGCTTTAAAGAACATAAACACCAGTCCGATTAAGCCAAGTAAAGGAACCAAATAAACTAAGTTTGTCATTGAAAAATTATAAAGAGATTTATTGAAATTATTTAATAATCGAATGATGAAAATATATTTAAGCCACAAATTTAATGAAAAATTTGTAAGAAAATTTAATTGATTTATTGATTTTTAGTTTTGGTTTTAATATTATTTGATTTTTTAATAAATATTAAAAATTAAAATTCAATTAAAACATAGCTTGATAATTCAATGACACTATTTTCTATTAAATAGAAATATGAAATTCAACAAATTAATTTATAACATAATACTATTTTTGTAATATGAAAAACTTAAATGAGTTAGTAGAAGAAGATTTGTTAGAAATTAATTTTAAAATTAAATCAACTTTTAGTGGTCCAACAATAAATGGTATTAAACATAAAAAATTAGATACAATTGTTGATGGTAGAGGAGATGTTATTGAGCTTTGGAGCTTACCTTGGGTAGAAAAAGAAGGTTTTTCATTGCCAAAGCATGTTTACCAATCTGCTACTGATTATGGAGTAACTAAATGTTGGCATTTACATGAAATTCATACAGATCAATTTACAGTTACTAGAGGTAAATTGCAAGTTGTTTGTGTAGACCTAAGAATTGAATCACTAACATTTGGTGAAGTAAATAGTTTTATAATTGGAATTCAAAATCCTTCTTTAATATTAATTCCACCAGGAGTTATGCATGGTTGGAAAGCTTTATCATCCCCTGAAACTATTGTTGTAAATCTTCAAACTGAAGTTTATGATCCAAAAGATGAATTCAAGTTTCGTTGGGATTGTGTTTTGGCAGAAGTTTGGGAACCAAACAATGGATAAAATGAATTTTGTAATTTGTGTAAATCATTTTTAGTTTAATTAATTCTTAATTTACAATTTTTACTTCTTATTTTAATATCTATCCTCAAAATCAAATCTATCTAATTTACTATTTTATATGCAAATATTATTTCTTACACTAATTTCATTTTATTTTTTTATTAACAATACCTTTTCTCAAGAACAAATTGAAGAAAAACATAATTGTGGATTTTTAGAATATAATAAAATATCTAATAAATTTTATTTAGAAAATACAAAGAAAAGAAATTTAGAATTGTATAATAAATTAATAGATAAATCAAATGATAAAATTCATAAAAATAACTTATTCAAAATTGGAGATGAATTATCATTTTTTACATACAATAGAGTAAAAGAAGACTATGAAGAGGTAAAAGCTACATTAAAATCAGAAGGGGATCAAATCAGGATTTGGGTCGAAAATAATGAGTTAAAAAGAATAAATTCAAATACCTTAACAAGCACAATTAGTCAGTTAACTGATGCATTAGAGAAGAAAACATCCTCAAAATCTCGTAATCCCAATTTGGGTATTTTAGATAATGATGAAGAGGTATTTGGTAAAGCTTCAACTAAATATAAATTTAATAATAAAACAGATTTTTTATTATTAGATATTAAACAACCATCAGGAGGTGGTGTTATATTAGGATACTTTTCTAAAATTGATCAAACAGATGAAATTGGTTCTAATAAATTAAACATACTTTACATAGATTCTAAAGAAGGAATAGCAGGTGGTATTAATCAAATTCTTTCAACATTAGCTCATGAATTCCAACATTTAATTCACAATGGAAAAAATCCAGATAGTGAAATTTCTATAAATGAAGGTTGTAGTGAAACAGCAAGTATTTTATGTGGTTATATAACCAGGGGAAATAGTATTTATTTCAAAAAAACTAATACTGATTTATTTAGATGGACAAATGAAAATAACAATGATTTGTTAGCAGATTATGAAAGAATGATGACTTATATAGAGTATATATATGAACAAGCTGGAGAAAAAACTTTAACTGAACTTGTAAAAAATCAGAATTATGGTTCTGATAGAATAAATGAAGCATTGAAGATAAGTAAAAGCAATTTTTCTTGGCAAGAATTACATAAGAATTATTCAATTGCTTTGTATTTACAATCTAATGATGACCCAAGGTATTCATTCAAACAAAAACTAACTTTATCAAGTGCCCCAAAACCTACTCAAATAACTTATAATGGTTTGAATTATCCTTCAACGAATTCAATAGCATTTGAGTCTTTTGGAATATCATATATAACTTACAACAATCCAACAGGATTACAAGTTAAATTCAAAAGCAACTATCCAAATTCTATTTCTGCAATTTTATTTAGAGGAATTAATGTTTATGAGATTGTAGATCTAAAAAATAATGTAGATTATTGTCTAGGAGAAAGAGGTTATTTCGATAAAATAGTATTTGCAATTTCAAGTAAATCAATTGATGAACAAATCGTAGAGTGGAGTTCCTCAAATTGTTTGGCAGGAGTTAATGAAAATCTTTCTAATTTAAAAACAAGTTATAAATTATCTCAAAACAATTTAAAAGTTCAAGTTCAAGTTGATAAAAATACTAAACTTGAATACAGGGTGTTTGATTTAAATGGTAAGAATATATCTGATAAAATTAATTACAAAGAATTATACTTAGGCGAAAATATTTTTAATGTAGATTTGTCTAACCAATCATCTGGAATTTACATTTTAAATATGATAACTGAAAATGGGATTTCAAATGTTTTATTCAATTATAAAAATTAAATTTATTTGTTAATCAAGATAAAATTTTATTTGAATCAAAATTTTATTTGAATTAAAGTTAAATTATGAAAGTTAAGTTATTGATATATCTAATATTACTTTTACCAAATAACCTATTCAGTCAGTTACAAAGAATTTGTTACTCACCAGATGAAGAAGTATTTTTTAGTTGTGAAAGAATTGGTAAGTTTACTTTTGATCCAATCAAATATGAGACTGCAAATTGTTCTATTTTTGATTCAGTTCAAATTGTATTAACAAATACTTCCAAAAATGATTTAATAATTAATTCGATAAATTTAAAAAATCAAAACAGTGGATATTCAGTTGCTCAAAGCATTAAGTATCCATTAATTGTTAAGTCTGGTAAAAAGTATTCAATCTTCATTTTACTCAAATCAGTTAATAGGAAAGGACTAATCGATGACACTTTAGATATAGTTAGTAATGCTAGAGTTAGCACCTCCTTCGGTATTGGTATTGACGAAAGTACTAATATGTTTAACCCTATGAATTGTCAAACTATTCCTAATGATAAATTATCACTAGCTAAAAAATACATATCAGATTTTATTTCAAGATATATATTTAATAAACCAATTGAAAAAGTTAATGATGAATTATTAATGTTAGTTTATTCGACTAAATATCTTGGTGATATATTAAATAATATCTCACCAAATACAAAGCCATTATATGGTCCAATAAAGATAAACCAACAAAAATTTCTAACAGATGCTATAAGCTCGATGAATACAATTTCCCCAGCAAATAAAGAACGTATGGCTGGATGGGCAATAAGAGAATTAACTCAAGGAATTAAAAAATCAAATTTAAAAAATCGTTTATCAATTTTGTATGTTAGTGGGGATCCAGATATAAGTGAAATAAATGCTGGTTCTAAAATAGTATTAAATAATGCATTTTTATACAATGTAAGAGTCTTTATAATTGCAGATAATTTAACTATTGTGGGTAGAGATTATTACAATGATATTTCATTAAATAGTAAAGGGAAATTGTTTGAGATTAATAATTGTAATGAACTTCAATGTGTTATAGATTCTATTGCTGAACTTTCAAATTTTGGAGGAACAACAGAGTTACCATTATCTATTAAAATAAATAAATCTGAATTATCTTCTAAAGAATTTCAATTTGATACTGTAAAAGTTGGGACGGATTTTTGTAAGAGTTTTGTGATTAATAACAATGATAGTTCAGGGAATTTAACAGTTACAAATACTATCGTAAAAGATAAATTTAATAAAGTATCAAATGTTTTTAGATCTAATCAACCTAAACCACCATTCATTGTTAATGAAGGAAAAGGTTATCCAGTTACAATTTGTTTCTTGCCAGATAATTTAGGGTTTAACGAAGGATATGTATATTACAACTATAATAGTTGCGATAATCAGGAATTAAAGGTTAAGGTTTCTGGGTATGGTATTAGTTCATTAAATGTAATGTTAAATGATACAGTTTATGGTTCAAATGGAGATTATTTTTATATAAATGTTTATGCTGACTCAACTCTAAGTAATTATAATGTAAATGATTTAAATTTTAATATAAAGTATGATAAGAGACTTTTAAATCTTGAGTATGTTATTTCTGGTAATGACTCCAAATCGACAATTTATAATATTGTAGAAAATTTGTTTGATAACAATAATGCAATTTCAAAAGTAATAGGTAAAAGTAGTACTATTATAAATAAAGGTGAATTTGCACGATTAAAATTTAAAGTTTTATATGGAACACCTGAGTCATCAACTATAGAATTAACTAGTGGTAGTTTTAGCAATGGTTTTTTAAAAATGAATTCTATAGGAAAAGGTTTGTTTGTTATAAAAGATAATGGATGCTTTCCTGATTCAAAAAAAATTATAAATAAAAATGATTTACAGAATGTTTTTCTAGTTAAAATTTCTGAAAACCCTATTTATGGTAATGGAAATGAATTTATAGAACTTTATTTAAAAAGAAATACAATTGTAAGTGTAACTATTGAAAATAGTTTAGTGTCATATAGCGAATGTTTGTTTGAAGGTGAGTTAATTAGTGGGATTAATCAAATTCCTTTAAAACCAAATTTGTTTTCATCTGGTATGTATTATTTAATAGTAAAATCAGTTGAAAATTCAAATCCAATTATCAAAAAAATTATATTTCTTAAATGATAAACAACTGTATGAAATTAAAATTTAATTATATTAAAGATATTAAATTTTATAAGATATTTATAATTTCAATTCTGTTTGTATCAAGTTTTAATAACTCATTTACTCAAGTTGTTAAATTCCCAGATACTCCTTGCGATTCTATAAGTTTTAAGAGATACGAATTAATGAACTTATCAAATTCTCCATTAATCTTAGACCAAATTACTTTTGTAGATAATAAATTTTTTTTCTTGAAAGATGTAATTTTCCCTATAACTTTAGCCCCCGGTGAAGATATTTTCATAAATGTATGTTTTGGACCAAAAAGTAGGGGGAATGTTTCGGATGTTATGGAGTATAAAGATAATATTTCAAAGAAAAGTATAAGAGTTGAAGGAAAGGGAATATCATCTGAAATTACATCTAATCCATCAGTACTAAGTTTTCCAAGAACCAATGTTGGTAATACATCAGCACCGTTAACAACCTTGATTAAAAACATTGGTGAAAGACCAATAACCCTTAATAATTCAAACGTTAAAATATCCGCACCTTATAATTTAATTACTTTATTACCTAAGATATTAAATCCAGGTGATACTACAACATTTTTTATAACATTTTCCCCAAAACTTGCAGGTGTATATTCACAAACAATGGATATTACATCAGGGTGTGGATTACTAAATCCCGTTGGTTTAAATGGTTCAACCGATGTTACTGGAACAGGAGCAATTATTCAAGTAAGTAAGTTGAATTTTAATCCTAGTCAACCTGAAACACTTTTTTGTGGAAAAGATACTTGTACTAAATTTATTGTTCAGAATGTTGGAACTTCAACATTAAAAGTAGATTCTCTTTATTTTATTTCAAATGAAACTCTTGGTTTCTTTATTAATCCAAGAGTACCTACTCCATTTTTTATTCCACCAAATTCAAAAAAAGAAATACCTATTTGTTTTAAAGGTAAAGGTAGTGGATTAATAAATGATTCAATTAGAATTTCAAGTAATTCAAGAAATCCAATTGCTTTTGGCTTGGTATTAGATGAATCAGGAAGTATGAATACACAACTCAATTGTAATACTCAAAGAACAACTAGAATTGAGCAAATGAAATCTCAAGCAAATAATTTTATTAAAAATGCATTAATTAATTTACCTTCTGCTTTTGTTGTTGATGAATTATCAGTTAAGACTTGTTCAATCAGACCAAGAGGTGGATCAAACGTTCAAGATTCTTTAAGAACTCTACAAGCACTAGTTCCAGTAACAAATATTATAAAAACTAATGTTACAAATAGCATTTCTCAGATAACAGCAAATGGTGGAACTTCAACTAGATTAGTTATAAGAAAAATGATAGCTGAACTTTCAAAAAGTAAGTTATTAAAGAAAGTATTAATCGTTATCACAGATGCTTCATCAACGGGTGGATCTGAACCAGAAGACATACAAAAGAATCCAGAAGATGTTATTATAAAGGAAGCTAATGCTGCAGGAGTTATAATATTTCCAATTGGAATTGGTACTGATGATTTTGCAAAAACATCAATGGCTAGAATAGCAAAAGGAACAAAAGGATTGTCTTTTGATGTTAGCGATTGTGGAAATTTACAAACTGCATTTGAAACAATTACAAGCACATTAAGCGAGGGAAGCACAAGTTTAGAACCATTTTCAGTAAAACTTTCTGCACCACAACTTAGTTCAAGCATTATTGAATTCGATTCAGTAGCAATTGGAGATACTTTGTGTAAAAAAATTTTTGTTACTAACGATGGTTTAGGAGATGCTGTAATTGAAAGCTTTAGATTAGCAGATTTAAATGGAGTTTTAACTAATGAATATTTTATAAAGAGTGTAAAAGCTCCAATTGTTATTCAAGAGAAACAACAATATAATTTTGAAATTTGTTTTGCCCCTAATAAAATAAGAATAAGAGACGCAAGGTTGACAATAAAATATAATAGTTGTAATGGTGAAAATTTAGCACCTAAATTATCTGGAATTGGTGTAGCTGAAGTTGGATTGAGTATTTCAGGATTAAGGTTAGTTAAACCTGGAGATATTATTAATGTTCCTGTTTTCTTAGGTTCATCAATTACAAGGTTCGATGTAAAATCTTTAATATTCGGTACTCGATGGAATAAATCTATGCTTCAATTTAATAGAATTATTTCTGGTGTAGCAGGGAGTACTTCAAATTTTACTATCACAAAGCCTAGCTACATTTTGGACAAGTATAGCAATATAGAAATTTCGGCAACTACTAATAAATTTAATCAATCTGGCGAATTAGTTAAATTTGAGTTTTTAGTTTTAAGAGGTGATACTTTGTCAACTCAAATTGAAATAAACTACGGAAAATTTGATGATGGCAACCCAAGGGCTAGGTTATATGATACAGCTGCCTTAGTAGTATATGATTCAACTTGCTTTAGAAATGCAATACCTATATTTGATGTTAAAAATCAAAATGCAAATTATAAAATATCAATTGGTGAAGTAACTCCAAATCCAATAAATGATGGAAAGTCAAAAATTGAAATTGTTGCAGATAAAAAAGGAATGATAAGATATGATATATTTAATATAAATGGAGAGCAAGTATCAGAAACTAAAGCAATATTGATTGAAGAAGGTTCTAACTCTATTGAATTGATAAATAAGCAATTAAGTTCAGGTGTATATTATATAAGGTTCTTAATTACAAATGAAAAGTTTTTAACAAAAAAAATGATTGTAGTAAAAAATTAACAATTCATATTAAAGCAAAATGAAAATAAAATATATAATAATCTTTTTGTTCTTTCTTTTATTGTTAAACACAAGTTTGTTTTCTCAAGGAGGGAATAGAAATGACAATATATTATACCCACAAATACCATTACCATTCTATATTGGAGGTGAAATTGGATATTCTTTTTTACAAGAAGATGTATCATTTGTTGCAGGAGAATCTAATGTACCATGTGTAGATTTTACAACTGGAAAAGCTAATGGAATTACATTAGGAGTTAAAGGATTGATGTATTTATCACCATCAATTTTTGTATCTCCAAGACTTAGATTTGAAGATAGGTCAAGTAAGATAATAAAAGAAATGCCAAATGAAAAAGTAAGGGGAGCTAATAATGAATTAAATGATATATCAACACAATTTGAAGTTAGATCACCTATTTATTCATTGACATTTGATACAAATATTGGGTATGAGATATTAGAATCAGGTGCTTATGTTTTTGGAGGTGGATCTTTGGGATATCTAATGGGTGGAAAATACAATTTATTTCAAGTGATAAAAGATGATCAATTTGTTTATGGTTTAAGCGGTACAAACGAAATTCATTTAGTAAAAGATGGCGAGTTTAAAGAATTCAATCCAATTTCTTTAGATTTAAGGGGAGGTTTAGGATATATGTATGCATTAAATAATAGAATGGTAATAAACCCAGAAGTGTTTTACCATTTTCCTATTCAATCAATTTTGTCAAGTCCATTTTCATTAAAACAATCAGGTATATTTTTTAATTTAGGATTTCAATACAATATCAATATTGATACTTTTGAAGATTAATTTTTTTAGATATTTAATAATTATTAAATGAAATTATTTAAAATAATAATAATAATATTCACTATTTCAAGTAATATATTATTCTCTCAACTTTTTAGTGATAGTATTATCGCAAAAGTAAAAGTTAAAAATTTAAGTAGTTTAAATTCTGAAAAGGATGATTACTCTTCTTTTATTACACCAAATGGAAAATGGTTATATTTCACTAGTTCTAGAGAAAATAATTCTGATATTTATAAATGTCAAATAAATTCAGATTCTATTGATTTACCTCAAAAAGTAAATGATCAAAATGTTAATAGTTCTATTAAAGATGATGGATCATTTACAACTAAAACTTCAAAATTCAGTATGTTATTTGAAGGATTTAATGATTTAAAAAATATAAAATTATCTGATACTGCTTTTGTAGTTAGAAGTAAGAGAACAATTGGATCTGGTGATGCAGATATTTATACATGCAATATAAATGTTGATGGATCTTCAATAGTAAATGTTGTACCTTTTAGTATAATTAATTCAAGTGGCTGGGATTCTCAACCTACAATTTCTGCTGATGGAAATACTATCGTTTTCACTTCAATTAGGAAAATGAAAACTTATGGAGGAATGGATTTATTTATAATAAAAAAGAATTCCGATGGTACTTTTTCAAACCCAGTAAATATTGGCAAACCAATAAATACATCTGGTGATGAATTTTCTCCATTTTTATCGCCTGATGGAAGGACCTTGTATTTCTCGTCAAATGGTCATAAAGGCTTTGGTAAAAGTGATATATATGTCTCTTTTATTGATGATAATGGTGCTTGGACTAAACCAAAAAATCTTGGAAATAAAATAAATACATCTTCAAATGATTGTTTCTTTTATGGAGTTGGTTTAAATAAATTTTACTTTTCTTCTGATAGGGAGGACTCTTCTTCAAAAGGTGGTTTGGATTTATAT
The DNA here is from genome assembly GCA_016700335.1 of Chlorobiota bacterium. Classification (NCBI taxonomy): domain Bacteria; kingdom Pseudomonadati; phylum Chlorobiota; species Chlorobiota bacterium. Next base: position 1,636,761 of record CP065014.1, on the reverse strand, counting down.
GAAGGTACAACTAATGTTTTTGCTTCAGGATATACTTTATTAAAACCTATGTGTTTTGATACAGTATTTAATAAACCACTAAATGCTAATTTGAAGTTTTACGAACAAACTACAAATAAATTAATAGCAACTTGTAAATATGATACAACTCAAGATGTAGGTGTTTTGCTTGTTACATACTTTAATTATAGAGTTGAAATGGAATCAAAAGGTTATAGAAAAAGAGAAACTTTAATTTCAAATTTAAAATTTAACGAAACTGAAACTCATAGATTTAATTTTGGTAATCCTCCACCAGAACCACCACCTGCTACTGAAATAATATTTGATCCAAAAGGAACACCAATGTATGCGAGTGGTTATTACAGACCATTAACATTTACTTCATTAGAAGATTTAAGACAAAGACAAAATAAGGGTAATTTAAAAGGTATAACCTACATTGCAGATGTATCAAATAGCGATACTAATAGATATGATTTTTATCGTGAGTATACTAGAAAAATAGAAAAAACATTGGATAGTTTAACTAAAGATCTTTCTGAAAAATACTTTACAAGATATTTAAGGTATTTAGATAGTACAAAAGCAAATGAAAAAATTCAAATTACAGTTGTAGGTTTTGCTGATCCAAGACCAATTAATGGAAGATATATTGAAAATGAAATCAAGTTTCTTGACCTATCAGGTAATGAAGTTACAGTAAAAACAAATGATTCTTTAGATAACTTCAAATTGTCTGGTTTAAGAGCTTATTTTGCTGTTGAAACAATGAAATTAAAGTTCTCTCAATATGGTTCATTTGATAAAAATGTATATAATGAATTAGAGAAAAGGGGAATCATAGAATGGCGTGCAATGAGTGGAAATATAAGTCCAGAAGAAGTAAATAATAATCAAAACAATAATTCACTATTTACATCGCCAGAAACCGATTTAGGCACTAGAAGAAGATTCAAAGTTATTATTCAAAGAAGATTTTTAACTGAATAGTTCTATGAAATTGCAATTGTAAATTGAAAAGGGCATGAAGTATATAATACTTTTTAGCTCTTTTTTTTAACAATTAATTTTACTTTACAATAGCTAATTTATCTATAATTTCAAAACTCTCACCCTTAACATTTTCAATTGTTAGTTTGTAAAGATAAACTCCATTTGCAATTTTATCTCCATCAAAGTCTTCTGAATTCCACTCAACTTTATTAAAACCAATTTTTAATTGATTTGGATTTAAAATTATTTCTTTAATTTTTTTTCCGGATATAGTGTAAATTTTAATATTACCTTTTTCTGGAACTGTTTCACTACCTATAATATAAGTGAAATCAGTTTTAGTTGAAAATGGATTTGGAAAATTTACAACATTTACAACTTTAAGTTCAGATGAAACATAAAAATCCAGGAAGCCTCTATTTGGAATTGTGTCTGAGTTTCCAGTAGCATCTGTAATAAAAAATTTTAGCTCGTGTAATCCAGATTGTAAATCATTTTCGGGTTTAAAGATCAAACTTGCTTTATAATTGCCAAGGTAAATTGGTTTGTAATAAGCTCCTTTTGAATCTGTTTTTATTATATCATTATCAAAAATTAATTTCAAAGATGTTGAATCATTAATAGTAAGATTTGAGTTATCATTTATTTTAAATTCAAATTTTGATTTAGGAGATACAAAATCTCCATTCATTAATCTATTTCCATCTGCATAAATTTCTACTAATGGAACATCTTTATCTAAATTAGATTTTAAAGTAGCAGATAATCGGTTATTTAATCTATAATTTTCTGAAGGATTATCTTTACTATTAGCTTCAACAATATAACTTCTATAACCTGAATATTTATTAGTCAGAATCTTGAAAATGCTAACAACACTGTCTAATGGTTTTATTGAATCATTAAATGTTGAATCAAATATTATATTGTTTTCACCAGCTTCTTTTAAAATTGATGATACTTTATAAGAAATAATATTTGATGATAAATTAATTAGAGTTGAATTCAATATTGCTGTATCTCCTTGAAGTAAAGAATCTTTTACAAACCTAAAAGTTGATGGTCGTAGCGCTAACTCAGGTGAAGGTTTATAAGAAATCTGAAAACTTTTTAATCTAACTAATGAATCATTTGGAAACTGTATTACAGCTTCAATTCTTGGATAATCAATTACGTTTATGCTTGATAAATCATTTTTTAACATCAAATCAGTTCTAAACAATTCATCTTTAATCCCATTTCTTTTTACTCCATTAATAATCAATTTAGCATTTGAACTTCCAAAATAATCTGCAATCAATTCATTCCATTTAGTGGCATTACCAATAATTGGGGTTGTTAATTTACCACTTTGAGAAGGGAGTGATAGAGAGTAATTTTGTCGACTTATAAAAGGTGGTTCAAAGCCTAAGTTCTTCAAAGAATCAGCATTAATTATATTTTCAATTGAATTAAATCCAGATTTTTTACTACCAATCAAACAATAAGAGTCAAAAGTTTTTATTGTAGATGCATTTTTACTTCCAATAGAATTTAAAGTATTTATTAACTCAGTTCTAATAGATTTTGAACCACTTTCAAGTGAATCAAATGAAACTCCGTTAGCACATAATAAAACTATATCTTCAATTTTAACAGAATCTTTTATAAAATTTATAAAACTTTTTGCTTTACCTTGATAAAAAGCAAAACTAGTATCAAATTTTGGATGAGATGAGTTTTTTTCTAAAACTAAAACATTCAAACCATCTCGGTTTATTGGTCTAAATTCTTTGCCTCCAATAATCATAGAAATCCTTTTTTGCAAAATCTCATTTCCATTATTATAAAATGATTGACCAATTGAAAACAATTGAATATCAACATTTAATGATCCTGGTCCTATGCCATTTGAATATCTTACCAAATCATTTACATTGCTCTTAGAAAGTTGTAAAGAATCTGATTGAATAAAATTAATATCGCTTTGTTTATCAGTTTGAATAGTAAATGTTTCAATTAAAGGATATTGATTTGCTGTTGAAGTATCTCCACTTGATGAAATTGCTTTCCACCAAAATTGTTTTTTTGATCTAAGAAATTCAGGAATTGAAAAAGTCCATTCAGTAGTTAATTCATTTTCATTTACAACTCCAGTAACTTTATTATTTAATGAAAAATTAGAATTAAATAAATTAGTTGTATCTACCCAAATTGTGGATCCAGAACCACTTGGTGGATTTATCAAACGAATTTTGATATTATCATAACCAGTTATTACACCGAATGGAATTGGCTCAAGTGGTATAGGTTGATTTCCAATAATTTTAAATGAAAAAGTAACTGAGTTGTCCTGAAGGTATTCTTCTTTCACTTTTCTTTCAGGATCAACAATAACATTAAACTTATATTCTTCTGCAGATTTACTAATTGGATACTTGAAAGAAAAAAGATAAGTTCTGTTTAAATATTTTACAGTATCAACAAGTTTTATCTCATCACCCTTTGAATTAGTTAATGTAGCAATTAAAGTTATAGAAGTGTCACTGTTAATCACAGGCATTCCATAATTTCTTAACTCACCTTGTAAAATTAAGATACTATCAAGAGGAGTAGGGGAATCTCCTTCAGGATTGATAGCTTTAATTCTATCTGGAGGTATAGAAAGCTCTGAAGTGTTTCTTGTTGCAATTTTCATTGAAGGATCTCCCATCAATGAATGACAAAGTAAATGATTCTTAAATAACTGATAATAATTTAAACTTGAATTATCTTTTTCACCATATAAGGATTTAATATTTTTCATAAATTGGATATTTTGATTTTGTAAAAATATGTCCAAGATACCTATCCAATGGAATTGAACAAATGTATTCATAAAAATTTCTTTTTAAATCATTATCAACAACTGTATAAGAATAACTTGTGTTTCCAATAGCAGCAATAGCTCCTTTATTTGCAATTTTAATCATTCTTTCTGTTCTTGAATCTACAACAGGATCTGAAAAATCACCAGTTTGACATGAAAAACTTGAAACAATAAAATATTTATTTACATTATTAAAATCCTCAGCATTTCCAAAATCTAAATCAATATTATTAATTGATCCATGTCCACTAAAACTCCAATGTAAACAACCTTTATTGACTTCATCCCGTACCCAATATCCATCTGTAGTTGTTGGGAACTGCAAAATTGGATCTTTTTCAGTACGAAAAACAAATGCAGTATCACCTTGATAATTATTGTTTAGAACAAGCTCTGCAAGATTCTTATCTCTACTTCTTTCATCAGATACTTGCTTCTCAGAAGTACCTCCAGCAACAAATAAATATCTTTTATTCCACCATGCAGGTGGAAGTGTATCATATTCAATCAGTTTACTTACAATAGCTTCTGCTTCAATTACATTATCAACTGGAAGCCTCCCAACAAAGTAATTTGGAGTGAAGTTGATTGAATCTTCTAGAGCAACTGAATATAGATAATCTGAAACGGGTCTTCCATTTGATGGAACAAAATCTGTTTTTACTGAATTAGGTAAACTCATTGAAACATCCCATGAAGCATCTCCAAACAATAATAAATAAGCAGGTTTGGGTGATTGATAATTTTTAAAAATATAATCAGTATATTTTCTAATAGCAATGTTTGATTTAATTCCAAAATTAAATTCATTATAAATATCTTGAACGTTTATAACTAAAGTTTTTATACCATTGATTGTTGTTCTATAATTAGCTAATTTAATGGCACTTTCAATGAAATTACTATGGGAAATTATAATCATATCCGCTTGTCTAGGTTCTAATAAGATATCCTTTTTAGAATACAAAAATTTAGGTTTTATTATTTTACTAATATTAAATGAACTACTACTGATACTATCTAAATTGAGTACTCCTAAAAAGGAATTACCTAATTTGTTTTCAAAAAATATTTTCTTACCTAACCCTTGATTACTATCTTCTATTGTAGAAAAATATTCTTGAGATGTTGAAATATCTCCTATTTTAACTCCATAAATCCATGAGCATACAAAGTCATCTACTTTTGGATCTATCAATTTAGTTACTCCAATCCTTTGAAATTGATTCTTTAAAACTGACTTAGCAAATCTCCCAGACCCAACCGAAGTACCTAAAATTAAATAATTACTATCCTGTGAAGATTTAATGAAATCTGAGCATCTAAGTGCTTCATTATTTGCATTAGAGCCATACAAATCAAATCTATCGGTCCTTAATATAGAACCATCAAATCCATTAATCTCTATTGCCATAATACCTAATTGATAGGGTAATGATGAAATTGTTGTGTCTTTGCTTTGAAAAACAAAACCAGGTAATTGTCTATCATCACCTACCATTTGTCTTGATGTAATATTGTAATGGGAACCTCTTTTTATATCTTTAACCTCAATTTTTTCTTTTTCTGAAAAAACAATATTAGATTCTTGAGTATCTAAAAAAAGTGGAATTTTAATTGAATTTTTATTTTCAGTTAAATATAATTTATTACTATTATTTACTCCACTAAATTTACCATTTAATTCAAGGTAATCAAAATATAGTTCATTATTTATATCACTTAAAGTATCATCAATTAATATTAATAATGTATTTTTTCCTTGTATGAAATAATTTTGATCTGCATAAAATTCAATCAAAGTATCAGAATAAATATTAATATGAAATCTATCCTTAAAATTTTTACCATTTAATCTAAAAGTTAAATTATGTGATTGTCTAAGCGAATTTCCTAAAAGTCTTGTACTTATTTTAATTTTTTGATTGTTGGCAAAAGAAGGGTAACATTCAAATGGAATGGTAAAAATCACATCACCAGGTTTACTAAATTTACCCCAGTAATACCTTTCACCTTTAACTCTGTTATTGTTATGAATTGTTCTAACATCCCCACCTTCATTTATGTTTAATGTATGACCTAAGAATGAAATGTTATTCTTTTCAAAATGAAGGGTTGTATCTTGATATTCAATTGGTTTAAAGATTAAATTAGATTGAGATACTAATTTAATATTTTTAATATTCTTTAATCCGCCATTCCAAGTTAAGATATATGCATTTGTATCTGTAATATCACTGTAATATAAGCTGTCATTATCATTATTTCTTGAACCATAAAATTCAATCTCGTCGTTTAAATCAAATGAATTATTTGAATCTTTATCTACAATGTAAAAAGGAATTAGCTTTTCTTTATTCTTGATTCTAATCTCAGAAAATAATTTTCCAATTATATTATTTGCACCTAAATCTATGGCATCTTTCCCAGATATATTGTAAATTCCATCATTAGGAGTTAACATAATAATAGATTCTCCTATTCCAAAATTTTCTATTTTAGATTGCAAGTTATTGTTAGACAAAGACTCTAGTTGCCATGATTTTGAAATCTTATAATTCATTACAAAAGAAGAAAAAAACTCTTCAACAGATTTACTTTCTTCAATCAAAGAATATTTATTTTTTGATTGAACTAAATCCCAACTTAATTTAATTATTCCTGAATTCATATTAAGAATTCCAGATTCAAAATATTTATAGGGGTTTAACTTTACTGATACCAATCTGATTCCTCTTTGTAAATAAGGTTTTGCAACAATCAATATTTTGTTATCAATATTAAACTTATGTTTTAAGTAAATTGTATCAATATTAGATTTTATTAATTCAGCATTAATATTAATAGCATTTAATGGAATACAAAATGTAAAGTTTAAATTATTTAAGGTGTTAGAATCAATTTTAAATGTTGAATTTAATGGAGCATTATTATCCAAATAAAAAAGTGATTTATCATTTTTTATAACTGAATGAAAATTTTTAAATGAAAAAATAATTGAATTATCACTTTGATTTTCAATCAATGAATAAAAATTTTCTTTAGCATTAGAAAAAGTATTAATTACAGAAAATAGAATTCCGAGTATTAATAACTTTAAAATTGGAGTTTTAATTATAATCATAAAAGTCGAATATCACAATATTTTATAGATAAATAAAGTCAAAAAAAAATCCCTTAATTTATAACATGTAAAGAGGTTCTGTTTTTAGACTAGTAATTAATCTTGGTAAGTAAGAAGTACAAATTAATACAAATGGGAATAAAAATTCTAATTTATCGGATTGAGTTGGAATAACAAAACCAGCAGGAATAAGAGCTAAGGTTGCTGATGCAAACCATAAAGCTAAAAATCTTAGAAATGGTGAATTTGCAGCTTTTATAGATTGTAAGTGCAATTTAACTATTACAATTAAAAAAAATAACCAAGCAATCAATCCACATATACCTGCTCTGTAAAGCATATACAAATATGTATTGTGTGGCATTAATGAAGAAACATTTTCAAATGTAATGTTTGTATAATTTTTAGATTGAGTACCCATAGGGTAGCCAGTTAAAGGCTTTTCCTTTACCATTTGCCAAACATTATATACTTCAATTAGCCTATATGCTGTTGATCCTTCAGTTGAAGGATCGGTTAAATTTGTTATTCTTAATTCTAAATCTTTAGGATTAATAAAAGTTACTGCTACAAATGCAGATCCAATCAAAATTAATGTAATAATTGATAAAATTCTTTTTACTTCTCTTTTGGGTAATGTAAACATTAATAATATCATTGAAATTAAAATACTTAACATAAAAGATCTTCTAATTGAATTAATAAAAGTAAATAATGTCATTGGGAGACTAATAAAGAAAGCATATCTTAAATAGGAGTATTCTCTATCATCTTTCGGTTTTACTACAAAAGCAAAAACAGCACCCGATATCATTATACTTTGTAATAGAGCATCTCGCCAACCAGTTAATAAGCCCCATTTTATCCCAATAGTAAAAAATACAGACATACCTTCAATCGATTTATAAAGTCCGCTAAAAAATAAAATCCAAGCCATAATTTTTAGATCTGAAGGTTTAAAAATGAATGACCAAACATAAAACATTAACAAAAAAACTGGCATACCAGTAATTTCATATGGAATTCTAAATCTATTCTCAATTATAAACATTGAAATTAATGGGTACATAACCATTATAACCCAAAGAATTACATTTTGTTTGTGAAATGGAGGTTTTTCAATTTCATAATTTTTGGTTAAAGATCTTGAAATAAAAGTAAAAATTAAAGCAGAAATTATTGCTATGTGATTAGGATTTAATTGACCAAAAAAATTCTCTAAAGGGTAATAAGTTAAAGGCGAATCATTCCCAATTCTAGCACCATAACAAAGTGCAAACCAAGTAAGGAATAATGATATTATCCTTAAAGGGTCATTTATACTCTCTTTTAATAAGCTATTAGATGATTTATATTCGTTCAAAATCTAAAAATTAATTATACAAAATCAATAACATTATTCATAACTTTCAGAATCATTTGGGAAATCACCAGATACAATATCTTTTATATATTCTTTAGTTGCTTTAACAGTTCTTTCTGAAAAGTTATCATATCTTCTTACAAATCTTGGTGAAAAATCAACAGTTAACCCTAGCATATCAGCATAAACAAGAATTTGTCCATCGCAGTGTTTACCAGCACCTATACCAATAGTTGGGATTGTTAATGATTCAGTAATAATTTTGGCAAGTGATGAAGGAATTTTTTCAAGAACAATTGCAAATGCTCCTGCATGTTGCAAAGCCATTGCATCACTAAGAATTTTTGTAGCTTCTTCCTCAGTTTTACCTCTTGGTTGATATCCACCATATTGAAAAATTGATTGAGGTTGTAATCCTAAATGACCCATAACTGGTATTCCAGAAGATGTCATTCTTCTTACCGCTTCAGCAAATTCAATACCACCTTCTAATTTAACAGCACCAGATGAAGTCTCTTTCATTATTCTTCCAGCATTCCTAAATGCTTCGTCGTGATGAACTTGATAACTCATAAAAGGCATATCAGTTACAATCATAGATCTTTCAACGGCTCTAGTAACAGCTTTGGTATGGTAAATCATTTCATCTAAAGTAACAGGTAGTGTTGAATCATGACCTTGAACAACATTCGCTAATGAGTCACCAACAAGTATAATATCAATTCCAGCTCTATCCAATAATTTTGCTATTGTTGCATCATAGGCTGTGAGAGCAGAAATTTTCTTACCCTCTTTTTTCATGGTGCCTAATACTCTAGTTGTAATTCTTCTAGTTTCGTTCATTAAAATATTGTATGTTCTAATTAAAGTTGAATCAAATTATTATAAATTTTTACAGAAAATAATATTTATAATATATCTCAAATTATTTTCACAAATTAAAATAAATAATATTCATTTTAAATTTCTAGTTCTAAGTAAATTAAAATGATTTTTATCAAAAATAAATAAATAAATTATATGATATATGAACAACAAAATGTTAAAAATAATCACAATTTTGGGTCAATAATATGGTGGACTTTAATTAGAGTAGTTTTCGTAATTATTGTAATGTGGTTATTATTAGATAGATTCAATGAGTATTCTCAATGGTGGGCAATAACTATTGGGGCTATTGCAGCAATTGGAATTTATCCTGCACAAATTCAATATCAAAAATTTAAAGAAGATAGTAAACAAATTATTGAAGAGTCACTTTGTACTTCATGTAGGTGGTTTGATCCAGAACAATTATTATGCAAAAAACTTGACCTTCATGTTTCTGAGAATATAATTCCTTGTGAAGGAGAAGGTTGGGAACCTTTTACTTATGAAGATACTTTGTAGTTGTTTTATTTAGTTAAATATTTTGTGTTTAAAATTCTAATTTATTTAGATTTTTTTTTCTTGATTTCTAATTCAATTGGATTTACTTTTTCACTGTTTTTTTTCCAATAATCATTAAGTTGTTTAATTCTAAAAACTGAATTGTTCATTCTTTTAACTGCACCTATTGCATTATTTTTGGCAGGAATACTTTTTAAATCAAATAATAACTTATAAAAAATTTCACTTTTAATTCCAGTTGGATTCAATGTTAGATTATCTATTATAAAATCCGATAAATCATCAACCCCTCTTTTTTGAAAAGCAGTTAAAAACTGATACCTAACTATTTGGTTGGTATCTTCAATCAAATATAAAATAGATTTCAATTCTTGTCTATTAGCTGATTTTAAATAAGCTCTTAAAGCATAAGCACGAACAATTGGAATAGTATCTTTTATGGTTTCCAATAATTGATCTTTAACTTTTGAAGTATTTAACTTCATTAATGCTTCACCACAAGTTGCTCTTAATCTCCAATTACTTGAACTATCAACCATTCTATCTGCAATAATTTCAGCAGCAGTATCATTTTTAATCTCACCTAGAATATAAACTGCTCTACCAATCCTAGATTTTTCACCTCTTTTAACAGTATCAATTAAAGCTTTTAAAGCAATAACACCCATTTTAGGTAAAACTAAACTTATCATCAATGCTTCACGTGGTTGTTCAGTATTTAAACTATTTAATAAATAAGGTAAAGATTCGTTCTGCAAAGAAACTAATTTTTTTCTAGCAGGTTCAACAAGATATTGATATTTCTGAGGTGCTGCTGAAGCTTGAATAAACAAAGTTGGTATATCTGATGATAATTCTTTTAAAACTTCTTCATTTGATTTTTCAATCTTTTTTTCTACTGATGGAGGTGCAGTTGATGGTCTTAAATTTTCACCATCATATCCAACACCATAATAACTACCATTCCATAGTGAATCATTTTTTCCTCTAACAGAACCATAAAAATCTTTACCTTCTAAATCTAAAAATATTCCAATCATCCCATAATCTCTTCTAAAATCACTAAATCCCATAGTATTATCATTTCGAGCTAAGTAGCCATCATTCCCACCAGCATCTAAAAAAAATGAAATAGCATTTGCATTACCACCACCTAAGGATAAACTTTCAACAACATAGTTATCATCACCTTTTGCATCGTATAATCCACCAAAACCTATATCATGACCACATCCTTGAGAAACACCATGTGAGAAATAATTATCGTTACCAGAAGTATCAATTAGAACTCCAAATGCAAGGTGAATTCCTGCACCTTGAGCATATTGAAAAGCTGAATAACTATCATTTCCTTTTTGATCGATTATACCTCCTAAGCCATACCAGTACCCAACTCCTTGACCATAAATATCTGCTTGATATAAGTCATTACCAGAATAATCACAAATGAATCCATACCCACCTGAAGCCACAGGTCTGTAACCCAATGCAGCCCCTTGACAGAATGTTTCAAAATGATCATCATACCTTAAAAAATCTGTATAAGGTGAATTAGCTATATATTGATCATTTCCTTCACCTTCTAAAATTGCCCCAAAGCCTCTAGTAAAACCAAATCCTTGAGATTGTAAATGCGCATTATAACTATCATTACCTTTAGCATCAATTAACAATCCTACTCCAAATAAACCAGTTCCTTCAACACATGTACCACCTGAATAATGATCATTTCCTTCTCCATCGTAAAGAACATTGGTTGAAAAGAATCCACAACCAAGTGAGAAATTTTTTGCAGAATAATTATCATTCCCTTTCATATCAATTAAAGTGGAATTACCAAAAACCGATCCTCCAAAAGAGTAATCACCACCAATATAATTATCATCTCCATTAAAATCAACTATCAAATTAGTAGGATGGTTATAAGATTGATTTTTTGTTTTATCTGTCATTTTATATATATCATTTCCAGCTACATCAATTATACAAAAATATTCCCCAGTATATGTATCATCACCTTTACCTCCAATTGCAACTCTACCAAATTTAGTATCCCAAACGTGGGTATGAATTTCAGAAGATAAATTAGTTATTTCAACAGCCATATTTTTAGCTACATCAAATGAGGATAAATACAATAAAGTTCCAGTTTCATTTAACAATCCATAATCTAATCCTTGTGCATCTTCTCCAAAAAATTTTTTAGCTTTTATTAAAGAAATTCTTTCAGATAATCTATCATTAATCAAGTCATCTCCATTATCATTTTCTGAATGTATGAGTAATGAATCACAATAATTTAGTACACGTTTTAACTTTTCTTCATCCAATAAAAATCTATTTTTATCAGTTTGTAAATCAACATAAATTGCTAAAACTAAAAATTTTCTAAGTAAAAATTGTTCTGCAAAATTTAATGTATTTAAATCAATACCAGTAGCCGACTTGATTTTATCATTAGTAAGTATAGGCCGTTCAGGAGAAAAATTATCACTGTTATCTAATAAAGAAGCAGTTAAAAGAAAAAAGGGAAGAGGATCTTTAATTCCATATTTTCCAGAATTAGCAACACTATCAGATAAGGTAAATGCTGATAATGGATTGCTAAAAAGGTTTTTTATATTTTTTAATCTATGTAAATCATTGCCAGTAGCGTCCCACCTCATTGTTAAATCATTACGAGTCATTAAAATAGAAGATAAAGCACTATCAAGTGGTTTATAACAATATTCTGGGAAATAATTCTTTTGAAATTGAGAAAAAACGACATCTGAAATAAATAACTGAAAACAAATAATTAAAGCAAAAAATTTAATTATTTTATTTATTCTTTTTAAGTAATTGGTTTTGAACATTTATTATTTTTTAAAAAATTCTAATGTTTGATTTATAGCAGAATCTAAAGAAATATTTGATCCTGAAAAGGGATGAACTGCACCAAAAGTATGACCAGTATTTGGGATAATTTTTAAAATTGTATTTGCCTTTATAGATGAATTGTATAATTGATGAGCTTCTTTTAAGTTTACAGCTATATCCTGTTCACCATGAATAAATATTATTTTACTATTAATATTTTGTAAATTTTTTAAAATATTTAAACTTTCAGAATTTTGTTCTAGATCATTAAGTAATTCAATACCTAACTCCATAATTTGACCAGTTCTCATATTCTTAGTTTTGAACACTCCAGTCTCCCGCCAAGTTTGTTTTTGTCTTTCTGAATATCTTTCAAATGTACTTACTCCACCCCAGATAGCAATTTTTTTAATATTAGTAACTCTAGAAGTTGCTAAAATAACAATTCCTCCTCCACGTGAATGACCAACTAAATTTATATTATTTGGATCGTAATTTTGTTGAGATCCTATTTTGTTTGTAAGAAATAAATTCACAATAAAAAGCAACTCTTCGATTTCTAAAGAAAATGTATTTTTTTTGAATTTATCTAATTGAGTAAAATCAGTTTCATGACCATTAATACCATTATGAGAGAAATTAAATGAAACTACAAAATAATTTTCTAAACAAAATTTATCACAAATATAATGCATAGAACCCCAATCTTTAAAACCTTTAAAACCATGAACTACGATAACAACTGGTTTTTTTAAACTATTATCAACATACTTAATATCACAATTTAGGACATTATTATCTGAAGTTACAAACGTAAGTTTATTATGAGTGATTTCCAATTATCGAAAATTAATTGTTTAAAAATATGATTTATATAAATTTTACAAACTATTTTACTACTAAAAATTTCCTTTTATAAACATTATTATCTACCAGTAGAGTAATATAATATACACCATTAATCAAAGAATTTACGTTTAATTTAAATGGATTAGACCCATAAATAAAATTGTTTATATTGAAAATTTGTATTACTTCACCTACAGAATTTAAAATTTTACCTTTTATAATTTCGTTTGAATAGTTTGATATTTTTAAATTAATATAATCATTTGTTGGTATTGGAAAAACCTCACTAACATTAACTGAATTACTTTCATTAACAGATACTATATCTTTAAATTTTTGTTCAACCCCAAACATTGGAGTTCCTAATGCACTTATGTCTATAGTAGATCTCCATATACCCAATGAATTTCTAATCGCAGAAAATGCTTTACTCGGAATTTCTAATCCAAAGGAATCTAAAGGATGAATTATTACACTGTCAGCTTCTGTGATAAAGTTTACACCTAACTTAATACCTTCAAGTAATGTTGGTGCAACTCCCCAATTCTTTGCAAATGAGGAATCACCAAAAGTAAAAATAGCATTTGTATTAGTGGAACGAGTAGAAATTGTTAACAAAGATTTAACAGTATTATTCAATTTATTTGAATCAAGGGATGTCCATAAAATAGATGCATTTGCACCACCAGAAACCCAATTCAATTTTAAATTATCTGTAGAAACATCCGATAACTGAGAAATAGCACCAGTAAAACCTTGAGCCTTTGGGCTATTAATAATCATATAACCTTTTGTCATATCTATTTTCAACTCTTTAGTATCGCTTTCAATATTATCATCAGTTGGATTTGTAAAATAATAATCTGAAGCTGTATAATGTTTGCTTGCAGAAAAGGAGTCAACTCTCATTTGACTAACTAAATGAACTCCATTATTTAAAGTACCATCAATATTATAAATATTATTTCTTAGACTATAAATTACTGGGAGAAACAATAAATCTTGAGAATCATGATTAATTTTTAACATCCTTTCTGCTTGTGAAATTAGTCCTCCTCTAAATAACTGAGACGATTGTGGCATTAATGAAAGCATAGATGGATCACCTATAATTCCTTGAAATTCGTCTTTGAATATTCGCCGTCTATTACTATATTCCGAAGATGATGCAGAATAATAATAATATTCTATTGCTGACCAATTTTGTAAAGCAGAATATGATGGCATGAATAACATAATTTCTGGTCTAAATTTATTTGGATAAACTTCTCCATAATTTTCAGCAATAAATGGTTTGTTAGTTATTGAATTCCTTGAATAAACTGGAAGAATTTGATCTCTATATTTCATTAAAGAATAATTTCTTATTACCCAGGTTGAATCAGAGTAAGGTAAAGAGTTTCTAGATCCATTGTAATCCCACTGAACTGTTGAACCAGGACCCGCTGATGATGAATAAACAAAATCTTTTTGAAACTTCAAATCACTACTTATTAATGAAAAATTAGTTGGAGTAAAAAGTTGTTTGACTCCAATTGATTTAGTATAATTTATTATTGATTTGAAGTAATTGCTAGTCAATTCATCATAAAAATTAATTTGATCTACTGCACGTTGTATGGTAACTAATGGCATATCTGTAAACTTAACTCTTTGAACTGAAACATTTTCAAGTGATTCTGTTTGAGCTATTCCATCACGTCCAGTTTCTTTTAATGTTACAGCATCTAAAAATACATCGCCTCTGAATCTACCGCATTGAAATGTAATTGTAGAATTTAATGAATCAGAAATCAAAGATCTAAAAATAAATTTATATTGAGTCCAATCTTTAGTAATATTTACATTTTGTGAAAACCCTAAGTTTGTGGTTATAGTTATTTGTCTGCCAGCAATAGTATCTGTTTTTGCTTTGAAAGTAACTTCATAAATACCATTAATACGAATTGGAAAACCAGTCTGCCGTATGGTTATTCCATTAGCATTATTATTTACTTGTCTAACAACTACCCTTAAAGAAGTGGAACCTTCGTTTGGGCAAACTTCAGGACCTTGCAATGCTATTATTGAGGCTATTGATCCTTCTTGTACTGCTCCAACCCAATTATCAGTATAACTTTCAAATCCACCATTTTTAAAATAATCAATACTTGCATTTTTAATCCCCTCATAATATTTTTCTTTAATATTACTGGTATTAGAATATTTTTTGATTAAATAATTATTGAATAAAGTATCAAGCTGTCTTGAATGAAAATAACTCAAATAATTGTTTCTTTGATTTAATCTATTATCACTCCAAGATGCATAAAGAGTATTAACATTAAACAGTGTAATAAAAGCAATAGCAGGTTCTTCGCTATATTTATTTTTTGTAAATGGATTTACATGTGAGAAAAAAGTATTTAGAGTTTTCTTTTGTAGATCTTGAAATTGTGACTGGAAAAATAAAATATCTCTACCATAATTATAAGTAGAATCCCAACCTGGTACCCCATCATCTTTCCTTGGTCCGTTAAATCCTTTAACTAAATGAATATAAATCCCATTCAATTTAAGTTGATAAATAAACCAATCGAATGATTTAATCATAACTGGATTTATTGTGTCTGATTTATTCCCATTCGCAACAATAGAAGTACCTGCATTATTATGATAATCCCAACCCCAAAATCTTACTAAATTAACTCCTAACTTCCTTAATCTTTTTGCAACTATTATTGCAGAAACAGAATCTGGAAAGCAAGCAGTATTTACTAATGAGACACCATAAAACTTGATTGGAGAACCATTTTTTAGAACAAAGTTTTCTTCTTTTGATTCTATGAATCCTTTTGAACCAGCAACATGAAATTCAAATTTTGGTAGCCAATTTGAATTTACAGTATCATTCCCTGGCATTACAAATACAAATGGATTCAAAAGAGGTTGAGAATAAATCTCTAAATTACACAATACACTAATCAAGATAATTAATGAAACTATTATCAATTGCTTATTTTTCATAATGATAAATTAAATCTAAATTTATAGATTAGATGCAAATTTAAGTAAACTTACATTGAAAAATTAAAATTTCCTTATCTTTAATTAGCTGAAAAATTAATTATTAAAAAATTTATTACTGAATCTATTTTTTAAAAAGTAAAAATTATTGGAACGTAATTTATTATTGTGTATCTAAGAAAATAAGTCATTTTCAAAATCTTGATTAAGTATAATGAAATAACTGATATTGAATTAGTAAATCAAGTGTTGGAAGGAAATGAACCAGCATTTGTAGAACTTATTAAAAGATATCAAAAAAGAGTAATTTCTACAATTAAAAGTATTATTGGAGATGTTTCTCAACAAGATTTAGAGGATATAACGCAAGACATTTTTATCTTGATTTTTAAGGCTTTAAAGGGTTTTAGGGCTGAATCACTCTTTAGTACTTACATAACAACAATTGCAATGAGGCATTGTTATAGAGTTTCTAAAAATCGAAGGAGGAAAAAATTCTTGTTCTTTAGTTATGATTCTATAGATCAAGAAACAGATAAGAATTCTATTAAAGAAAGTTTTGCTGGAGATTCCCTAACTGATAAGAGTTTGATTCTAGAGGAAAATACAAATACAGTTATCAATGCATTGCAGAAGTTACCAGAAGAATTTAGAACAGTAATGGTATTTAGAATTGTTGAAGAAATGTCTGTTGAAGAAGTTGCAAAAGTACTTAACATTTCTGAAGGTACTGTTAAATCAAGGCTTTCAAGAGCGAAAGATAAAATGAAGGAAATATTGAAAAATGACTCATTTGAATTCTATGATTAAAATAATATGAAAAATAAAATTATAATAGACCAAATACTAAGAGAAAACTTTAGTACAGAGTTACCATATTTGTTTTCAGAAAAGCTTGCAATAAAAATTATGTCCTCAAAGGAAAACATAAATATTTTGGATGCATTAGTATCATTAAGACCAAAACTTGTATTAACTTTTGGAGGTGTTTCACTAGCTTCAATTATTATCGCTTTTATATCTGGAAACTTATTTAAAGTTATTGAAACTTACTCATCAATGCATGGATTAATAACCACATTTTAAATTAGGAAAATATGAATAATAAAAATAAAGCATACTTATCTATTTTCGGAGTTTTTATCTCTGGCTTAATCGTTGGAAGTATATGTGCATTGTTGTATATTAAATCAAAAGTAGATAATATACAATCTTTACGAAACTCAAAAGGTTTTGAAAAGTATATATTTGCTAACCTTAACGTTGACGAATCAAAACAAGATTCTTTGAGAAACCTACTAAATAAAAGTTATCAAGAAATAAGTGATTTACGTAATTCAACTTCAAATAAATATCATATTATTTTGGATTCATTGAATAGTAGATTAGCCCCTAACCTTGACTCAACTCAATTTAACTTACTTAAAAAAAACACATCAAAGCTCCATGAAATGGTTAAACAGTCATTAGAAAACAATAAAGAAATTTCTCAATCATATTCAAAAAGGGAAGTATTAACTTCAAAACCTATTCTCGAAAATAAAAGTACTATTACACCCAATATAATACCTAAAACTAATTCAATAGATTCTGTTAACCTAAATAAAAATCGTATTAATTCGAAAGACATTAAAATAAAATCTGATCAAAATAAATTAAAAATAGATTCTACTGTAAAACTAGTAAAAGCTGATACATCCAAATTAAAGTTGTATAAAGATGAAGAAGTGAATAGTTTTGAAAAGGGTGGAGTTAATCATTTTAAAGAAATTATTAATCAATTAAATGCTAATAAAAATCAATTAGATTTAATTAATGAAATTATATTGAATGCTAAGAATAATCTAGTAGAACTAAAAAGAGATAATTATGATACACCTTTTATTTTCAAACAAAAAAGAAAAATAATTATTAGTGAAACAAAAATGAAAATCATACAAATATTAAATGAAGATCAGAAAATAAAATTTAGGACTTTATTGAATTCTAGGAGGAATAATTTAAATTGGAATGGAGAAACAGGGGTTAAGTAAAATTCATAAATGAATTCTTCATTACACCATAACGTAATCCAGAAGTGCTTACTACTAATTCATTTATTTTAAATTTATTCATATACTCTTCCAGAATTAATGACCCAGCAGGCAACAAATCTGCTCTTTCAGGATTTACTTGTGGGATTTTTTTTATCCTGTTAATATCTAATAAGTTTAATATAAAACTTAGATTTCTAACATTCTCGATTGTAAGTATTTTACCATTTACTTCCTTTGGAATATTTTTATTAGTAGTGTGTTCCATTTCCCCTAATGTTGTAACTGTTCCAGCAACACCAACAAAAGTAGGGTTTCCAGGAATATCAAATATTTCAGAAAATTTTTCTCTTATAAAATATCTAGCTTGATCTATAACCTTTTTATCAATTGGCTGTTCAATGTAGAATTTCTCTTTAATTTTAACAGCACCTATTTCAATACTTATTTTATCTATAATTTTATTCCCAAATCCATATACAACTTCAGTACTACCTCCACCAATATCTATTAATACTCTATAATCTTCTTTAACATTTAAATCATACAATCCACCAATATAAGATCCTTCAGCTTCCTCAAGCCCGCTTAAAATGGATATGTCTAATCCAGTACGATTTTTCATTTCAATTAAAAACTGATTCCGATTTGTAGCAGATCTTAAGCCACTAGTTCCGACAGAAATTATCTTATCTACATTAAATTGTTCTGATAAAAAAATATATCTTTTTAAAAAATTTTCAACTCTATCAAATGCATCTTTTGAAATTTCTCCTTTTTTAACTATTCCCGATCCAAGTCTTGAAATGTTATGTTCATCATGAAGTACATTAAAATCACTATCATAAGACTTTTGAGCTATGAGCAATAGAATAGTATTAGTACCAATATCTATAACTGAATGAACCAAAATAATTTTATTAATTTTTTATACTTGATATTTTGAATTGGGTAGCTATCCATTCATTTTCTTTTGCTTCCTTATAAGGGTATAAATTATAAAGTTTAAGTGTTTCTAATAAACTATCATAATCTTCTATTAAAACTCCTGAAGTAAGAATTGAAAATTTTTCATTTAATTTCACTCTTTTTAAAATTTCAGGGATTAATTCAATAATTAAATTTCTATGAATATTCATTAGTACAATGTCAAAATCATTTTCAACAATTTCTTTAATTTCACATAACCTATTATCTACTTTTGAATCAACTTTATTAATTTTAAAATTCTCGTTTGCGTTATTGACTGCCCATTCATTGTTATCAAAAGCTAAAACATGTTTTGCATTTTTTAGAATAGCTAAAATTGCTAATATTCCTGTTCCAGTACCTACATCTAAAACTTTCATATCATTAAATTCCATTGCTAACATCAACCTGGAAATTAATCTAGTACTTTCATGATGCCCAGTACCAAATGACATTTTTGGATCAATATAAATAATATAATCATTTTCATTTTCTTTAAAATCCTGATTCCAAGTTTGTGTTATAATCAAATTATCAGAAATTCGAATAGGTTCTAAAGATTTCTCAAACTCAGAATTCCAATTTCGTTCTTCAACTTTTTCTTCTAAGAATTGAATTTCAACGTTATCAGTCCAAGAAAGTAAAGTACTTTTAATATCAGAATTGTAATTCCCTTCATCAAAAAAAAGAACTACAGAACTATCATTATCTTGAATTCCAGAAATAGGCAACATGCCTGCAACAGCTGATAAAATCTGTAATGTATGTATATCGGAAAAACAAGTAAGTGAAGTATATTGTTTCATGATTAAATGAAATTTAAATGAAATTACAATTTGATTTCTTTTTTTAATTAATAATAAATAATCAGAAATTGAATCTGTTTTACCATTCTCCAATCTTTTAAAAACCTTTGCAGTAGGGAAAATACATAAACTATTTTCTAATTCCAAACATGGTATGTTTGGTGCTTCAGAATTCCCATAAACCCATTTACCACCAAATATATTTCTTAGTGTTTCTCCTAGATAAAATCCCCATAAATTAGCCCATTGTTCCCGGTCATTTTCATTGGGACCTAGTCCAATTTTTTTTTTAAAGTTAGATTCATTCAACTCAAAATGTAATTTATCTAAAATTACTTCTAGTTCATTTATTGTTTTTTCTGAATTATCAAAAATAACTTGAGTTAACTTAAAAGCAGATTCTATTGCTTTTGAATTGTAAGCAATAACTATTTCCTCAATTGATGGTTCTTGTCCTAATTTTTTTTTAAACATGAATTTGTAAAAAAGTGTTGACAAAAATAAACTAAATTTATTTTCTCTTGCATAGTATTATTCAAAATCTTATTTTTGCCGCCATTGAAATACGCGGGAATAGCTCAGTTGGTAGAGCGCAACCTTGCCAAGGTTGATGTCGCGAGTTCGAGTCTCGTTTCTCGCTCTTGTTTTCATAGTTGTTAAGGCAAATTGTCCTGTCATTCTCTAGCAGATGACAGGACAGTTTGTTTTATAGATATCATAATTATATTGTAATAAAAAATGAAAAAAGTTGTTTATATACCTGGAGATGGAATAGGTCCTAGTATAGTAGAATCTGTAATTTCAATTATTAATGCTTCAGGAGCTGAAATTGAGTGGGTTGAAGCTGAAGCTGGATTAGGAGCATTTGAGAAATATGGTAATCCATTACCTGATAAAACTATAAATTTAATACATGAACATAAAGTAACTTTAAAAGGACCTTTAACAACTCCAATAGGAGATGGGTTTAGAAGTGTAAATGTTGAGTTAAGGAGAGAATTTGATTTGTTTGCAAATTACAGACCAATAAAAAGTTTTGAAGGAGTTAAATCTAAATTCTCAAATATAGATTTAATCATTTTTAGAGAAAACACAGAAGGTTTGTATTCTGGAATTGAATGTTACACAGATGATTCTCATAACAGAGCTGAATCGGTTGCTGTTGTTACCCGTCAAGGTTCAGAACGAATTATTAGATCTGCTTTTGAATATGCAATTCAGAATAATAGAAAAGAAATTACAATAGTTCATAAAGCAAACATATTGAAATTCACTTCTGGAATGTTTTTAGAAATTGGAAGAAAAATTGCATTAGAATACCCATCAATAAAATGCAATGATAAAATTATCGATAATATGTGTATGCAACTGGTAATCAAACCAGAACAGTTTGATATAATAGTTACTACTAATTTGTTCGGAGATATTTTATCTGATTTAGCAAGTGGTTTGATTGGAGGTTTAGGGCTTGCCCCAGGAGCAAACTTAGGAAAAAAAGTAGCTATCTTTGAAGCCGTGCATGGCTCTGCACCTGATATAACAGGTAAAAATTTAGCTAATCCATCTGCATTACTTTTAGCTGGGATACTATTACTTAATCATATTGGCTTTAAAGATTGTGCCGATAAAATAAAAAATTCCTTGATAAAAGTTCTTAAAGATGGTGAATATTGTACAAAAGATTTAAATGTTAATGGTGTAGGTACTATTGAAATGACAAATGCTATAATTAGAAATATGTAATTATTATTTATTAAATGATAAGTCTAATTTTAAATAAAATCCCCTAAAATTACCGATATTAGGGGATTTATTTTTATTATATTTAACATAAATAGAATTATATTAAATATAAATTATTAACTTATGTTAAATACAATGATTTTTTAAATAAATTTTTATAATTATTTAAATTCTTAATGCGATATAACAGATACAATCAAGTATATATAAATAATATACTTTTTTCATTATTCCTTGACAATTTTCAATGTTGAATGTTCATTCTTAGAATCAAATTTTGCAAGATAGTTCCCATTACTTAAAAAGCTAAGATCAATTAAATTTTCATTTAAAGATGTTATATTACAACTATATACTAATCCACCTTTTAAATTGTAAATACTTAAATTTATTAACTCTTCATTATTACTAAATGCTTTAATTTTCAAATTCTTATTGAATGGATTTGGATAAACATTTACCAAAAGTTTTGAGGAACCTGTTTCTTGGTTTGTAATCAATTTACTTTTAACAGCTTTAATTGAATCTAAAACATCTGAATCTTTAATTTTTTTATTTTGATTAAATGATACCAATGATTCAGAATAATATAACCCTCTGCCATGTGTAGCTGCAATAATTAAATTATCATTTCGAATAGATAGCATTCTTGTAGAAACATTTGCTAATCCTAAATTGATTGGATACCAAGTAGTATTATTTCCAAACAATGAATCTGTAGTCCAAACCCCAAGTTCAGTTGCAAGGAATACTTGTCTATTATTTAAAGGATTTAACAATGCCCATCTTATTGGCATATCAGGTAAATTATTTTCAATGTTAACCCAATTAGACCCACCATTTTTAGTTTCCCAAATACTTGAAATACCATAGTTTGAATAAGTAATGATAATATGATTTTCATTACTCGGTTCTACTTCGATGCAAGAAACTGATCCTGTTGGAACACCTGAAAAATTATTTATATAATTCCCAGAAGAACTACTTACCGAGTTAGCATTGTCAACATAAATTACTCTTCCATTTGATAAACCAAAGTAAACTCTATTTGAAACATTTGGAGATACTTTAAGTGAAGTAATCTTTGCTGAACTCCCAAAATTGGAAACAGTTATCATTGTATGAGAATTCCCAGATTGAGGATTATTCCATCTGCAATATCTTCCTACGTCGCTGCAGTACATAACATTTGAAACATTATCATAAGTTGTTGGATTTATAAAGCTAGCTCCAGTATTTCCAGATAATGTAACACTAGAAAATGTAGAACCAGAATTAGTTGATCTATAATAATTATTATATACATATGCAGTGAATTGATATTGAGTTTGATTTTGATCTATATGGCAATATGCTCCATCACCACCTGTTACTTGATTCCCAGTATTTAATGTTAAACTATTGTATTTAAAAGATCCGTTATCTTGAGCACCTGATAAAAACAAATTTGATGTTGGATGTGTTGCACATGCAAACAATTGTGTTACACAATAATTACTATTTTTTGAACTAATAGTAGATCCACCATTTGTTGAAGAAAAAATTCCTCCATCATTTCCAAAATATATTATACTTGAATTACCTGGTTTAAATACAATAGAATGATTATCTGCATGAACATATTGCTTACCATATCCTCCATACCAATGTGATAATTGAGACCAATTAGCACCACTATTAGTAGATTTAAATAAATTTATTCCACCAATCAATAAAGTACTTGAATTATTAGGATCTACTGATAATGCTAAATCATACCAAGCTTGCCCACGAGTAAAGTCAGAACCAATTCCAGGGTCTGAATCAGTAGGCTTCTTACATGTAGTCCATGTAACACATTTATTAGTTGTTTTATAAATATTGTAAATACCATTATTACTAGCACTTTGAGTCAAAGCATATAGAACATTTGCATTGTTTTGAGCGCAAGCTATTTCTATTCTATAAAAGCCACTAGTAGGGAAACCGTTTGAGCTATTATTTCTTTTAACCCAACTTCCAGATACTCCTGTTGTTGAAGAATATATACCATCAGTAGAAAAAATTCCAATTGAAGCATAAATAGTATTATCAGAACCGACTTCTAAATCCGAACAAGCTCCGGATAAAACTGAACTCCAAGATGAACCATTATCAGTTGATCTAAATACTCCAGTTGAAGTTCCTGCGAAAATACCTAATGAAGGATGGCATATAATTTTCTGAATATATCTAAAATTAGAGTTGTTTGCAGTGCTAGAAAGTTGTGTAAAAGTAACTCCTCCATTAGATGATTTAAATATTCCATCACCTCGAATTGCATCGCTATTATACCAACCTTCTCCTGTTCCGAAGTAAAACTCATTACTATTATTTGGATTATAAGTAATAGTTGTTACAGCTAAATTTGCTAGAAGTTCATCAACAGGTAACCAAGTAGGATTTGCTAAAGTTACGTTGTTTGTTTTCCAAAGGCCACCACCAACAGAACCTATCCATACAGTATTCAAAGTTGATTCATTCGGGTCAACCATTATACATCTTGTTCTACCACCTACATCTTTAGGACCTAAGTTGTTCCAAGTAATTGAAGTTGAATTAATTTTATTTAATGAATTCGTGTATTTTATTGCTTTAAATAATCTATCGTGTGGTACAATTCCTAAACTAGGATCTTTAGTTAATTCGATTTCTTGCAATATTGCCAAATCTGAACCATCTAGTTTTTCTTTCTCATTTTCATTTTTTTTAAAATATTTTTTCTTAACTGTAAGTACGTCTAGGTTTAAAGTTAATAAACTTAGAAATAAAACTGAGAATAATGCAGTCCTGATTGATAAATTTGTTCTCATAATTTCAAATGATTTAGTTGAAAAAAAGAATAACTAGAAATAAAATATTCAAAAGTCAAAAAACTATAAATAAGTTAAAACATTCAAACTAAGTTTATTTTGAAATTGTCAAGTTTCATATTGACTGAAGTCGAAATATATCTTCTGCCTATAATGTTACAAAGTATTTTAACCAGACAGTTCTATATTTTTGTAATTGCTATTATTCGCTATCCTGTAATATTGAAAAGAACAAAGAGGCAGCAAAAGCCCCTTTGTTCTTAATTCTTTTTACTTTTTTAACATAAACTTTCCAACGCTCCAATTACCACTTAATTCAGACCTAATACGAACTAAATACACTCCTGATGTAAACTCATTCAGATTCAATTTGAACTCCTGCTTACCCACTTTCATCTTCTCAAACCTATAACTCTTAATCCTTTCTCCAATTGAATTTGAAATTTCTATCTCCACATCTCCCGACTTTCCTAATTCAAACTCTATTCTATCATTCTTTAAATTGATACCTCCTATAGTTACCAATTTATTTTCTTCTTCAACTCCTAACTTTAATGGCTCTATTTTTGCTACATACAAATGACCTTTCTCTTTTTCTCCTGCTAACAAATAGTTCCCATCTTTAAGCTGAATAAAACTATAACCAAAATAATCACTTCGCATTGTATCTAATTCATAACTCCATTCCTCTTTCCCTGATTGGCTTACTTTATCTATAAAATATCTGTAATTTATGCTATCCTTCCCTTTGTAACTTATCGTATAGCCACCATTTTTATCCTCTATTACCGTGTTCAAAAATAACCTATAGCCCCTATTGGGAGTATACTCCTTATGCCATTCTATTTCACCCACCTTATTTAATTTATACAAATAATAGTTCTTCATTACATTATGGCAGACCAATGCTATACAGCCACCATCTTTTGTCTCTTTTATATCACAACAATTAAAATGATAATTTGAATCATAAATGGTCGTCTTCCATAATAATTTACCTACACTATCTAACCGAACTATTATTGGAATGTCTGCTGGAGTTTGATAAACATCTCTGAAAACATAATAGCATGTTCCCATATATCCTCCATCTTTGGTTAGTATTAGGTTACCCGTATAAATAAGTTTATCTTTCTCCTGTAACTCATCATGGAGAACTCTGGTTAATATCTTCCCCGTTGAATCACTTTTGGTAAACTCTGCATCGTAGCCACAGAAAAATGAAAATGTATTTGAAAACTTATTATACACACAACTTGGTCCATAAACCCCACTGACGTATTCAGAGGCGAACCTATCATGCCCGGCTGGGTAGCCTGGCAGATACCACAGATCACTTATTAACTCACCATCTCCTTTTTTCATCTTCCTGTAATAGATATATCCACTATTATCAAAACCTAAGTTTGTTATTATACCCGTTACCACCAAATTGTTATCAAATGTTTCATTTATACGCCAGCCCGTTACATACATATCTATATGCGATGCCGATGGATGATACTTTACTGGAAACTCTTTTGTGTACATCGAATCCCCATTCTTATCTAATACCAATAAGCCTTGTAAAGCACCATAGATAACTTTTAATATAGCAATCTGCCCATCTTCGGTTTCTATCATATCCCATGGCATTAGGTCTGTAGTATCTGCTATATAATGTTTCTCCCATAAAATCTTTTGCCCATTACATTTATTCACACACAAGCAACTTTCAAGAAGCATAAACAGCAAAATTAATTTTTTATGATTTTTCATACTCTATTTTACTCTTTGTTGTTTTGGTAATGTTGGTAAGCCTTTTATGTTTATCTGTGGCAATGTGGTATCTGTTGTGCAGAACTCATAACAATCTTTTAGTGGTGGATATGACACTTCCCATGGATTATTAGGATCCCTCATATAGCTACACGCTTGGTTACCTATTGGTCTTGATGGCTTGGGTAGATTTACTTTCGTTACCCTTAAATGACCCTGAACACCTGTTACTTTGTCTCTTTCCGCATCTATAAAACACATCTTGTATAATGATGGACAACAAGTAGGAGTACAAGTCCGATAACTTATTATTGGATAAACCACTTTGATTGTATCCATGAATATCACTGGTATTACTGATACATACTTTGTACTTGTATCTACTGTTAAGGTATACTTTGAAGTAATTATTGGATAAACAGTTCCAGGCACAACAAACTTAATAGAATCTCCCCACACAGTTGGTATTAATATCGGTTTTTTAATGGTATCTCCTGCCATACAATAACCTTGTATATTCCTATAATAATTTGCACATCTATCACAGTTCGGGTCATTCGTATCGCACTTTGCAGGAATCTGGGTCTTTGAAGTTGAATCAAAATATCTATCTCTCATTCTTCCTCTTGCAAAATTGATAAAAGCACTATCCCTTAACATTTTATAGAATGAGCCTAATGTATCTGTTGCTAATTGTGTGTTACCTACTATTACTCCCGGTGAAATCTCCACTACTCCTCGTCCGCGACGTTTATATAGTGTATCTAAATAGTTTGTTAATGTTTTGCAGCTATCCGGCGCATGCATTGATATGTATATGCTATCAATAAATACCTGCTCTTCAGTTATTGTTGTTGTTATACCATTTACATTAACTTTCCTTGTGCAGGTTCTAACACTCGCACTTGCGAAGAGTGGGCAACTAAAACCCGGTATTGTGAATGATTTGAGTAGTTTAATGTGTTTAAATGCTAGACATGTTACCAAGCTATCAATTGCTTGCCCGCAATCTACCATAGGGAAACCATCACCCGGCAATGAATCACATTGCATACCACCCCCTCTGTGCTTGAGTTTTACTGAATTTGGGTTCTCAGTAAATCCATACAGGACATACATTGTTATCATTACTAAAAATGTTTTTAATAAAATTTGTTTACAATAGCTCTGACGCTCTGACGCTCTGACGCTCTGATACATAAGGTTTTGAGAACCGATACGCTTTCGTGGTTCTGGTTTGGTGGCTTTTGGTAAAGTCTAGAAAAGATTTGTAAATCATTTTTCTTTTTCTGTTAAAGGTTAGTAAATACGTGTTTAGTTTCACAAGGTTGTTATTAGCAATAGGGCACTCCTTGTGATTATTTTTTTGGTCATACCAAAACTTTGACACTAGGAGTGTGTAGGCAAAATTGATTATTTTTGTTTTACCATAAATAAAAATAATATGAAACAATCTTACCATTCTAATGCTGTTACAAATCTAAGCATTAGACAACAAATCCAGAACGATTATTGAATGAATATTGTAATTATTTTTTCATTACATTTGTCATGCTTTCATTTCAAATTAAATTTTATTTCGCCACTTAAATATTCTCTTCAACAAACTTGTGAAACTAAACTTGAAATCAATTACTTGAATTATCTGGAACAAAATAATAATTGAATCGAATTTTAGAAAATTGATATTGCTAATAAAATATATTATTTACAATTGCAAAAGTATTATTGATAATAAGCATATTATGTGGACAATTAGGAATGAAAAAACTAGTAGCCTTTAAATGTAAAATAATTAACTAAATTAATAAATTTTTGTAAATAAAATAGTAAATTTTAAATAAAATTTAAGTACTATAAATTAATAACTTCATAAATAACAATAAATTGTAAAAGTAGTTTTTTAAGTTTAGTTTTTAAATAATAATAATTTGTAAGTAAAAATAATCTATAATTAAATGCTGTAAAAAATTGTTTATAAAATTGATATACTTTGTTATCTTTGCTATTTAAAATTTAGGTTATTGACCATTTTTAATTTTCTATGCAGAAGTGGCGGAACTGGCAGACGCGCTGGACTCAAAATCCAGTGAGCTTAACACTCGTGCGGGTTCGACCCCCGCCTTCTGTACTAAAAAAGCTAGCAATTAATTGCTAGCTTTTTTTATAATAATAAATATTCTTATACAAATAGATTTAATAATTAACACATCCTAATAAAATATCATCAATAGATTCTCTTTTTCTAATTAATATATCTTCTCCATGTAATATAAAAACTTCTGCTGGTTTTGACCTCATGTTGTAATTACTTGACATAGAAAAGCAGTATGCTCCAGCATTTTTAATTGCTAATATATCACCTTCATTCGTTTCAGTTATTTTTCTATCAGTACCAAAGGTATCAGTTTCACAAATACATCCAACTACAGAGTAAACTCTTTGTACCCCGTCAAGCTTATCAGCATTAATAATTGAATGATAAGAATCATATAACATAGGTCTAATCAAATGATGCAAACCAGAATCAGTTCCTAAAAATACGCAAGATGGAGTTTGTTTTACAACAGTTACAGTAACTAATAAAAAACCAGATTCGCTAACTAGATACTTACCTGGCTCAAATCTAAGTTCAAGTTCCTTTCCATATTCGATACAAAAATCATTAAATTTTCCACAAATTTCTTCTCCTATATTTTCAATATCAGTTGAAAGGTCATCTGCTTTATATGGTACTTTAAAGCCGCTTCCAAAATCAATAAAATCTAATTCTTTGAAATTTATTGCTAATGAAAAAAGAATATCCGCTCCTTCAGTAAATGTTCTTGCATCAACAATATCAGATCCAGTATGCATGTGTAAACCAGTAACTTTAATATTATATGCATTAACTATTCTTAAAATATGTCTTAATTGATGAATCGAGATTCCAAATTTTGAATCTATATGTCCAGTTTGAATATGTGAATTTCCACCAGCTAAAATGTGGGGATTAATTCTAATTGCACAAGGTTGCGAATTTCCAAAAGTTTGTCCAAAATGTTCTAAAACTGATAAGTTATCAATATTTACAATTACATCTTTGTTTACAATTTCCTCAATTTCACTAAATGCAACACAATTTGGTGTATATAAAATGTCCTTTACAGGAACTCCACATTTAATAGCAAGTTCAACCTCATTTGCTGATACCGCATCAATACATGCTCCTAGACCATGAATGAATTTAATGATATATGGATTGCTATTTGCTTTACATGCATAATAAAATTTGGTTTTACATTTTGAAAACGAATCTGTAAGTCTTTTAAATTGCCTAGTTATAATTTCACTATCATAGACATATAATGGGCTACCATATTTTTCAACGAGAGCTCTACTGGAAATACCTCCTATTGTTAATTCGTTAGTTGACATAATTTAAAACTGAATATTAAAATTTATACGCAAAATTTATCTAATTACTTAGTTGAATTATTTTTTTTAGAAAGATAATATTTTTTTGTGAATTTGATAATCAACCAAACAATTAAGAAAACAGGTAATAATGAAATAATTGCTATAATTAAAAAACCAATAACATTAACCAAACCATTAAAACCTTCTTTAAAAGAATTTGACATTTTACCAAAAAAAGTAAAATTATCATTATCAGCTAATGAGCCAGATTCTTGAATTGATAGAACAACAGTAGAATAATTTACTTGATTATTTAAATAATTTAATCTACCTTGATAAGATTCAATTTGACCTCTAACTTCGGCAAGTTTGCTTTCAATTTGAACTAAGTCTTCAAGTTTGGCTGTTTTTGTTTCAAGTAACTTTTTAATTCTATCTTCTAATTCAATCTGAGTTTTTATTCTTGCAGTTACATCAATAAATTCTGAAGTAACTTCTTCAGTTGAAATATTCTCATTTTCTATTTTACCGAATTTTTTTAGTGATGTTACAAATGTATCAAATTTAATTGATGGGAATCGTATTGTTAACTCAATACTTCTTGATGTTACTTTTGAGCCAGTTCTATTTGATGTTGAAATGTATCCACCTATGATATTTAACTCTTTAGTAATAGCATGTTCGGCTGTATCAATTGATTCAACTTGAATAGTAAACCTACCAGATCTAATAATTTTTTTTGAAACAGAGTCTACTGAAGAATTAACTTTGTTAAAATCATGTTCTTGATTCAATTTTTGTATATCACCAACAACATTTCCAGGACTTTGCATGTTGGCTTCAACTTGCTTTGCATTTGAAATACCACCAATATTTGGAATATTATTTTCTCTATCCTTATTAAAATCTTCGTTTTTTTGGCAAGAAGCTGAAAGGAAAGTCGAGAATAAAATTACTGATAGGAAATAAAAATTCTTCATAAAATAATTTGTTTTCAATTAGTAGTTTTAAATTAGAATATGAATCTTTAAACTCTGTTAGTCTGAATATGTTACTAATTAATTTATATTCCATCTTGGACCATCTTTAGTATCTTGAATATCAATACCAGCATTCTTCAACTCATCACGTATTAAGTCACTTGTAGAATAGTCTTTATTCACTTTTGCAGTTTTTCTAATATCAAAAATTAATTTCATTAGTTTTTCAGTTACATCACTTTCAATCTTTATGGAATTGAAAATATCTAGTCCTAAAATATCCCCAAAAGAAAATTTAAATCCAGAATAGTATTTTTTAAGTAAATCAATATCTATTTTTTTTTGATCTAACAATTTATGAAGATCTGTTATTCCTTTAAAAAGAGATGCTATTGCATTAGGAGTATTGAAATCATCATTCATAAATTCAATAAATTCTTTAATAAAATCTAAGTCATTAAAATCAACTTCAGAAACTTCACCAACCAAATATTTTAATCTTACTAATACATTCTTAAGTTTCAATAAACCTTTTTGTGAAGCTTCAAGAGCTTCAAAGCTATATTCTGATTGAGATCTATAATGACTTTGAATAAGAAAAAAACGTATTGCAATCGGATCAATAAGTTTATATAAATCATCCATATCAGTCATGTTACCCAAACTTTTGCTCATTTTTTGTCCACTATTATTTAACATATTATTATGCATCCAATAGTTTACAAATGGTTTACCATTTGCAGCTTGAGACTGTGCAATCTCGCATTCATGATGAGGGAATTGATTATCTAAACCACCAATATGAATATCGAATGTGTCTCCTAAATAAAATTTAGACATTGCTGAACATTCAATATGCCACCCAGGATAACCCCAGCCCCAAGGTGAAAGCCAAAGCATAAAATGTTCTTCTTTAGTTGCACCTTTCCATAAAGCAAAATCTCTTGTATCTTTTTTCTCAGATCTAACTTCAATTCTACCAGAATTAATCTGATCGTCTTTCAATCTTCTTGATAATGAACCATATGGTAAACTACCATTAAATGGTTTATTGATTTCATAATTTGTTATATCAAAATAAACAGATCCACTATCAACTTTATAAGCATAATTTTTTGAAATCAGTATTTCTATCATTTCAATTTGTTGTCTAACAAATTGAGAAGCATGTGGTAATCTATCTGGTTTCATAATATTCAACTTGTCCATATCATTTAAAAACAATTCCTCATATTTTGCAGCAACTTCAAAGGGTGATATATTTTCTTTCAAAGCTTGTCCTTCAAGTTTATCCTCTCCATCATCAGAATCGCCTGCTAAATGACCAACATCAGTAATATTCATTACATAAAGAACATTACTTTTTCCATATAAATGAATTAAAAATCTTCTAACAACATCAAATGCTACATATGTTTTTGCATGACCAATATGCATTTTACCTTGAACTGTAGGTCCACATCTATACAACCTTATTAAATCTTTATTAATCGGAATGAACTCCTCTTTTTCTTTGGATAATGAATTAAATATTTTCAACATAATTACTTTTCTTTATTACGGTTCAAATGAATTAAATTAATTTTGAACTATGAATAAAACTAAAATTCCATTAAAGATTTCTTTAAATAAAAATTCTGAGTTATTAATTGTTTGGAACGATGATTCTGTTAATGAAATAAAATTAAAATTGCTTAGAGATGAATGCCCTTGTGCTGGATGTAAAGGAGAAACAATTCTTGGAAAAGTACATTTACCAATATCTCTTCCTACTTACAAACCTGGAATGTATGAAATTAAAAATATAGAAACTGTTGGTGTATATGCAATTCAATTGTTTTGGAAAGACAATCATAACACTGGTATATATACTTACGAATATCTTCAATTATTAGCAAATCTAACTTAGTATTTTATTAATTTTAATATTAGTTTTAAATTAAACAAAAAATGATATTTACTTTTTTATTTTACTAAAGAATTTAAAATCCTTTCACTTATTTCGTTAAGTTCACCAACGCCATTTATCTGTATAATTTCCATAATATTTTTGTAAAAACCTAGAACAGGTGAAGTAAGTTCTTCGTAAACTTTAAATCTAGTACGAATAACTTCTTCAGTATCATCAACTCTTCCACGGTTTAACATTCTACTAACTAATTCATTTTCTGGTACTGTTAAACATACCACAAAATCTATATTTCGATTTTGTATATTTAAAGATTCTTGTAAAGCTTGAGCTTGATTTATATTTCGTGGAAAACCATCTAATATAAAACCATTTGGGCACTTATCAGTTGAAATTGCTTCTATTGCAAGTGAAGTTGTTAATTCATCAGGTACTAAAGTACCACTATCACTAAAAGCTTTTGCTTTTAAACCTAAATCTGTGCCTTCTGAAATAGCAGATCTAAAAATTGCTCCAGTTGAAACATGAGGTAGATTTAATTTCGATGCAAGTAATTCAGCTTGTGTACCTTTTCCTACTCCAGGTGCACCAAATAAAATAATATTCATTGTTAAAATTTATAAATTTAAAATGCGAATTTAGTGCAATAATATCATTAAGAAAAATAATTTGAGAAAATAATTGTAATCATTTTGACAAATATCTCTTATATTTTTGTGAATTATTTAAATTAAATTTATCCATTTAGTTTAAATTAATTCTAATTAACTTTTAAGTTAAATACAATATTTAATATCTTTATATTCGCAAAAAATATGAAAACTGAGTTATCTAAAATATCCGATTTGTATTGCTCAAAATTTAAAGAAGATCCTTCTGAAATTTTACTTTTAAAAGCTGATGGATCAAATAGAAAAATTTTTAGAGTATTTGGAGATAGAAAACAAACTTGTATAGCCGTAATTGGGGAAACATCAGATGAGAATGTGGCATTTATTTCTTTTACTAATTCCTTTAATAAGTTGAATTTTAATGTACCTGAAATTATTATTGTTAGTGAAGATAATAACATTTATTTGCAAACTGATTTAGGAAACGAAACTTTATATGATAGATTATTAAAAGTAAAAATGCTAAATAATACTTTTAATTCTGAGTTGTTAGAGTTATATCAAAAAGTAATTTTAAATCTAATAAAATTTCAAACTGAATCTCTATCTGAAATTGATTTAGGTTTTTCATATCCTTATCATTCATTTGATAAAAGATCTATTTTGTGGGATCTAAATTATTTTAAGTATAATTTTTTGAAGTTTATTAATGTTGAATTTCATGAAGATAAATTAGAAAGTGATTTCGAAAGTTTTACAAAGGAGTTGATTTCAGGAAGTTGTGAGTACTTTATGTATCGTGATTTTCAATCGAGAAATATTATGATAAAGGATAATGAACCTTTCTTCATCGATTATCAAGGTGGTAGAAAAGGTCCACTTGAATATGATTTAACTTCACTTTTATATGATGCAAAAGCAAATTTGAGTATGGAAATAAGAGAAAATCTAATTGATTTTTACATCAAAAATATTCAAACTAGAATTAAAATTGATGAAGATAAGTTCAGAAAAAGATTGCCAAAATTCGCATTAATAAGAATCCTTCAAGCTATGGGAACATATGGGTATCGTGGTTTATTTGAAAAGAAATTCCATTTTGTTTCAAGTATTCAATTTGCAATCAATAATTTGCAATCAATATTCACTAATTCATTACTAGATTCACAATGTAAAGAACTTAACAATGTTTTCTATCAGTTAATAGATTTAAATTTTAAAGGGGAATGGGCTATTAAAGCTAACATAATTCCAGATAAACTTAATATATTAATTCAAAGTTTTAGTTATAAAAAAGGGTATCCAACTGAGTATTCTGAAAATGGAGGTGGATTTGTATTTGATTGTAGAGCAATAGAAAATCCTGGTAGGTATAATCAATACAAAAAACTTTCTGGTTTGGATGAAGCTGTGATTACTTTTTTAGGTAATTTAAAAGAATGTTCCAACTTCATTACACAGATTGAAGCTATAGTTAGTGGAAGTGTAGATAATTATTTAATTAGGAAGTTTAATAATTTAAGCATTAATTTTGGTTGTACTGGAGGTCAACATCGTTCAGTTTATTTTGCTGAGTTATTAAGCAAAAAGTTATCAGAAAAATATTTAAAGAAATTAAATATTAATGTAATCCATACAAATAAATCAAATTGGGT
Source organism: Chlorobiota bacterium (assembly GCA_016700335.1). Lineage (NCBI taxonomy): Bacteria > Pseudomonadati > Chlorobiota > Chlorobiota bacterium. Next base: position 1,601,633 of record CP065014.1, on the reverse strand, counting down.
TTGATAAAATTACTTTAGAATATTAAGTTTGGCATTTATTTTCCCAGTTCCATTTGATGTCATTCTTTTATAAGTAAAATTATTAATTGTAGTTGTTGGAACTAAAAGATTACTATCTAATAAAGTATAATCTATAATCATTTGAGAATTGTAACTTCCAAAAAAATAACTTTTATTTAGATTTTGAATTAACTTAACAATTCTCTTATCTACTTTGGATAAATAAATTTCCCCTGATCCATCATCAATCGTATAGTTTAAAACTATAATGTTTGTATCAAAAAATGCTGGTTTTTGTTGAATTATTTCACAATAGGTTGATTCATCTTTAGACAATAACATCCTTAAAATCTTAGTTACTTCGGCACCGAAACTCATTCCAGATAATTCTGAATTTTGTTTTTCACGTGGTCTGTCCTTTGAATCTTTAAAAGTATACATATCTTTAAGTAAAATTGAATCACCAATTACAGATTGTTCTAAAGGAGTAGAAATATAACTTTTCCCACTCAATTTATGAAGAATAAAGTGGTCTTCCAAATTTACTTTTTTATCATCTTGATTAATAACAAATGACAATTTACAATCAGCTTTAATTGGTGTATTTGAAATTTTTATACTATCTATCAAAGCTTGTTCTAATGTACTATTAATTATTTTTTTTGTTTCTAGTGAAGTAATTTTTTTTACATTATTACTACAAGAAACTAACAATACTTGAATTATTAAAACTAATAAAAATATATTTTTCATAAAACAATAATACGATTTAGTACATAAACTATTATTAATTTTGTTTGATAGTTCAATCATTTTTAAATTTGTATTGTAATTTAACCTGATAAGTGTTTTTATTCACTTATTTTTATCTAATAAAATATCTATAATAATTTGATTCCAATTTTATTCGAATTTGGTCCCATTAAAATCTACAGTTTCGGACTTATGATGGGGATAGCGTTTCTTACAGCTAATTATTTTTTTACTAAAGAGATAAAGCGTAAAACCATTAATGAAACAGTTGCAAGTGGTGTTGTTATGATTTCACTAATTGGTGGTATTGCTGGATCCAAATTATTTAGCTTATTAGAAAATTGGCATTCATTTATAGAGGATCCAATTGGTGAAATTTTCTCTCCAGCAGGTTTAACATTTTATGGTGGATTAATTGTAGCATCATTATCAATTTTAATTTATCTAAAAATTAAAAAGGTTTCATTTTTAAAGATTGCCGATTCTGCAGCCCCTTCCTTAATAATTGGTTATGGAATAGGTAGAATTGGATGCCAGTTAGCAGGAGATGGCGATTATGGCATACCCACAACTTTACCATGGGCAATGAGTTATGCAAAAGGTACAGTTCCAACATTAGCTGCTCAAAATTCTGGATTAGTTGAAAAATTTAAATTATTGTATCCAGGTAAAGAAATTCCAACTGATATACTTGTTCATCCAGCACCTATATATGAAACATTAATGGCTTTAATTATATTTTACATATTATGGAAATTAAGGTTAAAACCTTGGGTTACTGGAAAGCTTTTTGCAATTTATTTAATTTTTGCAGGAATTGAAAGACTTTGTATAGAGTTTATAAGACTTAATGAATTATATAAAGGTCTTTCTCAGGCTCAATGGATTTCAGTTGGGATGATTACTTGTGGATGTATAATGATTTTTGTGACAAAAAATAATAACTCTAATTCTACAGCTTAAAAATTATGATAATTTCAGGAAAGAATTCAGTTCTTGAATCACTAAAATCAGGTGGTAAAGGAATTGAAAAAATTTATATTGCTTATGGTACAAGTGACGATATTATTTCAGTTATAAAAGGAGAAGCTAAAAAAATTGGAGTAGCTGTTTCTATTATGGATAGAAGGAAATTTGCTGATCTTGAAAAAAGAGAAGTTTTAAGTGGTAGATCTCAAGGAGTTCTTGCATTGATGAATGAAATTGAATATGAAAATTTAGAAACCATTATTGAAAATGTTTTTAAAGAAGGGAAAATTCCTTTCGTTGTTGCTTTAGATGGAATTACAGATCCTCACAATTTAGGGGCAATTATCAGAAGTGCTGAATGTGCTGGTTGTGATGCAGTAATAATTTCAAAAAAGGATTCTGTTAGCGTTAATGAAACAGTAATGAGGACAAGTGCTGGTGCTGCAAAACATATACCAGTATGTAGGGAAGATAATTTAGTTGATAGCCTTAGAAGCCTTAAAGTTGCTGGCTTAGAAATAGTTGGTTTATCTGAACATTGCAAAAATGATTACACAAAAGAGAGTTTCTTAAAACCAATTTGTATTGTTATTGGTAATGAAGGAGATGGATTTACTCAACAAGTAAAAAGAGAATGTACATCTTTAGTAAGAATAAATATGCTTGGTAAAATAAACTCATTGAATGCTTCAGTGGCTGCAGCAGTAGTAATTTTCGAAATTAATAGACAAAAGAATTTAGTTATATAAATCTTGTAAAATGAATTTTAAAGTTAGTCATTTGATTTATTTTTCTTTGTATAATATATCCAAATAACAATTTTTAAAAAGGAAACTAGTTTCTGTATAACCACTTATTTGTTATTAATGATTAAATAATTTCCTTTAATACTTGAACAAATTTGTAAACATCCATGTAAGAATTATAAAGTGGGACTGGAGCAATTCTTATTACATCAGGAGTTCTGATATCAACAATTATACCTGCTAATCTTAATTTATCTTGAACAGTTTTTACTGGAAGATTTAACCTAATAGATAATTGGCTACCTCTATCAGCTTTATTTGATGGAGTAATTATTTTTAATTTATCAATGTCTAATTCCAAAAGTAATTCTTCTAAAAATCCTGTTAAAAGTTTAGATTTATTATAAATATTAATCATTCCAGCATCTTTAAAAATTTCTAATGCAACTTTATGTATTGCCATTGGAATCACTGGTGCATTGCTAGTTTGCCACGCTGATGCACCATATTGAGGTACAAATTTTTCAGGCATATTAAATCTTGTTTTTGGATCATTGCTCCACCAACCAGCAAATCTTTTTAAGTCTAAATTATGTGCATATTTGAGGTGGACAAAAATTGAACCAACACTGCCAGGACCAGAATTTAAATATTTATATCCACACCATGCAGCAAAATCAACATTCCAATCATGTAATTTTAATTCTACATTTCCAGCAGCATGTGCTAAATCCCAACCTACAATACATCCATATTTGTGAGCTTCATGAGTAATTTCTTGAATGTCAAAAAATTGACCTGTAAAAAAATTGACTCCACTTAACATTACTAAAGCTATTTCATTACCATGTTTATTTATAATATCAATAATATCTTCTTTTCGCAATATATCTTCTCCTTCTCTTGGATTTATATAAATTATTGATGATTCAACATCATAACCATGAAATAAAACTTGAGTTTGTACTGCATAATTATCAGATGGGAATGGGTTCTTCTCTATTAATATTTTATGTCTTAAAGGAGTTGGATTATAAAACGAGACCATCAATAAATGTAAATTATTAGTTAATGACCCCATAACACAATACTCTTCTGGCAATGCACCAAATAAATTAGAGTATGGTTTGAAAAATTCATGATAATTATACCAAGGGTTTGCTGCTTCAAAGTGTCCTTCAACTCCAAGTTTACCCCAATCATTTAATTCTATATTAATTGCATTACTTACTTCTTTAGGTTGTAATCCTAATGAATTCCCACAGAAATACAAATATGGTTCACCATTTGGTTGAATTGGAAATAAAAATTTTTCTCTAAATGATGATAAAATATCTTCTTTATCTAATTGCTGTGCTCTTATGATTGACATAGAATATTTATTAAATTAAGTCTCTTTTTACAATTGTTGCTGATGATTGTGCGATAGGCATAATTACTATCTCATTAATAACTACATTAGCTGGCCTAGAAGCAGCATAAATTATTGCATCTGCTACATCTTCAGGAGTTAGTGGAGTCATTCCTTGATAAGGTAGTTTAGCTTTAACTTCATCACCATGAAATCTTACTAAAGAAAATTCTGTTTCAACTAAACCTGGATCAATTGAGGTAACTTTTATTCCAGTTCCATTTAAATCGATTCTCATTCCTTGAGTTATTCCATCTACCGCAAATTTACTTGCACAATACACATTTCCCTTTGGATATACTTCATGACCAGCAATTGAACCTATATTAATTATATGCCCAGTTTTACGATCTATCATCCTTGGAATTACAACACGACTGATATATAATAATCCCTTTACATTTGTATCAATCATTTCATCCCAATCATTTATATCTCCATTCTGAAAATAGTCTAATCCTCTGCTAAGCCCAGCATTATTAACAAGTATATCTATAGATTTCCATTGATTCGGCAAATTTTCTAATGTATTTTTTACTTCATTTTGATTTCTAACATCCAAAGAAATTACTTTAATATTTGAATTTGATAATTCATCTTTTAAAAACTCTAATTTTTCACTACGTCTAGCACAAATCAATAAATTTGCACCTTCATTTGCAAAAGCTTTTACTGTTGCATAACCGATTCCTGATGACCCACCAGTCACAAATACAGTTTTACCTGAAAACTTATTCATAAAATTATATAAAATATAATTGGAATTTAATTGATTTCAATGATTTGTAAAATTCCATTTTTGCAATCAATTTTATCAAAAGTGTTTTGAAACTTATCTAATCCATATTTGTTTATAAAATACAATGGAGATAAAGCCCGTTCTTGATGAATTTTATTTGGCATAATAGATTGAATAATATTATTATATCTATCTAAAGAAATTTTATGCCTCTTTTTAATGGAAGAAATAATTTTCTGTGTTAAAATTTCAATCTCTTTCTCTGTCTTAGAAATTAATGCTAAAAGAGAACTATTTAATGTTGAATCATATTTATCTATTAAAGTTGAAAACGCCTTTAAGGAATCATTTAGTTCATTTTTTAAATTTTCTTTTATTGTAATTATCTCATTTAACACATTTTCATCAACTAAATCTTTCAATAGATCAAAATTAATATTGAAAAATTTATCAAAGTCAATTTTAACATTTTCAATATTTCTTTTTACTCTTGATTCTAAAATAAATACAAATGGTCTTGGAGCAATTATTGGAGCAATTATCCCCATAACACTGTATCCTGGTCTTATTTGACGTAAGTATGCTAATTCAGTTGGACCACCAAGAAAAACCGCCGTTGGGAAAATAGCGTCCTGCATAATAGGGCGTAAAGTAACCTTTGGTGAAAAAATCTCAGGTGATAAATCTGTTAACTCAGATAATTCATTTTTAGTAAAAACAATCTCTTTATTTTTTGTATGATAACTACCGTTTTCAATTTCTAAACTTAGCCTTTCATTTTCGTGTGTTATAAAAGTTTGCGGTGAAGTTAACTTTATTGGAGTTTGTATATTATTGGATTGTAATTCTAGGGTATTTAAATTTATTGAATTAAATAGTATTTCTGGATTTAAAATTTCTTTTTTTAAAATATTTTTTGCTAATCTCTTTAAACTAGGATTCCGAGATGATGCAATTATTAAGTTTGTATTCCCCAAAATATAATATAACAATTTTGAAAACCCATCACTAAAATTAGAATCAATATAAAATGATTTTATTTTATCAAGCAGATCATTTGTGAACTCTGTTTCAATTAATGAATCTTTTAAACAACTTATTAGTTTTTGAAAATTGTTAACATTAACAAATCTCTCTCCAACATGCAGCCTTCTGTTATCATCATTTTCTAGCCATAATTTTTGATATTCATTACCATTATTTATAATTCCTAAATTTCTTATTTCATCAAAATCATGATCATCACCTTCTAACCAAAAAACTGGTACAAATTGTTTATCAGGAAATTTCAAGCTTAATTTTTCAGCTAATTTAATTGTACCAATTGCCTTATATATAATGTAAAGTGGACTACAACACAAGCCGGGTTGTTGACCGGACATTATAGTATAGCAATTTTCATTTAATATTTTAGTATTTGCCTCAAAGGCATTTTGAGGGGCGTTCCACTTAATTAGATCTTCTTTTATACTATTTACTAAAATTTCACGATGAGATTTATTGAAATTTTCTATAGATCTAAGTTCTGAAATTTCATCAAATTGATTATTAAATAATATTCCATTTTCATCTGATACATCACTTAAAAAGCTAGGATAATTTGTATTTGAAAGTTTAACCTCAATCATGATAAATATTATTTAAATTAAATTATCCATTAAAAAAAAATTGTTTTTGACATTTAAAACATCAAATTTGAAATCTTCAAAATTACTTTTATGATCCCATTTGCAATATATAAATACAGGACATGAACCACAAAAAGGCTTTTGAGGTTTGCAAATATTTCTTCCATGCATTATTAAATTTAAATGAAATCTTGTTTTAGAATTTTTGGGTAAAATTTTATCCAATATATAAAATGCTTTATCAGGATTTTTTTCGCTTATAATTCCTAATCGATTTGTAATTCTAAAAACATGTGTATCTATTGGGCAAACATCTCTATATAGGGAAAACATTAAAACACAACTAGCAGTTTTCACACCAATTCCTTTTAGATTACAAAACTCAATTATTAAATCTTCATTACTCTTTGAATTTAATTCTAAGAGATCAAAATTATTGTATTTTTTATATAGAACCGAAATTGCATTAAGAATTGCTTTTGCTTTTTGATTTGCTAACCCAGCAATTTTAATTATTGCTGCAAGTTCCTCTTCCTTTACATTCAAAAATTCAATCCAATTGGGGTAATTCAATTTTAATTGAATAAATGCTTTGGAACTATTAACATCAGAAGTATTTTGAGATAATATTGTGGCAACTAAACAATCTAATATTGATTGACTTGGAATATAATTATCTTCTTTAAACCAATAATCTTCTAGAGATTTAACAATTAAATTAACAATTAATTGAAATTTTTTATCTATAAATATTGAATTATTATTTTTCAATTAATAGGTTAAAATATATTTACAATTATTCATTTTTATATCACTTATAATATTAAAATTAAAAGCATAATCTATTTCAAATCAATTGAAACTAAATGCCAAATTACTTTTTCATCAAATCATTATAGAAAACAAAAACTGTCAACAACAAAAAGAGGATCATTCCAGCTTGTTGAATCCAAATTTTAGCTTTTATAGGAATTTCTTTTCTAATCACCGATTCAATTGTTAAAATCACAATATGACCTCCATCTAAAACAGGGAAAGGTAATATATTCATAATGGCTAATGTAACCGATAAATAAGCCATTCCAGTAAGAAATGGAATCAGTCCAAGAACGAACCATTGCTTAGCTGCCTTTGCAATTGCAATTGGTCCTCCAACTGAATCTTTTAGTTTAGCTTCTCCACTAAACAACCTTTTGATCATTAAATATAACTGTTCAATGATAATACCTATTTGATGAATACCAGCACCAAAAGCTTCAGTAAATTTATAATTTAAAGTTGTAGTTTCACCATGATATTTATCTGAAATTGAAACACCTATTTTATTATCTAAATTTGGTGTAACTTTCAGATTAATTAATTTACTATCTCTAGTTAAAGTAATATTTACATCTTTTCCATTTGTTTTATCTAAATAGTCTCTAAACTGTTGAGAATTATATATATCAATTGCATCAATTTTATTAATTATATCACCAGGTTTGATACCTGCTTTTTCAGCTGGGGAGCCATCAACAGGGCTTTCAATTGTTAAAAAAGTATTACTAGAGTAAGGTATTAAAATATTAGAATTTTTTGTTGATAAAATTACTTCAGATTTTGGAATTATTATATCTGATATTGTTCCATTTCTATCAACTTTAATAGAGATGTCTTTATCATTATTTTTTAAATAAATTTCTTCATTTATCTCTTCAAAATATTTAATTGGATTTCCATTTATAGATATAATTTTATCATTTGATCTTAAACCATGAACATATGCTGAGCCTGATTCTGGCAGAAAACCAACTTGGTTTGTATTTGATAAAATTCTACCATTATACATATTTAAAACAGTATAAATGGAAATTGCTAATATCAAATTCATAATAACACCAGCACTCATTATGAATATTTTTTGAAAATAGTTCTTAGTTCTAAATTCCCATTGCTGTGGTGGTTTATTAGTAAAATCTTCATCCATACTTTCATCTATCATACCTTCTATTTTGACGTATCCACCAAATGGTAATGCTGACAATCGGTAATCAGTATGGTTACCTAAATCTAGGTCTTCTGCTATTTTACCAAAAGTAAAACCAGTTATTTTATTCCAACCAAACACTCTTGGTCCCATACCAACAGCAAAAACAGAAGCTCTAACTCCGCATAATTTAGCAGCTAAGAAGTGCCCAAGTTCATGAACAAAAACAAGTATAATTATTAAAACTACAAATGGAAAGATATATTGTATTATAGCCATTTATTTATTATTAAAATCGTTTGAATTCTATTATTATTTCTTTTGCAAAATTACGAGCCTCAGTATCTATTTTATTAATTTTTTCTATTGTTATTTCTTGAACATTTGAATCTAACTCTCTTAAACCATTAGTAATTATTTTTGGAATTGTAGTAAAATGTATTTCACGACGCAAATAAGAGGCAACTGCAACTTCATTAAGTGCATTTAACACTACAGAAGCTAAGCCTCCCATTTCAAGAGCTTTATATGATAATTCCAAACAAGGATACTTTTCTAAATCAGGTTTCGAAAATGTCAATTCATTTGTCATTGTTAAATCTAATCTCTGATAATTATTTGAAATTCTTTTTGGATAAGTTAAAGCATATTGTATAGGTAATTTCATATCTGGTAAACCTAACTGTGCTTTAACAGAGCCATCTAGGAACTGAACCATTGAATGAATTATAGATTGAGGATGAATTAAAACTTCTATTTGACTTACATCTAAATTAAACAACCACTTAGCTTCAATAACTTCTAAACCTTTATTCATCATAGTTGCAGAATCAATTGTAATTTTATTTCCCATATTCCAATTAGGATGCTTTAAAGCTTGTTCCAATGTTATATTTTTAAAATCTTCAATTCGAGTATTTATAAAAGGACCTCCACTTGCTGTTAATAAAATTTTTTCAATTTCTTTTTCATTTTCGCCAACAAGACATTGAAAAATTGCACTATGTTCACTATCTATTGGTAAAATATCAGAAGAATATTTCTTAGCTAATTTTGTTATAAGTTCTCCAGCAACAACTAAAGTTTCTTTATTAGCTAATGCAATTGTTTTACTCTTTTTGATTGCTGAAATTGTAGGTTCAAGACCAGAAAAACCAACTAAAGAACTAACTAATGTATCAATTTCATCATTTGCAGCAACATAGTTAAGATTATTTGAACCTACTAATACATTGGTCAAATCTCCAAATTGAGTAAAAGCTTCTTCCTTTAAATCATCATTTGAGACTACTACTGCTAAAGGTTTAAACTCAATTATCTGTTCTTTGAGAAGTTCAATATTTGAATTTGTTGTAAGAAACTTTACTTTATACAAATCTGGATTGTTTCTTACAACTTCTAATGTTTGAGTTCCTATCGAACCCGTAGATCCAAGTATTGTTAAATTCTTTTGCAAGAGAAAAAATTTTTTAATGAAACAATTTTTAATAATTAAAGATCAAATTATGAAAAGGTTTTTATATCCTGAAATGTTTTTATTAGAAAAGTTTCAGTTGAAAAATATTTCTTAAAAATGTAAGTCTATGAGTTTTAGATTCACGATATAAATTCAAAGCCTTGATATGTTCTTTTGTTCCATAACCTTTATTAGAAGCAAAATTATAAATAGGATATTCTAAATGTAGTTTTTCCATTAACCTATCGCGTGTTACTTTTGCAATTATACTAGCTGAAGCAATTGATAAACTAATACCATCTCCCTTAATAATTGTTTTACTATCTATATCTATTTGAGGTTTTATATTCCCATCAATCAAAAGAAAATCTGGTTTTATACTCAGGTTATTTACTGCATAAATCATTGCATTAAAAGTAGCTTGAAGAATATTTATTTTATCAATAGTAAAATTATCTACTATCCCAATTCCTATTTTACAGTCTGATAATAAAATATATTGAAAATATTTTTCTCTTTTAGATTTAGATAATTTTTTTGAATCATCAATACCAATATCAATAAATGATTCAGGTAAGATAACAGCTGCAGCAACTATGGGTCCTGCTAAGGCACCCCTTCCAGCTTCATCAACTCCTGCAATATTATTATATCCATTATCTAAACAAAAATTTTCAAAGTTTTTATTAGGCATTAAATTTAACTAAATTAACTATAAAAAAGTTTTGAAGTAATTAATGTAAATTATTACCAATAATATTCATAAACTCTTCCCTAGTTTCTATTTGAGTTTTAAAAACTCCTATCATTGAACTAGTTGTTGTAAAACTGCTTTGTTTTTTAACACCTCTCATAATCATACACATATGTGAAGCTTCGAGAACTACCGCAACTCCTAATGGATTTAAAAAATTCTGAATTGTTTGTGCAATTTCTGTTGTTAATCTTTCTTGTACTTGCAACCTTCTTGAAAAAATATCAACAATTCTTGGGATTTTAGAAAGCCCAACAATTTTACCATTTGGTATGTATGCCACATGTGCTTTCCCTATAAATGGTAACAAATGATGCTCACACAAACTCTGAAATTCAATATCTTTAACAACCACCATTTCATCGTATGTTTCACTGAAAATAGCACCGTTTAAAGTTGTTTCAATATCAATTGTATACCCAGAAGTCAAAAACTCAAATGCTTTAGCAACCCTTTGAGGAGTTCTTAACAATCCTTCCCGATCTGGGTTTTCACCAATCATTGATAATTGTTTTGTTACAATTTTTTCAAAAGATTTTGTTTTAAAATCACGTGTTTCCTTTATCATATTAATTTAAATATCTTATAAATAAATTGTTATCCAAAATACTCTGCAAAATTATTATCAGTTTCAAACACTTTTATTGAATGCAATTCACCTGATGGTAGTTTATCAACTAGTATATTCCAAAATACAATGCATAAATTTTCAACTGTAGGAATAATATTCTTAAAAATTGATATATCATTTAGTGTTTTATGATCAACTTTAGATAATATTTCAAAATCTATTATTTTTGCTAATTTTTTCAAGTCAACTACATAGCCAGTTTCTGGAGTAGGATTACCTTTAACAGTAATTTCTATAAAATAATTATGACCATGAACAGTATTGCATTTATCAAAAACTACTTCATTCTCAATATCTGAAAAGGATTCATTAAATAGCCTATGAGCAGCAGAAAAATGGGCTTTACGAGTTACAAATATCATTTTTATATACCAATTAATTTTATTTTAAAGAATCGACGAAGTATAATTAGTTATAGTATTTTATAAATTAAAATGCATATTTAAATATTATATATAATATTTTTAATCCAGCTTTTAATGAACCTGAAATTGTTCCTGATATTTTAGAATCACCAATTCTACTTCTATAACTGACAGAGACTTCAGAACATTTCATTTTCAGTTTAGCAGCTTTAACTTGCATTTCAACTGTCCAACCATAATTTAAATCCTTCATATTTAACTTAAATAAAGATTCACTTCTAATAGCACGAAATGGACCTAAATCAGAAAATTTCATTTTAAAAATTAAGTTTATTAAATAAGTAGCTAGCATATTCCCAAAAATTGCATGTGGTAATAATGCACCACTTTGTGCTCCCCCTAGATTTCTTGATCCAATAACTAAATCAATATTGTCTTTAGTAATTGGTTCAATTAATTTATAAATTTCTTCAGGAAAGTCACTATAATCTGCATCTAAAAATACAACAATATCAAATTTTTTTTCTAATGCATACCTTACTCCAGTTAAACAAGCAGCTCCGTACCCTTTTTTTTTTCGCTTAAAACAGTTGCTCCAAAACCTTTTGCAATTGATACTGTGTTATCATTTGAATTATTATCAACAACTACAATTTCATCAACTAATGATTTAGGTATATCATTAACTACTTTTAAAATTGATTTTTCTTCATTATAAGCAGGTATAACAACAACTATGCTTTTGTCTCTTTTAATATTAATTATTCTTGAAATATAACTTTGATCATTTATTAAATTTTCCAATGATTATTTTAAAAATTGTTTACTTAAATTTATTAATAAAAACTCCATCATCTGTTCCAGCAATTATTTCACCAGTATTCAACATTTTTAAATCAAAAATTTTAGTTGTAGTTGTACTTTTATTATAGGCAATCCATCTATTTTGTGATAATGAGGAAGATGGGTTCCATCTGAAAAATCCTTGATCATCTGTTCCTATTATCAATAAATCTCCTGTGGATAAAACTGAAGATGCAGCAGCTTGATACGGAAACCCAGAATTTAATACACTCCAGGAGTTGCCTTGATCTGATGATTTTAAAACTTTTTGAGAATCGCAGGCTGCATATACATTATTATTTGCATCTGAACTTAAACCTCTAACTAATAAATTAGAAAATGTATTAGGAGTTGATTTAGACCAATTAACACCATCATCTTGTGATTTATAAATACCATCACCATACGTTCCTAAATAAATTACACCACCAATACCGGTAATAGATGTTAGCTCAATATCTGGAATTCCACCTGCAACTTTCAACCATAATAAACCAGAATTGGTAGACAAAAATAATCCAGATCTAGTACAAGCAAAAATTTTATTACCTGACTGATAGAATGCATACACTCTTGGTGAAGTACCCTTAGGTGCAAGCCCATTGGAAGAATTTTTCCATGATGTATTACTAACATTTAGGTAAGCCCCAAAATTTTGTGTTCCTAAAAACTGACCACCTTCAGATATTGTATAAATAACAGTATCTTTTAATCCCATAGATGTCCAATTCTGACCTTTATTAGTTGAAACCCAAGCTCCAGTCCCAATTCCTGCTGCATAAATTGTAGTTCCTGAGGTTGCAACTCCCCTAATTGAATTAATATTTAAAGGTAACTTTTTCCAACTTGAATCAGCTTTGAGAGTATCAACTATTTTAGTTGAATCAGAATTGTTATTATCTCCAGTTGGGGTAGTTTCTTTACAACTATAACTTGCTATTACAAGAATTATCAAAAGTAGTTGAGTTAATTGTCTCATTTATAAATTTTAATTTTAAATTATTTAATGCAAATGTATAAAAGAAGTTTTTAACAAAAATAGATTTCATAATTAAAATTGGTTTCTCAATCTTTTTTAGTTACTTAAATTTGTTAATTATTTTTAACATTAAATTAAATCAATGAGTAAAATCGGAAATTCTAACAGTAATTCAATTATCATAGATAACGATCAATTAAGTTTTGAGTTTGCTCAAGCAAAAGAAAAATGGCAAGAAAATTCCAAAAAATCTAAAACAACATCTTGGAAACATACTACATTGTCAGGATATTCACCTGAGTTGTTATATACTCCTGAACATTTCAAAAAAGGTAGCTTTATTGAAAAAATTGGTTTCCCAGGTGATTATCCATATACACGTGGTATTCACAGTAATATGTATAGAGGAAAAGTATGGACAATGAGGCAATTCGCGGGCTTTGGAACACCTGAGGATACGAATGAAAGGTTTAAATACCTTCTTGCTAACGGACAGACTGGTTTATCAACTGCTTTTGATTTACCCACATTAATGGGAAGAGATTCTGATGACCCAATGAGTGAAGGGGAAGTCGGAGTTTGTGGTGTTTCTGTTTCGTCACTTGCTGATATGGAAATTTTGTTTGATGGAATTGATTTAAGTAAAGTATCTACTTCTATGACAATTAACTCTCCTGCAATAATGGTGTTTGCTTATTATTTAGCTGTTGCAGAAAAGCAGGGTATAGGTTTTGATAAACTTAGAGGCACATTACAGAATGATATATTAAAAGAATATATTGCTCAAAAAGAATATTTATTCCCACCTAAACCTTCTGTAAGAATTATTACAGATATGATTGAATGGTGTAGTAAAGAAGCTCCACAATGGAACCCAGTTAGTGTTAGTGGATATCACATTCGTGAAGCAGGTTCCACTGCTGCTCAAGAATTAGCATTTACTTTAGCCGATGGGTTTGCTTACGTTGAAGATTGTTTAGCTAGAGGAATGGATATTGATTCTTTTGCACCAAGAATTTCACATTTCTTTAATTCTCATATAGATTTCTTTGAAGAAATTGCCAAATTTAGAGCTGCCAGAAGAATATATGCAAGAAGAATGAGAGAAAAATATGGTGCTAAAGATCCTAAAAGTTGGACTCTTAGATTCCATACTCAAACTGCTGGCTGTTCGTTAACTGCTCAACAACCAGAAAACAATATTGTTAGAACTGCTTTAGAAGCATTAGCCGCAGTACTTGGTGGAACACAAAGCTTACATACAAATTCAATGGATGAGACCCTTGCACTTCCTTCTGAAAAAGCAGTAACAATTGCATTAAGAACTCAACAAATTATTGCTTATGAAACTGGAGTTATAAATACTATTGATCCGCTAGGAGGAAGTTATTTTATTGAAGCAGAAACAGATAGATTAGAAGCAGAAGCTGAAGCATATTTCGATAAAATTGAAGCTCTTGGTGGTGTTATTCCTGCTATTGAAGTAGGATTTTTCCAAAGAGAAATTGCAGATGCTGCATATTTTTATCAACGAGAGTTAGATAAAAAAGAGAAATTAGTTGTTGGTATGAATGAATTTAAAAACGAAAATGAAAAAATAGATATTCCAATTTTAACAATTGGAAAGGATGTTGAAGAAAGTCAAGTTAGGAGACTAAGAGAAATTCATGCAAGCCGAGATAATAATAAAGTTGAAGAAACAATTAATGCATTAGAGGAATCAGCCAAAGATGGGACAAACTTAATGCCAAGAGTATTAGATTGTTCTAGAGCATACGTTACTGTTGGTGAGATGTGTAGAAAACTTGAAGATGTATTTGGTATTTATGAAGAACAACCAATGTTCTAAATTTATACTTAATTATTAATTTGTTTGTAAAAATTATTCAATGATTAAAGTCAATGATAAAATTCAATAATTTTATAACTATAAAATCTGCCGCAATTATTTCTTCTATAATTGCGGCAGTTGTATATTACATTACAATGAATCCAACCTATGGTTTTATTGATCATGGTGAATTAGCAACTGTTGCATCTACACTTGGAGTTGCACATCCAACTGGCTATCCTACTTTAATACTTTTAGGTTTTCTATTTACTAAAATTATTCCATTTGAAAATGTTTTTTCACTCAATTTATTATCAGTATTATTATGTTCTTTGAGTGTTTTTAATTTAACATTTTTGTTTGATTACATTTTAAAAAGAAGTGTTAATCCAAGTAAATTTAAATTACAAAAAAAGAAAAATTTACATAAGAACTCAAATCGCAATAAAATTGATTTAGCTTTAAGCTTAGATACCAAATCAATTGATGTTTCTAATCAAGAATCTACAAGTAAATCAATTAGTTTAATTTCTGCTTTTTCAGCTCTTTGCGTTGCAACATCTTCATTATGGTGGGGTCAAAGTAATGGATTTGAAGCATATCCATTACATCTTTTTTTTATGCCACTAATAACATTATTATTTATAAAATTTGTAGATTTAGAACTTTTGAATAGTGATCAAATTTCTATCAAAAAAACTACAATTCAGGGTAACATATTTGTTTTGATTTTAGGTTTGTCATTTACAAATCACATGATGACAATACTATTTGCACCTGCATTTATATTCTATTATTTTATTAATTTAAAAATTAATAAAAAGAGTTTTTTAAGATTGATATATTTAACACCTTCATTTATTATCGGGCTTTTACCATATTTAATACTTCCTATAATTGCATTTACAAGACCAAGGCTTAATTGGGGAAACGTAGTTTCTTTAAAAAATTTTTTTAGTCATTTTTTTGCAAATCAATATAGAGTTTGGATGTTTCAAAATAGCGAATCTTTTAAAAGTCAAAGTCTTGATTTCTTTAAGTTGTTACCTACTGAATTTGGTATTATTGGAATGATTGTTATAATTGTTGGTGTTAAATATTGGTTCACTAAAAACAAACCTTTTCTACTTTTTTGTTTATTGATTTTACTATCAAATTTAATTTATTCAGGAGGGTATGATATACCAGATATAATGAATTATTATGTTGGATCAATTTTTTCATTAAGTATTTTATTTGTAGGAGGATTGAAGTATTTAATAGAAAAATTTAATGTAGCTATTATCACTTCAATTGCTTTAGTAATAATTCTATTAAACGTATTTTGTAACTTTTCATCTGTAAATGAAAGCAATAATTTCTTAGTAAAAGATTACACTAATAATGTACTAGATAACTTACCAAAAAATTCAATATTATTTTCATCTCAGTGGGATTTTTTTGTATCTGGAAGTATGTATGAACAAATTGTTAATAAGAAAAGGGAAGATGTAATAATAATTGATCCTGAGCTTATGAGAAGATCTTGGTACATTAATCAACTTGATTATAATAATCCAAGTTTGATGATTGGTATAGAATCAATTAAAAGTAAGTTCCTTGAGCAAGTTAAATTATTTGAATCTGATATGCCATATAATCCAACAGAGATTCAAAGTGCTTATGTTGGTTTGATTGATGGTATTATAAAAAATAATTATGATAAGAAATCAATTTTATTTAGTGGTGCTAAAGATGAAGGTTTTGCAAAGGGATATAATAGAGTTCCATATCATTTAGCATTGTTATTAACTAAAGATGAAAATTATGTTCCACAAAATTATGTTAATTATAGTTTTAGGAAAATGATAAAAGAAACTACTGGTATTGATTCTTATTTTCAACCAAAACAAAATTATTATACTTTAAAATTAAACGAAATTTATTGTAGGTATATTACTGCAAGAATGAATTATGAAACTAATTTTAACAAGCAAGAATTAATACCTAAATATAAACAACTACTTGAAAAATTTATGATAAATATTGATTTAAATGATTTAAAGAATGATAGTTATAAATCACAAAAATTGATGACTCCCA
This sequence comes from Chlorobiota bacterium, assembly GCA_016700335.1. Classification (NCBI taxonomy): domain Bacteria; kingdom Pseudomonadati; phylum Chlorobiota; species Chlorobiota bacterium. Next base: position 1,584,480 of record CP065014.1, on the reverse strand, counting down.
TTCAAGAATATTTTTTAGATTTGGAAAATAAACTTAAAAGATAATTTTTTATTTGAACATAATTATAATTTATTTCATAAATGTAAGATATACTTTTTACTTTTATTTTATTACTAAATAAAATATCGTTATATCCACAATGTTGGATTGAAGTTAGAGATTTAGTTAGAGCAACTGATAAAATCTCAGATAAAAAAATACAACAAGAAGGATTCAGAAAGGCTTACTTATTAGCTCAATCAGTTGTTAAAGTTTCTTCAAAAGATTCTCATTCTTGGTTCTGGTTAGCTAATTAAGCAGAAAGATTAGGCAAATTGTAGGCTCAAATGAAAAGATTTAACTATCTAAAATAGTAAAAGATAATGCTGAGAAATCTATATCTTTTGATCCTAACAATGGTCAAGCATATATGAAATTAGGAGCATGGCATTTTTATGTTGCTGATTTATCTTGGTTGCAAAAGTAAGGAGCAAAGTTATTACATGGTGGTTTTCCACCAGCAAGCTATTAAGAAGCTGTTAAAAATTTATTTAAATCGTTAGAACTTGGAGTAGATAATCTGGTCGAAGTAAATTTCAATATAGTTTTAGCATATAAAGAATTAAACATGGAAAAAGATGCAAAAATCTATTTTAACAAATGTTTTAATAGATCACCTAGAAATGAAAAAGAGAAAGAATTCTAAAATGAAGCTAAAGAACAAATTAATTAGAGTTTAAAAATCAAAAAATTTAAAAAATCAATTTAAAAATAAATTCAATCCACATTTAATATGAAACTATTAGAGAAATTATCAATTATTGTCTTTTTATTTACATTAACTTCTATAACAATATTTAAGGTTAATGCAAAGCCAATTAATTCAACATATGTTAGATTACTACCTATTTTTTTTAAAGCAAATAGCTCTGAAATTGATACAACTGTTGGTTTAAATGAATCTAATATGCCAACCCTTTTAGATGCAATAAAAGTTAAATGTAATAAAGTTACATTAACTATTCAAGGACATTGCAGCTCACAAGAAAAGAAACAACCTCAATTATCTAAAGCTCGAGCAGAGGCAGTAAAAAATTGGTTAATCAGAAATGGAGTTCCTTCAAATAGAATTACTGGTATCTCTGTTATTGGAAGTAAAGTAGATTTAGTTTCTGAGCCAAGATCAAAATCTGCACGTTCTGTAATGGATTCAAAGTTATTACAATTAATTGAAGGTAAAAATAGATATGTAGATTTTCTAATGTCCGAAGCATGCTCAGAAAGTGATTAAAAATGAAAATTGTTAGAAAACATTATTGGAGAAAAACCTATTCAATAAAATAACATAAACATTGAAAAAATTATTTCAACCTTAATTGTTCAATTAAGTATTTCATATCATCTGGAAGATCTGAATTGAAGGACATATATTCTTTTGTTCGTGGATGTTTAAATCCCAAAGTTTTAGCATGTAAAGCTTGTCGATTTATTGAATCTAACATTTGAATAATTTTTTTTTTCTGTTTATTACTAATACCAATTATTGGTTTATCGCCACCGTAATCTTTATCACCAAATAATGGATTGCCTACATGCTTTGTATGTACTCTTATTTGATGTGTTCTTCCAGTTTCAAGTTTCAATTCTAATAATGTTGCATAATCAAATCTTTCAAGAACTTTAAAGTGTGTAATTGCAATTTTACCATCTTCTCTAGTTACTGCCATTAATTTTCTATTAGATTTAGATCTAGCTATATTTCCTTCAATCATCCCTTCATCTAATTTGAATTTACCCCAAGCAAGAGCCCAATATCTTCGTTCAATAGTTCTATTGGCAAACTGTTGAGCTAAGTTAGTAAGAGATTGAAAATTCTTTGCAACTACCATTATTCCAGTAGTATCTTTATCTAATCTATGTACAATTCCTGGTCTTAACTCTGGTAAATTTCCTACATCTCCATTTAATTCTTTTGAATCGTCCTGTTTAATATCTTCATCATAAGAAATAGAAACTGCATCTAAAATAGATTTTCCAACATGAAATAGAACTGCATTTATAAGTGTACCAGTTCTGTTCCCAAAGCCAGGATGAGTTACTAATCCTGCCGGTTTGTTAACTATTAATAAATCGTCATCTTCATATATAATTTCAATTGGAATATCCTCTGCAATTAATTCAATAGGAGGCGGTTTTAAAATGGTAACTTGTATTTCATCAAAAGGTCTAACTTTATAGTTAGATTTAGTCATTTTGTTATTTACTAATACTGAACCATTATCTATTGCATGTTGTACTTTGTTTCTAGTTGCATTAGAAGTTAATCTTGTTAAAAAGGAGTCAATTCTTTCTGGACTTTGACCTTTATCTACTGAAATAATATATGTTTGTATTACTTTATTATCAATCATTTAGTTTTTTGTTTTGTACAAATAAAAGGTAAATAAAACTAACTTTCTATATACTTATAATACGCAAATTAAATTCAATTATCAAATGAAAAAGAATTACGACTTTTATCAACAAGTTTACGAAGTTATAGAAAAAATACCAATTGGTAAGGTTACAACTTATGGTGATATTGCAGAAAGTTTAGGAGTTATGCGCTCTGCAAGGTTAGTTGGAAGTGCTTTAAGAGCAATTGGTATGTCTAGTTTACCTTGCCATAGAGTTGTTAATAAATCTGGTGAATTAACAGGGAAGCATGCCTTTAATCCCCCTACATTAATGAAAGAATTGCTATTAAAAGAAGGAATAGAATTTATAAATGAAAGAGTTGATATTAAAAAACATTTGTGGATTCCATGAAAGTTATAATGAATTTTTTATAAAAGTATTTAAATGAATATCCTAAAAATCCAATATAAACTTGCAGATAATATCATACATACAGGCATTGTTAGAACCCATGCAATAACAATATTTTTAATTGTATTTGCTTGTAAATTTTTTACTCCTTTTGTAGCAGTCATAGCCCCAGCAATTCCTGATGATAAGATATGTGTAGTGCTTACAGGCAAACCAAATCCTGAGCTTAAACCTATAGTAATAGCTGCTACAATTTCAGCAGCTGCTCCTTCAGCATATGTTAAATGAGACTTACCAATTTTTTCTCCAATTGTTACAACTATCCTTTTCCACCCTATAGTAGTTCCAATTCCTAATGATAAAGAAATCATCAAGATTACCCAAAATGGTACAAACTCAAAATTCTTTTTTAAATTTTCTATTTCTACTTTTAAAATAGATTTACTTTCAGTATTAATAAATTTCTTACCTAATTTCAATTCTTCACCTAATGATTTAGTTAAAGCAATTAAGTTTTTTCTTAGTTTTAGTTTGTTAAGAGTATTATTTAGTAAAGTGAATTCATATATTGATTTTTTAGAAATATCTATTTCTTGATATACATTATCAATACCTTCTAATTTAGATATTCTTTCAATATTTATTATAGATTTTGATAATTCATCTGGACTGAAATTTGAATTCAATGCATATTGTAATGGGAAAAAAGTCATCAAAATAATTAACACTAAACCAACCCCTTTTTGCCCATCATTTGAACCATGAAAAAAACTTACTGAGGTGCATGTTATAAACAGAATAATTCTAATCCAAGTTGGTGGAACTGAATTAGGTGAAGGAATATTGAATATTACATCTCTTTTACTTTTATTTCCTTTTAAAAATTGTCTTCCCAAAAACATTAAAACAATAGCAGATGCAAATCCAAAAAGAGGTGAAACTAATAATGAAGCCCCAATTTCAATTGCTTTTGTCCAATCTATTCCATCTCCATTTGAATGAAAATAACTAAACATTAAACCAACTCCAATAATTGACCCAATCATGGTATGAGAACTTGAACAAGGCAATCCTAATTTCCAAGTAAATAGATTCCAAATTATAGCTGAAACAATCATTCCTAACAACAATGCTATTCCTTCATGTATTCCAGCATTAGCCATATCAATTAAAGGGAGTAATTTAATTATACCCATAGCAACTCCTATTCCACCAAACATAACTCCTAAAAAGTTACAGAAGCCAGACCAAATTACAGCTTGATATGGTTTTAAAGATCTGGTATAAATAACTGTTGCAACTGCATTTGCAGTATCATGAAATCCGTTAACAAATTCAAAAACACATGCTGCAATAATACTTGCAATAAATAAGATACCTAAGTTTGTCTCTAATCCGAACATGTTTTTGAATTTGAATGAGATTTTTAACTTAAATAAATAGTCGTTAAAAAATTATAAAACTTTAGTAGCATTTAATAACTCAATTATACCCTTTAGATAAGGATTATTAATTTCATTATTCAAATTGCTATCTATCAATCCTAAATCTTTAATTGAAGGATTTTTTCCTAATAAAAACTCTAAACTATAATTATTTCCAAAGTACTTATTAAATTTTATATTTATATATTCTAAACTTCTATTTAACATTGAAAATGAAGTTTGATTTTCAACATAGATTTTAACTGATTTATCTACTATTTCTGAGGGAAAAAGATTTGTGATCTGATTAAAAATTGAAGGTTTTTCTGTAATTGTTTTTAAAAATAAGTCCCAATTTGTATTTAAGAAATCAATAGTTAAATCAGTTTTTTTTTTAATATTATTTTCTAAATTTTCAGTAATTCCTTTCTTAAAATTTTCAACTATCTCTTTATTCCCTAGTTCTTTTTTAAATCCATTTTGAGTTGAATCAATAGCCTTATTTACTAAGGAGTACTTTTTTTTTTCTTCAATAACTGAGTTTGGCTTTGAAATTGAATTAACATTTAAACTATCCTCAATTCCTTCAAATGAATTAGAATTAGTTATTATAGAAATTAATTCTTCTATCTTTAAAACACTATCCATAGTTGCCAATTGAGTTAGTAACAATTCTAATCTTAATCTAGGTTGTGATGCAAATTTAATATTCTGTTGAGCTTGAAGAGTTAATTGCAAACTTCTTATAATATCACCCTGTTGAAATAAATTAGAATCTGATTCATATTTCTCAATATAACTGCGGGCTGCTTCAATTAACTTAGAATTACTATTTATAATTACTGTTAAAAAATTTCTGAAATGTTCTGATAGTCCAATTAGAAATTCTTGAATATCATAACCACTTATAATAATATCTGAAACAATTTCAAAAGCTTGAGAAGTTGATTTACTATTAATCATATCTGTAACTCTGAAATAAAATCCTTGATCAATTATACTAAGAGCAGAATTTACCTTATCAAATTTTATATCTAATCCACAAAAAGCCACAACTTGATCAAAAATAGATTGCGAATCTCTCATCGATCCATCTGCTTTTCTGGCTATAATAATAAGTGAATCATCATCAATTTTAATATTTTCTTTTTCAGCAATAAATTTTAACCTACTAACGATATCATTTATTTGCATCCTTTTAAAATCAAATCTTTGACATCTTGATAGAATTGTTGCTGGCAACTTATGTGGTTCAGTTGTAGCAAATATGAAAATTAAATGTTTCGGTGGTTCTTCTAAAGTTTTTAACAAAGCATTAAAAGCTGAAGTAGATAACATATGAACTTCATCAATTATATAAAGTTTAAACTTTCCAGAAATAGGTGGATACCTTGCATTTTCTCTTAATTTTCTTATGTCGTCAACAGAATTATTAGAAGCTCCATCAATCTCAACAACATCCATTGATCTGCCTTCAAGTATTTGCGTACATGAATCACATTTATTACATGGTTCTTTGTTTTCAGAAGGATTTAAACAATTTAGTGCTTTAGCTAAAATTCTAGCAGTTGTTGTTTTGCCTACACCTCGAGGACCATTAAACAAATAAGCATGATGCAATCTTCCACTTATAATTGCATTAATTAAAGTTTGGGTAATATGTTCCTGACCTAGTACTGATGCAAATTCTATAGGTCGCCATTTACGAGCAGTAACTTGGTATGAATTATTTTTATTATCAGTCATAATCTGTTTAATTAATTATCTATTAAAAAATTAATAAATAGTTAGGTTACCTATCTAACATTTTTTCAACTTCATCAATATGTTCAATTTCTTGAATCATAATGTTTTCTAAAAACATTTTAAGCTTAGTCGTTGTAAAATTGCTATCATCTCCTTCACCAATGCAATCAATAAGTTCTTTATATTTATTAAATGTAGTCTTTTCAAAATGAACTGCAATTTTTAACATTTCATTCACATCTGAATATTTTACTGAATAAACAATTTCATTTGGATTTGATGGATTATATTTACCATCTCCTGGTTGGGTTATTGGAACACCACCTAATGAAACAATTTTATCTCCCACCAAAGTGCCATGCATAATTCCTTCACTCGCTTGAGTTCTAAACCATTGTGATAATTGAACTCTATCTTGACCTTTCACAAAGTAAGAAAAATGAAGATACATATTAGAGCCAGCAAGTTCAAAACCTAAAATTTGATTAAGAACATTACATATTTGATCGTTAGTCATTTTTTTTAATTAATTTATTTTTGATTGATTAATTTGTTTTTATATTTAAGTATTAAAAATTAACAATATCTTAATTATCATCGAGATATACTTCTTTGATTAAATCATACCTTGCCATTGCATCAAGAGGATTATTTCTAACATTTTTTTTAAGTAATCTAAAATGTCTTTCATAAGTAATTGGTATAATTGGTGCTTCATTAATTGCTATTTGTTCTGCCTGTTTATATAAATCTAACCTTAATTTTTGGTCATTTGTTTGAACTGCTTTTAAAAAAAGTTTGTTAAATTCTTCATTATTATATCTAGTACTATTAGGATAACTTGGAAGAGTATCTGATTTTGGTACAAGTTTCCCATTTAATAGATTTAAGTATGTTTCTGGGTCAGGATAATCTCCATACCATCTAGTTCCCCAAAATGATATTTTCCCAGATTCAGCTTGAGACATTAACTGTGGAAAATCAATTTGCTGTATTTTAACTTTGATATTTAAATTTTTCTGCAACATATCTTGAACTGCCTCTGCTACTTGTTGTAATCTTGGCTCTGGGTAAATTGTCAATACTACTTCAGGGAAATTTACTCCATTTTTATAACCAGCTTTTTGAAGTAATTCTTGAGCTTTAGCCACATTAAATTTATATCCATTAATACTGTTTACATCATATCCATGAAATACTGGTGGCGTAATTCCATTGTTAGCAGATGAAAATGGTGAGTTTTCTAATACATACTTTACTATTTTATCTTTATCAATAGCGAAATTAAATGATCTTCTTACATCAACATTGTTAAATGGAAATTTAACAGTATTCATATCAAAAAACCAAGTTAACATTGCTGCAGAATGTTGCAGTTGGAAATCTATAAATTCATTTTTTAATTTCAAAGTATTTACATCAACAACAGATTTAAAAAGCTCAGTAGGAATATTCCAACATTCACTTAAATCACCATTTGTGAAATTACTAAACATTACTTTATCATCTTTTATAAAAGTAAATTTAATTTCATCTAAAAATGGAAGTTGCTCACCACCACTTGATTTACCCCAATATTTTGAGTTTCTCTTTAAAATTATTTCTTCATTTTGAGACCATTTATCAAATACAAAAGGACCAGTACCAACAGGATTTCTAAAATAATCTTCCTTATAGTAATCAATTGCTTCTTTAGGAACAATAAATCCTAATGAGTTTACAAGTGAATATATAAATGGTGAATAAGGAGTAATTAACTCAATTATAAAAGTTGAATCATTCTCTACTTTAAAACCTGGAACATCTATTTCCTTTTTACTAGAATTGATTGAATTAAAATAGGCTGTAGCTCCTTTAACTTTATCTTGAAAAGCCCAAAATTGTACAGATCTAGTTCTTGGATCACAACATCTTAAAAGTGAATACTTAACATCACTTGCTATCATTTTTCTTCCTTTTCCATCTTGAAAACATTTATTATCATGAAAATAAACATCTGTTCTTAAGTTGAAAATGTATTTTAATCCATCATCTGAAATTGTTGGTAGGGACTTTGTTAACTCAGGAACCAGAATTAATTTTTCATTTAAATCAATAAGTCGATCATATATTTGTGATGAGATATCATCTGCATGCTTTGAATTGATTAATACAGGATCTAGAGCATTAGGGCTTCCTCTTAGTATGTTAATTACATAACTTCCTCCATATTTACTTTTTGAATCTTGAACTGATATTTGTTTTTTATCTTTATTACAAGAAATTAAAATAAAACTAATTAACATTATTTTAAACAAGTACGATTTCATTAACTTCCTCTTTTGAGATATTAATTTAAATTATTTTTTTAAAAATTAAATTCATAAACTATTTATGTTACGAAGATAAAAAATATTTTGTGCATTTATTAAAACATTAATAATTTGTTGTTAAATCAATCTTTTAAATATTGATTAATATTTACTCAAAACTCACAAAATCTATCATATTCAAATAATAAATTCTTTTCATGCTAATTACAGTTTTAATTATAACTATTCTAATTTCAATAATATTTATTTTAAAAGGAGTTTATTCGCCAAATTATAAAGGGGAAATTTCAGATCATTTTAATGGAACAGAATTTTATTCACCTTATAATAAATCTGAAGTTAAAGGAATTAAAATTTTGTTAAAATGGATTTTACATAGAGAAAAAGGTGTTTGGAATAAAGTTTCTAATCTTGAATCAGTCTTAAAAAGAAATTATATTAATAGCTTAGGTGATCTAGATATTGTATTTATAAATCATTCTACATTTATTATTCGAATAGATGGAATAACTATAATTACTGACCCAGTATTTGATAAATGTGTAGGATTGTTTGGAATTTATGGACCAAAAAGGATGCAACCAACTGGTTTGAAAATTAATGAGTTAATGAAAGTTGATTTAGTTTTAATTAGCCATAATCATTATGATCATTTGGATATAATTTCATTAAAGAAAATTTTTAGAAAATATTCACCAAAGATATTAACTCCTTTAGGTGTTGGTAATTATCTTAAAATGAATAATATAAATAATTATTATGATTTAGATTGGTGGGATGAAACAGAAGTTAATTCTGAGATATCAATTGTTTGTGTACCAGCAAATCACTTTTCTGGAAGAGGGTTAACAGACCGAAATAAAACATTATGGTGTGGATATATTATAAAATCAAAATACGGATTTGTTTATTTTGTTGGTGATACTGGGTATGATGAGAAATTGTTTAAGGAGATTGGTAAGAAATTTGGTGATATATCTCTATCATTAATTCCTATTGGGGCATTCAAACCAGAGTGGTTTATGTCACCAGTACATGTGTCACCAGAACAAGCTATTAAAATTCATTTTGATGTTAAATCAATCAAAAGCATAGCTATGCATTGGGGAACTTTCCAATTAGCAGATGATGGAATGTACGAACCAAAAACTTTGTTAGATTCATTAACAGATGAAATGGGAATTGAAAATTTTATTGCTTTAAAAAATGGAGAATCTATTAAAATTAGGTAATAAAGATTAAACATATTAACAATGGATTTCTTTACTCTTCAAGTGCTAATTTGGTTGCTTTCAAATCAATCTCTACTGGATAATTACCAGTAAAACAAGCAGTACAATAACTTTCACCATTATCTTTTGGAACTGCGTCAAGCATCCCTTCCACACTTAGATATTGAAGAGAATCAACTCCAATTTCTTTCCGAATTTCTTCTATATTCGAATCCATTTGATTTGCAATTAATTCATCTTTAGATGGAAAATCCATTCCATACTTACATGGGTGGGTTATTGGGGGGGATGTTACTCTAAAATGTATCTCTTTAGGTTTTGCTTCTTTAACCAAATTTATCAGAGCTTTTGAAGTTGTACCTCTAACAATCGAATCGTCAATCAGAACAACTTTTTGATTCTCTAAAACTCCTTTTACCACATTAAATTTAGTTTTCACTTTAAACTCTCTATTTGATTGACCGGGAGAAATAAAAGTTCTTCCTACATAATGAGACCTGATTAAAGCTAATTCAAATCTTGTATCAGCATTTTCTAATTCATTGTTTTTTTGAGCATAACCTAATGTGGCTGTATTAGATGAATCTGGAACTGGAACTACAATTATTTTAGAATTATCATTTGAAGAAACACCACCTTCTTCAGCAAGTTTTTTCCCTAACTTTCTTCTAACCTTATCAACACTATGACCGAAAATTTTACTATCTGGTCTTGAGAAATAAATGTATTCAAAAATACAATGTGCTGGTTTTGGTTTTATAGACTCAATTTGAGAAGAAAAGATTTTACCAGTATTAACAGTTTCATTATTTATAAAAATTATTTCATTTGGTTCAACATCTCTAACGTATTCAGCTGAAATTATGTCAAGCGCACAAGTTTCAGAAACTATAAAATATGAATCATCTTTTTTACCAATACACATTGGTCTGAACCCTCTTGGATCTCTTGCTGCAAATAATCCATCATCAGTTAAAATTACAATCGAATAAGCTCCTTCAACTTTTTGTAAAGAATCTTTTATCCTTCCAAGTGTAGTATTTTCTTTACTTCTTGCTATTAAATGAAGAATTAATTCTGAATCTGTAGTAGTTTGAAAAAGCACACCTTCAGAACTAAGCTCTTTCCATAATTGAACTGTATTAGTGAGGTTACCATTATGTGCTAATGCTAGATTTCCTTGATGGTAGGAAACATAAAATGGCTGAATATTTGCTCTTTTGTTAGTTGCACCAGTCGTAGAATATCTATTATGTCCAATTGCACAATTGCCAGTTAAGTCATTAGTTAAATTATCTTCGTTAAAAACATCTAATACTAAACCATGACCTTTATGAATAGAAAATTTTTTTTTCCCATTTTTGTGTTTAAGATCAAAAGAAGTAACAATACCAGCCGATTCTTGACCACGGTGTTGAAGTGAATGTAGACTATAATAAGTCATAACTGATGCTTGAGGATGATTAAAAACACCAACTACACCACAATTACAAAGAGGTTTATCAATTTCATGATTCATATTGCAACAAAATTACGAAATTATATTATACTCATTTACTAACATTTTTAATAATCTAGATTTTATTAAAAAATTAAATTATTTCATTTTAAAACTTAAATTTAGAAAGTTTAATTACTATTGTTAATTTTGAAGAATGAAATTGAGTTCAATTGCTAACAATAAAATTATTTATAAATATATTGAGTTTGTTCGAAAATAATCCAGAAAATTTTAATAGAGAAGATGATAAATCAAATCAGAAACGAAATGATTACTTATCAAATTTAAGAAAAAAAATTATTGAGAATAATCTACATGAAAATGTTGGAGCAATTAATGAAGATTTGTTAGAAGAAATTATTACTCTTTCTTTAGAAACAGAAGAATTTAATGAAGCCCTTGATGTGTTAAAATATTGGAAGTTAATTTCTCCTTTTTCATTTACTCCACATATGCTTGAAGGAGTTGTTTATACTGCTATGAAAAAGTATAGAAAGAGTTTGAATTGTTTCAAAAAAGCAGAACAATATTCACCCAATGATAGTACTATACTACTTCAAAAGGCTTTAACATATGAGTTAATGAACTTGTATGAAAATGCTTTGAAATGTTATAATGTTATTCTTGAATATCATATAGATAATTCAGAAGCATTGTTTAATAAGGGTAGATTATTATTTGAAAAAGAGAAATTTGAAAAAGCAGAAGTAATTTTTAAACATTTGATTAAAGATATTGATTTTGGTGAGTCTTCTACCCATTATCTTGCTCTTTGTTTTGAAAACACAGATAGAGAAGAAGATGGTTTAAAAGTTTTTGAAAAATTGATTGAAAGAGACCCATACAATTCAAATAATTGGTACAACAAAGGTATAATATTAGATGATTTAGGCAGACTTTATAAAGCACTGGAAAGTTATAATATGGCTTTATTATTAAATCCTGATTTGTATGCAGCTCTTTTTAACAAAGGAAATATTCTAGCAGATTTAGGAAAATCTTCTGAGGCTATTCAAGCATTTAGTTTATGCTTAAAGGATACTCCAGAAGATGGATTAATTTCATATGGATTAGCTACCGTTTATGAAGAATTAGGTGATTTTAAAACTGCTTTGATTTACTATTCAAAAGCAATTGAGCTCGATTTCAATGGAAAAGATGAAGAAGAAATAATTCCAGATTGTAAAATGGGTAAAGCAGTTTGTTTATTAATTTTAAAAAAATATCAACTAGCTTTAGAATGTTTTTTATCAATTATATTGTTACACCCAAATTACAATAATCTAGGCAGAGTTTACTTTTTAGTTGCTTTTATATACAACAAACAAAGGAAATTTAAATTAGCAAATGATTATAATATCTTAACTGTTATCGCAAAACATGTAAATTCTGATTTGTTAACTAATATGTGTTTTACACATTTTTCTACAGCTAGTTATATTGATTTAATTAATATTGTTGATAATTGGATAAATAATTCAGATATAAATAATTTTCATTTAGCCTTGAAAGAGTTTTCAATAATTAATTTAGAATCAAATAAAAAACTTTTTTCAATAAAAGAAGTTAAACATAAAATTAAAACAATTGTAAATAATTTAAATGTTTCTGAAATTAAAGAATCCATGGAAATTATAGACATATTAATTTAAAAAACATTGAAAAACCTAAAATCTAATGTAATTACGTTACCTAAAGTACATATATTTTTTTTAAACTTTAATAGGTGCAATGAAGTAATAAAATCATTAAATGATTTTCTAAAAGTAAATTATCCTATTGAGAGAATTCACTTTACAGTGATTGATAACAATAGTACTGATGGGTCTAAAATGAAAATTGAAAGTATGTTTGACTCAAAATTGGTAAGTGTTGTTCAAAATGTAAAGAATTTAGGATCTACTGCTAGAAATATTGGGATATTAAATAAATCTGCAGATTATAACTTTGTATTCGATGATGATATTTCACCAACAAACCCAAATATAATTTTTGAAACAGTTATACTTCTAGAGAACAATAAGTATTTCGGAGCATTATGTTTTAGATGCATTAATTATTATTCAAATCAAACTGAATATTCAAACTTTAGTGAAATAGCATCAAGAAAAACTATTGACAACTTGTATGAATGTATGTCGGTAACTGGAAATGGAATGTGTTTTAGAACCACAGCTATGAATGGGTTTACTGGGTATGAAGATTGGATGTTTTGGGGGGGTGAAGAATTTCCTTTTGCTATGAAAATGTTGTTTAATAAAATACCTATTGCTTACTCAGAACAAATTGGAATTTTTCACAGAAGGGCAGATAGAATTATTACATCTGAAAAATCTATTGAAATTGAAGTAAGAAATAATCTATGGACTGCTTTTAAATTTTTTCCATTACCAATTGCAATTTATTTTTCACTTCATCACTTTTTTAGAAGATTTTTATTGAATCTAGTTAGGGGTAACAAAGAAAATGTTATTGCTTCTTGCATTGGGATTAAAAAAGGACTTCTCGGATTAAATAAAATTTTCTCAAATAGAAATACATTGACAGTTTCTGCCTTAGCTAGGCATAATAGATGGTTCATTAACCTATTTTTCAGAGTTAGAAATACAAAAAAGAATTTTTTAGAATTTGGACATCCATAATTATGACTAAAATTAAAATAAATAATGTTGAATTATATGCCTATCATGGAGTGAGTTTAGAAGAGAAAAATTTAGGTGGAAAATTTTCTTATGATTTAGAAATTACTTTTGATATTTCTAAAGCAAGCCAGACTGATAATATTGAGGATACTATTGATTATGCTTTTATGATAAACTTAGTTTCTGAATTTATTTTAGTAAATAAATTTAATCTTTTGGAAAAATTAGTTGTTGAAATTTGCAAATTGGTAATATATAAATTCCAAAATATTCAAAAAATAAAAATTAATTTAAGAAAGCATCAACCACCAATAAATTGCTATATTAATAGCGTTGAGCTTGAATATGAGTTAATAAATTTTATATAATTTAAATCTAATTGTCTCTATTATAATTTTAATAAAATCTGACTATAAGAATCCTATTTTTTCTTTTTTGAAATTGGTAAATATTTTTTCTTAGAAACAGGAACAGGGGAAGTTATAGAATCAATAGGTTGAATCTTAATATTTTTTACTGATTGGGTTTGAATTGGTAAAAATTTAGCATCATTTTTTTTCCCTTTGATAGCTTTATTTTTTATGATGGGCTGAATAACTGAATCTATAGTTTTAGGTTTTGTTTTTGAATCAATATTGTTATTTAAATAATCTTCTGAATGATCAAAATTTATATCATCACTTTTAAAAAGTGGAATCATTTTGTCTAAAGGATCACCTGTATATGTTTCTCTATTTGGAATTAATCCTATTTTACCAACTCTCATTAAAGAATCCAATTTCATAGGATCCAAAGAACCATTAAATTTTAATCTTGCATTCAAAACAGCATCAATTATAGGTTTAATAGCAATGGCTTGAGGACTTTTAGGAAAAATATCCAATAAATTTTGATATGTAATAAAAGCACTGTCTAAAAAAGAGAATTGTTCTTCAAACAATAAACCAATTGCGTAATAAGTTTGAGGAGCAATATCTGAGTTAGAATAATTTAAAATAATTTTATTAAATTGAGAAAGTGCTTTTTCTTTTTCACCTACCCTCATTAAACTTAAACCTGAAACATACAAATCTAAAGCAGTATCTGTCTTTGCATAGTCAGTATAACCAAGTCTTAATCTTGCATCTTGAGCAAATTCTGTTAATTGATAATTATCTACTAATTCTTGTAACAATGAATCAGCAATTTTATATTTACCATTTTCTAAATGGTTCATAGCAATAGCATATATAATTTGTCCAGATTGATAAGTTCCTTTTGTAGCCTTTTGAAGAGCAAATTGATAATACAATTGCATTGAATCCTTCTTGTTTAGTGCATTAAATGTTCTGGCAATATTATATAATGCCTCAGATTGTTTTACATCAATAGAATCTGAAATTTGGCTTTTACTTCTAACTTGTTCAAGTGAATTTATTCTTTTTTGTTGCTCTAAATAATAGCCAAGAAGATTTGTATATTTTCTTGCTCTTTTTTGAAACTGAGTATTTGCATTTTGGGTCCTAGTAAAATTCATCCATGCAGAATTATAATCACCAGTTCTTAAAGCTCTTACTCCTCTCTCATATAATCCATACATGGAATATGGTTTGTCTTTGTATGTTGTATCAAAATATTTCAACTTTTCTTCGGTTAATAATTCAACACCAGACCTAGATGAATTCAAGTTAACTTCCTCAATTTCAGCTAAACCTTTCCATTTGAAAAAATTATCATCGTTTAGAATAATATCTAAATTCATTTGAGCATTATTATATTTGTTTAGTACTCTGTAAGCTACTGCTTGTTGCAATAAAGTTTCAAATTTAGTTAAATCATTAGGTGAATAATTTTTCACTTTCTCGAATTCTAGTATTGATTTTTCAAAATTACCACCTCTATATTGGATTAAACCAATTTCATATTGCCATCTTGCAGATTCTTCATTATTTGAGCTTAAAGTCAAAGCTTTATAATATGGCTTCAAAGCCCCTTCAATATCTCCATTGTTTATATCAATATCTGCGTTTAATCTGTATGCCTCTGTTAATACATTTTTTTGTTTATGATAAAAAGCAGCATCGATTGCACGTGAAATTTGGATCTTAGCAGAATCAGGTTTTGCTTGTTTTAATAGATCCATTGCCCAATACAAGTGTCCTTGAGGAATATATGTACTTCTCGGATTTGTATTAACAAGTTCAGCAAATTTTCTTTGAGATTGAAAATAATCTCCCAAATAAAAATAACTTTTTCCTATATAAAATAATGCGCCATCTAAGTAATCACTATTTGTATTCCTTGATAAAAGCTTTGATCCTTTAATTAAAATTGAATCTAACTTAATTTTGTTTGATTGTTTCTCTTTTTCGTTTAAAGTTCTTTTTTCTAAGTGAGGATAATAACCGAGTCCTTTTGACTGATCATCATCATTTGGTATGTAAAACGATGGTTGTGGATTTGATTCATCTCTTATATAATCTGTTTCGTCAGCAATTTCTTTGTCAATTCTTTCTATATTCCAGAATAAATTATAAAATGTACTGAAATTATTCCAAGTTTTACAAGAAGAAATAAATGGAAGTATTAGTAATAATGTTAATAAACGTATTTTAATTTTGTGAATCATTTTATAATTTAAATCTCAATTCTAACGCTTGATTATGTAATTTTGTGATGGACAAATTTAACTATTATGTGTAACTTAAAAGTTATTATTGAGTCTTTATATTTGTAAAAAATTGATAAACATCCAATCATTAAAAACTATTATTAATTTCTAAAATACAAACATTATGAGTTATTTAAAATTTAAAAAATTATTCAGTTTCTGTTTACTATTTATTTTAATTATAAATACTTTTGCATTTTCTCAATTTCCAAGAAAAGTGTTAATAGAAGAATTTACAAGTGCAACTTGTATACCTTGTGTGGCAGCAGGACCAATTTTAAATAAAGCTGTTAAAGAAAATAATGGTATGGTGTTAACAATAAGATATCATATGAATTATCCTAAACTTGGAGATCCTATGAATATAGCTAATAAAGATGAAAACAACAAACAAAGAGAAAAATATGGAGTTTCTGGTATTCCTGATGCAAAGATAAATGGTGATATAACAATTGCACCTACTCAAGAATCTGAAGTAAAAAGAGGAGTTAGTGATGAGTTAAAAACCAAATCTCCTCTCTCAATATTGGTTAATCAAAGTATCAATAATCAAGAAGTGACTGATTCTGTTTTTGTAACTGCAGGAAATTCTTGGATAGGAGATGGAACATATAAATTGTATTGCACTCTTATACAAAATCATTTATACTATAATGATACAATACCAAACACAAATGGTGAAAAAGAATTTTTTGATGTTTTTGTTAAAACTTTACCTAATCTATTAGGTGAGAATTTTTCTATAAAAAAAGGTGAAACTAAAAATTATGTATTTAAGTATTCTATAAATTCACCTTTATGGGAAGTTAATAAAATATTTGCAATTGCTTATGTTCAAGATATTGCAAATCAAAATAAAATTATTCAATGTGGATCGGCAGAACAACCAAAAACAAATGTTAATTTATTGAAAGAAAATGAGAATGCATTTGTTTACCCCAACCCAACTACTGAATTACTTACTTGCAGATTGAAAAGTAATAATTACAAAAATGTTAATTATTCGGTATATGATGTTAATGGTAAAATGGTACTAAAAAATATTGTAAATAATCCTGTTTCTAATACTGAAGACTTTGTTATTGATGTATCATCTTTATTAGCTGGAACATACGTAATATCCATTTATGAAAATCAGAATTTAATTAATTCATCTAAATTTAATAAAAAATAATTTAAAATAAAAAATGAAGTTCGTAAAAATTATTCTATCAATATTTTGTTTCCTTTCGATAACTACTAGCATAAAAGCTCAAGTTGCAGGATTAGGAAAAGAATTCTTTTTTGCTTTTCCATCAAATTGGGAACAATCACAACCCTTTAGAAACATCAGAATCTATTTACTATCAACAAAAAAAACTGAGGTTAAAGTATGGGCTGGATCAGTTCTTAAAAAAACTGTTTTCACTATTCCAAACGATGTAGTATCAGTTGATTTGCTTCCACAAGAAGGACAAGTCTTTACAAAAAGTGATACTAAAATTGTGCCTCGAGATAGTGTATATATTGATAAAGCATTACATGTAAGATCTGTGGATCCTATTGCAGTTTATGGAATGAATAGTATAACAGGAACAAGGGAAGGTATGACAATTTTACCAGTTAATCAATGTGGAAGGGATTATATTGTTTCAACTGCTCCAGGCTTATCTTCAAGTAGTCAATTGTTATGTTCACAGTTTATGATTACAGGTTTGTATGCTTCATCTCAAGTATTTATTACTTTACCAAAACATACAATAACTGGATCAAGAGATTCATCAGTTGAAAAGTCATTTGAGGTTTCTTTAAATAGAGGAGATGTTTATAGTTTAATGTCTAAAGATGAAGTGAATGATTTAAGTGGTGCAATTATTACTTGCAACAGACCAATTGCAGTTACAGCTGGTACTCAATGTAGTATTTTACCCCTTAGCGAATTTCAATACTGTGATCACGTTTCTGAAATGTTGCATCCAATTACTAATGCTGGTAATTTATTTTATACAGTTCCATTTCCTTTAAGAGAAAAAGGTGATTTGTTTAAAATATTTGCAACAGAAGATTCAACAGATGTTTATTACAATGATGAAACACCAGTTAGAATAAATAGATTTGGTAATGATTTAGAATTAAGAGAATCATGGTATACTACTTTACCAATTGCATCAAACTTATCAAAAATAAGATCTAATAAGCCTATTCAGGTAATGCAATTTAATAACTCTCAATCTTATGATAAAGTTAAAAGCGATCCTTATGGAGTTGTTTTAACACCGTTTAAAAATTATAGTAATAATTATTTGTTTTATGTTGGGGATTTACAAAGCAATTTTATAAACATTGTATGTGATTCAAATGAATATTTAAATATTGAATATAAAACTGGTGAAAATGGAACATGGAAAAAAATATCTGGTCTTACGCCAATTAGAAAGAATTTTTATTTTGATGGAAATATTGGATTAACTTTAAAACTTGGAACTGGGGCTTACCAAATAAGAGGAACAAAGCCATTCCATGGTATAGTATGTGGGAATAGTGATTCAGAGGGTTATGGTTTTCCATTTACAAATAATATTAATTTGGGATTTATTCCTGATACAATTAATCCTATTACTTCAATAATTAGCTCAGATTGTAGAAAGGGAAGTTATACTATTCGGGCACAGGATTTGCCATCAATAGATTCAATCAGAATTAATTTATATAAAATTGAAGATGTTGAGTTATCAAATTATAAATTAATTGTTGATCCAATAAATGAAGGAGTTACAATATCTTCAAATTACAAATTAGAAGTAATGGATGTTAGAAAAGGTGCTCAAGCAATTGTTGCTGTATATGACTATAATGGTAATACTAAATTGGATACATTTATTTATAAACCTAAATTAATAAGTACTGAGAAGAAGATTATTGATATGGGACTAAAAATAGGTGAATTCAAATTACTAAATAAATTAACTATAAAAAATGAATTAACTAATCCTACTGATGTAGTGTTATCATTAAAAGATAATTCAGGGTTTGTTATCAATTCTCCAAAAAGATTAACACTTCAAAGTTTAGGTACTTCTGAAATAATTGTCGAATACAATAACTCTAAAGTAGGACCATCAATTGATACACTTTTAATATCAGATGATTGCGGACCAATCTTAGGAATTGAGCTAAGTGCTAAAACATTAGCCCCTAGCGAAATTGGAGCTTTAGATTTAGATTTTGGATCTATTGATTTAAATAAAATAAACGTTCAAGATCTAATTATAAAAAATAATTCTCAAAGTGAGAGTATATTAAGTATTTCAGATATAAAACCACCTTTTGATTTTGGAGCTTTTAAATTCACAGAAGGTATTCCACCTTATCCAATTCAGATTGATAATGGAAAATCAGTAAAAATTAAAATTAGTTTTAAACCTCAAATTGAAAAAAAATATATTGATTCTGTTATTGTTACAAGTAATTCAATTACAAATGGATCAAATAAATATCAAATTAATTTAATCGGAACTGGAGTTCTAGGTATTGGTAATGTAAATGATTTTGATAAAAATGTAATTTTAAATGCTTTCATATCAGAAAAAAATTTAAAACTAGAATATACTGTTTTAGGTACTTCATTTTTATCAGTCAGTTTATATGATATTTCTGGGAAATCTATTACTTCAATTTTTGATGGTAATGTAAATGGAAAGAATACAATTTTAAAAGATATATCTGAATTACCAACAGGACAATATTATGTTTATTGCGAGTTAAATGGAAAAAAAGTTAAAATCATAAAAATCTATAACAATTAATTTAAAAAATAAATATTTTATGATTAGGTATTTTAGTTTGTTAATATTAATGATGTTTGTTATTTTAAATAAATCATTTTCTGAATTTGGATATGGTAATGAATTTATGTTTGCAGTACCGTTAAATATTAATCAAGGTACAAACCAAAAACAAATTAGAATGTATATTTCATCTACAATAAGAACAGAGGTGAAAATATTTATTAACAATACAATTCTTAAAAGATCAATATTTACAATTCCAAATGATGTAATTACTTTTGATTTTAATTCAGTTGAGGCAGAATTGTTTGCATTTGAAAATGGTGTAAATGTTCCTGATGATCAAATATATAGATCTAAAGCTGTTCATATTATTGCTCATGATCCTATTGTTGTTTATGTTGTTAATCAGAATGGTAATTCTGGTGATGGTATGTGGATTCCACCCGTACATCAATTGGGTAGGCAATATATTGTTCATGGTTCACAATCCTTTTCTGCTCCTTCACAACTTTTGATAACTTCTGTATATGATAACACTGTTGTATCAGTTTCAATGCCTAAAAACAAAGGTACTGTAAGCCACGATTCGATTGGATTTTCATATACATTAAATCTTGATCGTGGAGATGTTTATAATGGATTTGCTAAAAATCAAAATACAGATTTTTCAGGTGCTATAATACATTCAACTAGACCTATTGCAGTATCAGTGGGAACTCAATGTATAAAGAAAAATAATGTTGATTATCCATGTGAATATGCTTCAACAATGTTGATGCCTTATTCGAGTTGGGGGGATAGGTATGATATTCAATCTTTCAGGAATAGTTTAATTGGCGAAAAAGTGAGTGTATATTCATTTGATGATGAAACCAAAATCTTTATAAATGGGAAGTTAGATACAATTTTCAATAATCCAAGAATAGGATTTGATATTGGTCATAAAGAGTATAACTTAATTGATTCTGTTTATACTATAACATCAAGCAAACCAATATCTATTATTCAGACAAATAAAGAGCAGTTAAATAATGACCTCCCATTTTATTTCAATCTAACACCATTTAATCAATATCAAAAAGAATATAAGATTATAGTACCAACATCTGGATTCCAAAATCATTATATAACATTAATTGGTGAGAATCTAAATAAGGATAGTATAAAAATTTATAATAGTCTAAATGGATTGTGGGATAAAATCACAATTGCATGGTCATTACTTAGTATTGAACAAATAAATTCAACAACAACTGGTTATGTTTTCAAAACTAAATCTTCAGGTTATTTTGGTATAAAAAGTAATACTGCATTCACAGGATATAGTTATGGAGATGTTTCTTCTCAAGCTTATGGAATGCAATTTCCAAGAGATATTAAATCAGATTTAGCACAAGATTTAGAAAATCCTAGAATATTAAAGGTATCAAAACAATGTAATGGTAATATTACAGGTTCAATAGTTGATTACCCTAGAAATGATTCTATTAAAAGAAATTTGTTATACATAGATTTATTGCAAACTAGTGAAAATTATGCTCTGAAAACCAATGAATTTGTACCGGGTTTATCTGATAGTATAACTTTTAATTTAAAACCAATAGATTTTAACAAACAAGGAATTGCTTATATAGCTGTTTCTGATGTTTCTGGAAATATTACTAAAGATACTATTAGGTATGAACCTTTAAATTCTATAAAATTTAGTTCTAAAAAAATAGATTTTGGAAATGTTGAAGTTGGTCAATCTGCTTCCAAAAAAGTTACTATTTATAAAGCTTTAATCGATTCAATATCTATTGTTGTAAAAAGCAGCAATGTTAGATTTAAAGTTATTGATCCAACTGAGAAATTTAATCTTTATAACAAAGATAGTGTTGTAATAGAAATTGAATTTAATTCAAACACAGCAGGTGAATTTGCTGACTCTATAGGATTTAAAGATAATTGTGGAGATTTTTATTTTGCTTCATTGTATGCAAAAGTATTAGGTAATCCAGTTATTGAAGTATCAGATATTAATTTTGGTACTGTTGAAAAGGGACAAGAAGTAACTTCTTCTTTTAAAATTGTTAATAGTTCTAATGAACCAAGTTTGTTAATTATTAATGATATTAAACTCCCTTCAAATCCAGAATTTTTTTTGATAGATGATATAGCTTCTTTTTTACCTTTAAAAGTTGCAAGTGGAGAGTCTAAAGAAATTAAAATTAAGTTTAAACCATTTTATGCTAAAATATATATAGATTCTGTTGTGTTAATTTCTAATGCAACTGCTCTTGATCGAGATGCACTATTAAGGGGAGTTTGTGTCGTGAAATCAGTAAATGAATTAGATAATAAAATACTTGAAAAAGCTTCACTAAATGTTATTGATAAAACTATGAAATTATTAGTTTCAGTAAACTCTAACATAAATTATAATATCAAATTATATAATGAGGGAAGCGAATTAGTTTATAACATTGGTGAAATTAAGTTAAATAAAGGTGAAAATACTTTTCAATATAAAATTAATTTACTTCCAAGAGGTAATTATTTTCTAATGATAATAGATAGTAAGAATAATAGTAAAACTTTGAAATTTCAATATTAAAAAAGCTCCCTCAATTTTCTAATTGAGGGAGCTTTTTTTAAAATCTATTAAATTTATTAAATAAATCTGATGCACTTTTTCCTTCTGATAAACCTTTAAATACCGATTTTTCTTCATCTAATGCTTTTAACAATTCAAAATAAACTTCAAAAAAATTTTCTTTAGGAATAACAACAACTCCATTTACATCTGAAAAAATAACGTCATTAGGTTTAATTTCAATTCCGTAAAAATTTACATTTACATTATAACTATCCATATATCCTCTTGTTCTAATATCTTTAATACAATGTCCCTTTGAGTAAACTTCAAATCCAAGTGAATTAATTTGAGAGATGTCTCTAATTTCCCCACCTACCATTGCTGCTACAGTTTCGTGCGATTTTGCTCCAGCACTCATCATACCCCCCCAAAGAGCTGCATCGATATTAGAGTCTGTTGCAATTACAATGAAAGAGTCTTTCGGAATAGAATCTATCATTTCTAATAATTTATTTATCTCAACATATTGATCAGTTTTTTTAACCAAACAAGGATATGCAAAACCACAAAATTTTAAATCTGGATTTTTAGAGTTTGATTGAATTGATTTATCAATTACATAAGATTTTATACCTAATCTATCCATTGTATCTGAAACTAATGGGGTATAAAATTGCAACATATCATCTAAATGAATTTTAGTAATTTGATTTATCATAATTAGATTCATTAATTAAAAGGATTTTAGTTTTATTTTCAATTAAATATGCACTTTTTTCGAAAGAAATTAAATGGTATGCTATATTAGGGAGAGTTCTAAATTTACTAATAGGGCTAGAAAATAATAATTTTATAAAATGGATAACCCATTCACATAAATATAAAATATAAAAAAACAAACCATGCTTATTTTGCTGTTGAATATGCTCTAACTCATGCCTAATGATTGCGATTTGTTCAAATGGATCTAAAAATTTAAACCTATTTAGAAAATATATTCTCTTGAATAATGTTACTCCAATTGCACCAAACTTGTTAAAACCTAATGGAAGATTATCAGAAAAATTTATTTCAATTCTAGTATCAACGTCATCAAAAATTTCATTCAACAAATTGTTTGAAACAATACCAGATTTATTAAGGTAATTGATATAATTATAACACTTCAATTAAAATTTTGGGTAAAAATAAATACCAAATCTAATTTGACTTAGAAAGAACTCTCCATTTCTTCGTTTTAATTGACGTTCAGTCATTATTGAAGAAGCTCTGTATTCTGCTGTTGGCGAAAAAGTACCAAAATCTAAATCAAGATTATATGAGCATCCAACTCCGCCACAAAGTCCAAATCCCGTATCTTCAAAACCATTAAAAGTTGAATCTTTTCGTTGAGTATAAAAGTATTCATCAACCCCAAAACGATTTTTAAAGTAAGTAAATCCTAATGTAGCATAAAAATTAATACGGTTTGAAGGATTACCAATAAATCTTAAAGCAAAATCAATTGTTTGATGAGTGTTTGGAGGTATAATTTTTGGGACTGAAGAATCTATTTTCAACAAAGCTGAATAAGAAGAATCTGCAAGCTTTGAATTCTTAAAGAAAGTATATGCA
The DNA here is from genome assembly GCA_016700335.1 of Chlorobiota bacterium. Classification (NCBI taxonomy): domain Bacteria; kingdom Pseudomonadati; phylum Chlorobiota; species Chlorobiota bacterium. The sequence goes on along the minus strand of CP065014.1, from coordinate 1,560,224 downwards.
ATATCAAATTGGATCCATTTAACGCCCCATGTTGTTGGTGGAACGATACTTACCCAACCTCCATAACTTGTTATAGAATTTGCATCTGTTTCCGACCCTACAATAATTGTTGAAGTTCCAAAGTGTGGTCCAAAACCAATTATACCTTTAGTTTTTATTATTGAAGTTTTATTTGTATCTGTTTGAGAAAACAAATTATTAAACATCAAAAAGCAAAAAAGAAAAGTTGTTAAATTAAAAAAAATTCTAGCGTTTTTTGTAGTCATTAATATTATTTCTTGTAAAGATCTGTTCTTAATTTCTGATAATTTTTGTGCTATAATTACTAAATTACTCGGTTCATTCCTTTTACCTCTATTTGGTACTGGTGTCATGTAAGGAGCATCTGTTTCAATCATAATTTTATCATCTGGTACAAAATTAACAATTTCATTCAAATTACTATTTTTGAAAGTTATATTTCCAGTAAATGAAATATAAGAACCTAAATTTAAAGCTTCTTTTAAAACATCTAACTTGCTAGAGAAACAATGAAGTTGAATTTGTAAATTGTCATCTTTTTCTTCTTTTAAAATCTGAATAACATCTTCATCACTTTCTCTATTATGTATTACAACAGGTAAATTTAATTTTTTTGCTATTCTCAATTGTTTTCTGAATACATCTTTTTGAATTTCTTTTGGACAAAAGTCATAATGATAATCTAGTCCAATTTCTCCAATGGCTACGATGTTTTTATTTAATGATAAACTTTCTAAATTTAATAAATCTGTATCATTGATTTCATGTGCATGATGTGGGTGAATTCCTAAACATCCATAAATAAAAATTTTATTTTTATTTATTAAATTGAAAATCTTGTGAAACTCAGATGGTTTTGTCGCTGGAACTATTATTTTTTCTATACCAAAATTTTTTGCTCTTTGAATCATCAAATCAAAATCTGAATCAAAATGTTCTGAATAAATATGTGAATGTGTATCAATCATTACATTTGAGTCAAATTTATTAATACATCTTCAACATGACCAGAAACAGTAACCTTATTAAATATTTTAGAAATTATTCCATTTTCATCAATTATATAAGTAGTTCTTTCAACTCCAAAATATTTTTTACCATACAATGATTTTTCTTTCCAAACAAAATATGCTTTACAGATTTGTTTATCTTGATCGGATAAAAGAGGGAAGTTTAATGATTCTTTTTCTTCAAATTTTTTATGAGATTTGACCGAATCTGGACTAATACCAAATACAAAAGCTCCACCAGATTTTACTCTTGATAAATTGTCTCTAAAGTCACAAGATTCAGTTGTACAACCACTAGTCATATCTTTTGGATAAAAATAGATTACTATTTTTTTACCTAAATAATCTGATAAAGAATGAATAGTTTCGTTTTGATCTAGAGCTGTAAACGAGGGAGCTTTATCACCAATTTTTAACATAAATATTATTAAAGTTAATTATTATAATTTGCAAATAGTGTTGCAATTTAATAATATCAAACTGAAAAATGTAAAAATTTTATGATATAAAACAATATAACTATTTAAACTTAAGTTTATTTTGAAGTTAATTTGAATTTTTTAATTAATTTATTTTTTAATAATTTAATTTCTACTCTTCGGTTGTTTGTTCTACCTTGATCACTTTCATTAGTATCAATTGGTTGGTCTAATCCAAAACCCTTTGATTTAATTCTATAATTTTGAAATTGACCTTTTTCTATTAAATAAATTTTAACAGCATCTGCTCGTAATTGAGACAAATACTTGTTATAACTTGATGAACCTACATTATCGGTATGTCCTCCAATTTGAATTCTCATACTCTCGTCATTTTTCATCATACTAATCAAGCTATCAAGTTGTGGATAAAGTATAGGATTAACAGTTGCTGTTCCATAATTAAATGGAGCATTCAAGTTAATAAATAATGGATTTACTTCTAGATCTTTTCCACCAAATGACATAATTGGTTTAGTAGTAACATATTCTTCTAAATCATTTTGTTGTTGATTTTTGTTAGTATATAAAGCTTCCATATTATTATCAATTTTGTTTTCACTTGGTTCTATAACTTTATTTACAAATGTAGATAATGAATTATTTTTAGAATTAATCTCATTTAATTTACTTAATGAAAAGTTGTACGTAAATTCTTGTTTAGAACTTGATTTTGGTATAATTAATGATTTTGTTTCTGGAGAATAACCTTCAGCCCTGACAACAATATCATACTTAATTCCTGGAATTAATTTTATTTCATACAATCCATCAGTAAGTGAATTAGTACTTGCTGCTTGATTTCCTGACTTAGATTCATTTAAATAAATATTTGAGGATAAAGGAACACCTGTTCCTATATCCGTTATTGTGCCATTCAATTTTCTTAAATCTAAAGTTTTATTTTTAGTTGAATCATTTCTTTCCAGAATCTCTTTAGTTCTATTTTTTTTAGGATTCTTATCAGATTCTACTTTTGAATTTCTTAAATTCTCAACTAGTGAAGGTGAAACATCCTCAATTTTATCTAATTGGAAATCTGATGTAACTATTCTTCTATATATAGTCTCAGGTACTTTATATGGAATACTAACTGGGTAATGTTTTGGTTCACTAATATGAATTGTATAGTCTATACCTTGATCTATATTAATTTTATAAGCACCATTTTGAGTTGCTTTTTTTATATTTAAAGTATCACCTGTTTCTGTATCAATTAATGTAACTACCCCTTTTAAAGGTTTATTTGATTTCTTATCGGTAATAATTCCTTTTAATTGAATCTGTTTTGATGTAGGCTCATTTTCATCATCTTCTCCTTCAATGTTTTCATCTTTAGATCTAGGGTCATTAACATCACTCTCTTCATTGGTTGGGTTGAAATTTTCAAGTGATGTAGTTGTGCTTATTGGAGTTAACTTAAAGTTATACATTAACTCTCTATATGTAGTATTTTTTGGTACCTGATAGCCAATAGAAAAAAGTTTATATCCAGGTGCAATAACAGTAAATGTATATCTTTTGCCAGATTCTAAAACAGCAGAATATGTCCCATTTTTTCCATCACTAGAAGTGTTAAATAAAGCATCCCCAGTTTGAGTTTCTTCTGCTAAAATTCTTGCTCCTAATGGATTTTCTGAGATACTATCTAAAACAGTACCTCTTAACATTACAACGTATTGAGGGGGAAGTATTGAAGATAATGGAGTTGTATAAATGTCTTCACTACTATCCCTAGTTGAGCATATATAGATATTTTCTCCAGAGGCTGTCATAGAAATAAAAGATTCGTTTGTAGGGGTATTAATAGGTGAACCAATATTAACAGGCTTTTGCCAATATCCATCCTTATTGATAGAAACATAAATATCATCACCACCATAGCCATCTGGTCTGTTTGAAGAAAAAAACAAAGTATGTCCATCAGCAGCAATAAATGGAGCATAATTTCCATAATCAGAATCATTGATAGGACTACCTAAAGTTTGAGGATATGTCCACTCTCTATTTTTAAAGTGGGATACAAAAATTTCATGAAACCCGGACTTAGTACCAGCAGTAGTTGCAAAATAAAAATCTTTACCATCCGCACTGATTGAAGCACCGTATAATCTAAATCTTTTTGAATGAATATCTTCATCTCCTTTTTCATTTAACTTAGTGTTGTTCCTGAAAAACATGGTTATTCCTCCGCCTAAACCTTTGAAATTAGTTAGTTGGGTATCTCTTAATTGTGCATAATAAAATGGACCTCCATCCAAAAGCCAACCTCTTTTTACAGAAGTAAAATAAATTTTTTTACAATCTGGAGAAACAGATACAACTCCTTCATCTGACTTAGTATTAATTTTAGAACCTAAGTTGACAGGATCACTCCACTCTTCTACGGAATTGTTAGTTGATAACCTACGAGTAAAATAGATATCTTCATCAAATCTATTGTTTAAGCTATCAAATGTTGCCCAAGCTCTAGTTCCTTTTCGGGTTGAATTAAAAAACATAATTTTTCCATCAGATGAAACAATTGGATTGTTTTCTCTATCTTTTGTATTAATAGATGATAATTTTTTAACTAAATTTGAATCAACAACAAAATTATTCTGAGCTGAAACAGTAATAATTAATAATAGAAAAAAGGGAATTACTAGAAAATAATTATGTGATAATTTCATGTTTTTTATATACAAGTTTTAGTAAAGCAATACGATGCGAAATTCTGAACTTAATTTACAAAAATTTAACTTTTTTTAGTAATTAAATGTAACAGATTAATTCACATTTAATATCTTATTTTTATAAAATATTGAAGATTAGTTTTAATTTTAATTAAATATTTTTCAAATAAACTATTATTCAAACAATAATAAAATCAAATTAAATTTTTTAAAATTCAATAACTTACTAGCTTAATTATTTAGTTATGATAGAACTTAAGAATATGAAAATGTTATTATGTGCAAGAAATACTGGTGAATGGATCTGGAATCAAAGACCTTCAATATTTGAGAAAACTATGAATGGAGTTGAGAGTTGGGTTTACGCACTAAAAGGAACTTACAAAAATGGATTACTTTTAAACTCTTCTGATATTCATAATTATGATTTGATAATTTTGAATATGAATATCCAATACATTGCAAAATATACTGACATTTTAAAAGAAAACAAAACTAGAAAATCAATAATAGTTGGCTTATTTGAAGGTTGTTTATCTGATGTAATTCCTGTTTGGAAAAGTTGGAGTTCATTAGCAAATGAAATGGATTTTATAATTTCAATTAATAACTTAGGGACTAAATTTTTACAAACCTTAACCTATACACAGATTAAATACATAGGTATTCCATATCCAATTGAAGGAATCTCAAATTATTCTATAGGGTTGCAAGAGAAAGAGGAAAGTTGTTTATTATGTAGTATCCCTAGTTTAACTCCAATTGACTATTTAATTGGTAAACAATTAGGCTGTAAAATGATTGGTTTTGAAAAAAGTTTTGTTAGAAACATAAAGGGTGTTTCAAGAAATTTTTCACTCGATAAATTAAAATACATTAAAAAAACTAATAAAATATATAATGATGAAAATTTAACTTTATATCCAATGGGTTCCATGGATTCTTTTTTGAAAGTAGCAAGTAAATCTAAAATATGGATAAACTTAGATTCAAGATATACATGGGCTAGATATGTATTGGATGCGGCAGCTTTAGGTATACCAATTATTACCACATCTTCAACTGGACATGCAAATACATTGTTTCCCAATACTACAATAGATAATCCATTTGACACATCTAGGGCAGTAGAAATTGGATTAAAGCTACTAAAAGATAAAGATTACTATAAAGATGTAATTGAAATTGCAAAAGAAAAACTTAGCTGGTTCAGTATAGAAAAGACATTAAAAAGATTAGATATGATGTTAAAAGGAAATAATGAAAATTAATTATTCATGTTAATTTAAATATAACTTACATGTTAATGTTCTAACCAGGAGGCCAATTCATTTCTCTACCACCTAAAAGATGTAAGTGAATATGAAATATACTCTGACCTCCATCTGCATTACAATTCATTACAATCCTATATCCATTTTCAGAAATACCTTCACTTTTTGCAATTTTAGTAGCTACAAAAATTATATGCCCTAATAATGTAATATGCTTTTCGTTAATATCATTTAAAGTTTTTAAATCGGTAACTTTAGGAATAATTATAATATGAATTGGTGCTTGCGGTGTAATATCTTTAAAAGCTAAAACTAAATCATCTTCATAAACTATATTAACAAGTATTTCTTTGTTGATAATTTTAGAAAATATTGTACTCATCTATAATTTGGTTTTTTAATAATTTGAAAATTCATCATGAGTTAAGCAATGTAATGTGCCTAAACCCCATACTAAATCTAATGAATGTATTCCAATAACTTTTTTATTAGGAAAAATATCACTTAAAATATTAAGTGCCAATCTGTCATTTGGGTCATTAAAGGTTGGAACTAGAACAGCATGATTACTTATATAAAAATTAGCATAACTTGCTGGTAATCTTATATTATCGAAATATAATGGAGATGGCATCGGTAATTCAATAACATTAGGTTTTAAGCCATTCTCAAGTTTTATATCTTGTATTATTTCCCAATTTTCTTCTAAGATAGGATAATTTAAATCATTAGGATTTTTTTCACGAACTAAAATTATACTTTCTTCATTTACAAATCTACAAACATCATCAATATGACCATGAGTATCATCACCAGAAATCCCTTTATTAAGCCAAATTACATTAGAAACATTGAAGTATTTTTTGAATAGTTCATTATAATTATTTCTTGTAAATCCTTCATTTCTTACTTGAGTGATTTTATCTAACAGACATTCTTCAGATGTTAATAAACTGCCTATACCATTAACATCAATTGCTCCACCTTCAAGAATTACATTAACATTTTTAAAAATAGCATTTTCAATATCCAAAGATAAATGTTTAGCTGCAATATTTGGAATACTATCATCTTTTAAGTAGTTGTTATATTTTGCCCAACCATTAAATTTAAAATTAACTATCGATTTAAAAGCTCCTTTTTTGACGAAGCAAGGTCCACAATCTCGCATCCAGCCACGATCAGTTGGAGTTACAATAAAATCAATTTTGTCTAAATTAACACCAACTTTTTTAAGTGAATTTTCTGCTTTTCTTTTTTGATTTAAATCTTTAACAACCAATCTAACAATTTCATCTCTAGAAACAAACTTAATTATTTCAGTAAATACCCATTGAATTGGTGAAAATTTTCCAGGCCAATCTAATCTATTATGTGGATACGATAACCATGTTGCTTCATGATTGACCCATTCAGCAAGTAATTTATGTTGAATAATATCTTTTTCGATGATAATTTTTGGATGCAATTTAATAATAAATTTGTTTTTAAAATTGAAATATGAGGTTAGAAACAAATTATTAAAAATGTATGAAATCTTAATTTTAAAATCAAATTAATAAATTTAGAATACATAAAAACCATTCAATATTGGGGCAAAATTTATTTTGTTATTATTGTCAAAATTAACTCCAAGTGCTGCATCAATAGAATAATTTAAACCAAAATATCTAAAAGATAAAACAAATGGTTTTGTATTTAAGTTGTCGAATAATGCTGTTTCGAAAATAATTTTAAAATTATCGATAAATCTGAAATCTCCTCCAATGCTAACTATTGGAGAATATCTGTAAAATTTATCATTATTAAATCTATCATGATGTCTAATACTATACCCTAAAACAAAATTGATTCGTTGATCTTCATTTCCAAAAGTCGATACTACGTAAGGAACACCTAATAAAATTGTTGAAGAATCTGATAATGTAATTCCAGTTTGCAAACCTCCAGAAAATCTATACAAATTTTGATTATAGAACTCATTTTTTAAACCTATTGTACCAACTAAAGTAAATTGATTAATACTTGTTCTTGGTAAAAATAACCCAGCTCCTATCAAAGTTAAATTACTATCTAAACCATATTGTGCAATCCAACCTAAAACATCATAATTACCAATTGATAACTTACTTTTTCCAATAGAATTAGCAGTAGGTGATAACATCATTCTAAAAGTTGTTGGATCATAAATTCTAAAATCTTTAAACGAAAAATTATAATCAATTTGTTCTTTAAAATTTAAAGATGTTTCGTTGATTGGTTTAAAATTTTTATTGGTAGTAAGTAAATAACCTGAGGTCAAATATTTTGTCAAAGAATTATTAAATCTCAAAGAGTCATTACCATTTTTGATTGAATTTAAATTTTTAACAGTATTAATTGAAACAATTTTTGGGTTGGAATATGAGAATATTTTCTCCTTTTTCTTAAGAACTGTAAAATCTTTTGACTTTACATTTTTAGGTGTTTTATTAAAGAATGAATTATTATTTTTAATATCATTAATCTTCGGTTTTGAAAATGTAATTTTAGGTTTCTGTACAATTGGCTTCCTTTTATTTATGGCTAATGGTTGTGGTGGAGTTATAATTTTGTTTTTGGGTAGAACAACTGTAGCGTATCCAGTATCAGATACAATGAAATTTGTAAACCCACCTGATGGTTGCTCTCTATGAATATAAGTTAGTATAGGACATTTGAATCTTCCAATTTTAGTTGGTGTATAACAAACTTCATAAGTATACTTTGTTCTTGGTTGAATAATTACTGGAGGCTTAATATTAGTGTATTTAATTTTGAATAGTGGTGATGGGCTAATAATTGAATCTAATCTAACTTTTTCTCCTTGGGCAAAAACTTCAAAAATATGACATTTGGTACTACCAAGCTCTACATTACCATATTCTTCTTTGTAGACATTCCATACACCTGCTAAATTTAAATCATAAATTATCGATGTATTATTACAAGAAATTATCTTAATTTTTAATTTCGTATCATATGATAATGCTTTACACTGTACTATAAATTTAATTTGTTTATTACAATTTGAGATTATGGGTAATTGCCCAATTTTAAAGTCTTTGTTTTCAAAACCTGATTTTAACTCTTTCCATGATGAGAAAATTAATCCTCCATCATATCTAAGTATTGATTTAATACCAGCAGGAGATGAAATTGATATTTGATTTAAACCATGATATACAACTGTAGGGTTTACAACTATCTGAGCAGATGTTGGAATTAAAGTAATTATAAAAAACACCAAAAGAAAAATAAACTTCATAATTTAATTCTAAGTTCTGTTCAATAAAAAAATCTAAAAAGGATACCCAATTCCAAAATTTGCTTGATTTAAAAGTAAAGTATTTACACCAAAAAGTTTAATTGAATATGAACCATCTAAAAATAAATCATTAGTTAAATATACAATTACTTTAGCACCAAGAGAAGTATAATTTTCACTTTCAATCATATAAAATTTACCATCACCACCTTGAGTAACTTCATTGTTATAACTTTCGCCAGATGAACCTGGATAAAAAGCTTTAGAAGGATTTGCTGGATTTTTGGTTGAGACAACTCCTTCACAAAATAGTAACAATCCAGTACCTTTAGTTTTAGAAGTACCAGCTTCAACTTTATAAAGGATTTCATCTTTAGCTTCTTCATCTCTCCAATTATATCCTAATGTAAATTTAATAAATTGATCTTCTAGTTTATATTTGATAATCCCGTTTGAATTAAATTGGAAGTAACCATCACCCCAAAAACTTAGGTATTTAGTATCATTATATAAACCTTGATGAAATCCATTAGGAATTTTAAACATTGAAGAAAAACCTAAAACAAAATTTGATGAATTTAGAAACGAATATGTTAAGCCGATACCAAAATGTTTAATATTTAATATACTTCTTTCTGGAAATAAAGAATCACTGATTAAATAAATATAGTTTAAAGGTAATTCCATATTTGCGGTTAAATTTGAAGTTAATTTCAAATCGATTTTGTTTGTTAAAGTAACAGAAGTTAAGGTAGTACCAATAATGTCAAAAAGTCTTGTTGAACCATCAATACCATAATAAGAAGAAGTTTTTCCTCCTGAAAACATCACTTCAAATATCCCAATTTTTTTTTCGGGAATATCAAATACTTGAGCACTAGTTTTAAAATTTAAAACTGACAAAAGGAATAATGTAATAGAAATTTTTTTAATCATATTTTTGTTAGCAACAATTTTGTTAATTTTTTAATATTAGAAACTCAATTGAATTTAATGTTACAAATTTTGCAAATTAAACACCAATCAATTTTATTAAAACATAGTTATACATTTATGGAATTAGAAGATAATAAATTTACAACCAATTCGGGAATTAATATTCCATTATTTCTAAAAGGGAATGCTGATGAAGAACCTGGAAAATTTCCTTTTACAAGAGGAATTCATAAATCAATGTATAGAAATAGGCTATGGACAATGCGTATGTATTCAGGGTTTGGAACAGCTGAAGAATCTAATGCAAGATATAAATATCTTTTAGCTCAAGGAGTTACAGGGTTATCAGTAGCATTTGATTTGCCAACACAAATAGGATATGATTCAGATAATTCGATATCAGAGGGTGAAGTAGGAAAAGTTGGTGTTGCAATTGATACATTAGTTGATATTGAGAAACTTTTTGATGGAATTAAACTTGAAGATGTTTCTACTTCTATGACAATAAATTCAACTGCTTCAACTTTATTAGCATTTTATGTTGCATTAGCAAAAAAACAAAGATCTGATTTATCTAAAATAAATGGTACAGTACAGAATGACATTTTAAAAGAATATGCAGCAAGGGGTACTTACATTTATCCTCCTAAACCTTCAATGAGGTTAATTACTGATATGTTTGCTTGGTGTAGTAATGAGTTACCTAATTGGAATACTATTTCTATCTCAGGTTACCATATTAGAGAGGCAGGTTCAACTGCTGTCCAAGAAGTTTCTTTTACATTGGCAAATGCAATTGCTTACACTCAAGCAGCAGTTGATAGTGGATTAGATATTGATAAATTTGCATCAAGATTAAGTTTTTTCTTTAACATACATAATAATTTTTTTGAAGAAATAGCAAAACTTCGTGCTGCAAGAAGAATGTGGGCAAAAATAATGAAGGATAGATTTAAAGCAAAAAATGAAAAATCATTAATGTTAAGATTTCACTCACAAACTGCTGGATCAACATTAACTGCACAACAGCCAGAAACAAATATAGTTCGAGTTTCACTACAAGCAATGGCAGCTGTTTTAGGAGGAACACAATCATTACATACAAATGGATTTGATGAGGCTTTAGGTTTACCTACAGAAAAGGCTGCAAGATTAGCTCTTAGAACCCAACAAGTAATTGGCTATGAAACTGGAATTGTTGATACCACCGATCCATTAGCAGGTAGTTTTTATATTGAATATTTAACTGATGAAATTGAAAGAAAATCATTTGAGTATATAAACAAAATTGATGAAATGGGAGGTTCGGTGAAAGCAGTTGAACTTGGATTTATCCAAGAAGAAATTGCAAATTCATCTTATGAAGCTCAAAAAAGAATTGAGAGCTTGAAAGAAATTGTTGTAGGTATGAATAAATTTGAAATTGATGAACCGCATTTTAAAGATGTGTTAAAAGTAAACGATTCCATTAGAATCAAACAAATAGAATCGCTTCAAAAAGTGAAAAATGAAAGATCATCAAATAATGTAAAGGAATCTTTAAACTCTATTAAAATTGCAATTATGGGTAATGATAATGTTATGCCTCATATTATTAAAGGAGTTGAAAATTATGTTACATTAGGAGAAATTGCTGATGTTATGAGGTCTGTTTGGGGTGAATATGATTAATTTCAAAAATATTATTATAATATAAAAAAACCGATTCAATTTTTAAAATGAACCGGTTTTTTTAATTACTAATATATTTACTTTACTACAGTAATATTTTCTATTACTTTTTCATTACCAATTGTTAAAACTGATGTGTAATTACCAGATGACAAATTAGATAAATCTGAGACTACTTTATGAACTCCATTTTCAAATGTTGAATTAAATATTGTTGAAATCTTTTCTCCATTTGTGGAAAAGATTTCAAGCTTAGCAAGTCCAAATTTTGGCAAATAAAATGTAAATTCAACTATTCCTTTTGAAGGATTAGGTGTGCTTGATATAGCTAATTTGTATTGTTTTTCAACATCTTTTACAGATCCTAATATACTTGATTTTAATTTGATTTCAGATCCTTGTAAAATATCAGATACTGATCCTTTCTCATTTTTATGTGCTATAAAGATTATCCTAGAATTGTTCACATCTTCAACTTTAGTTGATAATTTAAATTCTATATCAACAATCGTTGATGCTCCAGGAGAAGATAATTTACCTCCAGCTATAACAGTTCCTCCAGATAACTGGATCGCTTTTCCAGTAGCAGATGGATAAACTTGTCTTGCCACAGAATTATTTACATAATTATCTATATACTCAGTTGGAGATCCATCTGAATGATATTTTGTTTGATTAGATTTAATACTATCTTCAACAACAACAATTGTTAAAGCATTTGTGGAAGTTATGGAACTATTAAACAATGCTTGTGTAGAAGTTAATCTAATTTTAGATTTAATTAATTTAGTAGTCTCATCAAATTTAAATTCTAAAAGCTCAATTGTAATAGGAGCATTTGGAAACTCATCTTTTACATTATTAATATACTTTTCCCAATTCTCTCTACTAGTCATTCTACTAGTTTCATTCTTAAATAATTTTCTTTGAATAGCTGCAGTTGGATAAGAGTTACCATTTAATGCTGTAATCATTTTCCCAACTTCAGTATTTGACATTGGTTCTCCTTTTGATGGATCTTTATTATAAGGACCATGATATGCAATACTAATTAAATTTTCTTTGAATTTATCTTTTAATGTTGATAAAATTTCATGTCCATAAGGGCACCATCCACACCAATCTCCAGTTATTTCTTCAACAACAATATTTGATTTTTGTGTTAAAACATCTTTTGGCAAAACAAATAAATATACATTTATTACTGAATTTAAATTTAACTTATCATTAGACACAACACCAATTTCAGTTTGATAAACACCAGGTTTAAGATTACTTGCATCAATGTTAATTGTAGCTTCTTTTATAGAATCAGGTTTGATTAAAAAGCTTGACAAATCAGATGTTGCCCAATCATCATCTGATGGAATTGAGAATGTACCAGTTAAATTTGAGTTTCCAATATTTCTAATTGGAATTTTAATAATGGATTTTTCATTTTGTTTTAAATTTAATAAAACTTCATTTTTCTCAACTTTAATTACACTTGCAGGGTTTGGATTTGGTGTAAATTTAAACAAATTTAAATTTCCACTTCCTCCTAAAAAGTATAAATTATTTCCATCTCCAATTAATGGTGGTGCTTCACTAGAATTTGTAGGCAAAGAAAATGTTGAAATCCATTTATTTTCTTTATCATTATAATAATAAGTCTTTGAAAATCCACCTTCTGGATATGGTAATCCTCCTGTAACATAAACTTTACCACCAGAAACACCTGCAGATGCACTAACAATACCACCTTGAATTGTACCAATTTCTTCAAACTTAATATCATTTCCTTTTAATGTACCTTTATAACAATTCCCCGAAGTAATTGTTCCATCTGGAGTTCCTCCAATTAAATAAATAATATTATTTAAAACTGTAGATGATTGATAGGCGTATGCAACATTTAATGTCCCATTTGCTTCAATCCATTCATTTGTAGTCGGATTATAAATTTGAACTATTGAACTAACTTGAGAATTTGAATTTATTCCACCAATAATTACCATTCTATTATCAACATTTGCGACAGAACCAAAATATGTTGAGTTTGGAATTGATGCTTTTTCTGAGTAAGAATTTGTTGTTGGATTATATTCATATGTAATGTCTGAAAATAAATCTTTGCTTTCTGTTCCACCAGCAATCAATATTTTATTATTAACTACAATTGCATAACTACCATACTTTGCTGTAGGCATATCATTTAACTTTGTCCATTTACTAGTAGTTAAATCATAAGAATATGCTGAGTTAATTGGGTCAGTATCAAATCCACCGAATGAATAAATTTTTCCATTATAAAAAACAGCAGACTGCCCTTTATTATAAGTTGGCATTGAACTAATACTACTCCATTGACAAATTGCATTTGACAAATAAATTAGATTCAGAATCAAAACAAGAGTAAAAAGTTTTAAAATTGTCATCTATTTAAAAATTGATAATTATGAAAAAAAAAATATTACAATATCTATTTCACAAATTTAAATAAAAAACCTTATGAATACCTATTCTTATTAAACCTTTTTTTCTTCAAAATTTATTCCGCAATTTGGACAATAGAAAGCAATTTTATGATGAACAATTTCTAAACACTTTGGGCAAGTATTAGTTAAAGAACTTCCACATAGAACGCAAAACTTATCATTATTCAAAGCATAAGTTCCACAATCATAGCAGCATCTAATTAAAGAATTTGAAATAAATGTATCTTTTATTACACTAGTGTTTTTTAACATTGGATTTTAAGTTTGAAATTTTAAATTAAATTTGTTAACTGTATAAATATATTTATAAACCGTTACTATATATTATTTTTACCGTTACATTGAATAAAAATATTTTATGAATGAAAATTATATCAATTTTTTAAATCATGGTATACTTCCATATTTTGGTATGGAAGATATCAAAAATGAAATAATTGAATTCTGGAAATCAACTCAAGAATCTTATTCTTTAAGGGCAATGTTGATAAGTGGTGAAGCAGGAATTGGAAAATCTAGATTAGTTGAACATATTATCCAAATCATCAAAAAGGAAGGTGGAATTGTTATTCACATAAAATTATACCCAAATTCATTAAATGAAATTCCAAACCTTATTTCAAATGAACTAGATGCTATATCTTTTAATTTCTTTAAAAATAGAACTTTTCAAGATAAAACATTAAATGGCAATATAAATAATTTAGCAAGTTTATCTCATATAAGATCTTTAATTATAATAATTGAGGATGTACATTTGTTTACAAAAGAATCATTATCAGATTTAAAGAAATTGTTAACTGGATTAAATGATGAAATGATTTCAGTTCTTTTTTTAGGAAGACCGATTGAAACAATATTTAATAGCGTTATAGAACCATATCTTATCAAAGAATTAGATTTAAAAGAACATTCAATTCTAGATATTTTTTATATGCTTAAAAATTTGTTAGGGTTTGAAATAGAAGATAAATTTATTTTATTAATTAAAGAAATTACAAGAGGTAATTCATTAGCCATTAAATCTGGAATTAGAGGTATCATAAAAGCAGGGTTAATTGATACTAATGAAAAATTAATTAAATCATCAGTTTCAAACTTTAATATTATACTTTCTAAAAGTATTGAGAGTTTGTCTGAAGGAATGTTGTCTCATTTAAATGAAATGGAAATGACTTTATGCTCTCAACTTTCAACATTAGGTGAAATCTTCAGTAGGGAATCAGCTGAAATACTTATCGGAACTAAAAATTCAAGTTTATTAAACAAACTCATATTTAAAGGTGTTTTAATTGAAACTTTTAAAGAAACACCTTTAAGACTTGGTAAAAACTTTTCTGAATATCCTCCACTTAGTTTTACTCATTCGTTAGTTCATGATTCATTTTTAAAAAAATCTAAACTGAATTTTGAAAGGATTTTAACTATAATATATTCTAATTCACCAATATTCTCTCTTGTTCCATTTATAGAGTTAAACAATTTTATAAATAAATTTGGGTGTTCAGTTCTAAAATTAGATAATAATTTGATAGAGAAATCAATTGAAAATTGTATTGATATTGCTTATAACATTAGCAATACAATTGATTGGAAATTTGCTCCAATTCTAATTGATTCTATAAAATCAATTTGTGAGATTACAATGTTTGAATTTGATGAAAGTTGTCTTAAAAGTAAAGAATTAAAAGCAAAATTTTTATTTACAAACTTAATAATTTTTAAGAGAGATATTTCATCAGATAATTTTATAAACATTGCTACTGAGCTAATAAAATTATGCCAAGGATTAGAATCTGAGATAATTACAGAATATTTTATTTGGGGTTACGATGCATTATTTTACAATAAAATAATTTCTAGAAAAGATGTTGATCTTTTGAAAGAGTTAGAATTTGTAGATGATAAAGTTAAGAACAATTTAAATATCCAATTCTCAAAACCTTATTTAGTTTTTGTTAGAGACATTATAAGAGCTCATAACAATGTTAAACAAGAATTTTGGATTATAAATTTGATAAAAGAAAAATTCAGTTTTCTATTGAGTAAATGTGAGAATGATGAAATTAGGAAAAAAAATCTATTATTAAAAGTAGGTACTTTTTTAATTACTAACTTTAATAATAATTTGGAAAAAGCTGAAAATTATGAATTGTTGAAAAGGATAGAAGAATGTAATTTAAGTGTTACTGAAACAAATTTAATTGAGAAGATAAAAGCTATATTCTTATATGAAGATGGGAAATTAGAAGAATCTAAAATTGTATTTGAAAAGAATATTAATTTGAACTTAATTTTGGGGAATAAATTTGATTATTTACTTGCTAGAAGTTTTATTGATTGTATAAAAATAGATTTAGGATTTTCTCCAGATAAAATTATTATTGAATTTGAGAATTTAACTGAAATAGCTGTTAACTCTAAAATTGTATATTTTAACAACTTAATTGATTCATTAATTTTAACTGGACAAGATAATTATGTTATCGACTTAATCAATAATAAACTAAAATTTCTTGATGAATTATACAAACCTAGTTTATTTGTAAACTTATTATCAGTTATCAATGTTAAGGACCTGAAAAAAAACGATTTCACAGAATTTTATGAAATGAAATTATTTGGATTAACAATGTTAATTGAAATTTTACTTGATAAAAATAAAAACTTCGATGAGAAAAAAATAAATGTAATTAATTCAGAATTATTAAATGAGGTATTTAAAATTGGGAATATTATAAATGCACTTTTATCTATTAAGTTGCTGATTTTTCTCAAAATAGAAAACTCAAAATATTATAAAAAATTAGAATGTAATGTTTTAATTATGATTACTAACCATTTAGAATGGTGTTTGGCAAGGGGTCTTTGGTTGTACATGAAAACAATTATTTTAAAATCTGATATTTTATTAGATGAAAAATTTAAATCATTGTGGAATAAGAAGATAGAAACATTAAGAAAAAAATATTATAAAATTGAATCAATATCTATAAACAACAAATTAAAATTAAAAATATTTGGAAAGATTGCCCTTGTTAAACCAAATTGTAATCCTGAATATATTTCGGGAGAAAGACTTAGAACAGCAATTGGAGTTACAGTAGCAAACAAATTAATAGATGATAAATTATCAGCTTTAGAGTTCTGTCAAATAGTTACTGGTGAAAATGATCCAGATAAAGCACGAAATACTATGAGGGTAGTTAGGTTAAGACTTAGAGAGCTTGTTGGTGAAGAAGAAATTAAAAATTCAGAAACTGAACCAATTATTTTAAATGAAGAATTAATGCAGGTTGACATTTTTGATTTCTACAAATATTTAAAACTTGCTAGAAAAGGTCTTAAAAAAAAATCGTTCTATTTATCTGTTCACAATTTCAAATTAGCTTTAGAGATTGCTATTAAAGGAGTACCTTTTAGTGGACTGTATGATGATTTTTTTGAATCTATTAGAGAAGAAATTGAAAATTCAATAAGAAATACTGCCATAACATTAATAGGATTATTGATGAAAGAACATGATTATGAAAACGCAGAAATTATTTCTAAAAATACATTGCAAATATTATCAAATGATGAAGAGATTACAGATTTACTAGAAAAGTGTTTTGATGTTCAAGGTAAAAAAACTGCAATAAATAAAATTAGATTAAATCTATTTAATTCATATTAGTTCATTCAATAGTTAATTTAAATTTTAAATTCTATATTCCAACATAAACACATTAAAAATGTCAAAAGGGTATTTTATTGAGACAGATATTATAGTAGATTATTTATGTTCTCCAAAAGATGTTGAGTCAATTTTAAGAAAACTTTTAGTTAAACAAACATGTTATACATCATTTATTCAAGTAAGTGAATTGTATAGTAAGATAAAGAATAAAATTGAAAAACAAAAAGTTGATGAAGTAATTTATGGTTTAAAGGTTTTAGGAGCTAGTAGTAGATATTCTACAACAATTGGAACTATTCTTTCGTCATTAGGTAATATCCATAACAAAGAAAGAATTGCAATTTCTGCAGCAATTTCAATTGAATCAAATTTAATAATGGTAACAATTGATAAAAGTAAGTTTCAAATTTATAACAATGTTGAAAAAGTTGAATTGTTAAATTTAATAGATTTAAAAGTAGGATGTTAAAATTAAATAATTTTGTTTGATCGGTGAAAGCAATAAAAGCATTATTTTCGCAATCCATTTTTAAGTCAATTGAGATTTAAAATTTAAATGTATTTATAGAAAAATGAGAATAACAAAACAATACACAAATCGTGAAAGTCAATCATTAGACCGTTACCTACAAGAAATAGGTAAGGTGGAGCTTTTATCTGCTGATATGGAGATTGATTTAGCGAAAAGAATTAAACGAGGAGGGTTTGATAGCCGAAGAGCTTTAGAACAACTCACAAAAGCAAATCTTAGGTTTGTAGTTTCAGTTGCTAAACAATATCAAAATCAAGGATTATCATTAGGTGATTTAATTAACGAAGGAAATTTAGGACTAATAAAAGCTGCAAAAAGGTTTGATGAAACAAGAGGCTTTAAATTTATTTCATATGCTGTTTGGTGGATTAGACAATCTATTTTACAAGCATTGGCAGAACAATCAAGAATTGTGCGATTACCTTTAAATCGAGTTGGTACATTAAATAAAATTGGGAAAACGTATTCAAGATTGGAGCAACAATATGAACGCGAACCTACTGCAAGTGAACTAGCAGAAGAATTAGATATGTCCATAACTGAAGTTGCAGAAACAATTAGAATTTCTGGTAGGCATTTATCTGTTGATGCTCCATTTGCTCAAGGGGAAGATAATAGGCTTTTGGATGTATTGCAAAATGATACTCAACCAAATCCAGATTCAGGATTAATTTCAGAGTCATTACAAATAGAAGTAAGAAGAGCATTATCAACATTATCTGAAAGGGAAGCAGAGGTTATTAAATTGTATTTTGGATTAGATAGGGAACAAGCTCTTACACTCGAAGAAATAGGAGAAAAATTTCAATTAACAAGAGAAAGAGTTCGCCAGATTAAAGAAAAGGCAATCAGAAGATTAAGGCATGCATCAAGATCAAAACAATTAAAAACTTACTTAGGTTAAATTTTTAAATTTTATTATAATTAAAATTCAAGCTAATAATTTTATTAATACTTGAATTTTTTTTTTAATATAATTGAAATTATAGTTAATTTTTTTAATTTGTATTTCAAATTGTTATAAATTGTTTAACACATAAAAATATTATGAAAGTTTTGATAATTGAAGACGAGAAAAAAGTAATAAAATTTATTACTGAAGGTTTGAACCAAGAAGGTCATGAATCTATGTTTGCTGAAGATGGGGAAGTTGGGCTAGAAATGGCTTTGTCTAATGAATATGATTGCATTGTATTAGATTGGATGATGCCTAAAAGAGATGGAATTTCTGTACTAAAAGAGTTAAGAGAAAAAGGAAATAAAACTCCTGTTTTAATGTTAACTGCTAAAACTGGTACCCAAGATAAAGTTTCAGGTTTGGACGCTGGTGCAGATGATTACTTAGCAAAACCGTTTCATTTTGAAGAGTTAACTGCAAGATTAAGATCACTAACTAGAAGATCTGAGAAATCAACTTTAATTAAAGTTGGTGATTTGGTACTTGATACTGTAATTCATAAAGCAAAAAGAGGTGAGCGTGAAATAGAACTAACAGTTAGAGAGTATTCTTTATTAGAATATTTAATGAGAAATGCTGGTAGAACCCTATCAAGAGCTACAATTGCTCAACATGTTTGGAGCTATAGTTTTTATGCCAATTCTAATTTAGTAGATGTATATATAAATAGATTAAGAACTAAATCTGAAGAAGATGGAAATTCTAGATTAATACATTCAGTTAGAGGTGTTGGCTATGTTATGGGTGAAAAAGTTCCTGGTGAAGAAGACTAAAATTTGATAAAAAATGATTTAAAATTTTATTTATATATTTATTTTTATAAAATCAACTTTTTGGAAATTCAATAAGTTTTGATTTAATAATTTAAAATTATATTAGTTTTTTTTTAAGGTAACATAGTACTTTCCTCTACATCATTTGGATTTTCATTTACAACTCCAGGTGGTAATAATTTTAGTGTATCAAGTTGTAAACTATCAACTTGCCTATTTAAATAAAATTGAACTAATCTGCTTGCAATTGGAGCAGCGTTTCTTCCACCTAATCCACTATTTTCAACTAAAACACAAATAGCAATTTTAGGTTTATCAAATGGAGCATAACATACAAACCAAGCGTGATCTTTCTTGTTTTTACCTGCTTGAGCTGTTCCTGTTTTTCCAGCTAATCTGACACCCTTAATAGAAACTCCTGTTGCAGTTCCTCCTGCTACATTTACAACATCAGACAAACCAGAGTGTACAACATCTAGAAACTCTTTTGGAATTTTTAAATCTTCATTTTCAAATACCATTTGTTGAATCTGTCCGTTATTTGATTTGTTCCTTATTGCTCGAACCAAATGAGGTTGATGATATACACCATTATTTGCAATTGTAGAAATATACGAAGCTAATTGCAAAACACTTACCCCAAGCTGACCTTGTCCAATACCTAAATTTACTAATATTCCTCTTGGAAATTTATCTTTTCCATACATTTTATCTAAGTATTCTCTTGAAGGTAACAATGTTTTGTTTTCGGGAATATCAGATTGCTTTGTACCAAATCTAAATATTTTACCCCATTTGTAATAATTATCTATTCCTAATTGTAATGCTAATTTATAAAAAAATACATTACATGAAACATGAATTGCTTCTCTAACATTTATATTACCATGTGCACCGTGGCATTTCCAAGTCCTTCCACCATAGCTAAAAGAACCACCACATGAGATTCTTGTTTTTGGTGTAATTAAACCTTCCATCATTCCAGCAATAGCCATTAAAGGCTTCCAAGTTGATCCAGGAGGATATATAGCTTGAGTTGCCCTATTAAACAATGGTTTAGATGAATCTGAATATACTTGTTGAAAATCTTTTGAATTTGATTTGTTATTGAAAATTAATGGGTCATAATCTGGTGCACTTGCAACAGTTAATATTTCTCCATTATTTGGATCAATTGCAACAATTGCTCCTCGCTTACCTCTCATCAAAGATTCAGCATAAGTTTGTAAATTTGGATCTAAACTTGTATATAAATCAAATCCATTTGTAGCAGATTGATCAAGTTTTCCATCATTAAATGCTGATACTCTTTGTCCTCTATTATTTACGGCAATATAATCATATCCTTTTTCACCTCTTAAAAATGGTTCATATGAATTTTCAATTCCAGTCTTACCAATGATGTCACCAAATGAATAATAATGAGGATCTATTTCAATCTCTTTTTTATTAATCTCTCTAGCATAACCTAAGAGATGAGATGCTCTAACAATTGGTAAATAAGACCTTTTAGAATCTTCTGAAACATCAACTCCAATTAAATTGCGATGATATTCGTTAATTTTAATAATAATTTCAAATGGGACATCTCTAAAAATTCTAACGGGTGAGAATGGTGTTTGTTTATATTGTTTGATTTTAAGGTTTATTTCATTTGTATCAATAAACATTATTGATGCTAAAAGTTTTTTTGAATCTTTTGTTAACTTACTTGGAGTTATTAATATACCATATGATGGAACATTTCCTACAATTAATCTACCAAATTTATCAAAAATATTTCCTCTTACTGGTTCGCGTGAAATTTTTTTAATTCCTTGAGATTCAGATCTTAAATTATACTGACTACCTTGTAGAATCTGCAATTGTATTAATCTAGCTATAAAAATAGATAGTAATGTTGCTGTTACAATAAGAAAAATTCTACTTCTAATCTCAGATCCAAAATCGCTATCTAATTGCATATTAATTATGGTAAAGAAACATAAAGATAATTAAATTTCATCGCAATATACAAAATCATTGCTTTTGAAATTCAGGAGAACTTAAAATTAAACCAACAACCTAAGAAACCATAAAATTGGAGTTTTCTTGATTTACATTAATATCAGTTTCAACATTATCTTTAAAGAAAATATCTTCATCTAAATCTTTCTCAAAATCACTTAAATTATCAGAAACATTTTTACTATTTGACTTATTTTCTTTTAACTTTGAATCTAATTTGTTTGAAAAATCTGGATCCTTTATAATTGGATACAAAAGCCTTTTTGTTTCAACTAAATCTCTTCCTGGTAAGAGAAATTTTAAATAAGTTAAAAAGCGTTTTCTATACTTTTTGGTTCATGGTTGTTGTTTAGCTTGAGAATATCAACTTTGACTCCATTAATTTTATTTAATGCAAAATTCAAGTTAAAGTTCAATCTATTAATTAATGAACCTGTATTAACCCAATACTCTCCTTTATCAGGATACCCAGTTGGAGCTTGATATCAATACATTTCCTGACCCATTTCTTTAATTTTAAAATATAGATTGTTTGGGTTTTCAACATTAGTTTCAAGAATTCTAATTGAGCTAATAACATATTCAAAAGGAGTTTTAATTTTAATTCTAACTTTTACTTCTTGCCAAAATTCTTTTAATTCAACAAGTGTTGTTAGTAAAGATTTTATTTCTCCATTTGTTGATTCATATGTATCTACCACCCTATTAATTAATGGTTCAGAAGGGTTATCATTTGTAAAAAATGATACTAATTTTTTACATAAAAATTTTGCAGTATTTGGATGTGATGCTAATATATCTAGTACTTTTTCACCTTTTTCCATTCCACCACCAGCAGGAAAATCCATCCCTAAAATAAATTTTAATTATGCATCATATACATCAGCTCTAAATAAAAAATCATTCTGTTGAATAAACCATACTTTTATACCTTTATCAATTTTTTCTCTTATTTTATCTCCTCTATCACCATTAGGAAAGTTAGTCCACTCTGTGAAAACTCTGGCTATACCTTCAATGTCTTTTTGTGTATAACCTCCATCAACTCCTAATGTATGAAGTTCCATTAATTCTCTAGCAAAATTTTCATTTATTTCTTTTTAAATTTTAAAATCATTTGGTAATTTTTCATTTAAACCATCCTCAGCCCTTTTTTTTTCTCTAATAAATTCTCTTTATATCTATTGAAAAACTAACTGTTTTTATTCTCATTTATCATTTTATCAAAGGTGTAAGTAAGAGTAGTTCTAACTCCTTCAGGTGCTGTAGATTGAGCATTGTCAAGGTATGTAAGCATTGCAGGATGCTTGCTTTTCCTAAAATATTCCTAAAATTTGTTAATGCAATCAACCTAATTGCTTCTCTTTTATAATTTAAACAAATTCCTTAGAATGATTACATGTAATTGAAACATTAAAATGATTAAACCAAAAATCAGTCATCAGTTCTTGAAGTTGATTTTTTGTAAAAATAGATCTATATATTTTTGAGCAATCAATTCTCTAATTAATTCATTTTGAGGCTTATATCCATTATTAATAGCAAATTTTATTAAATTCTTTTTAAATTCTTTTTTGTTAATTGTATCTGTTTAATCAAATGCATTCTCAAGTTTAGCCTTAATTAAAAGTTTACCAGGGTTAATATATATATTCGAAATTTCATTAGTTGTCATTTTTAATGTCATGAATGGTTCTATTTTTTTCTAATTCAATATCTTTATTATCAGCTTTTAATTGGTCTAAAAACCAGTTATCTATGCCAAATATGACTATTGAATCAATTAACCCAGGAGTTGGTCTATAACTAAATTTGTCTATAAGTATTGCAACTGCTTGCCTTTGTGTTAAACCAACTTTTTCAAAAGGCATTTTACTTTTACTATATTCTATGGTATCTAATAATAATATTGACAATAAAAATATTGGAATTAACTTGATAAATTTCATTTTTTTTATAACTATTTGTAGTATTTAGTTAATTAGAGTTAATAAATAATTTTAAGTTCAGATTTTATTTTGAAAAATATGATTATTTTAAACTTTGGTTTTGTTAAAATAAATTTATTGTAACCTTATATTATTATGTTAAAATTTAAATATTGGAAATTCAATAAAAATAGATTAGAAGCGTTTAGTGATGGTGTGTTTGCTATTATAATTACTTTACTGATTCTAGAAATTAAAGTTCCCCACTTAAACAGTACATTAGATAATTCTGAACTTAAGGAAAAGTTGTTTGATTTAATACCCGTATTCTTAAGTTGGTTGATAAGTTTTTTAATTGTTGGGACTTTATGGCTTCAACATCATAATATACTTAGAATGGCAAAACATATAGATTATGGTTTTGTTTGGATAAATATATTATTCTTGTTATCAACTTCATTTATTCCATTTCCAAGTGAACTTTTAGGTACATATCCTAAGCTACCTATTGCTGTTGCTTCTTTAGGAATTGTTATTATATTTTCAACTTTTTTCCTTTGGAGTTTATATTATTATATTGTTAAAAATTATATGAGAGATGAGTATATATATAAAGATGTTAGAAAAAATTTGTATTTAGCATTTTTTGGAGGACCAATTATATACGGATTTGCTGTTTTAATGGCTTGGGTAAATATTTACATTTCTTTTGTAATTTATTCAATTATACCACTTTTATTTATCTTACCTTTAGACAAACCAAAAAAAATGTTTTTAGATTAACTTATGATTAAAATTTCAATTGTTTTCATCTTTGTAATTCCTTTTTTTATTTTGAATTCTTGTGAAAGCCCAACAATTTCTTCTAATTTTATAAATAAGTATGATTTTGAATTACTAATTCCAGATGGAATAATTAACTCTGATTTTAATGCTATAAGTGGAATAAAATTAACTCCACAAAGTTCTCAAATTGGTGATACAATTAAAGAATCTACAAGGTTATCTTATTATGCTCAATTTACTTTTCCAGATACTACTAAAAAGCCATTAGAAGTTACTTTAAATAATCATGAATTAAAGTATCATAATAATTCAGATTCACTACGAATTCCTCCTAACAATGATGTAACCTTGTATGAAGCTAACAAATGGGACATTTTCTTTAAATCAGATTCATTCCAATTTATTTCATATTCAATTACTGTTTTGGATTCTATTTACCCAATATTTATAAATAAGAATGTTAGTTCAAATCAAGATTTAAAACTTACCTGGCAACCTTCTAAAAATAAATTGCTTAATGTTTATTTGTATTTTAAATCTAAAAATTATACATTAAAAAAACAAGTTCAAGATGGTTTTGGAGAAGCGATTATTAGTAAAGATGAACTTAAAAAATTGTTTGGAAGTTGTATTGTTTCATTTGTTAGGTACTATCTTCAGAATGAAAATATAAATAGTACTCCATTAAAAATTATTAGAATTACTCAAAGAGATTATGAGATAAATATTTTTTAATCTAAAATGATAAATAACTTTTTTATTTGACTTTTAGATCTATTATAATTAACTTAAATTGCTATTGAATTTTACCTATAAATGTATTTCCAAATTTGTATGTCTAAAAAAATAACTCAGATTATTGTACTAATATTTTTGTTCCTTAATTTTTCAATTCTATTATCCCAGAATTCAATAATAATAAAACTTAAAAATGGATATAGTGAAAGTTTGTTTAATCAGGCAATTTATAATGTTAAAGCAAATTATAAAATTGATTATAAACTAGTTTGTATTGTTGATGATAAATTTAAAAAACAATCTTTCCAAAATTCTTCTGCATTACTTCTTTCAAATTATTTTGTAGTTAACTCTTACATCAACAATTTCTCAGTATTAATTTCCGAATTAAATAATTTAAATTTGTTAGAAAAGCATTTTCAAAACCATATTTATAAAATAGATAAATTTTTAAATGATTCAGGTTATAACCAACAATGGGCTCTTAAAAAAATTGAAGCAGAAAATGCATGGAAAATTTCTAAGGGAGATTCTACAACAAAAATCGGTTTTATCGATACTGGTGTTGATTACTTCCATCAAGATTTAAAAAAGAATTTAAGAGTAAATTTCAAAGAAGATTTAAATAAAAATGGAACTTTTGAACCCTGGAGTTATTTAGAAAAAAGGAACAATATAAGTGGTGATTTTAATTCGATTGATGATGATAATGATGGTTTTACAGATAATGTATTAGGCTACGATTTTGTTGATCAAACTGTTATAAACATTGGAGATAGCAAATTTCGTGATCCAGATCCTTTAGATGAAAATGGTCATGGTACTAACATAGCAGGAATTTTAGCCGCAGAACAAAATAACAACATTGGCATAAGTGGTATTGCACCAAGCGTTTCAATTATTCCTTTGAGAGCTTTTGATGCAACAGGAAATGGTGAAGACGATGATATATCTGCTGCAATAATATATGCAGCAGACCATGGAATAAATGTATTGAATTTAAGTTTTGGAGATTACTATTATTCACCATTAATGAAAGACGCTATTGAATACGCTTTGTCGAGGGGTGTTGTTTGTGTTGCAGCCAGCGGAAATAATGGTGGGACAACAAACCATTATCCTTCAAATTATGATAACATTATAAGTGTTGGAATGACAACTGAAGACGATTATGTTCATCCTTTTTCTACAGGTGGATCAAGGATAAGTATGTGTGCTCCTGGTGTTGGAATTTTAACTACCTCAATTGGGAATTTATATAAATCAGTCACTGGAACTTCTTCTGCTGCCCCACATGTTGCAGCTGCTTGCGCAATTTTAAAATCTATTCATAAAGACTGGAATTATAAACAAATTAAAGCAACTTTAGAGTTAACTACTGACGACATACAAAAGTCTAAATGGGATGAATATGGTGGGGCTGGAAGATTAAATTTACGAAGAGCCTTAGAACTAAACACTCCATCAATTTTTGAAATAATTTCTCCTTTACATTTTTCAGGAATAAACCTTGATACTAATTTATTGATAATAGGAACTATTAATACAGCTTTATTTGATAATTATAAACTTTATTGGGGTTATGGGGATGTACCAAATATTTGGAATGATATTTCATATGATAATATTGGAAAAGTGAATGCCAATTTGGGTAGTGTACATTTAAAATTTACTAAAGATACTTTAATAACAATAAGGCTTGTTGTTAATGAATCTAATGGAAGGTCAAATGAAAGAAGGGTTTTACTATTTGTTCAAGGAAGTAAAACTGAAATTTTATCTAAAAGTATTGATACACTTTTTGCAAACGATAAAAATGCTGTATCTTTTAAAGCTAGAACTTCAAACTTAACTCGAATGTACTTTTATTTTAAACCTAGAAATTCAAATTTAAATTTCAGATTAGCAGAACATGAAAGTGAAAGAATAACAGGATTTGTAAAAAATCATTATTTGCTTTTAACATCTAATGACTTAATTCCAAACTTAGAATATAACTGTTATGTAGTTTTTCAAGACTCAAAAGGAGATACAGTTAATTTTGGGAATGAAAAAAATCCATTTTTTATAAGTAGAAATGATTATTCATTTCCAATTACAAATTTTATAAAGAAAAAATATTCACTCCCATATGGTTTTTTATTAGATGATGTTACATCTATTTATTCAGATGAAAAATCAACAGTATTAATGAATAAATTTGAAGAAGGTAATTTCTCGAAATTAATGACTTTCCAGTTTGAAAATAATGAATTTATACTTAAGGATTCTTCAGGTGTATGGGTACCAAGAGGTGTTGGTTTTATTGACAAAACAAATAAAAAAGCAATACTTTGTCAAGCACTAAACAAAGGAATTGTTTTTCAACAATCTGAAAAAAATAGTAATCCTTTTTCTAAGGTAATCTACTCAGATACTAGCTCGAGAAATTTTACACCATCTACATTTTATGATTTTGATTCAGATGGCGTTAATGAAATTGTTGCATATAGTTCAGATTCAATAGGACCATTTTATGGTATTTATAAACTAAATGGAGATCTACTGACTAGATTAGTATCCTTAAAAAACAATACAAAACCTGCACCAGATCAAAGAGAGAATATTTTTTCTTCTCCAGACGTTGCAATAGCTGATTTTAACAATAATGGTAAAGTCGATATTTTAATAGGTGATGAAGATGGTGATTTTTTTATTTATGAAATGGAAAGTATTAATAATTTCAAGGAGATTTGGAAAAATGAAAATGATGGAGTTTCTGGTGGTTCTTTTATTTCAAAATGTGATATAGATGGTGATAAAATTAATGAATTTATAATTGGTTATAAATCAAATAGAATTGAAACTATAGATAATGAATATGAACCATTAGAATGGACAATTAAAATTCTAAAACTTGATAAGCAAAATAATGAAAGTAAAATTTGGGAGAAAAAATTTGCTTATATAAGATCTGAATTACCATTCCGAAGTGGTGTTACTGCATTTGATATTGATGCTGACAAGGGTGATGAGATAATATTTTCTGTTGCTCCTAACTTTTACATTTTTAAATATGATTCTCAATCTAAAAATTTTAGGCCATTTTGGTATAAGAGTTCTGGACTTTCAAATAAACCATTAGTCTATGATTTTGATAAAAATGGACTTCCAGAAATTTCAGTTGGAAATGGAAATGAGTATAATTTTTATGAGTTAAAATCATCATCTATTAAAGCTCCAATAGTATCTGGACTACAATCATGGTCAATTAGTAATTCAAAAATTTATGTTAGCTGGAGCAAAACTAAATCTGCAATTTCATACAAATTATTAAGAGCAGAATATGATTTTACAAATCCACCAATAAATTTTAGTGTTGTTAATGAAACTTCTGAAAACGAACTAATTGATTCTTTAAATTTAAAAGCTAATACTTATTATATTTACATCGTATTAGCTTTGTATAATGATGGAACAATTGAAAGTGATCCATCAAACAGTTCAATATCTTATACACATAACCCAATAAAAATTCAATCTATTGAATACAACCAAGATAAAAATCTTAAAATTAGTTTTGATAATTTCATTAAAGAAGAATTATACAGAAATGGTATAATTGAAATAAATTCATTAAAATTAAAATCGAATTTACAAGTTTCATCAGTAAATTATTCAAGCGAAAAAAGCCTTAACGTTACATTAAAGAGTATACCTGAAAATGATATATTGACTGTTAGTTCTACAGAAATTTTTAAAGATTTTTACAATTCTCCAGCAGATACTTCTAAGTATTTAATTGAAATTAAAAATGATACTGTTAGAGAATGTTTTAAACCTGTTAAGGCTGGTAGGTTGAATTCAAATAAATTTTTTATCATTTTTAATGAAGAGGTTGATGATTCAACTTATAAATTTAAAGGAAACTATTCTATTAATCCAGAAACAAAAATAACTTCTATTGAAAAAAATAAAGATTCAATATTAGTTACTATTGATAATGCAATTAGTATAGGGGCTTTAGGGCTAAATTATTTTATAACAGTTCAGAATTTATTGTCAAAATCTAGTAAAAATTTGTGTAAAAGTAATTCAATAGGTTTCGCTTTTTCTGAAATCAATTTAGATAATGTTTTTGTTTTTCCTCAACCACTCTCAATAACAAAAAATCAGTTTTGTACATTCGGAAATCTTACAAATAACTCAGTAATTGAAATTTATAGTAATTCAGGTGAATTGATAAACAGTTTGAAAGAAGCAGAAGGTAACGGTGGGTTTAAATGGGATGGTAAAAATTTGAGTGGTGAAATTGTGAAATCTGGAATATATCTGTATAGAGTGGTTAATTATGGTACTGATAATTTAGAATTAAAAAATTCTGGCTGGAAAAAAATAGTAATTGTTCCATAAAAAATTTCTAATTTATTTTTCACTCAATAAAATTTTATCGTGAGTTATTGCTAATTGTCCGCAAGCAGCGTTAATATCTTTTCCGGAAGAAGACCTAACCATTACTTGAACTCCATTATATTTCAAATCCGAAATAAATTCGTTAAATTTTACAACAGAAGTTGGTTTTAATTCACTTGAGAATCCAACTGGATTGATAAATTCTATAGGATGAAAAGGTATAACGTTTACTTTAGTTGGAAATCTTTTTGAAAGTCTTGTAAGCCTTTTAACATCTTGCTGAGTATCATTTAATCCTTCAAATAAGATATATTCAAAAGTTACAGTTTCTCGAGTTTTTTGATAGTAATATTCTAATGCATTCATCACAGATTTTAAATTATATTTCAAATTTATTGGCATTAATTTACTTCTTAAACCATCAGTTAATGCATGTAAAGATAATGCAAGTTTTACTTTTTGGTTTTCATCAGCCATTTTAATAATTCCATCTACAAGACCCGAAGTAGAAACTGTAATTCTTTTAGGTGAACACATTTTATTTTTAGGATCTGTAATTATTGAAATAGATTTAAATACTTCATTATAATTTAACATAGGTTCTCCCATTCCCATATAAACAATATTAGTAATTTTTTCATCTATAAACTTTTCAACAATAAATATTTGTTCAATTATTTCATTGCACAATAAATTCCTTTTCATTTTCATTGAAGCAGTTGCACAAAATTTACAGTCTAAAGGACAACCAACTTGAGTTGAAATGCAAATTGTTTTTCTTCTAGGTTCATTCTGATCATTTCTTGATTCACTTGGTATTAATACCGCTTCAATATTCAGATTATCAAAAGTTCTAAATAAAAATTTGACAGTATCATTTTTGTCACCTATTGAATCAATAAGCTTTAATGATTGTAAACTATATTTTTCTTGAAGTTCTTGAATAAATTTAACACCAAGATTTGTCATTAAATCAAATTGTTGAGTTCTCTTAGAATAAATCCATTCATACAACTGATTTGATCTAAAGCTTGGTTGTCCTAGATTTTTAGTAACCTCGATAAGATCTTCTCTATTTTTCCCAATTATTGGTTCTTTAAATTGAGGTTCATTTATTGAGATTAATATTGGTTCCATACTACTCCTTTAAAAAATTGAACATTGAACTTTCAAAACAAACACATTTTTATATTTCAATAAATTATATTTTTCAAAACAATTTTTAATAATTTAGAATTTAATAAAGTTTAAAACATATAAATCAACTAAAAATTATTAAATAGAATTTGGAATTAACTCAATTATTTTTGATTGAGAAACTAACTTATTATGTTCTTGAACATTCCATTCAGAAAAATCCCCTTTTCGTCTGAATGGCAAAAATCCAGCATTAGAAATCTGATATTCCATTGAAGAATTATCCATTCGAAAAGTTGTACCTGAAGCTGAAACTACGTTCTCTTCAAACATTACTGAGCCAAAATCATCTGCACCATAATACAATGCAGTCTGCCCCACATCAGGACCTTGAGTAACCCAAGAGCACATAATATGTTGGAAATTATCCAAGAAGATCCTTGAGATTGCTTGCATTCTTAAGTATGTTGAAGAAGCTTGATTATAAGCTTTCATTTTTTGATCATTTCCTTTTTGATAACTCCAAGTAATGAAAACCATAAAAGGATTTACTTCATCTTGCAACTGTCTTAATTTTGATAAATGAACAAATTTATCACGAGTATTTTCACCCATTCCATAAAGTTGTGTTGCAGAAGCTTTCATCCCAATTTTCCCAACTTGCCTCATTACATCTAACCAAATTGAAGATCTAGATTTTTTATAAGAAACCCTTCTTCTCACTTTATCTACTAAAATTTCAGCACCAGCTCCAGGCAACGTATCTAGTCCTGAATCTCGCAATACATTTAGTACATATTCAATTTCTTTAGAAGACTTATTAGGGCAAAGTCCTAAAACCTCATCAGCAGAAAATGAATTTTGTTGAATTTGAGGCCATTCTGATTTCATCCATTTTAATAAACTTACATAATAATCTAAACCTAAATTAGGGTTAACTCCACCTTGAACTAAAGCTTGAACTCCACCAGCAGCAGCTAATTCATTCATTTTTCCTCTTATTGTCTCTTTAGTTAAAACATAACCTTCTTCGAAACCTTTTCTTTGAGGGTTATCACTTCTATAAAAATTACAAAATCCACAATCAACATTACAAACATTTGTATAATTAATATTTCTTGCAACAATATAACTTACTTTTGGTTCAGGATTAATTTGTAATCTAATTTTATGTGCAACTTCACCCAAATCTAACAAACTTGCTTCTTCATAAAGTCTTTCAGCATCATATAGGGAAATTCTTCTACCTGCTTCAGCTCTAGATAAAATTCTATCAATTTGAAAAGTTTTATTGAATGGAATTACTTCTGGGATAAATTTACCAAATGAATTCTTTGAATTAAAACTTTTTTCAGAAATGGAAAATTCAATTCTAGCTTCAGGTAATAATTTCATATTACTACTAATTCTAAAAAACTCTTGCAAACCATACCATGCTGATTTGTTCAAATTGTATTGAATTCTCTCATCAAGATAGTCAGCTACTTCAAGTTTATCATAATTATTTTCTACACTCCATTTTTCAATAATACCATGCTTTCTTGCTAAACCATCCCAAAAACATCTATTAATTCTTTCAATCAATTCTTGATTAATTACCCCTTTCTTAGCTGCCCAAACTGCAAATACAAATGGCTCACCTGTTAATCTTTTCCAAACTTCTGCCAAATCATGTCTATAAATAAACTTCTTAGATTCTTTAAATGCCAAATCTGCAATTAACAAACCAGCTGAATTCCCATTCACGTTTTCAATAATCTCAAAGCCATTACATCTAATAAATGGAATATCTGGTTTATCAACTGAATTCAAAAAGATTTTTGCAAGTATTACTGAAGTTCTACTTGCATCATCAATATAAAGTCTTTCAATCTTATCAATTGAAACTTGAGAAACTATTACAACAGATTCTACTCTACCGTTTGCTGCAATACAAGGACCAGGTACAATTTCAAGCCCGCCAATTTCAGCCAATGCTGCTACAGGAAGTAAGGCTATATCAGCTTCCTCTTCCATCATTCTTCTTGCCCCTTCGCTAGGCAACACATATTCAAAATCAAAGTAATCGTCCTCTTTTACTTCAATTGTTAATGGTAATGAATTTAAAAAATCTGCTGCTAAAACTTTTAATTTCTTTTTACTTTTAATCATTTATATTTTTTTTTAACGACGAAATGTATGCAAATATAATGTTTGTAAATTTAATCACTTTTATAACTAATATAAGTTTCTTAATTTCGCCAAACAATTTTTTTAATCAATTTCTTTAATTTATTTTATGTCAGATAATTTTAATATAGATGCTACCGTTATAAGTCAGTTTGATGATGACCCTAACTATGATGTTTTAGTAGATAAACTTTACGAAAGAACTGTTGAAAGAAAAATTATTTGGGAATTTGGAGATGAAAAGAATGAATATATTGCTTCTTTAAAAGGTAAAACATCATTCAATATTCGAAGAATAGAAACTAATTATAAGTATGTTCTTACAATGAGGAATGAAACTGATGAAGTAGTATTTAGAATTTCTCATGATAACTTAGATCCAGCTTCTAGTGAAGCTTTGTTAAGGCTTTTTAAATTAGCTGAAAGAATTGCAAAACAAATTGATGATGAAGTTGATAAAGCTATTGATTTGTTAGATCAATTAGGTGATGATGAATAATGTTGAATGATTTAATTTTTAGAAAAATAGAATATATAATTTTTAGGTCGGACAAAATTTGTTCGACTTTTTAACATTTATTATAATTCATTAATGAAAGATTTGTTTGCAGTTTTTGATTTTGAAAGGAGATTTAATATTGATTCGAAATCAATTGAAAAAAAATATTTTCAATTAAGTCGAGAAACTCATCCAGATTTTCATTTAAATAAAAATGAATTTGATAAAAGTAGAATATTAGCAAAATCTTCTCTTATAAATCAAGCATACGTATGTTTAAAAGAGCCATTTTTGAGGGCAAAACACATTCTAGAACTTGAATGGCCAGACATTCCAGATAGTGAATTAAAAAAAATCTCACAATCATTTCTGTTTGAAGTTATGGATATTCAGGATACAATTTCAGATTTTCATGATTCTAACAAAAATGACAAGATAAATAAAATGGAAAAATTAAAGCAGCTAGAATCTAATTTAAAGATAAGATCAAATGAATTATTAAATAATTTGTATGAATTAGACAATGAGTGGATTTTGATATTAAATGAAAATTTAAATTCGAAAATCCCTTTTATGAAAAGAATAAATGAATTGATTAACACAAAAATTTATATTAGAAATTTACTCCAAACAATTTATCAAGAAATAAATAATGAATTGATTTAAAAAATTTTAAAATTGTTATTTAACAATAATGATCAAAAGAAATAGTCTTGAATTTTGAAACAACTTGAGAATATAAATTAAATATTGCTTATAATAATATATGTCTTTTTTACAAATAGATTTAAGTTCGATAGGAAAAAAAAATAGAGTTATTGGAATTGATTTAGGGACAACTAACTCCTTAGTTGCTTATGTTGATGAAAATAATAATCAACCATATATTATTGATATAAATGGAGATGGGATAGTTCCAAGCATTGTTGCATTATTAGATGATAAATCAATTGTGGTAGGTAGAGAAGCTAAAAAATATCTAATAACTGATTCAGATAAAACTATTTATTCTGTAAAAAGATTGATGGGAAAATCATTTATTGATATTGAGAATAATTCTGAAAAATTAACTTATAAAATTTCACATAGAAGAGAAGGTTTAGTAAGAGTTGAAATTGCAGGAAAAGAATATACTCCCATTGAGCTTTCATCAATGATCTTATTAGATTTAAAAAAAAGAGCAGAGGAACATTTTGGAGAACCAGTTTTTTCGGCTGTTATTACAGTACCTGCATATTTTAATGATTCACAAAGACAAGCCACAAAAGATGCAGGTAAGTTAGCAGGATTAGATGTTTTAAGAATTATAAATGAACCAACTGCTGCTGCACTTTCTTATGGTTTAGATAAAACAAAAGATGGTGTAATTGCTGTATATGATTTAGGTGGTGGTACCTTTGACATTTCAATTTTAAAAATTGAATCTGGTGTGTTTCAAGTTTTGGCAACGAATGGAAATTCATATCTAGGAGGTGATGATTTAGATAATGAGATTACTAATTATTTCATAAAACAACTAAGTTTGAAGTTCAATAACTTCAATCCAAATAGTAATCAATTCCAATATATAAAAAGTATTTGTGAAGAAGCTAAAAAAGAGTTGTCATTTAAAGAATCTATTGAAATTGTTTTTACTATTCCAGATTCTAATGTAGTTTATAAAGAAAAATTTAATCAAAAATTATTAAACATTCTCTGCGGACCAATTATTGAAAAAACAATAAAACCTTGTTTGAATGCATTATATGATTCTGGATATGAAAATGAACTATTAGATTCGGTAGTTTTGGTTGGAGGATCAACAAGAATGCCATTAGTTAAGAAAATGGTTTCTGATATATTTAAAGTAAAGGTTATAGATGATATCAATCCAGATGAAGTTGTTGCATTAGGGGCAGCTGTTCAGGCTGATATCTTAAGTGGCAATAGAAAAGATACATTGTTATTGGATGTAATTCCACTCTCTTTAGGAATTGAAGCTTATGGTGGAGTAATGTCATTTATTGTTTCAAGAAATACACCTATTCCAACTCAAGCGCAAGAAGTTTATACTACACAAGTTGACAATCAAACAGGGATAAAAATTAATGTTTATCAAGGAGAAAGAGAGTTTGTAAAAGATAATAGGGAATTGGCATCCTTTCTTTTAAGTCCTTTACCACCTCTTCCTGCTGGCATGAATAAAATTGAAGTTTCATTTGTGATTAATGCAGATGGGATACTAAATGTAAAAGCAAAAGATACAAGAACTGGTTTGGTTCAAGAAATTGATGTAACTCCTAGTTACGGTCTTACTGAATTAGAAATTGAGAGAATGTTAAGAGATTCAATCGAAAGAGCACATGATGATATTAATCAAAGGATATTAGTTGAAGCAAAAAATGAAGCAAATTCTATGTTAATGGCAACTGAGAAATCGATGAAACTCTATTCAAAAATTATATATGAAAATGAATCAAAAGAAATTAATGATGCACTTTTAAATCTTAAAAATTCATTAGAAACTGCTGACAATAAATTAATTAGAGATTTAACTGATCATTTAGATAGAATCACTGAAAATTTTGCAAAAAGAATAATGGATGATACAATTAATAAATCCTTAAAAGACAAAGTAATTTCAAAAATCTAATTTGATGAATTTTATAAATTTAGACTGATTTATTATATTTTAGAAACATTTATTTAATTTATGGGTTCTATAACAAAATGAATTTTGTTGTAATAATTTAAATAATTTTGAATTGAAATTAAATATATTTTTTAAGCTACTTCTAATATGCTGTACCTTGATAATTGTATCTTGTAAAAATGATATACTTTCACCTGACATTGAATTAGCCACACCTATAACTTCTTCAGTAGATTTAATTAATTTTAAAGCTGCTTTTGTTCTTTTTAACAATAGAAATTCAATTGGAATTTTTAATACTGAAAAAAATGAATTTGTTAATTTTATTTATATAGAAAATGCTAAATTTTTAAGTTCAATTTCTTTAAGTAAGATATATAAAAATGTTGTATTGACTATCCCTAACTCACAAGTTGAAAACATTAATAATTTTAATACCAAATTAATTGACGAAAAAACTCAAAATTTTAATAATGGATACCTAATTAAAATTAGTACAGAAGATGGTAGAACTCTTAGCACTACTAAAATTAATGGAACAAATTTTGATGCAGAGTATTTACCTAATGAGAAGGAAATATGGACAACAAGTTTTGAAAATATAAATGATAATTTTATAAAAGGTAAAGTCTATTTTATAGACCCAGTTAATTTACAAAATTTGGGTTTTATTGAAGTTGAAAACAAACCAATTGATATTGCTTTTAGTAAAGATGGGTTATATGGTTTTGTCTTAAATTATGGTTCTCAAAGTGTTAGCATAGTTTCTGTTAAAACAAAAAAAATAGTTAATACAATTAAAGTTGGTAAAAATCCTAAGAAATTAATTACAACTTTAGATGGAAAATTATTTGTTATAAATGAAGGTGATAATAGCATAAATGTCTTCAATACTAGTGATTTTAAAATTCAAACTACGTATCATATTGATGTTAAACCGACTAGCGTAAATTGTTCTCCAAGGGGAGATATTTGGGTTAGTTCAAGTGAGTCAAATAAAGTTTATTTTTATTCTAAGTTATCAGATATTAAAACTGGAGAAATTGAAAGTGGCAAAGGAGCAAATGACATAACTTTTAGTAATGATGGGAAATTTTGTTTTGTTACAAATTCGCTTGAAGGAACAATTAGTAAAATAAATATTGATCAAAAGAGTATTGTAAAATCTAATTACATTAACTCTTACCCGACAAAATTTGTAGATATTAATTCTTTTTCAAATTGAGATTTTAGTATTTTCTTTGATTAAAATTATTCAAGAATAGAATAATTTGATAAATAAAAAAACGGCTTTGATGTTCATTCGGTACTTATGAACATTACAAAACCGTCTTGATTGGAATGAGTATAAATTTTAAAATACTCAAATTAATTGTTAAATTAATTTTATAAAGTTAGGATTTTTTAAGCAAATAACAAATCAAAAAGTTTTAAAATTGTGTAATAATGTATATTAATACTAAAATTCTTTTATTCTAATTATATTTTATATATTTTACTTTAAGTATAGTTTTAAACAAAATTGGTTACATATTTGAATTAAAACCCTTAAAAACTACTCTATTTTAGTAAAAACTCCCAAATCTTTCAATTTTTCGATAATGTCATCTGGAGTTATTTCATTCATACATTTAAAATGATCTTTTGGACATTTTGATTTTCCAATTGAAGTACAAGGTCTACATTTCAAATCATTTACCTCTGCAATTTTAGCCAAACCTAAGTGATTGTAAGGGAAGAACCCAAACTCTCTAACTGTAGAGCCGAAAATAGATACTAAAGGGATTTTTAAAGATGTAGCAATATGCATTAATGCCGAATCATTTGTAACCATTGCATTACAAATTTTCATAGTTGAAGCAGTTTCATTAAGTGTTAATTTTCCAGTTAAATTAATTGATTCATAAGGTATTAATTTAGAAATACTAAAATTTAATTCAATTTCTTCTTTTGAACCAAAAATAATAATTCTTGCATCAAATCTACTAATTAACAATTTAGCTAATGCTGAGTAGTAACTTGGTAACCATCTTTTGGAAAAATGTTTTGCTCCAGGTGCAATTCCGATTGTAAGTTGGTTACTTTTCTGAACATAAGAATCCAATTTTTCTAAAAAAAATTCTATTCCAAGATTATCATTTTCAAGTCCAAATTTCTTACCAACATCTAAATATAGTTCAGGAATTGGTATAACCTTTTTAAAAAAATTTAATTTCAAATTTACAAGTAACCATTTTTTAAAAATTGGCTTTTTGATTACGAAAGTTTCATTAGCTAAACCAAAACGTAAATACCTACTTCTTAAAGAATTATGCAAATCAAAAATTACATCATATTCTTTAATATCTTTTATTAAATTTGATTTAAAAGCTAATAACTCTTTAAATGTAGATTTATCTTTTATTGTAATTACTTTATCAATATAAGGTGAGTTTTGAATTAAATTTGCATATTCGTACTTGGAAATAAAGTGAATTTCTGCAAATGGAAATTTTTTCCTTAATATTCTCTGAAATAAAGATGTTAAAATAATATCACCAGCAGAACTTAATCTTAAAATTAGTATTTTCATTTTTATAGTTTTACGAATATAAATTTAAATCCCTTTATTATGAAAGATAAATCCCTAAAAGAAAAAAATTGTTTAATTGGTGTTGTAAGTTCCGATGACGATTTAGATTACTTCGTTAATCAAAATTGGTATAGAATTCCAGAAAAAGCTGTTGGAAATTCTGTATCTCTTGAAACTATTAATTCAGCTAAGGGTATTGCATTATATCAAACTAATGCAATTACAACTGGACTTCAAATGGGTATTGAGTATTATGGTGAAATTCAAGAAATTGATTTCGCTAAAAAATCGAAATATACAATTCTGGATAAATCAAAAATTGATGGAAATTATTATTTCATAAAAGTTAAAAAAACAATTAGGTTACCGAATCCAATAGTTTCAAATCGTGCTAGAAGAATTACATTCATTAGAACAAATTTAGACGTACTTTTTAATTCAAAAGAAATTAACGAAATAATAATTGGAAGTATTCATCAAGAAAAATTGTTTGAAAGTTTAAAAGAATTTGATGTTGAAAGAAATTATTATATGAAAATTGATGATGAAATAGTTCTTGTAGATTTTGCTATTTTTGCAGGAAATAACATTATTGGAATTACTACTGATTTAGAGTCAAATGAAAAGTTAAGTAATATTATAGATTGTAATTTTAAAAAAAGTAAATTTGTGAGAATTATCAGGTTTTCACCTACAGAAATTGATAATGATATTGCAAATTGTATTATTAAAATAAATAAAGCTTTGTCAATTTTTTAATGAGTAATAATTTATTATTATTTAAAAGAATAAAAGTATAATATAAATTAGTATATTTAAGATAAAATCAACAATTAACTAACATTTAAATGGCATACGGATTACTTAATGGAAAGAAGGGGATTGTTTTTGGTCCTATGGATGAAACCTCACTAGGTTGGAGTATTGCGTTAGCAGCACAATCTGAAGGAGCAGATGTTGAAATTTCTAATATTGCAATAGCTACTCGAGTTGGAAGGGTTAAAGAGTTAGCAAAGATTTTAGGTGATAAAGAAGTCTATGTTTGTGATGCTTCAAATTTTGAAGAACTAAGTGAAACTTTTAAAAAGTTAAAAGAAAAAGTTGGTAAAATTGATTTTATTATTCATTCTGTAGGTATGAGTAATAATATTAGAAAAGAAATTCCATATCAAGATTTAAATTATGATTGGTATTCTAAAACATTAGATGTTTCTGCAATGTCATTACATAAAATGATTAATGCTGCATTAAAACAAGATGTTTTAAATGATTTTGCGAGTATTATTTCTTTAAGTTATGTTGCTGCTCAAAGAGTTTTTCAAACTTATACTGATATGGGTGATGCTAAAGCACTTCTTGAAAGTATTACTAGAAGTTTTGGAGCAAGACTTGGAGAAAAAAAGATTAGAGTTAATGCAGTTTCACAATCACCAACACCTACTCGAGCTGGAACTGGAATTGAGGATTTCGATAATATGTTTGAATTCACAAACCGAGTTTCACCTTTAGGAAATGCTACTAGTGAAGAATGTGCAAATTATGTAGTTACTCTTTTAAGTGATTTTACAAAAAAAGTTACAATGCAAACTTTGTTTCATGATGGAGGTTATAGCATGATGGGAATTACTCAACCAATGTTGAGGTTGATGAATGAAGCGTTGAAAAATGATGAGATGAAAAAAAAGGCAGGTTATTAATAAAAATTTATTTAATGTTTGTTTTAAAATCTCTATGATTTGATTTATAGAGATTTTTTAATGTTTCTTTATTCAAAAGTATTTTGAATAAATC
Source organism: Chlorobiota bacterium (assembly GCA_016700335.1). NCBI lineage: Bacteria > Pseudomonadati > Chlorobiota > Chlorobiota bacterium. The sequence continues at coordinate 1,519,802 of CP065014.1, read as the reverse complement.
TTGAAATTTTCTTTTCACTTTTTTTTCTTTTAATTAATAATCTCTTTTCAATTGAAGATTTTGTCGGCTTAGTATCTTTTCTTAAAATTTTTGGTTTCAATGCTTTGTTTAATAATAATTGAAGTCTTTTAATTACAATGCCTTTATTAGAAAGTTGAGTTCGTTCCGAATCACATATTAATCTGATGTTATTTTCTTTATTTATTCTGTTTTTTAATATATCAGAAATAGTTGTTTTACTTAAATCTGATAAAGTTGAACATTTAAAAAAATCAAAAATTAACTCAACTTTTGATTCAATTTTGTTTACATTTTGTCCGCCATTTCCACCACTTCTAGAAGTTTTAAAAAGTAGATCAGAAAAATTTATCACTTCACCAGTAATCAATATTATCATTAATTTATAAAATTGGAAATTAGAACTAAATCATTTATTCAACTTATTATTCAAAATCAAAGATTATTTGTTTCTAAGTTTAAAAAAATTAAAAAATTTTCTGAAACAAATATTATAAATTGAAAAGATATACGAATTACTATTTAAATAAATTTAATCATTAACTTTGAATAAAACTAAAACTAATTGAATAAAAATACAAACACTAAATCAATTAAAGAGGTAATCTTGAATATTATTCAAGAAAATTCACCTAATAGATTAAAATCAAATCAACTTTCAAAAACTTTACAAATTAAATCAACAGATAATGATTATGAATTAGTGAAATTAGCATTAGTTGAACTAATTAATGAAGGAAAAATTTATCAAGGTGCTCATAGAACATATGGTTTTGTAATTCCAACATTAATTATTGAAGGTTTATATGAATCTGTTGGAAGGGCAGGTGGAGGAATTGTTAAATCTAATATTGATGACTCTCAATTACTTATTATTGATAAGGATTCAACCTGGAATGCACTACATGGTGATTTTGTTAGAGCTAAATTAATTAAAATTTCGAATAATGAAAAACCTTCAAAAGGAGAAATAACTAGGGTGATTAGCAGGAATACAGAAACTATTACAGGTACAATATTTCAAAGTAATAAGAATTCATTATTTCTTCAACCAGATGATAAAAAGTTAGGAATTGATTTTCTTATCAGAAGAAAAAATATCAATAATGCTAGAATTGGAGATAAGGTTGAATCTAAATTACTTGAGTGGTTTGATCCAGAAGAACTTCCTGAAGTTTCTGTTATTAGAGTCCTAGGTAAAGCTGGTGAGGTTAGAACTGAGTTAAAAAGTGTTCATTATACTTACAAGTTAAAAAATGAATTTCCAATTAATGTTACAAATGAGGCTAATAATTTTACAAATGATATTAGTAGTATAGAAATTTCTAAAAGAAAGGATTTAAGAAGTATTAATACCTTTACTATTGATCCTGATGATGCTAAAGATTTTGATGATGCTATTTCAATTCAAAAAGTAAATGAGAATGAATTTATTTTAGGAATTCATATTGCAGATGTTAGTCATTTTGTAACTGAAGATTCTTGCTTAGATAAAGAAGCTCTCTCAAGAGGAACATCAGTTTATCTTGTAGGAGAAGTAATTCCAATGTTGCCAGAACATTTATCTAATGATTTATGTTCATTAAAACCAAATATTGATAGGCTTACATTTTCAGTTTTAGTTAAAATTAATTTAAATTCAGAAATTCTTGATTATGAAATATGTAAAAGTATTATTCATTCTAAAAAAAGATTTACATACAATCAAGTTCTTGAAATTATAAATGGAGTTGATGATGAGTTAAAAGATGATATTTTGTTAATTAATAAAATTGCTATTGAACTTAGAAATAAAAGAAAAGAAAAGGGAAGTACAGATTTTGATACATCTGAAACTAAGTTTATTCTTGATGAAACTGGAAGACCCGTTGAAGTAATTCATAAAAAAGCAAATGCAGCAACAAAACTAATTGAAGATTGTATGTTGTTAGCTAATAGAATTGTAGCTGAACATATAACAATGAAGAAAACCGGTAATTCTAAGCAAGGTAAAAGAGATAGTAGATTTGCTCCTTTCATATACAGAATTCATGATTCTCCACCATCAGATAAAATTAGAGACTTCTCTAACTTCTTAAAATCTTTAGGTCTAACTTTTCCTAAAGAAAATATAAAACCTTTGGATTATAAAAAATTAATAGAAAAAGTTCGAGGAACAGAAAATGAAGAAATTGTAAATGAAATGGCAATTAGATCAATGGCTAAAGCTGTTTATTCAAATAACAATATTGGACATTTTGGATTAGCTTTTGACAATTATTCACATTTTACATCTCCAATTAGAAGATATCCTGATTTGATAGTTCATAGAATGCTTAATGAATATATCAATGATATGTCTATTCAAAGAAGAAATCATTATAAAAGTATTTTAGACCATATTTGTGATCAATGTAGTTTAACTGAAAGAAATTCTGTTGAAGCTGAAAGGGAATCAATTAAAATTGCTGAAACATATTTTATGAAGAGTAAAATTGGAAATGAATATACTGCTGTTATTACAGGAATGATGCCATATGCAATTTTTGCAAAAATAGATCTCTTTGGAATAGAAGGCAAAATTAGGATAAAGGATATTACAGATGATTATTATGTGTACGATGAAACAAAAAAAATGTTTGTTGGTAAAAGGAAAAAAAGAGTATTTAAACTTCGTGATAAAGTTAAAATACGTGTTTTAAAAGTAGATGAAGTTGAAACTTTTATTGATTTTACAATTGTTTAAATGAAGTATTTTTATAATTTAATAATTACCTAATCAATTTAATTCTAACATATTGATTTGGATTTAAATCGATTATTTCTTTTGTTGCACTAACTTCATTAACTGAAATTCTATCACTATTAATTCCATTTCCTATTAAATAATCTTTAATTGAATTACCTCTTAGAGCAGCTAAATACTGATTAGTATTGGGTTCAATAGCATCATCTGAAAATCCAGTAATCTCTATTCTATATTTTTTATTAGATATTAAAAATTTAGTCAATCTACTTAAATCACCCATTAACTCAGACTGTATTATACTGCTATTATTTTTAAATGATAATAAAATTCTTAGATTATCTCCAATATTCTGTAAGTTAAAATTAAGTTCTGTAATTGTTAATTTACTTAAGTTTTTTTGAACATTTATTTCTTTTGATTCAAACAATAAATCACCAACTTTTGCTGTCAAAATATAAGACTTGCCCTTCATTAAAATCTGATAAAAATCACCATCATATTTGTTATTTATACTTTTACTAATTAGTTTACCTGTTTGTGGATCACTAACTTCTATTTCAGCAAATACTGGCATTTTATTAAAATCATAAACAAAACCTTTAACTAATAAATAAGGAAATATTTCACTTTTTAGATTTGTAATTTCATAAATGTCTAAGCCACCAATACCACCTTTCCTATTTGAAGAAATATAAGATTTGTTTTGAATATAATTTTGAACAAAAAATAAATCATCATCAACACTATTAACTTCCTTAAAATTTATTGGTCTATTTGTTAATAATTCATTAAAGTTTACAAAAAATACATCAAATCCACCTAATCCACTTCTACCATTAGAACTAAAATATAATTTAGATTTATCTGGAGAAAAAGAAGGTGTTACTTCGTCATAATTAGTATTTACATTTTCACCTGCATTTATTGGGTAATCCCAAGAACCATCCGTTTTTCTAAATGAAAACCAAATATCCCTGCCACCAAAACCACCAGCTCTGTTTGATGAAAAAACAAGAATATCACCAATAGGCGATAAACATGGTTGAGAATCCCAAGAAGAAGTATTAATTTTTAAACCAAGGTTATAGGAAATATTCCAAGTCTTAAGAAATGTAGGAAGAATTTGTAATTTTTGACAAGAATAAATATCACATTCACCAAAACCATAATCACAACTTGAGAAATACATTTCATTTCCTGAAGGAGATATATAACATGAGCCAGAACTAATTGATGCCTCTGTAAAATTATCTGGTAAGTTTACATTTAATGGAATAAAATCGGACATTAGATTAGGATTTGAAAACTTCCCATTAACTAAATTTGAACAATATATGTTGTGCTTATTAACCTGACCAACTCTTGATGAAGTAAAATAATAGATATTTGAATCAATTGGAAATGTTAATCCAAAATCATCTGATACAGAATTTATTTCTATTAAATTTTTAAATACGACATTTGATACTTGTGATTTACTTTTATTTATATTTATAAATAATACTAAAACTAAGTAGAATGATATTATATTGAAATGGTTATTCAAATTATAATGAAAATCTAAATGATGAATTAAGAGAATAGATACCTAAATCTGAATTATTAGATTTATTAATTGGATAAATTCCAAAATTAAATAATAATTCTGGAGACCATTCTACAGTATTACTGAGTCTGTAAATCAAGCCATAACCTAATCTAAATGCATAATGTAAGTTTACAACTTTTGGAACTTCTGAATTAATTTTGATTTCATTTTCCATATTCTTGAATTTGCAATTTTTACTAGAAAAGAATCTTGATACCTCGTAATTGCTATTAATACAATATGAAGTTACAAACCCTAAAGTAAAATAATTATCTGATAATCTTAATTTAATAGAAGGTGAAAATGAAATATAATCTAAGTTAACTTTAAAAGAATTATTTGTATTTGATAAAATTTTTGTAGAATCACTCTTATAACAAAATTCTTCAACAATTCCACTAGAATTAAAATTTGATTTTATATAACTTAAACCAAACAGATATGAAAAATTAGAATTTAATGGAACTTCTAATTCTGAATTAAAATTATAACCAATGCCTGAAGACGAACCATAAATATCATATTCACCAGAAACTTCACCTATATCAAAAGGAGAGTTATCTAAAAATTTATCATTGAAATAATTTGACAAATTAATCCCTGCTGAAATACTTAACAAATAATTTGGAGTATTAGTTTTTTTTGAAGGTGTTAATACATCTGAAAATTTTTGAGAATACAAATCATTCTGCAATAATAAATTCAATAATAATATTGAAAATATTAATATTTTAATTTTTACTAGATATAAGTATTTATTATTATTCAAATTCATGTTCAAAACCTTTGAAATATGTTACTAAAATTCTGGATAATTAAAGTATTAAAATTTAAAATTAACAAATAAAGGTTATCCTTTTACTGCACCATCAGTCATTCCTTGAATTATTTGTTTTTGGAAAATAATAAATAGAATAATTACTGGTATTACAGAAATACTTGAACCAGCCATTAAGTGCCCCCAATCGACTGATTGGTTACCCAAATAAAAAGTTAATCCAACGGTTAAGGTTCTCATTGATTCATCATTGGTAAACAAAAAAGGATACAAAAATGAATTCCAAATGTTTAAAAATTGAAACACTCCTAAAACAATTAATGCAGGTTTTGTAATTGGAAGTATAATTTTAAAAAGTATTCTCCAATCTCCTGCACCATCAATTTTTGCAGCATCCTCCATATCAACTGGAATATTTTCAATATATTGTTTTAACAAAAAAATACCAAATGGAGTAACTAAAATTGGAATAATTAATGCCCAATATGTATTTATTAAATTGAAAGAAGCCATCATTCTATATAAAGGAATCATAACTACTTGTTGAGGTATCATTAAAACTCCAATAACACTAATTTCAAGTAAATATTTAAATTTAAAATTCCTTCTTGCTAATGCATAAGCAACTGTTGAACAAAAAAATACATTTCCTATAGTAGAAATTATTGAAATAAAAAAGGAGTTAAAAAGATAAATTCCAAATGGACCTGATGTTAAAACATCTCTATAATTTTTTAATGAAAATCTCCCTTCAAATAAAGTAAAAATTGAAGTAAAATCGGATGTACTTTCTCTTACTGAAATTAAAATCATCCATAGAAATGGGAAAAGCATTCCTAAAAGAACTAAACATAAAATTAAATGTAAAAGAATTTTTTTCATGAGTTAAGATACAATTTATTTTCATTAATGTATTTAAGCACTTCATTAGGTACAAGATTATTAATTGGTAAAAAATGTTTGATTTTATCCCTTATCAAAGAAGAAGATACATCTACTTTGCAACCTTTTATTTCTTTATACTTAATATTAAAATTATTATAAACTGAAGAATCTCTTTCAAAAACTCCAATTTCAATAAGACTTAACATCTCTTTAAAATTGAACCATTTATCAAAATTAATTAAAGAATCATTTCCAATTAATAAAACAAATTTTTTTTTTGGAAAAGTAGATTGAAAATATTTAATTGTATTAATTGTGTAACTAATATTTTTACTTTTAATTTCAAAATCTGAAACAAAAAAATTAATATAATTCTTTAAAGTTAATTCTATCATTTTAAATCTATGAAAGTCATCTAGAATTAATTGATCAGATTTAAAAGGAGATAAATAGTTTGGAACAAATACAACAGCATCAAGATTTAAAGAAACAATGGAATTTTTTGCAAGTTCAATATGTCCATTATGTAAAGGATTAAAAGTACCTCCAAACAATCCAATTTTATTTATAATATCTTGATTAAAATAAGGGTTATTTATTAAATTCATATTTATTGTTTAACAATTCTAAATAATTTTTAGTCAATGAAAACTTTAATAAATTCTTATGAGACCAAAGAGTTTTTAAATCCTGATAATCATCAATATCATACCATCTTTTACCAATGTAAAAACTAATATTTAACTCATTACATTTATCAATAGTGTTGTTTAGTAGAGTATCTGTACTAAACATCAAACTTTCATTAAAAATCTCGGAATGAAATACAGATGATCCTACACAATAATAACCCCCATCATCTGTTTCACCAAAAACAACATCATAATTATCTAGGTTGTTGAAACAATCGGTAAGGTATGAAATTGGTAATGTAGGTGAATCGCTTCCAATAACAATAACTTTTTGAAATCCATTATTTAAAGTATCAGAAATAGCATTTGAAATTTTATCTCCTAAACTATTACCTTTTTGAAATCTGATTTCATATTTATTACAAGAAATATTTTTAAAAACTTCCAAATCATTGAAATTGTCTAAATATATTTCCTTTTCAACATTTTCTATTTGGTCATATAATTCTAATGAATCTAATAAAAAACATTTGTATAATTCACATGCTTCATCAAAACTCAGAGGTGGAACAAGTCTTGTTTTTACATATCCTGGTTTTGGATATTTACAAAATATAATTAGTTTTGACTTTAAATTAACATCCACAATATTTTAGATTACATTTAGAGAACAATCGCCTACAGATTCTACAACTGTACTTACTAAATCACCATGCTTAACTGAATGAGCCGCAGTAGCGCCTCCAGTAAGTATCACAAACCCCTTTAATAATACCAAATTATTTTTTTCTAACATCATTGATAACTCACAAAGTGAGTTTATAGGATCTTCTAATACATCTGATGTATTACCAACCTCAACATCTTGATTGTCGATTTTAAGAATTATTTTAAGATTTGCAAGTGAACTTTTACTAACTTTAATTCTTTCATTTCCTAATACAAATTTAGTTGCTGATGTATTATCTGAAATGACATCTGGCAGAGTAAACTTGAAATTATTGAACCTACTATCAATAACCTCAATTGAAGAACAAGCATAATCAATTACATTTAAGGCTTCATCATAACTTAAAATTTTTGTAACATCATCTTTTAAAATTAAAGCAATTTCAGGTTCAACTTTAGGATGAATTTGATTTGTAAGTGATAAAGTTGAATCAGTTTTTAGCATCATTTTACTAGTTAAAAACCCATAAATTGGTTCGGTAACATTCATTTGAATCATTTTTGCTTTAGAAGTTAAACCCATTTTCATTCCAATAAGTTTGTTCTCAATTAAATGTAGTTTTTTTAACTCTTCTTGAATTAAGTATGCATCACTAATACTTAAATTCGGAAAATCTTCAGAAATCATTTTGCAAGTAGTTTTATCTAAATCATTTTGATATAAAAATGTTGCAATTTTTTGGAAATCAATTTTCATTTAAATTTTTAATACAAAAATAACTTACTTTTCCTTAAAAATAAAAAGTAGTATTAAAACAACTTTAAAAGTTGTTATTTAAGATATTTATATTTATTGATCTCTATATTAAGTTTTAAAAAATTCAAAATAATTACTCAAATTTTTTTCTAATTAAAGTAATATCATTATATTTGTATTGAAATTAAATCATATGGAAGATTCGCATAATGGTATTGCAGCAGTCTTGAAAACTGCCGGGGTAATTCCCATGAGAGTTCGAGTCCCTCATCTTCCGCTTAGTTAAATTTTATTAGCGCACACTACTTTGTAAAAGTCAATCAAAGTGTGTGCTTTTTTTATTAAATCCAAATTTCATAATATGAAAAATCTAATAATTTTATTAATAATTACAATTTGTTTAAATGGTTGCTTAACAGTTGAAAATAAACAATACACTTATAAAATTAAACCAGATGGTTCTGGAAGCGCATCAATTTTATTTATAGGTATTTCATCAGCTGATGAAGATTCAACTGATAAATCTTTAAAAGATTATGGTGAATTGATTGATGATTATTACAATGGCTCTAAATTTGAAAACGAACATCCAGAATGGATTAATGTAAAAAAATCTCTTAAAGTTGAAAACAATAAGTTAGTTGGAGAAATAACTTTTGATTTTAATAGCCCTGAAGCAGTTGGTTTGTATAGATACAAAGAAAAAGGTAATTGGATGTATTATGTAGGAAATTTTGGAATGTTCAATCAAGAAAAATTAGATACTATTGATTTGAATTCACGAAAGGAAATTACTTATGGTGGAGAAAAAATGCCAGTATTATTTTGGGATGAAAAGCAATCTTCAATTACTTTTAAAACTATAGCTACTGATAAAGAGAGAAGTTATAAATCATTATTGCCATTATATAAAAAAATTGGTGATAAAAAAAATCGTAAATGAAAATTTTAGAATTCATTAATAATTTATCAAAAGAATTACCTTTAAGTCTTGCTTTGTCTGATGATCAAGTTGGTTTTCAATTGTTTCATTATAATAATGAATTAACAAAAATTTGTGTTTGTTATGAAATAAATGATGAAATTTTAGATATTATTTGTAAAATTAATCCAGAATTATTAATAGTCTTTCATCCATTAATTTATAAACCAATAAAAAATATAGATCTTTCAGACAGAGTTGGTAGAGCATTAATTAGATTGATTAAAAATGATATAGCTTTATATGTTCTACATACTGCTTTTGATTCTTATATTCATGGAACAAGTTATTTACTTGCAAAGGAAATTGGATTATTGGATATTGAACCATTAGATGTAAATATAGATAATTCAAAATACGGTATGGGTATAATAGGGAATTGGGTTAATGGTGGTGATATAGAATATTTTGTAAATGTGCTACATGAAAAAAATGGTTTTAAATTTATTAGATATACAAAAAATTACGTTTCAGAGATTAAAAAAGTTGCTATTTTGGGGGGGAGTGGTATTAGCTACTACAAAAAAGCTATAATAAAAGGGGCAGATGTATTTATTACTGCTGATGTAAAATATCACGATTTTGTGGCTTCAATAGATGGAATTGGCATAATTGATTTAGGGCATAATGAATCAGAAAAATTTGTATCAATTGGAATGAAAAATTTAATTGATAAATTGAATGATAATTCATTTGAAGTAAATATGATTCAAACAGATACAAATCCTATTAGATATAAAAACTAAAACTAAGATAAAAATGGAAGGCAATTTATTAGAATCTTTAAGAAATTTACTAAAACTTCAACAAATTGATTCTGAGTTAGATGATATTAATGAAACAACCGGAGATTTACCCGATGAGATAAAAAAACTTGAAATTGAAGTGAGTTATTTGAATGAAAAAGTAAAAATTACTGATAGTAAATTAACTGAATTACGTTCAAATAGAACAAATGCTAATATTACAATACAAGAGCTAAAAGATAGGTTAATTAAATTAAATGATAAATTAGCAAACGTAAAAAATAATAAAGAGTATGATGCTTCAGTTTCTGAAATAGAGTCAGCTAAGAATGATATTAATAACTTTGGCAGATCGTTATCAGTACTTGATTCAGAAGAAGTATCATTAATGAGGGAAGTTGAGAACTTAAGAAGAGAAATAGAAGAAAAAAATGAATTTTTAAATGACAAAGTAAGTTCTTTATCAGATTTAACAAGTGAATATGCAAGTGAAATAAAAAGTTTAAAAAGTAGTCGTAAAAAATTAATTCCTAATATTGATTTAAGTACTTTAACAAAATATAACCATATCAGATCTGCATGTAATGATGCGGTTGTAAAAGTTAAAAAAGGTTCTTGCTCTGGTTGTTACAGAGCAATCACTCCACAGATATTAGTTGAAGTTAGAAAATTTGAAAAATTATTTCCTTGTGAAAGTTGTGGTAGATTATTGATTCCAGAAGAAATTGAATAAATTTATTTTAATTATAAAATCGGGCATTTATTTAATGTCCGATTTTTTTTTATAATTATCATAAATCAATTACTAATTATCAATTTCAAGAGTTTAAGTTCGTTATATCTTTGTAAACTAAAATAAACTTTAATATGTTTTCAAAATCTGATAATGAAAATCCGATCCTTAATAATTATGGATTAACTAAATTACCCCCAGGTCAGTTGTTTACTGATAAATTTCCAGTTTTAACATATGGAGCAACTCCATCGATTATTCTTGATAATTGGAAGTTTGAAGTTAGTGGATTAGTAAATGAAAAATTGGAATGGAATTGGGATGAATTTAAGCAATTACCTATGCAAAATCTAATTGCTGATTTTCATTGTGTTACACATTGGTCAAGGTTTGATGATGTTTGGTCTGGTGTTATGTTTAAAGATTTTTGGGATATTATAAAAGAAAATGTAAATCCCAAAGCTAAATATGTTATGCAACATGCTTATGGTGGATATACAACAAATCTTCCAATTCAACAGATGATTGATGAGGATGTAATGTTAGCACTTAAAGTAAATGATGTTAGTTTAGAATCACAACATGGAGGACCATTGAGAGTTTTTACACCAAAAAGATATGCATGGAAAGGGGCAAAATGGGTAAAAGGATTTGAGTTTTTAGAAAATGATAAATTAGGATTTTGGGAACAAAATGGATATAGTAATTCTGCTAATCCTTGGAAAGAAGAAAGATATTGGGATTAAAGTAAAAAAGTAAATAAATTTTATTTATAATTATTAAAATGATTAGGGAGAAAAAAAATATTGATGCTAGTAGAATTTCTAATAGAGCACAATCAATTGAAGAATCTATTACATTATCAATTGCTGATAAAGCAAAAAAAATGTGTTTAGCCGGGATTGATGTAATTTCACTTTCAACCGGAGAGCCAGATTTCCCAACCCCAGATGTTATTAAAGAAGCTGGTATCAAAGCTATAGAAGATAACTTTACTAAATATACTAGTGCAAATGGAATTCTAGAATTAAGAGTTGAAGTTGCAAAAAAATTAATCAATCAAAATAATATTCAAGCAACTGAAAATGATGTATTGATTAGTGCAGGAGGTAAACAAGCATTAATGAACTCACTATTTGCAACTGTTAACGATGGTGATGAAATAATTATTCCTTCACCTTATTGGACTTCTTATCCTGAAATGGTTAAGTTAGCTGGCGGTATTCCAGTTATCCTTAAAACAACTGTAACAAATAATTTTAAACTTACAATTGAAGATTTGTATAATTGTATTACTCCAAATACAAAAGGAATAATATTAAATTCTCCATGTAACCCAACAGGTACAATTTACACTCAAATAGAATTAATTGAAATCTCAAAGGTAATTGAGGAAGTTGGAATTTATGTATATTCAGATGAGTTATATGAAAATATAATTTATAATAATAGCAAACATTTTTCTATTGGATCATTAAGTAATGTAAAAAATTATGTAATTACAATCAATGGTTTGTCTAAAGCTTATTCAATGACTGGATGGAGAATGGGTTATGTTCATGCACCAAAAGATGTTTTAAATGCTTGTGCAAAAATTCAATCTCAATCTACTTCACATCCAAGTAGTATTTCACAAAAAGCTGGTTTAGCTGCTTTGAAGTATGCAAATAATGATGTTGAAATTATGAGAGTTTCTTTTGAAAAAAGAATGAATCTAACAAAGGAATTATTATCAGATATTCCTAAAATAAAATTCAATACACCAAGTGGAGCTTTCTACTTCTTTTTTGATATATCAAAATATTACAATAATAATTTTAACTCAAGTTTTATTGTTGCTGATTATTTATTAAATGAATTTAAAGTTGCAGTTATTCCTGGAAGTGCATTTGGTGATGATAATTCAATTAGAATTTCTTTTGCAACCTCTGAAGAATGTATTATTGAAGGAATTTCTAGAATTAAAAATGGTTTACTTTCTATTATAGAATCAGAAAATAAATAATATTTATGGTTTCTTTCATTTCAAATTATTGATTAATAATATAATGAATCTTACTAAAGTAGATTTTCTTTTGAATGATAAAGTTGTATTTTTAAATCATGGTTCCTTTGGAGCTTGTCCCAAAGTAGTATTTGAAGAATATCAATATTGGCAAAGAGAACTTGAATTACAACCAGTCGAGTTTATTGGAAGAAAACTTCCTGAGTTGCTTAAATGGTCAAGAGAAAAATTATCAAACTATATTTGTTGTAATCCTGAAGAAGTTGTATATATAACTAATGCTACTGAAGGAGTAAATATTATTGCAAGATCTTTAAAGTTTAAGAAAGGTGATGAAATTTTATGCACAAATCATGAATATGGTGCTTGTGATAGAACCTTTGAATTCTTATGTAACAAGACAGAAGCAACTTACAAAAAAGTTGAAATAAATTTACCACTCACTACAAAAGAAGATTTCCTAAAAAAGTTTTTTAGTCAAGTTACAAAAAATACTAAGCTAATTTTTGTATCTCATATAACATCTTCAACTGCTTTAATTTTACCAGTGAAAGAGATTTGCGACAAAGCAAAAGAATTAGGAATTCATACATTAATTGATGGAGCTCATGCACCTAGCCAAATTAAATTAAATCTTAAAGAAATTGACCCAGATTTCTATACAGGTAATCTTCATAAATGGCTATGCTCACCAAAAGGTTCAGCCTTTTTATATGTAAAAAAATCCTTGCAAAATTTAATAGAACCATTAATAGTAAGTTGGGGTTGGAACCCTATTATTAAAGGTGAAAGTAAGTTTATTGATGAACTTCAATTTAATGGAACTCGAGATTTCGCATCATATTTATCAGTACCAAAAGCAATTGATTTCCAAAAAGAACATAATTGGAATATTGTAATTAATGATTGTTATAATCTTGTTTGTTATGCTAGAAAACGAATGTCTGAAATTCTAAATGCTAAAATTATTTCACCTGAGTCCAAAGATTGGTTCTTACAATTTGCAGCTGTATTGTTACCAATAAACATTGATGGTAAACATTTAAAAAATTATTTATATGATGAATTTAAAATAGAGATACCAGTAACAGATTGGAATAAAAGACAACTATTAAGAATTTCTATACAAGTTTATAATACAAAAAATGATGTTGACATATTGTTAAATGCTTTAGAAACTTATATGAAAAAAATTTAGTTTTCTTTAGTTTATTTAATTTATTATAAAGCAATCATTAAGTTGATTGCTTTTTTTTTATTTTGCATAATGTTTGTGTAACTTTAAATAATTTTGTATTTTTGTACAAATACCTAATAAAATTAGGTACTCGCAAATATGAAACTATCTACAGATCTTGATAATATAGATATAATTATCCTATCACTTGTTCAAAAAGAGGGAAGATTACCATTAACAATAATAGCAGAGAAAGTTGGATTATCAACTCCTGCAGCAAGTGAAAGGCTAAAAAAGCTTGAAGAAAGAGGAGTAATATCTGGATATTTTGCTAAACTAACAGGATTACAATTAGGTTTAGATATAACAGCTTTTGTAGAAGTTAGAGTTGACTCATCATCCCATTACAAATCATTTATAAAGCAAGTCTTAGCAAAAAATGAAATTTTAGATTGTCATGCAATAACAGGAAATGCTTCTCATTTGTTAAAGATAAAAACAAAAAACACAGCGACACTAGAAAAATTGTTGTCTGATATTCAAAGGTGGCAAGGTGTTGTTAAATCTCAAACATCTTTAGTTTTATCTACACATAAAGAGACATTATCTTTACCATTAGAATTTGTAAAAGAAACAATAATAGATAGAAATAAATAATTTCAGAAACAATTTATTTTATGAACAAAACACAAGTACTTAAACTTGCAAAACAACACAATGTAAAATTTGTAAATTTACAATTTACAGACATTGTAGGTACATTAAAAGCAGTAACAATTCCTGTTTGGAAATTAGAAGATGCGATTGAAAGTAATGTTTGGTTTGATGGATCATCAATTGAAGGTTTTACTAGAGTTCATGAAAGTGATATGTTTCTTAAACTAGATTTAGAAACATTTGCAGTAATCCCATGGACATTAAATTCTACCAATGGGTCAAGAGCTAGAGTTATTTGCGATGTATTTATGCCAGATGGTAGCCCATTTGAAGGGGATCCTCGAGGGATTTTGAAAAGGCAATTAGAAAGAGTTAAAAAAATGGGTTATGTATTTAATGTTGGACCTGAATTAGAATTCTTTCTCTTAAAAAAAGGTGCTGATGGTAAATTTACAGGTTTACCACATGATCAAGCTGGGTATTTTGACCAAACTTATGATCAAGCTATGGATATAAGAGAAGAAATGACTTTAGCTTTAACAGCATTCAATATTGATGTTGAAGCTTTACATCATGAAGTTGCAATTGGTCAGCATGAAATTGACTTTAAATATTGTAATGCACTTGCAGGAGCAGATGCATCAGTAACATTGAAATGGGCTTTTAAAAATATCGCTCAAAAACATGACTTACATGCTACATTTATGCCAAAACCCATATCTGGTATAAATGGATCAGGAATGCATGTTCATCAATCTTTGTTTACTAATGAAGGAAAGAATATGATGTTTGATAAGAAAGGTACTTATTCATTAAGTAATTTTGCACAACAATTTATTGCAGGTCAATTACATCATATTCAAGCCTTGAATGCTATTATTAATCCAACAGTAAATTCTTATAAAAGATTAGTTGTTGGTTACGAAGCACCAGTAAATGTAGCTTGGGGACAAAAGAATCGTTCAGTTCTTATAAGAGTTCCAAGATATACTCCTGGTCGTGAAAAAGCTGTTAGAGTTGAAATACGTTGTCCGGATCCAGCAGCAAATCCATATTTAGCGTTTGCAGCATTATTAGCAGCAGGTTTGGATGGAATAGAGAAAAAAATGACTCCTCCTGATCCTGTTGAAGACGATTTGTTCCATATGACACAAGATGAATTAAAAAAGAGAAAAATTGGTTCTGTTGCTCCAACTTTGTATGATGCTCTAGAAGCTCTAAAGAAAAATGATGTCATTCGTGGTGCAATTGGTGATTTTTCATTTAGTAAATTTTATGAAGCAAAAATGAAAGAATGGGATGAATATAGAATTCATGTTTCAAATTGGGAATTAGAAAAATATTTAGAAGTACATTAAATCTAACATTATTTAATAACCTCACAAAGTCATATTAAATTGACTTTGTGAGGTTTTAACTTTTTTTAAAATTTCTATTTTTATTCATAGAAATTTGTACAATCTATTTTTTATATCAAGTTTTAATTAACATGAAAATTAAAATTTCTTTTATTATACTTTTTGAAGATTATTACTCAAAAATTAATAAAATAAAATTGTGTAAAATCATTTAATTATTTTACTCAAATTTTGAGTATATTGTTAATATATAATTTAATATTTATTTATGAAATTTCTATTTTACTTTTTGGTACTTTTTGCAATTGCAAATTCCCATTTATTAGGGCAATCAACTGACACAATAAAAGTACTATCTCACAAAGATGTAATTATTCAAACAGATCCTTCGAAGGGTTCTACATCTTATCCTCAATGGGTTAACTTTCCCAAAAAAGGAATAAATTATAGGAGAGTTATTGGCTATTTAACTTTTGAATGTCCACCAAATTTAAATTGTGGAGAATGGGACTATGGTAACCATATTTACATTGGTAAAAAAGGTGGAGTAAATGGAGAAAATGTTAATTGGGAAATTGGAAGATTTATCACTCCTTATGGAAATTATTGGAAAAAAGGAAACGCCTTCAAGCATGGTTGGTATTATGATTTTACTGACTTTGCATTGTTGTTACATGATAGTGTTGAAATTATATATCAACATTCAGGATATGAAGCAAAAGATGATAGAGGTTGGAAAATTAATTTAACTTTTTATTGTATAGAAGGTACTCCAATAAGAACCCCTATATCAATTACTAATTCTGGTTATACAGGATTTTCTTATGGAGACCCTAATAAATCAATGGATTCAATCTTACCTGAAAAAAATATAAAACTCCAACCTGAAACTAATTCATTAAGATTGTTAGTTACACAAACTGGTCATGGAAATGACAAACCAGATGGATGTGGTGAATTTTGTGGTAAACTTAGAACTATTTTATTTGATAAGAAAAAGATAAATGATAGATTCATTTGGAGAGAATGTGGGTTTAATCCTTTATTCCCTCAAGCTGGAACTTGGTTATATGATAGAGCAAACTGGTGCCCTGGAGCTTCTGTTCCTGCTGATGTTGTTGATGTAATGAATTTGAAAGGAGGTACAGAGCATTCCTATGATGTTGATATGGAAAAATACGTATCAACTGCTTCAACTGGGAATTATGATTTTTCTTTGTTTTTAATAGAATATAGTAGACCACTTTCTAATGTTGATGCTTCAATTGAGGCAATTGTAGCTCCAAGCAAAGAGTATGAATATTTAAGACAAAATCCAATTTGTGGTAATCCAACTATAATTATAAAGAACAATGGAAATGAAAATTTAACTTATGTAAATGTTAAGTATGGTTTAAAAGGAATTAGAAAAGCAAGTTTTAAGTGGAAAGGTAATTTAAAGTTTGGAGAATCAGATACCGTTAAATTAACAGAACCATTTAGTTGGGCATCCAATATAAGAGTTTTTGAGGTTGAATTAGTAAGTGTTAATAATCCAAAAAATGATCAAAATTTATCTATAAATCCTGACTCATCAATTGTTGATGAATATTTAAAAGATAATGTTATGACCAGTACTTTTGATGAAACTCCAGTATTGCCTGGAAAAATAATAATTCTTTTAAAAACAAATAATGCTGCAACTGAGAATTATTATTATATAAGAGATGCTGTATCTGGAGAAATATTGTTTGAAAAGAATAATTTAGAAAATGTTACAACATATCGTGATACAATAGATTTGCCAAGTGGTAAGTGCTATAATTTTGAATTTTATGATGATGGTCCTCCACCTAGCAATTTCCCTTTAAATAAAGATGGATTATCTTGGTGGGCAAATACTAATGATGGTGCTGGATATGTTCGCATTTTAAGTAAAGATAATAAAACAATTAAAAATTTTCAGGCTGATTTTGGAACAAAGTTTTTTTATCAATTCACTACAAATGTTTCATTAGATGTTAAGGATTTTCCAGTTGAAAAAAATAAATTTTTGTATGTATTTCCAAATCCTAGTTCAGATAAATTTAATATTGAGTATTTTTTAAATGATTCCAAAGGAGGAAACTTAGAAGTGTTTGATTTAGTTGGAAATAAAGTTTTCTCTCAAACTTTAATTGAAGATGATAAAACTATTGAAATTAATTTATCATCATTAATTAAAGGGAATTATATTTTAAAAGTTAAGCCTAATAATGGGACTGAAGAAATAACAAAAAAAATTGTTATTTTATAAAGTTGATTTTATAAACATAAACTATTTTTTTATACATGAATCATGATGTCAGTTTTCAATTAACAGGAGATCCTACTTTTAATTCAACAAAAATTCAGAAAGTTGCATTAATTCTGATAGGTATTGGAAGTGCATTTATTTTTTCAGCTCTATTTGGGTTAGGAAGTGTTTATCCAGTTACTTGTTTTGTAATTGGGTATGGTGGTTTGATAATTGGAGGTATGTTATTCATTTTTCAAGAATTTAAAAATAAAATTCCTGGAATTAAAAATAATGGTGTTATGTTCAATTCAGCAACTGCTAAAGGAGCTTTTAGTTGGATTTTAGGGATTTTTTTAACTACATTTTATATAATACTTTATTGGTTTGGTGATAAACTTTCTAGTTTAAATATGACATTAGATTGGTTAAGTTTTTTAATTCGAAATAAACCGTCCGATCAATGGTTCTTATATGGCGTATGCTATTCATTAGCAGTATTAATAATGGGAATTAGAATGATTCTTAAATACAAGCATAGTCCTTATCAAATCAGGCGGACTTTATCAGTAATGTTTTTTCAATTATTTTTTGCATTCTTAATTCCTCATTTATTAGAATTGTTTAACCAAAAGGAGTTTTACTTTACATATTTTTGGCCATTAAAATATCAATATTTTTTTCCAAACGATATTAAAAGTATTTCTGAAAGTGGTGGATTAGGAGTATTTATGGTTAGGTGGTCAATGGCAATGTCATTTATTGGAGTACCAATTTTAACATATTTTTTTGGTAAAAGATGGTATTGTTCTTGGGTATGTGGTTGTGGTGGCTTAGCTGAAACTTTAGGTGATCCATTTAGACAATTATCTGATAAATCTGTTAAAGCTTGGAAAATAGAACGATGGATGATTCATACAATTTTGTTAATAATTATAATTACTACTACAATAGTATGGATAAATTCTGCAACTAAAGGTTCTTTGCTTGAAGATGCATCAGATTTATCAAGTAAATGGTATGGATTTTTCATTGGGTCGTTGTTTAGTGGAGTTATTGGTGTTGGGTTTTATCCCATTATGGGTTCTAGAGTTTGGTGTAGATTTGGTTGTCCTCAAGCAGCGATATTAGGAATAATTCAGAAGTATTTTTCAAGATTTAGAATAACTACTAATGGAGGACAATGTATATCTTGCGGTAATTGTTCAACTTATTGTGAAATGGGAATAGATGTTAGATCATATGCTCAAAGAGGTGAAAATATAATACGATCTTCTTGTGTTGGATGTGGTATCTGTTCAGCTGTCTGCCCTAGAGGTGTTTTAAATCTTGAGAACGGTCCAATAAATTCAAGGTATAATGGAGAACAATTAACAAGTAATTACAAATTAAATAGTCATATTGATTAATCGATAAAATTTCTATCTAATTTAATTCAATATTTATGTTTTTCTAAATTTAACTAAAATGAATTCCAATAGTTATAAAGACTTTGATTTAAATTTTCTAATAAAAACATCATTAAATGAAGACATACAAACTGGTGATATTACGGGTTTATCTTGTATAGATGAAAACTCTAAAAGTACTGCAATTTTATTAGTAAAACAAAACGGAATTGTTTGTGGTAAAGAAATTGTAGATAAAATTTTGCAAAAATTTGATGAAAATATTTCTATTAAATGGTATATTAATGATGGAGATTTTGTTGTAAGTAAAACAATTATTGCAGAATTAAAAGGGAACACCAGATCAATTTTAACAGTAGAAAGAACTATATTAAATTTTTTTCAAAGAATGAGTGGAGTTGCAACTTTAACAAATTTATATGTTGAAAAAATTGCTCACACAAAAGCAACTATTTTAGATACAAGAAAAACAATACCTGGTTATAGATATTTAGATAAATATGCAGTTAAATGTGGTGGTGGTACTAATCATCGTTTTGGTTTATACGATATGGTTATGATAAAAGACAACCATATTGCTGCAAACAAATCAATAAGTAATGCTGTATTTAGATGTGTAGAATATTTAAATAAATACAAACTTCAAATTCCAATTGAAGTTGAAACAAAAAATATAGAAGAGGTAAAGGAGGCATTAGATTGTAATCATATTCAAAGAATTATGTTTGATAATTTTGATTTAAATACCTTAAATGTAGCAGTTCAAATTGTTGATGGCAAAAAGGAGACTGAAGCTTCTGGTGGAGTCAATTTAAATACAATTAAAGATATTGCAGAAACAGGAGTTCAATTTATTTCAGTTGGAGCTATAACTCATTCAGCACTTGCTTTAGATGTTTCATTAGACCTTATATAATTTAATTTGTTTTATGAATAGTATAATCAATTTTATGTTCTTTATGTCGGTAAAAACCGACTTTTTGAGTTTAATTTTTTAATTTTTAATGGACGATACATTTAGTAGTTTTATTCTAACTGGTTCAATGATACTTATTAGTGCATTCTTTGTTGCTGCTGAGTTTGCTTTTGTAAAAGTAAGACCATCCCAATTAGAAATTAGAGCACAACAAAAAAAGAGCAAACCAGCAATACTTGCTTTAAAAATAATACGTGAACTTCAAGATTATTTATCTGTTGCTCAAATTGGTATAACTGTTACATCATTGGTTTTAGGCTGGGTTAGTGAACCATTGGTAGCTAAGTTAATTTCGAGTTTAGTTTATTCTATAGGTATTAATATTTCTGAGGTATTATTGCACACTATTGCCACACCCATTGCATTTTCAATTGTTACTTTTATTCACTTAATTTTTGGAGAACTTGTCCCTAAATCAATTGCAGTTCAATTTTCAGAAAATGTTGCAATTGCATTTGCTTACCCTTTATACTTGTGTCATCTGTTTTTTAAACCAATTGTTTGGTTATTAAATAAAGTTTCATCCGCTGTATTAAGACTTTTTGGAATTAAAGGTATTAATGATTTTGAACATGCACATTCAGGTGATGAGTTAAGATTGTTACTTGAACAAGGAAAAGAAGAAGGAACAATTGAACAAGAAGAACATGAGTTAATCGAAAATGTTTTTGAATTTGGAGAAAAAAGTACAAAAGATATTATGGTTCCAAGAACAAATATAGTATCCTTAGATATTGAAACTCCTGTAGAAACTTTAATAAGGCAAATGATTGAGAATGGATATACTAGAATGCCTGTGTATAAAGATTCTTTAGATGACATTGTGGGAATTGTTTATTCTAAAGATTTAATTGCTTTAATGGAACATAGAAATCTGATTATAATTCAAGATTTGTTAAGACCAGCATATTGCGTTCCAGAAACAAAACCGATTAAAGACTTAATGAGAGAATTTCAGAAAACTAAAAATCACTTTGCAGTTGTAATTGACGAATTTGGAGGAACTGCAGGCTTGATAACAATGGAAGATATACTTGAAGAATTAGTTGGTGAAATTCAAGATGAATATGATGATGAAGTTTCAGGAGTTGAAAAAATTGATGATAGAATTTTCATTATAAATGCTAGTTTATCAATTAGTGATGTAAATGAAATGTTAGAGGGAATTGAATTACCAGAAGGAGAAGACTATACAACAGTTGCAGGATTAACAACAAAATGGTTTGGACATATCCCCGAAGCTAATGAAACTTTAGATCGTGATGGAGTTAGAATGACAGTTTTATTAACTCAAAACAGAAGGGTTTTAAAAGTTAAAGTTGAAGATCTTATAGTTGAAGTTTTTAATAATGGAATTTCGGCTTTTGATGAAAATAAGTAGATTTAATTTATAAAAAAATAAGGACAAGTTGTAAAAGTTAACTTGATATGTAACTTTTTTAGCTTGTCCGAATTGTATTGAATAAGAGATTTATAATATGATAAATAATAAATTTAAAAGAACTTTAATCACTAGTGCATTACCATATGCAAATGGATATATACATTTAGGTCATTTAGCAGGAGCTTATTTAGCGGCAGACATTTATACTAGGTACTTAAGGTTAAATAATGAAGAAGTAATTCATGTAAGTGGTAGTGATGAACATGGTGCTCCAATAACTATTTCAGCAGAATTAGAAGGAGTATCTCCAAATGTCATTATTGATAGATATCATTATTCCAATGAAAAAGCACTAAGGGAATGTGGTATCGATTTTGATATATTTGGAAGAACTTCTTGGACTGAACATCATAAAACAGCTCAAGAATTTTTCTTAGATTTTTACAAAAAAGGTTTTTTTGTTGAAAAAGAAGAACAGCAATTTTATGATGATTTTGTAAATAAATTTTTACCAGATAGGTATGTTGAAGGAAATTGTCCAAATTGTAATTCAGAAGGTGCTAGAGGTGATCAATGTGATAGTTGTTCTGCAACCTACAATCAAATTGAATTAATCAATCCTATTAGCAAACTATCTGGAAAAACACCTATACTAAAATCTACAAAACATTTTTATTTTAAACTAAATGATTTTCAAGAAAGGCTTGAAGATTATGTTGAATCCCATTCAAAAGATTGGAGAAAGCATGTTTTACAACAAACTAGAAGTTGGTTGAAGCAAGGTCTTGGAGAAAGGGCTATGACTAGAGATTTAGATTGGGGAATAGATGTACCAATTGTAGGATATGAAGGTAAAAAATTATATGTTTGGTTTGATGCCCCATTTGGATATATATCTAATACTAAGGTATATTGTAAAAATTTAGGAAATGAGAATGATTGGAAAAAATGGTGGCAATCTGATGAATCTAGATATGTGGCATTTATTGGAAAAGATAATATAGTTTTTCATACTCTTATTTTTCCAGCAACTTTAATGGCGAGTAATGAAGGAAATAATGATAAATATATTTTACCTAATAATGTTCCTGCAAATGAATTTTTAAATCTTGAAGGTAAAAAATTTTCTAAATCAAAAAATTGGGGAATTGATTTGAAAGATTTTTTATTGGAATATCCACCTGATCCATTAAGGTATATGATAACTGCAAATATGCCAGAAAATAAAGATAGTGATTTTACTTGGAATGAGTTTAAATCTAGGAACAACAATGAACTTGCAGATATTTTCGGAAATTTTATAAACAGAACTCTTCAATTTACTTTTAAGAATTTTGATGGCAAAGTACCGAAGCTTGTTGAAAATGAAAAGGAATCTGAACTTATAAATATAATAAATCAAGACTTACAACATGCTATAACAACTGAGCAAGATAAAACTGCAATTGCTGAGTTTTTATATCCTAAGTATTTAAAATATTTTAATGAAATTGATATTAATGCATTGATTGAATTAGCTTATTCAACAACATTAATAGGAAGTATGTATAATCAATTCAGGTTTAAAGATGCATTGTTTGAAACTATGAATTTAGCAAGGACAGCCAATAAATATTTTAATGATTCTGAACCATGGAAAACTTTAAAATCTGATTTTAAAGTATGTTCAGTAACATTAAATATATGCATTCAATTCATAAAATCATTATCAATTCTGTTTGAACCAGTTATTCCATTTACTTCAAAAAAAATATATAAAATGCTTAATCTTAAGCTACTCGAAAAAGATTTTAATATTTGGAAATATGCAAGTGAAATTTCTATTCAATCTGGACATGAATTAGGAGCTCTTGAAATATTATTCCCAAAATTTGATGAAGAAATGGTTGTAAAAGAAATTTCTAAACTAGGATTAGGTTCAGAACCAATAAAAACTGAAAAAAAAATTGATTTAAAACCAGAAATTGACATAACAGAATTTCAAAAATTGGATTTAAGAGTAGCTAAAATTTTATCAGCAGAAAGAGTTAAAAAATCTGATAAATTAATAAAATTACAAATTGAGATTGGTGATTTAAAGAAACAAATTTTAGCTGGAATTGGAAAAAAATATGATCCTGAATTTCTTATTGGAAAAAAAATAATAGTTGTTGCAAATTTAAAACCAACAAAGTTGATGGGGGAGTTATCTGAAGGTATGTTGTTAGCCGCTAATTCATTAGATTCTTCAGCTCCACCAACATTAATTACAATTATTGAAGATGATAACGAAGTTTTAGATGGATTTGTAATTAAATAAAATTAAAATAAAAGAAACCCCCTTATCATATAAATAATAAGGGGGTTTAACTATTTTTTAAAAAGATTTTTTTATTGTTGTATTTGGATTTGGAATTGAATAACCACTTTTCTTTTTTAATTTATGAGTTGGTTCTTTGTAATTATATTCTCTAACTTTAGATTTTGAAATTACTTTATTTAAACTAGATTTACTTTTAATATTAGTTAACTCATTTGTTGCTTTTTTAATAGGTTTATCAATTATTGGATTATCTATTGTAGGCGTTTTGATTAAAGGAACTTCATTAACTTTTACTTTAGGAACTGGATCTGCAATATGTTTTTCAATATTTTTAGGTTTATCACTAAAAAATCCAAAATACAAGGCTGTACCTACTGCGCCAGTAAGAATAGTTCCGCCAATCATTCCCATTTTTCCTGTTATCCAAGAAGCAGTTTGAGAACCACCAGATATAACTGTTAATGCTCCAGCAGATAAAGCTGCTGCTAAAACAGCTTTATCTAATTTCTCATCTGTATCAGTAGAGCCTGCATCCTCCATCATCAAAGTTTCCACTTTGCCATATTCTTCATACATTGATTTAGCCTCTGTATTATTACTAATTATAGTAGTTAACTCATACTCTTGTTCTGTTGATAGAACCTCCTCATAGTGCCCAATAATTAATTCTTCTAAGGTCATTTCCATTTATATAATTTGATAAAATTAATCTTTAAAATAAGGTGACAAAGATTCGTGTAACTTTTGTTTTGCTCTAAAAATTCTAACTTTAACAGTAGCTAATTTAGTTTTAGTCATTTCAGCAATTTCCTCATAACTAAATTCATTATAAACCCTTAAAACCAAAACTTCTCTTAAATCATCTGGTAGTTTTTCAATTGCTTCCTTCAATAATTCCGGTGTTTGATCGTATTCCTGAGCTTGAACAATTCCTGCTTGACCTTCTGTAATATCATCAATAGAAGAATGTTCTACTCTATCTCTAATAGCATTTAAACATAGATTCCTTGCAATTGAGAACAACCATGCAGAAAAACTTCCAGATATAAAACTATCTCTTTTAGTAGAAACTCTAACAAAAATTTCTTGAAATAAATCTTCTGCTGTTTCCCTATTTCCAATCATCTTTAAACAATATGAGAATACTCTTCTTTTGAATCTAGTATATAACTCAACAAATGCTTTTTGATCTCCAGCTTTATATTTATCTATCAATTCCTCATCAGAATATCCATCAAAAATATTATTTTTAGTCATTAAATATTAAGTTGGTATAAATATTAAAACACATTTTAATTTAAAAAGTTTCAATTTAGAATTAAATATAATTTGTTAATATTCATATTGTTTCTAATTTTTTGGAAATGAAATTTTAAAAATTAACTTAATTTAAAAATCAGTAGTATTGAATTATGATAACAAAAATAAAATACAAATATTATTTAATTGGAAATAATCTAATTGTAGAAACTATATTATCATTACTTGGTGGGATACTACCTAAATTTAACAAACCACCAGCACTCCATATAACAGATTGATTCTTATAAAAATTACTCAAAGGTTGTCCGCTTGATCCAGTTGAAACAATATTATGAATAAATGTGGTTGAATCTGAAAAATCAACAACTAGTCGCATAGTAGCTCCAACTCTTACTTGAAATGGATTGTTAAAATCCCATTCTGCATTTGCTAAAGTTGTATTGCAACCTCCTAAATTAAAAGGCCCAATATCAACAATACCATTTAAGGCTTTTTGTTCATGAAATGTATGCCTCATTATTAAAGTATGAAAATCTCCAAATTTCCAAGTTGTAATTTGCCAATTAGAATAATATCTATTTAATGAATCTAGGGCTTGACTAAATGCTTTTCTAATAATATCATCCCGTGTTTCTTTAACAGTTGTATGAATATTATCAAACCATATAGAATTTGTTAAACAAGCTTCTCTTAACGCTTTGATAGGGCTTTGAGCCATATAAACATATTGTGAAAATAAAGTATCTCCCAATTCATCTTTGAATGTTAACTCAACCATTTTCTGAAACCATTGAGCAATAATTGCCGCTTCAGGAGATTCAGCAGACATAGATCCATTCCAATTTCTTAATAATTTCAATGCATCTTTAACAGCAAATCCTTGTTTTAAACTATCTGGGAATGCTCTTAAAAGGAAATCATTCATATAAAGCATTTGAGGTGAGTTTATATCAGTTTGCATTTGTCTAACTCTAACTAAATTAAAATTTTTCCCATCTCGCATTAATTGAGCTAATCTAATTGCCCTTGATGGATCTTCCCACAAATCACTTATAGCTGGAAATTTTGTATCATTAGTAACTTTATTATTAGCAGTTGCTATATAACCAGATGGTGGATTAACTAACATTGGAATAGCTGTAAATGGGTATTCACCTTTCCAATCGTATTTACTATCATTCCCTTGATATGGTAATATGGATTTTATTCCAGTATATCTAATTGGTATTTTGTAAGATGGAACATAAGCAATTGTTCCTGATGAACTTGCATAAACAAAATTTAATCCTGGGCAACCACCTAACTTAACAGCTCCAACAAACTCATCTAAATTTCTAGCATTATTTATCCATTGAAATGCTGAAATATCTTGAGATACATTATTTCCTTGCCATTTCATTGATATTAAATTTTTACTTAGAATGGAATTTTTATTTTTTTTAAAGTAGGGGAAATCTATCTGATATTTTGAGCTAAATGGATTACATTCAGAAATAATTGGACCATGTTTGGATATTCTAATTTCAAATGGAACACTTAATGTATCCTTAACCTTTATTGTATCACTTAAAACTTTTAATGGTTCTCTTTTTCCATCGTAAATTACATAATTCTTCATTAAAGAATCTTTTTGTTCAATATAAAAATCAGTCTCATCTGCCATCATGTTTGTTATCCCCCAAGCAATATAATTATTTCTACCAATAATTACAAACGGTACACCTGGTAGTGTAACCCCAGCTAATCTATCACCTTTATATGCAATAATTATTTGATACCATTTTGATGGAGCTGAATGTTGTAAATGTGGATCATTTGCAAGAATTGGTTTTCCACTAGATGTTCTAGAACCACTTAAGACCCAAGAATTTGAACCTATATGTGCTCCATCAATACCGATGAATTTTCTCAAGTTTCGGTCAATTGAAATCAACTCATTTAAATCATTTATATTGATAGAATTAAAGGATACTCTTTTCTTATTCTTTTTACTAAAATTATTTACTTTTGTAGAATTTTTTGAGTTGAATTTTTTTGTTGGATAAGTTTCTTTAAGTAAAGAATCCATTTTTGCTTTAGACATTAATTTTAATAACTTAGCTGAATCAGGAACTACAAAGTTAGACACTGAGTCTCTAATTCGAATTGAATCTAATAAAGGTTCAGGGAACTGACCTCCAGGTATAATTGTTGGTGCATAGCTTGGATAGTAAGGAATTATATCATTAAACCTAACTGAATCAACTTTGGATTTAATTTGTTCTAAAACTAAATCATTCCAAAATGATGTATTTAGTTCCCATGCTAATAATCTGGAAATCAATATAGAGTGTAAAGGGGTCCAAGGTTCTAATTCATAATTTAAAACATCGAACTCAAAAGGTCTTTTACCTTTGTGAGATAAGATATATGAATTTACACCTTTACAATAAGCTCTTAATGCTTGCTTTGTCTTTTCAGACATTGCATTCCATATATTTATTGATGTAGTTTTAAAACCTACTGTCCTTAAAAATATATCATACCCAATTGTTTTAGATCCAAACAATTCTGATAACCTTCCTTCGCCAGCTCTTCTCATTATCTCCATTTGCCAGAGTCTATCTTGTGCGTGAGCATAACCTAATGCAGAGATTGCATCTAAATCATTTTCTGCAGTTATATAAGTTATACCATCTTCATCTCGATTAATTACTACTTCAGCTTTTAAATCTAATATTCTATCTTTTGTTTCACCATCTGAAATAAAAGATTTTCTTACTGATGATAAAGTTAACAAAAAAATACAAACAATTAGTAAAGTACCAACTAATAACCCACCAATCCATTTTTTCATTTACAATTTCTACTAATTAATTTAATAAATTACCACTTTGCAAATATCATTGTTTTTATCATTTCTTAAATAATAGACTCCAATATTAAATTCGTTTGTAAAGATTCTAGAAACATATAATTCAGAATTGATTTTAGGAGAAAATGGTTGACCTAAAATATTATAAAAAATATAATTTATATCTTTAAAATTCTCCTTAAAATTTATTATTTCACCCTTTTTAACAAACATAGTTTTTATAGTATTAAATTCAAGTTTAGAGTTAAACACACTTGAATAATTTTTACTAAATTTATAAGAAAGAATTCCACCATGTAAATTTCCAACTAGTAAATATAACTCAATTTGGTTTTTTTCATTTTTAAAATTATAAAACATAGGCTTTGGATTTGGTTGAGTATTTAATGGTTTTAAAATTGAATCTTCTCTAAATCCGTTTTCTGAACTTAAATAAAATTTAATTTTGTTTGATTCATTAAATTTACCACCAATAGCTAAATCATTAACTCCATCATTATTAAAATCTACACCATTATAAGTAGCACAAACAGTTGCATCATACCCTATATCTAATGTATCAAATGGATGAGCTGCTTTTGAAACAATAAAATTATCAAGCTTTGATGTATCTTTTTTTAAAAATACAAATCTACCATTTCCAAGTCCAGCTAATATCCCATATTCATAATTTTCCCCACAATTGCAAAAAGTTGGTGAAATTGGGCTACCAAAATTAATTGAATCTAGTGGCCATTGTTTCCTTAAAATTTTATTATTAGATGTTATATTAACTAATCTTAACTCACCTTCTTGGGTTCCTAGTATTAATTCTGATTTATTAAATGGAATATAATTCTGAGCAGGAGATACTAAATACATAATTGCACCAGGTGCGTCATAAATTTTATCCTGGATTAGTTCAAATGTATTGGATTTATTTATTAATAATTTATTTACATGACCTTCTCCATTTCCAATTAGAATTCTTTCCCCATTCACGTCAGAAATTAATGCTGGAGAAGAGTAAGATCCTAAATCAAAATCATTGGTTAAATCAATTTTTTTATACTCAAAGATAGGCTTGGATTTTGATCCAATATTCTCATAAACAAGCAATTTTTTATTTAAAAAAGAACTCCTAAATTGCGACACTATGCAGTCTACATCTCCATCATTATCTATATCAGCAAAGACAATCAAATTATATCCTTCAGTGATAATAATCTGTCCATTTTTTTTAAAAATTGTATCATGATCTGAATTTTGAAATTGAGGTAAGAATTGATTTCCTTTATTCTCAAACATGAGAATAGTATTCATATTCAAATCACCAAAAAATAAATCTAAATCATTATCATTATCAATATCATAAAACTGTAAAGCACAACCACCATGTAATTTCTCTGTTGTTGAATATTTAGCTAATTTATTTGTATCACTTTCTTTTAAATTATTAACAGAAATAACAAAAATATTTCCTAAGTTTTTTGTTTTAAAAGAAAAAGAATATTTCTTTTTGCTACCTATATTCTCATACATTGTTACAGATCCATCTACATTTCCAAGAAACAAATCATTATCGAAATCATTATCAATATCAGCAAAACCTGGAACCATATCACCAACTATATAAATAAAATTACCATCATTAGACCTTATTGTATCTGGGATAGTAGAAAATTTTGGATTTTGTTGGGTCCCAATATTATTATACAATAACATTTGAGAATATAAATTTGATGTTACAAAATCATCATCTCCATCATTATCTAAATCTGTAAAAACAAACCTACTAGAAGGTTTTAAATTGTCATAAAGATTAGTATTTATATTTTCAAAATTCCAGTTACCTTTGTTGATATAGAGTTGTAATTTTGAATCATAATTCAACACAAACAAATCTGGTAAATTATCATTATTAACATCCTTTAAACTAATACAAGGCTGACCAACTCCACCAGTTAATGGGTTGGTATATGGCTTTATTTCTGGAATATGAAATTGTTGAACAAAGCTATATTGTTGAGCAATCAAGGCTTTGAAAATAACTAAGAAAATAAATATATAAAAAGTTAATTTCATTTTTTCAAATATTAGGTAATGCCATTATACGTACAATATCGTAAAATGGCATACTAAAATAAAATAAGTATTACTTTCATCAACTCTGAAGTTCAACTATAGATTTTTTAATTAATTTTAATCCAAAAAGTAAGTCTTCTAGAGTTATATTTAAAGCAGTTCTAAATCTAATTGATTTTTCACCACATCCTAAAATTATCAAACCATTTGAATAACATAAACTTTTAAATCTATTCCTTTTATCAATTGAAGGGAAATCAAATGCACACATTAAGCCAACTCCTCTAACATTAGAAACAATATCAGGGAATTCTAATTGTAATTTAGACAATTCTTCAAGTAGCACTTTACCTATAATACTTGAATTTTTAACTAAATTATATTTACTAATTATTTGTAAATATTTGGTTGCTCGAACCATATCTACTAAATTTCCACCCCAAGTTGAGTTAATTCTACTTGAAGTATGAAAAACATTATCTGGAATATCATCAATTCTATCTGTTGCAAACAGACCACAAACTTGCATTTTTTTTCCGAAAGTAACTATATCAGGCATTACTCCAAAAGTTTGACATGCCCACATATTACCTGTAATTCCTAATCCAGTTTGGACTTCATCAAAAATTAATAATATATCATTTTCCAATGATATATCTTTGAGCTTTTGTAAAAATTCAGATCTGAAATGGTTATCTCCTCCTTCTGCTTGTATTGGCTCAATAATAATACAAGCAATCTCATCTGGAAACTCATTTATGGAATTAACAATTTGATTAATTGTGAAGTTTTCTCTTTCAATTAAATCTTTGAGTGAAAATTCATTTATAGGAAATTTGATAAAGGGTGAACTTACTCGAATCCAATCATTAAATTTCGGAAAATACCTAGTTTTAACTGGATCAGTATTTGTTAAACTCAGTGTATATCCACTTCTACCATGAAATGCATGCTCGAATGAAATTACTTTATGACCTTTTTCTTGAGTATAACCTTTTAAAAAATTCTTTCTAACTTTCCAATCAAAAGCAATCTTCAAAGCATTCTCATTTGCTAATGCTCCACCTTCTATAAAAAAAGAATATTTAAAATTACTTGGAACAGCAATTTTAAAAAAAGTATCTACAAATTCAGCCATTTCAATAGAATAAATATCTGAACAAGATGGTTTATTTAGAGCAATTTTACCTATCTTATTTATAAATTCTTCATTGTCCATTTCTGAGTGATTCATTCCTAAGGGGTTTGATGCAAAAAAGGTAAAAAAATCTAAATATTTTTTTCCAGTAATTGCATCAATTAAATATGAACCTTTACTATTATGTAAATCTAAAACAAAATCAAATCCATCTGCAAGAATGTACTTGCCTAAAATAGAATGAACTTCTTCTGGTAAGATATTATTATATTTATCTATTATTATTGAATCAACCATGTATATAAACTAATTTGATTAAATGATTTGTACATTAAAAAAATCGCAACTAAACTTGTAAGTTGCAAAAATTATCGAATAAACTTGTAAATTGCAAAAAAAAATCGAATCTTATAAAATTAGATGGGGATTTTTGAAATAGATGTCTTCCATGAACGTAACTTGCTAGCCGAAATTACTAAAGACATAAAAGAGCCACCCCTAATTGTGCCAGAAGAAATGATAGTAGTAGTTGTATTTAGTGTTTTTAATCTCATGATTATAGTTTCACAAAATTAATGTATTTTTAACTAGTAATTTTATAAAATTTTATTTAGAAAGTTTTCTGAATCGCGAATTTTTTTTTAATTAATTTCACATGAAAGGATTAAATAACCAAAAGATAGTGTTTCCAATTTTAGTTGCAGCCCTTGGTTATTTTGTAGATATTTATGATTTAATTTTGTTTGCAGTTGTAAGGTCGCCTAGTCTATCATCATTAGGCTTTAAAGGTGATGATATAAAAGTAATAGGTGAAAATCTGTTAAATATTCAAATGGTTGGAATGTTATTAGGTGGTTTAATTTGGGGAATTATTGGAGATAAAAAAGGAAGGTTAACTGTTCTTTTTGGTTCGATTATTACTTATTCTCTTGCAAACCTAGCAAATGGTTTTGTTCATGATACAACTACATATGGTTTATTAAGATTTATTGCAGGGGTTGGTTTAGCTGGTGAGTTAGGTGCAGGAATTACTTTGGTTGCTGAAATTATGCCAAAAGAAACAAGAGGTTGGGGAACTACTTTAATTGCTACTGTAGGGGTAACAGGTGCAATTGTAGCTGCAATTGTTGGTTCTAAATTTGATTGGAGGACTTCCTACTTTATTGGTGGAGGATTAGGTTTATCTTTACTTTTGTTAAGAGTTGGTGTTATTGAATCCGGAATGTTTAGTAATGTTAAAAACACACAACACGAAAGAGGTGATTTCTTATTAATAATAAAAGATAAAATTAAATTAAAAAAATTCCTCTATGTAATTTTTATAGCTACTCCAACTTGGTATTTTATCGGAATTCTTGTTACATTATCTCCTGAATTTGGATCTGCAATGGGAATGTTAGAAAAACCATCTGCCCCAACTTCTGTAATGTTCGCTTATATTGGTATTGCAATTGGTGACCTTTTGAGTGGAGTATTGAGCCAGTATTTTAAAAGTAGAAAAAAAGCTATTGCAATTTTTTTAGGACTTTCATTTATAATGCTAATTTTATATTTTACTTTAGGAAAAACTTCGTTAACTGCTTTTTATTCTATTGTATTATTTTTTGGTATTTCAGTTGGTTATTGGGCAGTGTTCGTTACAATAGCTACTGAACAGTTTGGTACAAACATTAGAGCCACTGTAACAACTTCAGCTCCTAATTTTGTACGTGGTTTATTAATTCCAATGAGTTTATTATTTAAATATACAAGAGATTATTTCGGTTCATTAACAAGTATTTTCACAATTGGAGTTATAGCAATTTTAATTTCAATTTATTCACTTTATCATTTAGAAGAAACTTTTGAAAAAGATCTTGATTATATTGAAAAGTAATAATTTAATTTACAAGTATTTTTTTCATTTATTAAGTTAAAATTATTAAACCAAAAAAAATATAAAATGAATTTTGTTTGGAAAAAATTTGATGAACTAACTAATTACGAATTATATGAAGTATTAAAACTTAGATCAATGATATTTGTTGTTGAACAAAATTGCTCATATCTTGATTTAGATGGATATGATATTAATTCACTACATTTATTAGGTTTTAAAGACAACATTTTAATCTCATATCTTAGACTGTTACCACCAGGGTTAAAGTACAACGAAAGTTCAATCGGTAGAGTTACAACTAAAATTGATTTTAGAGGACAGGGATTAGGTAAACAATTGATGATCGAAGCAATTAATAAATCTAAATCTTTATATCCAGATAAATTAATAAAAATTTCTGCTCAATATCATTTAGAAAAATTCTATACATCAATGGGCTTTAAAACTAATTCAGCTACATACTATGAAGATGATATTGCTCATATCGAAATGATACTTTAATGAATAATTATGTAATTAGAAATGAATTATTCAACTTCCACAGTATATTTTTCAAGAATTTCTTCAGAAATATTTGACAAAAATTTTGAGACTTGCGACAAAACTGTTCCACTTTCTCTTTCAAAAATATTGGTTGGATAAATGAATATTAATCTTTCTTTTGCTCTAGTTGCAGCAACATACATCAATCTTCGTTCTTCTTCCATTGCTTCAATACTTTTTGCAGAATGAAAAGAAGGGAAGTACCCATCTAAAGTCCATATAACAAATACAGTATTCCATTCTAATCCTTTAGCAGAATGTATTGTTGAGAGTATTAACTTCTCTTTTTCACTTTTATCATCAAACTCTGTCACTGACTGGGTTGGAGGATCTAATGCCATATCGGTTAATAAAGAATTTAATGACTTATATCTCGATGCTATATCTTCAAAAACTGTTAAATCTTTTATTCTTTTTTGATAATCATCATATTTAGCCTTCATAATAGGGGAATAATAATCCACAATAATTTTTACCTTTTGTAAAATTGAAGTTTTATCATTTTTTATTTTACAAAGGATATCAAACAATAAACCGACATTCTCATTTGTTAATTTTACTATTTTATCAATTGAGAGTTCATTTAAGCTAATTTCATTCAATTCAAGAGCTTCAACAACTTTGTTTACTGTTCTTGGTCCAACACCATTTATTAATAATAATACTCTATTCCAACTTACTATATCTTTTGGATTAAATATTATTTTCAAATAAGCTATCAAATCTTTTACATGCGATGTTTCAATAAATTTAAAGCCTCCATACTTTAAGTATGGAATATTACATTTGTTAAGTTCAACCTCTAAATCGAATGAATGAAAACTAGATCTAAATAAGATTGCAATATCATTTAATTCCAATCCATCTTCTCTTAATTTTAATACTTGTTGAGCAATTAATTGTGACTGAATTAACTCATTTGGAGTTGAAATTAGCATAGGTAAATCACCACCAATTTTTCTAGTAAATAAATTCTTTTCGTATTTGATTGAAGCTGAATGAATTATATTGTTAGTACAATCTAAAATAGTTTGAGTAGATCTATAATTTTCTTCCAATTTTATGATTTTTGTATCTGGAAATATTTCAGGGAATTCAAAAATATTTTTAAAATTAGCACCCCTAAAACTATAAATCGATTGAGCATCATCACCAACAACCATAACGTTCTTATGTTCTTTACCTAATAATGATACAATAGCATGTTGTAATTTATTTGTATCCTGATATTCATCTACTAAAATGTATTTGTAAATATTAGATTGATTTTTTCTTACTTCAGGAAATTTCTCTAAAAGTTGTATGGTGTTTGTAAGCAAATCATCATAATCCATAATGTTTTTTTCCTTTTTATATCTAATATATTCCTTTGCTATCATCTGAATACTTTCTAATTCATTTTTATATTGATGATAATCTTCATCTAAAACTTCATCTAAATTTTTTAATCTGTTAATAGAAGATGAAATCATCGCAAATAATGTTTGCTTCCTTGGAAATCTTCTATTTTTAGTATTTAATTCAAATCTATTTCTAATTAAATTGATTACATCTTCACTATCACTTTGATCTAAAATTGTAAATGAGTTTTGGTAACCAAGATGTGCAGAAAATTGTCTAAGAAACATATTTGCATAAGAATGAAAAGTACCACCACAAATTCTTTCAGCATCTGTGCCAATTAAAGTTGAAGCTCTTCTTATCATTTCTTGAGCAGATTTTCTGGTAAATGTCAAAAGTAAAATATTCTCTGGATTCATACCAGATTCAATCATTTTTGCAACTCTGTAAACTATTGTTCTAGTTTTTCCAGTTCCAGCACCTGCAATTACAAGTAATGGACCATAAATTGATTCTACTACTTCTAGTTGTGCAACATTTAATTCACTTGGATAGTCAATTGCAAATTTGTTTAAAATTTTATCAGAAACTAAACTGCTTTTTCTGAGTATAAGTGTTTTTTTTAAAGGTAAAATCTTATCTGATTTATTTGTTGAATCTTCCATTTATAATGAATATGTATTTCGTTGGCAATAAATTTAAATGCCGTTATTGCAACTTGAATTTAAAGATTTTGAAAAGGTTCTATATGAACCAAAACATCTGCAAAACGAGGATTTGTTGTTATAATTTTATCTTTAACTTGATGTCCAATTTTATGCCCTTCATGAACAGAAATTTCAGCATCAACAACTACATGCAAATCAATAAAATATTTAAATCCAGATTTTCTTAACAAACATTTATCTGTATCGATCACTCCAGGAACTTTTAATGCAATATTCCTTACTTGCAATTCAAATTCGGCAGGCGGTGCAGAATCCATTAACTCATCTATAGAATCTTTAGTTAAAGAATAAGCATTGTACATTATTACTAACCCAGCAAACAGGGCAGCCCAATCATCTGCATTTTCATAACCACTACCTGCATACAAAGCGATACCAATTCCAATGAAAGCAGCTGCAGAAGTCATAGCATCAGATCTATGATGCCATGCATCTGTTTTTACAGAAATACTATCAATATCATCACTTACTTTTAGCACTTTCCTAAACATAAATTCTTTAACAATAATTACTACAGCTAAAACTACTAGTGTGAATGGTTTAGGATTTCTGTGAGGAGTTACAATTTCATATATACTCTGAACCATAATCATAATTGCTGCTCCAATCATAAAGACGCTTACAATCATCGCGGCAATTGGTTCAGCTTTTCCATGCCCATAAGGGTGATTATCATCTTGAGGTATTTGAGAAATTTTTAAACCACGAATAACTATTATTGAATTAACTACATCTGCTGTTGATTCTATTCCATCAGCAATCAATGCGTAAGAGTTTCCGAAAAATCCACTTACAATTTTGACAACTGCTAAAAGTGAATTTACAATTAATCCAATCAATGTGGATTTAACTCCTATTTTAATTTCTTTTTCCAAACGAATATTTTATTTCAAATATAAACATTTAGGATTGTTATTAAACATTAAGAAATTGATACATACAATCGAAATATAAATGGCTCTAACATAAAATTATTATAAACAAAACTTATTCTTCAATCAATAATTTATAAACATTAACAATTAAATTATATTTTTGCGAATTACAATTTAAGAATATGAATATATTATTAATAGGTGAAGATAATTGTCTGGATTTTTTTAAATCTAATGAAAATTTCCAATTCACGTTTCTACCATATTTTGATACATTAGATTTACCAGATGGTGATTATGATGTATTAATAGATTTAACTGTTTCAGATAATGCCGTTATTGCAAATTATACTTTAGATTTATATAAAGAACACTTTACTAAATTAAATCTTATTATTTGTAATGCTTTAACTAAAACTGCAACAAAATATTCATCTGTCTTGAATTCAAAATGTAATGTATTTGGAGTTTCATTTATTCCAAGTATATTTACAAACACTGAAAGCCTTGAGATTTCTTCGGCATTACAAAATAACAATGCAATTATTGATGTAGAAACAGATGTTATTAGTAAAATATTTGATAAGAAAATTAATTTAGTTGAAGACAGAGTTGGTTTGGTTTCGATTAGAATTTTATGTATGATAATTAATGAATCAATATTTGCAATACAAGATGGAATTGCATCTGCTGAAGATATAGATATAGCAATGAAATTTGGTACAAATTATCCGCAAGGTCCAGTAAAATGGTTAGATGAAATTGGGGCAGATGTTGTTGTTGAGGTTTTAGATTCTTTATTTGATGAATATAAAGAAGAACGTTATAGGGCATCTATTTTGTTGAAACAATACGCTAGAGCAGATAAATTATTTTTAAAATAATATAAATCTTAAGTTTATTTATAATATTATTTATATTTAACTATAGAGTTATATTTATAAATATATTATGGAAGAAAAAAATTTAAATAGAATTTTCTTCTATGAAATAATTTTTTCAATTTGTAATTTATAATTAATTTAAATACTAAATAAATGGGTTTTTCTTGTGGAATTGTTGGGCTTCCTAACGTTGGGAAGTCCACTTTATTTAATGCTTTAACTTGTGCAGGAATCGCTGCTGAAAATTATCCTTTTTGCACAATAGAACCAAACACTGGAGTTGTTCCAGTACCAGATGAAAGATTAGAATGGCTTTCGAATTGCTTTCAAACCCAAAAAGAAATTCCTACAACAATTGAATTTGTTGATATTGCTGGTTTGGTTAGAGGTGCTTCACAAGGGGAAGGATTAGGTAATCAATTCCTTGGTCATGTAAGAACAACAGATGCAATAGCTCATGTTGTTAGATGTTTTGATGAGGAAAATGTAATTCATGTTGATGATAATATTGATCCAATAAGAGATATTAGTACAATTGAAACTGAATTATTACTTAAGGATTATGAAAGTGTTGAGAAAAAAATTGAAGCTTGTAAGAAAAAGATTAAAACAAATGATAAAGATGTTTTGTTTGAAATTGAATTAACCGAACGTTTGTTAAAACATATTGGCGAAGGAAAACTTGCAAAATTATTTGAGAGGAATTTAGAGGAAGATAAGTTTATTAAAACTTATTTTCTATTAACCGATAAACCAGTTATGTATATTGCTAATACAGATGAAAATGGACTTAATAATGGAAATAAGTATATAGATGCAGTAAAAAATTAGCAGATGAAAGGGGTTTTGCTGTAGTTCCTGTTTGTGCAAAAATAGAATCTGAAATTGCTGAATTAGACTCTAATGAACGTAAAGATTTTCTTGAATCATTGGGCTTAAAGGAATCAGGACTAAATGGAATAATTAGAAAAGGTTATGATCTTTTAGGACTAATCACATACTTTACTGCTGGAGTAAAGGAATGTAGAGCTTGGACTTTAAGGGCTGGATCTACTGCTCCAGAAGCAGCTGGCGTAATCCATTCAGATTTTCAAAAGGGATTTATAAGAGCTGAAACACAAAGTTTCGATGATTTAAAAAGACTAGGAAGTGAACAAGCAGTAAAAGAAAAAGGACTATATAGAATTGAAGGAAAAGAATACATTGTAAAAGATGGGGATGTTCTGTTTTTCAGATTCAATGTTTAAAAAAAATTAATTAAGTATTTACATATTTGTAAGGTATAGTTATAAAATTTTTGTTTATAATTTTGCTTTTTTATAATTTAATTTTCAAAATGAAGTTATTGTTGTTTGATATTGATGGAACTTTGATTAGAGTTAAATATTCTCTAATTCATAAAGTAATCAAAGATGTTTTTTATAAAGTTAATAAAATTACAATACCTGATACATTAGAATTAGAATTACATGGTAAAACTGATAGACAAATATTCTTTGAATATGGTGTAGAAATTGGATTAACTAAAATTAAAATATCAAATATTTTATTCGATTTAGAAACCTGTTTAGTAAACAAATGGAAAGAAGTATTAACTGTTAAAAATGTTACTTTGCTTCCAGGAATTAAAAAACTGATAAATGATTTATCAAAAAATAAG
Organism: Chlorobiota bacterium; assembly: GCA_016700335.1. Taxonomy (NCBI): domain Bacteria; kingdom Pseudomonadati; phylum Chlorobiota; species Chlorobiota bacterium. The sequence continues at coordinate 1,480,535 of CP065014.1, read as the reverse complement.
AACGTTAAAATTGGTTTAGTTACAGGTAATTTAGAAGGATCTGTATTTCATAAATTATCTCCTTATGATTTAAATCAATACTTCTCTGTAGGCGCATTTGGCTCTGATTCATCAGTTAGAAATGATTTACCTCCCATTGCAATAAGTAGAGCTGAAAGAAAATGGGGTCATAAATTTACAAATGAAAACATTATTATTATAGGTGACTCTTTTAGAGATATTGAATGTGCTAAAGTAAATAATTTAAAAAGTTTGGCTGTTGCTACAGGTGGTTTAAGTCTTGAACAATTAAAAGATTATAACCCAGACTTTTTAGTAAGTAATTTAGAAGATAGATCAGTATTTAATTACTTAACAACTTAATACCAAAACAACAACAAATTTATCTTAAATTTGCCCTAATTAATTTTTATTTTATGAGAGCAAAACAAAGAACCATTGCAAACCAAGTAAGTTTTGAGGGTGTAGGACTACATACGGGAAATTTATCAACAATTACTTTTTGTCCGTCTGATATAGATACTGGCTATGTATTCGTTAGAAAAGATTTACCTGATTTTAAAGAAATTCCAGCTGATGTAGATTTCGTTACTGATATTTCAAGAGGCACAACATTAACAAAAGACGAAGCAAGTGTTCATACTGTAGAACATGTATTATCCGCATTAGTAGGAATGGAAATTGATAATTGCAGAATTGAGTTAAGTGCAAATGAACCACCCGTAGGAGATGGAAGTGCTCTTCCTTTTGCAGAATGTATTGTAAAATCCGGATACATAGAACAAAATCAAAATAGATTGTATATTGATGTTGATAGACCAATTAATTATATAAATGAAGAAAAAGAAGTAGAGCTTGCAGCTATTCCAAATGAAGATTTTAGAGCAACTGTTATGGTTGATTATAGAAACCCTGCATTAGGTAGTCAACATGCAATGTTGTTTAAAAAAAGTGATTTTGCTGAACAATTTGCGCCAGCAAGAACTTTTTGTTTTTTAAGTGAAGTAGAAATGTTAAGGCGTGAAGGATTAATTAAAGGTGGGAATTTAGATAACGCGATTGTTATTGTTGATAAAGATTTTGATCAAAATGAAATGGACGCTATGGCCAAAAGATTAGGGATTGAAGGTTCTGTTGTTCTTGGTTCTACAGGTGTGCTTAATAATGGTAATATGAGATTTCCAAATGAACCAGCAAGACATAAGTTGTTAGATTTAATTGGTGATTTAGCTTTGGTTGGGTATCCTATTAGAGCACATATATTAGCAGCTAGACCAGGTCATGCAAGTAATATTGAATTTGCAAAAAAAATCAAGAAAGTTGCAAAACAAAATAATTTAATTAAGAGATATATGGAAGAAACAGATAAGCCAAAAATGGATATTAATGCCATTATGAATATTCTTCCTCATAGATTTCCTTTTTTATTAGTTGATAGAATTTTAGATTTAAATGTTGAAAAAGGTAGAGTTGTTGCATTAAAAAATGTTACCATGAATGAACCATTTTTTACTGGACATTTTCCAAGTCAACCAATAATGCCAGGTGTATTAATAGTTGAAGCAATGGCTCAAGCAGGTGGTATTCTTCTTAAGAATTACTTTGATGAAGGAAATAATTTAGCATTTTTTATGGGTATAAATAATTGCAAGTTTAGAAAACCAGTGATACCTGGAGATCAACTTATATTTGATGTACAACAAATCAGTAAAAGATTTAGTACTTATACTTTCCAAGCAAAAGCAACTGTTAGTGGTACCTTAGTTGCAGAAGCTGAAATAACAGTTGCACTAGTAAAATCTTAATTTAATTCTATGGATAGTAACATTTCAAACCTTTCTATAATAAGCCCAGATGCTAAAATTGGTAATGGAGTTAAAATTAGCCCTTTTGTTATTATTGAAGCGGATGTAGTTATTGGTAATAATACTGAAATACAACCAAATTCTCATATTCAAAATGGTGCTAGGATTGGAGAAAATTGTAAAATTTTTACTGGTGCATCAATAGGTGCTGCTCCTCAGGATTTAAAATTTGATGGTGAATATAAAACTTTAGCTAGTGTTGGAGACAACACAACTGTTAGAGAGTATGTCACTATACATCGGGGAACTGAAGCAACTGGAAAAACTAGTGTTGGAAAAAATTGCTTATTAATGGCATATTCACATGTTGCTCATGATTGTGTAGTTGGTGATAATGTAATATTAGCAAATGGGGTTCAACTTGCAGGGCATGTTTCAGTTGATGACTGGGCTATTCTAGGTGGTTTAACTGGGGTTCATCAATTTGAAAGAGTTGGTAAACATGCATTTATAGGAGCATGTTTTAGAGTTATGAAAGATGTACCACCCTATTGCATAGCTGGAAGTGAACCTTTAGGTTTTAGTGGGATAAATATAGTAGGTTTAAGAAGAAGAGGATTTTCAGATGAATCAATAGAACTAATTTCAGAGGCATACAGAACAATTTATCGTTCTGGTTTAAATATTTCAGATGGTGTAAATAAAGTTGAAAAAGCTTTCCAACAAACAGATGAAATTAAAGAGATTATTAATTTCATTAGAAATTCTCAAAGGGGTGTAATTCCATTAGCTAGAAAATGAAAAATATTCTAATTGTTAGTGGTGAAGCTTCTGGTGATATACATGCTGGTGATGTAATGATGTATCTAAACAAATTAGACCAGAATATAAAGTTTTTTGGAATAGGTGGTAAATGTAGTATTGAAAACAATATTGATTTGTTACATAACATTTCCGAAACTGCTGTTGTTGGATTTTTTGAAGTAATAAAAAAATTATTTTCCTTAAAGAAAATATTCAGTAATGTTATAAAAGTAAGTAAGGAAAAAAAACCTGCCTTTGCAATTCTAATTGATTATCCAGCTTTTAATTTAAGATTAGCTAAAAGACTTAAAAAACTTGGTATACCTGTTATATGGTATATTGCTCCTCAAGTTTGGGCATGGAAAGAGTCGAGAGTAATTAAAATGAAAGAATATATTAGTGATTTAATTGTAATATTTTCATTTGAAGTAGCTTTTTTCAAAACTCATAATATAGAAACAAAGTACTTTGGGCATCCTTTACAAAAAAAAATTGCAGATTATAAAACTACTCACCCAAATCTAAAAAAAGATACAAAAAAAACTATTGCATATTTCCCTGGTAGTAGAAAAAATGAAGTAAAAAAACATCTACCTATTTTAATTAAATTAATTAATACTTTAGGAGATAAATATTATCATATAATTTCTGTATCAGATAATATCGAAATTTCTGAAATTACTAAATATCAAAATGTATCAAACTTTAATGTATCAGAGGATAATTATGACCTTCTAAACAATTCTGATTTTGCTATAATTAAATCTGGTACAACTACAATTGAAGCCACTTTATTTAGCTTACCATTTTGTGTGATTTATAAGACATCAAAGTTGAGTTACTTAATTGCAAAATTATTTTCTCAGATAAAATTTATAGCAATGCCTAATATTTTAACAAATAGTTACGTTGTAAATGAATTTATTCAATCAAATATGACTGTAGATAATTTAAAAAAACAAGTAAGTAAGTTTTTGAATGATGATTATAGAATTGAAACGATTGATAAATTAAATAAGATATTTCCTAAATCAGAAATTAATACCCCTAAATTAATTGCCAAATTTATTTTTGATAAATATTTAATATAATAAATTCAACGCTTGAAAATATTTGTTTTAATATTTTTTGTAAGTTATATAACAATAAAATGTCAGATAGTAAAATTACCTGACTCTCTCGAAACACAATCTATAGTTTTGAGCTCTGATAGATATTTATCTACTCACAATACAAATTTATCCATTAATTATTTGTCATCAGATACAAATTCATTTAATAATTATAATATAAAATTGAACTATTTAACTTCTGCAACCTTGCAAGGGAGTTATACTAATAAGGATCAGTTAGATTTTATATTTCAAAATATTGTAAGTAAACCTTTGAAAAATGTTAGGTTTATTAGTTCATTTGAATGTACTTTAAACAATGAATCTCAGAAATTTAATGATATTAATGGAATCAATAATAATTATAATATTTTTTTAGGGTCAGGTGGATTATATAATTCAAATGATTCAAATATTATAAATCTACAAATTGGTGTAGTATCAAATAAGCAATTAAACGTAATAAATACTGGAGCGGGTATTACCTCTGATATAAGATATTATGGTTCATTATATGATTATAATATTAGCTTATTGTTATTATCCCGTTTTTACAATATATCTCCTAAATTAAACACAACCTTTCAACTATATTTCAATACTTTGAAAGATTATTCAGAAGGTAGTAGTATTTCATTTGGGATAGATATTGAACATTTTGGATTTGATACTTATGTTAAAAGAAAAGAAGAAGATATAATCAAATATGGAGGTTTAAATTATGACGCATTGCAAAACAAAACAGATAACAAATTTAAAGCATATACTGATTTAAATTATTTTGTAAGTCCAAATTGGAAGATATCTGTTTTTAGCTTATTAAAATTTAAAAACTATATCAATAATGAAACGAGCAATGGTCTTCCACCATTATCCAGAGATTTAGACCCATATAAGCAACAAAGGAAAGAATTTGGATTAAATTTTACTTGCTTGAATGATATCAAATTCAATGATTTATTTTTTTCTGCTTCAATAAATTATGGTAATAACAGCCAGACTAATTCAATTGAACCTATTAAAACAGTTTCAGATTTTGAACTAAACTTAAAAAAAGAGAATGCATTTAATAGTGATTTTATTTCTAGAAATTTGTCATTAAATTTCTACACAATTTTGCTATTTTCATCGAAAGATAGTCTAACAATTGGAACAGTTGTTTCAATGTTTAGGTATGATACACCTTTTAATAAAAACAATAATGAGAAAGATGAGCAACAAATTAATGCTTTCTTAAATTATTCTCTAAAGTACAATGATTTCCTAGATATTGGTTTTTCATTACAAACATATTTAACTCATTTAGTTTATCTTTATTCAGATTTTAGTAGTGATAACAATAGAAATAAGGTATTTAAAATATCTCAATTTTTGAAATTTAATTTAAATAATGATTTTATAAACTGGTTTGCATCAGATATATCAACAAACTACACTGAATACGATTATAAGATATTACTTCAAGGTGAAAGGGGAAGATCTTTTAGAGAACTACACATAAATGATAGTTTACATTTAAATTTTAAAAACAACTTATCACTTTATGGTTCAGTAGATTTTAGGTATTCAATTCGTGGAATTTTTAATTGGGATAATTTTTCAGAAAGTCCTATTGACATTAATAAAACTTATGGATTTGAATTTGAATTTTCAAAGATGTATTATAATAAAATTCAATTTAATGCTGGTTTTAGATATATCAATTTTAATTCTTACAAAAAAGATTCAAGGAACATAATTGTTCCTAATAATCAGAATTCATCACTAGGACCATTAGCAAAAGTAATATTTACATTATCAGATTTATCAAAAATAATCTTTACAGGATGGATTGAGAACAAATATTCAACAGGAAATTATTATTTACAACCTTGGCTTAATATTTCTGTAAAATTGAATTTATAACTAAATAATTTTAATCTATTTTTATTTAGGATTGGTGAGAATTACTTTAACTGTTCTACTTAAAAACCTTCCTTCTGGTGTTTTCACAGAATAAGGAGCTTCATTTGCATTTGCTCCTCTGGTTATAATTGGTAGATTTAGAGGCATCTGCCTAGTAATTTCCAAAGCTCTTGATTCTGCAAGTTTAACATTTCTTTCTTCATCACCTAATTTATCTGTGTATCCAATAATTTCTAATTTAGATTTATCTCCTAACTTAGAAATTATTTCCTTTAATTCTTCTTGACCTCTTAAAGTTAAATTAGCTCGATCATAATCAAAAGTTACTAACATAAATTCTGCTTTATTATCTTTTTGTAGTAAAGAGAATCTAGTATCTGCTTTAGTTTTTACTGAATCTAGTCTTGACTCAAAACTCTTTTTTAATGAATCATTACTAACTATCATCTTAAAATAAATTTGAGAACCATTCAATACATCAGCTCTATCTTCATCTTTCAAAAACCATACAATTGTATCTTTAGGTAATCCATTACCTTTAATAGAATCTACTTTATTTTTAATTTTAAAATATGCAGTCCAATGATCAATACCACAATTATGAACTACTTGTGAAATAAATTGGATATTAGAAGGTTCAGAAGATGGTTCAATAACTCTTATTTGAATTGGTCTATATAGATTTGGATCTGAAAAAGAAAATTCAACTCTACGATTTTCCTCTTTACCTTCCAAATAATCTGAATTAGATTGAAATTTTGGATCTAATGAATATTTTATAGAAATACGTTTTTCATCAATTTGCCATACTTCAACTAAGTATTTTTTAACAGATTTTACTCTCTCTTTGCTAAGGTTAAATCTATAATTTTCATCATTACTAGTTGTACCTGTAAGAATTATTTTACTTGATAAATTATTTGTAAGTCGTTTACCTATAATATCAAGTACATAATGATTTATTATCTCAGCATTTGGTGGTAGTTCTTCTTCAAGGAAATTTGAACTCAAATAATTACTTATATATCTTGCAGGAATTTCATATGAATTTTGATTAAAAAATACTACTGGTAAAACTGGTACATACCTAGAAATAATTTCTTTATTAAACTCAACAGGTATAGTTTTAGAAGAAACGTAAATACCAACTTCAGCTTTGGCAATTTTTGGAAGATCAATAATTTGAGGTGGGTTTGGAATTGTATCTAATCCATATTGTTTGTATGATGTACTTAATGAAATTCCACCTCTACCAATTAATACTTGCCAATTTGGTTGGAAATAATTTAAGCCATAATCAATACCAAGAAAAGGTGATAATACAATTTTCTTGAATGGCATATTGTATGATAAATTTAAACTTAACCCAAATCTAGACTTTAAATCTAATAAGTCACCTGTTGTTGGAGTTAAGATTCTTTCTTTTGACCCATTTTGAAATTGAGCAATCGATGGTCCTATTATCTTCTCTTTTTCAATACTTTTTCCAGAAATTGGTAAACTAAAACTGAATCCGGGCTTGATATTAAAATTTTTTAAAGCTTCAATTTCTAACTCAAATCCTAATCGAAAAAAATTGAGATCGAATTGAACAAACTGTTGAGTTGTATCAACTCTGAAACTTGGTTTTAAAGTATCAAAAGAATCGTAAATGTTTAATTGAGATATAAAAGAGGTTGATAAGTTATCATATCCTAGAAAAAGTCTAATTGATCTTAATCTAGAATTTATAAATTCATTATTAGCCCAAGGGAATATATAATTACTAAAAACACCTAAACCCCAATTTACATTAACTTCAGGATTGTATTTTGAACAACAAGGCAAAAATCCTTTAATAGATTGAATCTCACCGTATGCTTGATTTCCTATAATACTTATTTCAGCACCATAATCTATCTGCAATAAAATTTTACTTGAATCTATTTTAACATTCTGACTATATACAATTTGAAAACAAAATAAACCAAAAAGAATAAATAATAATTTATAAAACATCAATCGAAAACTTAAGTTAATAATGGTAAGTAAGTAATAATATTTATCTGTCTATCAATACTTTAATGGTTTCAGCAATATCATTTTGTTTAACAACTAAAAAGTAAAATCCAATTGGAAAAACTTGAGAATTAAACTCAAAACTATTTTTACCTAGAGTTGAAAAAATTAAATTTGAATAAACTAATTCACCAATAATATTATGAATATAAATATTAACCAACTTATTATTTTCATTGGCATAAAAATCTACTTCTAAATTCCCATTTGAATTATTGTAAATTGCAGATAGTTTGTTAAATGCATCATATCTAATAATCCTTTCAGGTTTATCGCAAAAATTTTCTTGAGAAAAAAGAACTTGATCTGTTTCAAAAATCACTTCGGGTCTATATACATTTTGTATCACCTTATAAGAAATATTTGTTGCGGAAGTATCCCCAATCATAACAGCAAATTCTACTTCAGCTAATGTTCCAGATATAAAAGCAGATCCTTTTGTTAATCTAATTTTTGCAATTCCAGCAGTGTATGGGTCATCAAATCTATATGGTAAAACTGGCTCAGCAATAACACCTTTTTGAATTGGATATATTGCTTTTGGTTTTAAAATTCCTTTCCCAAACTTTAATGTCAATTCTAACAAATTGATATTAGCTCTTGTTAAATCTCCACTAACAACGATAGGTATTCTTATTAATTCTCCAGGAATCCCTGTAATTGGTTTACCTAAGTTTGCACCAAGCTTTATATATTCATTATAACATCTACCAGTTAAATTTACTATTCTGAATGAATCTTTCGAACCACCAAAATAAAACCTCAATTCACTATTCAAATTACCAATTATTTGAGGTTGAAATCGAATACTAAAAGACATAAATTGATCTACTCTTAAAAGCCTTGGAAAGGTTGACAAATCAGGAGATATAAGTTTAAAGGAATTTGTTGGATCTGAAATTACGATTGAATCAATTGTTGTATTAATAATGCAACCATCTGTATTTCCAGTAAAATCATAAACACCAATAAAATCATAAGTTGATGAATCTATTGGTGTATTAATGTATTTAGCACCCATAAAAATCTCACTTGATTTTGTGGAAATAGTTTGAATCAAACCAATTCCTGAAAACTGAATTAATGTATCAGAACTTATGTTTTGATTGTTACCAAATCCAGTTGCTTTAATTAAAGTATTCACTTTTTCTATACAAGGTGCAATTGGTTTGAATCTAATTGTAATTCTTAAAGTTTCACCAGGAGTAATTTGATATGGATAATTTATTGGGGTGATAATTGAAAAATTACTTTGATTAACAAAATTAATATTATCCAAAATAGAATTTGCATCACCATCATTAATTAACACTATAACACCATCATAAAAAGAACCTACTTTAACTCTTAGGTTTACTAAATCTGTTAATACAATTATTTTAGGTTTAGGTAATTCTAATAGTTCATTAACTCCATTTAATAATTTATTATCAAATGAAACTACATTATTAAGATGAAAATTATTAATTAAATAATTTCTATTATAAACTTGTGAAATTATTGAATTGAAAGTTGTTAAGATAACAAGGCTTAAAAAAACAAATCTGACCATATTTTGATTTATATAATTTCTAAAATATTTTAATAAAATTTAATGAACTTGTGAAATTGTCTTCTTAAATTGCATTATATAATTATTGAATGCGAAGATAACTTTATTTTTTTAAAGAATACTCTTTATAAATTCTTATAAACCATCAAAATACATTAAATTATTATTAATGAAAGGACATATTTTTCAGATTAATCATTCAAATGGAGGTGTGCCTAAATTTCCTATATTTACTAGTGATGTTAATGAATATGGTTTGATATCAGACATACATAATGATATGAATCATCATGGTGGACTTGATAGAGCAATCTGTTTGTATTCCCTTGAATTAATATTGAAATTACAAAAAGAAGGGAATCATATTTTTCCAGGTTCAATTGGGGAAAATATTACTACTACGAATGTTGATTTTAATTTGTTTCAACCTGGACGAATAGCAAAATTTGGAAATGATTTAATTTTAGAAGTAACATCTTTCACAACACCTTGTAGTACAATAAAATCTAGTTTTAAAAACGATTATTTTAATAGGATTTCTCATGATTTAAATCCTGGTTGGAGTAGAGTCAATTGTAAAGTTATAAAACTTGGTACTATAAATACTTCAGATTTAATAGAAATAATATAAATAAATAATGACATTTTTTAAGACTTTTTTAGCTAGTACACTGGGTGCTTTAATAGCATTTTTATTAACATTTGGAATATCATTATTTGTAATAATTGGGATTATTGCTACAGCAGCCAAAGATATTACTAATGTTTCAGAGTCATCAAGTTCTAATAAATTAGATGTTAAAGATCAAAAAAATAGAATAATTTTAGACATTGATTTTCCATCAAAAATTGATGAATATTCTGAAGGTATAGTTTTTTCAAAAACTAAATCATTAACTTTTCTTGATTGGATTCAAAAGCTCAAATATGCTTCTAAGGATACTAGAATCTCTGGTATTTGGTTGAAGCCATGCGGATTTGCTGGTAGTTGGGCACAAGCAGAAGAGTTAAGAGAGCAATTAGTTAATTTTAAAAAAAATAAAAAATTCATTTATTCAAGTGGAATGAATTATGATGAAAAAGCATACTTTCTTGCATCAATTGCTGATTCAGTTTTAATTGATCCTGCTGGACAATTTGAAATTAATGGAATTTATTCTACTCTAGAATTTTACAAACCTTTATTAGATAAATTAGGTGTTAATGCACAGGTTACAAGAGCAGGCAAATTTAAAAGTGCTGTTGAACCTTTTTTATTAAATCAAGCTTCTGAAGAAAGTAAGTTTGTTGTAAATAATTTAATCTCACAAATATTTACAAGGTTTACAAATACTATCTCTTCAGCTCGTGATATACCCGATTATCAATTAAATGAAATCATTAATAACAATTCTTTATTAACACCAAATGAAGCTAAAGAATTCAATTTTATTGATGGTATAAAATATCAAGATGAAATAATTGATATGTTCAAAAATAAATTAAAAATTCCTATCAAAATTAAAATTATTGATGATAATGATAATGGAAATTTAAAAGGATTAAATTTACTTAAATTAAATGATTATGATGTTGAAATAGATAATGAAAATTTAGAGAATAAAATTGCATTAATATATGTTCAAGGTAATATACAATCTGGGAAAAACGGTTATAATCCAAACCCAATATTTGGTGGGAATGGAGTTGGTAGCTCAAGTTTTATAGAATCTTTAAAGTCTGCTCGTGATAATAAAAAAGTAAAAGCTATAATAATTAGAATAGATTCACCTGGAGGAAGTGCACAAGCAAGTGACAATATGTGGAGAGAAATTGAACTCACAGAAAAGATAAAACCAATAGTAATATCAATGGGAAGTGTTGCTGCATCTGGAGGTTATTATATTGCATCAGCTGGTGAATGGATTATTGCTGACTCATCAACAATTACAGGATCGATAGGAGTATTTTCATTATCATTTAATGCAAAAAGATTTTTTTCAGAAAAACTTGGCATAAATACTGAAACTATTAAAACAAATCCAAATGCAGATATTATGTTACCAACAAATGATTTAACAGTTCAACAACAATTTATTCTTTCTAAAAATGTTGATTCAATATATTCTAAATTTTTGGATGTAGTTTCAATTGGTAGAAAAATTTCAAAAGATAGTGTAAATTCAATTGCTCAAGGTAGAGTTTGGACTGGGATTGAGGCAAAAGAAGTTGGATTAGTTGATGAGATTGGAGGATTAGATTATGCAATTCAGGTCACTGCTAAAAGATCTAACTTGAAGGGTTATTCATTATTAATTTTACCAAAGCAAAAATCTTTTTTTGATAAAATCAATGATGCAATTGATAACACAGAAGAATCAGTTTTGAGTTTTATCCATAATAAAAATAGTACACAAGAATACAAAGATTTAATTGAAGAAATGATGAAATCGAGCGGGGTTCAAGCAAGAATGAATAATATTTTAATTCAATAGTATTTTAATTAAATAAAATTTTATATATTTGCATCGAATTATTATATTGGGTGTCTTGCTTGTTTTGGACTATAATTAAATCAGAATTTTTAAAATTTAAATCTTTATGATTAAAAAATATGCCTTTTTATTTGTATTTATTACAATTATTTTAGGACTTTATTTTAAACGAAGTAATTCTACAACCGCTGGAGCTGATAGAGTTTATGTTGGTGAACAAACATGTATGGCTGCTAATTGTCATGAAAAAGCGTATTCTCCTGAAAGTTCTTATAAAGGAGCTCAAGAATTTATGAATACTTTTCATCAAAAGATTCATTTAAGACCATCTCCATCTACAGTTAGAAATGAAAGTGATTTTGTTAATAATAAGGTAGTTAAATTAAGATACTTTAATACTGATTCAGTTGAGTATAATTTTTCTAAAGAAGGATTTGATTATTATATACAATTCAAACTGATTCCATCCGGTGATGCTTCTTCTAAAATGAAAGTTGAATACACTTATGGTGGAAACGGATGGATGCAAAGATTTCTTGTTAAAATAAATGATCAATATTATTATCCACCATTTCAATTTTCTGGTACAGATTATAAAGAGTGGAAAGATTCAAATAGGTATTATGCTATAGATGTAAATAAATGGTCTTATTTAGATACAACAACAGGTCATTACAAATTATACAATTTTAATACACAGCAATTTAGAAATGTTGCTTACGATAAAACATGTGTTTATTGTCATGTTAATGGTTTTTCCACTAAAGTTGAAATTGTTGGTAATGACACTACTTATAGAGGAAGTTGGTATGGAAAAGATAAAGGAGATTTAAAGATACAAGACTTAAATATGAATATCGGATGTGAAAGTTGCCATGGTCCTGGCTCTGAACATGTTGCAAATCCAATAAAAGGGAATATATCAAATGCAAATAATTGGGGTAATTCAGTTTCTTCAACAGATAGGAAACTAGATTTATGTGGTCAATGTCATACTAGAATGGCAAGTAAAGGATTTCCAGCATTTACATACCCTTATGTTGATTCTTTAAAAAGATCTTTTTTACCTGGTGACACACTCTTTAATTTTCAAAAAAGTCCTACCGCAGGAGGTCAATATAATTGTGATGGAATTCATTCTTATGCTCATCATCAAACTGTTCAAGATTATAGACATTCAGTAATGTATAAAAAGCATGCATTAGTTGATGGATGTTGGGAGTGTCATTCTCCTCATACTAACGGAAATAATGGATTACCTTTTCAGTTAAAAAGGGATTTTTATTCTTTAAGTAAAGGAGAGGGTTGCTTAGTTAGTGGTTGTCATGCTGATAAGGCAAGTACTATTGTAAATGATAAAGGTTTGGTTGTAAATGGACATACAAAACATTCATTAGAATCAAGTAAATGCGTGAATTGTCATTTCTTTAAAGGTGCAGTTATGAGGTTTACAAATGGCAGAGATTTTAGTAATCATACTTTCATGGTTGTCAAACCAGAAGTTACTAAGCAATATAGAAATTGTAATATACCACAAGGAATGCCTAACACTTGTGCATTATCTTGTCATAACAATGGTAGGGGAAACAGAAATAGTAAACCTGGTGACAAAGAAGCACCATTCTGGGGAGTTGAAGATGATGATGCAGGAGATTTTAGACAAAATTCAGATATAGAATTAGCAGATTCTTTAATGAAAAAATATGCAATAATGTATCCAGAATATTCTACTGCAATTTTTGAAAAAGTTGAAGTAACTTCAACTTCAATCAATTCTATCTCACCAAATCCAGCAATTACGAATACTTTAATTAAATTTGGAATTAAGTATAATGAAGATTTAAAGTTAACAGTATCAGATTTGGATGGTCATGAAGTTAAGTTGCTTGCATTTGGGGCACACAATAAGGGTTCTTATAATGTTAATTGGAATTTAACTGATGAATTAGGTCAAGTGCTTCCAAGTGGAGTTTATATTATTAACTTAAAAACTAGTAGAACTAATTCTTCCCAGAAGATGATTATCATGAATAATAAATAGTTATCAAATAATATCATTATCAATTTAAAACAAACTTTTTAAATTGAAAAATAAATGATCTAATGATTTTTTCACTCATAAAAAAAGATCTTCAAAGCGAGTTAAGGCAGCGATACGCTCTTAACTCGCTTTTAATGTTTGTACTTGTTTGTCTGACCGTAGTTTCTTTTGCAATGGCAAATGAAAAATTATCAGAACAAATTATTTCTGGTTTAATTTGGATTGTGATGTTTTTCTCTGCAATAATATCACAAGGGAGATCGTTTGTTTCTGAAGAAGAAAGGGGCACAATATTATTATTAAGGCTTACATTATCACCTGGTAATGTTTTTTTAAGTAAGTTAATGATTAATATAATTTTTGCTATTATTACTAATTCACTAATTGCAATTTTATTTTTTTTACTAATAGGAGATAATACTGTTAAACTGCCAATCGAGTTTTTTACAATGATATTTATTATGAGTATTGGTTTTGCTTCTTCAATGACCATTATATCTGCAATTATTTCTCGTTCTCAAGTAAAAGGAGCATTATATCCTGTTTTAATTTTTCCGATAATTTTACCTCAAATGTTATTGGGTATAGATTTGATTAGAAGAGTTTTAATTGGTATTAACATGAATAATTTTATTTTAGACTTATTTATATTGATTGGGTATATCATAGCATTATCAATGTTAAGTTGGGTACTTTTTGATTTTATTTGGAAAGAAGATTGAGTTTTAGAAACTATTCTATTTAACAATAATTACAATTAATTTTTTTAAACCCAAATAAATTAATTTTTCATAAATTGGATTATACATTTTAAATTTTAAACTTATTTTAAATTGAAGGGGATATTAATTGGAGGTGCTTTTATAATTTCAACTTGCTTAGGGTTTCTACCAAACGGAATCTCAAAAGCTAAACCATTTTGGTGGAAACTATTATTAATAATTTCTGGATTATTAACAATATTAATGGGTTTAGGAATTCAAACAGGTGGTTCCTTCGTTGGAGTTTCAATGGTTGCTGTAGGCCGTGAAAGTGGAGCTAAAACTAATTTGTATGCCAAGGTTTTATCCATAAATGATAAGGAAGTTACTTTAATAGATAATGATAGTAATATTAAAACAATATCATTTTTAAATAATTCCTCAATTCTTGATTTAAAAATCAATCAAAAATTAATAATCGAGACAAGTTTTGATAGAACAACAAAAAAATTTACTGGATATAGAGTATTATTAATTGACCCGTATTTAGTATTACCATTAATTCCTCAATTAGAAGAACGGGCAAGAAATTTATATTTTCATGTACCTACAGCATGGTTAACACAACTTGCATGGTTTATTGCATTTGGTTATGCAATTGCTTACTTAAGAACTCGTAAATTGGAATATGATATGATTGCAGAATCGGCAGCAATTATTGGCTTCTTATTCTGTATTTTAGCTACAACAACTGGAGCTGTTTGGGCAAAATTTAATTGGGGTAAATTTTGGAATTGGGATCCTAGACAGACATCCATCTTTATTGTAATGCTAATTTATGGTGCATATTTTGCTTTAAGATCTTCTTTAAATAATCAAGAAACTAAATCCAAAATTTCTTCAATCTATTTGATTCTTCTATGTTTACCTGTTGTTTTTTTACTCTTTGTTTTGCCTAGGTTAATGGATGGATTACATCCAGGAAGTATGGGAGATTCAAATTCAGGACCTGTTTTATCAGCAAAAACAGATTCATTAGATTTTACAAAACAAGTAATTTATTCTATAAGTTTATTCCATTTTATTTTATTATACTTTTGGCTAGTAAATATTTCTTCAAGAACTAAAATTTTAAAACTTAATACTCAAAATGACATTTTTAGTTGAAAATTCAATATTTGTTGTTCTAATTATAACGATGATAATTTATATCGGTGTAATATTAATGATTGTTAAAATGGATAAGAATATTAAATCACTCGAAAATCAAATTAGTACAAAAATAAATGAGAGTTAAATATTTGATTGGAATTGTATCAACTATTTTATTAGTAGTTATTGCACTTGTTGCAGTTGAGAATAAAAAGATTGATTATATGGATTTTTCAACTGCTGAGAAAAATGGTAGTAGAGCTCAAGTAGCTGGAAAGTGGGTTAAAGATAAAGGATGCAAATATTATTCTGAAAATAATACTTTTGTTTTTAATATGATTGATAATAGTGGTAAAGAACTTGAAGTTGTTTTAAATGGAGCAAAACCAAACAATTTTGAGTTATCTCAATCAGTAGTTGCAACTGGAGAAGTAGAAAATGGTAAATTTAAATGCTCAAATGTTCTTACTAAATGTCCTTCAAAATATGAAGCCGATAAATTTTCAACTGAATAATATTATTTTTAAATGATTGGTGGTTTAATAATTGCTTTTTCAATTACATCTGCATTAATAAGTTTAATTGGTTATTCAATCAATTTAACTTCAACAAATCCAAAATTAATATCAATTGCAAGAATTTGTTTCCATGCAACTGTAATGTCTTTTATGGTTGCTTGTTTTTATCAGATGTACAATATCTTGAACTTAGATTTCACCAATACTTATATTTGGGGGCATGCATCGACTCAATTAAGTAAGCCTTTATTAATGGCAACTTTTTACTCAGGACAAGAGGGAAGTTTTATGTTATGGACTTTATTAACAATGATTATTGGAATAGCAATATTAGGTTATTCTCAAAAAGTTGATTATGAAAAGGAAGTGATGGCAACTTATATGCTTGTAATAGTCTGCTTGCTTTTGATTTTAGTTGTTAAATCACCTTTTGAGACAATTTTTGCATCATTCCCAGATCAAAAAATTCCAGAAGGATTCATTCCAACTCAAGGTAAAGGTTTAAATCCAACTCTAGAAAATTTGTGGATCACAATTCATCCACCAATTCTTTTTACTGGATTTGCTTCAATGACTGTTCCATTTGTTTTTGCAATTGCAGCATTAATAAAAAAAGATTATCAGAAATGGGTAACTATAGCAATTCCTTGGGTTTTATTCTCTTGTATGGTGTTAGGTTTCGGAATAATGCTCGGAGGCTTTTGGGCATATGAAACTTTAGGTTGGGGAGGCTTTTGGGGATGGGATCCAGTTGAGAATTCTTCATTAATACCATGGTTGGTTTGTGTAGCTCTATCACATACACTATTAGTTCAAAAAAAAACTGGTAAAATTCTTACTGGTTCAAGTGATAGTATTGGGGGTTATATCAAAACTAATTTTGTTTTAGCCATCTTGGCTTATGGATTAATATTGTATTCAACATTTTTAACAAGAAGTGGAGTATTAGGTGATACATCAGTTCATAGTTTTGTTGATCCTGGTAATTTTATTTATTGGGTTTTATTATCAATAATAATTCTATTTATTTCCATAGGTTTTGGTACTTTTTTTTATAGAATTAAAGATTTAAAAACTAGTTCTAAAAACTACAAGTTAATATCAAAAGAAAACGCTTTAGGATTAGGTTCAGCAACTATTTTAGGTTCTGCTTTAGTGGTTTTTATTGGTACAAGTTGGCCAATTATTACTCCTTTGTTTGGTAAAACTAAAGCTGCAATTCCTGCTGATTTTTACAACGACATTCATTTACCTTTAGCAATTATTATAACTTTATTGAATGGATTGTCTATTAAATCAAATTGGAAAGAATCAAATCTAAATGACTTTTTAAACAAACTAAAATATCCTTTTGTATTTTCAATATTAGGATCAATAGGATTATATTTATTGGGTATTAAAGATTTTGTTTTCATAATTCTAGGATTTACTTCACTTTTTGCATTAAGTACAAATCTTCAAATTGGATATAAAGTTATAAAAGGAAATCCAAAATTTATAGGCGCATATGTTTCACATGCTGGAATTGCTCTTTTGATGTTAGGAATAATTTTCACTTCAAGGTATAGTCAATCAAAACATATAAGATTAATTGAAGGAGAATCTTCAAATGCTTTTGGATACAAAATTACTTATAAAGGAGCTGACAGAATTGAGGAAGAAAGAACAGATTTAGAAAAGCATAGGCATAATATTATTCTTGAAAAAGATGGTAAACAATACACAGCTAGCCCTATAGTATTTTGGAGTGATTTTAATAAAAGGGAAGGTGCTTTCTTAGAACCAGGAATTCATTATACTTTAACAAAAGATATTTATATTTCTCCAAAAGAAATTGATGTTGATGGTGGAGATCCAAAACTATCTTTTAAAAAAGGTTCAAGTTTTACTGTTCCATTTGATTCAACTATTAAGGGTACATTTGTAAAATTTGATATGAGTCGTGGAGCAAGTGAAAATTTACAAGGAGCAATGTTTCAATTTATATCTGGAGATTCAACCATATCAGTAACTAGTTTTAGACAGTTAAAAGATGGTAGTTATAGGACAGAGTTAATTCCAGGAACTGATGTTAAGGTAGGCTTTTCAGACATTAAAGTTGATAAAAGTGATTTATCGAAATCTGAAGCAATAGTAACATTTTCTTCTCCAAGATTTCCTCCTAAACCGACTAAAAGAGTTTTTGTATTCGATGCATCAGTAAAACCATTTATTTCATTTGTTTGGATTGGTGTTATAATTATGGTGCTTGGGTTCTTTTGGTCAATTATAAGAAGAAAGAAAGATTTAAATGAAATGAAGGCTTTTGATAATTCATTAGATGAAAAAGTTAAGAATAATATGGAAATAGAGAATCAAAATCCTAAAATTGTTGTAACTTAAGCTTTCAATTTATTTATGCAAACTGATAAGACTAAAAATATTAAAAAAGAATCTATAGTATCTAGTCATATAGAAACTAAAGAGATAAACCGTGAAGATAGAATCTTATCAGAAGAACAAAAGGTAAATGCTCATGAAATGTTGAAAAAATTTTTAGAGCATGAACAGCAAAGATCAACTAAGGAAAGATTTAAAGTATTAGATTTTGTTCTAAATTATGGTGGACATTTTAATGCTGATGAGTTGTATGCTGATATTCTTTCAAGGAAGCAACAAAATGTAAGTAGAGCTACTGTTTATTCTTCATTAGAGTTATTTGAAAAAGCAGGAATAGTTGTTAAACATCATTTTGGTGGTTCAAGAAGTTATTATGAAGTTAATTTTGATGAACCAAATCACGATCATTTAATTTGTATAGATTGTGGACACATATCCGAATTTGTACAACCAGAGTTAGTAAAAATAAGAAAAGAAATAGCAGAAAAAGCAGGTTTAAGAGTTAAAGATCATTCTTTTCAAATTTTTGCGGAATGTTTGAATCCAAAAGAGTGTGAAAATAAAAGCTAATCAATTTATATATATTTTTGAATACAAGGGGTATTATGTCACCTAATTAATTCTAATCCTTTACTTTAATATTTTTTAATATACTCTTAGTTAAATTTAGTTATTTTAGTACTCTCTTATTTTTCAATCATTATATTTAACTTAATCATTTAAACAAGAAATGAAAAAATTTTTAACTTTATTTGTTCTAATTTTTGTTATTGTAGCTAAATCAAATGCTCAGTTTGTAATTGGTGGAAGTTACTTGGGTCCTCACGTTTGGCTTCTAAATAGCTTAACTATTTTTGGTGCTGACTATGAATATGGTTTGGCTAAATTAGGTCCTGGCAAATTTGGGATTGGTGCAAATTTAGATTATTATAGTACTGATTATGCATCTATTATTTGGGTTGGAGTTACTGGACTTTACCATTTTGATGTAAACAATCAAATAGATCCATTTGTTGGATTAAATTTATATAACTCAACTGTATCATATAAAGATAATTTTTCAACTGGTGGTACCTCTGGTATTGCTTGGGATATTTATGGAGGAGCAAGATATTTCTTTACTCCTTCTTTGGCTGGTAACCTTACTGCTAGCTTTAGAGGTGGTATTAATTTAAGAGTTGGTGTTGATTTTAAATTATAAAATTTTGTAATTCTTATTAAAGCAGGTGAATAAATTATTCATCTGCTTTTTTATAATAAGAATTATCTTTTGTAATTATTAATAGATTCTAATAAAATTTTACTCGCTAAAAATACATCATCAGAAGAAACATCTTTATAGAAAACAGCTCTTAACTTCCCTTTAAAAGCTGATGATAACAATAAACCTTGTTCTTTACAAAATTTGCAAAATTCGTATGGGTCAATATCTTCAATTTCAAAAATTAATATATTAGTTTCAGGCTCAGATATGAGTTTAATTGATTTGTTGATTGAAATTAAATTAGCAAATTCTTTTGTGTTATTATGATCCTCCTTTAGTCTTTGGAAATTATTTTCTACAGCATAAATCCCAGCTGCAGCTAATATTCCAGCTTGCCTCCAACCTCCTCCCCATATCTTCCTGTACTTTTTAGCTTTTATTATGTTTTCTTTTGTTGAAGATATAACAGACCCAATTGGTGCACCTAATCCTTTTGACAAACAAACAGATACAGTATCAAAAAATTGAGCATATGATTTTAATGAAATATTACTTGCAACACTCGCGTTCCACAACCTTGCCCCATCAAGGTGTAAAGATATATTATTAGATTTTGCAATTTCACTCAAATCACAAATATCTTGTATAGGGACTACCTTCCCTCCAGATTTGTTATGGGTCTGTTCCAAACAAATTACACTTGTCTTTGGTAAATAATATTCATTTTCTCTTATTGAATTTAGAACATCAATTTTGTTTAGGCTACCATTAAAATTTGGAATTGTATGAAGTTGAATACCAGATAACAATGAAGGAGCAGCAGTCTCATAATTAAATATATGACTGTCATAACCTAAAATTACTTCATCTCCTGGATTCGATAGTACTTTTAAACATAGTTGATTACCCATTACACCTGTAGGAACAAAAAGTGCAGACTCTTTTCCTAGTAAAGACGCAATCAAATTTTCAAGTTCGTTTACTGTTGGATCTTCTGAATAAACATCATCACCTACTTTTGCTTGCATCATATATTCAAGCATTTTAATTGAAGGTTTTGTTAATGTATCACTTCTTAAATCTATAATTTTGTTATTCATTTTTTTTTTAAAATATAAATGTCAGTTTTAGAATGTAGTTTAAGCAATTTTCCTATATCAAATTACAATTTATTATGCAAAGATAAATTGGTTATTGCAATTGACACTTTAAGAGCAACAAGTTGTATTGTTACAGCATTGGCTAATGGTGCTAAATACATTATTCCAGCTTCAAGCATTGAGGATGCAAAATATATTAAAGCAAGTTTAACTATTCCATCTTTGTTGTGTGGTGAAGAAAATTGTATTAAAATTGATGGTTTTGATTTTGGCAATTCGCCTTTTGATTTTTCGATTGAAAATGTTTCAGGGAAAGTAATTTTAATGAAGACTACAAATGGAACAAATCTATTAAATAAGTCTATTGGTTCTAACAAGGTAATTTGTGGTTCAATATTAAATATCAATGCAATTGTTAAGTTTGTTCAAAATCAAAACTCAAATGTATTATTTTCTTGTGCAGGAACAAATGGTGAAGTATCTTTAGAAGATAATATAACCGCTGGTTTTATTTTTAAAGAATTATTAAAAAGTAAAAATGTAGTTACCTATGATTCATCCTTGTTAAATTCAGTTGTTTCTACTTCAATTGCTGAAGCTGATATTTTTAGTTTTATTTCATTGAGTCAACATGCCCAAAAACTCATAAATCTAGGGTTTAATGAAGACGTTAAATTTTGCGCTCAAAATAATCTATTTGATATTGTTCCCTTCTACTCAAAAGGTATCATTAGATTGTAAATTATATTTCAATAAATTGAACCTGTATTTACTTTAAAAACCCTAAAAAAATTGTTATCAAATTTAAACATTCTAGCACTGAATTTATGTTCTGGTTTAACATCTTCAATGTTAAAAAATATTGTTGAAACTGGTGTAAGTATTGAAGAAATTCTTACTGCTACAACCAAAGATTTATCTGAAATTGGATTAAAATCTTCTTCAATAAAATCAATTCATAAGTTCAATTATTTTCTTGACTTAGCAAATATTCAATTTGAAATTGCTCAAAAGAATAATTATAAAATCATAAACTTTTGGGATGAAGATTACCCTTTTTTATTAAGAGAAATTTACTCTTCTCCAATGAATTTATTTGTTTTTGGAAATTTAATAACAAATGAAAACTGTATTAGTATTGTAGGAACTAGAAATAATACTCAATATGGTAGGTTGATTGCAGAAAAATACGCAGAAGAATTCGTATTAAGCAAAATTACTGTAGTAAGTGGCTTAGCTCGCGGGATTGATACTTATTCTCATAAATCTGCATTAAAAAATAATGGCAGAACTATAGCAGTAATTGCCTCAGGTTTGGATGAAATTAATTCTGAATACATAGAGAAAATAGTTAATGAAATTTCTGAATCTGGTGCAGTAATATCTGAGTATCCATTTGGTACAAAAGCAATACCTGCATTTTTTCCACAAAGGAATCGAATTATTGCTGGAATTTCAAAAGGATTAGTAATTGTTGAAAGTGATATAAGGGGTGGATCATTAATTACAGCTCAGTTTGCATTAGATCAAAACCGTGAAGTATTTTCTGTCCCTGGTAATATAAATTCTCAAAAAAGTAAAGGGACAAATGAGTTAATTAGAAATGAATCAGCTAAATTAACCTTAAATCCAAGGGATGTACTTGTTGCATTGGGATTTAATTTTGATATAATTGAAGAAACAAAAACTAAAATAATTGATCATTCAAGTTTAACATTTTTTGAAAAACAAGTATTAGATAATTTAAATTATGAACCGAAACATATTGATTCTATTCTAAGTAATTTAAACATGACTTCAAGTGAATTACTAATTAATTTATTAACTTTAGAATTTAAAGGACTTGTTCGTCAGTTAGCTGGAAAAATGTTTTTAGTAAAGTAAATTTATATATTTAACTTCAAATAAAATGTAATTGTAAGAATTGATTTTTGACAAAATGAAAAGAGAGTAATTATTTATTATTGATTTCATAAGCATTAATAATTTCTTTTACTAGTCTATGTCTAACAACATCAAATTTATTGAAATAAATGAAACCAATTCCTTCTATTTCCTTTAATATATTTTCAGCTTGAACCAAACCGCTTTCTGCATTTTTAGGTAAATCTATTTGAGTTGGATCACCAGTAATAATAGCTTTACTTGCAAGTCCAATCCTAGTTAAAAACATTTTCATTTGCATTGCAGTAGCATTTTGTGCTTCATCAAGAATTATGAATGAATTACTTAAAGTTCTACCTCGCATATATGCTAATGGTACAATTTCAATCACTCTTTTATCAATCATTGCTTTAAGTTTATCATGAGGTATCATATCATCTAATGCGTCATAAAGTGGCCTCAAATATGGATCAACTTTTTCTTTCAAATCTCCAGGTAAAAATCCCAAGCTCTCCCCTGCTTCAACTGCTGGTCTAGCTAATACAATTTTTGTTACTTGCCTTTTCCTATAAGCATCGACAGCTAAAGCAACACCTAAATAAGTTTTACCAGTACCAGCAGGACCCATTGCAAAAACAATATCATTTTCATTAACCAAACTAATATATTTTTTTTGGTTATCCCCTCTCGGTTTTAATGATCCATCTTTTGTAAAAATATGTTGATCTTCAATTGATTTATTTAAACTATCAATATTTGATTTTTCGTTAATTAATGATAAAATTGATTCAATATCTTTAATTGATAATGAATTATTTCTTTGGGTAAGATAAATCATTTCGTTAATAACTTTTGATAAAATTTTAACTTCATTCTCTTCACCTTTAATAGATAATTCATCTCCTCTAGCAGAAATAGAGGAATTAAATTCCTTTTCTAACATTTCCAAATTTTTATCGTTTATACCAAATAAAACTAATGTATCTATGCCTTTTAAATTGATTTTATTTTCTTTTGATATGATCATTAAATTATTAATTATTTATATAAACAAAAATAAGTTTATTGAGTAAATGAAACATTGATTTAAATTTGTAGGTTACACTTTTTCTTTTAATTAAAATTTCATTAATGTGTCAGCAATCCTTAACGAATTAAAAAAATATTTTTCCACAACAGTAATTAGAAGAGGAAAAAACTACTTAACAAATGAGTTAGTTGTATTTAAAAAAATTGCACCAGAATTTATTCATGCAACTGTTTCTGGTACAAAAGATTATGAAGTAATATTAATGTTTTATGATGATAAAAGTTTTGATTTCAAATGCACATGTACTGAATCCAAAAATAAAAATACATTTTGTAAACATGTTTGGGGCGTTTTATTGCAAGCTGATTCAGAACAATTACTACTCAAGGAGGTTAGAGGTATTAACCATATAGATATTGCTGAAGTAATTAATATTATTGAAGATAAAACAGTAACAAAAATAAATAGATCTAAATGGCGAAGGTTTTTATCATCAGTTGATTTAACAAAGCAAGATGTTATACCTATATTAAAATGGGATTCTAATAAAGAATTGATATATATTTTTAATATCAATAAGTTAAATTATCAAAATTCAATTCCTTTAGAAATTGCCTCTAATGATGTGTTTGAAGATGGAACAAAATCTGCTCCAAAATCTGAAAAAATTGGATTAGATTTAATTTCATCATTGCCAAATTCTTTAGATATTAATATAATTAGCTCTTTATTTATAAATCAATTTAAAAATACAAATTACTATGCATGGAACTTTAAACCTTCACAAAATTTAGATTCGCACCATACTTTGCATCAAGATACATCGAGTCAATTACTTCCATTAATCACTCGTACCAGTAGATGTTTTTATAGGGGTGGAAGCCATGATACCCTTATTCCACTTATAGCAGATACATCTGGCAGCTTTGATTTAAAGCTTTACATAACAAAGCCTGAAAAAGAATTTGAAGGTGATGAGCAAGATGAACATTATATTTTAACTGGAGTACTAAAAAACGAATCCAAGCAAGTTGTTATACATAATGGAATAAAAACTTTAATTGGTGGTTTTGTTATTGACAAACATTATTTGTTAGAGCTTAAATCTGAAAGTCATAATGCATGGATTTATATGTTATTAAATAATAATAATTTTGAAATTCAAAAAGGTGAGTTAACAAATTTTTTAGAGGAAGTATATCAGTTTAGTGAACCACCTGATGTTGTATTACCAGAAGGGATAGATCTCAGTTTTGTTGTAGGTAAGCCTTTACCAATGTTAAGTATTTCTAAAAAACAAGGAGCTAATCAAGCAACTGCAAAACTTTATTTTAAATATGGGGTTATTGACGTTGCACCAACTGAAAAAAGAAATAATTTTTTCAATAAAGATAATTTTGAAATTGAAACTAGAAATTTCAAAGAAGAAGAGTTATATATTGAAAGGTTAATTGGACTAGATTTCCAATCATTAAGAAAAACTGAAATTGAAAACGAATATAGGGTATCTGCTAGTAAAATCCATAATGCAATTCGTACTTTATTAATTGAAGGTTGGAGAGTTGAAGCTGAAGGGAAAAGGTATAGACAAGCTGGAAATATGAAACTTGGTATCTCTTCTGGAATGAATTGGTTTGATTTAACTGGAGAATTAAATTTTGAAGACTCTGTTGTTTCATTACCTGAAGTTATGATGGCTATTAGGAAAGGTGAACAAGTTGTTATTCTAAAAGACGGCTCAATAGGTCTTATTTCTGATGAAATGCGTAACAAATTTAAATCTGTATCTAAATTAGGAGATTTACAAGAAGATGGGATATTTAGGTTTAAACCAAATCAAGCACTTATACTTGATGCATTATTAGAAAAAGAACCTAATATTTCATTTGATACTAAATTTGATGAAGCTAGAAAGCAGCTTTCAAGCTTTAAAGGTCTTAAAACTTTAGAAACCCCAGTTGGATTTGTTGGAGAATTACGAGACTATCAAAAGGAGGCATTAAGTTGGGCTAAATTTTTAAATGATTTTTCACTAGGTGGATGTTTAGCTGATGATATGGGTTTAGGAAAAACAGTTGTTGTTTTAGCAATTATTCAATATATGAAAAACCAAAACAATTCTGTTAAGCCATCTTTAGTTGTAGTTCCAAAATCTTTAGTTTTCAATTGGGAAGAAGAATGTAAAAAATTTACTCCAACATTAAAATTATTAAATTATACTGGAGTTCAAAGAGATTCCTTGAAAGAATCAATTGCAAATTCGGATATAGTTATTACTACTTATGGAACTATTAGAAGTGAAGGTGAATTTTTTAAAGACTTGGATTTCAGATATATTATTTTAGATGAAGCACAAGCAATAAAAAATTCTGTTACAGCTTCATTTAAAGCTACAAGGTTACTTAAAGGGGATCATAGGTTAGCATTATCGGGTACACCAGTTGAAAATCATTTAGGAGAGCTTTTAAGCATTTTTGAATTTTTAAATCCTGGTATGTTGGGAATTGCAACTAGTTCAATGATATTTGAATCAATTGATTTAAGGCAACCAGATCAAGAATATTTAGAATTTCTTTCTAAAATTTTAAAACCTTGCATCTTGAGAAGAACCAAAAGTGAAGTTGCAAAAGACTTACCAGAGAAAATCGAACAAACAATTTTCTGTGAATTAGATCCAGCTCAAAGAAGAATTTATAACGAGTTAAGAGAATATTATAAATCTTCTTTAAACGACACAATCGGTACTATTGGCCTCCAAAAATCTAAAATTCATATACTTGAAGCTTTGTTAAGGTTAAGGCAAGTTGCTTGTCATCCAGCATTAATAAATAAAACCAAAAGAGATGTTTCTTCTGCAAAATTGGATACTTTGATAAGTATGATTTCTGAAGCAATAAGTGAAGGTCATAAAGCTTTAGTCTTTTCTCAGTTTACATCTTTTTTAGCGATTGTTAAAGAAGAACTCGATGATAGAAATATCAAATATGAATATCTAGATGGTAAAACTAAAAACCGTCAGGAAGTTGTTGATAAATTTCAGAATGATGATGATTGCAAATTGTTTCTAATTAGTTTAAAAGCAGGTGGTGTTGGCTTGAATCTTACTGCAGCTGAGTATGTATTTTTATTAGATCCTTGGTGGAATCCAGCAGTTGAAGCTCAAGCAATTGATAGAACTCATAGGATTGGACAAACAAAGAATGTATTTGCTTATAGATTAATTGCTAAAGATACCGTTGAAGAAAAGGTATTACAATTACAAGAATCAAAAAGGAATTTAGCGGATTCAATTATCAAGGCTGATAGTAGATTGATTTCTGCAATTTCATCTGAAGACTTAGAATTATTATTTTCATAAAAATTTTAAAACTCAATTAATTATATATAAAAGAGCCATTGTAAATTAATACTATGGCTCTTTTTTCCTTAATATATTTTAGAATAAATCATAACTTGGCCACTGTGTTACTGTTTTTAAAGCATCTAAAATTTTACTTTGCATATCCCACCCACATCCATCTTCGTTAGGATCATTGTTAACTATTGCTGCAAAACTTATGCCAGATGCCTTATCATAATACAAAAAAGATCTAGTACCTGGAAAACATCCGTTATGAGTTTGTTTAGTATTGCTAGCTATCCATCCAAGTGCATACCCATTACTCAAAACTGTAGTAGTTGTCATTGTATCATACAATGCCTTAGAAATCAAATCTGGTTTAGATACATTTCCATCAAATTTTACTAACACTTTTAAAAGATCAATAGGTCTTGCAACCCATCCTCCAAAACCATCCCACATTTTTAAATTCATATTTACCATTGGTGTATAAGTTGAAACTTCTAAAGATGTTGGATTACCTGTATTAGCTCCTACATACATTGAATTCCCAACTCCACATGGAGTTAATACATTATTTCGAAGATATGTTTCATAATTTTGCCCACTCTTTTGTTCAATAATTCTTGCTAAAATGAAAAAATTAGTATTAGAGTAATTTGCCATCGTGTTTGGAGTAAACTTAAAAAGTTTTGAGTCATTTAACAATACAGTCATACAATCATTATAAGTACTTGAAGAATTATGAAATTCTGCTTCCCCATTACAAGTTCTTAAACCTGAAGTGTGATGCAACATCATCCTTGGTGTTATAGTTTCTAAATTAGTTTTGTTTGTGTTTGGGTATGAATATTTATTTCCAAATATGCTTCCAGTACCAAACACTTTTTGATCTAAATTTAATTTTCCTTGTTCTACTAATTTCATTATTCCAGTACTAGTAATTGATTTTGAAATGCTCATTATTCTTAATGAATGATTAGGGCTTAAATCCTGACCAGTAGAAACGTTTGCATCTCCAAATCCTCTTGCAAAAACTAATTTTCCATCTTTACAAACAGCTAAAGATAAAGCCTTAACATTTTGATTTGTCATATAATTTGCAACTCCATTATTGATTTTTTGCAAATCAGTATTAGTATAATTAGTATTTTCCCAAATGCCATTAAACTTTTCTGTACCACTTGATGCAAATGCATTAATATAAACAGGTTTGTATCCTTGATAATATTTGTTATCAAACACATTTTGATAATTGTTTCCCTTTATACCATGATTAGCAGATGTTAAGTTAGAACTAACTTTTTCCCAAATTGCACTATAATAATCAACTCCATTAACATTGCATCCACTTACCATTTGAACTACAAAACCTTGAGCAGAATAATCATTAAATTTTTGTTGATAAGTAGTAGCATCTAATCCAAAATGAGCATAATAAGGTGCACCAGCACTCTTCTCAAATATTGCTGCATAATTAGCAGAGTTTCCATTAGCATAACTTGTAATAAAAATTAATCTAAATCCATTTCCAGTATTTGTAGTAAATTCAGTTTGAAATTGTGCCCCAGTTAAACCATGCTTAGCAATATAATTTGTACTTTTCTTCTCCCATATTGCTGCATATTTAATACTCCCATTAACTTCATATCCAGAAATAAAACTAACTTGATAACCTTGTTGAGATAATGTTGTAAAGTTTGATTGATAATCTGCTCCACTCATTCCATGTTTTGCTATCCATCCTAGTCCATTTTTTTTCTCGAATAATGCTGCATATTTTTCTTGTCCGTTAACAGTATAACCACTAATACTGATTGGACGCATTCCACTAGTTGTTGATGAGTTAAAAAATGTTTGATATTCATTAGGCGACATATTATGTTTTGACGCCCATTGAGACTTTAATGAAGAATTAATTGAAATTAAAATTAATAAGTAAATTAAAATTGTTTTCATTTTTGTTGATTGTTGTTTTTGATTGTTTGTGATAATTGTTTTCATTTAAATAAGTTATTGTATTTTGATATTAATACTGTTTGAATTCTATTCCATTAAATTTAATCTTCTGGAGTTACAAAAATTTAATTTTAACGTTACATAAAAATAATAATTAGATAAAATTAAAACTTTAACATAACTTTAAATAATATGAAGTGAAACTAATGCTACTTTAATTTTAGTTAATTTAGTAAAATTAAATGAGTTTATTAAGATTACAATAAATGAAACAACAATTAAAACAACTTTCAGGTGATACAGTTGTATATGGTGTAACTACAATACTCCAAAGGTTTTTATCATTTATATTAACCCCATTTTATACTCATTTTCTTATACCAGAGCAATTAGGTTTGCAAACAAATATTTTTGTTGTAATTTCATTTTTAATGGTTTTAGCAAACGCTGGTATGGAATCAGCTTTTTTTAGATATTACTCTATTGCTGAAACCGATGAAGAAAAAAAACTCACATACTGGAATGCATTAACAACAACTTGGTTAGTTGGTGGAATTATAGGACTTTTTATAATTATTTTTCCTGAAACATTTAATTCTCTCGCATATTTAAAAGTACCAATAAATCAATTTTATTTATTGAGATATGCTGGTATAATTATATTTCTAGACGTTGCTGCTGGTATTACTTTAGCATTACTTCGAATGACAAAGAATGCTAAAAAGTTTGGAACAATAAAAATATTATCAATTGTTGTTAATGTTTTGTTGAATATATTTCTGTTAGTTGTTGTAAAGATGAGTATTGAAGGAGTTTTTATTGCTAATATTATTCAATCGGCTGTTCAATTAATTCTAACATTAGGATACATGCACACAATGATGCCCGCAAAGTATGAAGGCAAATTATTGAATGAGATGGCTAAGTTTGGTGTACCTACCATTGCTTCTGGAATTTCTGCTATGGTTTTGCAAAATATAGACAGACCTATAATGCAAGTTTTAAAAGGCTCAGCAGCTGTTGGGCAATATCAAGCGAGTTATCGCTTAGGAATGTTTATGATGATATTTGTTTCAATGTTTGAATTTGCTTGGCGACCCTTTTTTCTACAACAATCAAAAAAACCAAATGCTAAAAATCTATTCTCAAAAATATTTACATATTTCAATTTAATAGGTTCAGCATTATTCTTATTTATCTCTTTGTTTATTGTAACCCTTGCTACTTACCCAATTCCGTTTACTAATGGTAAAACAGTTATTGCTCAAATTTATTGGCAAGGTTTATACATAGTTCCAATTGTATTGCTATCTTATCTTTTTAATGGATGGTATACTAATTTTATTGTTGGAATTTATATTCAAAAAAAGACAAAAACATTACCAATAATCACAGCAGTTGCTGCATCAACAGAAGCTATATTGTGTTTTTTGTTTATCCCTATTTTCAGTATAATTGGTGGAGCATACGCTACTTTAGGTGGCTATATAGTAATGAGTTTGGGAGTCTACTTTTATATACAAAAACATTATTTTATAGAATATGAATGGAGGAGAATTCTTTATAATTACATAATTGTTCTAACATTATGGTTAACAAATTATTTCCTTTTTGATTTAATGGATATTAGTTACAAATCTTTGATAACTAAGTTAATCTTAGTTTTACTTTATCCAATTTGTTTATTTATTTTTAGATTCTTTCATGAAAATGAGATGAAAGAAATAAAAATTATTTTTAATAGATTTAAAAATAATTAGAAGTAGTAACTTTAAATTAAATTAAAATATGAACAATCAAAAAATTTATTTTGTATCTTTATTCTCCTTTATATTTTTCCTATTATTAAGCAATAGAAGTTTTTCTCAACCTCCTTATCCATTACTAATTAAGCCATATTCATTCAATTTATCTCAATTTAAATTGCCAGATTCAATGTTTTTTTGTGGGGAGAAAATCCCATTAGAAAATCCAGAGATTAGAAAAAGGATGGAAAGAGAATTTTATTTAAATTTACAATCTGATGGGCAAATATTATTATATTTAAAAAGAAGTGGTGAATATTTCTATTCATTTGAACAAATTTTAAAAGATGAATCTGCCCCTGATGATTTGAAATATTTAGCAGTTGCTGAAAGTGCATTGTTTATGTCGCAGTCTTCTAAAGGGGCTGTTGGTATATGGCAATTTATCCCTGAAACTGCTAGGCGATATGGTCTTAAAGTAAATGAATTCGTAGATGAAAGAAGAAATCCCGAAAAATCTACAAGGGCTGCAATAAAATATTTAAAATCTGGAAAAGAAAGATTTGGTTCTTGGGCTTTATCTGCTACAGCATACAATATGGGAGAAGGTGCTACAGATGATGATTTAAATTTTCAACAACAATCAAATTTTTACGATTTATATGTAAATGAAGAATCTTCTAGATATGTATTTAGAATTGCAGCTATCAAAGAAATTATGAGTAATGCAGATAAATATGGATTTAATTTAAAACCAGAAGATTATTACAAACCAAGAGTCACTAAAGTTGTTCAATTAGATTCAGCTGTTGAAAACTTATCAAAATGGGCAATTTTGAATTCATCCACATATAAAAATATAAAATTGCAAAACCCATGGATTTTAAAAAGATCTCTACCCCACCCTGGCAATGAACCTTATATGATATCCGTTCCTATAGATTGATAAAATTCTTATACGAGAAATAAAATTATGGAACTAAACAACATAATATTTTTTGATGGGATTTGTAATTTTTGCAATTCCACAGTTAATTTTATAATTAAAAAAGATTCTAAGGAACTGTATTTATTTTCACCTTTACAAAGTGAATTCGCTTTAAATTTTTTTGCTGAAAAGAATTATAAAGTTGATGATATTGATAGTATTATATTATTTAATAACAATCAATTTTTAATTTATTCAGATGCAATTTTATTAATAGTAAAAAATTTACAATATCCTTTTAAATTATTATTTGGTTTTATTATAATTCCTAAGTTTTTAAGAAATATGATTTATAAATTTATAGCAAAAAATAGGTACAAATTATTTGGAGTTAAAGCAAGTTGTATTGTCCCAAATCAACGATTGAAATCAAGATTTATATTATAAATAGATTATTCAAATAAAAATTTCCTTTGTCAAATTTCTTTTCTTTTTAAGATGTTTAATTATTCTTTTGGAATAAATTTTTCAACTTCTTCAAGGACTGCTTGAACTATTTCATCTTCACGAATTCTTCTAACAACCTCTCCTTTACGATACAAAATTCCAACTCCTTTACCAGCTGCGATACCTATATCTGCTTCACTTGCTTCTCCTGGACCATTTACCACACAACCTAAGAGTGCAATTTTAACTGGTTTTTTTACCCCCTGTAATGCTTCTTCTAATTCTCTGGTAACTTTAAATAAATCTATTTCTAATCTACCACAAGTAGGACAAGCAATTATTTCAACTCCTCTTGAAGCAAGTCCTAAAGATCTTAATATTTCTTTTCCCACTTCAACTTCACGTTCTGGTTCATCTGTTAAAGAAACTCTGATAGTATCACCAATTCCTTCAGCTAAAAGAGTGCCAATTCCAACAGAAGATTTTATAGTTCCAACTTTAGTTGTACCAGCTTCGGTTACTCCTAAATGAAGAGGATAATCGGTTCTTGCAGCAATTAATCTATAAGCTTCAATCATTAATCTTACATCGGTAGATTTGACAGAAATTATAACATCTGTAAATCCAAAATCTTCACAAACACCAGCATGCCTCATTGCACTTTCAAAAAGTGCTTCTGGTGTTGGATAACCATATTTATCAAGAATATCTTCTTCAAGAGAACCTGAATTAACACCAATTCTAATTGGAATATTTTTCTCTTTAGCTGCTCCTAAAACTTCATGTATTCTTTCAATTGAACCAATATTTCCTGGGTTAATTCTTACTTTAGCAACATTCGCTTCTATTGCTTTTAATGCAAAAACATGATTGAAATGAATATCACTTACAATAGGTACAGGAGAGTATTTAACAATTTCGAACATAGCATCTGCCGCCTCTTTATCATTAACAGTAACTCTAACAATATCAACACCTAATTCAAAACATCTGTTAATTTGGGCTAAAGTTCCTTCAACATCAGATGTTTTTGTTTTAGTCATAGTTTGAACTGAAATTGGGGAATTACCACCAACAGGTATACCCTTTAAAAAAACTTTTCTTGTAACTCTTCTGTGAAATGGAGCTGTTGCAATTGGCTGTTCACTTCCTTGCCCTATAATTGGTATTTCAAATGGATTCATTTTTTATTTTACTAAGTTTATATTAACATATAGATAAGTCAAATTGCAATAACGGCAATTAACTTATGACTTTAAAATTTTTGTATTCTCCAATTCTTAATCCAGTTTTCCTTTCTATCCAATCACTTAATAGTACTTTAATCGGTTTTTTAATCAATTTACTCGGATTAAATTTATTACACCATTCACTATCATTTGAGATTCTATCTAAAATAATTTTCGGATGCGTTTCTTTAAATAGTTTAACTTCGTAACAATTAGTATAATCGAATTCAGTATCATAAACTTCACTTTCGTTCTCTTGATCTTCTTGATGATACAATTTATAGAAAGCAACTTGTTTTTTCATTTGAATTTTTGGAGGTCTTACCCATCCATAGTGAAAAATTCTAGATTCAATTAATTTGCATTTTAATTTTCTAGTATTTCCATTTTCATCTAATGTTCTAAAACCCTGAGCATCTTTCCAAGATACAACTTTTCCTGAATTTTTAAAAGCTCTAACTTCTCTTCGATACCATTGTCTTCCTACTCCTAAATAGTTGTAACTTCCATAAAAATGTCTCCAATTAAATATCAATCCTTCAACATCTTGGTCTGAATTATTAATATTTTCTATGATATTCTGGTAATCATCTTCATGAATTATTTCATCAGCTTGTAAATATATGCACCATTCACCTTTACAATGTTTAAGAGCAATATCTGTTTGTTCAGCTAAAATAGTACCACCTATCCTTTTATTATCATCCCAAACAGTTTCAATAATTAATATTTTAGGATTTTTAAAATTAGCTAAAATAGTTTTTGTTTCATCGTTTCCAAAACCTAAAGCAATCACAAACTCATCTACAATAGGTAAAAGTGATTTTATAGATTCAACAAAAGGATAACCAAGGGAAACTCCATTTCTAATAAAAGTAAATCCAGATATAGTTTTCAAATAATTTCAGATTTGTAATATTATCAATAAAAGTAATTTAATTTAATTTATCTCCAATGTTTAACAAAAATATCTTTTCATCTTCTGATAAATTTTGATAACCTGAATTTGATATT
Source organism: Chlorobiota bacterium (assembly GCA_016700335.1). Lineage (NCBI taxonomy): Bacteria > Pseudomonadati > Chlorobiota > Chlorobiota bacterium. The sequence goes on along the minus strand of CP065014.1, from coordinate 1,446,154 downwards.
TTATCTAAAATTAAATTGAGTTGATCCTGTTCTGAACTATTTAATTGATCTGATATTGAATTATTAGTTTTAGGTTCAACAATATTTATCGCGGAATAAGCTTTAGGTAAATCTATAATTCTTAAGTTACTGCTTTTAGTTACTTCTGACATAAAATTTGTTTTTAAAAGTACAAAGCCAACTAAAGCTCCACCTAAATGTGCAAAATGAGCTATCTGATCTGAACCAAATAACCCTAAATATAAATCTATTGCTGCAAATAAAAACACAGCATATTTTGCTTTTATTGGTAAGAAAAACATAAAAAGTAATCTAGCTTCAGGATACAAAAATCCAAAAGCAACCATAATACCCATTATTGCTCCTGATGCTCCAACTGTTTGAGATATTACACCATTACTAAAAAAGAAAGTAACAAATGAATGCAACAAACCTGCACCTAAGCCACATAAAAAATAATAAAATAATAATTTTTTACTTCCCCATACTCTTTCAACTTGCACACCAAACATCCAAAGTGCAAACATGTTTAATAAAAGATGTGACAAACTACCATGTAAAAACATGTAAGAGAAGTATTGCCAAAAATGAAATTCTTCTATTTTTATAGGCCATAAAGCAAACAATAATGCCATTCTTTGTCCTAAATCTATGTGGTCACCTTCATAAATACCACCAGGTAAAATAGATCCAGAAATAAATATTATTACATTGATAATTATTAATATTAATATTACTGTTGTAAAATAATTGCTTCCAGGAAAGTTTTTAATAGATTTCATATAATCTCTATCATTTATACCCATTAGTTATTCAAATTATTTAACTGATAAAACGTGAACATCAAATATCAAATCTGCCTTTGCTGGTATTACTGGAGGTCTTCCAGATTCTCCATATGCTAATTGATAAGGTATAATTAATCTTCTTTTACCTCCAACCATCATATTAGTAGTTAAACCTTCATCCCAACCTTTTATAACGCTTCCTTTTCCAACAACAAATTCAATTGGTTCAAAAGGATAACCACCTCTATCAAATTTATTTGCTTCGCCTACACTAGCAATTGAAGTATCAAAAATCTTTCCATCAGTAAGAAATCCAGCATAATCAACTTTAACAGTCATACCTGATTCTACTTTAACTCCAGTACCAATTTCATTTTCCACATAACGTAATCCGCTCATTGTAGTTATTGTATCTGCCATTTTATTTTTTTGAGTTTTATTAGTTGAAGCACAAGATGAAAGGCTAACTAATATTGTTAAAATTAAAAAAAGTCCTAAAATTTTGTTCATTTTAAATTAATTATTTATAAAAAAACAAATATAACTATTTGTCTATTTGTTACTAAACATTGTCAATTTTTAGCTTTAAAACTTAATCTAATGCTAATACTCCAGGTAAAAGTTTTCCCTCCAAAAATTCTAATGATGCCCCACCTCCAGTTGAAACATGTGATACAGAATGCTCAAAACCAAATTTAGTAATTGCTGCTGCACTATCCCCGCCACCAACAATTGTTAAAGAACCATTATTTGTTGCTTCAACAAGTGCTTCAGAAATTTTCTTCGTTCCTTGTTCAAAATTACTCATTTCAAAAACTCCCATTGGACCATTCCAAATTATAGTTTTAGCTGTTAATATAATATCGCTAAATAGCTTAATGCTTTTTTCTCCAATATCTAAACCCATCCATCCATCTGGAATATTATCAACATTAACAGTTTGAATTAATGATTCATTAGAAAATTTATCAGAAATTATAACATCAACTGGGAAATACAAATTTACATTTGATTCTTTTGCTTTGATAATTATTTCTTTTGCTAAATCAATTTTATCAATTTCAATTAATGAGTTCCCAACATTTTTTCCTATTGCCTTAAAAAAAGTAAATATCATACCACCCCCAATAATTATAGAATCACATTTTTTTAATAGTGAAAGAATTACATCTATTTTTCCAGATACTTTTGAACCTCCTAAGATAGCTATAAAGGGTCTTGCAGGATTCTTTATTGTATCTCCTAAATACTTTAATTCTTTTTGTAATAAAAAACCTATTCCCTTTTCTTTTACAAAATGTGTTATACCTTCTGTTGAAGAATGAGCACGATGAGAAGTTCCAAATGCATCATTAATATAAATATCACACAAACTAGCAAGTTTCTTTGAAAAATCAATATTGTTCTCTTCTTCCTCTTTATGAAATCTTAAATTTTCAAGTAAAAGAACATCACCTTTTTTCATTGAATCAATAATAGTAACTACTTTGTTCCCTATACAATTATCTATAAATAATACATTAGTATTTAAAACATCTTTCAAATATTCATAAATTGGTTTTAGAGAATATTCTAAAATTACTTTTCCTTTAGGTCTGCCCAAATGTGACATCAGAATAACCTTTCCTCCTGCTTCTAAAATGAAATTAATTGTTTTTAAAGATTCAGAAATTCTTTTAGTATCGGTTATTCTTAAACCCTGATCCAATGGAACATTAAAATCTACTCTAATTAAAACTCGTTTATCTGAAAAATTAAATTGATCTAAAGATTTTGGCACTATATAAATTAATTAATTTGTTTTAAAGTATTATCATAAAATTTATCGGCATCTTCTTTAAACTTTAACAATGATTCTTTATGAATATACATCATGTGCCCAGCTTTATAATAAGTAAAAGATACATTCTTTTTTTGATCTGGATTTAAACCCATATGAGAGAAAGTATATTCAGTTGCGAAATAAGGTGTAGCTAAATCAAAGTAACCGCTTGATACCCAAACTTTTAAAAATGAATTTTTAGCCATTGCTGTTCTTAAAGTTTCAGCTACATTTAAATATTGATTTTGTACATTTGAATAACTCCAAGGATGAACTCGATTTGACAGAATTAAATATGGAATTTCATTTTCATATTTCAACTCACTCTTTATGTAATGATTGAATGAAGCTGAGAAAGGACCAGAAATAGTAGCATCCAAACTTGGGTCAAACTCAAAATTTTCACCAGCATTATCAAAATCGACTCCAGTGATTCTACTATCTAACCTACCAATCGTCAAGTTATCATTTCTCATTAATTCTTTTGTAAACCTAAAAATATCAGGTCTTAAATTGCAATTACTTATAAACTCTTTTGAAACCCCCATAAATTTTGAAAGAATTTCAACAATTTTTTGTTTATCAGTTTTCTGCAAATCATCACCTTTTAATAGAGCCAGAGCATAATCATTAATAGCAAATTCCTCAACTTCTTTCATAGTTTTCTCGAAATTACTTTGAAGGTCTGTGGATAATTTCTTATGAAAAAAAGCAGTAGCACAAAATGATGGAAGAAATAATACATTAGGTAAATCGTTCCCTCGATTAAACAATAATGTCTGGAAATTCAATACTGAAGAAATTAGTGAAATTCCATTTATGTATAAGTTATAAGTATCCTGTAAATATGCGGATAAACCAGCTGATCTTGTTGTACCATAACTTTCACCTGCTAAAAATTTAGGCGATCCCCATCTATCATACTTAGAAGTAAACAATCTTATAAAATCTCCAACTGATTGAATGTCCTCACTATATCCTAAAAATTGTTTAGCTTCTTCTCCTTCAACTGCTCGACTAAATCCTGTATTAATTGGATCTATAAAAACTAAATCAGTTTTATCTATCCATGAATACTCATTATCAATGTATTTATATGGAGGCGCTTTTGAAGTTCCATCATCATTCATGAGAACTCTTTTTGGACCAATACAACCCATATGTAACCATACCGAAGATGAACCAGGACCACCATTGAATACAAAAGTTATAGGTCTAGTTGTAATATCTTTAACTTCACCTTTTGTATATGAAGTAAAGAATATGTTTCCTTTAGCTTTGCCAAATTCATCTCTAAGTGTTAAATATCCAGTCTCAGCATTATATTTAATAACATTCCCAGGAACTTTTATTTGATGAGAAGTTATAATTGGTGGAGGAAAAACTTGAGGGGACTCAGGTTTTTTATCTGGACTTGGAACTTTTGTTTCTTCTGATAAAGCCATGCTTGTAATTATAAAAAAAGTTAATAAAAATTTAAAAATATTCATAATTATTTTGGTTGGTTTTATTTTTAAAACATTTAATATAATTTTCACTCAAATTAATTATTTATAAAAACAACAAATCATACTGTGATTCAGTAAGTTCGACCCATTCACCAAATTTAAGTCCTAATTCTCTGATATCCAATTTACCAATTTTCACTCTGTAAAGCCTTAATGTAGGACATCCAATTTTTGCTGTCATTTTCCTAACTTGACGGTTTTTCCCTTCATTTATTGATAATTCAAGAAAAGTAGTAGGTATATTTTTTCGAACACGAATTGGAATTTCTCTATCTAATAATCCAATTAAAGTATCTATAATTTTAACTTGAGCTGGTTTTGTTCTATAATTTTGAACAATTATTCCAGATCTAATTTGATTCAAACTTTCATTATTAGGTATATTCTCAACTTGAACAATATAAGTTTTTGACTTTTTATTATTAGGACTGAGTAGTGAATTATTCAATTCATTATCATTACTTAAAATAATTAAACCTTCACTATCATAATCCAATCTTCCTACAGGGTAAACATCTTTAGGAAAATCAAACAATGATAATGTTTTTTTTCCACTACCTTCATCTGTAAACTGCGATAACACGTTTAAAGGTTTGTTAAAGGCTATATATTTATTATTCTGCTTAAACAAGGGAATATTTTGTTTGAAGAAATAATGCAATGAAATTTAATAGTATAACAATTAATGAAATACTTAAATTTAGAAAAATCACTACTTATAAACAACAATTTTTTTTCTAGTAATTTGATTCTCATTAGATAACTCAACAAAGTATACACCACTAGGAATGTCCTTTAAGTTAAGAGTTAGTTCATAAACACCAGCAATAATAAATTCGTTCAAAATTTCCTTTTCTAATTTACCTTTATCATCAAACAATTTAATTTTAGTTATTATATCTTCATTTGATTCAAATTTCAATAAAATATTTTCTGTTGAAGGATTTGGTGCAATTGATTTTAATAAAAAATTATTACTACCTGAGAATAACCTTTTACCACCTGTTACACAATAATTGCTTAAAATCAATTCACCTGGATTAATAATGAAATTTACCTTTCCATTATTTATAGTAGATTTATTTGTAGAAAATATTTCAGAAGAAATAGAATCTCCTAACAATATAGTACCCTCGACAAATAAAATTGTATCAGAAATCAAAGTATCAAGCTCTAAGCCTTTAATAGTAAACTCAATTTCATCTTTATTATGTGTAATCTCAGAAATACTCCAATTATGAATCATTGTACCCCCAACATAAACTTGTTTAGGCTTGAACAATGTTTGATTGAATTTCATATTAACATTTATTAAAGTAACTACATAATCAGGTTTTTTACCAATTATTTTTAAAGGGATTTTAATAGTCTTTCCAACAATACCAGTTGTATTTTGCCAAATAGCTCTAAAATTAATTTTTTCTGGATTGTAACCCTTTGCAATTATTTTAAAATCAATTTTCTTCAAACATTTATTTTCAGTTAGAACTCTCAATGAATCAATTATTTCTGAATCATTAACGGGAGTAAATTCAATATTAATTTCTACTGAATCATTTGGTTGAAGTGAAAATGGTATTTGTTTTGAAATTGATATAATTTTAAATGGATTTGATATTTGAAAATCTGTAATATTCATAATTGAAGTTCCAGAGTTTTTTACAATATGTTTTTTAACTGAACTTTTTCCAATTATTATAGAATCATAAAACTCACCAATATATAACAAATTTTCAATGATTTTTTCTCCAATTAATTTAACTTCAATCTCTGGTTGATTTGGATCATCAGTTTGTATAACCAAGATTACATCCTTGTTTCCTGGGTTTTTACTCACAGGAAAAAAATCAACAGTAAATCTAATTGAATCATTTGGTAAGATATCAATAGGTGCTAAATTTGCAGGGTTGATTGTCCAATCTAAAGTTGTATTTGGATTGATATTTAATAATAATATTTTAACTGGTTTTACATTAATATTCTTTATAACAATTGTATCAGTAATAGTTTCACAATTCAATACTTTACCAAAATTTAATTCAGTTTTATTCAAGTAAATTCCACCTTTAAATGCTTCTCCAAATATTGGAATGTATAAAGTATCAAAGCATGGAAGTGATATAAATAACCTTAAGTAAGTATTTGAAAGTTTAGTTACAGTGGTTGGCAAATAATTTAAATTAATTTTTTTATTAGAATTAGAAAATAAATTAAAGGGTATTTGTCCTGCTAATATAGTAATATCTGGATTTGGAGGGAAAATGTCACCATTAGAAACTATGAAATCGGTTGGTGTTAAATTAGTTAATATACATGATGTATTTACACTTTGTCCTGTAGGTAAAACACCAAAATTGATGTTTGTATTAGATATTTTAGGTCTGCTTTTCAAACTATTTACAATATTCAAAGGGTAAGGATTTTTGTTATCATTTGAATCATTATTACTAAATAAAATTTTCCCTTGAACTACTCCATTAACTTTTATAATCTTAAAATCAAATAGTAAAGAATCTCCAATTAAAATTGTTACAGGAACAACCTTTGGAGAAATTACATTCAAGTTACCTGTTCCTGCAAATGCTACTCCATTGATTTTCAAAGAGCTATTCCCTTTATTGCTTATAAAAATTTTACCTAACAAAGTATCATTACACTCTATTCCTGAAATTGTAATTATTGTATCTGATAATATTACTGGTGAAACAGAATATCCTTTTATTGAAAACAATGAATCGAATACGCAAGGAGAAAACTGTAATTTAAAATTTATTAGAAAATTCCCTGTATCTAAAGGTGTTAAATCAAATATTATATCAGTTTTAACATTTGGTTGTACAACTAATGGAAAGGATGTAGATTTTAAATTCACCTTAAATCCATTGCTATTAATTGATGTAATTGATAAAATAGTATCTGCACTTGTTCCTGTGTTGGTATAAGTATATTTTACTTGATTAGAAGTTTTAAGATTTAAAATTCCAGCTGAATAATTACTTGATAAAACAGTACCATTGAAAAATTCTTTGGTAAAATTTATTTTTACATCGTAAGGATTAAATCCTACTCTCAAATCATTTGAAAAGATAGAAAATTTTACAGATTTGTCTTCAATTTTATTCGATGTATTTTTCCATTGAAATTTTATATAAGTTGAATCTTCAGGATTAATCTGGATTGGGAAATTATTAAATATCTGATATTCAGAAGATGATAAACCTGAAATTGCAATTTTATCAATGTTTAACTTCAAGCTACCATTATTGTGAACAAGTATGCTATCATAAATAATATCTTTACATTTTGATAGGCTTAAATTTTTATCTTTTAACGAATAGATTTCTGGAATTTCAAATAATTTTATAACTGAAGTTGCTGATTGAGTTGTAATAAACAATGGTTTTTTTTTATTATCTATATTAAACAACAAATCATTAGAATTCATCTTTTGATAGGCAACAACATAATAAACTGAGTCTAATTTTGGGAATAAAACATTTACAGACCATTTGGAATTTAAATTTGTTATAGTTTTAAAAGGCAATGAATCATTCCAATTTTGAGATTCGCCCTTTATAACAACATAGATTGAATCATTAGGACGGGCTGTACCAGTTATTTTAAACTTTCTTTTGGTTGCAATTGAAAAAGTATCAATTGTTAACCCAACAAATATTTCAGTTGAATCTGGATAGACATTATCTAATTTAACTTTTAAACCATCAAACCTAACTCTCCCAGATCCACCTTTACCAGCTATACTAGATATTACAGTATTGGTTTTAATACCAGGTTCCCCACCCCTTACGCTTGCTTCAGTTACCTCTAAACCTACTCTAGATCCTACAATAATACATCCCCCTGCACCACCAGCTGAGGCATCACCTCTTAAAATTTGATCTACACATAATCCATCACCAGGATTTCGTGCACCATCTCTCCCGCGACCTCCTTCAGCAGATATATTACCAATAACAATTGTTTCTCTTGAATTTAATGAAATTCCACCACCACCTCCACCTCCAATACTATCACATAAAGCAGCTCCAGCACCCCCCCCACCTCCGTGTAAAGGTATTATCATTTTATTTCCAACTTCTTGTCCGTTTAAATCAGAATATATTGTCGGAATTCGACCAGATCCCATAGTAGAGTTTCCACCACCACCAAAATAAAAACTCTCAAGAATTGGTGGAAAACCTGATTTTATTTTTATCTGACCACCACCTCCACTACTACCATTTAAATCGAAAGGATGCCCTACTCCAGATGAAAAGGTTCTTAGAATTGAAAAATCTGAAGATGCATTTAACCTATTTAAAGATGAACTTTCAATTCCTGTTCCACGACCAAATGGACCTGGAGAGGGGAAAGTAAGGACTTCACTCTTACCACCAGTAAATCCATCTCCTTGAGGTGCATCTGCTTCCCCAGGTACTGGAACAGGTGGAAAACCAATTGGATCACGAGAAGGACCATAACCACCACCACCTCCTCCTCCTGGACCTCCATGTTTACTTGTAGAACTGGCTGATATGCTTGCACCTTGTTCAATAAAAATTCGTCCTTTACTAATAAGTACAAATGGTAAATAACCTTGATTTCCATTTAAAATATTTTTATCAGGATCTTTGGTAGAAATTGAATAGTTACCACTATAAATTATTAAACTATCAACTATCATTGCTCCTCTTTTAGATCTATATCCTAAGCTACCTTCTCCAATTATACCTCCGTCTGTAAGTGGTTTAATATTTTGTGGATTAACTATAAAAAAAGTATCTACCATTGATGTTGCTAAACCATTTTCTATAAAAATTGGGACTGGACCTTCAGACGCTCCTTCTTTTACAAAAGCTTGAGTAGATATTAATCTTCCATTCCAAGAAATTATACCAGGTGAAAAAATAACTCTATTAGTATCTGAAGCATTTACTGTTTTAATTTTTAAAATATTTGATTTAATTAACCCATCTCCACCTCCTAATGAATTTGTAAAGTTATATACTCCAACAAATTCAATGTAAGTACTCATGCCTGGTGATCCTATATCTGGTATCATATAGGACAAAGTAAGTTGAGAATAAAGAAATGAATTTATTGTAGAAAAATATACTAAACTCAGAATTAGTATATTGAAATTGTTCTTATTTGACTTAATTTGAATAATAAAATTATTAGTGATTAATAGTTTTGAAAACAATTCTTAGTAACAAGTAACTGATTTATTTATGAATCAAATGTTAACAACATTTAAACCATAATACTTATTTGTATTTAAAAATTAAAAAAGATATTGCAAATTTACTGAATCTTTATTCATTTCATTAAAGTATAGTTTACACTTTTTTTAAAAAGTTGGACAGATTAATTTCAACATAAAATTAATTTGATACTAACTAACTGTTTATTTTTATTAGAGTTATAAGAATTCTTTTTGAGGTAATTTAGTAAAAAAATTTATATATAAATAGATGCCAGAAACTAGAAGGCTTTATCTTTCTCCTTCAATACTTTCAGCTGATTTCACCAAACTTGGCGAATCATGCGATATGCTTAAATTAGGAGGAGCAGATTATTTGCACGTTGATGTAATGGATGGACATTTTGTTCCAAACATTACTATTGGAATACCAGTAATTAAATCTCTTAAAAAATATTCATCACTCCCACTTGATTGCCATTTGATGATTTCAAATCCAGACACTAGTGTTAATGATTATATTAATGCTGGGGCTGATATATTAACAATTCATGTTGAATCATCAATTCACTTATACAGAACAATTAATTACATTAAAATGTCTGGTTGTAAAGCAGGAGTTACATTAAATCCAGCAACCTCATTAAATACAATTGAAGAAATTATTCCATATGTTGATGTTGTATTACTAATGTCGGTTGAACCAGGATTTGGAGGACAAGCATTTATTCCAAACGTAATTAAAAGAATTAAAAAAGTAAGAGAAATGATTGATTATTCAGGAAATTTTAATTGCTTGATTGAAATTGATGGAGGTGTTAAATTAGATAATATTAAAACTGTATATGAAGCTGGAGCTGATATAATTGTTAGTGGAAGTGGAATTTTTGATACTATAAATCCTATTGATACAATGAAAAATATGAGGGATATCTGTTCTATGTTCTAAATATTTGTATTTAGTTTTTAATTATTATTTATATTAAATCTCTTTAAATGAAACATTTTTATTTATTATTTATATCTTTCTATTTTATTTATAATAGTTCATTTACTCAACCTAAGTTTAGTCAAGTTCAAGATAAAGGTATTCTAGATAATGTTTCTATAAATGAAGCATCTGGTTTAGATGCAAGTAGTATTAGTAAAGATGTCCTATTTACTCATAATGATTCAGGTGGAGAACCCAAAGTTTTCGCTATAAATATTAATGGCAAATTCCTTGGAAGTATAAATCTTTATGATTTAACTAATAGAGATTGGGAAGATATCACTATTGGATCAGGACCTGATCCATCAAAAGAATATATTTATATTGGAGAAATAGGAGACAACAATTCTCAATATGAAATAAAATATGTCTATAGATTTATAGAACCAACTTTTTTATCCAGTCAATCACCTAAAGATGTTAGTATTTCTCAAGTTGATAAGTTATCATTTGTTTATCCAGATGGGAAAAGAGATGCTGAAACATTAATGTTAGATCCTTTAACTAAAGACTTAATAATAGTCTCTAAAAGAGAAACAAATGTAAATGTTTACAGATGGAAATATCCTCAATCAATAGGTAAGGTTGATACTTTAAAATTAATTTCAACTTTAAATATGTCAAGTATAGTTGGAGGAGATATATCATCAAATGGTAAAGAGATTATAATTAAAAATTACAATCAAATATATTATTGGTCGCGTACAATTTCAGAATCATTGGAAAATACATTTAAGAAAAACCCTTTATCTTTGCCGTATACATTAGAGCCTCAAGGAGAGTCACTCTGTTTTAGTAGTGATAATAACGGATACTTTACATTATCTGAAGAGAGTCCTTTAAAGACAAAACCACATCTATACTATTATGGTAGATTGAGCTCGGTTGTAGTGCAACAAGAATTACCTTTTTCAATTTTTAAATTATTTTTAGATTAGTATAAAATTATATTCTTTTGTTTTATGAAATTAACTTTGCTTTTGGTTTTAATATTAAGTAGCAATTATTTTGTTTACTCTCAAGGTTTTGTAAATGCAAAATATGCTGGAGATTATCTATCTACAGGTGTTGGTGGTAGATCTGCTGGTTTAGGGGGTACTGGTACTGCATTTAGTGATGATGTTACTGCTGGTTATTTTAATCCTGCAGCTTTAGTTCAAATTAATTATCCTCAAATTTCAATTCTTCATGAATCTAGATTTTCTGGTCAAATAAATTATGATTACGCAGGTATTGCTTATCCATTAAGCTCAGACCAAACTTTAGCTTTTAGTGCAATTAGATTAGGCTTGGACGGAATTAAAGATTCTAGGAATGCTCTAATTGATGTTAATGGTAATGGTAAATTAGATGATGAAGACAGAATTGATCCTTCTAAAATTGTTTTAGGGAATGCATCAAACTGGGGTTTTATATTTTCATATTCTAAAAAATATGATAGTAAAATTGCCTTTGGAGCAAATTTAAAATTGATGTATAAATCAATTCTTGAAAATTCAGCATATGGTATTGGTTTTGATTTAAGTGCACTTTATACACCTATTGACAATTTGAAAATTGGAGCTACCTTAAATGATGCAACAAAATCATTATTAACTTGGAGTACAGGATCTCAAGAGTTTATTGTACCATCTTTAAAGATAGGCACTTCATTTAAATATTCTATAAATGATAAACATAATCTGATGCCTACAATTGATGGAAATTTTAGATTTGAAGGAAGAAAATTGACGTCACAAATAGATTTAGGAATTGCTTCTTTAGATCCTTCTTTAGGTTTAGAATATGCTTATAATGATAAAATTTTTGGTAGAATAGGATATTCTGAGAATAAACAACTAACTATTGGAGCTGGTATAAAGCTACCAAAATTAAATATAGACTATGCTTTTACAAAGGAGAATGAAGATCTATCAGGCTTTGGAGCTACTCATAGAATTTCATTAAGGTTAACATTAGAGGAAGACAAGTTCTTAAAAAAATGATATTTTAAAATCTTCTAATTATACAAACAAAATTCTAAATAAAATTTAGAATCTTGTTCGTAATATATAACTTAAGAATTAACTCTTACTCTCAATCTCACTTTTTACAATTGATTGAATAGATGCTTTATTGAATCGTATTTGAGTATTTTTAGCAACTTCAACTAAAATAGTACCTTCTTCTACTTCAAAAATAGTCCCATGAATTCCACCACTTAAAACTACTTTATCACCTCTTTTAGCAGATGATATTAAGTTCTGTTGTTCTTTCAATCTCTTTTGTTGAGGTCTAATAACCATCAAATACATAATAAGTATAATTGCTCCGAACATAACAAATGTCGGAATTGCGCTTTGAGTACCTCCAGCACCTGGAGGTGAAGCAAAAGCTAATAAAAATGTGTTTCCCAAGATAAAATGTTGTTTGTTTTTTAATTTTATAATTAAAGTAATATTTTTTTAGAAATAGAAATTATTTCTTAATTGTAATTTTTTGAATAAGAAGTTTATCTTTTAGTATAAAACTTAATAAGTAATTACCAGAATCATATTTACTTAAATCAATTTTTATTTTATTTATTCCTGCGCGAAAATAAGCACTACTTTCCATTTGATGAATATAATTACTACTTAAATCGGTTATATTAATACTTATCAAATTATCTTCTTTTAAACCTAGGAATACACTAATATCTCCAATAGTTGGGTTTGGAGTTGGTGTCATTAAAAAATCTTCTTTAATAAATCCTCCAATAGATACATTAATTTCATTCCCACAATTATCTTTTGAATTAGAATTAAACGCCAATAAATTTACATTTAAAGGAATTCTATCTTGAAATCCACCACAAGCAAAATCAATTAGAACTGTATCTGTGTACAAACCTTTTCCCATTGGGGCTGAGCAAAGAACTAAATTTATACTTTCTCCTGGATTTAATAAAATTGGATATTGAATAGGTGGTATTGAAAAATCAACATTAAATTTTAATCTTAAATTCGAAATGGAAACAGTTTTTAATCCATAATTTTTAAAAATTATGGTATCACATTGTTTTAATCCAACTATTCCTTCTTTGAAGTTAAAAGGAACAACATTATCAGATCCAACAAGTTTATTGCTTAAAGTTGTAGATGAAATTGTAAATCCTCCAATTGTATCGGAGTAAAATGTAGTATTCCCTACCAAATCTTTAACAACAACTTTATAAATGATATCTTCACGAATATTTTTACGAACAAATTTTACTATAATTAATTTTTCTGGAAAACGGTTTGGCATTAATTCAACATTAGCGTTTGAAAGTTCTAAAAACTTTATTTCTGAAATCCCAGAATTGATTGCATAAAATTCTCCTATAACAAGTTCTGGTGATATTTTACATGGATCTGGATTGATTGATAACTTTGGATTTAAAGTATCTAATGCACTATAAATTGGTATTTCAATTATGGGTCTAACAATACAATCATTTCCTATAGAAAGTTCCGCAATAAATGAAGTATCACCAATATGTTGATAACATATTTCAAATTTAAAATCTTCATTTGGTTTTAATGTTACTGGCAAAGCTGCATTAATCGAAAGTTCATTATTTATATTTTGAAAGTTAATTTTTGTTAATGTCTGATCAAATGCACCATAATTTTTAATGATAATAGTTCTACAAAATTTCAACCCGGATAAAGAGGCTAAAGTATCATATTTATATTTAATAGGTTCTTTATCGAAACCTAGAGTAAACCCTTTAACCTTTTTAGATAATTGGTTATCCAAACCAGCAGTATCAACAACTTTTACAATTGCTAAACCATCTTCATATGGGTTTGTTAAACCAATATAAAAAGGAACATTTTTTTCACCTTTTTTAAACTTAGGTACATTAATTTTTACATTTTGTGATTCTGGAAGAAGTGAAATTGATTCAATTCCAAAATCATTAAATGTAGAATCTAATCCATTACCAATTAAAGACAAACAACTATCAACAAAATTAATTAATGGTGGAGTATGGTCTTTAAAAATTGTATCTAACACAATTCCACCAGGGTATCCATAAGAATTGTAACCACCATATCCATAAATTTGCAATGCAAATGGGCTAGCAGCATGTATATGATGAGAACCACTATTTACTTTTATTTGTGCATAGCTATAACTTGTTTTTTTAATTCTTTTAAAACTTGATTCATTAACAGAGGAACCGTCTAAAACAATTGTTTTAATTCTTTCAGTTGGAATTGCAATATTAATATAATGTTCTCTGAATTCAACTGAAGAAAAGCTATTGAATGTATAGATTGAATCAAATTGTTCTCGTGCAAATGTTAATGTATAAAATGGATCTCCTAAGGTATCTGTTTCAATTCTAATTTCCTTTTCATCAACAGACGAGTTATGATATTGTGCTATCATTACAGGCTTATTAGTTGTAATAATTTCAGTATTATTAAGTGGAACTACGCCAATTTCACCTTTATTAATTATTCTAACTGGAATACTATCCAAAGCAATTAATGTACTATCTTCAGATGCAATAATCCTCATAAAATCTTGATCAGGTGAAGACTTTGGGACTTGATTAAATGGAGTAGCTATAGAACCTAATGCCCAGTGTTTAACAGGAATCATTTGTTCAACTAAATGGTCTCTACCACTTGACTGGTTAAATGGGATATTTGTTCTTTGATGACTTCCATACACTACAACTGGTTTATCACTTATTACCCTTGTTCCACTTACATCTGTACCTGCTAGTGCCAAAGCAAGACTACCAGCTTTTGCAAAAAATATTTCCCCAGCATTTAAATTTATTACAAAACTATTTCTAATTCCATTAATCTCTGTTGAGGGTATAATTGTAACTTTAGTGCTGTCTTCAGATCCAATCACAGCAAATTGTGATCTCCAATCTGCTATATTCAATCTATCATTTCTAGGATCAGTAGAAATTGTACTAGGATAAGATAATACATAATTATCATTTCCCAATACTTCTACAGGTAATGCTAAAAAAGCATCACTGCTCCACCTCATTGTATTAATTGCTTGCAAAGTAACTTCGTCATCAAATTCAACTAACAAAGTTTTATTTGAAATTGGTTCTTCAAAAGGATTTGGCAGAAGTAGCTTAAAAGTATCTAAATTAAATCTAACTGACTTATTTGCTTGAGGTATTGTAATGTCTACACTTGTATTAGAAAATAAATATTTTAATTTTCCTTTCGTTGGTTTTTCACAAGAGATAGAAATTGCGAATTGAGAGAAATATTCATCTCTCGGATTTCCACTCCCATTTCCAGCTCCATGTATATGTAAAAATGCAACAAAGAATTTTTTACCTCTGTTATCTAACCTATTTCTTGTTTGCTGTGTGTATAATGATTGGCTTACAAACAAAAATACAATCATAATAAAACAAACTCTCTTCATAAATATTATATTTGTTTAAAATCAAATTTAAATAATAATAGAACTATTTTACTTTAAATTAAATTTAATTCATCTAAATTAATTTCCACTTGTTAAATGAAGAATTTAAAAATAAATAAGTTTCTAAATCAATAAAATAGAATTTAATTTAATGAAGTAGTAAATTGCATATTATTTTTAAATTAAAAAAAATAAATTAACATGAATTTAATAAATACTAAGATAACTGAACTTTTCAAAATTAAATACCCAATAATTCAAGCTGGTATGGTTTGGACTAGTGGTCATAAATTAGCTTCAGCATCTTCCAATGCTGGTGCATTAGGATTAATTGGTGCTGGATCTATGAAGCCCGAATTACTCAAAGAACATATTAATAAAACAAAAGCAGAAACATCAAATCCTTTTGGAGTAAACATACCCTTAATTAGAGGAGATATTGAAAAATTAATTGACACTGTTATTGAATCAAATGTTACAATTGTATTTACTTCAGCAGGATCTCCATTGAAATTTACTAAAAGATTAATTGAACATTCAATATTAGTTGTGCATGTAGTTTCTAATGTTATTCAAGCAAAAAAGTGTGAAGATGCTGGATGTAATGCAATTGTTGCCGAAGGTTTCGAAGCAGGAGGACATAATGGTATTGATGAAATTACCACTATGTGTTTAATTCCTCAAGTAGTTGATGCAGTAAATATACCTGTAATTGCAGCAGGTGGAATTGCAGACGGAAGAGCAATGGGTGCTGCTTTTATGCTTGGAGCTGAAGGAGTTCAAGTTGGTACAAGATTTGCTGCAACTGTTGAATCCTCATCTCACATTAATTTTAAAAATGCAATATTAAACTGTGATGATACATCTACAGTTCTTGCATTAAAAAAAGTTATACCTGTAAGATTTATTAAAAATGAATTCGTTAATAAAATATTAATTGCAGAATCAAATGGTGCAACAAAGGAAGAATTAATATCTTTGCTTGAAAATAAACGAGAAATGAGGGGGATATTTGAAGGTGATTTGAATGAAGGTGAACTTGAAGCAGGTCAAATTTCAGGGTTAATAAAAAGTGTAATTACAGCTGAAGAAGTAGTTATATCAATGATTTCGGAATTAAACAATACATTTAATAAATTTCAAAAATAATTTAAATAATTTTATTTATTTAAATTTTTGCAATAATTCCTAATATGATAAATTTCATTTTTTTTTAATGAAAACAAATTATGATTAATAAAGTACAAATTTCTATTTCAAAATATGTCAATTAAGAACGAAGAAAAATTAAAACAGAATAATGGTTTTGATAAAAACATGTTCTATAGAATTTTAACTTATCTCAAACCACAGAAAAATAAATTAGTTTGGTTAACAGTTTTAGCAATAATAGTTTCTGCTTTTAATGCTTTCAGACCATATTTAATAAAAATTGCAATTGATAATTACATTTTAAAAAATAATTTTGTTGGATTGATTTGGATTACTATTTTTATTCTAGTAATGCTTATAAGTTATGGATTTTTAAATTATTTACTTATGATCAAAATGCAATCAATTGGTCAAGATACTATTCATAAAATTAGAATGCAACTACATGACAAACTTCAAATTTTATCTCTAAGGTATTATGACACAACACCTGTTGGACGACTTGTAACTCGAGTTACGAGTGATGTTGAAACATTAAATGAATTTTTTTCTTCTGGTATGGTAATGATTGCCGCTAATATTTTTACCTTAATAACAATTTCAATTTTAATGTTTTCGATTTCAGTAAAATTAAGTTTTATAACTATTGGTGCTCTTGTTAGTACACTGTTAATAAATGTATATTTCAGTAAAATTTTTAGAAAACTTTACTCAATTACTAGAATTCAATTAGCTAAAATTAATTCATTTTTAAATGAAAATATTACTGGAGTATTAACAGTTAAATTATTTGGTCAAGAGGAGAATTCTAATAAAAAATTTGATGTTATTAATACTGAGTATAAAAAAACTATGATTAAAACAGTACTTAATTATTCTATATTTTTTCCAATTATTGAATTTATATCAGCTTTAGCAATTGGGTTAATTATATGGTTTGGAGGTAAAATGTTGATTCTAGGAAATCCTGATTTTGGAATGATTCAAATGTTCAAAAACCTTTTTTCAACTGAAGAAAGTCAAGCTATTACATTTGGTGTATTCTTTGCTTTTTTTCAATATACAGAGATGTTTTTTAGACCCATTAGAGATTTAACTGATAGATTCGATAACTTACAAAGCACTATGGCAAGTAGTGAAAGAATTTTTGAATTATTAGATAACAATTCAGTTATCAAAGAACCTGATAATTACGAACCTTTTAAAATTGTAGATGGAACTGTTGAATTTGATAACGTTAGTTTTAGTTATGATGGTGAACGCGAAATTGTGCATAATTTGTCTTTCAAAGTAAACAAGGGTGAAACTATTGCAATTGTTGGTGCAACTGGTGCTGGTAAAACTTCAATAATTAACATTCTTTTAAAATTTTATGATTATAAATCTGGATCTGTAAAAATTGATGGAAGAGAAATTAATAGTATAAATAGTTCAGACCTAAGGAATGATATTGCACTTGTTATGCAAGATGTTTTTTTGTTTAGAGGAAATATTAAAGAAAACATAACTTTAAATAATGATAAAGTTAAAGAAATTGAGATGAAACTAGCTGCCGAAACAGTTGGAATTTCTGATTTTGTTAATTCGCAATCAGATGGATATAATACTACAGTTCAAGAACGTGGTGCTACTCTATCTGTTGGTCAAAAACAGTTAATATCCTTTGCTAGAGCTTTAGCTTATAACCCAAAAATTTTAATTTTAGATGAAGCTACTTCAAATGTAGACACTGAAACTGAAGTTCAATTACAAACTGCAATTGATAAATTACTTTATGGAAGAACTTCAATTGTTGTTGCTCATAGGCTTTCAACTATTAGAAAAGCAAACAGAATACTAGTTATGCACAAGGGAGAGCTGAAAGAGACAGGAACACATGAACAGTTAATCGCTTTAAATGGAATTTATTCTAGATTATATCATTTACAATACAAAATGAAAGATGATATAAAAGTTGCAAATGATGATAATAAAGAGAATCTAAATTTGAATTTAAATTAATTGTTTTCTAATTAATTACTTTGAGAATTTCAATCAATTGAATATAAAAACCCATCTTCAAATATTTGAAAGATGGGTTTTTCATTTAAATCATATATTTAATAACTATATTTTACTGTTTCTCTATATTTTCTACTTCAACAATTCTTTCAGTAAATTTGAAAATTTCTTTATATATTTTTAAAATAGAACTGTTGATTTGTTTGTCTCCCATGCTCCAAGATACTGAATGGATTAAGGAATCATTTTCATTCAAACATAATGAGTAAGTTAAATTCCCTGGATTATAATAGTTAATTGTATCAAATTTAACAACATCTAGATTAGAAAAAAAAGTAATTACTGAATCTTGCATTTTACTTATTAATCTTAAAGAATCTGGTTTAGATGGTATTTGTATTAAATTATAAATTTCTCCAGTATAATATATTTTATATCCATAAGAAAATCCTGTAAAACCACCTCCTTCAGAAACTATTATATTTCTATTAGTCCAATTTGGATTGTACTTCAGTACTTCCTTTTCAGGTAAGCTTTTTTTGCAGCATGCAATTATCAAAAAACCATAAACAATTACATATAAATTTTTAATAAAAACTTTTAACATATTATCTTAATAAAGAAATTTTTTGAATAAAATGTTTATAATCATTAGAAACCTTTACATAATAAACTCCAGAAGATTCTTTATTTAAATCTATTATTATCTCAAATTGATTTTGATAAGAATTGTTATAAATTGTATTACCTAATGAATTAAAAACTTCAATTTGATACTTATTATGTCTGTTACCCGATAACGAAATTGAAATTATGTTCCTATTATTTTGAATTTTAATATCACTAAGTTTTGAATCTTCATCTACGCTTACTTTACCTCCTAACATAAACCATACTGGATTATATACAGTTTGGTTGATATTGAAAAATGTTAATTTTTTAGTAGCAAAAGTATAAAATAATAACGATTCATTCATTGGTGATGACAAACATAAAACTTTATCATCTGGTGAAAATGTTGGTCTGTCAGCATCTGTAATTGATCTTCCACCAATTGTGAATGAAGGTATGTTTAATTGAAATTCTGAATTTGCGACATCGAAATCAACTATATAAGTATCATAAACACCACTTGCAATATTTATTACGTTAAATGCAATTTTCTGGCTATTTGTTTTTGTATAATTAACATTTCCTATACTAATTTCTTCAGATTGAGCTGGTACTAAATTATAAAATTTATTTGTTTGAATATTCAACTCGTACATTCCCCACCAAGAAAATTTCTCTCCAAATAATGATATTTCATTATAACCATCAAATCCAATTTTAGGTTTGTTAACATTTGGAGACCAAGAAATTACATCAGGATATTGTATTGTTTGATCTTCAATACCACTTTGAGTTCCTTCAATTTTAATTTCTTTTTTTGATAAATTAGTACCATCAAATAAATAGATAGTTGGATCCTTCAAATAGGAAGATACTAAAGCACATACATTTCCGTTTGGAGATATTGATGCATTCCAAATATCACCAGATTTATTTATATTTAAAGTATTATACCCAAATACTTCTCCTTTAGTAAAATCAATATAGGATAAAATACCGTCTGCATTAACAAACCAAATTGATTTTCCATCAGTAGGAACGCTTAACTGGCATTTATCTCCTTCAGTTGAAACGCGAGCAACAGCGTTTGAATTATTTATTAGAAATGCTTGGTTTTTCGCCAAATCAAAATATCCAATTTTCCCTTCCGAAGTCATAAAAGCTATAAAAGATTGGCCACCATTAACAGGTGGTACTTTATTATCAGGTGGGTTCGTTGCTGATCCACCTATTCCAACATCTGCAAAAGCTTTACCAACTGCTTGGAACTCATTGCTATTTGCACCAAACAAATCCTGTGCAGCTTTTTCACATGCTTTTCTACTATCAATGAACTGACTACTTCTAGTAAGATAAACTGACAAGGCTCTATACCAAATTTTTTCAACTTTCTCTCTATTCAATGAAACGATTGCGTTGTAAGCAGCTTTGTTAGGTATTCCACTATTTATATGAACTCCTCCATTGTCAACAGATGAAGAGAGAACTTTAAATTTATTCATGTGGTCTGGTTGAGGATCAAAAACTTGAGGATTGGATGGATTTGAAATATCTCTTAAAGCAATATTTCCATTTGATTTCATAATATCTTCTCCCATTAAAAAATTCTTTCTATCAATCATAATTCCAAAAACGTCTGCAAAAGATTCATTTAGAGCTCCTGCTTGACCTTCATATACTAAGTTAGCAGTATTTTGAACAACTCCGTGAGTCATTTCATGTCCAGAGACATCTAATGCTTCAGCTAGTGGTGTAAATGCTTGATCACCATCTCCATAAGCCATCATTCTTCCATTCCAAAAAGCATTATCCATTTTTCTTCCATTATCGGTTACGTGAACAACTGAAACAATTGATTGATCTTGATCATCAATAGCCTTTCTATTATGAACACTTTTCCAATAAATAAATGTTTTCTCCATATTTGCATGTGCTGATACAGATGCTGGATCAGACCATGAATTTGAATTTGAACCTACAATAGATAATTGAGTTGATTGGTCTAAATCAGAATTTTGAGCTGATAATGTAATTGCCCCACCAGCAGGATTATTTGGTAATTTTGATAATGAGTTATTTAAATTATCTAAATCCCATAGCATATAAAACTTACTATCAGTGTGTTGATAGACTCTAATTTGTTTTGTTCCACCTGATAAATCTGTTGAGTTTGAATTAAAAAACCCTGCTTGAGACAACAATTCATTTTTTGAGATTTTTTCTAAATTTTTATTTTCACTAACCTTAACAATTGGTATATTTCCATTTGGATTAATTTTACAAGTAGAATTAATTTCTTTTATAATTTGACCATTTACTGCATCTATAAATAAAGTATAATGATCTAATAAATTAGGATGAATTTCAACAACATAGCATAATTTCATATTACATAACTCAGTTGGTAACCAAGCAATCTCTATGTTTTCATCATTAAGTTTTAAAATGTCATCTTCAGTTATTGGAAGTATATGAAACCTATTTTCAGTTTTGAATTTATTTTCACAAATTATTTTAGCTTCTTCAGATGAAATGTTAGATTGTTGTGGAATTATGCTATGAGTAGGTTCATAGTTTCCATTAACAGTATAAATCTCATCATATTTATTAATGTGAACTATTATTTCAGATCCATAAATTGGGAATCCTTTAAACATTTGTTTAAATTTTATATGTTTAAATCCTAACTCATCTTCATTATTTTTAACAACTATTAATTCTTCAAGTGGATTATCAATTTTAAACTCAATTTTATTCTTCACGAAAAAAGAGTATGAAGCATCAATGTACGATTGGGTGCTTGATTGTTGATTTAATTTATTATTTCTTTTAGAAGTATAATTCGTAATATTTCCTAATTTACCTTGTAACCAATTTATAGTACCATTTTCAGAAATTACCTTTTGATTTATAATGTTTGTATGACTTTCTAAAGAGTTAATAGAAGTTTGTGGGTTATTAACTTCAATTTTGGTTAATGAGAAATTACCAAATGATGTAGCTTTAGACATTAAATATCCACTAGGGAGAATTTTTAGTAAATCTGTATTGACAGGTATATCTTTATTTATTAATCCCTTTAGTGGTCTTGGATCAATCAATCTTTTCTGAGCTTGGATTGAAAAATTAGTTAATAATACTAAAACAAAGCAAGTAGATAAAATTTGTTTCATAATAATTAAATGGTAATTTGTTAATCAATAAAAAAGTTTCAGTAGTTGTATAAAATAAAATTATATTATTTTATTGAAAATTAAAAAAACTAAATTAAATTTTCTTTTAATTTAAACAGATAATTCCTGGCAGCCTCAATATCATTTGGAATAATACCATCAAGAATAGCATCTTCAATTGCTCTTTTTATCATACCAACTTTTTTACTTGGTTTTAATCCACAAATTTCCATTATCTCTTCTCCTTTTAATGGTGATTGAAATTCTCTAAGTTTATCTTTTTCACGAACATCTTTAATTTTTTCTATAACAACATCATAGTTTTTAAGGTATTGTTTTATTTTTTTTGGATCTTTGCTTGTAATATCTGCTCTGCACAATAAGAAAAGATCATCTAAATCTTCACCAGCATCAACACATAGCCTCCTTATTGCTGAATCAGTAACTAGATTATTAACTAAAGCCATTGGTCTATGATGAAGCCTGATGAGCTTTTCAACATATTCTTTTCTTTTAAAAGGAAATTTCATATTTCTGAAAATTCTTTCTTGCCATCTAGCACCAACTTCTTCATGCCCATGAAAAGTCCAACCTCTACCTTCAACAAACTTTTTTGTTTTTGGTTTTGCAATATCATGCATCATTCCAGCAAACCTTAACCAAAGATTATCAGAACATTTGCAAATGTTATCTATAACTTGCAAAGTATGATAAAACACATTTTTATGAGCATATCCAATTCCATCAACTTGCATTAAATCAACTCCATCTAAATTTGCTAACTCTGGAAAAATTATATCTAGCAACCCTGTATCTAAAAGTAATTTAAAACCCAAACTTGGTTTATCTGTTGATAATAACTTCAGTAACTCATCAGAAACTCTTTCTTGTGTGATAATATTTATTCTATTACTAAGTTCACATATTGCTGAAAATGAATTAGGTTCCAATTTGAAATTTAATCTAGATAAAAATCTAGCTGCTCTTAACATTCTTAATGGATCATCATTATAAGTAGTGATTGGATTTAATGGAGTTTTTAATATTTCATTTTTAAGATCTTCAATACCTCCAAACAAATCAATTATTGTAACTTCTGATTCTAATTGAACTTTAAATGCTAGAGAGTTAATCGTAAAGTCCCTTCTCATTAAATCTTCTTCTAATGAACCATTAGTAATAATTGGATTTCTTGAACCTTCATAATATGTTTCTTTTCTTGTTCCAACAAATTCAATTTTAAAATCACCAATCGGAACCAATGCAGTTCCAAAATTTTCATAAATTATAGCTTTTGTGTTTAACTCTTGAGCAACGATATTTGCAAATTCAACTCCATTTCCAATAACAGAAAAATCAATATCTTGTTTGTTTGGTAAATTTAATATTACATCCCTAACATACCCTCCTACAACATAAACATCATATTTATGTTTGTTAGCAATTTCACCTATTTTTTTTATAATAGGTTCGTGAATAATTATTTTGGTAGTATTAATATGCAAATAAATAATTGTGATAAAAAAACTAAAAGTAAGATATTTAATCTCTTACTTAATTAACAATATTGCACTTCGTAAATAAGAAGTTTCTGGCATTGAAGCAAGAATAGGATGATCGTAGGAAGCACCTCTTTCTTCCAATATTACAATTTCTCTTTTAGCTTTAAAAGATGCTTCTCTAATCATTTCAAAAAATGTATCACGAGTAATATTATGTGAACAAGTTGAATAAAAATTAACTCCATTTTTAATAGTTACATTCATACATGAAATAAACAATTGAACATACTTTTTTCTTGCAGCTGATTCATGTTTTTTAGATTTTGCAAATGGTGGAGGATCAGCAATTACTAAATCAAATTTTTCATTTGAATTTTGAATAGAATTTAACTCACTAAACACATCATTGCATCTAATAGATAATCCTTTTAAATTATTTAACTCTATATTTTTTTTAAATTCATTACAAGTCGATTCTGATGATTCCACAGCTATTACTTTTATGGCACCAGATTGCTTTGAATGTAATGAGAATCCTCCAGAGTTACTGAATAAATCTAATACATTTTTATTATTGGAAAATTTTCGCAATACAATTCTGCTTTCTCTTTGATCTAAGTAAAACCCAGTTTTTTGTCCACCTAAAGCATCTACTAAATAATTAATGTAACCATCAGAAACTATTTGTATTCCTACATTTCCTCTAACAACACCTACCACAATTGGTAACCCTTCAAGAAACCTTGAATTGCTATCACCTCTTTCAACAATTCCTTCAATTCCTTCAATTTTCATTAACTCATCAAATAATATTTCTTTTCTTAATTCCATTCCTAATGATGAAATTTGAACTGATAATATTTTATCATATTTATCAACAATCACCCCTGGAACTCCATCGCTTTCACCATGAATTAGCCTGAATGAGTTTCCAATAGAGAATAAATCTAATCTAAATTTAAGTGCTTCTGCAATTTTGTTTTTAAACCAATTTGAATCTAGCTCAGTATTTGTATTGGAAACAATCCTAATAGAAATTAATGAATTTGGATTGTATAAACCACAACCAATAAATCTATCATCACTTGAATATACACTAACTAAATCACCAGGTTTTGCATTTATATCAACTGATTTAATTTCATTGCTGAATATCCAACAATGACCTCTTTTAACTCTTCTATCTTCTTTTGGATTAAGTATTAATTTCAATGTATTTAATTTTAATATATGCAAACTTAATACATAGTTAATGAATCATAAATTTTGAATCAATAATAAACTTAGGAATTTTTTTGAATTAACTGTAATCTATAATAAGTTGTTTTTTAATTATTTATTAAAAAATATTTTTATTATTAATGCATTGCTCAACGTTGTATATTTTTGTCCTTCAATTTTATAAAAATATGTTAAAGAATAATATAGTATCACTTACTCTTCTAATACTTTCATTCTCAATTTTAAATTCGCAAACAACAGGAAATTTAATTGATGGTAGTATTCAAACAAAATATTTAGTTCCTCCTTGGAATTTTATGTCATTAAATTCAACTGGTGTTGACTCTTTTTTGTTAGAACATCCAACTTTTGATGGTAGGGGTGTTGTTTGTTTGATTTTTGATACAGGAATTGATTTTTCAAAAATTGGATTAAATGAAACTAGTATTGGTAAAAGAAAAATTATTGATGCTTTCGATTTTGCTAATTCAAATGTAGTAAAATTCAAAAAGATTAAATCAATTAAAAATAGAAAAGGTGAACAAAATTATTCAGCAGATGCTTTACATATAATGTTTAAAGATTTGCCAACCAGTATTGATATAAATGAATGTTACATAGGAGAAATGAATGAATATAATTGGAGGAATGCAAATGTTAGAGATTTTAATGGAGATAACGAATCAAATTCCTTTTTTGGATGTTTATTGTTTAAAGTCAATAATGTTTGGAAAGTGCTAGTTGACACTGATGCTGATTCATCTATTGCTAATGAAACCCAAATTTCAAATTTCAAGGAAAGTAATGAGTGGTTTGTCTTCAAACAAAAAAATAAAGGGAAACCACCAATGGGATTTGTAGCTAATATTGATACTTCAAATAAAGTAGTTTCATTTGTTTATGATGCAGGAGGACATGGAACTCATGTTGCAGGTATTGTTAGTGGATTCGGAATCAACGGTGAGAAAGGATTTAATGGTGTTGCTCCAGGATCACAATTAGTTTGTTGTAAATTTTCATGTGATTCAGTTGATGATATTACCATTACTGGAAGTATGAAAAAAGCATTTGAATGGGCTGCAAATTATTCCGATTCTATGGCTATAAAGAATATACCAGTTATAGTTAATATGAGTTTTGGTATTGGTTCAGCTTTGGAAGGTAGATCAGATATTGAAAAATTTATTGATGATTTAATTCCGAAACATAAGAATTTATTTGTAGTAACTTCTGCTGGCAATGAAGGTCCTGGTATTTCTACAGTCGGTATTCCTTCATCTTCGTCAAGAATAATTACAGTTGGTGCATTACTTCCAAAAGGGATTGCGAGAGATGGATATTCAATGACACTAAACCAAGACATTTTATGGGATTTCTCCTCACGCGGGGGTGAAGTTGATAAACCTGATATTGTTGCACCCGGTACAGCTGTTAGTACTATACCTAATCATGCTTATGAATCAAGAGAGAGTGGTACATCAATGGCAAGCCCAAATGCTGCGGGTATTGTTGCATTGCTTCTTTCTGCTTTGAAACAAGACTATCCTAATTGGTTTCCAACTCAAGGATTGATAAAACGTGCTCTTAGAATGTCTGCTACATATATGGAAAATTATATTTTGATAGAACAAGGAGGAGGAATTATTAATGTTAAAAATGCTTATAAGTTGTTAAGGAAGTGGAAGGAATCTGGGTTTGCAGACAATTTTCAGGAATATACAATTTCGACAGAATCTCCTAACTATCCTGATGGACGCGGAAGTACGGCTTTTTGGAGAAGTAACTATTTTCCACAAGATGAAGATAGACAAGAATTTATTGTTGTTAGAAACTCATCTTTGCTTGGTGACACAACAGATTTTTTTAGAGTTTACAATTTAACTTCAACAGCAGATTGGTTATCTACTATTCAAAAAAATGTTTATATAAAAAATACTCAGTCTGCAAAAATTGATTGTATTTATGATAAAGATAAATTAAAAGAACCAGGTATTTATTGTGGTAAAATTATTAGTAAGAGAATTCAATACTCTGATAATAATATTTATGATGGTTTTGAATTTGAATTATTAAATACTATAATTGTTCCATATAAATTTTCTCCAGAAAAAGATTTTATTGTTAACACTCCAAAATGTAAATTGGATCCTGGTTTATCAAAAAGATTTTATTTTTCAGTTCCTTCTGGAGCAATAGGATTGAAATTTAATTTGATAGTTGATAAAGGTTCTCAATCAAATGTATTAGGTAAAGTTATTAATTCTACTGGTCAAAATGTAGGTTATATTCCACAAGCAAAAGGGAATGATAGGTTTATTTCAACGTCATTTATTTCAACATCTGAGCTAGGAACTGGTATTATAGAAATTGTAGTCAATTCAGATGCTTATCAAGGAAAAGGCGATGTATCTGAGTTTTCATTAAAAGTTGAATCTATTATGTTGGAAACGAAAATTTCAGTTGTAAAGAATAAACTTAATGATGAGATATTAGTTAAATATAAAAACACAGGTACAATTCCACTAGATATAGATGCTTCATATACAGTTAAAGGTTATTCAAAAACAACCTACGAAGTAGTAAACAAAGATACTTTTTCAATGCCACTTCAAATGAGAAAAGAAGATGGGGCAATTTGGGTTTCAGTTAAATTTGATGATTTAGATTATATGAAAACAACAGATATTATTACTGAAATTATTGACTCTAATGGTGAAATTCAATCTAAAGAAACATATAATCAAAACGAAGAATGGATGTTTGTTCCAAATTTTACAAAGCAGAATGTCAAATTGAAATTAAGATTAACAATTGGTGCAGCAAATTATTCAACAGTAAATCATTATAAGTTACAAATTAATGAAAAGCATGTTAGGCCAGATGAACCAAAAAAAATTGGCAGTTATGGTTTAACAAAATTATATCCAAATATTGAAAGAGAAATTAGATCAGATTTTAAGGCAATTCCTTCTCCTGAAGGTTTCAAGCCTTTGTATGAACTAAAATTGAAATTTCCAAATGAAGATCAATCTTTTCAATATGAGTTTACAGAATAAATACTTATTCTAAATTACTTAATTAGAACGATAATTATTCATATAAAAAAATCGGATTGATAATTAATATTCAATCCGATTTTTTATTTTATTATAAGATGATTAAAGGTTTGTTTCACCTTCTGGTTTCCCTCCTCTTGAAATTGATTCTCTCATTTGAGTATCAGCTTGAACATTCTTCATATTATAATAATCCATAACACCTACTCTACCATTTTTTAATGCATCTGCCATTGCTAATGGAACTTGAGCCTCTGCTTCAACAACTTTAGCTCTCATCTCTTGAACCCTTGCTTTCATTTCTTGTTCCAGAGCAACAGCCGAAGCTCTTCTTTCTTCAGCCTTTGCTCGAGCAACAGATAAATCTGCTTGTGCTCTATCAGAAGCTAATTTAGCACCAATATTTTCACCCACATCAACATCAGCTATATCAATTGATAATATTTCAAATGCTGTACCAGCGTCTAATCCTTTTTCAAGTACAGTCCTAGATATTCTATCAGGATTTTCTAACACTTGGGAATGAGATTCACTTGAACCAATCGTTGTTACAATTCCTTCACCAACCCTAGCAATAATTGTTTCTTCACCAGCACCTCCAACTAACCTATCTAAATTTGCCCTAACTGTAACTTTGGCAACTGCTCTAACTTGAATACCATTTCCAGCCATTGCCGCTACTGCAGGAGTTTCAATAACTTTTGGGTTAACGGATAATTTCACTGCTTCAAGTACATCCCTCCCAGCCAAATCTATTGCTGTTGCCCTTGCCCATGTTAAATGAATACCAGCTCTATCAGCTGAGATCAAAGCATTCACAACCCTTTGTACATTACCACTAGATAAATAATGTGATTCTAATTGATCGATACTAATATCAACTCCAGCTTTTTGAGCTGTAATTTTAGACGTGATTATAATATGAGGTGGTACTTTTCTTAATCTCATACCTAATAGTGCAATAGGACCAACTCTTACACCAGCAGAAAGAGCATTAACCCATAATCCTAACGGTATAAAATACATTAGAATAGCAAAAAAGAATATTCCAAAGAATATTAAAATAATAGCTAATACAACTGAACTTTCACCCATAATTAAAATTGTTTTTTAATGAAATTTATAAAATATTACTTTTTATTAGACTCTTTTTTAATTCTATCTATTGTGTATGATAGTCCTAAATTTATTCCGAAAAAATTTAAACTTGGATCAAAGTTCAACATCTGATGGAACTTTGCTGAGAAATCAACATCTAACCCATCTTCTATAGGAATTCTGACTCCAAACTTAGGAACTATTCCAAATCTTGTACTATCATCCTTATATAAAACATTATTTATTGTTGACTTAAAAAAATAAATCCCACCTTCAATTCCTAAATATGGCTGAACACCCTTTGTAACTAAATTATATTTAAGCCCTATTAATAATGGAATTGAATTAAAAGTACCTTTACTTAAACCTAACACAAAATCATAATAACCTACTGAAGCTGATACGAATAAATTGTTTGAAACCCTATAAAAATAACTTAACGAACCACCAAACCCTGTATTTAATTCAGTTAAGTTTTTAAAATCACCACCTGGTAATTGTGCAGATATTTCTCCTTCAATCTGATGTTTCCAGTTTGGATCCTGAGAATAACATAAATTTGTAATGAAAATTGTAATTAGAAAAAATAAAATAAATTGTTTTGACATATTTTTTTTGCTATGATTAATTATTAAATTACAATAACAAACATAAACAAAACCTATTAATCTGTTTTAATTTTATAACAAAAAAAAATGCCTTTTTTTAAAAGAATAAGTTTTTTTAAATTTGTTAGTCTTAATATTTTTTTTATTCTACTTTTTTTGTTAATTTTATAGATAGCTTATTTTAATTTCTATTTTTTCCCTTGCAAATAACCAATTAATAAAACATATTGATTGTAATTAAAAAAAATTGGAATAAGTTTGTTTTTTCTTCTTATATTTAATTTTATAACTTTAATTACTCTCTATTTCTTTAAACTCAAATTTTTCTAACAAAGAAAAAAAAAATCAATGAGCACACAAACCGAAAAATATCGGACTAACATTGTCCAAATTATTGTTTTTCTTGGGGTTCTTTTCGCTGGGTATTGGATGTTTCAAAACTTAGTTATCAAAACAGGCTTTAGAAATGCTATGGTAGGGTTATTCGCCCCATCAGAAGTAAGATCTAAAGCAAAAGGATTTGAAGTTGTTGAAAAAGATTTCTTATTGGATATGAGCGATAAAGCAAAAACGATGGAAGCTAATCAATACGATAAAGCTTCTGGTGATTGGATAGTTCGTGCTGAGAAATTAGGTGAAGAACCTATAACTATTGTTCCTTGGCTTACTTTTGGTATTTTTTCTATGTTTGTTGGTTTTATTGTTGCGGTTTTAGTTACTTCATTTTTACCTAAGTCAATAGGTTATATTTCAAATAAAATTGAACGTGAAATTGATCATACTGTTGACAGAATAGATGAACAAACTGGGGATAAAGTTTCTCGTGAAGAAATTGAAAGAATTACATCTGCAGATTCAACTGAAGACTTATTACCAATGGCAAAAGAATTCGGTAATACAATTGTTAATGAAATTGAAGATATTAGAGGCGCTAATGCTTGGAAACGTTCACGTTTACCTGTTTTTAAAGGTTTGCGTTTATATATGAAAAGGCACTTTGCAGAAAAATATGCTAATCAAGTTCAAGGGTTTGCTTATGGTGGTGCTGCTATTCTTATCGTAATTATTGGTATTCGTGGTTTGAAGTTTATTCCTGGAACTCAACCATCAATTTTACTTGCTGCTATTACACTAGAGTTTTCATTACTCTCACTTTTAGCTATTACATTGTTCTATACTGAAGAAGAACAAAGGTTAGATAAATTGATTCGTGATCTTGAAGAAAGTTCAGAAGGTCAAAAATACGAACTTATTAATTTAGTTAGAACTTCTCAACAACAACAAAGAGATTTGGCTTCAATGGTTGACTATATTCAACGTCAAACTGATTCCTTGCAGAAAATGTCTGAAGCTCTTACAGGGGCTAATAGAGAGTATATAATTCAAGTTGCACAACGTGCAGTTGCTGAATATATTACAAAAGAAACTAGTCAAGAAATCACAGAAAAAGTTATTCGTGAAAAAATTGATTCTGCATTAAGTCAGATGTTCGGAGGAAACAAACAAGTTGGTGCTTAGTAATAATTTTAATATAAATACAAAAAACAGGTTTCATTTAGAGACCTGTTTTTTTTTGAATAATTTAATATATTAACAAAATTTGTTCTAATTTATGTTTAAACAAAAATTTAAAAATTGAAATTTTGATAATAAAATGAAAAATGTTATAATTACAGGATCTAGTGGAATGATTGGAAATTTGATTTTATTGAAATGTATTAACAATAATAATATTAAAAATGTTACTTGCATTAGTAGAAAACCATTATTAATTAAACATCCAAAAATAATTGAAGTTATTCATAATGATTTTTTAGATTTCAATTTAATTTCACATTATTTACAGAATCAAGATATTTGTTTTTATTGCTTAGGAGTTTATACTGGACAAGTATCAAAAGAAGAATTTTATAAAATAACAGTAAATTATACAGAAGAATTTGCAAAGGCTTTGATTGAAAATTCTAATTGCACAACATTTTGTTTTCTGAGTGGACAAGGTGCAGATTCAAAAGAAAAAAGTAAGATTATGTTTGCTCGTGATAAAGGAATCGCTGAAAACAAATTACTAAAACTGAGTTTCTATCGAACATATATATTTAGACCTGGATACATTTATCCAATAGTAAAAAGAATTGAACCTAACTTCAATTATAAAATATTCAGAATTGGTTATAAATATATTATGAAATTTATTTATCCAAACATAGGTGTTACATCTGAAAAATTAGCTGATGTTATGTTGGATGTTGGGTTAAACTTAGGCAACAAAACTATTTATGAAAATAAAGATATAAGATTATTTAGAATTTAATTTTGAATTATATTTCAACATTCTTAATCCATTAGTAGTTACTATCAAAGAAGCTCCCATATCAGCAAAAACAGCTAACCACAAAAATGAATAACCAAAAAGAGCTAAGATTGCAAAAACAAATTTAATCCCAATTGCTAACCACAAATTTTGTTTTAATAAAATTAAAGTTTTTTTAGAAGTTAAAATAAAGTCAATAATTTTATTTAAATTATTATCGATTATATTTACAGTAGCAGCTTCTAAAGCCATTCCTGAACCAATTGAACCTAAAGCAAAACCTATATCAGCTTTAGCAATTGCAGGGGCATCGTTTATTCCATCTCCTACCATTCCTATTGTTTGATTATTTTTTTGATATGAAACAATTTTTGAAATTTTATCTTCTGGTAACAAATCTCCAGTTGAGTCTAATATCCCTAACTGTTTTCCAATTTTATTTGTTGTTACAACATTATCACCACTAATAATTGCTGTTTTTATACCTAAATTTTTCAGTTTTAATACAGTTTCAATTGCATCTGATCTCAATGAATCAGTAACTCCAATTATTCCAAGAACTTTTAATTTAGTCATCACTAAAACGATTGTCTTCCCATCACTTTCAAGTTTATATAAAATATCTTCTATTTCTATTGAACAAACATTTAACTCATGAGCTAACCTATGATTTCCAACATAAATTTCAACTCCCTCTACTATTCCACATGCACCTCTTCCAATAATTGATTTGAAATCCAAAACAAATATTTCACCTTCACTTTGATGACAATTTTCATGTGCAGTAATAACTGCTTTAGCAATAGGATGAGTAGCTTTAGCTTCAATTGCAGAGGCAACATGAAGTATATCATTTTCAGTATATTCAGAGAATGAAACTACATCTGTAACTTTTAAACTCCCCTCAGTTAACGTTCCAGTTTTATCAAATACTATTAAGTTGATTTTACTTCCTTCCTCAATATAAGCTCCCCCTTTAACTATAATTCCATTTCGTGCTAAATTAGTTAATGCACTTACAATA
Organism: Chlorobiota bacterium; assembly: GCA_016700335.1. Taxonomy (NCBI): domain Bacteria; kingdom Pseudomonadati; phylum Chlorobiota; species Chlorobiota bacterium. Next base: position 1,412,663 of record CP065014.1, on the reverse strand, counting down.
GTAACAGGGGTTGAAATTACTAAAGCACAAGGACAACCAGTAACAAGAATAAACAAACCTTTTTCTAGCCATTCATGCCAATTTCCTCCAAAAATTAATGGAAAAATAAATGCAATAATCAATCCTATCAAAAAAACAATTGGAGTATAAATCCTAGAAAATTTATCTATAAATCTTTCAGTAACTCCTTTATTAAACTGAGCAGCATTGACAAGTTTTTTTACATTGTTGATAGTTGAATTTTCTGCTGTACCTTTTGCTTTGTAGTCAAATGTACCTTCTTGATTAATACTTCCAGCAAATATATTATCACCAATACTTTTTACTACTGGTATTGACTCACCTGTAATTGCAGCTTGATTAAGAGTTGAGGTTCCTGAAATTACTTCTCCATCAATCATTATTTTTTCTCCTGGCCTAACTCTTAAAATATCATTTGTTTTAACATGATGTATTTTATGTTTATGCCATTCATTTTGATGGAAAACTTCAACTTCATTCGGACTCAAATCAATAGCATTACCTAATGCATTTCTAACCTTTAACAAACTTCGTTTTTCTATAAGTTCAGCTAAAGCAAATAAAGAAATAACCATTGCAGCTTCACTATACTCTCCTAATAATATTGCTCCAATTACAGCTACAAACATTAAAATATGAATATTCAAAGAAAAAGTTTTGATTGAGTTCCAAGTTTTTTTTGCGAAGTTTGTTCCGCATAAAACAATTGCAACAAAAGCAAATAGAATTAGCAGATTCTCAATATTAAAGAATGAAGTTATTTCCGATGAAGAAGATATTTTTTCATTTGAGTGAGAATGATTATGTCCACCAATAATAAAATGTATAACTTCAGAGGAAATTGCTAGAACAACTGCAATAAAAATTTTGATTGAATTAAGGTTTAACCAAAAACTTTGTTCATTAGTTTCAACTTTTTCATTATCATTAATTATTACTGTAGCAGACATTCCAACTGAATCTAATGTTTTAATTAAAAATTTTATATCGGATGAATGTTCAATTGATAATGTATGAGATATAAAATCAAAATTTAAATCTTTAATATTTGGTATAACAGAAAGCTTTTTTCTTATAACATTTTCTTCAGCACTACAACACAATTCTAAAATCTCAAATTTTGTTTTAATCATTTTCAATAAATAAATTTATCTTAAAGTATACTCAAATACAATTCTATCTTGTCATTTAAAATTCTTCCACATCATTGATTCAACTGGTTTATCAGTTCTATTATTATATTTTGCATTACCTTTTTTATTGTAAAATGTTTCAATTTCACCTGAAGTAACAAAATAAATTAGCTGACCAACTGGCATCCCAGCATATACTCTCACAGGTTGTTTAACTGAAATTTCTAAAGTCCAATAATTACAAAATCCAACATCCCCTTTTCCAGCTGTTGCATGGATATCAATGCCTAATCTTCCAATTGAGCTTTTTCCTTCTAAGAATGGTACATGCCTATGAGTTTCAGTATATTCTTGTGTAACTCCTAAGTAAAATTTTTCAGGCAATAATAAATAACCTTCTTGAGGAATCTCAAAAGTGGTTATTGTGTTATGCTTTTTTGCATCTAATTCAAATGAATCATAAGTTGATAAAAAATTTCCAAGATGAACATCATAACTATTAGTCCCCAAACATTCTCTATCGAAAGGTTCAACTACAATTTCACCATTTTCAATACTATGCAAAATCTCTTTGTCAGATAAAATCATAAAATAATTTTGATTTAATTTTTATTATTTGAATGAGTAATTTAATTTGTAATACTTAAAAAAGTAGAAAATGTAATTAATGAATTTTAATTCTTAAATTGCTAATTTACGAAACAACATTAATTTATTACAAAATATGCAAAATCATAAGTGGTTATTCAGGAATACAGCAGTTAACAAAGGTAGAAATATTTTAATTACAAACGATAATTCAGAGTTTAAATTTATTAATGCTGGAAGAATAATTTTAGATACCAATTTACCTTCGATAACAGCACAGAATAAGGATTCTGAAACTTGTTTATTAGTTCTAAGTGGAAATGGTAGAGTTATAATTGGTGAAAACGTTTTTGATGTTGTAAAATTGGATGGAGTGTATGTTTCAAAGGGAGAATCATTTATTATTGAAACTGATACTTTCATAGATATTGTAGAGGCTAGTGCAAAATCAAATTTAATTTTTGAAAGTAAACTTGTTAAATTTGATGATGTAAAAGATAACCCAGCAATGTGCTTTGATGTAGGGAACGAACCTTATAAAAGAAAAATTAACAAGATAATTGCAGAAAATGTTGAAGGTTCAAGATTATTAATGGGTATTACTCAATCATCAAAAGGTAATTGGACTAGTTGGCCACCACACGAACATGCTAAAACTCAAGAGGAGTTATATTTATTTGTTGACATGCCCTTTCCAGCATTTGGTACTCAATACATTTATAATAATTTAGAAAATGCAGATTTGATTATTCCAGTTTTTAACAACGATGCAGTAACTATTGTAGAAGGTTATCACCCGAATGTAGCTGCTCCTGGATATGAAATTAATTTTGTATGGGTTCTTTGTTCTTTAGAGGAATTGACTTTTAGAAAATTAGGAGGAGTAAACGTTCAACCTGAATTTCTGATGGATACAGGGCTTAAATAAAATGTTTTGATAATTGTTGTTTGAATTAAATAATTATTATTTGTAATATCTTTGGTAATATTCAATAGCACCTTGTTGATAAAATGCACCTTTTAATTGACTTCCATTCAAAAATTTATTTTCAATTTTTCTAATAATTGAATTTGATTCTAAAGAAAAAGAATTTCTGTATGCTATACAAGAACTTTCAATTAATGATTTATTGTTGAGAAAAATTCCTGAAGCAAGCCCTGTTGGTAGTATTGTATTAATTACTATATCTTTTGCTCTTGAACTTCCAATAAAAGTAAAACCAAAAAGTTCAATTTGAATATCAGTTAATAGAGAATTAACATTTTTAGATTTTATTAAATTTTCAAATATATTTTTGATGAAATTTTTATTATAAATTCTTTCTAAAGTAAAAGCTGCTGCAATAATTCTTATATATGGAGAATTACTACTTCTAGTATTAAAATTCCAATCTAATCTAGGAAAATCACAATTATCATAAATCAAAATTTTATCTTGATTCTGAATTCTGTTGGAAATAGATTTATAAAGTGAATTTGGGATTTTATTATAAAAATCTTCAATTGAAATACCTGAGATTTTAACTAGATATATAATCAAATCATAAATTTCATATTGTTTTAGTAATTGATAATCATTGATAACTAATTCTGCTAATACTTTCATTTGACTTCTATTCTGAGAGAAACCTAAAGCATCAAACAATTTTACAATAATAGTATTATAAATATGATTTTTTACAGTTAAATCTCCAATTAAATTTACAATATCGGTAGTTCTATTTAAAAATCTTTCCCATGATAAAACTGATAATTCGTTAATCTCAAATGTTTTAATTTCATTATTAATAACAATTTTAGAACTAGAATTATTAGATGAATCTAATCGTTTAATTTGAGTGTCATATATTGTTGGGATACTTAACTCTAATTTAGATGTTATGTTATGGATTACATGTAGAATTACTTTATCATAATCCTGATCTAAATGGTGGGAATGAAGAAACCAATCTTTTTCATCAATATGAAATTCAATCGAACCAATTTTAAGTTCACCATTTATTAACAATATTCCACCCGAAAAATCTGGTCCTGCATTATAATTCCTTTCACCTTTAGATATTACAATAATTTTTTCTTTTTTTATTGAAATAAATTCGTCACCAATTTTAACTAAATTTATCCAATCATAATATTGAATTTTTTCATTCATTTAAATGATTTATTTCTGAATAATAAATTTTGTAGTTTTCCCATCAATTTCTAGAAAGTAATTACTATTTGGTAAATTTGAAACATCAATCGATAAATCATTTTTCCCGGGGTTTATAATTATTTCTTTTTTAATAAAATTCAAACCTAAATTATTATAAATATTAATATTTTTTTCAATAGATACTTTATTAATATTGTTTACAAATAAATATAATTTGTTTTTAATAATATTTCCTTTAATATAAAACGTAGAAATGTTATTATTAGTTGTAGTATTATCTATAATCGAAGAAGGTATAAACTTACTTGTATAAATTCCATTACCCCATGTTGCAATAGCTATTTCATTTTTAAAATTAATATCAATCATATCTACAATTACATTACCAATATTATTGATACCTTCTTGTGACCAAATATAGTTCCCTTTTTCATTATAACTTGAAGAGAACAAACCAATACTTGTCCCAACAAAAATTTGAAATGGTTCGGATTTACTTTGTTGAGGTACAATAGATGCCCATTTACATGAAGGACCAGAGCCATTTCCATCTGGGGATTCTTCTAAATTACTTGAGATATTTTTCCAATTCTTCCCACCATCTTCTGAAAGAAAAAGACTGTTAACATTATAATTTGTAAAAACTACTAAAATTAAATCTGGATATTTTTCTGTTGATACAATACAATTTATATATGCATTTTTAGGAAACTCATTACCAGTAATTTCAAATGATTTTAATTCTAAATCATTTTTGTTACTTGTCTTAAATATGTGTCCATTTGTAGTTCCATAATACAAATTATCACCAGAAGTTGTTAATGCTGAAATTTGCATATTGTCATTGAGTCTTGTACCTTCCATAGTAATTCCAGGTGAAGGATTGTTGTAATCATATCTAATATTAGAATTTAAATTTTTTACAATCTTAATGAAGGAACCAGCAGCAATATACATATTATCACTATCAGGCATAAAAAATGGATTTACAAACAAATAATTAGCATCTCCTCCTTTATTTATATAATCAAAACCACCTGATGAATCAATTCTATAAATGGATCCATTTTGACTTGAAGTATAAACTGAACCTCCTCCTGGATTTGAACAAAAACAACCATCACCACTTCCAACATTCTCCCAATTATCATTTGGTATTTGTTTGATAGATCTCCAAGAACCATTATCTTGAGCACCACCAACAACAGAATTTGTTAATCCTGATTTATCAATTGAAACAGAATAAAATTGTGAAGTTATATATCCATTATTTAATTGAACCCAATTGTTACCTTCATTTTTAACTTCAGAATAATCAACTTTTTTCACACCACCATCATTCCCACAATAGATAACATTTGTGTCTCTGTTTGAAAAAACTAATGTATGTTGATCTGGATGTAAAGCACCATTTTCATCCCAATTTCCTTGACTTGGATACCCACCAATCCATCTATAATTAGTAGTCTCGAATGCATCGGATGATACGTGTAAATTTGCACTACCCAAGAATGCTATCTTTTCATTTCTAGGGTTAAATTTTAAATACATTGCATAAGAATTTAGAGAATTGAATCCGTTACGAGCATCAGGTGGTAAATTATCAGATAAATTAATCCAACTCTTATTATTCACATTATATCTTAATAAAGCAGACCATTCAGGAAAGCCATAAAATCCATCAATTTTTTTTCCGAATTCATGAGTTTGACCTAAAACATAAATTAATGATTCATTACTTGGAGGATAACTAACAACTAACCTTTGAGTAGAATCTGAAAAATTTTCTGGAGTAATTTTTTCCCATTTAACTCCATCACTAGAATGATAAATCCCACCGAGACCGCTCGATGAACTCATTGTTGCATAAACTTGACCACTTGGTGTAACACAAACATCAGAGTAACAGTTTTGAGTATTAACATTACCAATAGAATTAACCCAAGTTAAACCGCCGTTAGAACTTCTTCTAATGCCTTTGTAAGTTGCAGCATAAACAATGTCTTCGTCAATTTTAGAATTATCTAAATCAACTTTATAAATATAATCAAAACTGTTATCTTGTAGGTTAGGTTTTGAAGTTGATGTTGAGGGAAGTAAGTTCCAAGACAAACCATTATCTATTGATTTATAAATTCCATCTCCACTAAATAATACATTTCCAAACCTTATACTTGGTGAACGATATTCACCAGTTCCACAGAACCAGATATTACCCTTTCCTTTTCTTAAATCTTGTATTAAACAAGTTGTGTTAGGTAATTGATCTGTTTTTGAAACTTTGTTCCAACTAGAACCGTTATCAATACTTCTGAAAATACCTCCACTACTTGAACCAGCAATTATAATATTGTTATCATTAATATCTAAGCCTAAAGCCCTTGTTCTTCCCCCTAGGTTATATGGACCAATGTTTTTCCAGGATAAACCAATTTTTGAAGTTTTACTTAATGAATTGTAATTTGATAATCTCTTAGCAAAATTTAATTCTTTACTTCTAATATTATTTGGAACAACATTTAGATTTGGATCTCTTAGTTTGAGAAATTCTTGAGATTCACGCAATCCTGGTTCTTCATTTACAGCTTCAACATCAAATTTAATTAAAGAACTATTGTTCAAACTTAAATAGTCTTTAGTCATAAAATATGTTGAAATCATCACCAACAAAGAGAGTATTAATAAAGAAATTGTTTTCATATAAATAATTAAATTATAATTCCAATAAACTTTTAACTTACTATAAATTAAAATAAAATGTTTTAAATTAAGTTTTTAGAAAATTCAATAGTATTTAATCTAATCTGCGATTCAATTTCTGTTTGATTTTCTATTTTTGTTATTCCTCTTGATACGTTGATAAATGCAACACCATTATTATTTGCTTTTATGGTTTCTGTTGAACTCCCACCCTGAGCTCCAACCCCAGGAATTAATAGTGGTACATTATTTCCAACTAATTCTCTAACTTCAGCTAACTCATCAGGGTGTGTAGCACCAATTACAAAACCTAGATCACCATTATCTCCAAAGGCATTTAAGCACTTTTTAATAACTATTTTGTATAATGCTTCATTTCCAAAAACTAGTCTTTGAAAATCATCAGAACCAGGGTTTGAAGTTAAAGCTAATACAAAAACACATTTATCTTTAAATCCAAAAAATGGTTTTATGGAATCTATTCCCATATAAGGGGCAACTGTTATTGCATCAAAATTATATTTATTAAAAACTGATTCTGCATAATGTTTTGAAGTATTACCTATATCGCCTCTTTTGGCATCGGCTATCTTTATTACTTCATCTGGAATCAATTTTAATGTATTTTCAATAATATTAAAACATTCTATTCCCCATGATTCATAAAATGCAAAATTTAATTTATAAGCATTACATAAATCTTTAGTGTTTTCTATTATAAATTTATTGAAATCAAAAATTGGATTTATACTTTCTTTGAAAAGTGAAGGTAAAGTAGTAACATCAATATCTAATCCAATACATAGTTTGCTATTATTTGAATTGTGTAATGATGATTTATATTTATCTAAAAACATTTATATATGATTTAATTCTAAAGAAGAATGATTGAAAAAAAGATAATTATAAAATAGAACTATCTGTTATTAAGTTGTTTTAACATATCTCTATACTCTGTAGCCATCAAATTTTGTGGACCTGGAGAAGGAATATTATTTTTTCTTAAAAGATTATTTACATTATCTACTCTCGATTGTGGTAAGGGATGAGTTGACATCCATTCATCTAATTTTCCTCCTGTAGAGCGATTACCTTTTTCAGCTAACATTTTCTCAAAAAATTTCTTTATTCCACCAGGCCAATAATTACTGCTCCTCAAATATTCAAATGATGAATTATCTGCCTCTGTTTCATCTTCTCGACTATTTTTCAACATAGCAATCAGTGCTCCAGCATTAGCAGCTACTTTAGTTAATTCTGATGGGTTATTTCCAAGAGCTAAAGATGCTAAAACCTCTAAACCTAAGCTATTAGTCATGTGTTGAGTGCCATGTCTATTTTCAGCATGAGCAATCTCATGACCTACTACACCAGCTAAAGAGGCTTCATCTTCAAGGTATTTTAAAATACCAGTATAGACATAGATATATCCTCCAGGTGTACAAAAAGCATTTAATACTTTATCGTCATTAATAATCGTTACTTTATAAGGAAAGTTCTTTTTATATTTTATCTTAGGTGAAATTAAAATTTTATTCACTAAATTTTGAACATAATTTTGAACATAATTATTATTTAGGATTGGGTACTGTTGAGGATTGCGTCTTATTTCTTTGTCCATTTCAGAACCGAGTTGAGTGTCTTGAGATAAAGGAAAAACATTTAATCCACATTGAATTAAAAATAATGATAGAAACAAAATCAGTATTCCAGATACAAAATTTAATTTGTTAATTTTAGTCATAATATTTAGAATGAAAAATGTTGATACTCAATTTTAGTTAAAAATAATCCGTTTGGTTTTATCATCATACTTTGATTAGATCTTTCTTTTTTATTTATCAATTCGTCAAATTCAGAATGAACTCTTTTACCTGTTGCACAATCAATTTGAAAACCTAATATTAATCTTACCATTCCGTATAAAAATCTATTTGCCTCGATATTGTATTCTAGATAATCCTTACCAATTTCCCAATCACTTTTAGTAACATCACATATTGAATTTAATGTGTCAGGATTATTTTTGGAAAAAAATGTAAAATCTTTTTTCCCAATTATTTTGTTTGCACACAAATTTAAAATTTCAGGGTTGAAATCTTTGAACAAAAAATATCTATATCGGTTTAAAAAAGGATTTTTAATTAAAGATATTTTATATTTATAACCTCTATTAATTGCTGAAAATCTAGAATGAAAATCATTAGAAACATCAACAACATCAGAAATATAAATTGAATTTGGTAATAATGAATTTAATTTTTCTTTAAGTATATGATTATCAAATCTTTTATAAATATCTGCATGAGCAACTTGCATTTCAGCATGAACACCAGTATCTGTTCTTCCCGCTCCAATTAATTTAACTTCAATGTTATATGTTAACTTAACTAGGGCTTCTTGAATTATTCCTTGAATTGACTTAGAATTATTTTGTATCTGCCATCCTGAATAGTTGGTTCCATCATACATTATCTTAAATGCAACTCTACTCAATTCTCTATTTGACATACAATAAAAAATAATTTTATTTGTTTTGAGAAGAATTAGACTTTTCAATATTTGATTTTTTTGAAATCAAAATAGTAAAATCATTTAGAACATTTTTAAAACTATTATTAATTAAATTTGTGTCAATCATTGATCTTATGTAAGTTCCTGATTCAGTAAATCTGTCTAAAGGATTATACATATTTTCTACTGGATATGAAGTTTGAGTTGTATTATACTTTTCAATAATTGGCTTACCAGATGTAAACAAATCTATTGACCAATAATTATTTCTTTTTTTATTAGAATTTCTTAAGTCTTTGTCACGATCATCTAAGTTTGGGTACATCCAAACTATATTAATAGAATCTAATGAGGTATTAAATAAATTCAATATTGGAGAATAGTATGGTTTATCTACATTAGATAATTTTTCACTCAATCTCCATAAATATTCTTGCCAAGCACATACTAAAATATACTTTGAAGAATCATTTTTGGTTGATACAATATAAATGTCTTTAGGAAGATATTCATATTTCAAAATTTTATTTAAAGAATCTGTTTTGGTGTATTTTGCAACAGTGTATTTTTTTATTAAACAATCATTAATTTTAAATTCTTCAATAAATTTTGCTGATTGTTTAATTGGGATTCGAGGAATTCTACAACTAGTTAATAAAAACAAAAATAAGAATAACAAATTCCTATACCGACTTAATCTAATATTCAAAATTATAAAATTTTCAAAGATTCATATTATTTGTTTGTTTTTTAAAACATACTACTACTCATTTTCAAGCTTGTTAGAATCAGTTTTATTATTTTCTTCATCAAAACTTTTCCTATGTTTTAATCCTTGATTTCTATTTCCAAACTGATTATAGCCCCCTACTCCAGGGTTACCATATGTTGAACTTCCAAAATTTGTATTTCCTCTATCCTTTGAAATTCCACTACTATTATATCCTCTAGAATATCCTTGGTTTTTTGGTTTATATCTATTCTTTTCGTTTTGTGGAGGATATCTATTAGAGCTATTATTATCCTTATTATAATTTCTTTCAAAATTACTTCTGTTGTCATTTTTATCGATTCTATTTACACCATCACTTTCATATCTGTTGTTATTTGCTCTATCTCCATAATTATTATTGTTGTTACTATGGTTATATCGGTTTGAATTTGAAGAATTACTTCCTCTATATTTACTATTAAAATTTTCACTATTTTGAGAATCATTTCTAGGTCTGTAGCCACCTTCTACATTCCTAGGTTTATAACTTCCTTGTTGAGCTCCTGTACTTCTTCTTTCATCTCTATATTGATAACCACCTCTCTCACTTCTTTGTTGATCATTGTAACCACCTCTCTCACTTCTTTGTTGATCATTGTAACCACCTCTCTCACTTCTTTGTTGATCATTGTAACCACCTCTCTCACTTCTTTGTTGATCATTGAATCTACTATTTCTAGGTTGTTGATCTCTTTGATAGCCTCTATCCTGATTTTCACTTCTGGGTTGATTTCCAAATTGATTTCTATCATTCCTAGGTTGAAACCTATCTGTTTGATTAGTTCTACTTCTTTGTTGAAATCCACCAGCATTGGATCTACCTTGTTGGTAGCCTCCGGAATTTGATTTGCTTTGATTATAACCACCATATTCTCTATGTGAAGAATCACTATTTTGACTACTTCTGATTCTTTGATTTGAATTTCCTACCCTCTGATCTGTATTATCATAACTTCTTCTTGGACTATATGTGCCATTTTCTGTACTTGGATTGTGTTGATATCTTGTATAGCTTCTTCTAGGTCTTTCATCTGAAAACTTTTTCTTAGATGAATCATATGGTTTAATTACTGCCTTAACAATTAATTTCCTGTCTGGCTTTGGATCTGGAGGTAATTCCCCTCTCATGAAAGTATGAAGTTTGTATTCTTCGAATTCTTCTTTAGTAAGTTCTCTCCATTCATTTGGATGAACATCTTTTTCGTTTATTGATCCTATTTGGGTTCTTCTGATTGATGTTACTTCAGACTTTAACGTTTTAAATGCTTTAAAGATTGACTCGAATGACAAATTTGAAGAGATGGTAATATCAAAATTTTGTGATTTTTTAGATGAATTTACTATAACAATAGAAGTTGGAATAAATTTAACTTTATCACTTATTTCTATTCCTTTTTTAAAGTCTTTTATTTTTTTATCAGTCAGTATTTTATTGATTTTAACTCTATAAGTCATTTGTAATTCTTCATTGACAGAATGGCTCATAGAATGGAACCTAGGATCATTTGATATTAAGACTAACCCTTGCATACTTTTTCTTAACTTTCCAAAAAGAAATTCCCATCCTTTTGTAAAACCGAATTGTTCAGAAAATTTAACATCATTTTCATTTAATTCAACATTAATTGGTTTGTTAAAAATATAATAGAAATATCTTTTATAAATATGAATTTCCACATCATTCAACAAAACTTTATCTTTTTTTGCTGTTAATTCTTTAAATGGATTTAAAATTAATTCATTATTTACTTTTACATTTCCAACTTGTACTAGTTTTTTTGCAATTCTATGAGATGCAATTTTAGATTTATTTAATAATTTAACAAGAGTAATTTTAGAAATTACTTTTACTTTTTTAGGCAAGTTTGGTTGTGGTTCTCTATAAGGTTTTGAATCACGATAATTCCTATTATTGTTACTCCTATCATTGAAATTTGTTGAGTTAGTGCCTCTACTTGAGAAATTTGGATTTCTCTTTTCCCCTTCTGGTTTGTAAAAATTATTCACTTTAATTTAATAATTTTGGTTATGAACTAGTTGTTCCATATACCTATTTTGTCATAACGTAGATGACGTTTGTTGAGCAATTCTTTTATATCTAATGAAATTAATTCTTTGACTTTAGATAATATTTTGTTTTTTAATTCTATTGAAGTTTCTTCGTAATTAACATGAGCTCCACCTAAGGGTTCCTTAATTATATCATCTGCTATTCCTTGTTTAATTAAGTCAAAAGCAGTAAGTTTTAAAGCCTCTGCTGCTTGCTCTTTGTAATCCCAACTTTTCCATAAAATACTTGAACAAGATTCTGGAGAAATTACTGAAAACCAAGTGTTTTCCATAACCATCAAACAATCTCCCATTCCAATCCCTAATGCTCCTCCTGATGCACCTTCTCCAATAACTATATTTAATATTGGTGTTCTTAACTTAGCCATTTCAAATAAATTCCTTGCAATTGCCTCTGCTTGTCCTCGCTCTTCTGCTTCTATTCCTGGGTATGCTCCTGGAGTATCTATAAAAGTGACTACGGGCATTTTAAATTTTTCAGCAAAACGCATTAACTTTAGTGCTTTTCTGTAACCTTCTGGATTTGGCATACCAAAATTTCTTTTCAAATTCTCTTTGGTATCATGTCCTTTTTGATGACCAATTATAACTAATTTTAAATCTTCAATTTGAGCAATTCCCCCAACAATCGCCATGTCATCTCCATGACTTTTATCACCATGTAGTTCAATAAAATCTGAACAAATTAATTTAATATAATCTAATGTATAAGGTCTGTCTGGATGACGAGCCAACTGAACCCTTTGCCACCGTGTAAGTTGAGAATATATACTAACCTTTAACTCTTCTACTTTGTTCTCTAAAACTTTAATAGCAGGTCCAATATCAAGTTCTTCAGACATCCCCTTCATTTCAGCAATTTTATCTTCTAAATCTAATATAGGTTTTTCAAATTCTAGTACGTATTTAGCCATTAAAGTTTTATGATTTTAGCAAAATTAATAACTTATTATATAAAAACAATATATTAATTGAAACTTTTTGTATTATTTGTTTTTTCTTGGAAATGGTAATTTTTTACAGAATTCATCAACTAAATTAAGTAAAGTTGAATTTACAGTTCTAGGGAATTCTTTTTCTACTTTTAAAAATCCAGAACTTATTACTTTACTTAACTTTAAATCTAACAAAGAATAATTAAACTCTGTAATTTCATTACCAACTTTATCCTTATCTTGAATTGATGACTTTTGGTTACTTATCCTTAAATTATCAATTACTATAAAGTAATCTATATTTCCATTTTTATTTAACAAATTCATCTTATCCCAATTTTTAGGAATACAACTATCAAAATCAGCAACTAAATTAATTGGGTAGAATCCAGCAACAGATTGTTTGTAAAAATGTAAAATGTTAATTTCATTTTCTAAGTCTAATTTAAAAATAGAAGGTATTTCTGAAGTAAATTCATTAAAAATTACTTCCTTAACACTTCTTTCATCAACACCACGTATAACCCCAACTCCTATTGGGTTGTCAATTTTAATATTATCAGAAATTGGAGAAATTAACATTATAGATTTATTTCTAAAATCATCATCTTTATAATAAGGCAAAGTAATTCTATTGCTAGAAGAACATGAACTTAAAATTGAAGTAACTATAACTATTAAGAGTATTAATTTAAAATTAACAGTTTGTTTCATATAATTTTTTTAAAAATAAATTTGATTCACTATTAGATCTTAGTCTAATAATTTTGGTGTTGATTTGATTCTTGTTTAAAAGTATTTTTGAATACATTTTTCTTCTTTTAAAATATGTATTTAACATCCATAAAACTATCGATTCTTTAGATAATATCATTGACAAAGACTCAGTATTTTGATGCCATAGTTGTTCATTTCTAATATACCTTTTAAATGTCCTTTTTACAATTCTAAATAATGTGAAAAAGAAGGGATAATCTAAAATTATAATTGTATCAAGTTTACTTTCAAAAACATTTCTAAATCTTGAATAGTTCCCATCTATAACCCATTTTTCATAAGTTATAATTACTTTAATTTTTCTAATAAATTCAGTATCATCCGATTCAACCCAATTTGCATTCCAATACAAACTATCTAACTCAATATATTTTATATTTAAAATGTTTGCTACACTTTTTGAAAAAGTAGTTTTCCCTGATCCACTAGTTCCAATAACATTTATATTATTAAAAAAATTAAAGTTGCTCATACAAATAATCAATCAATTTTAAATAATTTTCAGATGCATCAATCTTTCTTCTTTTCATAACAATTTTAGCTAGTTGAATTGCATCCTCTTTTCTAAATTTAAAATTCTCATCTAAACCCCATGCAAATGATTTTATATTTTTACTTGGGAAATTTGACCCAAATATATTTGCAAAAACTCCAACAATTGTTCCAGTATTTAACATAGTATTTATACTAGTTTTAGAATGATCACCGATTATAGAACCAAGTAATAATCTACCTGTATTAACAGTCTTATTATTTAATTGAACTTTAATTTCTCCATAATTATTTTTCAAATCTGAAGTATTCGTATCAGCTCCTATATTGACCCATTCTCCAATGTAACTATGTCCCAAAAAACCATCATGCTGTTTATTGGAATATCCAATAATTATAGAGTTTTCAACTTCACCACCAATTTTACAATTTTTACCGATAGATGTATTTTCATAAATTTTAGCTCCAATTTTAATTACACTATTATCACCTATAAAACAAGGACCAACTATAACTGAATTATGCATTATTGAAACATTATTTCCAATTAGTATAACTCCAGAAGATGCATCTAATATGACACCACAACCAATTTTACAATCCTCTCCAATTAATATGTCTTTTTCATTTACTTTGTAAATTTCATTGAATTTATTTGTTGATTTATCAATAAAAAACTTTCTATCATAACTAATTGCATTTGAATTATCTTCAATTAAGTCCCATAAATAACTATAAATTTTATACAAAGAGCTATCTATAATTTGTTGATTTTTCAAACTGTTAATAACTTTAAAATCGAAGTTAGAATTTACAATTAATTGCATTACTTCTTCATCAACATTAAAAGCAATTATCACTTGATCTTGAGTAATTACCCAATTATTTGATAAAGGAAAACTACTAAATAATTCATTTGATAAAAAAACTTTTGAATTAATAAAAATTGAATTTGGAACAGATTTTGAATTTGAAAAATATGGTGCAATATCATCATATATTCCAGATAAATATTCTCTTCCAAATAGAATAATATTTGAATTAGAGGTAATAAATTTCTTTAACCTTTCAAATTGAGTATAAGCACCAACAAATACGCCGCTTAAATGTTTTGTTAGAACTATTGGATTAAAATTGTTAACTTCAGAGTCTTCAAATAAGCAATATCTCATTAGTTAATTGGATTTTGATTTTTATCTGTTTGTTCCAAATTGATTGAAGTAGAAATATTTGGTACTTCATTTTGTTTTTCAGGAATAATATCATTTGAAATAGGATTTCTAACAATTTCAATTTTAGCCGTTTTTAAATCTGGAATTAATTTTTTATTACTCTTAAATTTTTTAATCTCATTTTTTTCATCTGAAGCAGTATTGTTCATTACTAAAAGAATAAAACTTAACCCAAGAATTGTTTTAACTAATGTTGAATATTTTTTATGACCAAAATCAAATTCAGTTTTAAGTAAAAGTTTTTCTTTAGGTATTTCATCAAAATTACCAATAGCTATTCTTATTTTATCCATTCTTGGTAATAGCTCAGTGAAATTATAAATTGAAATTCCTAAAACAACTACTGATAATATTGTAGCTAACCAAAAAGATTTTTTTTTGTAAGAAATTACTTTAAATAAAAATGATGAAAATAATACTATTGAACAAATTATATGTAAGTAACACATTCTATAGAGAATAGCTACATTTAAAGAACCTGCTATTGATTTGTTAGGAAGCATACCAGATTTAAAAACCAATGGGGCTACTATTACCCCAAAGAATAAAATACTACCTAAAATAATTGCAATTGAAAGATAAATTAAAATATTAAAAACTACTCTCATTGATTCAAATAAAATTTTAATTAAAAAGGGGACTAAATATAATTGATATTGTTCCCCTTTTAAAAATGATTAATTTATAGGCGGAAAGAGAGAGATTCGAACTCTCGGTGCATTTTCACACACAACCGCTTTCCAGGCGATCCAGTTAAACCACTCCTGCATCTTTCCAATTTATTTTTACAAAGTTATCTTGAATAGATTATTTAACAATAATTATTTTATATTACCAACTGAAACTTTTACAACTACTTTGGTGTCAAGCTAATAGTATTATAAAAGATATTATTGTGTATTTGCTGTAAATTAATTACTTTAGCAATTAATTTTTAAATGGGAATTTTAATATTTTATTAATATATATAGCTGTTATTTTATAACCAAACAATTTTAACCAATGAAGAAATTAATTTTTAACTTTTTACACATCACTGCTTTAGTTGTATTGATGTTAGGAGTATGTAATAATCATGCTTTTTCACAAGCTCAAAAGCATGTACTCATGTTAGAAAAAATTACTGGTGGGTGGTGTCCTCATTGCACATTAGCAATGCCAGTTTTTGATAATTTAAGAGAAAAATATCCAGAATCTATTGTTCTAGCTAGTTATAGTAGCGCAAATGGTGAAACTAGAAGTACAGCAGCAGGAGATAAGTTCATTGCAAAAGCTGGGTTTGGAGGTTATCCTACCATGGAAATTTCTAGAATTACTTTTTCAGATGGAAAAGGAGGCTCTGTCAGAGCTTTAGGGTTCAGTACAAATACAGATGGTACAACAAGTAATTTTGCAAGTACTATTGATCAAATTTTAAATAATGAACCAAACGCTAAAATTAATGTTGAAATAGATAATTATAATTATGATCCAGCTTCAAAAAAAGTTAGTGCAACAATTACTTGCCGATTTAACGTTGATATGCCTACTCAAGTTAAATTAAATTTAAGTAATGGGGGTACTGCAACTGGACCAATGGGTTATTACCTATCAGCAATTCCGATTGAAGATAAATTAATTTACGATCAAGCAGATGCTCATAATATCCCAAACAACAACATTCACAATGAAGTTGTTCGTGGGATGTATCCTAATGAAAATGGATTGCAATTAGTAATTCCGGCTAAGCAAATTGTAAATAATATGGTTTTAGCTGGTACAGTTATAACAAGCAATATTAATTTTACTTCACTTGTTACTGTTCCTGAAAATGGCAAAACAATCTTTTGTATAGCTGATAATTTTACTTATAACAATGTTATTAATTATAACACTATTATTCAAGCTCAACAAGTTGATTTAACTTCTAAAGTTTCACCTGCATATGAATTAATTGCAAATGAAACAACTAGAAACGTTGAAGCGAATACTGAACAAAATTTTGTATTTACAATGAAAAATCTGCAAACTGTACCGGTAACAGTTAGTGTTAAGCCAACAGAAATGACTTTCCCAACTGCTCCAGGTTGGAGTGCTAAGTTAAGTTTTGGGTCTACATATAACGATTTATCTACAGGACAAGCATTGACTAAACCATTACAACCTAATGAAACTGCAACATGTACATTAAAGGTAATGGTTGGTAATACTCCTGCTTCTAAAGGTACAATAACTTTAGATTATTCTTCACCACAAGGTAATCCAACAATTAGCAAACAATTCGTTATCAATGTAAATGCTGCTCCTCCTGCATTTGAGTTCAGTAATGGACCAACAGAAAAATCAACAAAACCAACAGAAGTTGTTGAATATACAGCTACAGTTAAAAATTTGAAAACATCCCCAATTTCTGTAAATTTAAAAGTATTGAGCGTTCAAAAACCAAGTACACTTTGGAAAACTGAATTATGTATTAATGGAAATTGTAATGATGCAGCTGATGGACAAAAAATTACTAAAACTATTCCTCCTGGTGAGTCATTAGTTTACACTATAAAAGTAACTTCTGGATCTGTTAAAGGAGAAAAATCTTTAGTTAAGTTAAACGTTTCATCTCCTGATGGAGATCCTGATAAAGATGTGATATTTACAACTACAGCAATGGGACCTGCATTCACATTAAGTACACCTGTAATTAAAAAAGCTGTTAATGCTGGAGATAATGCAATCTTTGATGCAACTTTGACTAATAATTATTCTTCTAAAACAAATCTAAAAATTTCTGCATCTAAAGTTACACTTCCATCAGGTTGGAAAATTGCAGTTGGAACAGATGGTTTCTTTGAACCAATAAAAGAAGGAGATAAAGTTGATCAGATTTTAAATGATAATGAGCAAATTAAATTTGGTATCAAAGTTACTACTTCTAAAGCTGGGGATGAAGTTGGATCTATAACTTTGAAATTTGAAACTACAGATGGCTTTGTTTCTTATGAAGAAACTTTCAAGGTAGCATCAAACCAAGGTGGTTCTGGTGTTTCATTTGAACCAGTAATCGCTGGTGGAGTTACTTTTAATCAAAATTTCCCAAATCCTGCAAGTTTAAAAACAAATTTTGAAGTTGTTTTACCATCTTCATTAAATACATCTTTAACTGTTTTTTCACAAGATGGTAAAAGTCTTATTACTTTAAATCAAGGTAAATTGTCTGAAGGAAAACATATAATCGAAGTAAATGTTGAAAATCTTCCTAGTGGAAATTATAATGTGATGTTGAGATCAGGTGATCAAACTTTGTATCGCCAAATGAATGTAGTTCGTTAATAATAAATTGTTAAGAGTGAATTTATTATAATCTAATATGGCGTTATATAACTTAAAAAAGTTTTGTAACGCCTATTATTTTTAACGATATTTGTATATGTTAATTACTATCAATTCAAATTTATTTAATGAAAAACATTTTTCAAATTAGTTTTCTTTACTTATTGTTAGTTTTGTTTAATCATAATTATATTATTGCTCAATGGACTGAAATTGAACCATTACCCAAACAAAAGAATTTATCTATGAATACTTTTTTAAAGGGTACAATATATTCATTTGGTGGAATAGGTGATTATGGTGGTTCAATTACAAGCGAGACTCAATCATCTTGGAAATTTACTGGTTCTCAATGGACTCCAATTAAAAATTTACCAATTCAAAGATCTGCTGGTTTTGCTGGAGCTGTAAATGGAAAAATTTATATAATTGGTGGAAGTTATAGTATTGGAAATGATTTAAAAGTTTATTTCAACAATAATGTTACAGAATATGACCCTTCATCGAATTCATATGATAGTTTAATGAGGCAACCAGAACCTTCTAGGTATATGGCTGGCGCTGTTGTTGATGATAAAATAGTGCTTATTGGTGGTGAAGTTTTATCTCAATCTGGTGTTAACCTTAAGGAAGAGTCAGAAAACTCTGCTATTTATGACCCAATTTCTGGTTCATATGATGTTATTGAAGGTCCATATAAATGTTCAAAGTCTGTAGCTGGTGTTGTTGGAAATACAATTTATGTTGTTGGTGGATCAGATGACCAAACTCAGTATTTGAAAAAAGCTTTCAAAGGTACTTATAGTAATGGATCTATTACATGGAGTAAAATTGCAGATTATCCAGTAGGAGTAACATTAGCTTCGGGTGGAGTTTCTAATGGTAAATTCTACGTTTGTGCTGGAGCAACTGGAAAAAGCACTATAAATTCATGTTATTATTATGACCCATCAGATGATAAATGGAAAACTACATATGCACTTCCTATAATCAATTTACAATCATCTACAAATATGCCAGGAGATGGGAATGCTATGTATTATGTATCTGGATTTTATGGAGATAAGGTATTTAAATTTGTTGATGGTGGTTTGTCTTTTCCTATTGGAAGTATAAGTGATACAACTGTTTTATTATTAGCAAAAACTTCTGAGGAAAAAGTATTTAAAATTAAAGTTTCAAACAATGGTGCATCAACACTGCAAGGAGCTATAACAACTGGAGTTAGTTGGCTAACTGGCTCTTCAAGTACTTTAAATGTTGTGCCGGGTAGTTCTACAATTTTCACTTTTACAGCAAAAAATGTTACTGAAGGAAATTATAAAACTATTTTGAAATTTGGTACTAATGAAAAAGATAGAAATGAAATTTCAGTAACTGTTAGATTTTATGTTAGAAAAAATTTGAATCCACAAAAAAGTAAAGTTTTAGTTGAGGAGTTTACAAGTACTGGCAACCCCAAAGCTAAAGATGCAGATAAAGAAATTCTTGATTTAATTGAAAGTTATGGTGATGAAGTTGTTATTGCTCAATATCACATAGAATCTGGTACCCCACTAGATAAATTGAAAACTCAAGAAGGAGATTTACTTGGCACTTCCTTTGGAATTAGAACAATTCCCAGAGCTTCTTTCAACAGATTTTTATTCCCTTCTCAAACAGAAAGAATGTTGGAAAGTACAACTTTTGATTCTTGGAACGGTTGGGCTGGAACTTTACTTGAAAATATACCTGAAGCTCCGGTTTCAGCTAATATTGAAGAATTGTCTTATGATGATGGAGATAAAAGTGTAAATTTAACATTAGGAATTGAAACATTTCAACCATTGTTTTCATCAAGTAAATTTTATGTAACTGCAATTGTTACTGAAGATAATATAAAAGCCACTCAAAGAGATGGTAGTACTACAAACAGTAATTATATTCATAATCATGTTGTTAGAACTATGGCACCATCTAATATTGGTTCTCCAATTATTTTTGAAACAAATTCAATTGAAGATGGAGTAATTATTCCTTCTTCTAAATCAAAAGTTAAACTTACATTTAATTCTAAAGTTCTTGATGGTACCAAAGGAAAACTAATCTTGATAGTTCATAGAAATGAAAATAACAAACCAGCAGAAATTTTACAAACTTTAGTTACTGATTTACAACCTGAATTAATTGATAAACCATTCGATGTAACTGTAAGAACGGCAACTAAATTATGTACAACAGGAGATACTGTTGTTTTTCAGTCTGTTGTTAGTAACAAAATTAATCAAAGTTATCCTATTAAGATTACTAGAATTAATAACCAATTACCAACTTCTGATTGGTCAAGTGCTATAGGAAAAGATGATGTATTTCTTCCGATAAGTGAAAGTGGTCCAGTTTCTCATACTTTAAATAGGTTAGATACTCTTAGGATTAATTTAAAAGTGGTTGCAGGTTCTATTCTAACTCCAACAGGACAATCAAAAGTTACTATAAGATATTCAAGCCCTTTGGCTACTCCTTCAAGTGTTGTCGATAAAATCTTTACATTAAAAGCTGATGGTCCTATTGTAAGTGTTGAAGAAGAAAAATCAATTTCACAATTGTCGAATATGAGTTTATCTCCAGTTCCAACTAAGAATTTATTAAATATTAAATTTAAGAATCAGATTAATACTAAGTTAATTATTCAAATTTTAGATTTGAATTCTAAAATTGTGATTTCTAGTTTATATAATAATGGAGTTTCATTCAAAGATATTTCATTAGATTTGTCAACAGTTATTAGTGGAAATTACATTTTAAATGTTAGCGATGGTCAAAACATAGTTTCAAATAAATTAATTATAGTAAAATAATATGAAAATAAATTTAATTCAAAAAATTTTAGTTTTAGTTTTGTTATTGTCTGCAACTAAATTTTTAAAGGCTCAACAATCTTTCAGTATAAAACTTACAGATACTGTTAGGTTTATTCCTTCTGGAAAATCTCATGATTATCATTTAATATTAAAGAATTTAACTGATAAAGAAATTTCAGTTACTGCAGTAATGGAAGATACAAAATTCCCAAGTGCCGACTGGAGTTGGAGTATTTGCATGGGTGAGCTTTGTTTTCCACCAGGAAGCAATCCATCTGCCCCAGCAGTAATTCCTGCTAAGGGTGAAAGTGAAGTTAAAGTTGGTATTGTTGCAGATGATTTTGCAGGGGTTGCTTGCTTCAAACTCAAATTTTCAAATGCTAATGAAATTAAACAATTTGATTTATGCTCAATTGGAAATGTAAATGAGATAATTTTTGTAGAAAAATTATTTCCAAATCCTGTATCAAATAAATTTAATATAACTTTACCTAACAATATTAATGCAAAATCAGATTTGATTATTTATAATTCGAATGGATATTTAGTTAGTAGTTTACAAACAAATATAGAAAATGGTAAAACTGAAATAGATGTATCCTCTTTATCTAATGGTAGCTATCAATATGAAATGATTATTGGTACAAAAAAAATTAGTGGTTCTTTTATTGTAATCAAATAGTTAAACTTCTTAAATTTAAAAACTCAAAGTAATAAAAATACTTTGAGTTTTTTTATTATAAATTACAAGCTTTTTTTTTAATCAATAAATGACCAATTAACACCAAAGTTAAAACTCCTTGATCTATATGGAAAGCCAATAATAGTTTCAAAATATGAATTAAAAACATTATTTAATCCAATATTTATAAATGAATTCCCAATTCTACCAGTTAGATTAGTATTAACATTATAATTATTAAATGAAGTAAGTTCACATCCAATTTTAAAGTTGACTTCTAAATTTTTGTTAAATAGTCCTAATAAATATTCAACTTGATTATTAGAATAGAAAGAATATATTAAATCTATATTTTTAAAATAATAATTATTAGATGAATATATTGTAAAGTTAAAAAAAGGGAATTTAAAACTCAAACTGACACCACTTTTTTCAGAAATCTTTTTTAAATTCTTTTCTTTCATATAAAAAATACTTGTGTTTAAACAATTCTCATCTAAAAGCCTTGCACCTAATTGAAAATAAGAATCTACAAACTGATCAATTTTAACTTTATCTTTTAAAATTAAATTCTTACAAAAAGATGAATATAAATGAAAATTTTCATTTATATAATAAACATAATCTAAACCATAAATTGAATTAACACCTCCTTCATAATAAAATTTTGTACCTAATGTTATTTTTGAATAATCAGTGTAAAAATTATATAAAGTTCCAATTTGGTAATAAGTTTTTTTTGAAGTATTACCTAAATTCAATGTAATATCTAAATCACTATTAATAAATTCTTTTGAATAATTTAGAGTTATTGTTTTATCAGTGGTAAACTTTGTAGAATTTCTAGGAGTTAAAGATATAGTATTATTGAGTGATGTAAAATAATCTGATTGGTAATTTAAAGTTAAGATTATATCTATATTTTCTTTTTCATTTATAATGTAATCTCCACATATACCTAATAAATTATAAACATTAACTTTAGTAAGTGTATCATTAACAACATCCTTTGGATTTAATATTGACATGGAGTCATTAATGATTCCCATACTTTCTCCGATAGAATTACTGGAATAAATGTTATCAATATTTATATTGAATTTTGTTGACAAAGGGAAATATAATTGAGCTCCAAGAGTGGTTATAATTTTCTTTTGGTTATTAAAGTCTCCATTACCTTTAATTTGTCGAAATCCAACAGAAGTATTAATTTTATTATCAAATGATCTTTTATAATTCCCATCAAATATTGTTGAAGAGTTGTAATTATTACAGAACATTAGATTAGTATAACTACCTATAACATTATCATTCTTACTGTTAAGTAGAATTGAAATTGGTACAGAATTGTTTGAATTTATAATTGAGTTGATTCCATATTCAAACTCAATGTTATTTATAAATAAGAGAGGAAGAAAATCAATGTTAAACTCATCATTAAAATTCAAATTATTTAAATTATAATCTGAACCTTTTAATTTAATCCCTTGATAAATTAAATCCTTATATAACCCTGCTTGGTTTCCTGAATTTGGAGTGAATAAATAATTTGATAACAAATTATTGTATGGACTATAATCGCCACAAACTACAGAATTCATTATTTTAAATTCATCTGAATAATCAAATAATTTTGAATCAACTATTTCAGTATTTGAAGTTTCATTAGTTTTTATATAAGTAATTAAACTAGTTTTTTTATTGACTGAATCAGTTTTTATTGAACTAGTTGTATCATTATATACTAAATCATCGGAATCTAAAGTATCATCAGTTTCAATATCATTTGAATCATTTGATTTTATTTTATTTGTGTCAACTTTTATTTTTGATCTAAAATCTGTTTGAGATTTACAAACACTAAACATTAATAAACATCCAAATAGAATTACTAGATACTTCATAAATAACATATTCTAAAACTTAATTTTTAATTCTAGATTATTTCAATTTTAACTGTTTTGGTAGTTTAGATCTGTTACTTATAACCACATCAGAGATTGATCCAGTCGTAAATGTCCAAACTTCAGACCAGGGGCTAGTACTTGAACTATTTACACCTTGAACTCTCCAATAATATTTAGTTTGAGATTTTAAATTCTTATACAAATAAACTGAATCAATCTGATTAGAATTAATTAATGGATCTTGAAAATTATTATTTATTGAAATTTGGATATTATAACTTTCTGCTCGATTAATTAATCCGAATTTCACATACCCGTTTGTTGCACTATTAATTGTATCTTTTTTAGGAAAAATTAAATTTGGACTATTTGTTAACTGAGGAGTTATTCCGATAATAGAATCAATCAATCCAATACTCATATTATAATAACTTCCACTTGGAGTTTTTTCTAATTTTACAGCCCTAATCATATAAACATTTTTACCATTGTAAAAATTTGAATCTATGAAGCTTTCAGATTTTATAATTTCTTTATTGATCTTTCTAAATTTATCATTTATACTTTTTGATGAGTAGACATTATAGCCTATAACATTATCTGAAGATTGATCCCATTTAAGTTCATTTGAGTTATCATTTGAATTTAAGATTAAATTTTTTACTGGCAATACATATGAAGATCTAAGTGTTGGGTCTCCCATTAATGCAACATGAACCCCTGGAGCTGCAAATCCTGGATTGTAAATATCTATATTATCTATCTGGTTATTTTGAGAAACAAACGCTGAATAACCTATAGATTCGCCTAATGCCATATGATGAATATGCCAAAAAGGTCTTCCTGACCAAGCTGAAGTTAAAGCCATACCATTAGCAGCTAATGGGGCTCGTAAGAAACTATTATCTACATCCCAATCTCCAAAATAACTACCAAAAAGAAATGTAAATACAGAATTAATTTCATTGTTAACAAAATCTGAAGTTGTTCCAACACCTCCACAACTAGTATATGTACCTCCTCCACAACCATAAGAAAATAGGTATGATTCTTTACTTAATTTTCCAATATACTTATCAGCAAATGTATTTTCAACACCTAAATTAGAATAAAAGCCTCCCCAAGAAGTTGTAGCAAATCCACCATTAACAGAACCATACATTCCAAAATTATCATCAATCAAGCCTCTTTTAATTGGTCTATTAATACCAAGTTTAAACTTATGATTTTTCTCCAAATACATTTTCAACAAACCAATTTCATTGAGCTTAAACTGTGACATATTTACCAAATCAACTCGACCTATTTGCATTTCAGTTCTGCTTGGTAACTCACCTTGATCATATTTACCATCATTTGGAATATTTTTATTTGAAGTTCTCGAAGCTTTTGAATTATTTATTTCTGTATCAGACCATAATTCATCATCAATATCAGCGTAAAAAACATCTGCGGGCCAAGCTCCAACGTGGTCTGGATGACCATCTGGTGCAATATTACCAGAGTAAGGTACTGGAACATGTCCGAGTATAAATATAGATTTAACTTTATTTGTATTATACTCAGTTTTAACAATTTTCTTAACATCAGGAACTTTTTCTTTTGAAGAAATATACTTTGTGATAACATTCCACCCATCACCAATCAAATCTGTTTTCAAATTTTTAATTTCTACATTTAAGGAATCTTTTAAGCTTTCTTCCACTAACAAAAGCAATGTACCATTAAACTCATTTATTGATGATTTTATTCCACAAAACATATATTGATATGCTGAATAAATTCTATTAGTTTTAATAATTCTGTATTCATAAGATTCACCAATAATAACTTTCGTATCTATAAAAGATGTAGCATTATAAGGAAGATCAGCAATTTGGTCAACCCAATCAATATCTTCTTTTCTTTTTCTTTCAATAGTATATTGATCCATATTTGTATCTAAATCCCATTGAAACTTAATAGAAGGTGGGGTTTCAATTAAAGTTACTTTTATAGGAATTGTGTAATCTTTTGGAGTTGGAGTTGGTATTATTTTAAATGTACCTGAAGTTGATTCTATCAGTGGATTATCTTTATCGGAAATTTTTATTAAACAATTTGCAGATGTTAAATTTGGACAATTCCAATTTACTTGTCTAGCAGAAGCTTTATTAGTATCTGAAATTAATATCCATTTCTTTCCACCATCAATTGTGTATTCTAACTTTACTAAATTAACGTTTGAAAATGTCCATTTAATAATTTCAGTACTAGCCCATAAGTCTTTAGTTACAGGTGAAGTAATTTTTAAAGTACCTTGTGATAATGCATAATTACTAACATTTGCAATAATTAAAATTAAGAATATAAACTTTAATATACTTTTCATTAAAATAGTTTTTACAATTTTTAAACAATTACATTTACTCTAAAATATACAAATAAATTCGTTTATTTACAATTAATTAAGTTAGAAATAATTATCTGATAAACAAATTTTTTTGCAATATTTTTCAATCACTAAATAAAAAAGCATTAAACAAAATTTCATTTATGAAATATCTTTTAATGCTAAATTAAATCCTAAAACTAAAACAAGTTATTTTATAAGAAATATCTATATCCCACAAATATTTGTACGTCACTTCCGTTTTGTCCTATATCAAAATTAACCTTTACACCAGTTAAAATCTGCCCTTCTGATCTATTATTAAATGTAATTCCACCACCTAAATTAATTCTAAAAAATTGTTTGTCTGAAGAAGCACCATAAGTTTCACCTGTTGTTCTATCAATTACATAAGCAGGACCAGCTATTGCAAATCCTTCAAATGTTTTTCCTTGAAATGGAAAAGAATATCTACCATTTGCTTCCATTGAAAGTCTAATAATAGTTCTGTCTTTATTATCTGAGTATGCTGTTGCATCAATTCCTGGTTCGATTCCAAAATTTGGTGTTAATGCAAAATCACCAAACAATCCAAAGACAAATTTTTGAGATAATAAAAAACCTACTTTAGCACCAACAAATGTTCCATTTAACTGTGCATTAGATTTTTTGATTGAAAGTACTGATAAAGTCAATACTATTAAAAAGATAGAAATTAATTTTTTCATTTTAGTTAATATAAAAGGATAATATGTTAAAGATTTTTTTTCATTATTTTTTCAATTTCAGTTGATATTCTTGGTAGTTTTTCTGACATAATTATTGGATTATCCTTTGTTATTAATATGTCATCTTCAATTCTAACACTAATGTTCCACCATTTTTTATCGCAAGGACTATCATTTGCAATATAGATACCTGGTTCAACAGTTATAATCATTCCTTCATCTAATAAAATTTTAGTACTTCCAACGTCATGCACATCTAAACCTAAATAATGAGAAGTTCCATGCATAAAATACTGACCATACTCAGATTCATTATTTATTATTCCCAAACTTTTTAAACCTTTACTAATTATCTCAACAGCTAAAAAATGTGGTGATTTAAACTGATTTCCTTTTCGACATAATTTAATGGCTGAATCTTGTGCCTTATAAACTAAATCATATATCAACTTTTGTTCATTTGAAAATCTACCGTTTATAGGAATTGTTCTAGTAATATCTGCACAATATCCATGATACTCTGCACCACAATCCATTACAATTAAATCTTGGTTTAAAATTTTTCTTCTACTTGAGGTATAATGTAAAATACAACCATTTTCTCCACTCCCTATTATACTTGGATAAGCAGGAGATTCAGAACCCCTTTTATGAAAAACTGATTCCATAATTGCTTCAAGTTCATATTCATACATTCCAAGTTTTGCATTTTTAATAGTTTCTAAATGTGCTTCAACACTAATATCAATAGCTTTTTGCATTAACTTTATTTCTGATTCAGATTTAATTACTCTTAGAACAGAAAATAATTGATTGTTATTAATTATTGAAAGATTTGGATATTTAGTTTTAATTTTGATTAAATTATCTTTAACCCAATTAGATTGATTTCTCGAAATAACATCCATTAAAATATTATAGCCCCAATCTGAATATAGTAAAGTTTTGGTTTTGGGTAAAATAGAATCTAAAACACTTTGCAATTCAATATCTTCTAAAACAACTTTAATTTTTGATATTTTTTTTGCAACATCTACACCCATTCTTTTGTTAATCCATAAATCACTATATTTATCTCTATCTTTTACAAATAGAATTTCATAGGTTGAATCACCATTCTTTAGATGAAACGCATTTTTAAACAAAATAAATGAAACTCCAATTTCATTTATTCCAGTCAAGTAATATAAATTGTTGTTCTGTTTGAAATCAAAATTGACATCATTAGATCTAACTTTTTCTTTTGAGCTTTCTAAAAAAAGAGCCATCCCAGAATCTAAATAATCAAGAGCTTTTTGTCTTCTTAAAGCATATTCAGATGGCTTTATCAAATCAGTATCATTTATTACATAATGATCATATCTACCTGCTTCTTGAGGATGCAATGCTAATGTAGGAGCAAAACATAGCCAAGATAAAAATAATAATTTACTAAAAAATTTATAATTTATATTATGAATTGACTTAAACAATAAGTGATCTTTTTTTAATTTATTTTGATGAATAAAGTATATACAAACTAAATTCATTCACTTAATTTTTTTTTGATTTATTTAAATTTTTTGTATTTTTTTTGGTCACTATTATTTTTGGGGATAGAGTTCTAATATAAGTAGAAATTGCTTTTTGCTTAATTGGAAAAACTAAGTTATTAGCTGTTTTCATAGTTAAATTTAAATCAGAATCTGTTTCAGATTTACTAAAAACTAAAAGCCCATCATTTAGTGAATAATAAAAATCACCATTTGTATTTATTGTTCCCTCAAAACTCATATCAGAACTAGTTACCTCATCTGAGTTTGAATTTACAGATGATTTAATGGTTTGGAAATTAATTATTGCTACTTTGTTGCCTAATGTATCTATAACTGATTTAAATGTTTTTTTAATACTGGTTGAAGTTATAACAGTTGTTCTCATAATTGTTAATAATAGAGTATCAGTTTTCGTGTCTATCCAAGAATCACCAATTGATTTATCTACCAATAACAAAGGAGAAAAAACCAATAAATTCTGTTTCATTGAAACATTGAAAAGATTAGTATTATCTGTTTCAGATATTTGATACTTTTTTATTCCTTTTAAAATTTTTCCATTTGTAGTTGTTGTAAATTCATTTATGTTACCTACTAAAGTAGTATCCATACTTCTTGGAAATCCAGTTTGACCTATTATTTTAATTCTATTAGATAAATCTTGTATTTTCCATTTGATTTCTTTTGAATCATTCTTAATACAAGTTAAATCGGTTAGTGCATTTGAAAAAGAATTTGTTTTAGATTCTTGACCTTGCATATTGACAGCAATATCTACTTCTGTAGTTGTATTGAATTGGAATTTATCACCTGCTTTTATTGAGATAGATTTAACTTGAGAATAACCTGAAATGGTTAACAAAAAGAAAACAACAATAAATAAATTTAAAAATTTCATTTTATTAATTATACAATTTTTTAATACTACCAAATATCTTTAAAAATCTTAACTTCCAAACCATAATCATAGCTTCATGAATTATATTTTTGGACATTTTAGAAACTCCATTTCTCCTATCTACAAAAATAATAGGAATCTCTAGAATTTTAGAACCTAAATTCCAAGCCAAAAAATTCAATTCAATTTGAAAAGAATAACCATTTGAATTAATTTTATTAAGATTTATTTTTCTTAGTAATGAAACTCTAAAGCATTTAAAACCACCTGTACCATCATACAAAGGCATTCCAGTGATAAGTCTTGAATATATATTAGCACAATAGCTTAATAATAACCTGCTCATTGGCCAATTTACAACATTAACTCCTTGAGAATATCTTGAACCAATTACTAAATCGTTCTCTAAAATTTTATCAAGAAACACTGGTATTGTGTTTGGATCATGAGAATAATCAGCATCCATTTCAAAGGCAACATCGTAATTATTTAATATTGCATACTCAAAACCTTTACAGTAAGCGGTTCCAAGACCTAATTTACTTTCCCTACTAATTAAATTAACTCTATCATTAGTCAAAGTTACATTCTCAATAAATTTGCCTGTACCATCAGGAGAATTATCATCAACAAAAAGTAAGTCTAATCTATCATCTTGTTTTAATACATCATTTATTAATGTTGGTACATTATCAAGTTCATTATAAGTTGGAATTATAACCAAAACTTTTTTGAATATAAAAGACATCAGAAAATTTTATTGATTAAAAAATTAGATTAAAAACTAAGCTTGTCCTTTTCTACCAAGTACACGAATCAAAGTTCGAAACATTATTTCAATATCAAGCCTTAGTGAAATATTTTCTATGTAAAAAAAGTCATGTCTTAATCTTTCCCTTACATATTCGATATTTTCAACAATCTCATCTGCTTGAACTTGATTCCATCCTGTTAATCCCGGTTGTACTCTCAATCTTCTTGGATAAGAAGGTAGAAGTTTAGAATATTTTTCAACATAAAAAGGTCTTTCAGGTCTAGGACCAACTACACTCATTTCACCTACAACAACATTCCAAAATTGGGGTAATTCATCAATATGAGTAGATCTAATAAATTTACCAACTTTAGTTACTCTTGAATCATTCATCTTAGTCCAGCTAATTCCTTTAACTTCAGCATCAGTTCTCATTGATCTAAACTTATGACACTTAAATTCTTTGTTGTTCAATCCTACTCTATTTTGACTATAAAAAACAGGACCACCATCTTCAAGTTTAATAAATATAATTGTCAATAGCATTATAGGAGAAGTTATTATCAATGCAAAAATAGAAAAAATAATATCTAAAATCCTTTTAGAATGTTTTTGCCATGTCAACATTATTTCTGGGCTAATTTCTATTAAAGGAACACCATACAAATGTTGAGCTTTAGTTTGACCATTAATCAACTCATATAAATCAGGAATAATTTTTACAGTAGTTTTTGAAACTTTACTTTCAGTTATTAAACTATATATTAAACCTCTATCACTTTCCATACCTAGAACTGTTACTTCGATATTATTAACTTCTATAATTGAATTTATATCTGAAATGTTTCCAAGTGATCTATTTGAAAATATTGGACTTTCATTTCCATTTATTAAAACAGTACCCATAACTTTATAACCTAATTCTAATGAATTATCAAACATATCTAACAATTGTAAACTTCTAGAAGATTCACCAACTATTATAGTTTTCTTCAATCCAATTCCTTTTCTTCTAAGAAGTTTAAGAAAATGTCTAACAAACCATCTGCTAAAACCAATAAAAAAAGTATTAAGTAAAAAATAAATTAATATTGAAATAAATAAAGTACTAGGGTATCCATTAGGAACATTTGCAGTTTCAATATAAACAAGCAAAAGAAGGATTGTACAAACAATAGCAATCACTTTAGTAACTGAATAAAATTCATC
The DNA here is from genome assembly GCA_016700335.1 of Chlorobiota bacterium. Classification (NCBI taxonomy): domain Bacteria; kingdom Pseudomonadati; phylum Chlorobiota; species Chlorobiota bacterium. The sequence goes on along the minus strand of CP065014.1, from coordinate 1,381,047 downwards.
AAAAAGTGATCTATTATGAACAGAAAAATATACTCCAAAAAACCAAAAAGCAAACATCCATCCACTTAACAAAAAAAACAAAGTTACGCTGATTAGCCAAAATGGATATCCCATTAAGTCTGAATATATACCACTATGTACTCTAACTAAATAAAATATAAAAAAAGAAATAGTTATAGCAAACAAATCTAAAATGACTACTAATGCTAATATCAAGCTTGAATATTTGATATTAGAATTTCTTTTAATATTACTTTTTAAAATCAAAGAATTATTCATACATATTTGTTTTATATACAGTGATTTATTCTGATAAAAAACAATTTATAGTTGATTATAAAAGGATAATGTATTTAATGTTTATAAAATATTTATGAAAACAAATGACCTAATTTATCTTTTTTTGTTTTTAAATATTTAAAATTTGAATCATTATGACCTACCTCTAAAGGAATTCTTTCAACTACTTTCAATCCATAACTTTCTAAACCAATAATTTTTTTAGGATTATTAGTAATTAATTTCATTTCCTTAATTCCAAGGTCAGAAAGAATTTGAGCACCTAATCCATAATCTCTCAAATCTGCTTTAAAACCAAGAGCTTCGTTTGCTTCAACTGTGTCTTTACCTTGATCTTGAAGAGCATAAGCTAGTAATTTATTAGTCAATCCAATTCCCCTTCCTTCTTGCCTCATATAAAGCACCACTCCTCTGCCTTCTTGTTCAACATAACACATTGAGGTGTGAAGTTGAGATTGACAATCACATCTTTTAGAACCTAATGTATCACCAGTAAAACATTCACTATGAACTCTAACTAATACTGGTTCATTAGTAGTAATGTCTCCTTTTACTAAAGCAAGATGTTCTTTATTATCTAATAAATTATGATAAAGATGTAATTTAAAATCTCCATAATCTGTTGGTAAATCTACTTCAACTATTTTTTTTACAAGTTTTTCTTTTGTTAATTTATAAGCAATCAAATCTTTTATTGTAACAATTGGCATTTCAAATTTTTTAGATAATTCTAGTAAATCTGGAAACCTAGCCATAGTTCCATCATCTTTTAATATCTCACAAAGTACTCCTACTGGATATAAACCTGATAGTTTCATCAAATCAACTGCTGCTTCAGTATGACCAGCTCTTCTTAAAACTCCTTCTTCAACAGCTCTCAAAGGTGCTATATGACCTGGTCTTCCAAAATCAGTAGGTTTGGAATTTGGGTCTGCAATTGCTTTTACAGTTGCAGATCTATCAGCAGCAGATATTCCTGTTGTAGTTCCATGAATATAATCTATTAAAATTGTAAAAGGTGTTTGATGTAAAGAAGTATTAACAGGTGACATTAACTCAAGATTAAGTTCCAGAGCCCTTGATTCTGTTAAAGGAGTGCAGAGCATACCTCTACCTTCGTTGATCATGAAATTAATCATTTCAGGAGTACACATTTCGGCAGATCCAACAAAATCTCCTTCGTTCTCTCTTTCTTCATCATCAGTAACAATTATTAATTTTCCTTTTTTTAAAAAATCAATTGCTAAATCAATTTTACTAAACATATATAAAAATTTAATTTTAATTTAAAATTTCTGGTTCAAATTAACTTAACAATATTATAAATTAATTTTCAATTTTAATACAGAGCATTTTACTTTTTACTTTTCCATCATATATTGTTAAAAAATAATTTCCATTTGGAAGATCTAACAACTTTATAGTTTTACTATTGATTCCTATTTCAGTATTTTCCATAACTTTTTGAATTACTAATTTTCCGTTTACATCCCTAATATCTAATTTTAAATTCCCACTTGTTGCGGAACTATACTGGATTTTAAAAAGATTTTTAATTGGATTAGGAACCACATCCATAATTATAATATCATTAACAATATTCTCTAATTTGTTGACTGAAGATTGAGGTAAAGATTCATCTGTTATTGATGTTCGCCACATTGATCTTCCAAAAGTTGCACAATAAAGTTGTTTTGTTAACTTATGAATTCTTAAATCTGTAACTCTTACATTTGGTAAACCATTATTGAAAGAGTTCCAAGATAATCCTTCATCAATACTAACAAATACACCAACATCTGTTCCAACAAATATATGTTTATTATTGTTTGGATCTATCTCAACTGAATTAAATGGTACATCAGGTAATTTCCTTGAGATATTAGTAAAATTTTTTCCTTTATCATTGCTTACAAATACATGACCCGAATTATAACCAGTACATACAGCATAAACTCGATCTGGTATTAATGGATCATATTTCAAATCTGTCATATATCTAGTTGGTATTCCTATTGAATTTCCCCAAGTATTACCTAAGTCAGTACTAAACTTTACACTTCCATCACTACCACCAACGCATAAATCATTTATAGTGTGTTTACTTAATCCAATGCATGATACATAACCTGCTACATTTGGAGTATACTTTTTCCAAACTCCAATTGAAGGATTAACACTAAATAAATTTCTTCTTCCTGTGAAAAGTGTATATTTATCTGCAGGACTCATTACCATAGGAGATGACCATAAACCACGCTCCTCAGGGCTACCAATAGAGTTCTTATCGAAAAAAGGATTGCCTGGATTTATTCTAGTCATATAATCACCATTATAAACTTCAGCATAAACATATTGAGAATCAATTAAATCAACTACACAATAAAACCCATCACCTCCAAGAATTCCCTTCCAATTATTATTTGAACTATTTATTCCAAATGATCCTGAAGAACCATTGTCTTGACTCCCACCATATACCTTATTAGAATTTCTTTGGTCTATATCCATTCTGTAGAATTGTGTTACAGGTAAAGTTGTTGCCAAAGTTTGCCAATTAACTCCATCATCAACTGAAAAATATGAACCACCATCATTTCCTATATAAACTACTTCAGGAATTGAAGGGTCAAATGAAATCCAATGTTGATCGGGATGTACAGAATAATCTTGTAAATCATTTCCTGTATATGAATTAGTTATATTCTTCCATTTTTCACCTCCATTAGAAGACCTCCAAATATCAATTCCACCTATAAATACAATGTTTGGATTAACAGGATTTACAGATATACAAATGTTGTAAAATTGTTGGTTTTTAAAAAAAGATTGATCAAATGTTTTTAACAACGACCATGTAACTCCTTTGTCTAAGGTTTTATATACCTCTGCATTTACTCCCTTTGAAATAAGTCCATATAGAATGTTCGGATTCGTTTCCGAAATTGCAATACACATTCTACCATCAGATTCCATACCAACTGATTTATTAATAAATGTTGATCCTCCATTGTTAGAATATTTAACGTTACTTCCACAAATATAAAGCTCATCTGGATTTTTGGGATTCACAGCCAAATCATATATATCGTCTGTAACTGAATTGGTCCAAGTAACCCCACCATCTATACTTTTAAAAAATCCACCATTTCGAATTCCAACAACGTAAATAATATTTGAATTAAGTTTACTGACATAAATTTTTGTTATTGCAAATATGTTTTTCAAACCTATATAATTCCAAGTCTCACCTAAATCATTTGATTTAAAAATTCCTGCTCCATAATAACCATCACTTCCAGCTTCTTCTCCAGTTCCAACATACATCACATTTTTATTATTTGGATCAAATGTTATAACTCCAAAAGCAATTGTATTCTGATTATCAAAAACAGGTTTCCATGTTAATGCTCCATCAGAAGATTTCCATAAACCACCAGAAGCTGTAGCAATAAATATTGTTGAATTATCAAAAGGAGAACTAGCAATACACCTTACTCTACCACCTATATTATCTGGACCAATACTTTGCCATTTTGAAGTTGATAAAAATTTTGGTTGAGTAATTTTTTCATTTGAATTTGATTGAATATAGTCTCTTTGTTTATATCCATTTTCTATCAAATTATTTGGAACTGAATCAAAGGGGAAACGTAGTCTGTGTTGAACCCATTGTTCACGTTCCCTTAACTCGTTTCTTTTATTATCTTCATTATAATTTTCTTGAGAAAATAACTTAGTAAATAGAACCAAATACATTAAAACTAAAGTATAGAACCTTATTTGATACTTAATCTTTTTCAACATTATTTTATAATAGTAATTGGTGAGCTCAATCTAATACCATTTGTGGATGTTACTACAAAATAATACAATCCACTCGAAAATTCTTTTGTATCAATTTCATAACTAGAATTAACTTTATCAACATTTTTTAATTTCATTTCCTTAATAATATCTCCTTGTGGATTGTAAATTATTAAATTACAATTATCTGAAATATTAGAATCTTTAGAATTTAATGATATGTTAATAATGTTTTTTGCTGGATTAGGATATACTTTGTAATTTAAATTATTTTCCAATTGTTTAAAATCATTAACTGAATTTAAAAATTGAAATTGTGGTAGAATTCTTACTACTCCTGCTGTATCAGTACAAATATACTGGCTTTTTGTTCTATCAATTCCCCCATTATAATAAGTTAATCCATAAAATTCAATTGAGTTAATCCCGCTTGATATTAATGTAACTAAAGAATCATTAGAATAATTTACATTCAATTTTATTCTTTGAATTTCACTTCTAAATTGTTCGTTTGTATCCCTATTTAAAACTCCTTGTATAAATCCCGATTCATCAAACTCCAACGATCTTCTATCATTACCTAATACTTTCTCAACAATTTTTTGAGAAATAAGTTTTCCAGTTTTATCAACTAAATAAATTGTTGGATTAGAACCAGGAGTAATCAAATTTAAACCCCAAGGGCTCATAGCTATTCCAGAAATACTTTTAATAGGTAAATCTAATTCTCCAATTTTAAAGCCAAGCGTATCCATAATTAGAACTTTAGAATTGTTATAATCATTATCAGAATAAAGTAAATAAAATACTTTTTCAGAATTATTATAAGCCATATCTTTTACACCAACTGGAATGTTTGATAGTTTTACACTATCCCTTTTTGATATATTAGATAAAGGTAAATTCCATTTTAACATTATATTTTCATCTCTTACTGTACTCCACATTTGATTATCTTTTACTGCTACAGCTTCAATAATAAAACCTCTATTTAAAATTTCAGAAGTATTAGTTTTTGGGCTTAATGAAAACAATCCTGACTCGGCAATTTTATTAGATGTAAGCTCTTCAACCTTTATTTTTGCTCTTGTTGTTCTATATCTTGGTAATTGTAAAGAATCATAATTTGCTAATGTACTCTCAACTAATGTTTTATAAGTTTCACCACCATTTAATGAAATAGAAATTTTAACTGAACTTGTAAAACCAGACCATTTACTTAAAATTTTTGAAGGGGTAACGAATGTTTCTCCACCTACTGGATATAATAATAATGCTGGTTCTTTTACAAGACCTATAGCCACTTTCCACATAGACCTCCCATGACTAGCAGCATATAGAACGTTTTGTTGTTTATGAATTCTTAAATCTACTATTGGAGCTATTGCCAACCCATCCATAAAAGGGAACCAAGTAACTCCTTTATCTAAACTAGCAAAAACTCCAACATCAGTTCCAATATAAAGTTGTTGATTATTAGCAGAATTAATTTCGATTGCGTTTACAGGAGTATTTGGTAAACCTTTTGAAATGTCTTTAAAATTTTCTCCATAATCTGTTGAAATATATACTCTACCAGATCCTGTTCCGGAAAATACTGCATATACGATATTCTCTTCTAATGGATCAAATTCAATTTCAGAACAATATCTTCCTGGAGTACCTTTTGAATCAGTCCAACTTCCACCATCATCACTACTAAAAGCAACCTCTCCCCTTTCAGATCCTATCAATAATCTTTGAGCATTAAATTTAGATAATCCTATTGCTGAAATTTTACCTCCATTTCCTGGTGATAACTTTGTCCAGTTTGTACCTATGTCTCTTGTTCTCCATAAAAAAGTTTGACCAGAATAAAAACTTTTTTTATCAACAGAGCTCATTGCCATTGGAGAAGACCAAGCTCCATCATCATTTATCTTACCATTAGGATCCATATTCTTATTTCCTGTTGAACCAGTATTGGATATTGTAATTCGATTAATATTGTTTCCATTAAAGTTCTCAGCATAAACATAATTTGGATCTGCTTGATCTACAGTAGTATAAAAACCATCTCCCCCATATATTGACTTCCATTTGTCTGTAACAATTGATGTTGTGCCAAAGGATCCATGTGAACCATTATCCTGAGTTCCTCCGTATAATCTATAAAATCTAGTTTGATCTATATCCATTTTATAATATTGAGTTACTGCTAACTTTGTTGAGAATCTTGACCAAGTTTTTCCAGTATCGATTGAAACATAAATTCCTCCATCATTCCCAAGATAAACAACTTTGTTATCCTTAGGATCAAATTTAATAATATGTTGATCTGGATGTACATTTCCACCATTATAACTGTTTGTTACATTAGAGTAAGATAAATTATTATTGGTTCTATATACATCAATTCCACCTACAAGAACAACATTATCATTCTTTGGGTGTACAGCAATTGCATTATCATACCAACCTTGTCCGCTTGTTCCTACTGTAAAAAATGAATTTGGGAGAGTATAAATTAATTTCCAAGATTCATTTGCTGCATCAAAGAAATAAACTTCGCCTATATCAGCACTACCAGAAGCTCTGGCAATTAATGCATAAACTTTTGTTGTTTTACTAGGGGATATTGAAATACTTATTCTTCTAGAATTTGTAAGAGTTAATCCAGTAACGATTTTTTTAAAAGTAACTCCTCCATCAATTGATTTTTGAACTGAATTTTCATTAGAAATATATACTTCGTTAAAATTATTTGGATTAACTGTCATATCAAAATAATTTCCACTTACAACTATTTTCCAATTTGAACCTCCATCTATTGATTTATAAAATCCCCCATTGTTTTTAGTTGATGTTACATAAATAATTTTATTGTTTGAAGGAGAAATTGCTATGCCTGAAATTGCACCTACGTTAGTTAACCCAATATTTTTCCAAGTTTTACCTTCATCAATACTTTTAAACAAACCATCACCTAAGTATGAATCAACATTTGAAGTTATCTCGCCAGTTCCTACATATATCGTATTACTATTAGTAGGATCATACATTATAGAGTTCACTGCAATTGCTGTTTGAAAGTCAAAAATTGGTGTCCAGTTTGTTCCGTTATCTATAGTTTTCCATACTCCTCCAGCTGCAGCTCCAATTAGCAAAGTACCAGCTTGTGTTGGGTGAACTGCAATTGCGCGTATCCTTCCACCAATGTTCATTGGTCCTACTTCCTCCCATGTCGATGCTACTGATTGAAATTCTTTAGAATTTTTCAAAGATTTGGAATATCTTTCGACCATTCTTTTAGTCTCACGAATAGCTTCAGACCTGACTCCCTGAGGAATTGAAGGGTATGGGTATGCCCTCTGACCATAAAACCATTTCTCTCTTTCTTCAATATTCCCTTCATCAAAATCTTTTTTAGAATTTGTATTTATAGATTTATTTACTTGAGCATTTAAACTAATTATTGTCAGAAAAAATAGTAGAATAAATGAAATAAATCCTTTTAATTTTTGAAATATCAACATATAATATATTGTTTGCAAATAAGTTGTTGTTTGATTAAATTAGATAATCTTTTTACAAAAATATCAAATAGAAGTACTATATTTTAAATAGTTTTTGGATAATTCATAACATAAAATTGAAACTGTTGTTGCAGCATTTAATGATTCCATTTCTCCAAAACCTTTAATTGAGACATTCTCATGTTTTAAATTCTTTATAGATTTTGATAATCCATGTGCCTCATTTCCTATTATATAAATAGCATTTTGAGGAAGATTAATTTCGCTTAAAAAATTCTTAAAATCAATATCTAACAATAGAATTTGTTTACCTGAATTTTCTAACCACTTTACCCCAATATCTTTATAAACCTTTACTCTGAAAACAGCACCCATACTTGCTCTAACTGCTTTTGGATTATATGGTGATACACAATTTTCAGAGAGAATTAAAGAATCAAATCCAAACCAATCTAAACTTCGAAATATATTACCCATATTTCCAGGATCTGTAATTTCATCTAAATAGAATAACGGTTTTTCTGTAATTATATTTTCAATATCACCAGAATTTGGAATTGATATTACAGCAGCACATTCTTGAGAATTTTCAGTATAAAAAATAGAATTATCAAATTTATTTTCAACTAAATACATTTCAACATTATGTAAAATATTTTTTAATTTATCTAACTCAAGTTCTTTTCCGTAAACAAACTTTATATCACATAAATTTTTTTTACTTAACTCACTTAACAATCTAAAACCTTCAGCAACAAATAAATCGGATTTTATTCTTCCTTTATTTGATTTTAGTGATCTTACTAATTTGAGATTATTTATTGATAAATTTTTATACATTTAAATTTAAAAAAATAGTTGAGTTAAAAAGATTAACTCAACTATAAGTTAAAAATTATTTTATAATTAATTCATTAAAGCTGCTTCAATTGCTTTTCTAAAAGTTGCTTCACTTTGTCCACCAACAAAATTTGAAGTTATAATTCCTTTTTTATCTATTATGAATGTTGAAGGGATTCCAGATATACCACCGTATGCAGAAGTAACTTCTTGTGCAATTTTCATTTGTGGCTCTGAATCCATACCTAAATACAACATTGGATATGACATTTTATTTGAATTCATAAATTTAGATAAAAGTTGAATTATTGTTGTTCCTGGTTGTAATCTTTCACTTACAGAAACTCCAATTACTTCAAATCCTTTTGGTCCTAACTCATTTCTCAATTTTACAATATCTGGAAGTTCAGCTCTGCAAGGAGGGCACCAAGTTGCCCAAAAATTCAACATTACAACTTTCCCTTTATAATCATTTAGTGATTTAGAAGTCCCATCAGATGAAGTCCATTTGATATTTGGAGCAATTTTTTTATCATCACTTTTATCAACTCCAGAAATAGGTACTATTCCTAATTCATTCGGCTCACTTGGAGTTGCTGTCTGTGGAGATAACTTAGTTGCAGCTGCTTCAGATGATTGAACATTACTAGCAGAATCTTGATTTGATGCACTTTGTGAGTTATTTGTAGTTGTTTTACAAGAAACTAAAAAAATTAACAGACTAAATACTATTAATTGAATTGAAATTTTTTTCATTTACAAGAATATATTTTTGATTATTTAATATTTAAAGATAAAATATTTTGGTTTAATATTAATTTCTATTTGTAATTTTTTCAGGACGAATAATATCCATAAATGCACTTACTGAAAATTCAGCATTTCCTACACCGGGTTTTCCATAGCCTGGGGGTACTGGTAGATTGTAATTTTCGAAGATATTCCTCCAATTAAAAAGTAGTTTGACGAAGTATTCTAATGGTGGTCCTGCTTGATTACCAAGATCTGATGTAGGTTCTGGGCACCAAGTTGTAAATCTTGGAATTATGCCATAACTCATGAAATAATCCAATCCATCTGATGTACTTTTAACAGCTTCATCAATATCTTTAAATCCAAATGGTTGAGCCATTTCAACACCTCCAACAAAATTTGGAATAACGTTAGTTGAACCAAAAATTTCAGCTGAATCTAATATTCTTTTAATCCACTCTTTCTGACCAACATATCTTTCTTTACCTGGACATATCCAATCAAATAATTTTTTATCCCAAACTTCGTAATTTGGATGATAAATTTCATAACCACTCTCTTTTAGCATTTTAACTTCATCAATTGGCAATGCTTGTACTACAGCTTTAGAAATCCACCTCCCAGAAAATTTTGACTCAATAGCCTCAGCATATCTAGCATAAAACTCACCTTCTTTCATTGATTGAAGGTTTGTTGTTATTGATCCTCCCGTTACAGTATATGCTTTAGTAATGTTATCATATTGGTTAATATAATTCATTGATTCAACTATATCATCAATCGATTTGACTGCGGTATACTCTCTACCATTTTCTTTTTGTTGCCTGTAATTTTCATTCAAATCACAAAATCTACATTCCTCATCTTTTCCCCAATACTGACATAATCTGTATACAGTTAAATAAACTAAATAACCCCATTCAATTGATGGAGCTATTTCACTTATTTTTTTTCCACTTGAAAGTTTATATTTATAATATTCAGGTATTGGAGGAAATTCAACTTCTGCTAAAATAACACCTTCACATAATAAAATAATTTTCTCATCCAATAATTGAACTTGATAAGGAGAAAAAGGGTTTACACGAACGGAAACAATTGTTGGTAATAAATTATATACACCATTAGTTAATTTAATTTCCTCAGGAGAACCATTAGCTTCATGTTCTTGCATTTCACCAAGCTTTATATGATCAAAAGAGAAAATAAAATAATCTTTTGGTTTATAATCTTTAGAAAATGAAAGTGCTTGATTTGTAAAAGTAACCCCTAATCTTAAAATATCTTGTTTGATAATTGCTTCCTTTGGTAAATCTGGAAACATCTCAAACATTCTTTCTAACTCTCCTATTACTGAGACGATTTTAACAATATTATTTTTAATACAATTGTGAGTTTATTAATTAATTTTTCCTAAAAATTCATACTTTTAAAAATATAAAATACATTAAAGAGATATTTTACTCATCATCTACATCACGATATGAAGACTCTTCATCTGAAAGTATATTGTCAATATTTTCATCCCATACTTCTTCCATATCATCTTCAAATCTGTCAGCAACTTCTTCATTTACTTCTTCTTCTAATATATCATGCAACATGGCATACTTTTCAGCAGTTTTTTCACAAATTTCTCCTAACCAATTGTACAAGTGATCAGTAAAATCTTTATTGCTTGCAACTAAAGCAGAAGCTTCATCATCTTCTAAATAATCTAGTGCATACAAACTGAAAGATCCAAACATTCTGAAAATTCTTGTAAATTCTTTTGGTGATAAATCTAAGTGATTTAACAACCATTTAGGTACATCAAATGATATAGTAACACTTTCACTATTTTTAGATCTAGTTTCATGTTTACTTTCTAAAGATTTATCTTCAATCTTTTTTAATAAATTCTCTTCACTTTTAGTAACTTTCTTTGATTCCTTTGAATCACTTTTTTTAGTATTAGATTTAGGCATTATATTAAGTAATTTAATTTGTGCTAAATGGTTTGAACAATTCTTTTAAAACATTTTTATAATTTTTATACCAGTTGGTTCCTCCATTTTTATCAACAATGTTTGTAACACCTAAAATAATTGAAAATGGAATATTAAATTCAATACAAGTTTGAGCAACAGAGTAAGCTTCTAAATTTTCAACTTCACATGAAAAATAGTTTTCAAATTCTTTTGCTACTTTTTCACTTTCAGTTATGCCAAAAGTTGTTGCAATATTTACTTTTTTTAAATTATTAGTTATTCTATAAAAATCTAATAATTGATTATTGAGGTTTTCATTTGTTTTAAATTCACTTTGAATTAAAGCTGGAACCCTCATATTACCTAATAATAAATCACTTGATGCAATTTTTATAGATTCTCCAATTACAAAATCATATTCTTGAATAAAATCTTTATTGTAGCTTCCACATGAACCAATAAAGATAACCTTCTCAGGATTTTTTTGTTGAATGGCTTTTGCTGTTCCAATTGCTGAATTAACCAATCCAACTCCACAAATTGCAGTATTATAAGAATTATTCTTATTATCCATAGCAGCATCAAATTCCATATCTGCAGCAAATAAAAATAAAGTTTTATCAAATAAATCTATCATTTTACAAATTCTAAATTAACTTTTTTGTCTATAAACAAATTTTCATACATCAATTCAAACATTTTTTCAAAACCTAATTTGGTGCTACTTGAATACTCATAGGTTTCTTCATTAGCATACATACTTAAATATATATCAAGCAATTCAGTTGTTGCAACTTCATTAGGTCTATGTATAAAATTTATTAAAAAATTAATCATTTCATCTTTATTATCAAGAGCATATCTAATAGATTTTTTTAATACTCTACTAGCTTTTTCAATTGTTTCTTTACCTAATTTTTTTCTAATTACATTTGCTCCTAAGGGTAAAGGAAGTTTGTATTTATTATACCACCATTCACCTATATCACAAATTTTATATAATCCATGTTTTGAATAAGTTAATCTTCCTTCATGTATTATAATTCCAGCTAAAACAGAATTATTTTGAATTGCTTCAAATATACTTTCGTAAGGCGTTATCGGAATTGTTGTATAATTTGCATTCTCTATTATCAAACTTGTAACAAAATGTGCCGTAGTTTTTTCTCCTGGAGTAGCAATTTTTTTTGAATACAAATCTGGTAATTTTAACTCCTCTTTTGCAACAATTACAGGTCCATAATTCATTCCTACTGATCCCCCATGATCTAACAAAAAATAGTTTTCAGAAATAAATGGATAAAATGCAACTGAAACTGCTGTTACATCAATTTGATTTTTTAGAGCTACAGTATTTAAAGATTGAGTATCATTCGTATAAGGAATAAAACTTAATCCTTCAGTATCGATTAGGTTTTCTACTGCTGCTCTAAACATAAAAGCGTCATCGGCATCAGGACTATATGCAAGGGAAAGTTCCAGTTTATTAAATTTATAAGTTGAATTATTTTTTGATTAAATCTATTTGTTAATTAGTTTAAAATTAATTCCTAATTAAATTGCATTGTTAAGACTTCATTAATAGCTCTTGCTTTATTTAAAAGAATTGTAAATTCATCCAATGGTAAAGCTTGAGAAGCATCGCTTTTAGCTGATGCAGGATCATTGTGAACTTCAACTATAATTCCATCCAAACCAGAAGCAATACCAGCTAATCCAGCTTGAATAACTAAACTTCTTCGACCTGCAGCATGAGATGGATCTATAATAACAGGCATTTTAGTTCTTTCTTTTAAAGCAACAGCCCCTAAAATATCTAATGTATTTCTAGTTATACTTTCGTAAGTTCTTATTCCTCTTTCACAAAAAATAACTAGTGGAGAACCAGCAACTAAGCAATGTTCTCCTGCTCCTATCCATTCTTCAACAGTTGCACTCATACCTCTTTTAAGTAGTATTGGTAATCCACTATGTGATGCTTCTTTTAACAAAGGAAAATTTTGCATTGATCGAGTTCCAATTTGAATAACCGAAATGTATCTTGACGCAAATTCAACGTCTCTTGGGTCAACTATTTCACTGATTAATTGTAAACCATAATCTCTTGCAATATCACTTGCAATTAATAAACCAGATTTACCTAATCCTTGAAAATCATGTGGTGAAGTTCTTGGTTTGTAAGCCCCACCTCTAACATATCTTAATCCTTCTTTAGATAAATGTTTGTATATAATTGCTACTTGTTCTTCAGATTCAACGCCACAAGGACCAGCAATTATCATTTTATCATCAATTCCAGATTGTATATTTATTGATGGGATATCATTAGTTACATGAATATTTTTTTCAAATGTCGATAAAATTGACTCTACATTTTCCAATAATTTATACTCATCAAAATCTATTAAATTGGCTGGGTCTTCTATCAATAGAATTACCCTATCACCAGATAATTCTTGAATAGAAGATGCACCTGAATTCATTAACTTTCTTTTGATGTAAGAAACTTGAACTTTAGTAACATTTTTATTGAACAGAATAGATTTCATAAATTTTTATTTGCTTAAAAATAACACATCAATTAAAACAGTTATTGCAAAAATTATACTTACATATCCATTTAAATTAAAAAATGCAAGATTAATTTTTTTCAAATCCCCTTTACGTAATAGCCAAGCTTCATAGATAAGTATTGAACTAACTAGAATCAATCCTAAATAAAATATTAATCCAAAGTTAGAATATATCCCATAAACAATAAAGAAAATAATTGCTATAAAATGGATAATTCTAACAGTCAGTATAGAATTTAAAGCACCTATTTTAGCAGGTAATGAATTTAAATTATTTTCTTTATCAAATTTTTCATCTTGACAGGAATAATATATATCAAATCCTGCAGCCCAAAAGGTTACACCTAAACATAGGAATACAGGTGCTAAATGAAATCCCCCACTCATTGAAAACCAAACTCCTAATGGTGCGGCACCTAAACATAATCCTAAAACAAAATGAGATAAAAAAGTAAATCGTTTTGTTAATGAATAACCTAATAATAATACTATTAATGGAATTGAAAGAAATCCACAAACTTGATTAATTAAGAATGAACTACATATAAAAATAATTATACATACAATTGTTATACTGTAAGATGTGTTGATTGATATTTTACCAGACGGTAATTCCCTATTTTTTGTTCTCGGATTAATTGAATCTATATTTTTATCAATTATTCTATTAAAGCCCATTGCAGCTGTTCTTGCTGATACCATACATATAAGCAAAAAGCAAACATCCAACAAACTAAATGTAATTTTTTCAATTTTATAAACTGTTATTGCAGATGTAAATGCAAATGGCAATGCGAAAATACTATGAGAAAATTTTATCATATTCCCAAATACTAATAACTTGTTTTTAATACTTTTTATAATTTTTCTCATATTGATTATGTTCAAAAATAACCCTTTAAAATAAGACTGAAAATAAAAACTCTTGTGTAGTCCATTTTTTTTTCCGACTTTTGCGAACCAAAAAAAACGGGGTGTAGCGTAGCCCGGTATCGCGTCTGCTTTGGGAGCAGAAGGTCGTAGGTTCGAATCCTGCCACCCCGACAACATTTTTTTAAGGAATGAAGTAATTCATTCCTTTTTTTATTTCAATTTACAAGATTTCTTTTTTTTAATTATAGAATTTATAATGTTACATTTTTTAATAATCTTATTTGAAGGTTCAACATTATATTTGTTCGATTTAAATGCCTATTAGTTAACGTTTACGATCTAAATCTATTTTTAGATTTTTCATTATAATATAATTCTAAGTTCAATTTAGTTACATATGTCTAACCAACAAAAGCTTGAAATAACTGACAATGTTTTGTATAAAGAATATCTTATTAGATTAGAAGCTAATATTAGATATCAATTTGGTGAGTACTTAGGTAATAATAAAAAACATGTTGAAACTTTTGTTCAACAAAGACGAAACCATGAAAGAGGTACTGCAGCAATTGATTCATTAAAAGAATATGTTGATATTGAAAATAAAAAACTTCTAGATATTGGTTCTGGTTGGGGTGAATTAATGTTTGCTAGTTTAGTTAATGGAGCAGACGCATATGGAATTGAACCAGACACCGAAGAATTTGAAATTTCCCATATGCTTTTAAAGTCTTATGGACTTAACTTTGATAGAATAAAAAAAGGTGTAGGTGAGAAAATTCCTTATCCTGATAATCATTTTGATTTAGTTACTTGTCAAAATGTTTTGGAACATGTTCAAGATAGAGAACAAACATTAAAAGAAATTATAAGAGTTACTAAACCAGGTGGAATTATTTGGATGTCTGTACCAAATTATCTGTTTCCTTATGAAGGGCATTATAGATTAAAATGGTTTCCATTAACTCCTAAATGGATTGGAAAATATATTTTAAAAGCTTTAGGACGGAACCCAGAATTTTTAATGAAACATGTAAGTTATACAACTTATCCTGCTTTAATGAGACTTTGGAAAAAAAATAATTTAGAAATCAGAAATGTTACTGAAGAAAAAATTTTGTCTGGAGAACATAAATCTGATATGTATTCATCAAAATTATTAACTACTATTATTTTAAAATTAAAACTATTCCCAAACATTACTTGGCTATTAAAGAAAAAGTAATTAGTACATTTTAAGGAAATTAATTGAGTTTCTAGTAGTAGGATTTAATATAATTCCCTCTTCCAAGCTCTTCAAATCATTGTTTATTGTATTTGTTTCAATAGATATCATCCCACAATTGTTTCCAACTTGAAATTTACCTAAGGAATTAAATCCTAAAATTTCAGCACCTATTGAAGTTAAAGATTTTAACAAAATACCAGGGGCTAACCCATACCAATTTTCAAGCAATAACTTTGCTTCGTCAAATACATTAGAACTCCAATTAGATCCTAATCCATCAGTTCCTAATCCAAACTTCAGTTTATTTTTTATTATTTCTTCAAATGGAGGAAGTTTTTTTGTGATATGTAAATTAGTAATTGGACATAGAACCCCATAACAATTACAAGTTGATAACATTTCAATTTCATTTGCTGTACAATCTGTTAAATGTACACCAACATAATTTTCATCTAACAATTCAAATTCATTGTACAATTGTATAGGTGATACTTTTGGAAAAATCCAATTTTCATCGAAAGCATTAAAATACTTAAGTAAGTCAACAAATTCACCATTACCGTTAATATACAATTTTCGTTCTTGAGAATCTTCGGCTAAATGTTGAAAAGTTTTTCCTCCCCTTTTATTATTCTCATCTTTAATTAATTTTAACAAATTCAAAGAGACTGAATATGGTGCATGAGCTGAATAAACCCAATTTAAATTATCTTTTTTAAAGTCATTATTTTGATTTTGTAACTCAATTATTTTTAACTTAGAATTTGCAATAACGGCATTATAATTACTTTCTTTAAAACCAGTTAATTCATAGTTGAATAAACAATTAATCCTTGAATCTATAATTGCATTTATAGTTTTAAAATCATTGCTAACTTCTCCAATTGCAACTGTTCCAGAAAACATCATTTCATTTAAAATAAATTCAACACTTTTCTTTAATTGATCCTCCGTTTGCAAATTTAAATTCCTTGAATTTATCAAATTTCTAACCCAGTTTACCAATCCTTCCCCACCTGAAACTTGTTTCTTATGAAATGAATCTGTAAGATGAGTATGACAATTAATTACTCCTGGCATCAAGATTTGATGTTTTATCTCTTTATCATAATAACCTTTAATTTTTTTAGTAAAATTAAATTCTAAAACAATGCCGTCCTCTGAAAGAAGAACGGCATAGTTTGAATAAATTGTATTGTTAGTATATAAAATTTCTGCAGTGTGGAGATAATTCAAATTTTAATAAATTATATAATTAATAAAAAAAAAACAAAATATAATAATAATAATAACTAAACTAAAAAGTTAGTACATTTTTTATACTATCATAAATTTTAGATTCTGTTGGTAAAACATCAAGTTCTAAAACTTTTGCATATGGTATATGTGAATCCTTAGCAGCAACTCTCTCAACAGGAGCATCAAGAAAAGTAAAGCATTCTTTAGCAATTGCAGCTCCTATTTCAGCTCCAAAGCCCATTGTAATGGTATCTTCATAAGCAATCAAAACTCTACCAGTTTTTTTAACAGAATTAAATACTAATTCTTTATCCCATGGTAATATTGTTCTTAAATCTATAATTTCAATACTTGTATTTAACTCATCTTTAAGTTTTTTTGATGCTTTTAAACTTTCTCTAACCATTGCTCCATAAGTAACAATTGTTATATCTGAACCTTCTTGAACTATTTTTCCTTTTCCAAAATCTAAAAGATAATTTTCATCTGGTTCAGGAGATGCAGCATATGAAGATCTGTATAAATCTTTGTGTTCACAAAATATAACTGGATCATCAATTCTGCATGCTGTTTTTAAAAGCCCTTTAGCATCAGCAGCATTTGAAGGATAAACAACTATAAGACCTGGTATATGAGCAAAAAAAGCTTCAATATTTTGAGAATGATACAAACCACCATTAATATATCCACCTACAGCAACTCTAACAACCATCGGACATTTAAATCCATTATTACTTCTATACCTTAAAGTTGCAACTTCATTTTTTAATTGCATAAAAGCAGGCCAAATATAATCACCAAATTGAATCTCAACACATGGCTTATAACCTCTAGTTGCTAATCCTAAAGCAACTCCAATAATAGATGCTTCTGCTAATGGTGAGTTAAAAACTCTATCTTCAGAAAATTCATTTGATAAACCTTTTGTAGCAGTAAAAACACCTCCTTTTTTATCAGCTACATCCTCTCCAAAAATTAGTAATTTATCATTGAATTTCATCTCCTCGTGCATAGCATGATTAATAGCATCAACCATTACAATTTTTTCACCATTAGGAATAGTCTTTTCAAAATCTGAATCAGGCAATCTAAATTCAGAGTAATTGTATCTTGTACTTGTATCAGCTGTAGGATCTGCACGAGTTAAAGCCCAATCTGCTGCTATATCAATTTCTTTAACTACATCTTCATATAATGCATCAATTTCATTTTGTTCAGCTATTTTATTTTCTAAAATATATTTTTTTAACTTTTCAATCGGGTCTCTATGTTTTTCTTCTTCAAGTTCATTTAAATCTCTATACTTACGTTGATCATCGCTACTTGAATGTGCTAACAACCTAACTACATTAGCATGAATCAAAGATGGACCCTTACCATTCCTTGCTCTTTCAATGCATTGAAGAGCTACTTTGTAACTTTCGAAAAAGTCACATCCATCCACAAATACTACGTTTAAATTTGGATGACTTCTAAATAAATTTCCAGCTCTTCCACCAGCTGTTTGAGAAGTTGAAGGAACAGATATTGCATATCCATTATCCTGAACACAAAATATCATTCCTAATTTTTCTCTTGAAGCCCAGTTAACAGCTTCATAAACTTCCCCTTGCGACCATGTTCCTTCTCCACTTGCAACATAAGTTACATCATTACTCCCATCTTTTTTTGCTGCTAAGGCAGTACCAACAGCATTTAAAAATTGAGTTCCAGTTGGTGATGATTGTGTTGGTAAATGTACTCTTCTATTTCCATGATGACATGGCATTTGCCTACCACCACTTGCAGGATCATCAGCTTTGGCATATGCACCTAAAAAATGATCATTTGGCGTATGGCCGAATGTATAAGTTAAAGCTAAATCACGGTAATATGTCCAAGCCCAATCTTTTTCTGGATTCATTGCCAACCCAATTGCAACTTGAATTGCTTCATGACCAGAACAACCAATATGAAAAAAACTTTTCCCTTGTTTTAAAACCATCAAATGTTTTTCATCAGTTCTTCTTGCTAGCATCATAATTCGCAGTGCTGCCAATATTTGGTCTTTAGAAAGTTTTAACTCATTATGTATCAATGTTTGATTTGACATTAACTTGAATTTAATTTTTTTTTATTATTTAATTTATTCTTCTTTACTATTTATTACGAATTAAACTTTTTGATAAGCTAATAATTTTCAACTACAAATATATCTTTGTAAAATGGAATCAGAAAAATTTACATTAAATACAAAGCTAGGTTTTTTATCTTTATTATTTTTAGTTATATATATTTTATTCCCCTCACAAAATTATATATATGCTGATGATTCATTGCAATTTGGTTTGTATGTTTTAGAAGGAACAAACAATACAGCCAATACTGCAATATCAAGTTTTACACATCATTTAATATTATATGTTCTACATTGGTTTACAAAAATAGCTCATATTAATGATTTTCAAGGTGCACTTTCTTTCACTAAATTTTACGTATCGTGTACTAGTGCTTTAGGACTATTTTTTATAGGTAAAATTACTTATTCTCGCACAACTAGTGTTTATGCAGCTTATGGCGCAATGTTAACTGTTGCATTTACGTTCTGTTGGTGGAGCTATTCTATAATATCAGATTTTTATATTGCTGGCACGTCATTTGCCATGGCTTCTATGTACTATGCAGTAAAGTTTAGAAATTCAAACAAAAATCTTCATTTATTTATATCTATTTTTTATACCCTTTTTGCTTCATTAAATCATCAAGGTTATAGCTTTATTGGTTTAGCTATTCTTATTGGAATTATTGTTGTAAAAAATGATAATGGTATATATCTTAGTTTTAAATTAAGACTTAACAGAGCATTAAAATATGGCTTGATTTCATCATTTTTAGGAATAGCAATGTATTATACAGCTTTCTTAATAAGTCATCAATCAAGTTTTATACAATTTATTAGAGGATACACTTCTTTCATGTTAAGATTTCCAGAAGATGTCCCCCAATTAAAAACTCCACTTTATATTGTTATTGGTATTCTAAGAACTATTTTCTTTAGTGAATACATACTTTCATTCGATTTTGTAAATGAACTCTCAGCAAAATTATTTCCATATAGATTAACATTAGATGATAGATTTTTAATTAGGAATCTTCCTCAAGAATTAATTATTTTTTTAATAATTTGCTCTGTTTGCGTTGGTTGTATTTATGTTTGGCTTACAATTCAAAGAAGAAATCAGAATAAAAGGAATGGCGTAAATTGGACCCTTACAGGAGTTATTTTAGGTGTATGGTTTGTATCAAGTATTATTTTGTTTGGTTTATGGGAGGCAGTTTCAAATGAATTTTGGATGTGGTTAATTCCATATTTCGGAATTTTAATTATTGGTGATAATTTGAAAGAATCCAGTTCATTGAAAATTAGAAAAATCACAACACTTTCAATAGCTTTATTATTTATTGCAAATACTCCTGCAATAACTAAATATTTTACAACAGATAATTGTGTTTATTGGATTAATAAAGAATATCTAAATAAATTAAATTCAAAAGATGTTGTTCTTACTGCTGATTTTTATCAATCAAAACGTATTGCATTTTTAATAAATCCAAATATTAATAGAATTGATTTTCCAATTGGTAAAATTAAAATTGACACAAGTTGTATTGATCAAAACAGCTTATGTAAAACTCTAATTAAGACTAAGATAAATGGTGGTAAAGTTTATTTAGATCCTATGTTTTCTATGCCAAATAAAATTGAATTAGGAATGTTTAGGTTTTATAATAAACAAGAAAACCCAAATGAGATAGAAATTGAATTGTTAAAACTTGAGAATTTTTGTCGTGAACATCAGATTCCTTTACTAGCTGTGGAACGCAAAGGAGTTGGGGTTGTTGATTATGAAAAAAGATTTTTTTCTGGTTATGTTAAATGGTATTCTGCAGAAAATCTCTTTCAAGATAACCAAAAACAAAATGTAGAATTATCTGAGAAGCAAGCCGTGATGTTCTCAAGTCAGATTCATATACTAAATTAACCTCTGCAATATCAAGACATATTACTTTTCTTTGCGAACCTAGTTCTCTTGATAATCCTAAAATTTCATTGGGAGTAAAACCATCAGTTGCTGAAGCAGAAACTCCTGGTGCAAAAGCTGACATTATAGAATCAATGTCTATAGTTGTATATAATGCATTAGTTGATAATGCAATTTCCAATGCTTCTGATAATGTATTATCAAATCCACCTTTTCTAATTCTTGGTAGTGTAAATAAATTAACTCCTTGTTCCTTCATCCATCTATATTGATTTTCTGAATTAACTCCAGATTGAATTCCAAACTCAATAACATTTTTTGGATTTATTATTCCCTCTTCTATCAACATTCTAAATGATGTTCCAGAATTTCTTAAAGGGTTGCAAGGTCTTGCATCTAAGTGTGGATCAAAATTAATTATACTAACATTTTCAAATTTATTCGATATACCTTTGCAACTTGGGTAAGTTATATCATGTCCACCACCGATAATTATTGGAGTTAAATTTTTTGATATGGCAAATTCAACACTATTTTGCAACCTTTCATGTATTTTTTCTAATGAACCAGTTACATCAATATTCCCGAAATCAACTATCAGTCCTTCGGGTATAGACAACTCAGTTTCAACATCGAATGGAGTTAGTTTGTAAAATGATTTTCTGATTTCAAAAGGAGCTTTTGACGAACCAATTCTTCCTCCGTTACGCTTTACTCCTATATCTTGAGGACATCCTATAATAGCAATTTTTGTTTCACTGGTAATTTCATCAACATTTTTACAAACAATATCTCCAAGCCTTTTATCATTAATATCTCCTTTTGAAAAAAATAAAGATCTATCAGAATTTATTAACATATCTTATAATTTATAACTTTATCTTATTTGGAGAAACAAGTTTTGAATTAAATTTATTTCTATAAAACTTGTTGTTGAAGAAACTTCATAAGCACCAATAGAAACAAAATCTATAATATTTCTTTTGACAAATTTAGATGGATGTACATATTCAAATTCTGGTTTTGTCAAAGTATCTTTTAAGTTTCTTCCTTTTTGATTGGCTGGTGAAGATTGTAAAAGAGAGAAATTAAATTTAATTGAATTTGAAAACTGTAAACTATTTATATCTTTTGAAATTATATTATTTGATGAATCTAATAGTGCTGGAAGATCTGCTCCAAAAAAATTACCTCCTCCAGCTAAAATATTATTTATACATTCAAAATGGATTGTTCCAAACTTTAATTGAAAATAATTTCCAGTTCCTTTATTATTTATAAAAGTATTATTTACAACAATTAATTCATGTGGTTCGTTGTTTGTAAGACCTTCTAGACCATATCCAATCAAATTAGAATTTTCGCTTATAGGTCCTTGTTCAATAATATTTCCAATTACATAAGCCAAACCGCCATTTGGAAGATCTATATTTCTACTTGCAGTTCCATCATTTTCATCACTCAATCTATTATAATAAATTCTATTTATGTGTGCTCTACTTTTTAACTCATGCCCAGTTTTCGAATGGTGAGAATAGTTAAATCTGAAAATCAATTCATCTACATGATTAATATAAACATTATGAGAATATCCATCTCCATAACCATTGTAACCGAACTCACATTGTTCTATAGTTATTTTACTACCAACTTTATCACCAGCTAATATCCCCATTTCATTATTATGAAACCCACATTTAATAATTGAGATATTCACTCCTTCAACTCTAATTCCAGCTCCATTTTTATCTGGAACCCTACAATTTGAAAATTCAATATTTTCAACTCTCACATTGTTACCAGAAATTACCCAAATTGCTTTTCCTCCACTTGAAATACCATTTGAATTTAAGATTGGTCTTTCATCAACTCCTTTTAATAATAAATTATTGGCAGTCCATTTGCAAACGTCTTGCAAATAAACTCCTTTATGGATATAAACAGTATCATTAATTTGAGCTAGGCTTGTTACTGAACTTGGTGATTTGTAACTTAAGTTCTCTCCAACTTCCCATATTTTTGCTTCTGTTTTAAAAAAGCTAACAAATAGAAATACAAATAATATGAAATTTTTCATAATTTTTTTGAAAATATTATTTTAAAATTCTACTAAAAATACTACCAACTTTTTTTAATTCAATTTTAGAATTTGTATTGTTATGATTATATAATTTTACAATTTCTGATTCAAATGATTTAAAGAATTCAGGATCAAAATTTGCGGACTTTAACTCAGATAATATTTTTTCAATAGTATAATTTTTATGCAGCCAATCTTCCCATATTTTGTGTCTATGCCTTATTCCAAAACAATTCATTCCAGTAACAACTTTAGAATGCTCCCAGAAATTAATTCTAAAACATTTATCTCCCTTTTTGTTTTCCCAGTATAAACTATTCTCATTTTCACGTAGAGAATTTAATACAAGCCCGTAAGTATGCCATTCTATATCTAAAAATTTTGCAGAATTAAACAGTATTCCACGGTTGTAAATTGTTCTATTTCCACAAATTGTTTTTGCAACAGTTTCCCCTTGCATTTTACTTGTGTACCATAATTGTTCAATTTTTGGAAGATGATCTCGATGAAAATCCAATTCTGCACAATCACCTAATGCATATACATCTTTAATATTTGTTTCTAAATATTCATTAACTAATATACCTCTGTTAATTTTAATTCCTGAGTCAATTAGAAAATTTATATTTGGAGAAACTCCTACTGTTAAACCAACAAATTGACATTCAATGAATTCACCATTTTTTAATGTTACACCTCTTACTTTACCATTTTCATCTGGTATTATCTCATCTAATTCTGTCTCCATTCTAATATCAATTTTATGATCTAAAATATGTCGATATATTAAACTCCCTTCTTCTTTTGGTAATAAATTTGACATATATGAATTTTCTCTCACTATGAATGTAACTGGTATATGCCTTGAATGTAACATTTCAACTAGTTCTATACCAATCAACCCCCCTCCAACTACAACTGAATGATTTATGCCAACTGTATTATTTTCTAATAGATGTAAATCATTAATATTATACAATCCTTGAACTCCATCCAAATCTTGTCCACTCCATCCAAATTTATTTGATTTACTACCTGTTGCAATTATTAAGACATCATATTTATATGAAGAACTATTTGTAAGTTCCAATTTTTTAGAATCAAAATCAATTTTGTTAACATAACCTTTTACTAAATCAATTTTATTTTTTTTCCAAAAAAAATCTTCATAAGGTTTAGTTTGTTCGTAAGTAAGATGACCCATATAAATATACATCAAAGCAGTTCGTGAGAAAAAATGATCAGTCTCAGATGATATTATAGTAATTTCATTATCACTTAATTTTCTTATATGTCTGGCAGCAGTTACACCAGCAACCCCATTTCCAATAATAACAATTTTCATTATTAAAAAATAAAATTAATTTTATGATATTTTATCTTTATGTTCAAGAAAAATATAATTCGAATAAAATGTATCCCATATAAATATTTCAGTTTTCCCAATTTCATTCATTGGGGACATAGAAGATAGCTTTTCTGCATGTTCCAAAGAATCAGCAGAAATAATTGTCAATCCACCTGATTCAGTTTCAAAACCACCACCCCCACAAGCTAACAAGTGCCCATTTGATTTTAGGTATTTTAACCATTCCATTAATCTTGGAATTCTTATATCAAATTCTTCTTGTTTAAAAGTTTCATCTGGAGTTCTCCAAATTAAAGCATAAACTGTATTCATATATTTTAAATTAAATTGATATTACTCATTTATATGGAACTTATGGTAAAACCTATGGACTATTGGAGCAAATAATAAACCAATATTTGTTATAAATGCTACACCACTAAAAATTGCATAAATAGAGGAGAAGATTTTTCCAATATCAGATTTAATTTCTGCTACAGGTCCCATTCCACTTAATATCATCGATGCATTATGTAGTGCATCAATCCAAATTAAGTCAGCAAAATAATGATATCCTAAAATTCCAAGACCCAAAGATATAAGTAATAAAAATATTGCAAAAAGCATATTTTTAAAAACTCTTTTTCTAAATATAATATTTGAAGCTAAACCCTGAAATTTACTTTCATATTTCATAGTATTAATTCTTAAAAGTTTCCTTAACTAAATTTTCTATTATTGATTTGTTCAGCAACCCTAACTCCATCAATAGCTGCAGAAACAATACCACCAGCATAACCTGCACCCTCTCCACATGGGAATAAATTTAAAATAACCAAATGATTTAATAATTCCTTATCTCTTGGAATTTTAACTGGAGAACTAGTTCTTGATTCAGTCGATAATATTACAGCCTCATTTGTTAAGTAACTTTTCATTTTTTTTCCAAATTGTTTTATTCCATCAACTAATCTACTATGTATAAAATTAGGTAATACATTTTTCAAATTTATAGAATTAATACCAGGCTTATAACTGCAATCTGGCATATTTGTAGAAGTTTTTCCTTCAATAAAATCCATCAATCTTTGTGCTGGTGCAACTTGCAAACCACCACCAAACATATCAGATTTTTCTTCAACCTCTTTTTGAAATTGCAAAGCAGATAAATTTCCATAAACTTTGTAAGGTATTAAATCATTCATTTCAACTGAAACTACAACTCCTGAATTTGCAAATTTTGAACCTCTATTTGACAACGACATACCATTAACAACCAACTCATTTTTTGCAGTTGCTGATGGAACAATAAACCCTCCAGGACACATACAAAAAGAAAAAACACCCCTACCATTACTCTGTGCATTCATGCTGTAAGATGCTGGAGGTAATAAATCATCTCGAGTTTCACAATGATATTGAACACTATCAATTATACTCTGAGGATGTTCAATTCTAACCCCTAATGCAAATGGCTTTGGTTCGATTAAGATATTTTTATCATTCAACAGTTTAAATATATCTCTTGATGAATGTCCAACAGCTAAAACTAAAAAATCACCTATATACTCATTTCCAGAATTTGTAATTGCCCCTTTTATGATATTATTATCAATTATAAAATCAATAACTCTTTCATTAAAATGGAATTCCCCACCATATTCTATTATTGTATTTCTTATTTCATTTACAACTTTTGGAAGTATGTTTGATCCTATGTGCGGATGTGCATCTATAAGAATATCTTGACTTGCTCCATGTTGAACTAAGACAGATAAAATTTCATTTACATTCCCTCGTTTTGTGGATCTAGTATAAAGTTTTCCATCAGAATAAGTTCCAGCACCACCTTCCCCAAAACAATAATTAGAATCATTATTTACAATTCCTTTTTTGTTAATTGCTGCTAAATCAAATCTTCTTGCTCTTACATCTTTTCCTCTTTCAATTATTATAGGTTTGATACCATATTCTATTAGCTTTAATGCACAAAAAAGACCAGCAGGACCTGATCCTACAATTATCACTCTTTTATTTAAATTTACATCGAAATATTTAGTTCTATTTTCAATTTCAATTTTGGCTAGTTCATTAAAAGTCACTTCTACTTTTAATCGTATTAAAATAATTTTAGAGCGAGCATCAATTGATCTTTTTAGAATTTTTAATGATGTAATACTATCAACCGAGATTGATAATAACTTTGATGCAATAACTTTATGGTGTAAAGAATCATTTGCTAAATTTATAGGAAGTGCTATTTCACAAGTATTTATCATATTAAATTATTCCAACCAAAAATATATTTACTTTATAAAAAGTTAATAGTAATATCAATTTATTCTCAATAGATAAAATTAACTATAGTAAATTAATACAAAATGTTTCTTCAAGAATAATATTTTCTTTTTAAAACTTAACATTATTTTTAAATTTACATTTAAAAAAATAATTTTAAACTTAAACCAAGTAACATGAAAACAATCTTTTTATTTTTCATAATTATCTTAAATTCTACAGCATTTTCACAACTTGATTTAAAGTTAGATTTTGAAAATGATAATATACTTGATTTTGTAAAAATTACAAATTCTGAAAATGGTTATAATTTTTCATATTCGTTATCAAGCCAAAACAATAAGCAATTTATAACTGAAAAACTAACTCTAGGTGGAGAAGAAACTACTTTAAGTAATAAAGGAAATATTCTTATAATTCATGTTCAATTTATGAGAGGTGAAAATATATTGAAATATAGGTTTAGCACTACTTTAAAACAAGTTCAATTAATTGGGTTCAATAATATTCAATATGGAAATGCTACTCATGATGGTTCAGGAACTTCGAGCTATAATTTATTAACTGGTATATATGAGGCTAACTGGAATAAATTTGACTACAAAAAAAACAGGTTAATTAGCATACCAAAAATAAAATCAAAATTACCAGCTAAGACATATTTACTTAATAAATTAAACGATAAAATGCTTGAAGAATTAGAAGATGTAGGATATAATTTAATGCCTAAAAATCTAAGATAGGTTTCTAAACATTTTGAAAGTATAATATTTTCTTTTTTAAAATTATAAAAAAAAGTTTTGAATTCAAACCCTATAAGAAATTTAGATTAGCAAGGGAAATTATTTAGATCACATTTAGTCTAAATTTAATTCAAATATAAAAAGCTGATTTCATAAATGAATGACACATAATGTGACTCAGCTTCCTCTGTAAACCGCTTAATAGCTAATACAATGTGGTCCCCCAACAGGAGTACATAATATTTAGATATATCTTGATTTTATGCCGTGTTATAATGAGTAAGAGGCATATTCCAAATACTCCATCAAATACAATTTCAGATGTACAAAATTTAATGTCCACAAAACTTTTTTATACATCAGATTCAACAAATATTGGATACTCAATAAATGGAAGTTATTTTGGTACATCCCCAACTGGAAAAAATTTAACTGTTTATGTAGAATTATATGATAAAACAATAGTAGGAGGAAGTTTGAAAATAATAGATTCATTTACGATATCATACACCAAAAAATCTTTTGATACAGTTGTTAATTTTGGAATGAAGTTTCCACCAGGAGATTACAAACTTTGTTTGAGGCTTACATCAACTGATTTACCAGGTGATACTGTAGCATATCCGAACAGATTTTTAGTGTCAGATTTAGTAGCTCCAGTTGGTAAATTACCAGCACCATTTTTCAAAATTTCTGAAGTATCTGAAACTAAAATATTAGCAGTAAAAGTTACGCCAAATCCATTCAAATCAAGCACCACAATTGAGTTTACTATGCCAACAAGAAGTATTACAGAAATAATGCTATACGATGAAAACGGTAAATTTATGAGAGAAGAATTGTATAGTAAATTTATAACTGAAGGAGAATATAAATTTGATTTAAAATGTGCTAACTTACCTAATGGAGTTTATTTCTTACATTTAATAACTGAAGACAAAAAAGTTATTCACAAAGTAATACTTGCTAAATAAATAATTATCAAGCAATCAGAACAAACACAAACGGCTTGTAAATATACTTTATAAGCCGTTTGTAATATAATAATTAAATATAACTTTTTTAGAATAATACTTGAATCCAAATATGTTTCTAATATCTAATTTTGTTCTGTAATTATTTAAAATATAATAAAAATAAAATTACATTTCTTTACAACATGAAAAATAAATCTAAAATATCTAAAAATAAAATTTGATTTTAACTTAAATATTTGTTTGATAACCATACTTTTCATGTTTATAATATGTTTATTCAATTCAACTATCTTATTTTCTCAAAATATACAATATGATGACTGTTTCTTAGGCTTTGACAATGTTTCAGACCCCCTATCTTGAATTTATATCTCCAGCAATGAAATAAGATTTATTGTTAGAATTAGTTTTAACAGTTTGCTTAGAAACGACTTAATGATATGTACTAATTTTATAATCTGTTGAAAATTTTAATCTGTTTGAAAAAAATTTAACATCAAAGTATATAACTGAGTGTTCAATATTAGGAGTTTTAATATAAAACCTATCATTGTATTTCATAAATTTGGCACTAATATCTTATCTAATATAAATAATTGCCAAATAAGGTACCAAATTAACTTAAGTTAAGTTAATCTAAATAAATCATCTTTTACATTAAAACAGAAGAAGCCCGCATAAATGCGAGCTTCTGTTAAATAATAGTTAATTTAAATTTCTTTCAATTAACTTATATGTGGTCCCGACAGGACTCGAACCTGTGGCATCAAGTTTAGGAAACTTGCGTTCTGTCCAGCTGAACTACGGAACCAATTTTTTAATAAAATTAAAATTATTAATTATTCATTAACTCAATAAATTCTTTAAACAAATAATCTGAATCGTGAGGTCCAGGTCCTGCCTCTGGGTGATATTGAACACAAAATAATTTTTTTTCAATATGCCTTAATCCTTCAACAGTCATATCGTTTAAATTAATGTGAGTTATATCAACTTTTAAATTATCTAATGAATTTATATCAACAGCAAATCCATGATTCTGAGAAGTTATTTCATTTGTATTATTTTTTAAATTCTGTACAGGATGATTTGAACCTCTGTGACCAAATTTCATCTTAAATGTTCTTCCACCTAATGCAAGCGAAATTAATTGATGCCCCAAACAAATACCGAAAATTGGTTTTTTCCCAATTAGTTCTTTTATAGTTTCAATAGCATACTTTACTGCATCTGGGTCGCCGGGTCCGTTTGATAAGAATATTCCATCTGGATTTAATTCCAAAATATCACTTGAAGAAGTATTTGATGGAACAATAATCAAATCACAACCATAATTACTAAGCCTTTCAAGAATATTAAATTTTACACCGAAATCCAATACAACTACTTTAAATTTCTTTAAGGGAACGAATCCTTTTAAATTATCTATTTTATAACCACTTTTATCTTTTGGTTCAAAAGAAAAGATTTTTTTACAAGACACTTCACTTACTAAATCTAATCCATTCATATCTCTAACTTGCTTAGTATTGAAAATCAATTCTTCATCTGATATACTTGAACAAGTAATAATTCCACGCATTGAGCCTTCACTTCTTAAAATCTTAGTAAGCATTCTAGTATCAATACCTTCAATTCCCAATACATTATACTTTTCAAAATACTCTTGAATAGAAAATTCACTTCTCCAATTTGAACGAATTCTTGAAATCTCTTTAACAATCATACCAGAAGCATACATTTTATGAGACTCAACATCAAATTGATTTACACCAACGTTTCCAATATGAGGATAGGTCATTGTTACTATTTGCCCAGTATAACTTGGATCTGTTAGTATTTCTTGATAACCAGTAATTGAAGTATTGAAAACAACTTCCCCTTCTGAATTTTCTGAAATAGCTCCAAAACCATAACCAGAAAATATTGTTCCGTTTTCTAAAGCTAATCTAGCTTTTATTTTATTAAAAGGCATTTATTAAAATTTAGATACAAAGATAATTAATTAAGTATGAATACTGTTTTAGAAATTAAATTTGAGATAATTTATTTAAAAATTAAATTTTAATTTGTTTGAATATTAACTAAAATTGAATAATTTTTTATACTAAAATCTAATCATGAATAATACTCCTATAATCGATTAGTATTGCTAAATCCTTGAAATAACTTGAAAACTTGGTTTCATTCTTTTTGATTTTATCCAATAATTATTTTAATTTAGTACCAAAATTATTTGATCTACAATTGTTTAGAAGTATCGTAAATACTCTTATTAATGATATCTTAATAAAATTGTTTATGTTCAAATAAACAATAATTTCTATTAGTTCTAAAGTAAATTATTGAAGATAGATAATTAAGGTATTGATTGTACTCATTGTTAAATTTATATAATTTATTTTTAGAAGATAATTATAGTTTTTTTAGTTTAATTTTTTTTAATTTTTTTAAATATTTCTTTGTTAAATAAATTTAATTTTATGAATATACTTGTAAGTAATGATGATGGAATAGATTCTAATGGAATTTATTGTTTGGTAACTGAATTAAGAAAATACTATAATGTAGAAGTTGTTGCACCAGATAATCAACAATCAGCAGTTGGTCATGCTATTACAATTTCAAATACACTAAGATGTAGTAATTTTAACAAAAATGGTTCACATTTTGGCTATTCAGTAAATGGAACACCATCTGATTGTGTTAAATTGGCTTTATCTAAAATAATTGGTTTCAAACCAGATTTTATATTGAGTGGAATTAATCATGGTAGAAATACTGCAAATTCTATAATGTACTCTGGTACTGTTTCAGCTGCAACTGAAGGTACAATGTTAAGAATCCCATCTATGGCAATTTCTCTTGACTCAGTTTTGGAGAATGCTGATTTTGAATATGCTGCAAAGATTGCATCAAAATTAGTTAGTCATTTTATTGATAATCCATTCCCAATCAAAACATTATTAAATGTAAATGTACCTGCAATTTCAGAGTTAGATATTAAAGGGTTTAAAATTACAACTCAAGGTGATTCATATTGGAATGATACTTATGAAAAAAGAATAGATCCACTTGGAAGGGAATATTATTGGCTAACTGGAAATTATATATTAGAAGGTGATGAGAATTCTGATGATATTGCTTTAAGAGATGGTTACATTTCAATTACACCAATACATACACGAATTACTAATTATAGTTCACTAGATTATTTAAAAGATTCTATAAAAGATCTTAAATAAAAATAATCCTTCAATAGTAATTATTGAAGGATTATTTATTATTTTATATTTACTTTTTGACTTCATTTGAAGATTTAATTGCATCAAACTTAACTTTTAACTCATCATATAATTTTTTCTCTGGTTCAGTCATTCTTGAATACATCCCTTGAATTCTTTCAGATATTAAATTTATATCAATCCCCATCATTTCAACAGCTTTTGCTGCATTAGGATCTTTACCTTCTTTCATTGCTTTAGATGCATTTTCAAAAGGTATTAACATATGAGACATCATATCAGAAAGTTTTGAAAAGCTTGCAATATCACCTGCTGGATGAGGTCTGGACTTTCCATTTGACATTGGAACTGCAATATCACCTTTCTTGACATCCGCTTGTGTGCTATTATCTGGAGCATTGCTGGTGTTTGAATATGGATTTGCAATTGCTTCTTCTTTCTTTTCTTGTTCGGTTTTTACTACTTCCTTTTGAGTAGTTGAAGGGATTCCATTTTGTTTACCACAAGAGGTAATTAATATTGAAAATGATAGTATAAAAATAATTTTATTCATTGTAGAGAATTAATTTTAATAAATTGTGTTTTAGTTTTATTAGATTTTTACAAATTTACAAAATAAAATATTTTATTAACAAATTGAATTATTAAACGTGATAATAGATAGATATATTCTCAAACAATTTGCTAACACTTTTTTCTTTGCAATATTAGCTTTTTTAATAATATACATTACTGTCGATTTAATTGAAAACCTTGACAATTTTTTTGATCATAATGCAGGAATAAATATTATATTCAAATATTATCTAAATTATATTCCTGATATAATTCATTTAGTAATCCCTATTTCGGTTTTAATTGCAGGTTTATTTACAATTGGTAAATTGGATTCTACCCACGAGCTAACTGCCATAAGAGCTGGAGGAAGAAGCATACCTAGAATTGTTTTACCAGTGTTATTATTTAGTTTAATACTAAGTTTTGTTATGACTTATTTTAATGGATGGTTAGTTCCTTTAACTAACAAACAAAGATTTACTATAGATAGAGAATATCTTGGCAGAAATATGTTAGGTACCCAAACAAATATTTCAATGAGAGTTTCAGCCAACACTTCAATAATTTTTGAATCATTTAATCCAAATCAAAATATTGGTAGAAATGTTTCAGTCGAAAAATTTAAAAATGTTAATTTAAATTTATTTGATCCAAAAGTAAAATATAACCCTTTACTAATTGTTGAAAGAATAGATGCTGATGAAATTAAATATGATTCTTTAAAAAAATCATGGATTTTAATTAATGGAGTTTCAAGGAATTTATCCGATCCATTAAAAATTTATTCTACTAGTTTTTCAGAAAAATTAATTCCATTTTTAAAAGTAGAACCTAGTAAATTAGATTTATCACAGTATAAAGAGACTGAGTTAACTTTAACTGAATTGAATGAAAGAATTGAAAATGAAAAATCTGGAGGAAGGGATGTTATCAAACTTTTAGTAGAATATTATAGTAGAATTTCATTTTCTTTTGCTCCATTTATTGTAGCTTTTTTTGGAATCCCATTCTCATCAAATCAAAGAAAAAGTGGAGCTGCAATGCAAATTGGTATTGGAGCTTTAATTAGTGCAATGTTTCTTGTATTTAGTGAAGTTACAAAAGCATTATGTTATAGCGGAGTTTTAATCCCAATTATTGGAGCTTGGATTACTAATTTGTTTTTTTTAAGTATTGGAATATTTAATCTTTTTAGAATTGAACGAAACTAATCATTTAGTTAAATTGAATTTTCAAATTACTTCAATTTGACTAGTGTTGATAAATTTTCACACTTTTTTTAGTTTAATTATCATTTATATTAGGTTGTATTTTTTAATATTATTAATTTAAATTCTATTTATTTCTATGTCATTTTTTGTTCATGAAAAAGCTCTTTGCGAATCAACTCAAATAGGGAACGAAACCCGTATTTGGGCTTTTTCTCATATTATGAAAGATGTTAAAATTGGTGAATACTGTAATTTTGGAGATGGGTCTTTTGTTGAAAGTGGAGTTTCTATAGGAAATAGAGTTACTGTTAAAAATGGAGTTTGCATTTGGCATGGAGTAACTATTGAAGATGATGTTTTCTTAGGACCAAATTGTGTTTTTACAAATGACTTATTCCCTAGAAGTAGAGTTTACCTTAGCACTGACGTTCCAACAATTGTAAAAAAAGGAACTTCCATTGGTGCAAATGCAACAATAGTTGCAGGAGTTACTTTAGGAATTTATTCTATGATTGGAGCTGGTAGTGTTGTTACAAAAGATGTTCCGGATTTTGCTTTAGTTGTTGGTAATCCATCAAAAACTATAGGTTGGATAGGAGTAAAATGTGAGAAACTTCCAATTAAAAATGACGGTGATATTTTTGAAAATGAGAATGGTATTTATCAAATGATAGATTGTAAAATTAATTTTACTACTAAATAATTTTATAATAAATCTATCAAAATATATTTTTTGAATTAATTTAATAATGCAAATTTTAGTAACAGGTGGAGCTGGATTTATTGGCTCTCATACTTCAGATAGATTACTTGAATTAGGTCATAAAGTAAGAGTTTTAGATAACCTACAAAAACCAATTCACCTAAAAGGAAAACCTACATATTTAAGCAATGAAATCGAGTTCATACTTGGTGATGTTAGAGATAAAGAAACATTACGTAAAGCAATGAAAAGTGTTGATGTTATTTATCATTTTGCTGCTTATCAAGATTATTTAACTGACTTCTCAACTTTTTTTCATGTTAATGCAGTTTCAACTGCTTTGATTTATGAAATAATTGTTGAAGATAAGTTAAATATTAAAAAAGTGATAGTTGCTTCATCACAATTTGTACAAGGTGAAGGAATATATAAAGATAAGAATGGATTGATTGTTTCACCAACATTAAGATTAAATAATCAACTTGAAAAAGGAAATTGGAATATTTGTGATGAAAATGGGAATCAACTTGAATGGTTATGGTGCAATGAAAATCATGCAAACCCACCTAATGCATACGCAATGAGTAAGTTTTCACAAGAACAACAAGCACTTTGTTTTGGCAGGAGGTATGAGATTCCGTCAGTAGCCCTTAGGTACTCTATTGTTCAAGGCTCTAGGCAATCATTTTATAATGCTTACTCTGGTGCTTGTAGGATTTTTTCATTGAGTTATTTTTTTGATAAAGCACCAACTATTTACGAAGATGGATTACAATTAAGAGACTTTGTAAATATTAATGATGTTGTTGATGCTAACATATTAGTCTTGGAAAATGATAAAACTAATTATGAGGTTTATTGCGTTGGTGGAGGAAAAGCTTATTCGTTAATTGAATTCTGTAATTGTGTTGCTAAAGCATTTGATAAAGAACATATCTTACCATATATTCCAGGAGAATACAGATTTGGTGATACTAGAAATGCATGTTCCGATATTTCAAAATTAAAAAAATTAGGATGGCAGCCAAAAAGAAGTATTATTGATTCTGTTAATGAATATAAAGATTACTTAAAAGAACAGACTGATCTAGATGATATTTTAGATTTTGCTGAAAAAACAATGAAGAAAATGAATATAGTTAGAAAAACTAATTTTTAGTTATTAAAAACTTAATAGTTAATATTTATTGCAAAAAAAAAGGATTTCATACAAAATGAAATCCTTTAAAATTTTAGTACACCCGTAGAGACTCGAACTCCAAACCTTCTGATCCGTAGTCAGATGCTCTATCCAATTGAGCTACGGGTGCAAAATTTTTGAAATATCTAATTCTAAAGAAATTTCAACAAAATTAAATAGCTGATATTCTATGAGCCATTTGTGACTTTTTACGAGCAGCTAGATTTTTATGAATTAAACCTTTGTTCGCATAACGATCTAGTAGTTGAGTTGCTTTTTGCTCAGCAACTAATAAATCTTCTTTAGATTCAGCAACTGTGAATGCTTTGATTGCATTACGTAATGCAACTCTTTGAAAACGATTACGAGTTCTTCTTGTCTTCGTTTGTCTTACTCTTTTCTCCGATGAAACGTGATTTGGCATATCTAATAAATTTGATTTTCGAGGTAGCAAAAATAACTTCTTTATTTAGACTATCAAAAATTATTTTATAAAATTAATTTCATCTTATTTTATTTTTAAACATTAAGCTTTAATATTAAAATCTAAATAGCTAATCAACAGATTTGAAATAGAATTTAAATTAGATATTTCTGATAAAATATATGAAGATTTAATTCTTTGATTCTTAATATTTTCTTATCTATTAATAACTATATTTTGTTACTGCTTCGAATTTTTTTTTATTTTAGCTAACTAATATTTTATCTCAAAAAAATAATGTTCCTTTCTAAAAAGAATAAATCAGATACAAATAATTTAATAACTTCAGAAACTGTAAATCAGAATTATTCATCTTTAGTTAAACGTCAATTCAAAAAGAATAATCCAGCAGTATTAGCAATATATTTTATTATTGTTATGTTTTTTCTAGCAATAGTTGCAGATTTTTTAGCAAATAATAAACCTTTGATTTGTTCATATAAAGGCTCTATACATTCTCCTGTTATTGAAGAATATTTAGTTGATATTGGAATTATGAAATATTCTGGTGATCTTGTTAATGCTGACTGGAAGAATTTAAAATATGATTGGTCATTTTTCCCACCAATAAAATATCAAGCAAGTGATATTGATTTGGGCAACTCTTTCG
The DNA here is from genome assembly GCA_016700335.1 of Chlorobiota bacterium. NCBI lineage: Bacteria > Pseudomonadati > Chlorobiota > Chlorobiota bacterium. Next base: position 1,344,490 of record CP065014.1, on the reverse strand, counting down.
CAACACCTGGAAGTTTTGAATCTGGTCATTATTTAGGAACCGATCAACTTGGTCGAGATATGTTATCTGGGATAATTCATGGTGCTAGAATTTCATTAACTATAGGATTTATATCAATGTCAATTGCTGCTACAATTGGAATAATTTTGGGTTCATTAGCAGGTTTTTTTGGGGGTTGGGTGGACATTATTATTTCTAGAATAATAGAACTTTTCTTGAATTTCCCTTCATTCTTTTTGATAATTACTATTGTTGCATTCTTAGGAGCAAATATATTTTATGTAATGATTATACTTGGTATAACAGGTTGGATGGGTATTGCAAGATTAATTCGTGGGGAAGTATTAAGAGTTAGAGGTATGGAATATATTACTGCAGCAAAATCCTTAGGCTTTAAATCGAGCAAGATAATATTAAAGCATGTACTTCCAAATTCATTAGCTCCTGTAATGGTTTCGGTTGCATTCGGAATTGCTGGAGCAATATTAACTGAATCAGGATTGTCATTTTTAGGTTTTGGAGTACCTGCCACTGTTGTAACATGGGGTTCTATGCTCAATCAATCTAGATCAGCCCCATTTGCTTGGTGGTTAGCAATTTTCCCTGGAATAATGATTTTTCTTACTGTTATTAGTTATAATTTAATTGGTGATGGCTTAAGAGATGCCACTGATCCAAGATTAAAAAATTGATAAATAAATTTTATATTTAGAATAAAATTATTTTACTCTATTCATAATTTCAATTGCCATATCATACTTTTCAAAAGGTGGCATTAAATATATTCCTGCAATTCTTTTATTTTTTATAGATAATAATTCAGTTAAAAATTCAACTGCAATTTCAATTCCTTCTTTAGCAGGGTTAGAAGATGATTGCATCCTTTTTCTTAACTTTTCTGGTATCATCATTCCTGGAACTTCATTGTGCAAAAATTGAGCATGATTAGGGCTTCTTAAAGGTATAATACCAACCATAATTGGTATTTTTAAATGTGAAGTATTTTCAATGAAATTGTTAAAATCTTCAACTTCAAATAATGGTTGTGTAAAAGCTATTTCAGCTCCTTCAGATTCTTTATTTTCTAATCTGTAAATTTCCCTTTCTAAATTATCTGAGACTGGATTACAAGCACATGAAATCATAAAATTTGTTTTTTTCCCAATAGGGTTATTCATCAAATCTAAGCCAAGATTCATTCTTTTTAATGCTCTAATCAACCCTACTGAATCTAAATCATATACACTAGTTGCGTACGGGTAATCTCCTATTTGAGCTGGATCACCTGTTACTGATAAAATATTATTTACTCCAAGAGTATAAGCAGATAAGAGTTCACTTTGTAATCCAACCATATTTCTATCTCTGCATGCAAAATGAGAAATACATTCCATTCCAGTTTTATTCTGAACTAGATGTGATATTGTTATTGGTGACATTCTGAGTCTTGCCCTTGCACCATCTGATATATTAACTGCATCAATTTCATTTTTAGATAAATACTCTGCTCCTTTAAAAATAGAATTTAAATCTAATCCTCTTGGAACATCTAACTCCACTGATACAAGTAATTTTTTTCCAATGTTTTTTTGAAATTTAGATTTAGCTAATTCTAAATCAAGGGTACTATTATTTTTTAATATACTTGGCTTTACTATGATTTCTGGTTTGCCTACTTTTAAACCTTTTACTGCCATAGAAATTGCTTTAGTATGTTCTGGTAAACAACCTCCATCTGCACCAATAATAGTTACTCCATTTTCTACTAATGTTTTACAAGATTGAGCTACATATTCTGATGTTGCATTATACGAAGCTACGTTATCAATTAAAGTTGGGATTCCAATATCTGGTTGTGCTGAAAGAATTGCGTTAGTAACTCCATACAACGATTTAACAATTTCTTTCATTCTTTGAGGACCAACAGTACCATTTGTACCAATAGCAACAACTCCCTCTTTATATAGTTTATTTGCAATTACTTTTGGATATTCTGTTTTTAAAACTGATCCATCCTCTGGAAAAGATTTTTGAGCTATAATAGCTATATCTTTAGATATTTTTCTTACAGCACTGTAAGCTAGTTCAAGTTCATCAATGTCAATAAAAGATTTCAACATAATTATATCACATTTTCCATCTAACAAAGCATGAATTTGAGAAGTAAATGCTTCTGAAACAATATCTGGTTTTAACTGCCCTACTGGATAAAGAAACTTCCCAACAGGACCAACAACTCCAGCAACAAAGGCTTTGTTTATCGCTGCTGTTCGAGCAAGCCAAACTCCTTTTCTATTTATCTCATAAAACCTATCGTCAAGTTTATATTGAGACAAAGAAATTGTATTTCCAAATAATGTGTTTGATTGAATAATTTCTGCTCCTGCATTTATAAACTCAAAATGAATTTTTTCTATAATGATTGGATTTTTTAAATTATAAATTTCAATTGGGGTTTCATCAAATCCCATTGAACTTAAAACTGATTGCATTGAACCATCAGTAACTATTACCCCTTCAATTATACGTTCTAAAAATTTATTCATAAATTATTATTTAATTAAAATATATTGTTCAAAGTTTTTAACACACTATTTGCAGAATTATCCCAACTTAAATTATCAGTAAATTTCTTTGCTCCAATTGATAATCTATTTCTTAGTTCATTATTATTTATAACTTCTATAATAAGTTCGGATAATCTTTTTATATCCCCATATTCATATAATAGACCATTAAAATTCTCAATAACAGAATCTTTTAATCCAGGAGAATTAGCCACAATTACAGGTGTTCCACAAGCATTTGCTTCCACATTTGCAATTCCCCAACCTTCTTTCATTGAAGGGTTAACAACTAGCCATAGTTTATTTAACCATTCAACTTTCAACTCTTCGGATACATAACCAGTAAAAATTATATCTTCTATAAAACCACTTTCTATAGATTGTTTTTTTAACTCATTCTCAAAATCCCCTTTTCCAATAATTACTAATTTCGAATCAGGAATATTTTTTTTTACTTCAATAAATGCACTTATCAAATGTTGAACACTTTTATATTTTTTTAATCTACCGAAATATCCTATTGAAGGATAACTTGTTTTTTCAAAAGAGTTTTCTCTAAAGCATTTAACATCAATTCCATTTGGAGCGAAGTAAATGTTATTTTCTAATATACCTCTTTTAATACTTTCATCTTTTGTGGAATTGGATACTACAAACATTGGTACATTTTTATAAAATTTACCAATCAAATTCTCAGTTCTAAAAACATAGTTACCTAAAATTAATCCTGATTCAAGGAAAATTGATTTACCAAAATAATGGTGAACAATACTAGCTAGATTCTTCTTGATAAACAATGGTGTAAAAAATGGGATTTTATTAATGTCGTCTAAAACAACAGAGAAATTTTGTTTCTTAAATAAAAGAAAATAATAAAATGGAACTATAAAATTAAAAGTGTTTCTACCTCCTCTTCTTATAATTTTAATTCCATCAATAACTTCTTCAACTGAACCACCTTTATAGTTAGAACAAAAGAGTGTAACACTATTTCCGGCTTTAACAATTCTTTTAAAGATTTCATGTAAATGGACTTCCGCGCCACCGGCTAATGGGTTAGTCCAACATTGCCAATTGAAAATTAATATATTCATAAATTGGAATTTAAGTGGTCAAAAATAAGTTTATTATTTCAAGTAAACTTTAATTACTCGCAAAAGTTTGTAACTAATCTTTATTTATATTATTAAAATATTGAATTACTTTTTTTGAAAAAAATAGGATTAGTTAATTTAATTTTAACTAAATGGAATGAAAATTTTAATATAAAGTCTAAACAAATACTAGTTAATACTTTAGTTTATACATTTGGTTAAACTACTTTTGCAAACGAAATTTTAACAAATATATTTCTCCACTAATACTTAAAACATGAACATTAAATTTAATTCTATTTTCTTAGTACTTTTATTTTCAGTAATTTTAATTGGATGTAAAAAAGAAGGTGCAAATACTTCATCAAATAGCCATGGCAAACTTGAAGTTGTTGGTGGTATTACTCATGATTGGGGTGAGATAAAAGTTTCAACTTTAAAAGACAATCAATTAAAAACATCTTTTATACTTAAAAATATTGGAGATGGAGATTTGTTTATTAAGGAAGTTAGACCAGGTTGTGGCTGTACAAGCGCTCCATTAACTAAGGATCTTCTAAAACCAGGTGATACTACAATTGTAAACGTAACCTTAAATACTACTGGAAAACATGGTCAAACAGATAAATCAATTACTATTACAGCAACTGATCCAATGGGAATTTCAAAAGATTCATTAGCAAAAATGAATGACACAACTAAAAAGAAATTTGATTCAACTTTAGCTAAAGACTCTTCAAGATATGATACAACTCTAGTTTATTCTTTAAAAGCAAATTTAAGAAGAACAGTAACAGTTACTCCTGGAGAATATTTTTCATTAGTTGATCCTAAAAAAGGAGTAGAGAGTTCAAGTTCTGTTAAAATCTCTAACTCAGGTGATGTTTCTTTTTCAATAATTTCTTCAGAAGTTGTTAAGGCTGCTTCAACTCCTGCATCAATGTCTGGTGGTTCAAATCCACCACCAGCTCCTCAACCAAAGATAAGGTTAGTTTTAGTTGGTTCAAAAGATATTGCTCCAGGAAAGGAAACTGAAATAAAAGTATTTGTAACTCCAACTGGAGTTGGACAAATTTCAGGTACAGTTTCAGTAAAAACAACATCACAAGAAACACCAATACTTAATTTACCAGTATATGGTTATGTTCAAGATAAATCGCCACAAAAGCCAGTTACAGGTTCTATGACACCTAGTTCAAGTCATTAATTAATTTAATTTTTTTATACATTAAGATCCCGATAATTAAATTTATCGGGATTTTTTTAATTAAAACAAATCTAAAACGTCTTATGTTGATGAATTCATATAAAAAACAAATATTTATAAACGCTCCAATTGAAAAAGTATTTGATTTCCACATGGATACAAATAATTTATTAAGAATTACTCCACGTGATATCAATTTTAAAATTATTAGTATGAATGATATTTCAGGAGTTGGATACAAAGTTGTTTTGGAAATTAGAAAATTTTATTTTATTAGATCTATTCTTGAAGTAGAAATTACTGACTGTATCAAAAATGAGTTAATGCATGATATTCAAAGAAAAGGGATTTTTAAATATTGGTTTCAAAAGAGATTTTTCAAAGTTGAAAATGAAGGGACAATTTTAACTGATATTGTTGAATATATTCCTCCTTTTGGTAAACTAGGAGAATTTCTTAATTGGTTGATTATTAATAGAATTATAAAAAAAATGTTTCATTTTAGACAATTAAAAACTAAAGAAATACTTGAAAATTAAAAATTTAATTAGATTAAATTTTCAATAAAGTATATTTTTGCAACTAATTTTTTTAGCGAATTTAAATTCTTATACAAAATATGGATTACAAACATTACAAACAAAGACCTGAAAGTTTAACAGCTGAATTTATTCAAGCTGAATTTGATATTTTATTTTCAAAAATTGAGGAAGCAGAAAACTATGAAACCCCTGAAAAATGGATATCATTATATTTAGATTGGAATGCTTTAAAATCATATATTGGAAGTGAAGGAAGCAGAATTGGATATGAGTTTTCTAAAGATATGAGCAATAAAAAAATTGAGGATGAAGAAGAATATTTTCGTGAAAAAGTTTCACCAATTTCAAGTAATGGGAGTTCCAAAATTTTAGATTCATTCCTTAAAAGTAGATATAAGTCTGATGTTGGTAAAAAATTTGGAGAACATTTAATTGCTGTTCTTGAAACATCTGTTAAACCATTAGCACCAATCAATACTGATTTAAATGTTAAACTAAGTTCTCTTTCAAACACGTATAATAAAATTGTTTCATCTGGATTTGTAACTGTTTCTGGTGAAAAAGTTACATTACCAGTAGCACGTTCAAAACAAGCCTCATCAGATCCTGAAACAAGAAAAGAAGCTTTTTTAAACCATAGGAATTGGTTTTTAAATCATCATGATGAATTAGGAAAAATATTTCATGAGATGGTGGCACTTCGTCATCAAATGGCATTGAACCTAGGATTTAAGAACTTTATTGAATTAGGGTATTTAAGCATGGGAAGAACTGATTATGGACCTCAACAAGCAAAACAATTCAGAGATTCTGTGAGAAAATTTGTAGTACCATTACAATCTCAAATGCTTAAAAAGCAAGCACAAGAATTAGGCACTCAAACTTTGAAATGTTGGGATACAGAATATTGTCCTTCTTGTACATTACCAGTTGGGATAGCTCCGATTGAAAATCAACTTGATAACGCAGAAAAAGTTTTCGATTCATTAGATGTTAAATTAGCTGACTATTTTAGAAAAATGAGGAATGAGAATTTGATAGATCTTGAAAATAGAGTAGGTAAAAGATCAGGAGCTTTTTGCACAAGTTTCCCAGATGAAGGAAGAGTTGCAATTTTATGTAATTCAACTGGAGATCAAGGTGATGTAGGAACTTTGATGCATGAGATGGGACACGCATTTCAAGGATGGGAGTCTCAACCAATTGAAGCAATTGATTTGCAATGGCCAACTTCAGATGCATGTGAAATTCATTCAATGGGAATGGAGTATCTAGCTCTGCAACAACTTCATTATTTCTTTTCTGAAGAACATAGAATCAAATTTTCACAAGGTAGATGGAGAGAAGCAATTGGATTAATGACCTACATATGCATAGTAGATGAATTCCAACATTGGGTTTATGAAAATTTTAATTCAACAATGGAAGAAAGAGATAATGCTTGGGTTACTATTTGGAAAATATACAAACCAGACGTTGATTATTCAATGGATGAAAAACTAATTTATGCAAGATGGTATTCACAGCTTCATATCATTGATATGCCATTTTATTATATAGATTATGCAATTGCCGAAACTGGTGCTATGCAACTTGCTATTCAAGATTTAAAAGATCATAAAATAGCTATGGAAAAGTATATTCGTTTATGTCAAATTGGAGGAACTAAAAGTGTATTAGAAATATTTAATGATGTTGAATTTACTTCTCCATTTGATGAAAATATTATTAAATTTTTAATGGATAAAGCAGCCTCTATTTTACATCTTAATGCAGAGTTAAATTAAATTTTCTTCAAAATTATGCAATACAAATATTATCAAGACCGTCCAGAATCATTAACAGTTGAATTTGTCATTGATGAATACACAACCTTATTAAATCTTGTTCAAGAAGCGAATAGCTCAGAATTACCAACCAATTGGTTAAATCTATTTGAAAAATGGAATGCTCTAGATTGTTATATAACTGGAGAAATAAACCGTATTCATTATGCTTTAGCAAAAGATATGAATAACCTTGAATTAGAAATAGCAGATAAATATTTTAGAGAACAAATTATTCCAGTTTCTTCTAAATTTAACTTCCAATTGATTAATTATTTATTAGATACAAATCATAAGGAAGCTATAGGAATTAAATATGGGAAAAGAATACTTTCAGTATTAGAAAATACTATTGATTCTTTAAATCCAATTAACATTGAGTTAAATGTTAAGATTGGAGAACTTTCTACAAAGCATGCAAAATTACTTTCTTCACAAAGAATTACTATTCAAGGTAAAGAATATTCATTAGCTCAAGCTTCTAATTTTAGGCAATCACCAGATGCTAGTTTAAGAGAAGAACTTTATACTCAACAATGTATTTGTTATAAAAATCTTAAAGATGAGTGTTCACAAATATTTGATGAACTCGTAAAATTAAGAACTCAAATGGCTTTAAATTTAGGCTATGAGAGCTTCCTTCAATTGGGTTATAAAAATATGGAAAGAACAGATTATGGAGTTAAAGAAGTTCGAGAATTTAGAGATAATATTTTAAAATTTATTGTACCCCTTAAAAGTCAACTTCAACTGAATCAAATAAAAGAGTTAGGTACAGATAAGTTAAATCCTTATGATGTTAGTTTTGTTCCTTCTTTAAGTTTGCCTAATAATGTAATTCCAATTGATGAACAATTAGAGAAAACTCAAAATTTATTTGATAAATTATCACCTAGATTATCAAACATTTTCAAGTCTATGGTTGATGATAAACTAATAGATTTAGAGAATAGACCTGGCAAAAGACAAGGAGGTTTTTGTACTTCAATTCCAGATGAAGGTCGAGTGGCAATTTTTTTAAATTCAACTGGTAATAGTGATGATGTTAGAGTAATTGTACATGAAATGGGGCATGCTTTTCAGTCATTTGAATCTCAAAAAAGGATTGAGTCTATAATGTTACAATGGCCTAGTTATGATGCTGCAGAGATTTGTTCTATGGGTATGGAGTTTATTTCTATGCCTTTGATGGAATCTTATTTTTCAAAAGAGAATGCAATTAAATATAGAAAAGAACATTTAAGAAATGCAATATTCTTATTTACAACAATGGCAATTGGTGATGAATTTCAAGAATGGGTATATTTGAATCCAAATGTATCTATTAATGATAGAGAAGATAAGTATAAGGAAATAATTAAAAAGTATTCACCTGTTGTTGAAAGTTCAGATTTTACAAAATATTTTTGGTATGGAAATGGTCATATTTTTCAAATGCCATTTTACTACATTGATTATGCTGTTGCACAAATTGGTGCTTTGCAGTTAGGAATTCTTAACGAAAGCAATCCTGATGATACTTTAAAAAGATATATTAATTTGTGTGAAATAGGTGGAACTAAAAGTGTACTCGAGATATTTAATTCTGCTGGATTAAGATCACCATTTGAAGAGAATATTTTAAAAGATTTAGTCAGTTATTCTTCTGAAAAATTAAACTAGATTTTATTATTAAAAAAACGGTTGTATTGAATTTTGCAACCGTTTTTATAAAACAAATTTACTTACAAATGATTAATTTTTTTGTATCTGACCATACACCAGATTCTATTCTATAAAAGTAAATTCCATTTGGTAAATCGTTAGAATTCATTTCAATCGAATAATTTCCTATACCTAAATTATTTCGTAATAACTCCTTGATTTTTACTCCTTTGTTATTTAGTAAACAAAAATTGGTATTACCGTCTAAACCTAAACTAAAGCTAAATTTTATCTTACCATTTGATGGGTTAGGTGAAATTGGATTTAATTTGTAAATTGAATTTGTAAGTTCAACAGATCTAGTTAAAGTTTCACAATTTGAATCTAAAGTTACATATACTGAATCAGTTGTTATTGTTGCACAATTTCCAAATTCTCCAATATCCAAATAATACTTAACAGTGCTAAGAGGTTCTGAACCAGCAAACAATTGGAATGGAACTCTTAACAACTCACCTACACCTTTTAAAGAATTATCTGTTGAGGTAAATTCTACAATTATTTCACCAGGCACGTTTTTAATAATATTGAAATTCCAATCTTTAATGATACTATTATTTAAAAATTTTGATTTAAATTCATTTGTAGAGGAATTTAATAATAGTAAAGTTCCTTTTTCATACTTAACTGTTATAATAAATTTATTTAAAGAAAGATCATCTACTTGATCTAATAGCTTTAAAGGTATTATAACTGTATCGTATGGCAAACCTTTAACTCCTTTTATTGAAGAAATCTTCGATTTGATATAAAAACTTGAACCATTTAATTCACTAACTAAAATTGGTAATAATGAACTGTCTGTAAATTTAACTGGATAAAACAACAAACTCCCTGAGTAGCTTCCAGGATTTTTAGATTTGAAATTAATTTTTATATTTACACTCTCAAGAGGAGCTAAAGGAAAAGGTAATTTAATAGGTTCAACAGTAAAAACATTTTTATCATCAATCAATTTATAATCAGTTATAAAAATTGAACCAGTACCTGTATTCGATAATTTTATCACAGAGCTATCTTTTTTACAACTCATAATTTTAGCAAATGAGTGAGAAGTAACTTCAGATTCAAATTTAAACTGATAAGATTCACCAATCAAAATATTAGTTGAATCATCACATTTTGAATGATCCCCTGAAACTGAAAGTTTAGCAGTTTTTCTGCCATTAGTAGAGGGTTTATAAATCAATGGGATTTTTTTTAATTCACCAATTTTTAATGTCCATGGTTTTTCAATTGTTGGTAAATCAAACCCTGATTCAAACTCAAAATCAAGAGAATCATTTCCAATAATTTTAATATCTGTAATAGTATTAATTCTTGATGGTAAGGATTTTAAAATTACATCACCCGATGAACTGACTTTTCTTTCACCAATAAATTCAAATTTTCCAAAGTCATAATTTGAAATTGAAATATGAGATTCAATTGCAGATGCATTTAGCTCCACTTTAAGAGAATCACCGTCAGATGTAACAAGTACAAATATACATGAGTAATTCCCTTCTTCTTTTGGTCTAAAAATTACTTGTTGAGATCTTCTAAACTCTATTGTATCGTTGGGTCTAACCCAATCACCTTTTTGAATTTTAGGTCTTTCACCTAAAATAAATATTGAGCTATCAGCATCTTTTCCAAACAAAAAACATGTATCAATAACCATAATTTTGTTCCCAACATTGAATACTGAAACTGTTGTATCATACTCTCTTTTTTTATTTTTAGTACAATCATTTATACCAGCAACCCATTCAATTCGAGGTGGAAATTCGCTTAAAACAGGAATTGAAACACTATCAATATCTGAAATTTTAATATTGATGCTTACTTTTCTGCACTCTCCTTCAACAACAATAAAATCACTTTTATGTGTTGAATCTTTTGGAAGTAATAAACCTACTTTTAATATTCCATTAGATGGTATTTGAGTAGGTGGGAAAGGAGTTACTGAAGTAATTGTATAAGGGTAACCATTTTGCAAATAAACTTTTTTAATAGTAACAGGATAAGCAAGAGGATTCCTTAAAGAAATAATTGAAGTAGTACCATTCTTTGATTTTGTTTGAGTGAATTTTTCATAAATAAATTGTTCTCCATTTGAAAAAAAATACCTCCATATTTTACCAGTTCTATCTTGAATCAAGATTGTAGTTTCTGCATATTTACTTGTATCAATTGGAGTAACATAAAATTCACCTATTGTTGAATTGATAACTTCTTTAACAGTTTTAGGATCAATAAAAAATAATTTCATATTAATCGGATTCTCTAATTTAATAGTTCGTAATCCAACCGGATTTTGATTAAAGGTTTTGTATTTAATTCTCATCAAATTACAATCAGAAATTAACTGAACTTCTAACGAATCCCCTTTTCCAATTATGTTTCTTGAAGGAGCTAAAGGATATCCATAACTTGCATTTTTTATTTGTTCTCTATATTCTGAAGCATGTAAAACTTTATTTCCAGATCCAGAACTTTCAAGTTTTGGAATGTTTTTATCATCATCTTTTTTCTTTGTAACTCCTGGAGAAAAAAGTTCAAAACAAAAACCATTTAAAGGAATTCCATACACATAACCATAAAATTTAGAGTCTTTAATACCTTCAATTACTCCCGATTCATCAATTTTCAACTGGATAAATCCCCAAGCTAAGTCAGTTCCAGGTATATCTGTTAAAGGTATTTGTTTTCTACTATTCCCAACTACTTTAAACAAATTATTCTTATTGATTTTTTTTGTAACAATATTTAAATAATTTTCATAACCAAAACTAGGTGTTATAAATGGGGCAAATGATACCCAATGTTCTATTGGTACAGACTCAACCATAAATCCTCCGTAAGTGTTATAATCTGATGAAGAACCAGCCCAGGTTGTTACACTTGACTTTAATTTTTCAGAAACAGCTGAAGAATTCATAAAAACTTGTGATGGTTTATCAGTAACAATATAATGTGGGTTAATTGGATTAAAAGATAATTTCTGAATGTAATCAGAACCAGTTCCTTCATTAACTTGACTATTAATTTTATTATCTAAACTTATTATTGTAATTCCTGGAGAAGTACCATACACTCTTATTGACTCCTTTTTTCTTATTCCAGAATTACTTCCTGAATTCGGATTTTTTGTATCCATTGATGGTAAATAAACAAACTCTTTACCAAGTTGATTAACTGGTGCTAATGATTCAATGAATAAATTTTTAAGTGAATTACCAGTTAACGCTAACGCTTTATTAGAAATTGCAGTTGGATCTAAACCTAAAGATCTGGTATTACCTGAAATAACCCCTACAGGCTTATCAGATTCAATTTTAAAACCACCTAAATCTACAAGACTATCTATTGGTTCATTTCTATTTAGATAAGAGGTCTCTACCCAAGATTCTATCAAAAATGTTTCACCAGCATTTAATTTTACAACTAATGGTGTATTTGCCGGGGCAAGTCTTTTATAATTTGATGTTAGATTTGCTTTTATAGAAAATTGAGTGTTATCATAAGCAGCAATTACTATTGCCTGTGCTGGTGCGGGTGAAAAATCTTTATTCCCAAAATTAAACTCATCATTTGTTGCAGGATTTATATTATTTGTTTTATCACTATGCAATGTAGCTAAATAATATTCTGTTCCCCAGCTCTCAACAGGTAATGGCGTCCAAGCTTCTGCCCCAAAACTAGTATTTATGTAACAATAAACAACAATTGGAAAGTCTGCATCAATAGTTATTGAATTATCTGAAACAACACCAGGGTTTGTAGTTTGTAAATTATAATTGGAAACATCAATTGTATTTACTTTTCCAGCAAGTAAATTTACTCTGGTAAATGTTTTTTTATTTGATAATGAAATGAATTGATTTACTTGAGAATAAACAAAAATTAAAGAACTTGAATTAATATTATAGTATGGGAATCTATAATCCCTATCATTTCCTGCTGTATCTGGAAATGTAATTACATACTTAAATCCTGAAGCCTCTTCAGAAATTAATTGTGCAATTATTTTACTATGAAATAATAAAAAAGTTATAGTAATTATTAGAATATGTTTTTTCATAATGTAATTATGACATAGTTTTCAATTTAATAATTCGAATATCAACGAATTGAACCCAATGCAAATTTAAAACTTTCTTTTAATAAATTTTTATCGTTAGTTTCTAATATCTTGTATCCAGTTTTTTCAATCGGTAATATAATAGTAATTCCATTAATATTATTTTTTTTATCAAAAGTCATTTTATCTATAAGTAAATTTATATCCACATTTTCAAAATTAAATTTTTCAATTAATAGATCTATTTGTTTGATTATAATATCAAATCTATCTTGTTTAATCAATTCGATATTTAAAGCAAAATAAGTTGCTGCTTTTATACCATATGCTACTGCCTGACCATGAGATATTTTGTTTTCATAATATTGCTCTAAAGCATGACCAAAACTATGTCCAAAGTTTAGGCTCATTCTTACATTTTTATCTTTAAAATCCATTTCAACAACCTTCATTTTAGTTTTAATTGATAGTTTAATTAAAGATAATATGTTATTATTTAGATTTTTGTTAAAAATATTTGAAGCTTCTAGAACTATTAATTCAAATAATTTTTTGTTAAGTACTATTCCCATTTTTAAAGATTCAACTAGTCCTGATTTTAACTCAGTTACATTTAAACTTTGCAAGAACTTTGTAGTAAGTAAAACTTTAGTTGGATGATTAAATGTACCTAAATAATTTTTTATTCCACTAAAATTTATTCCAGTTTTCCCACCTAAAGCTGCATCTACAAAAGCTGTAAGGGTTGTTGGTATATAACAAGATTTAATCCCTCTTAAAAATACTGATGATACAAAACCTCCTAAATCACAAGTTAACCCACCGCCGATACTAATAAGCAAACTTTTTTTATTGCATTTTTTCTTTTTTAAAAATTCAACAATTTTTATTAAACTATTAATATCTTTATTAGATTCAATTGGATCTAATACAAAGACATTCTTTAACTCTTTAAATTCATCATTATATATTCTATAAACATTTTTATCAATTAAATAATAATTGTTTTCTGTTAAAATAATTGATTTAATAATAGATTTTATATCTTCATAAAAAAGAACTTCAGTACTTGAATCATTAAAATTAAAAAACATTACTTCAATTTGTTATAAATTCAATAATTTGCTTGCAAATCTCATCAATACTATTATCAGAATTAATTTTTAAATCACAATTTTCATAAATTGTTTTTCTTTTTACAAATAATTCAGTCCAAGCTATTTCTGGTTTATCATACAATAACAATGGTCTATCTTTAAAATTTGAAATTCTATTTATAGCAGTTTCAACATCAACTTCAAGATATATTTTTAGTCCTTTAGAATTAATTGAATCAAGTATATAGCTTTGAGTGATAGAACCCCCACCTAATGAAACTATATTTATATAATCACAAGAATAGTTCAAGTTTTTAACAACCTCAACTTCTTTTTCTCTAAAATAATTTACTCCTTTCATTTCAAATATTTCTGAAATAGTTTTCTTTTCTTTTTCAATTATTATTTGATCTATGTCAAAGAATGTCCCACAAATTTTATCTGACAGCAATCTACCAATTGTGGTTTTGCCGGAACCAGAAGGACCCATCAACCAAATTATATTTGTTTTGTATTTGATAACAGTAAATAATAATTTTAACTAATTTACATCTAAAAGAGTTATCTATCTTAAAGCAGATTCTAAAGCAGTTTTAGCATCAGTTTTATCATCTCTATATTTGATAATTATTGGTGTAGAAATCGATAACATATTATCCAAACCAAATTCTGATTTTATAGCTCTAGAACCATTCACAACAACTGCTCCTTCTGGAATTTCTAGTGTACTTCCTTCAATTGATGTAATAACTTTATTATTAACAATATCAAATACTTTAGAAGAACCAGTTAAAACAACTCCACTTGCTAAAACAGCTCTTTTCCTTACAATTGTACCTTCATAAATTCCGCAATTTCCTCCAACCATTACATCATCTTCAATAATTACTGGGTTAGCTCCAATAGGTTCTAGAACGCCACCTATTTGAGCTGCAGCACTTAAATGGACTCTTTTACCAATTTGTGCACAAGTTCCAACCAATGCATGAGAATCAACTAGAGTACCTTCATCAACATAAGACCCAATATTTATGTACATTGGTGGCATACATATAACTCCTTGTGCAACATAAGCTCCATCTCTAACTGAAGAGCCACCTGGAACAATCCTTACTCCATCTTGCAACGAAAATTTTCTTAATGGCAATGTATCTTTATCAAAAAAAGACAACTCACCAACTGACATATTTATGTTGTTACCATATCTAAAACCAATTAATATACCACGTTTTACCCATTGATTTACAATCCACTTCCCTGTTGAATCTTTCTCTGCACTTCTAACAGAACCATCATTTAGAAAATTCTTTAACTCTTTAAAAGTTTCAATAGAATCAACTTTATATTTTTCGTTGAATGGTAAGGCAAATAATTCTTCAATTTTGTTTTTTAAATTCTGCATTAATAGTAAAATGTATTTTTTGATATTTAATATATTTAAATTTGTTACAAACATCTGAAAAATATCTTAACTAAAATTTTATATATGAAATCATCAATATTTTTTATTTATTTATTTTTAATTTTAAGTTTGTTTTCACAAGATGATAACCTTCAATCAGGTCCTATGGTTGGGTATTCTGAAATGAAAGAAGTAATGTTATGGGTTCAAACTAAAACTCCTGCAAAAGTATATATTAGATATTGGGTAAATGGTGATAAAAGTGAAATTTTTAATACAAAATCTAGTTATTTAGAAACCGATTCAGCATGTATTGTTCATTTAATTGCTGATAAAGTTTTACCTTCAAAAAAATATTCTTATGAATTAATAATTGATGATAAGTTAATAGTTAGAAATTATCCATTTGAGTTTCAATCACAAGTTTTATGGCAAAATAGATCAGGTCCTCCCAATTTCTCAATTGCTGTTGGGAGTTGTGAATATATAAATGATTCATTATATGACAGACCAGGAAAACATTATGGTGGTAAATATGAAATATACTCTTCAAGTTAGTTAAAAAAAACCAGACGCTATGTTGTGGTTAGGAGATAATGATTATTTAAGAGAATCGGACTGGAATACATGGACAGGTATTTGTTATAGGTTCACTCATGGTAAAAGCCTAAAAGAACTTCAACTACTATTTGCTAATATACATAATTATACTATCTGGGATGATCACGATTATAGACCAAATGATGCTGACAGAGGATTTACACATAAAGAAAAAACTTTAAAGGCATTTCCGGTATCTTGGTCTAATCCAGGTTATGGTACAAAAAATTTACGTGGAATTTGTATAAGTTTTCAATGAGCTGATGTAGAATTTTTTTATTAGATGATAGTTGGAATAGATCTCCAAATAATAGAAAAACTGGTAATAGACAAATTTTGGGAGATAAACAAATTGAATGGTTGATTGATAAATTATCTTCATCAAATTCGAAATTTAAAATAATTGCTTTAAGTGACCAATTGTTAAATCCTGTTGCCAAATATGAAAATTATTCCACTTATCCAGAAGAAAGACAAAAAATTATTGATCTAATTTTAAATGAAGGAATAAAAGGAGTTGTTTTTTTTAGTGGTGACAGGCATATTACTGAATTATCCAAATTGGATAGAATTGGAACATACCCACTTTATGATTAAACTTGCTCTCCTTTAAACTCAACTTCAAGAAGAGATTCAACAGAAATAAATGTTTTAAGGGTTTCAAATACTTGGGTTGGTTGTAGAAATTTTGCTATACTAAATTTTACTGGATCAGAAAAATATAGAACGATTACTATAAAAGTTTTTAATAGTAATGGTATTGAATCAAGGAAAAAATGAAATTAATCAATCTAAACTTGGTTATAAATAATAATATTTCTTTTAGATAATTACTTTTATCCTAGTGTTATTAAAGAAATCTCAGGTGGACAATTGAGCCTTACTGGAATACCTACTGCTGCTAAACCGGAATTTACATACAACAATGATTCAGGATTTGATTTTGTTCTATATGCCCCTGCAACATACTTCGATATTATTGTTGCAAATGAAATTGGGATATTTCCAAATTTTGCAAAAACAAGTTGACCTCCATGAGTATGACCACTTAATACCAAATCCATACCTAGTTTAGCATAGTCATCAAAGTAATATGGTTTATGACATAAAAGAATTTTTTTCTCAACTTCCGGAATACCTTTTATCAAATTCTCAACTGCTCCAATTTCTGTTTTTCCAGTCTCCACATATTCTTGTACCGACTTACTATATTTATCATCAATACCTAACAAATGTATCTTTTCACCATTTCGTTCTAAAGATAAATTTTCATTTCGCAATATTTTAATACCACATTGTTCAATCTCCTTTACAACAGTTTCTATATCTCCACTATAATAATCATGATTCCCAGTAACGCCAAAAACACCCATAGGAGCTTTCAAATCTGTAAATACTTCAGCAAAGGGATAAACTTCAGAAACTTTACTATTTACAAAATCACCAGTCACAAAAATTACATCAGCTTTAAGTTTCATTACTTCAGAAACATATTTTTTCATTTGAGGTTTTTGCATGTAAACAGATGAATGAACATCTGAAATAAAAGCAATTTTTAATCCTTTAAAGTTTTCAGGAAGTCCAGGGATTCTATACTTTTTGTTAATTATTATAAAATCAAATGTAGTATTCATTGCGTTTAGGGTTTTACTGGCTATTAGCCCAGTACCTAATGCTATCCCTGTAGTTTTTATAAAAGATCTTCTATTCAATTCTATAATATTTTTTTTATTTGAACTTTGAGTTTTTTTTTGAATTTCGTTTTCAATAAGAATCTCATGCTTAGAACTTGTTAAATTCTTGACACTTTTTTCCTTTCTATACTTTCGAATTTTAGAATTAATAAACTTATCCCAAATTAAAAATCCACCACCTAAGATTAAACTATTAATATGAAAAATAGTAAAAACTGGAAATAATTTTTCTAAAAATTTATCCATAAATAATGGATGCCAAATTTTATAAATTAAAAAATTATATATAATTGGCAAATCCATTATCAACATAGCAACTATTGATGTTATATTTAATATCTTAATTGCTAAAAGATTTTTGAATCTGATTCGTAATCTTTTATAAATTGATATTTGAAAATAAAATAATAGTATCAGTATTGAAAAAGCAATTACTAAAAACAATTTTGCAATAAAGTTTGTTAATTGGATTATTCCCTAAAGAACGTATTTAAGAATTTTTTATTTTTGAATTATATCTGATGAGTTTTTAACAATAACTAATTGAGATTTTTAATTTACCATTAACTCATAAGTTTACATTAGATTATTGTATCAATTTTTCCTTTAAATATTATGGAAACTTATATAAATATAATTTCTGCATCTTATAAAAATTACTCTCAATACTTGATTAATGAGATTTTAAATCCATCATGGAGTAATTATTTTTATTGGTTGATTCTTATATCAATCATTACTTGGTTGATTGAAGTTATGAATCCATGGAGGAAAGAACAAAACAAAATTAGAACCGACTTTTGGTTAGATGGATTTTATATGTTTTTTAATTTCTTCTTGTTTTCATTGATTGGGTTTAATGCAATATCTGATATTGCTGTTAATATTTGGAATAACATTTTATCAAGTTTTGGTTTACAGAACTTAGTTGCAATTAAATTGTTTAATACACCTAAATGGTTTCAACTATTAATTATGTTTATTTTAACTGATTTTATCCAATGGAATATTCATAGGTTATTACATAAAAATAAATTTTTGTGGGAATTTCATAAGGTACATCATTCAGTTATGGAAATGGGGTTTTCAGCACACTTGAGATACCATTGGTTTGAAACAATAATTTATAAGGGATTACAATTCATTCCTCTATCAATGATCGGTTTCGGTTTAAGTGATTTTATAATTATTCATATTATTGCATTAGCGATAGGACACCTAAATCATTCAAACATAAACTTATCTTATGGTCCTTTAAAATATATTCTAAACAATCCCAAAATGCATATTTGGCATCATGCAAAATTTTTACCAAATTTAAAAAATGGAATTAATTTTGGTATATCATTAAGTATTTGGGATTATATATTTAAAACAAATTATATACCTTATGATGGACGTGATATTGAGTTAGGTTTTGATGGGGTAGAAGATTATCCAAAAACTTTTATAAATCAAAGTATTTCACCCTTTAAAAAAAAATAGTTTGATTAAAAATTTTCATATAAATCAAACTAAATTATTATTTAAAAATGTTATTGCAAACCTTTACTTAAAAACTTTGCAAAATCATCTTCCTCTCTAGTTAATCCAGGGAAAGTTGAAATTGTTTCATTATTTGAATTGACTATTACATAGAATGGCATTGCAATTGTTCCAAATTTATCATTTTCCATTTTCCTATTACTTAAGTTTACAGAGTCCCTTCTATCAGTATACATTCTAACTAAAACATATTTCTTCATGAGTTGTTCTATCTTTGCTTTTGGGAACATATTTTTTTCCATCCATCTGCAATTAGTACATTGATAACCTGTAAAATCAATAAATACATTTTTCTTAACTTCCTTAGCATATTTCAATCCAAGTTCTAAATCATCAACAATCCAACCATCTTCTAATTTTGCATTTGTTAATAAGTGGCTAGTTATTTCATTTGAAGATATTTTATTTGAATTATTTAAAACACTTGCAAAAATTGATGTATTCCCTATTCCAGGATAATTCTGTGGAGGTAATAATGCGTCCATTTCACCTAACTCTTCTCCAAACATACCAGGCACCATTCTAAAAGCCATAAAGATAAAAAGCAATGCAAATATTGCTCTTGGCACTCCTATCTTATCTACAACAGAATCATGTGTAAATCTGTATACTCCAATCAAATAAAGTCCAGTCATTAAAGAAACTGTTATCCAAATCGCTAAAACTACTTCACGCGTTAAAATTCCAGATTCCCAAACTAAATCTGCACTTGATAAATATTTTACAGCTGCAGCAATCTCTAAAAATCCAAATACAATTTTAATTGCATTCATCCATCCACCTGATTTTGGTATAGATTTTAACAATGATGGGAACAAACCAAAAAGTATAAATGGCAAAGAGAATACAAATGAGAATGCTGCCATTCCTGCTAATGCCCATGTCCAATCTCCATCTGCTGATAGCCTTAACAAACTCGCAAGAACTGCCCCTGTGCAACTAAATGAAGTTAATGCAAAAACTATACCCATTATAATAACACCTAATGGACTATCCTTATTTTCAGTTGCATTTTTATTTAACTTGTCTACAATTGATCTTGGTAATTGTAATTCGAATGCACCCCATAAACTAAATGCTAAAGCTATGAAAATTAATGCAATTATTATGTTTACGAATGGATTAGATACAAATTCATTTAACTTTGAAGCACCAAATAATACTGATACTAATACTCCAACTAATGTGAAAGTTAAAATAATACCCAATGCATAATAGCTTACATCTTTTATGGCTTGCTTATGAGTTGCATGATTTCTTTTAGTGAAAAATGAAATTGTGATTGGAATAATTGGGTAAACGCATGGTAAGAAAATTGATCCAAAACCAGCTGCCATACAAACTAAAATGAAAGACCAAAATCCTTCCTTCTTAGCATTATCAAAATCATCACTTCCTGTTGATGTGCTTAGTGCTTTTGTTCTTAGAAGTACTTCTTTTTTTTTTAAGGCTGCTTCTTTATCCTTAGATATTGCTGTATGGTCTGAATTGATAACATTACTTTGATTATTTAAACCACCATCTGATACTTCTAAATCAAACTTCAAAACGACATCTGTAGGAGGCATGCAAGATTTATCATCGCATGACATAAAAGTAACAACAATAGAGTCTTTATTTTTACCAGCTTTTGCTGTTGGAAGAATTTTTAATGGTATTTCCAATAATACATCGCCTTCCCAATATTCAGTTATTAAATTATCAAAATTAGGATCTTTATGTTTAATAGATTCAGGTCCTGATACTTCACCAAATAATACAAACTTAGAACTATCACCAGAAACAATAATAGTAGATTGTGGACCTAATAGACTATCTGGATATTTTTTTAATGAATAAACATGTGATTTTTTTGCAATCTTACCCTCAATCTTAATTTTTACAACATCACCAACTTTACAATTTATTGATGGTGTTAAAATAGTCCATTTAACATTTTTATTTTCTTGACTATTAACATGTAAATTAGTAATTATAAAACTAAATAAAGCAATTAGTAAAAGACTTCTAACATTTGACATATATAATAGTTGTTTAATTATTGAATAGAAAAGAGGTTAAAATTAATAAGTCATCTAATGGTTTATCTGAAAATAATTCACCTTGAATTTTACTTCTTTCACCACCTTGTAATCTTGATGCAGCTTCATTTACATCAATTGGAAATTTTTTATTTGAAAAATAATTTAAATTTTCTAAAGAGTTAACACCATAAAACCCATCATCTAATTCTGCTTTGCGTCTAACCAATATTCCAATTGCCCTTCTGGCACAAACTCTAGATTTTGCAATTTTATTTTCTAAAAATGATTTTTTACAACTATCAAATTCAATATTATACTCATTAATAACACTATCATATTCTTTGTTATTCTTCAATTTATATAAACAATTATTTTAACTAAAAAACTAATGTGCTAATCTTGATTTAACTTCAATAACATCTTGAACAAACTTTAAATCATCAATGGAATCTTTTCTAAGTTTTGATCTATCAAAATTGTGATGTTCAATTTTTGTTAATCTATTAAAGTTATCTGATTCAATTCCGTGTTGTATGTTTGAAATAGCATCAAAAAGCCTAGACCTTAACGAATTTGGTTGTTCAATAATTATCATATTCTTACCTTTATAAGAAAGCTCTCCAACCTGAGAAATAACTGCTGCAGTGCCACTACCAAATACTTCTTTTAGAGTTCCATTATCAAACGCATTGGATATATCAGCAATTGTAATTAATCTTTCTTCAACGTTAACTCCCCACTCCCTTGCAATTTCTAGAACAGTTTTTCTTGTTATTCCATGCAAAATTGTACCATCTAATGGAGGTGTTACTAATGTATCTCCTTTCGTCCCATTCAAAACAAAAAATATATTCATTGTTCCAACTTCTTCTATATATTCATGGTTAATAGAATCTAACCATAACACTTGATCATATCCAATAGATTTTGCTTTTTCTGCAGCTAACAATGAAGCTGCATAATTTGCTGCAGTCTTAGCTTCACCCAAACCTCCATGTGCTACTCTTGCATAACTTTCTTCAACTAGAATTTTAGTTGGTGCATGTCCTTTTGAATAGTAATTCCCAACAGGTGATGTTATTATAAACAACTTATAATTATTTGAAGGTCTTACTCCTAATGCATCATCATCTGCTAATATTATTGGTCGTAGATATAATGAAGTTCCCTCTGACTTTGGAACCCAATTATTATCTATGTCAACAAGTAACTTACAGGCTTCAATAACTAATTCTTCATTGAACTTAGGTATACACAACCTTTCAGCTGAATGAGCTAATCTTTTTATATGATCATTTAATCTAAATATATTTACTGAACCATCTTTCCATTTAAATGCTTTTAACCCTTCAAAAACTGTCTGCCCATAATGAAAAGTTAAGTTTGATGGTGAAACTTTAAATTCTGAATATGGTATTATTTTAGGATTAACCCAACCATCCTCACTTACAAAATCCATACAAAACATATGATCGGCAAAATACTTACCAAATCCTAAATTATTTGAATCTGGATATGGCTTGAAATCGAGCGAAAGTTGTACCGAGATACTCATATTCGAAAAAATTAAATGTGATGATAGATATATAATCTTTTTGTTTTTCAAATATAGCAATCAAATATAAATAGTTTGATATTAATTCTTAGAAATATATCGTAATAATTTTGTTTGCCATGTTTTAAATTATTTTAACGAATTTTACTAAAATATTTTTTATTTACAAATGTTTAAACCAATTAAAAAGATATTCTCGTTCTTAACTTCCCCAGAATCTAGAATTTCTAAAATTAGATTAATAGCTTGTGATCTTGATGGTACATTGCTAAACGGTGTTGATATGATTGGAAAGGATACAGCTTATATGATTAAAAAAATCCAAAATCTAGGAATTCCATTTATAATTATTACTAGAAGACATCATAGCTCTGTACTTCCTTATTTAGAAGATGCTCACTTAAGCCTACCAATTGTATCACTTGAAGGTAGTACTTTTTTTGTCTCGAATGATACACAAGTAATTGTAAATACAGATTTGGATCCAGAATTTATGATTGATATTATTCAAGAAGTTCAATTAAATAAAATTGTTAAACTCTGTGTTGTTACTGTTGATAAATTTTATGTAAATAATGATGATATTGAATTGCCAGTATATCATGAACACTGGAATATTGAAAGATTTAAATTCAGTAATTACATTGAAATTAATAATAAAATATTAGAGTTAATAATTGTTGGGGATTATTTTAGTGTTAATTCGATTTTGAAGTATATTGAAAGTAAAATGAAAAGCCAAGAATTAAAACTTAGAATGTATGAATTAAAAGATAAACTAGATTCATGGGTTATTGAAGTTAGATCATTTAATTCTAATAAAGAAAAAGCTTTAGTTCAAATTGCAAGTTATTACGGGGTGAAAATGAATGAAATAGTTGGAATTGGAGATTACTATAATGATATTAATTTCTGTAAAGAAGTTGGCTTTGTTGTTGCTTTAAACAATGCTGTAAAAGAATTAAAAGCTATTGCAGATTTCATCACTACTAATGATTTTCATAATGAAGGTATAAATGAATTTCTAGAATACTTTCTGAATATTCATGGAGTTGAACATGAATTGAAAATTTTAAACAAAAAAGTTGAAGATATTTCAAGACGTAGATCTAGATAGTTCAATTTTAATATTTTAGATATGTGAGTATTCTGATTTAATTTTTTGTAAAATTCAAGATTAGTATGATTACTATTTACTAATTTTATATATTTATTTAGATACTTTTTTTGCTTTTCATCAATTGTTTAATTTAAATGAAAGTATGTTTTATTGCTCCAAAAACTATTAATATGGTATCAGGAGGACCATTAACCCAAATTTTAAATACTTCAGATTCTTTAAAATCACTAGGAGTTGAAATTTCGTTTTTTAATCAATGGGATAAATTTGACAATCAAAATTACGATTTGTACCACGTGTTTGTTGGTACTATGTTAAATTATGATATAACTCAAAGGTTAAAACAATTCAATAAAAAATTCGTTGTTTCATCAATTTTTTTCACAAAAAGATCACCAATCTTTATTAGATCAGTAATCAAGATCGAAGATTTTATAAATAAGTTTTATAGTGGAATTAGAACTGATTATGGAATAATCAAACAAGTTTGTGAGTCTTCAAATCATGTTTTACCAAACACAAATGCTGAAGCAAATTTAATTCAAAGGGGTTTAAAAATATCAGCTGATAAAATTACAGTTATTACAAATGGAGTCGATTCAAAGTTTTTACATTCAACTCCAGATTTGTTTGTTAAAACATATGGTGTAAAAGATTTCATTTTGAATGTAGGACATTTAGGTTCTAAAAGAAAAAATGTATTAAGTTTAATTAGGGCAGTAAAAGACTTAAATGTACCAACTGTAATTATAGGGAAAATTCATAATAATGATTATGGGAATAAGTGTTTATATGAAGCAAGCTTAAACAAAAATATTTTAATTATACCTGGTTTAGAAAATGATTCAGAAATGTTAGCTTCTGCGTATTCAGCTTGTAAAATTTTTGCTTTACCATCATTATTTGAAACACCTGGAATTGCTGCATTAGAAGCAGCAATTTCTGGAGCTAACATTGTTATAACAAAATTTGGAGGTACTTTTGAGTACTTCAAAGAGAATGCTATTTATATAAATCCTTACAATGTTGAAAGTATAAGAGATGGGATTATTAGATCTTTCAATACTCCAAGTAATTCATCATTAACCAATCATATTAAAAATAATTTTCTATGGAGTAAGGTTGGTGAGTTAACATTAAATGTTTATGATAAAGTTATAAATAGTTGATCATATAAGATTAATCATTTCTAATTAGTATATTCTTTTGTAACTAGTATTTTTTAGAATCATCATACTTCTTTTACTAAATTTCAATCCATATTTTGTAATTTTGCAGAAATTATTATCTAGATAATTTTTTTTTGTTGAAACTATTTGATGTAATTTTTAACAAAATTTTCACTCTAATTATTTTTTAATAATTAAAGTCAAAACATTTTTTTTTAAGCTATTTTTATCATTAAGTCTTTTATTTAAAGTAAATTATTTCATTTATTCTAAAAATTAATGCCAATAAGCAATTTGTATTCTAGTGCAGAAGATGCTTTAAAGCTAATAAAATCTAACCAAAGAGTTTTTC
This sequence comes from Chlorobiota bacterium, assembly GCA_016700335.1. Taxonomy (NCBI): domain Bacteria; kingdom Pseudomonadati; phylum Chlorobiota; species Chlorobiota bacterium. Next base: position 1,318,926 of record CP065014.1, on the reverse strand, counting down.
TTCATGGAAGTGCCGCAACTCCAATTTATTTGATTAATAAATTATTTGAACAAAAAGAAAGATTAACTAATGTAGAATTAATTGGAATAACTCAAATTGGTGCAGACTTTAATAATCCAAATTTAAAAGGTCATTTTTACATTAACTCACTATTTGTTTCTGATTGTAATAGGTTAGCGGTTAATTCTGATCGTGGTGATTATATTCCAGTTTTTTTAAGTGAAATTCCTTCCCTTTTTGTAAAAAATATTTTACCAATTGATGTTGCAATTATTCAAGTATCTCCACCTGATAAACATGGTTATTGCTCATTAGGAACCTCTGTTGATATTTCAAAAGCAGCATTTAATTCTGCTAAAACTATAATTGCTCAAGTAAATCCTAATATGCCAAGAGTGCATGGTGATGGTTTTATTCCATTTAATAGATTTGATGCTTGCATTTGGGTTGATGATAAATTACCAGAAGTTAGTTATAAAAAAAAACAAAATACTGCAACAAAAAAAATTGGTAAAATTATTGCTAATATGATTGAAGATGGTTCTACTTTACAGTTAGGTATTGGTACTATACCAGATTCTGTTTTAAAAAATTTAATTAATCATAAAAACTTAGGGTTACATACTGAAATGTTTTCAGATGATGTTATTCCATTAATTCAAAATGGTGTAATAAATAATTCAGAAAAAAATATAATTAATGGTTATTGTGTTACTTCATTCATTTTAGGTTCAAAAAAATTGTATGATTTTGTTGATGATAATCCAATTGTTAAAGCATTAGATATTAATTTTGTAAACAACCCTTCAATAATTTCTCAGAACCCAAAAGTAGTTGCTATAAATAGTGCAATAGAGATTGATTTAACAGGTCAAGTTTGTTCAGATTCAATTGGGACTTACCAATACTCTGGCATAGGTGGTCAATTAGATTTTATTCGTGGATCAGCTCTCTCGAAAGGTGGCAAACCAATTATTGCAATTCAATCACAAACCAAATATGGTACTTCAAGAATTGTTCCTTTACTTAAAGAAGGAGCAGGTGTTGTAACAACTCGAGGGCATACACATTGGGTTGTAACCGAATATGGAGCTGTAAATTTATTTGGTTTGAGTATGGAACAAAGAGCAAAGTCCTTAATTAAAATTGCTCATCCAAATCATCAAGAAGAACTAAGTAAAAATGCTTTTGAAAGATTTAATTAATTAAAGTAGATTATTATTTTTTTATTGATAAATAGTAAATTTAGATTTATGAGATTTGTAAGGTTAATTATAATTCAATTAATTAAAATATTTATTTAATCTGCTAATATTAACTCAGTAAAAATTAATTTTCTAAATAGTTCTTAGTTTAAATTGTTTTAATGTTTAATTTATTTTTTTTAAATTTTTATTGAAAAATGGATTCAAATATTCTCATTACTTGGGGGGCTGTTTCTAAAAAAATATTGAAGGGTGAGTATATTTTTTCGGAAGGAGATGATGCGATATTTTACTATCAAGTAGTACAAGGTGAAGTTAAAATGATAAATATAAACCCTGATGGTAAAGAGTTTATTCAAGGTGTGTTTACTGATGGTGAAAGCTTTGGTGAACCTGCATTATTAATCAATAGATCCTATCCATCATCAGCCGTTGCAGTAAGCGATTCACTAATATTAAGAATTTCTAAAAACATTTTTTTTAATATTTTAGATGAATACAGAAGCATTGAAAAAAAACTATTAATAACCTTAGCAAAAAGATTATATAGTAAAGCTGAAACTGCTAGAGAACTAATATTTAATACTCCCGAAAATAGAATAATTGGTTATTTAAATTCATTAAGAATTGATAAGTCTATTCCTATTAATAAAAGAATTTTAATTGATAATACCAGACAAGAAATCGCTAATTTTACAGGGCTCAGGGTAGAAACAGTCATTCGCACACTTAAGAAAATGCAAAAAGAAAATAAAGTAGAAATTATTAACAGAAAATTATTTTATTAATTAATGAAAACGAAAAATCTTTCAAAATGGTTAACTGTCTCTTTTTTAAACTTGTTTGTTGTAGGGTGCTTAGGATTATTAATGAGGTATAAATCTGGATTTGAATTCAGACACTTTGAACAAAAAAATTTACAAAATGCTCATTCTCATTTTGCTTTTGCTGGATGGATAACTCATACAATAATGATTTTAATGATAATTTATGTAAATCCATTTTTAAATGATTTAACTTCAAGATTATTTAAGAATATTATTATTGCAAATCTTATTTGTGCATATGGAATGTTAATTTCATTTACAATACAAGGGTACGGTTTGATTTCAATTACTTTCTCAACACTTTCAATTATAACATTCTTTGTTTTTAGTTACAATTATTTCAAAGTGTTAAAATTTTCTGAAAATAAAAATATATCAAATTGGTTAAAAGCTGCAATTATCTTTAACCTAATTTCAAATTTTGGAACTGCTTCATTAACGTATATGATGGCAACAAAAAATTTGCCTCAACATATGTATTTATCATCAATTTATTGGTATTTGCATTTTCAATATAATGGCTGGTTCTTTTTTGGTTGTTTGGGTTTATTTTTAGGATATCTTCATAATTTGTTTCCAAATATGAATCAAGATAAAAATGTTTTTAGATTGTTTTTTTATAGTTGCATTCCTGCTTTTGGACTTTCTGTTCTTTGGTTAGATTTACCATATTGGTTGTATCTTATAGTTGTTGCTTCTTCAATTGCTCAGTTTTTAGGTTGGATTAAATTAATTTTGTTATTAAAAAACCTTAAATTTTTACAACATTTGGAAGTTTCTAAATTAAAAAAATTTCTATTTGTTGTTATTGGTTCTGCATTATCAATAAAGTTAACATTACAATTAGTTTCCGTAATACCATCAATTAGCCAATTTGCATTTGGCTTCAGACCAATAGTTATTGCTTATTTACATTTAGTTTTATTAGCATTTGTTTCTACTTTCCTAATTACATATATATTTATCAATAACCTTATTACTATAAACAAATATACTATTCGTGGAATTGCAACTTTTATTATTGGAATAATTTTTAACGAATTAATTTTATCAATTCAAGGGTTTGGTTCATTAACTTATGTTGTAATACCAGGGATGAATGTGTATTTAATAATAATTGCTTTAGTAATGCTTATTGGTTTATTAATGATTAATCTCTCACAAATAATTAAAACTAAAATAATAGTCTAATATGATTGAAATCATAATCTTTAAAATTTTTCTTTGATATTTTTAATAAATTAATTATTTAAAAACAATGAAAAAAATACTTTTCTTTTTAGTTTCAATTGGAGCATTATCAATTGTTTCTTGTGGTTCAGAAAGTGAGCCAAAGCCAGAAGTTTCAAGTGCAGAAACAACTTCTGAGGCTACTCCTGGGCAGTCTGGAGTGCAAGATTCTACATCTAAACCAAATATTGTTCAGGTAGCCATTGGAAGTAAAGATCATACCACTTTAGTGGCTGCAGTTAAAGCAGCTGGTTTGGTTGATGCTTTAAGCAATGCTGGTCCATTCACAGTTTTTGCTCCTACAAATGCTGCTTTTGATAAACTTCCAACTGGAACAGTTGATGGTTTATTAAAACCTGAAAAATTAGCAGATTTAAAAAATATATTAGAATATCATACTTATGTAGGTACTTTAAAAACAGAATATATGAATGATGGGCAAGAGTTTGAAGAAGTTAGTGGTCAAAAAATTAAAATTACTAAAAATGGAGATAAAATAATTATTAATGGTAAAGCTGAGATAATTGCTTCAATTCCTACTTCAAATGGGATTATACATGTAATAAATGAAGTACTTTTACCTCCAACTAAATAATAAGTTAAATAATTGTTATCAATAAAATTAAAGAGCTAATTTAAAATTAATTAGCTCTTTTTTTATTGACTATTATAAAGATATTTCTATTAAAATTTATAAGCCACCAAATCTTATAAATGTTCCAATTATTAACATTGAAACAGCTGTTAGAGTTATCAATGTAATATGAATTCCAAGATTAAATAGATTACTATTATTTAATTTCGGAATTATAAAAAACTTAGCATGAATTGCTAAAATTAAAGTAAGAATGAGTAATAATAATTTTATTGAGACTACTTTTTCAATTGGAGTTGAAAATGAAAACCATGTTAAGAAATTCACATTGTAATGATATGCCAGAATCACTCCAGTAACTATTTGACTAATCAGAGATGGGATACCAATTTTTTCAAACCTTATCTCAAATGTTTCAATTATTTTAAAATTTTTTTCCTTTAGAGCTTTTGGTAAGAATACTAATAATAAAATTATATGTCCTCCCGCCCAAATGCTAGCACCTATTATATGAAGAATCAAAACTACATGAAAATACATTATTAATTTAGGATTTTAATTTGCATAACGGTTGCAATACTCGAAGCTCTTTGCTTTAATCTAAATGAGGTTTCACCTTCAAACAACTCATCTACAGTTTCATTAAATATCTCTAACCATCTTTGAAAATGTTCAATTTTAATTGGAGCTATTTCATTTAATTTAATGTGAACATCCATTGGATTTCCAGAATAATTACCAGAGTAAAATAATACATTTTCCCAAAAATCATACATAATTGGAAGATGCTTTTCCCAATTTACATTTACTATATCTAAAAAAAAATAACCAATATGTGTATCTAATTTTACTTTCTCATAAAATGTATTAACTAGATTTTCAATGTCTTTCCTATTTGTAACGTCATGTTTCATAATAAATTTTTAACTTTAAATTAATGGACAAACTTAATTTTCATAAAAGTGAATTAATTCGATAAAAAATAATAAATAGTTTCATCAAAAAAATATTTAATCAACATATTTTCATATAAAATTGTTGTATAAATTAGATCAAAGAATCAAAGAAATTTAATCTGTTTTGGTTTAATAATAAGTTCTTTATATGAAAATTGTGATAATCTATTAATTAATAATTTAACTTTTTAACACTTAAATTATTGTTTGAAAATTTATAGATCTTTTTTCTTAAATATTTTTAAAGAAATTAGAAAAGGAATAATTATCCATAATATTAACAAACTAAATGAGACAATTAATCCAATTGTAGTACCAAAAAAATCTTTGAAAATAGCTCCTGTATAACCCATCATTGCTGATACATCTAGATTCAACAGAATCAATATCCTAGCCAAATCAATAGGACTAGTTGTTATAACTCCAATCATTAATTTTTCGATTGGATAATCTGAAAATTGAAATAGTAAAAAAAGTACCAATCCATCGAACAACAATGCAAAGTATAACCAAAGAAGTATTGAAATGCCAATTCCTTTAGCTTTATCACGACTTAATATTGATCCTAAAAATGCAATTGAAATAAAAATTAATGTTATGATACATCCTACAACAATCATCATAAAACCTACAACTTGATCCGCAAACAACAGTATTGGAATTCCAGTTCCAACTAAAAATGCAAATAGCAAGCTGATTGAAAGTCCAAGAAAGAGACTCAACCATATTTTTTTTCTTTGAATCGGTTGAGATAACAAAAGTTCTATAAACTCAGAACTATTATAAATATAAATTGTAGAAAATAAAATTGATACAAGAGGGACAATTAGTAATATGATATTTAATAAAGTTAAAATACCTTTTGAACTATTATCCTCTAAACTAAAGGCACTCCAAGAGAATGCTGCTAGTATAATTGTATAAACTAAAACAATCTTATTCTTTAATAAATCAATAATTACAAATTTTATAATCTTATTCATTCTTGCAATTCCTTTAATATTTTAGCAATTGATTTTGATATTTTCTCCTCTCCAGTTTCATTTTTTAAATCATCAATACTTTTATGGAAAACAACATCCCCATCTTGCATAAAAATTAATTGTGTAATTAACTCATCTAGTTCACTTAACAAATGAGAAGTTATTAGAACAAGTTTACCTTTCTTTTTTTCTTCTATTATTTTCTCTTTTAAAACCTCAGAAGCTAATGGATCTAATCCAGCTGTAGGCTCATCTAATATTAAAACTTTTGGATTGAAAAGAAAAGCTAAAGTAGCACTTACTTTTTGAGTTGTTCCACCACTTAATGTTCTCATTTTTTTATTAAACAATTTATTTAAATGGAACTGATTAATTAAATCATCATCAATTGAAGTATTAGATTTCCTTAATTGTTTAATCATTTCAATAACTTGACCTATATTCATATTTTCAGGATATCTACCAATCTGAGGCATATATCCAATTTCATTTCGGTAACTAAAATCATTATAAATACTTTTTCCATTAAAAATAATTTCACCTATATCTGGTATAACCATTCCTAAGATACTTTTTATCAAAGTAGTTTTACCACAACCATTTGGTCCTATTAAAGCAATACAATTTCCTTCTCTACAAGAAATATTTATATTCTTTAAAACTTCTATTTTTCCAAATTTTTTTGATATATTTTTAATTTCTATCATATTTATTTTTTACAATTTCAATGATTTCATTAGTGGGTTTTTGTCTATAAAATTTTCTGGTGTTAAACTTGGAAATACTTTCTCAGATTTGTCTAACAATGAAATAATAAAGCTTCTATATAACAACATTGATGGTGGATTGTTTTCTACAATTACAGAAAATAGGCTAAGTGGGTGATATGGTATATCGCCAATTAAATCTTTATTCAAATCAAACCCTTCATATTTATCCCAAAAATTGGAATTAAAAGTATTTAAAACTAAAGTACCATTAGTGCTTATATCAAATGTGTTTTTAAAGAAATTATTTTTTATAATTAAATTATCCATACAATTTGCTTGAATTTTCATCCCCCAACCATTCCCAATAAATTCATTTTTTTCAACAACAATTCTATTCGTACCATCCATAAAAATTCCAGTAGTATTGTATAAAAACTTATTACCTGATAAGTAAGAATCAGAAATTTCTTTGAGCAAAACCCCATAAGATGAATCACCCCAATTATCTTCAAAAGTGTTATCCATCATAGTAACTTTTTTTGTGAACATTACAGCAACGCCAGCTCCATTATTCTTAAACAGATTTGAAAAATATGAATCGTTATTAGAAAACATAAAATGTAATCCATAACGGATATTGTTCATTGAGATATTTCGCCAAATAACTGAATGAGTTACAAACTCAAAATAAATTCCATCTCTATGACCTTTAATATTGTTTCCAACTATAATCAAACTATCACTTTTCCAACAATGGATCCCATTTCCTATTTGTTGCTCTTCTTTTCCAAAAGCAATTAACTTGTTATTTTTTATTGTACAATTTTGACAATATTGAAGGTAGATTCCAAAGAAATTATCTACTAAAAAATTATCAGTTATATTAACATGATTGGAGTTGTATACTTTAATTCCGCCCGGGTCATCGAGTGTTGCATAGCTTGAATGTTGAATCCTGAATCCACTTATAGAAACGTAATTTGCTTTTATTGACATTACCTCAAATTTTCTATCTCCATCAAGAATTGGGTTGTTTTTACCTATCATTACAATTGATTTATCTATAACTATATTCCCTTCTTTATAAAACCCTCCATTAACAATTAACGTATCACCAGAAATAGCATTTAATAATGCTGTTGATATTTTTTTGTATTGAGAATTGATTCCAATATTGATTGTATTAGATTTTGTATTTTTTGTAATTACAATAAATAAAAGCAATATAATTAAATTAAAAATTTTCATTATTTATTATATTGATTCCAATCCTTAATAATTGAATTATAAGATTTTGCATTTTTTTCTGCAATTTCCTTATTTGCAAATGATGCAGAATTTCCGCCCATAGGACTTCTTAGCGTTTCCGAAGTTACGATATATGCGGATTCTAAGTCTATTAATTGGTTGGTAGAAAAATCAGAAACCAATTTGGATTTAAACTGAATATCTTTATTTTCATCACAAAAAGAGATTAGGCATTTTACATCATCAAATTTATTTACTCTTCCCTTTTTTGTTATTAACTCACCTGCAAATCTAATATCTGAAATTGTCATTTTACAATAATCACATTTGTCTTTATTAATATTTATAGGTTCAAATTCAATATCACTACAAGATAATAATACTAAACTCACAAATAAAAATATAATTGATGATACACTTTTAGTTTTTCTAAATTTATTCAACAATCTGCTCTCTTTTAAATAGACAATTAAAACAAGAACTCCACCTATTAACATAGCCCATCCTCCTAAATCTGGAATTGAATACGCACCAAAATTAAGTAACTGCTTGAAGCCAATTAATGGTGGTTGATAAGACATTCCAGGTACTATAATTGCAGCATTTGGATTTAAATTATGACCATAATTATATTCCCATCTCCAAAAATCTACCATAGAAATAATGCCAAATATTACAAAAGAGTAAAACATAAAGTAAAGCATTTTTTTACTTAAACTTATTGCAGTTATTAAAAAGAGTAGAGCAAATAAACCAATAAGATAAGGTAAAATTTTAAACTCAATAAAATTTTCAACATGTAATGTTGGCATACCAATATAATGGTTTAAGCCATTAATAATGTCTACATCACCTCCAAGTTTATTTGAAAAGATTTGCATAACTAATCCTTCAGGATATTGAGGAGCGTCAAGTTCAATTCTCCAGATTGGTAAAAATATAGCTGCTGTTAACAATATTGAACAAACTAAAATTAACACTCTGGATAAAGTTGATATTTTCAATTTAAATTATTTTAGATATTAAAAAAGTGGGTACGACATTATATTTAACATCAACCCACTTTAAAATTTAGATTCTTATTTAACTATTGGTGCAGAGTTCTTACCTAAACTAAATGATATTGGAACATTGCTTCCAGCAGGTGATACTCTTACGTAACCTTGCATCTCTTGATGTAATGCACTACAAAAGTCAGTACAATAAATTGGGAACATACCAATTCTATCTGGAATCCATTTTAATGTACAAGTTTCGCCAGGCATTATTAACAATTCAGAATTATTTGCTCCTTTAACTGCAAAACCATGTGGTACATCCCAATCTTGTTCTAGATTTGTTACATGGAAATAAACTTCATCACCTAATTTTATCCCTTCTATGTTATCAGGAGAAAAGTGTGATCTAATAGTAGTTAAATTTATGTGAACTTTATTACCTTCTCTAACAACTTTAGTTTCACCTTCACCTTTTGCTACATAAGGATGTTTATTATCATCAATTTTAAATATTTTTAACTGTCCATTATTCCTAATCAAATCAGCAGGAGCTGCTTGCGCATAATGAGGTTCACCTATTGTTGGGAAATCGAGAATCATCTTCATTTTATCTCCACTTATATCAAACAATTGAGCACTTTGTGCTAATTCTGGTCCTGTTGGTAAATAGCGATCTTTAGTAATTTTATTATATGCAATAAGGTACTTTCCGAATGGTTTGCGAGTGTTTCCACCTGGAATACATAAGTGACCTAATGAATAGTATGTTGGAGCTCTATCAACAACTTTTAATTCTTTAATATTCCATTTTACAACTTCAGATGATACAAAAAATGAAGTATAAGCAAATCCATTTCCATCAAATTCAGTATGTAATGGTCCTAAACCTGGTTTTTTAACTTCACCATAAAGAGCAGCATCATATTTAATAATTGGTATTCCTTGATAATCTCCATCATATGCTTTATCAGCAATAGCTTTTTGAATTTTATCATAACTAAACACAGGAATTAAAGCAGCTAATTTTCCACTTGCAACAATATATTCACCTGTTGGATCAACATCACAACCATGTGGAGATTTAGGACAAGGAATAAAGTAGCATATATCTTTAAATTTACTAACATCTAAAACAGTAACTTCAGTTTTAATTGTTGAAGTTGCGGAATGAGTTGATTCATTATAAACGTTATGAGCATATTTTACACTCTCTTTTTCTCCTTGTCCAGCTTTAATATACTCTTCAGCTTTTTTCCAATTTACAGCCATAACAAAATCTTTATCTTTTTGAGAAGCATTTACTTCCAATAAAGTATGTGCTTGTTCTGTATTATAGCAACTGAAGAAAAACCATCCATGAGATTTACCTCTTCCACATCTAGCTAAATCGAAGTTAATTCCTGGAGTTTTAAGTTGAAATGCAATATTCATTTCTCCTGTTTCAGGATGAACACTTACAAAACTAATGTGTCCTTTGAAATTTTCCTTGTAAGTATTAATCGGTACATCCCCACCATTAGTTGAATTATCTGGAGGAACGCTAAAACGAGTACCAGCAACAATGTATTCCGAATTTTCTGTACCAAAAGGAGAACTATGATTTCCAGCACTATTTGGTAGTTCAATAATTTCTGCTGTTCTAAATGTTTTTAAATCAATCCTAGCAATACGAGGAGTATTGTTTGCATTTCCAAAAACCCATTTTCCATTCACCTCACCGTTTGTTTGTGATAACTCAACATGATGCAAATCGTCCCATGGAATAAAGCCATGAGAAGTGTTTAACATTGGTTTTGTTTCTTCACTATATCCCCAACCTTTTTCAGGATCAACTGAAAAAACTGGCATAACTCTTAGCAACCTTCCGCTTGGTAATCCATAAACAGCCATCTGTCCACTAAACCCACCAGATACAAAATTATAGAATTCATCGTATTTACCAGGAGCTACATAAGCTTTAATTGCAGCATCACCACTAACAGCATTTGAAGTGTTTTTTGGCTTACAACCCATTAACGATAACAATACTAAAATTGTTACTAAATTTAATATTCTACTCAAATTTTTCATAGATTTATTTATAAAATTAATTTTTTATCATTATTTAACTCCATCATTTTTTCTCATAAACTCAAGAATATCTCTTGCATCATTATCGTTTAAGTTCTGATTAGGCATTCTCACCAAACAAAGCTCCAACATTGCTTTTACTGCAGGATCTTTATTTATCATTGCATCAGGATTAGTAATAAAATTCATTATCCAATATGGTTCACGTCTTGTTGTTACACCTTTCCATCCTGGTCCCACTAATTTTTCATCAGTTAATTTATGACATGATGCACATTTTGTATTAACAATTGCTTCTCCTTTTGTAGCCTTTGTAGCATCTAAAGAACCTAATGTAACATTACTTGCATTGAACTTACCCTCTCCTCGCTTCGGATCGTAAGTACTAGGATTTGACGTTGCATTTTCTGATTCACCAGATTTTGCATCAGTAGTTTCTTCTGTAGCTGAGTCATCAGCTTCTTCTTTTTTACTACCACAACTTGACATTGTGAATAGGAATGTACAAACTAGTAAAGCTAAAAAAAAATTATTTTTCATTGTTTGATGTTTTGTTTAATACAAACTTAAAGTTATTTAAAGTTGAAAATTATGATTTCAATCATATAAAGTATTTAATTAGGATAATATTTAATTATTTTATTACTAATCAATAAAATTAAATTGTAGAAAAATATTTATACTAATTTTTGAAATATTATTTAAATAATACATGTTGTCCTTTATATTTCATATGTGATTGAAATCACAAATTCAAAAATTTAATTTGTATAATTTTGCAAAAATTTTTTGTTAAAACAAATAATACATTTTGTAATTATATTTTTTAAATTGATTATTAATCAAATGATTCAGTTAATTTTTCTATTAAATCTAATATTTATATGCCAATTTATCATCAGTTAGGAATAGTTCCAGAAAAAAGACATATTGTTACAAGAAGGCCAAATGGAGAGCTTCTTCAGGAAGAGCTTGTAGGTACTCAGGGTTTTGCTGGTATGTCATCCTTGGTTTATCATATTTATCCTCCAACTAGAGTTAAACAAAAAGAAAAAGCATATTCAATTATTCCAAAAATTGCTATTGAAAATGGATTAGATGCAATGAGTTTTAAAGGATTTGAAATTTTACCAGAAACTGATTATATCAAAAGTCGAAAAACATTGTTTGTAAATCAAGCAATGCATATTGGTCTTGCAGCTCCTTTAATGCCAACTAACTATTTTTATAAAAATGCTGATGCTGATGAGTTAATCTTCATTCATAAAGGTTCAGGTAAGCTATTAACAATGTTTGGAGAATTGAATTTTAAATATGGTGATTATATTAATATACCAAGAGGAACTGTATATCAAATTAATTTTGAGTCTACTGAAAACCGTTTACTTTACATAGAATCTTTTGACCCAATATTTACTCCAAGTAAATATAGAAATGAATTTGGACAACTCTTAGAGCATTCACCTTTTTGTGAAAGAGACATTGTAAGACCTAGCAATTTAAAAACTTTTGATGAGGTTGGGGAGTTTGATGTATTTATAAAAAAGAAAGGTTATATTTTCCCTTATGTTTATGCAAACCATCCGTTCGATGTTACTGGCTGGGATGGGTTTCATTATCCATATATCTTTTCAATTTTTAACTTCGAACCGTTAACTGGTAGAATTCACATGCCACCTCCAATTCACCAAACTTTCGAGAGCAAAAAATTTGTTATCTGTTCCTTTGTACCAAGGTTGTATGACTATCATCCTCTTGCTATTCCAGCTCCATATCATCATAGTAACATTGATAGTGATGAGCTTTTATACTATGTTGATGGTGATTTTATGAGTAGAAATAATATCGAAAAAGGACAAATTACACTTCATCCAGGTGGAATTCCTCATGGACCGCATCCAGGTGCAATTGAAAGAAGTATTGGAAAAAAGGAGACTATTGAATTGGCCGTAATGATTGATCCTTTTAATCCAGTTTTGATTACTGAAGAAGCTATGAAAATAGATGTTAAGGATTATTACAAATCATGGTTATAGTAAATTGTAATTATTTATTTAAAATTTAAATTTCAATATAAAATATAATGATAAATGAAAATTTAACCCAAGTTGAAAATTACAATTATGGGATAGAGAAAATTTTTAAAAAAGCACAAGATTTTTTACCTATAAATGGTACAGATTTTGTTGAACTGTATGTTGGAAATGCAAAACAAGCAGCACATTTTTATAAGACAACATTTGGGTTTCAATCATTAGCTTATTCAGGTTTAGAAACTGGGAATAAGGAATATTGTTCCTATGTATTAGTTCAAGATAAAATCAAATTGGTGTTAACTTCTCCTTATAAAAAAGATAGTGATATTTCACAACATCTATTGAATCATGGAGATGGGGTAAAAGTAATTGCATTATGGGTTGATGATGCTAAAAAATCTTATGAAGAAACTATTTCACGTGGAGCAGTATCAGTTATTGAACCTACTATTTTAACGGATGAATATGGAGAAGTTGTTAAGTCGGCTATCAAAACTTATGGAGATACCATCCATTTGTTTGTAGATAGAAAGAATTACAAAGGTATATTTTTACCTGGATTCATTAAATGGGAATCTGAATATAATCCAGCCCCAATGGGTCTAAAATATATTGATCATATGGTTGGAAATGTTGAACTAGGAACTATGAATACTTGGTCGAATTTTTATGCAGATGTAATGGGATTTGCTAATTTAGTAACTTTCGATGATAAAGATATTTCTACTAAGTACACTGCTTTAATGAGTAAAGTAATGACAAATGGAAATGGTAGAATAAAATTTCCTATAAATGAACCAGCAAAAGGAATAAAAAAATCTCAAATAGAAGAATATCTTGATTTTTATGGTAGCCCAGGATGTCAGCATATTGCTGTTGCTACCTATGATATAATTTTTACTATTACAGAAATGAGGAAAAATGGAATAGAGTTTTTACATGTTCCAGGTTCTTATTATGATACTGTTGAAATGAGAGTTGGAAATATTTCTGAAGATTTAAATATCTTAAAATCCTTAGGTATTATGGTAGACCGTGATGAAGATGGATACTTATTGCAAATTTTTACTAAACCTGTTGAGGACAGACCAACATTATTTTTTGAAATTATTCAGCGTAAAGGTGCTAAGTCTTTTGGTAAAGGAAACTTTCAAGCATTATTTGAAAGCATTGAAGCAGAACAATTAAGAAGAGGTACTTTATAAATAAATTTTAATTATCAATTTATTATGGGAATTATTCCACCAATTAATTTTAAAAAATGGATAGATGAAAACCGTCATCTGTTAAAACCACCTGTTGGTAATCAAGTTGTATATACTGATACAGATTTTATTGTAATGGTTGTTGGTGGTCCGAATGCAAGAAAAGATTTTCACTTTAATAAAGGAGAAGAATTCTTTTATCAAATTGAAGGAGATATGCATTTACCTATTAGAGAAAATGGAAAAACTCGTTTAATTGAAATTAAAGAAGGTGAAATTTTCTTACTTCCACCAGGAGTTGAACATTCCCCTCAAAGAAAGGCAAATACTGTTGGTATGGTTATTGAAAGAGTAAGAAATGAAGATGAATTAGATGCTTGCACATGGTACTGTGAAAATTGTGATCAAGAATTATATAAAGCAAATTTTCATTGTAAAGATATTGTAAATCAACTCCCTTTATTAATAAATTCTTTTTATGAAGATGTAAAATTAAGAACTTGTAAGCATTGTAGTTCTATAATGGAAGTTCCCACATTAAAAGTAAATTAAAAATTAATTAAAATTATTTATCATGGATGAGTTGACTTCTAATCAATTAAAGCAAATTGAGGATAAATTTAATTCAATAGATCAAAATCCAAATGTTCATTTAGAAGGATTAATTTGGGCAAAACCAATTACTTATTGGGATTATATTTTACCTGAATCTTTGTTAAGTTTACAAATTCAAAGAACTTCATTACCCGATGAAATGGTCTTTATTTTATATCATCAAATTAATGAATTGATATTTAAAATGATTCTTTGGGAAATTGAACAAGTAAGTTCTAATAATGAAATTGATGCTATTTTTTTTACTGAAAAATTAAGGAGAATTAGCAGATATTTTGATATGCTTTCAACTTCTTTTAATATAATGGGTGATGGGATGGATGTTGAACAATATATGAAATTTAGAAATACTTTAACTCCAGCAAGTGGCTTTCAATGTGCTCAATACAGACTTATTGAATTTGCTTCAACTGAGTTAATTAATTTAATTGATTTAAGGTACAGAAAGAATATTGATATAACTTCTACTTATGAAAATGCATTTGAACATTTATATTGGCAAGCTGCTGGAGTTGATTACAAAACTGGAAAAAAAAATACTTTATTAACTTTATTTGAAGAAAAATATAAAAGTATGTTTTTAGTTAAAATGGAAAAATATAATTCTTCAAATTTATGGACAAGATTTAAACAATTGCCTGAAGATGTGAAAAGTAATCCAACTTTAATAAATGCTATGAGACATTATGATTACACTGTTAATATTAGTTGGGTAATGGCTCATTATAATGCTGCTGGAAAATATCTTGGGGAATCTGAAGCTACAGGCGGAAGTGATTGGAGAAAGTATATGCATCCTAAATATCAGAAAAGAATTTTCTTTCCAGATTTATGGTCAACAGATGAATTAAATAATTGGGGTGAAAATCTTTAAATATCCAAATACATTTACAATTTTAATTTTTGAAAAGGAATAAAATACTAATAATATTTTATTCCTTTTTTTATGATATTATTAAATATTAACAGATGATTTTAATCATAATCTAATTCTTCTAACATTGATAACATTGTAAAATTTTAAAAATATTAAATATGAAAACAATAATAGAACCTTTTAAAATTAAATCTATTGAACCAATCTATTTTAATTCAGTTGAAGAAAGGTTAAATATACTTAAAGCAGCTCATTTCAATCCTTTTTTGATAAAAGCTAAAGATGTAATTATAGATTTGTTAACCGATAGTGGAACAAGTGCAATGAGTAGTAATCAATGGGCTGGGTTAATGAATGGTGATGAATCGTATGCAGGAAGCTCAAGTTTCTTTCATTTTGAAGAAGTTGTAAAATCAATTACAGGTATGCCATTAATTATACCAACTCATCAGGGTAGAGCAGCAGAGAAAATTATTTTTTCAATTCTTGGAGGTGAAGGTAAGTACTTTTTAAGTAATACTTTGTTTGATACCACAAGAGCCAACATTGAATCTTCAGGTTCTATAGGAATTGATTTAATTTGTGATGAAGGTAAACACCCATCAATTCCAGCTCCATTTAAAGGTAACATAAACATAGAAGAATTAAAAAATACTATTTTAAAAATTGGAGCATCAAATATTCCTATGGTAATAATTACTATTACTAATAATTCTGGAGGAGGGCAGCCAGTAAGTATGCAAAACATAAAAGATGTAAAATCTATTTGCAATCAATTTGGTATTTCTTTATTTATTGATGCTTGTAGATTTGCTGAAAATTCTTATTTCATAAAAATTAGAGAAAAAGGATACTCAAATAAATCTGTTTTAGAAATAGCTCAAGAAATTTTTTCTTGTGCAGATGGGTGTACAATGAGTGCAAAAAAAGATGCTTTTGCAAACATAGGTGGATTCTTGGCATTACGGGATAATGACTTAGCTTTATTATGTAGAAATTTATTAATTATTACTGAAGGCTTCCCTACTTATGGTGGTTTGGCAGGAAGAGATTTGGAAGCAATTGCAATTGGTTTAAAAGAAGTTTTGGATGAAAATTATTTGCAATATAGAATTCATAGTATTGAATACTTAACAAACAAGTTGATTGAAGCTGATGTACCAGTTATGCAACCAGCAGGTGGACATGCAATATATTTAGATGCAGTTAAATTTTTACCTCATATTGAAATAAATAACTATGTTGGTCAAGCTTTAGTTTGTGCTTTATATACAACTGGTGGTATTCGTTCTGTTGAAATTGGATCTTTAATGTTCGGAAAGTATGATGAATCAAATAAATTGATTCCAGCTCAATTAGAATTGGTTCGTTTGGCAATTCCAAGAAGAGTTTATACTCAAAGCCATATTGATTATGTAGCAGAAGTTATCATTGAAGTTTATAAAAATCGAGATTTTATTAAAGGATTAGAAATTATTGAAGAAGCTCCATTGTTAAGGCATTTTACTGCAAAGCTTAAACAAATTAACTAGTTCTAATTAAAAGAGTTTTTTTATTAACTTTAAATAAAGTCAAGTTTAAATTAATTAATTATTTCAACATTCATAATGAAAAAAATCAATATAGTTATTATAATGATATTAACTATTTCAATTGGTAATTATTTTAGAATTATCGGAAATGAACAAGTAAGAACAGTTGAATTTATTTCTATATTAACAATTGGAATTTTAATAGGTGTACTTGTAACTCAGTTTTTTAGATTCTATTTTAATAAAAATTAAACTAGATTAATTTAGGTTATAAAGTAATTACATTATACAATATCTTAAGAATAAATAAAGTTTGTTGTTTTTTCTCATTTTTTTAAATGATAAATATCATGTTTTAATATGATTGTTATCATATATACATCTAGAAAAATGAAATAATTTTGTTTAGGTAATAATTTAATTATTCCTACAAAATTTAATAACATAATTCTTTAAAAAAATGAGAAAATTAAAATTAAGTTGTTTAGTGTTAACTGTTATTTTGTTATCTATTGTTTCATGTAATAACATTACTGATCCTAATGATATAAGTACTGGTGAAACAAATATTGAGTTAACAAAAGTTGGTGGAAAGTTTCCAGGAAGATTATACACAGATGTTTATAACCCTGATTTTGATCGTATTCAAGACACAACAACAATTGTTTCAAATGATAATGGAATAATTACTTTTCAACATTCTTCTGTTTTTGATACACTCTTTGTTAAAGCAATGGATACAGCTTTAGGAGTTTCATCTTTTCCAATTGAGTTTAAAAAACCATTTATCGATAAATATCTTAAAAGATTTGGTGCAACTTTAGATACATCAGATAAATCAAAAATTAGAATAACTGCAAACGTTAAAGTAAAAATTACCTCAGAAGGTATTCAAGAATTTGTATCTTCAAATGGTGATTTGTCTCAACCTCATACTTTGGTAAAATATAGTTGGGAGGTAGGACATGTGTATGAATATACAAATGTTGACGGTGTAAAAGTAAAACGTACAGTAACTTCAAAATCTACAACTGATGATTATCCAATTGGATTTTGGTTGATAAAAGTTACAAAGGTTGAGGAAACAAAAGAAGATCCAATTTTAGAGAAAATTACTTACTTCACTAATCATAAATTTGGTTTGGTTGGGGTAGTTATAAAAAATAAGAATGGAAAAGAACTGAAACTTGGAATTATACCGCCTAATTTATGACAAATTGAAATAGATTACTTTTATGATAATTTATTAAAAAAAGTTGAGTATTTAAATTAAATACTCAACTTTATTTATTAAAATCAAAATAAAAATTGATTAATTCACTACTATTTTTTTAATGTTGAACCATTTTTAGTAACAATAATTATAGTATAACATCCTTCAATAAACCCACTTACATCTAGGAGTAAGTTATTCTGATTTACAAATTCTATTGTTTTAATTCTTTTAAAATTAATATCAAATAACGAAACATTTCCAGATTCGTATCCAGAATCAAGTTTTAAACAAACTACTCTTTTTGAAGGGTTCGGGTAAATGTAAGATTTTAATTTGTTATGATTTTGGTCATTTAAACTTGAAATTGGAATTAATTCAATTCAGCAGAATATCCATAAATTCCATTCATATTTGATAAGTATTAATTTTAATTTGACTATCCTATCTTTCACATTCAGTATAATTTTTAAAAATAAATATGTTTAAAAAAATTATTGTAACATACAGCTTAGTATTCACAGCAATTACTTTATTACGTGATATATCAAAAAATCGTAGGTTACGTATATTTGAAGAGTGGAAGCGTTTATCTTGTTTCTGTAATTTTGACAACTATGATAGTTTTAGCCCATAAAAAAAATATTGATTCGAGCAAATAATACCAATTTACTGCTATAGATGATATTACTTCTGTCACTGATAATTGGTCTAATCGCTACGGTTATCTATTTACGTAACCTCAGATTAAGCTCAAGGGGAGAATTAATTGAATTGAAAAGAATAAATTTTTAATCCAGATAAAATTTCCGTTATATTAACGCCTATAACTAAGGTAGATACTATCATACCTTTGCCTTGTGCAAGCAGAAATTATTGAATCTGAAATTATAGTGAATGTAATAACTCCGTTACTCTCCATAATACTATTATCTTGAATATCAAATTTTTCAATTAATACTTTACCATCCTTATTTAACTTTAGGTATAACATGTTGGGAATGAAGTGTTTAAAGGTCCAAAAGGGCTTACTAGTCCAGCAATATTTATATCACCATTACTAGTTGCTCTTACATCTTGTAACTCTATTTGAGTTAATGAATCACCTACATTTACAATCCAATCTGTTGGTTTAACATTACTATTTAATGAAATAACAAAAGATCTATATCCTGTTTTTTTAACCCAAATTATTTGTTCATTAATGTTTAATTTTACAATACCAACAAAAAGAATATAAAAATCTTTTTCCTCAAATTTATTGCTCCATTTAATATTTACTTCTTGAGCAAAAAGTATTACTGGAGTTAACAAATATATAATCAGTATAAATTTCATGAAATTATTAATTTGAATTTATTTACAGAATTGGTGCCAATCGGTTTTAAAATTATTAGTATTAAAGTCTGGAAACATATCAACTAATTCATCACAGTTATAAAGTGATTAAGTTTCTATACATGTTTCACCACCTAAAGTTGATTCTTCATCTATAATTTCTTGAGAATTAGTTTGTTTATTAAAGCAAATTTTTCTTTTGAATACACAACAACCACCATTAAAATTGCATTCTTTTGGACTAATAACTAACTTATAATTGTTAGGATTTTTAAAATTATAATAAACACAATTAAAATAACAATTGTAAACTCTTGAGGTATATAGATGTTGGTAGTTTGGGCATTCCATTAAGTATTTTAAAGATGTTGGGAGAGCATTATATTGTTGATAAAATATAATACAAGCCAATTCCTTAACTGAGAGCCGCATATATGCGTCAATTAAAATATTGAAATTTGAATTTGAAGGATGTTTTAAAATAGAAGAATCACATTAGTTACATTTACTTAAATCTAATAATAAAATTTTGAACTTTCTTCATGTTAATGGGCAATCTTTAAATCGATAATTTACACCTAATGTACAGAGTTGATTTGGGCAATCTAAAATTGGAACTGGAAATTCTATTGAAATAAGGTTAGACAATGGGTTTATACAAGTAGTATCTTCTAAACATTGTGAGGTTGCATTTTTAACTAACATAATAAAATTAATGCTAATTATAAAAAATAAAAAAATTAATTTGCGATTTGCGATTTGCGATTTGCGATTTGCGATTTGCGATTTGCGATTTGCGATTTGCGATTTGCGATTTGCGATTTGCGATTTGCGATTTGCGATTTGCGATTTGCGATTTGTTACTAATTTAGTATTATTAAAGATACTTGCTACAATAATCTCATTAGAACAAATTGAATTTTTCATTTGTTTTAAAAATTTAATTATATAAAATAAATATGATAAAGAATCGAACTAAATTCAAATCTACAATACTTGAATTTTAATGGTTTATTATACTATTTTTATGATTTAACATATAATATTTTATTAACATAAGTTCTTTTAAACACTTATTTTAAAGATTGCAAAACTCCTTTAACACATATTTTTAAATTATATATGAACAAAATAATTACAACAATTCTTTTTTCTTTTATTATTATTAGTTTAAGTTTTGCTCAAGAGCCTAAAAATATTGATAATGATTTTGGCCAAATAACTCATCAAAGTCTAATTTTAAAATTAAAAGAGGACTCTACAAAAATAGAATTCATAAAAAATTATATTAGTGATTTTAATCAGAAGAAAAATTTCATAGTTGAAGATAGTTGTCCAAAATATATTATCCCAGTTGTTTTTCATGTTTATGGAATTGAAGACCCAAAAGGAACAGTTATGCAGAACGGATCTCCTGTAAATATTGAAGTTTTAAAATCTGCATTACTTGAAACAAATAAAGATTTTAATGGATTAAATACTGATTTTTATTCTGTTCATGATTCATTCAAATTAAAAAGAGGTGTATTAAAAATAGAATTCAGACTTGCTCAAATAGATCCATTCGGAAAACCAACAAATGGAATGGTTATTCATGAAAAAGAAGCTAGTTATGCTAAAAATAATACCTCAAATACAATTCCAGAAGTTGTTGAAGATGCTTGGGATAATTTTAAGTATGTTAATATTTATATACAGAAAGATTGGAGTGGTCAAGGTATAACAAATTTATCAGGAATTGCTTGGCCTCCAGATTTATCTATGTCTCAAGCTAAAATGGCTAGAATATGTTATAATGGAAGATATTTAGGTAAGAATTGCAATTTACCTTCTAATGGAAGTAATATGGATTTCACTGGAGTTTTTACACATGAATTTGGTCACTTTTTAGATTTAGGACATTTATTTAAAGATAATTTATGTTATAATACCGAAGATATTGATATTGATGGGGTCCAAGATACACCAAATGGTTTTAATGGTGAAGGATGCCATAGTCCAACAAATCCAGGATTCCCAAATTGTCCTTTTCCTCCTGCTAAAGGAATGCCACAAGGTAGTTTACCTACAAATTCATTATGTAATTCTGAGAATTATATGACTTATAATGGTTGCTACAAAATGTTTACCTATGGTCAAATTGGAAAAATGATAAAAGCATTGAACCACCCTTCAAGGATTACTCTTTGGGAGGATTCTAATGTTAAAGCAACTGGTGTAAATTGTGATAATACTAATAGTATAATTGAAAACAAATCAAATCAAAATGTTTTTTCATTGAAGCAAAATCCAATTGTAAATAATCAATTAACTATATATGGCAAATGTAGTAATGATAATTATAAAATTTCTATAACAAATGATTTTGGGGTACAAGTTTATATAAACGAAGTTGAAGTAATTTCTAGAGAATTAAATGAAACCATTTCATTAAAAAGTATTGATAAAGGATTGTTTTTTATTACAATTAAATCATCAAATTTTGAAAGAACATTAAAACTTATAAGTCTTTAAAAAGTATTTTTAAATAATAAAAAAGTGCAATGTTAAAATTAATTGCACTTTTAAAGGTAAATAATTTGTATAAAATATTTTAAGCAGTTAGTTTTTTACTAGTTATTTTTCTATACAACAATAGAGTTTTTTGTATCATAGTTTCAAGTGTAAAATAGACAACTGGAACAAGAACTAAAGTCAAGATTAGTGAACTTGTTAAGCCTCCAATCAAAGCCCAAGCTAAACCACTCTTCCATTCAGCACCAGAACTATGACTTAGGGCAATAGGTAACATTCCAATAACCATAGATAAGGTTGTCATTAAAATAGGTCTTAATCTTTCCCTACCAGCTTCAATTAAAGCTGGGATAATTTCTTTCCCTTCCTGCCTTGAAACATTTGTAAAATCAACTAATAAAATGGCATTCTTAGCAACTAATCCAATCATCATAATCATACCAAGAATAGAGAATATATTCAAGGTTTTCATAGTTAAAGCAAGAGCTAATAAAGCTCCAATCAATGCAACAGGTATTGAAAATAATACAACGAAAGGATTTGTATAAGAATCATATAACCCTACCATTACTAAATAAACAAATATTATTGCAGCAAGCAATGCAATTCCCATACTAGAGAATCCTTCGGCTTGATTTTTCAAGTCTCCCTGAGGTGAAATTGTTACATCACCAGGCAATTTTGTTTTATCTAATACAGCTTTTGCTTCCTGCCAAATCGTACCTGATGGTTTGCCAACAGCTTGAGATAGTACTGAAATTGTAGGGTTTCTTTCTCTTCTTTGTAATTTTGTTGGTCCTGTAGATCTACCAATTGAAGCAAATTGACGGAGCTCAACTTGTTGCCCAAACTTATTCATAAAAGATAATTTTCCAACATCTTGAGTACTATTTCTATTGAATTTATCTAATCGAATTCTAATATCATACTCATTATCACCAGGTCTGAATTTTGCTTCATCATCACCATTTAATGCTATTCTAAGTGCACCACCAACTTCCGCAATTGATAACCCAAATTGAGCCATTTTATTGCGATCAATGTTAATTTTGGTTTCTGGTTTTCCATCCTCACTAGATAATCTTACATCTCCACTCCCTTTTGTATTTCTTAAAATATTAGCTAACATATTTGCTCCTAATCTAACACTATCCATATTAGTACCTAAAACTGCAACTTGAATTGGAGTTTGGTTAGCCGTTCCAAAAATTCCAATAGGATTTACACGAACTTTAACTCCAGGAATTGTAGATAACATTTGCTTTATATCTCGAGCAACATCATCAGTTGATTTTAATCTAGATTCTTTCGGAACTAATGCCACATTCAAGTCTGAGATATTATTGGCTGATTGTCCAAAAAATCCTTCTGCTGAAGTTCCTACTGAAACAAAAACTTTATTTACTTCCTTCATTTTATAAAGTAATTGTTCAACTTGATTTACAACAATGTTATTTTGTTCTACTGTTGCACCAGATGCAAGCTCAATTCCAACTGAAAATTCACCTCTATCAGATTGAGTGATAAATTCACCTCCAATAAAGCCAAATTTTACAAGCATAAATGAACTTAAAAATAATACTAAAATCAATATCATTACTGTTATCCTCTGAAACCAACCTTTTAGACACCAGTTTAAAACTTCACTATAAATATTTACTATTTTATTAAACAAGCTTTCAAAAAACAGACCGAATCTACCGCTTATTGTTTTTTTAGATAAATGAACTAACTTTGTAAATCTTGAAGCTAATAAAGGTGTAATTGTAAACGATACAAACAAACTCATTAAAGTAGAGAATACAACAACTAATGCAAACTCTCTTAATATATTTCCTATCAAACCGCCAACTAAAGCCAAAGGTAAAAACACAACCACATCAACCAAAGTAATTGAAAGAGCAGCAAACCCAATCTCATTTCTTCCAATTAATGCTGCAGTTCTTTGATCATCACCCATTTCCAACCTTCTATAAATATTCTCTAAAACTACAATTGAATCATCAACTAAAATACCTACTACTAAAGACATACCTAACAAAGTCATTAAATTCAGACTCATATTAAATACATACATAGCAATGAAAGTTGAAATTAAAGAAGCAGGAATTGCAACCATAACAATTAATGAATTCCTCATTGAATGAAGGAAAACGAACATTACAAAAGCTACTAATACAATAGCTAGAAGCAAATCTAACTTAACAGAATTGGCTGCATCAATGGTAAATAATGACCCATCTTGAGCGATATCAAATTTTAAATTGATATTAGAAAACTCTAATTCTATTTTCTTGATTTCATCTCGAGCTAGCTTGCTGACATCAATTGAATTTGCATCTGATTGCTTTTGAATTAATAATCCAACTGAAGGTTTTCCATTTATTCTATTTAATGTTGTAATATCTTTAACTGCATCTTGAACCTCAGCAACTTCTTTTAATGTTATGTCTCCACCTGTTTTTGATTTACCAACAATCAAATTACTAATTTCGTTTAAAGAAGCAAATTTCCCTGCTAACCTGACAGTGAACTGACCATCAACATCTTTTATATTACCTGTTGGAAAGTCTAAGTTCGAAGCTTTAACAGCCTGAGAAATTTGAAATATAGAAAGACCATAACCTTTTAACCTATCAGCATCTATGTTGATTTTTATTTCTCTCTCTTCTAATCCTTGTAAAGTTATTTGTGAAATACCATCAATTTTTGAGAACCTTGGTTTTATTTTATCTTTTAAAAATTGACTAAATTCAACAGAAGACATTGAAGAAGTTACACCAATTCTTAGAATAGGAATTTCATCTAGTGCAATTTTTGAAAGTACTGGTGCTTTAGATACATTTGGTAATAATCCAATAATTTGTCCAACTTTTCTTTGTGCTTCTTGAAGTACCAAATCTATTTTTGCAGATTGTTGAAACTCCATTAAAACTATTGATACACCTTCTTGAGATGTTGAAGTAACA
This sequence comes from Chlorobiota bacterium, assembly GCA_016700335.1. Lineage (NCBI taxonomy): Bacteria > Pseudomonadati > Chlorobiota > Chlorobiota bacterium. The sequence continues at coordinate 1,293,805 of CP065014.1, read as the reverse complement.
GATGATATTTTATCAATTCCAGAAACAGCATCCTCAACAATTTTTGTTACTGATGATTCAACTTCACTTGGAGCAGCACCAGGATAAACTGTAAATATTGTGATAACTGGTGGTGATATTTTTGGTAATAACTCATATTTTAATTGAGAAAAGGAGAATAAACCAAGTACCCCAAGTACTGCAAATATTACTACAACCATTGAAGGCCTTTTAATTGCTAATTCAGTAAGTGTCATTAATATTTTTTAAAAGTAATTATTTTATAAAATGAGAAATTTGATAATCATGGAATTATTTAAATTTGATAATCATGGAATTATTTAAATTTAATTTTGTACATTTACTTTAACTCCATCAATCAGATTGTTTTGTCCATTTAACACAATTACATCACCTTCAGAAAGTCCAGACTTAATGACAAGTTTAGTATTAGTTCCATCATCAACAATAATATTTTTCAATTCAACTTTATCATTTTTTAAAACATATACTTGAGGTGATTTTATACTCCCAATAATTGCTTCACGAGGTACAACTAGTGAAACTTTGCTTGGTATTGATGAAAAAATAATTTTAGCAAACATTCCTGCTTTAAATCTTGAACCAACATTTGATAGTTCAATCTCAATTGGAAAATTATGAGCTTCATCACCTTTTGAAGCAATTAATTTAACATATCCATTAAATTTTTCATTTGGATATACATCAGTAGTAACTTGAACTCTATCCCCTTTATGAATTTTAAATGCATCTTGTTCTGGAATACTAACTTTCACTTTTAATTTTGAAATATCAGTAATTATTGCAACTGGAGAACCTGGTCCAAGTGTAGATCCTTTCTCAATAAATTTCATTGTTATAACCCCACTAATTGGTGATGTTATCTTAGTATCTCTGAATAGCCTTTGAGCAATCTTTAACTGAGTTTCTGCACCTTTAACTCCAACTTCTACTAACTCAGATTGAGATTGAGCAACAGCAGAAGCTTGAAATAACGTATCAATTCTAGTTTGATCTTTCTTAGCTTTTTCAAGATTAATTAAAGCAATATCTACTGCGGTTTTACGTAACTCATCATCAACTTTTGCTAACAATTGTCCAGTTGAAACTCTAGATCCATTTTCAAAGTTAACCATCATAACTCTACCTGATGTTTCAGATGATAACTGTACTTCTTTGTTTGGAATAACTGTACCAATTGATGAAACTTCGGTAACTATCTCTTCTTTTTTAATAGCAATTGTTGTTACTGTTGGCACTGTAAACACTTCACTTTTTTGTACTTTATTTTGAGCTTCCTCTTTGTTATGTTTTAATTTTGTAAATATCCAAAATCCACCCAATAATACCAAAATTAGACCTATTACTTTTTTCATATACTTTATTTTATATTACAGGAATTCTTGTTAATTTTTTTTTTTATTTTTTTCAACAACAGAATAAACTTATAGTCTTTTAAAATTTTCATAAAATATTTATAACTTTACAAGTTTAAATATGAATGCTTTATAAATACTAATTTTTCACTTTAAGGTTATTATTTTCATACATAATATTAAATCCAAATAATGATTCATATTCAGTTAATGAAATGTTATAATCATAAATAGCATTTAATCTTAATAACTTAGATTGTGAAAGTGCTAAATCTGCATCACTAACTTGTAATTGTGTAGCTGCTCCAGCTTTATAGCTCGCATTAGCAATTTTATATCCTTTTTCTGCTAACATGATTGTATTTTCTGAAGCCATAACTCTTTCCTTTGCACTTTCCATTCTTCTTAAAGCTAATTTAGTTTGGGTAGAAAAACTATTTAAAGCATTATTATATTGAATTTTATTTTTTTCTATTTCTATTTTTTGAATCTCTATAGTATCATTTGTTCTACCACCGTTAAATATATTCCAAGTTGCATTTAAACCAACAAACGAAGTAGGCTTTAATGAAAATTCAGAAAAACCATCAAATTGAGTTTGTAACTGATATGTTCCAAATGCTGCAACTGTTGGTAAATAATCTGACTTTTTAATATCAATAAATTTCTCGTTTAAAGATTGAATAATTTTTAGAGTTTGCAATTGTGGATTTCCTATTTCCAAATTTTTTCTAACTAATTCATTGTTCCCAGTAATTGACTCATCATTTTTTGGTATTTGCCAAATTGTATCTTTAACATCAATCTGTTCATTTTCTGGAATACCCATAATTAACTTTAATCCATCTAAAGCATTTTTATAATTGTCAGTTGCATTCGTTACTAGTGGCAGTTGGTTATCAGCTTGTACTCGTGATCTAATAGCATCAATTTCTGGTCTTAAGCCTTTCTCAAAAAGCAATTTGGAAATGTTTGCAGACTCTTCAAGATTGTTCAAAGACTGTTTTTGTACTACCAAAACTTCACGTAAGAACATTGCACTCAGATAACTTTTTTTGATATTTAAAATTGTTTGTGTACCTTCATTTAACACTTGCTTTTGAGATAATACTGCATACTCTTTTGCTAATTCAGGAGCTTTAAATGCTGCACTATTAAATACAATTTGACTTATTGTAACATCTGAACTTAAACTATTGTCAGATCCTATTTTTATAGGAGTTGCAATACCAGTCTGTTGATTTGGAAAAAAAATTATTTGCTTTTGAAAATTTCTAATATACTTTGAGTTAACATCAATTTTTGGTAAAGTTGATGTGTAAGCAAAATCAATTTGTTTATTAGCAGTCTCAACACCTAAAATAGCATTTTTGATTGATAGATTGTTACTTAAAGCTAAATCAATTGATTCTTTTAAAGTGTATGATTTAACTTGTGCAAAAACAAAATTTTGAGTAAAAAGCAATGTAACTATTATTAAGAATTTATTCATATAATTTTCTAAATACTTAAATTTTAAAGTATATTATTTTAATTGGAATAGTTTGAATTTTAGTTAAAAGCAAAAAATTTTAAGGTTGATTCTTCTTTACAAAACATTCTTTAGATAAAACATACATTGATCCAAACACACCTAAACCTCCCTTTATATTACTCAATGTTGGTTGACTTTCAGGATTCTGTCCAGACCATTGAGTCTGCTTTAACCAGTTGATTATATTATTATCGCAAGCGATTATTTTTAACTCATACTTTCCATACCATTTAAAAATATACCATGAAAGTGGTGATTTGTTTGTATTTATAAATCCCCATCTAGAATAATCATATTCAAACCTAGTGTCATTAAACTTAGTTGTAATTCTCCTATTTAGTTCAATAGTAGAATTAGGTAAATATTTTCCATAATTTAAAGTATCTAAACATTTACCCTCAATAATCATTTCTTTTATGTCTGTAGGTCTAGTCCATTCAATTGCAAATGAATCTGGAGCTGGTAGATTAATTGTATCTTTTGGGAACTGATATTCTTCAAAAGGAGCTTTTACCCAGTTAATACTATTAGGTGCAGTAGTTTGGGAAGTTATAATTTTACCGGACTTTGTTTTTATCTCAAGTTTGTAAGTTACACCAGATGTAACTTTTAATGTAGTATCATTATAAAAATATTCACCAACATCTTGGTTTTCTCTGTAATTTAATTTTATTGGTTTATTCTCTACATATATAACAACTTCAGCATCTGAAACAGCACTATTCTTATATTTAAAAGTATCTGTTACAGATTGTGAAACCATTAACTTAATATTATTAATTGGATCTCCAACTTTTAAATATCCTTCAACAACATATTGAGGATCATAATCAAAAGTAGGTGCATCTTGACATGAAATAAAACTAAAAAGAGATAAAATAATTATTGATTTTAAAAAAGATTTATTCATTATAAAGTTATAAATATTAAATAATTAAAATTTTACTTCAACCGAAATAGTTGGAATAATAGGTAATAAAAGTACATCAGTCACTTCAACAATTTTTTTAGATACATCATAATATCTAAACCAAATATCACGCCTTGAGTAAACATTATAAACATCGATTAACATTTTTAGAGGTAAACCAAAAATAGATGTATTGTAAGTTGCATTTAAATTTAGTTGGTGAGATGAAGGGAGTCTCAATCCATATCTTTCAGCAGGAACTGTAATCCCAATACCTGAATTTTGACCTGGTAATCTTGCTTCATATCTTGAAGTAACACCGGTATAAGATTGACCAGTTTGATAAGTAAAAGATCCTCCTAAATCCCATCGATCATTAATTTTATATTGTCCAACAATTTTAAGATCATGCCTTCTGTCATATTTTGGTCTGAATTCTTTACCATTATTAATACTATCAAATTTTGCATTTACAAAACCCAATGAGTACCCAACCCACCCTGTTAAATCACCAGCTTTTTTCTGTAAAAAAAGTTCTAACCCATACGAATTTCCATTACCAGTATAAAATGCATCAGAAACAGATTTGGATGTAGTTGTGTATTGGTTTATCTCACTTATATTTTCAAGAGTTTTATAATACATATCAACATTAAAGTTGAATCCTTCAAATGGTTGTGTTTCAATACTCAAGTTGTAATGATTTGAAAAGCCAGGGAGAACAGTTGTATCTGTGGGTAGCCAAGTATCAAAAAAAGAAAAATCTGGTAATGAAGCAAGCTTCAAATATTGAGTATACCTACCAACTGCCGCTTTTAATATAACATCTTCATTTAATTGATACCTTGCTGCAATACGTGGATCAATGTAATTTGTATTTGGCAAAGTATAATGATATCCATGAGCTCCAACTTGAAATCCTAATAAATCATTAACTTGATAATTTGCCTGTAAATAACCTGAGAAAACATCATCAGGTAATGTGAAATTTGTACCTCCAGCTCCGTTAACTTGACCATCCTTTGGTAATGAATCTAATTTCCCAGTAAAATTTTGGAGATATTTGAAAACATAATGTGTATAATCTAAACCTGTTTTAATTGTTAAATCATTGCTTGTAAACCATTCTAAATTTAATTTTGATGTATAATCAGTAATAGAGTTTTCTATTTGAAAAGCAAATCCAGCATTATCAACATCAAAACCAGTTTTATATTTACTAACCGATAAATTAAGAACAGAAAATAAATTATCACCAAATATATGATTCCATCTAACTGCACCTGCTTTATTTGAAATTCCTAAATTAAATTTCAGACCACCTCCCCCAAAATTAAGGTTATCAGCACTTAAATATCCTGAAGTAAAAACTTTATCATTATCTGAAAGATCTTGGGTTATCTTTCCATTTGCATCCCAAAAATTAAAAGATGGTAATGGGTTTAAAGAATCTTCAGGTAGTAAACTCAAAAGTAAATCAAGGTAAGTTCTTCTACCACCCAAAAACCAAGAACCATTACCAATAGGACCTTGCAAAGAAGCTTTTGATGATATAATGCCTAAAGTGGCAGTTCCTTCAACTGAATCTCTATTTCCATCCTTTTGTGTTAAATTTAGTACTGCAGACATTCTTCCACCATATTCTGCAGGAAAACCACCTTTAATTAATTCAACATCTTTAATTGCTTCTGGATTAAATGAAGAATAAAAACCTAATAAATGTGAAGGATTATAAACAGTAGAACCATCTATTAAAACTAAATTTTGGTCAGGAGAACCACCCCTAATATATAAACCACTAGAGATTTGAGAAGATGTTAAAACGCCTGGAAGATATTGTAATGCTCTAAATATATCTGCTTCACCACCAATTCTAATTTGTGATAGTTGACCAATAGGAATATCAACCTTACTTACATTAATCTGTCTTTTTTCAATTTCCCTTTCAGCTGTTACAACAATTTCTTTACCTGAAATAGTTTTGTTTTTTAATTCAAAATCTTTTTTAATGGATTCATCCTCTTTGAAAAACATTTCAGATTCTAATTTTTGATACCCTATATATGATATTACAATAGTTTGTTTTCCACTTGGAATATTCTTTAAAGAGTAATAACCACTTTTGTTAGTTAGTGTCCCAATCTTTGTTCCTTTAACAGTTAGAGTTACATTGATTAATGGCTCTTTACTTCCTTGTTCTAAAACATAACCGTTTAATGTACAGTTTTGAGAATGGAGTAAATTTAAAGTAAAAAAGAAAATTAAAATTGTTTTCAGAAATTTTAGCATTTTGACTCGTCCTAAAAAAAGTTTACAGTTTAATTAATTAATCCTACTATTAGTTTACAGTTTCTATTTAGTCCTGAACTGTGTTTACAAATGTAGTTTTTTTTCGATAATAGTTTTTCCATAATCTATCGGTTTTTTGTTTTTGAATGATGTATATTATTTGGTGTATGGTTTCCAATACTCATATGTGGTCTTTCATTGTTATACAAATCTACTACAGCTTTAAGTAATTCCTTAGCATCATTTAAGTTATCAATATTATAAGTTTCTAAATACTCATCTTTGATGATTCCATTTACGTTCTGCCACTGCATTTTCTAATGGATCGCCTTTTTCTGTCATACTAATATTGATATTATTATCTTTCAATAGCTTTACATAAGCATTGCTACATATGTATACCTCTATCGCTATGATGAATGAGTTACTTACTGGATAGGTGTGCTGCAAATGGCTCTCTGCCCAAGCCAGAGAGGCCATTTGCAATGTGAATACTTTCTATCGCTTCCATAGTTTCCAGCTACTTGATAGCCTACTATCTTATGTGAATATGCATCAGTAATAAAACTGATGTAAAGATGCTCTCAGTATCTATTTTCCAATAAGTGATATCACTTACCCAAAGTTGGTTGATTTTAGTTGGTACAAACTCACGTACAGATTAGGATATTTTCTTAACCAATGATATGAATTCGTAGTTTGTATTCTACGTTTACGTTTTCTTACTAATAAATGATTAGCCGAAAGCATATTAAATAGTGCATCTCTGCCTATTTTTATTTGATGTTCAAGAATAAATGGTTGTAATAATTCATATAGTTTTCGTGTTCCCATTCTACGATGATTTTTACGAATTTCTTTTACTTGATGTATAATCAAATCTTCTTCTAGGTAGAAGATATTCCTTCCCAATTGTTCTGATAATAAGCCTGTCTAGTAATACCAAACCATCCACATAACTTGGCTAATCCTATGTGAAAAATTATTTTTCATTACTTCTATGGTTTGGTATTGAGCTTTTCTAATCGGTATATTAAACTCTTTTCTGCAATATCTACCATAGTAGAAAATGCAATTGCCTTTAGTTCGGCATCCTTTAACTGCTTTTCCAAATCAGCAATTCGTTTTTTAATTGAAGATTTTCAAAAGATCATCTTCAATTTTAATCTCCTTATCTGGTTTTGATTTCTAGTTACCATGAGATAATTATTTGATACAATATTAGGCCTTCTTGTTTTAATTCCAACATTATATCCTAGTTGACGCATCCAGCGCAGTAGTTGACCATGTTCTTCTATATCTCCAGTATATTTTTCCCAAATTTCAACTTTAGTACAGCCAGTCGCAATTAACTCTTGAATGATTTGATGTCTTTCTTCTAAGGTATAATACTTACCTGCTTTTTGAATGATTTTTTTGTCCATTTTTACACTTTTTAGTGTAAACCTATTTCAGGACAAGACATTTTTAATTGTTGTGAATTAATTATTGATTCCATTAAAGAAAATTTGCAAAATACTTTTTGAAGCTTTATCAACTTCAAAATCTAAATCAGTTAATTTTAAATTTGCAACTATAAATTCTGGATCACAATTTGTAATTAACTTATCTGTAAAGTTAAACATGCAATGAAAAATTCGATATATTTGCATACTAAATAGCAGATGAATCAAAGTTGTAGCTAAAACTAAGGGTTCAATTTCGTTTGTAATTCGCTTTTTACTTTGTTCATCAATGATTAAAGAACTTAACTTTGATGTTAGTTCATATGCAGATTTTATTATTGGGTTTTCTTTATGAATATGATGTGATTCTCTCATTAATAAATGTACATCAATTGGTGAATCAAAAAAATATTTAAGTGATCCTTTAACAAATTTTTCAATTTTAATTTGGAATGTATCTGAATCATTTTTAAAAGAAGTTTCTGAAACTAAATTCATTTTAATACGAATATCCTCAAGAACTGCATAAAACAAAGCTTCTTTACTTTCAAAATAATTATATAAAGTTCCTTTTCCAAACTCAGAACTTTGAGCTACATCATCTAATGTTGTTGCATGATAACCTTTTATAGCAAAAATCCTTTTTGCTATGTTAATTATATATTCAGATCTTGCTTTGTTTTCTTTTTCTTTTCTTGAAATTATTATTTCTTCCATCTTAGTTAAATATATAAATAAAATAATAAATGACTACTTAGTCAAATATATTACTTATAGTTTATTAATAATAATATACAGTATTTATTTTGACTTGTTGGTATGACGAGATATTATTAATTTTATTGTTTTAGAAATATAGTATATCTGTATTTTACATCAATTATGATTAAAGATTACAAAATTTACACCACCGATGAAGCATTTAGTTATTGTAGTCAAATTGCTAAATCAAATTATGAGAATTTTCCAGTAGGATCAGTAATTATACCTAAAAAAATAAGACATCATTTTCATAGCATATATGCATTTGCAAGGCTTGCAGATGATTTTGCAGATGAAACAGGATTGTTAGAAGAAGAAAGAATTATACTTTTAGATGACTGGTCAGACAAACTTGATAAGGTTTATTTAGGTGAAGCAGAACATCCAATTTTTGTAGCTTTACTTCAAACTATAAAAGAGAAAAATATCCCTAAATTACTTTTTCAAGATTTACTTAGAGCTTTTAAACTTGACGTTTATAATAAAGGATTTAATGCAACAACCGATTTAATAGTTTATTGTGCATACTCTGCAAACCCTATAGGACGGTTAATACTTTACTTATATGATTTAGCTTCAGATGAAAGATGTGAGTTATCTGATAAATTATGTACAGGATTACAATTAGCAAATTTTTGGCAAGATGTTTCTGAAGATATACCTCGTAATAGAATCAATGTACCAATTGAGAGTATTAATTTTTTTGGTTATAGTTTAAAAGAACTTAAAAGCCTTGAGTTTAATAACAAATTTAGAGAAGTTATGGAATACCACACCGACCATGCAATTAATATGTTGAATCAAGGATTTGAGTTAATTGAAATGATTCCAAATAAACAGTTAAGAATCGAATTATTGTTAACATTTTTTGGAGGGATGGAAATATTATTGAAAATTAAATCAATGGATTTTAATGTTTTGAATTTTAGACCAAAAATTACAACTTTAGACAAAATAAAAATTCTATTTAAGTCACTCAAATACTCTTAATAAAGAAAATTATATCTTTATATTTGCTAAATAATAATGACTTCTAACATTCAAGATATCGTTCTAACTTTCCCAGAGCCATCGAAACAAAATACTAGCTTTAAGTATTCGTTTTCAGTAATGCCATCAGAGGAAAGATTAGCATTAAACAAAATACATAATTTTTGTCGGTATGCTGACGATATTGTTGATGAAGCACCTGTTTTAAGTTCTTCTACTAAATTAGACGAGGTGCTTATTAAAAGGAAGTTGCTAGGAATGCTTAGAGAAGAAGTAGATAAATGTTATTTGGGCACAACAATACATCCTGTTCTTAAACCACTGATTGAAATTGTTGTTAGGTTTAGAATTCCTAAACAATATTTTATGATATTGATTGATGGTGTTGAAATGGATTTAAAAAGAAATCGTTATGAAAATTTCAGTGAATTAAAAGATTATTGTTTTGGAGTTGCTTCAATTGTTGGATTAATGTGTTTAGAAATTTTCGGATATAAATATGAGGAAACAAAAGAGTATGCTATCAATTTAGGTATTGCTCTACAATTAACCAATATCATTAGAGATGTTGCAATAGATGCTAAGTTGGGAAGAATTTATATTCCTAAAGAAGATTTAACTTTATATGATTATTCTGAGAAAGATCTTTTTTCAGGATTATATAATGTTAAATTTGTTGAGTTAATGAGGTTTCAAGCTAGACGTGCTAGAGAATATTATGGTAAAGCTCGAGCTGCATTACATTCAGATGAAAGAAATTCTGTTTTTGCTGCAGAAATTATGGATGCTATATATTATAGATTGTTAGAAAAAATTGAATTAAGAGAATTTAATGTTTTTACAAACAATAGAATTTCTGTTAGAACTTCACACAAAATTTGGATTGCCGCTAAATTATGGATTGTAACTAAATTATTAACTAATAGGAAGACATTGAAATCCTAATTATACTTTTTAATGAACAAATATATATTTTATTTTATATCATTTATAATTTTAATAATTTCCTTTGGTTGTTCTGGTCAAGGAACTGATTTAATTGATTCAACTATAATAGATAATAATGAACTTTCTATTTTTTCTATTGATACAATTTCTAATGGATTAGTAAATGGTGAAATTGCAAGATTTAACGATACAAGGGGCTTTATTTCTAAGAATGATATTTTTAAGGCTAACAAAACAAATTTAGTACCTTCTATCGATTTTATATATGAATCTTATGACAGATTATATCTACATCATAGAGAAGAAGGTAGTATTTCAATTTTATCTTTAGAGAATCGGAAAATAATTTCTAAAATTGTAGGTTTTCCTCAAAGTAAAGATGATGGAATATGTGGTATGGCATTTAGTAATTTATCACAAGCATGGGTTATTTCTCATAATACTAAAAAAGTTTATTTAGTAGATGTGGTAAATCATATCATTGCAAGAGAAATAGACATTTCTGGATATCCAACTAGTATTTCTACATTAGCAAATAAAGTATTTATTGGTACTGAGTATAATGGAGTAAATAAAATTGAAATTATAAGTAGTAATAATCCAAATTATGAAATTGAAAGATTCTTATTATTACCAAGTCCTGCAATATATATGGGTAAAACTATAACTAATTTTGAACTAGAGAATCCTTTAGTAGTTTTATGTTCTGGTTATACTAATGGTGAAAAGCCTAGATTGTTATATATGACTTTCTTGAATAATGGTTTAGATATTGGTACAAATTTAGAAATAGAACATCCTCCAATTGATAGGTATGTTGGTAAAGAACCAAATTTTATAGGAATTTCTAACACTAACCAACTATATCTTTTAGGAAATGAATCAATTTTGAAATTTGACTTAAATTCTGGTAGGAACTCTTCTTTTTATGAGATATTAACAGGATTTTTTTCACTTGTTTCAGTTGATCCAACTACAGATTTAGTATATGCTTTTAAACCTGAAAATAAAATGTTAAGTAGATCTTCAAAAAATGGAGATGTTTTAGATGATATAAAAATAACAAATGATGTCAAAACAATTCGTTTTGTAAGTTCAAATAAAGTTCAATAATTCTAATTTATTTTTAATTTAAATTTTTCTATATTATTACTTATTAAATTTATTTTTTTGATTTGAAAAAAGAAATTACTTTAGACTTAAAACTTTTAATTACATCTGAATTGGAACCAAAGGAAGATGTAAATAAGTTGTCTATTGATCTTATTTCTAAAATATTAAGTCAAGATATAAGTGATTCAAATTTTATGATTAACATTTTAGAAATTAAAGAAAATAATAGTTCAAATGATGAATTGAATTCAATTCAAAGCGATACATTTTAAGTTTTTTTTTCAATTATAGATATATTATGTTGTATCAATCTGAAAACAATATTATAAATAATTTACATATTAAGGAGATAACTGAACGTGAAGAACTAGTTTTAAGAAGTATAATTCAAAACTACATTTTAACTGCCAATCCTGTTGGATCAAATTTTTTAGCAACTAAATTTGAAGAAGAATCATTATCTCCAGCTACTTTAAGGAATGTTATGGCTTCACTCGAAGATAAAGGTTTTATTAGCCATCCCCATACTTCAGCTGGTAGAGTACCAACTGATTTAGGGTATAGGTTTTATGTTAATAAATTTTTAAAATATGAAAAGTTAAATAAGGATGAAGAAAATTCGATTAAAAAAAATATTTCAATAGCCAGTTTAAACAATAGTATTCTTCAAGAAGCGTCTAACTTAATCGGGAAAATATCTAATCAATTAGGTATTGTTACATCTCCTGAGTTATTAAATAGTTTACTTGAAAGGATTGAAATAATTATACTCTCTAGTAACAAGGTGTTGATTGTTCTATCTTTAGATGGTTTTGTAAGAACTATTACAATTGAAGTTAAAAGTTTTATTGAACGCTCCGATTTAGATAAAATAATTAATTTGTTAAATGAAAAATTATCTGGTTTAACATTATTCGAAATCAGGAATACATGTCATGATCGACTTAAAGATTTTGTAACAGACAACTACAATTGCTTGATTAAAGAATTGTTAAACAAATCTAATATAATTTTTTCTAACAATATAGATTCTGAAAGATTACATTTATCTACAACACACAACATAATGTCTCAACCTGATTTTTCAAGTATTGAACAGTTAAGGGGTATAATTGAACTTGTGGAGAACAAGGAAGTTGTTATACATTTGCTTGAAAATTCAAGATCAGATAATGAAATTGAAGTAACAATAGGTGATGAGAACGAAGATAAAAGATTACAGAACTATTCAATTATAACTAAAAAATATAATGCTAGAAGTGCTTTGGGAACAATAGGTTTAATTGGACCTAAAAGAATGAATTATTCGAGAATGATTTCTATTATAGATTTGATATCAAAAACAGTTTCGACTCAAACAATACATTGATTAAAATATAAAACATGATTAACGAAGAACAAAACATAAAAGAAGAAAGTTTGGATAATCCAATTAATCCAATTGATTTATCAATATTAAACAGCAATGAAGATATTGAATCGGATCATATTCATACTGAAGATGTTACAAGCAATCAAGTTGCTGTTTTAAAAGATCAATTAATGAGATCAATTGCAGACCTTGAGAACATCAGAAGAAGAAAAGATTTAGAGATTAGAAATATTTTAGAATATAGTAATGAAAGATTATTAAAAGATATTTTGCCAATCTTAGACGATATTACTAGGTCAGTTGCAACTGGATTTGACAAAAAGAACTTTGATGTTTTATTTAATGGAGTTAGTTTAATAAAGGATAATTTTGAAAAATTAGTTATGAAATATGAGGTTAAAAAAATTGATTGCTTAGGATTGGATTTTGATGTTAACTTTCATGAAGCGCTTATGAATCAACCTAGTGAAGCACCTGAAGGGACAATTATTTCAGAGCTTGAATCTGGTTACTTTTATAAAGATAAAGTTATTAGGCATTCAAAAGTTATTGTTTCATCAGGATCATAGATTTTTTTTTAAATTAATTATAATTTTCTATTAATAAAATATGGTATCAATCTCTATTGAAAGTAATGGAAGACTTGAACGAACCGCTATTTATTACAATGGCGAACAAATTTCAAAAGTTAAAGAACTTTTAATAAATATTGATGAAGATGGAACTTTTGACTCAATCATAAAGTATGAGAATACTTCTGGTGTAATTCAAGCAAAAAATATATTTGATGATTATCTTCAAGATCTTATTACAGTTGAGCCAAGAGTTTCAGAAGAAGAGGCTCAAAATTTACATTTATTAACTATTGAAAGTGATGGGACTTTGAATAATACAATGGTTTTTATAAATGATGTACAACAAGATGGGTTAACTGGGTTATTTATTCAATTAAAGGGTGGAAATCTTAACGATGATAAAAGTTTTTTTGGGTGGATGAAAACTGACACCAAATCTAACACAATTGATTTTACTTTCAAAGCTGAAATTAAATTTAGGAATGAAGATAATTCAATTGATACACAAAATATATTTTGATAATTTTTTTTAATTGTAATTATGTATAAAGTAATTTTTTCTAAATCATTTTTAGCTGTTTTATTTTCTTTAGTTTTATTATTTTTAATTAATCTAGATGAAATAAACGCACAAAGGAGAGGTTCTTTTGGTGGATTTAGGAGTTCTGGTAGGAGTAGCTTTGGTAGTAGTAGAGGTTTTAGTACACCATCTTATTCAAATAGAAGCAGGCCAAGTTTTACCCAACCTAACAGAACTACCACACCTTCATTTGGAGGTACTAGAAGTACCACAGGAAATGGTGGATGGAATTCAACAACAACTCAAAGACCATCCTTTGGTGGTAAATCTATTTCTAATTCTCAAGAATACACTCGGAGTTATGGAGTTCCAAGAAAAGTTGAAAGGATGAACAATACTACTCAAGGGGGTGGTAATTATGTAGTTAATAATTATGGTGGATATGGTGATAATTTCATGTATGGTTATTTAGCAGGTAGAACTTCTATGTGGTGGAGTACTCCTTTCCATCCTGCTTATTACTATTCTAGACCTTATTATCATAATAATACTGATGGTACCGTTTCTGTTTACCCACCAACTTTTTCAGTTGTATCACTTTTTAGTGCTGTTATTTGGATTGGGATTTTAGGAGTAGGTATTTATGTTGTATATAAAATATTTTTCAAAAAGAAAAACACTTATTCAAACAATGAGGAATCATTCTCATCTTTTGGTTAAAAATTAATTTATTATATGTCCAAGAAAGATTTTTACGAAATTTTAGAAGTAAATAAAAGTTCTACAAATGATGAGATAAAAACTGCCTACAGAAAAATGGCAATGAAATATCATCCTGATAGAAACCCAGGAGATCGTGAATCAGAAGAAAAATTCAAAGAAGCTGCTGAAGCTTATGATGCATTATCTAATGCTGAAAAACGTTCTAGATACGATCAGTTTGGTCACGCTGGTGTTAATAGTAGCGGTGGATTTGGAAGTGGTAATACAGGATTTGATATTAATGATATCTTCTCGGCTTTTGGTGGTGGTATTTTTGATGACTTATTTAACAATCAAAGTAAGCAAAGAGGTGGGAACAGAGCTGATATTTCAGAGCCTGGAAGTGATTTGAAAATTAAATTACCTTTAACTTTAGAGGAAATTGCTGAAGGTGTAGAAAAAAATATTACCATAAAAAAAATGGTAAAATGTAATGATTGTTCAGGTAAAGGTGCCCCTAATTCTAAGGATATTGTTAATTGCAAACAGTGTAGCGGTACTGGTCAAATGAAGCAAGTTTCAAGATCTATATTCGGACAGTTTGTAAATATTGTTAGTTGTAACAACTGTAATGGTAGTGGTAAAGTAGTTATCAATCCTTGTAAAAGTTGTAATGGTGAAGGCAGACTTCAAGGAGAAAGTGTTGAGACAATTGGTGTACCTGCAGGAGTAAGCGATGGGAATTATATTCCAATTAGAAATGGTGGAAATGTTGGTAGAAGAGGAGGATCTAGCGGTGATTTAATCGTGTTAATTGAAGAAAAGAAGCATGAATTTTTTGTGAGGAATGGAAATGATGTTGTTTTTGATTTACAAATTAGTTTTCCTCAAGCTGCCTTAGGATCTGAAATAGAAGTTCCTACTTTAAAAGGTAGATCCGTTATTACGATTGAGGCAGGAACTCAAAATGGTGAATTACTTAGAATGGCAACTAAGGGCATTCCTTTTTTAAATTCTAATAAAAAAGGAGATCAAATTGTTAGAATTAATGTTTTTGTACCAACTAAATTAAATGATGAGGAAAAACTTTTACTTACCAAATTATCAGATTTCCCTAATATAAAACCAATAGTCAACAACAAAGAAAAAGGAAGTTTCTTTGACAAAATGAAAGAAGTTTTTTCTTAGTTTTTGTATTAAATTTTTTCATTTTATTTATTATACTTTTAATCAATATTGTTTTATTTGCAATATTTTGAAACAATAAATTTTTTAAATGATATCAAAAAAATTACTTATCTTTTTAAGTTAAATCAATAAAAATTGTTATTTTGCATGACATTTTTTACAGTTTACAAAATTATATTTTAAAATATCTCTCTTAAATTAATGAAGAAATTTTTACTACCTTTTATTTTAACTCTTATGATTGCTTCATGTGTTGAACAATCTACAACTTTAGTAGATTTCGATATCATCAAACAATCAGCAACCTTTAAAAATGATTTATTAGCAAAAGTTCAACTTTATTTAAATGGTAAAGTTGTTGATACACTTGAAGCAATGTCTGTCAAAATTAAACCTATAAATGCAAAAGGATCTTACAATTGGGCTTGGCAACTTATTCCACCAAAAGATGGGAACAATTCACCAGCTGGAATTAGCCCTAAAATTGATTTAGGACTACAATATGATGTATTGGCAAATTATGTTATAGATAATACTTCATTTAATAAGAAAGATGTTTTTACTCCCAGAATATCAAATCTAACTACAGCTGATATAACAATAACTGCAAATATCAGTGACAAAGAAGGTTCATTTAGAGCAATAAAATTTGTTAAATCAAACTCAAATACTGAAATTGATAGAACTAAAGCAAATCAACCTTATTATTATTGGTTATCTAATTCAACTTTAACTTGTGAAGGAATCGGTATAAATGCAATTAACTTTACAAGAGGAGATACAACAGTTGGTAGGTCATTAAAATTAGATGAATCTACTAATTTTAAAGGTTCTGGATTAACTGAACCTTTAATTGTTAAATAAATAAATACTATTCAATAATATTATATTAAAGGGGAGGCATTTTTTGTCTCCCCTTACTATTTTTGTAAATAATAATTTTATAAGATTCAATCAATAATGATTTTAATCGTTACATTAAAAAAATAAATAAAATTTAAATGAATAAATATATTGTTACTGAAAGTCAAAGCAATCAAATAAATTCTGTACCTCAATTTTCATCTTCAAAGAAAGTTTACATCACTGGAACAAGGGATGATATAAGAGTTCCAATGAGAGAAATCTCATTATCTGACACACCTGAAATGTTTGGTGTTGAAAAGAATATTCCAATTAGAGTTTATGATACATCTGGATCTTATACAGATGAGAATTGTAAAATAGATATTAGAAAAGGTTTACCAGAAGTACGAACACCTTGGATTGAAGAAAGAAATGACACTGAATCACTTAAAGTTTATTCAAGTAAATATAGAATTGATAGAATGAATGATGTTGAAACAAAATTAATTCGTTATCCAAATTCTAAACTACCAAGAAAAGCTAACAGAGGTTTAAATGTAACTCAAATGCATTATGCTCGAAAAGGTATTATAACTCCAGAAATGGAGTATATAGCAATACGAGAAAACATGAAATTACAAATTGAAGTTGAGTCTAATCCTAAAAATATTTTAAGTCATCAACATAAAGGACAAAGTTTTGGAGCTTCTATTCCATTGGAAATAACTCCTGAGTTTGTTCGTAATGAAGTTGCAATTGGAAGAGCAATTATACCTGCAAATATTAATCATCCTGAGTTAGAACCAATGATTATTGGTAGGAATTTTTTAGTTAAAATAAATTCAAATATTGGCAATAGTGTTATTTCATCTTCAATTGAGGAGGAAGTTGAAAAAATGACTTGGGGCATTCGTTGGGGTGCAGACACAACAATGGATCTCTCAACAGGAAAACATATTCATGAAACAAGAGAGTGGATTATTCGTAATTCTCCCGTACCTATTGGTACTGTTCCTATTTATCAAGCTTTAGAAAAAGTAGGTGGTAAAGCAGAGGAGTTAACTTGGGATATTTTCCGAGATACCTTAATTGAACAAGCAGAACAAGGTGTAGATTACTTTACAATTCATGCTGGTGTACTTTTAAGGTACGTACCTTTAACTGCTACTAGGTTAACAGGTATAGTCTCTAGAGGTGGTTCAATTTTAGCTAAATGGTGCTTAGCTCATCATAAAGAAAATTTTCTTTATACTAACTTTGAGGAAATATGTGAAATAATGAAATCTTATGATGTTTCATTTTCATTAGGAGATGGATTGAGACCTGGATCTATTGCTGACGCGAATGATGCAGCACAATTTGGTGAACTAGAGACTTTAGGTGAACTAACTAAAATTGCTTGGAAACATGATGTACAAACTATGATTGAAGGTCCTGGTCATGTCCCAATGCATCTTATTAAGGAGAATATGGATAAACAATTAGAAATTTGTTCAGAAGCACCTTTTTATACTTTGGGTCCCCTAACCACAGATATAGCACCAGGATATGATCACATCACAAGTGCCATTGGTGCTGCAATGATTGGTTGGTTTGGTTGTGCAATGCTTTGTTATGTTACACCAAAGGAACATCTTGGCTTGCCTAATAAAAATGATGTTCGAGAAGGTATTATTTCTTATAAAATTGCAGCTCACGCTGCAGATTTAGGTAAAGGTCATCCTGGTGTTCAAATCAGAGATAATGCTTTATCAAAAGCTAGATTTGAATTTAGATGGGATGATCAATTTAATTTAGGTTTAGATCCTGAAAGAGCTAGAGAATATCATGATGAAACCCTACCAAAAGATTCTGCAAAAGTTGCACATTTCTGTTCGATGTGTGGACCTCAATTCTGTTCTATGAAAATTACTCAAGATGTTCGTGAGTATGCTAAACAAAATAATTTAATAGATATTGATTTAGCTTTTGAATTAGGTATGGAAGAAAAATCTAAAGAATTTATTGAAACAGGTTCTGACGTATATAATAGAATTTAATATAGTTGATAAATTAAAAGACTTTCTTAATTAGTTAAGAGAGTCTTTTTACTTTACTTTCCAACAATTGCAAATTTTCCAATTGAAGTGTATTTGTTATTTACAACAATTTCATATATATAAATTCCACTTTCAGCTAACTTACCATTGTAATCTAAACCATCCCATACCAAACCTAAAATGTTATTTGAATTTACCAAGCCAGTCTGTTTTAACTCTGCTATCCTATTCATTGAACTTGAGTAAACCCATGCTTTAACAGATTTTATTTCATCATTACTAAATACTGAATTTAATACTAACTTATTTCCACCATCATTTATAAATGGTTGTGGACTAATAGTTGTAGCTATTGATAACTGTGCTTCACCACCTGTAATTACATAATTACAAAAACTATTCATAGAACCAGTAAAATTATAAAACAAAGTATCGTATGATCTATATATCGGTTTTGAATTTATAAATTCACTTGTTGAAATTTCAATATTAAAATTATCTGGATCTAAGTTAACACCTCCAGATCCAATATTTGATCGTCCATTTGTAACTACAAAATCAATAGTATCTTTTACTCCATTTTTAGCATTAAAAATGGATCTGTATAATCCAAAACACAAAGGAAACAATTCTCCAGCAAAAGTTATATTACCATTACCCTGATTTTGGGTAATTGAAGGTTTCATGGTTGGATATTTTGACCCATCTTTTAAATATACAGAATCATCTGCTCTAATTCCGGTATAATAACAGCTTTTACCAAATTCACAATAACTATTCTCTAAATTTAAACCATACTTTTTTAATGCATTATCAATTGATGTAAAGCATTTTCCATTTTCTGCAAATAGCTCCCAACTCTCTTTTATAATATTTTTGTTATCAAGTTTTTGAGTTATATAATCAAAATACAATACGTGGCAATATCCTTCAAATGATTGAGTAGTATGAGTAGAAAATGGATACTTTTGAGGACTGTCAAGAAATTTTTTTACATAGTTTATATAATCTAGAATAGTAGGTTCAACAATTCTTTCCATCCAAACTGAAGTTGCTTCATAAAAATTTCTTTGAGATAAATCAGATCTATAACCAGCAAGCTGAACAACATGGTGAAACTCATGGGCAATTGTAACTCTCAATCCATTATATCCAGAAGTTGGATATCCTTTATAATCATTATCTAAAACCATATAAGAACATAATCTATTATCATCAATTTTATTTTGGTCTTCAGGCTGTGCTCCTCCATAAATTTCTTGAGGTAAATTACAAAAATATAAATCTATTTCAGGTCCAACATCTCCTTGTTTAGGGTTTAAATTATCTGCTGGAGGTGGCTTATATCCTAATTGATTAATTTGTATTTCGTATGTTCTTTCTAAATAATAATTTGCAGAATCAATATAATCAGGAATTGAATTTAAATCTTTATCAATCATTGAAACAGCATCAACACCAGATATATCATAATGTAATCTAAAATGTTTATTATTTGTAACTAGTTGTTGTTGCCTTTTAGATCTTTGGTAGTTTCCATCTTGTTTTAACAAAATATTTTTTGCAATATCAACTCCATATTGATTTACTAAATCTGCATAAATTGTAAACAAACATTTAGGTTTAATTGCATCTAAATCTGTTTGTGCTATTAATTTAAAAACATTTAAGAATAGTATTATCAATATCGAGAATCTAAATAACATTTTTATATATTAAATTGGAGAAATTTAGTTTGTAGATAAGTTAATTAGAATATTTTTTAATTAGAAAGGTAAAAAATTATAATTTTATTAATCAGCTTATAGTAAAATATTTTATTTCAATGCTTTAATTTTTTTATCACTTAACAATCTGGCATCTCTTCTAATTCCTGCTGCTTCCCATCTTCTTTTTTCGTCATCGTTAGAAATAATAATTGAAGGTGCAACAACTGGCTTCCTATTTTCATCTAATCCTACAAAAGTTAAATAAGCAGAATTTGCATGAGCACATCTTCCCTCTTTTAAATCTTCCATTTCTACCCTAACCCCAATTTCCATTGATGTTTTGAAAACTCTATTTACTGATGCTTTGAGAATTACTACTTGACCTAATCTAATAGGTTCATGAAAACTCATGCCATCAACATAAGCAGTTACACAAACTCTTCTACTGTGCCTCATAGCTGCTAATGCTGCAGCAATATCAATCCAATGCATCAGCCTCCCTCCAAGCAGATTACCTAATTGGTTTGTATCATTCGGTAAAACCAACTCAGTCATTTCAACTGAGGAATCAGTAACTATTCTTGGTGTTAAATCATTCATGTATTTATTAATATATTTTAATTAACAATTCAACTTAAAAAATTTTGTTGAATTCTGAAATTAATCATTATTTAATTAAAGAATTTATCTCACTTGCAAGTTTACTTTTTGGAAATTCTGATAAAAACTTTTCAGCAATTTTTTTTGCTTCAACTATTTCATCTAAATTTTTCAAACATTCAATTTTTGTTTTAATTGCTAATTCATAAATTTCAGTATCTGAATAATTTTCAATAATTTTATCAAGGTATATTATTGCAGATTTGTATTCTTCAACTTTAATGTAATGGTTTGCAACTCCAATTTCTTTTTTTGCTAATACTCCTCTTATTGATACAATTTTTTTTCTTGCTGAATCAGCCAATGCATCGTTTGGAAATATTTGTACAAATGCTTTGAATTGATCTATTGAATATTTTAATGTTTGTTGATCTCTTTCATATTGTGGTGCAGATTTTTCATAACTTTCTCCAGTTCTGAAAATTGAATAAGAATAGTATTTACTTTGAGGGTAAAGGGCTCTGAGCCTATTAAAATGGAATGTTGCTAATTTAAATTCATCATTTAAAAAATAACTTTCTGCTAAATAGAACTGTGCTTTATCTGCTAAATCTCCATTTGATTCCATTAAAGTAAGTGACTCAAATATTTTTTTAGCATCTTCGAATTTCTCTTTATCAAGATAATTTTTTCCTTCTGTGAATAATTCTTCAGATGTTTTTTTCTTTGTTGTATCTTGAGTTGTTGCACAAGAACAAATAATCAAACAAGTAAATAATGAAAATAATAAATGTAAAAACGTATTTTTGCTATTCATGTAATTAAAATTGATTCAAAATATTTGGCAATATAACACCCTTGTACCATACTAAAAAATGCAGAGATTATTCTCTTTAAAAATCTATGAAAAAGTTTTTAAATATTATCGGATTATTTGGTGAATATGTTAAGTTCACAATAAGGTTTTTTGCAACTTTGTTTAAACCTCCATTAGAACTAGGTCAAATTTTAAAACACTTAGATGATTTGGGATCTAAGTCAATGCAACTTGCATTAACTGCAAATTTCATTTTGGGATTTATTTTAGCATTACAATCAAGACCAACAATGCAGAAATTCGGTGCTGGAGAATTGGTTGCATCAATGGTAACTAGATCATTTACACGCGAATTAGGTCCTGTTATAACTGCATTGATGGTTGCAGGTAGAGTTGCTTCTGGAATAGGTGCTGAACTCGGCTCAATGAAAGTAACAGAGCAAATTGAAGCTATGGAATGCTCTGGCGTTGATCCATTTAATTACCTTGTAAAAACTAGAATAATTGCGTTGATAATTTTAATGCCAATCTTAACTACATTATCAGATTTTGTAGCTATATACGGTGGATATGTAGCGGAGTTAATTAATACTAGAGTTTCTTTAAGATACTATTACTCACAAGTTCTTTCATCATTATATTTTGAAGATGCTTTACCTGGTATATTTAAAACTGTTTTTTTTGGAATGGCAATTGGAATAATTGGATGTTATAAAGGATTTAATACCAAAGGAGGTACTGAAGGCGTAGGTAAAACTACAACTTCTGCTGTTGTTGTTAGCTCACTTTGGATTATTTTATTAGATATGATTTTAGTTCAGCTTACTGTTACTTTTATTGCAGTTCCTTAGTTTCTAAATTTTGAATTTATATTCATCAAATATTTTTTAAACATTTTATTGTACTTTTTTTAATTAATGATCTTAATCAAAGATATTTATAAGTCATTTTCAGATTCTATAAAACCACTTCAAGGAGTTAACTTAAATGTCAATTTAAGTGAGACTCTAGTTTTGCTTGGCAAGTCAGGTTCTGGTAAAAGTGTTCTGTTAAAATGTATTGTTGGTTTAATTCTTCCTGAATATGGTAGTATTTTGGTTGAAGATACCGAAGTTGTGAATGCAAAACTAAATGTGCTAAATGAAATTAGAAAAAAAGTTGGATATGTTTTTCAAAGTGGAGCATTGTATGATTCATTAACCGTTGGCGAAAATTTAGCATTTCCATTAGAGAAAACCAAAGGTTTAAATAGAGCTGAGATAAAAGATAAAGTAGGATATTATTTAGAACAAGTTGGCTTACCAGATAAAATTAACACAATGCCAAGTGAACTTTCTGGAGGACAGAGAAAAAGAATTGGTGTTGCTAGAACAATAATTACTGAACCTGCATATTTGCTTTATGATGAACCAACTACAGGGTTAGATCCATTAACAACTAAAGAAATTGCAGAGTTAATAATTGAATTGCAAAACAAATTTAACATAACTAGTATTGTTGTAACTCATGATCCTTACTGTTTGGATATTGTAGCAGACAGAGTTGCATTTATTGATTATGGAAAAATTGAGTTTGAAGGTACTAAATTAGAAGCCCAAAAAAGTTCTATCGAATTTTTAAAAGTTTTTTTTGGTTTAGGGGGATAATTAGTTTTTTTAATTTATTAATTTATGATTTTTTAAAATATTATTATGACAAGAGTATTTAGTGGCATCCAACCTACTGGAAACGCTCAACTTGGTAATTACATTGGTGCTGTAAAAAGGTGGGTTGAATTACAGAAAGATAAAAATAAAGAAAATATTTATTGTGTTGTTGATTTGCATGCAATTACTGTTAGACAAGATCCAAAAGTTTTAAGAGATAAAATTACAGAGACTTTTGCTTTATTGTTAGCTTGTGGATTAAACGCAAATGATTCTAATATTTTCGTTCAAAGTGATGTAAAAGAACATTCAGAATTATGTTGGTATTTAAATTGCATAACTCCTTTAGGCTGGTTAAATAAAATGACTCAGTTTAAAGACAAATCAATTAAACAAGAATCAATTGATACTGGTTTACTAGATTACCCAGTTTTAATGGCTGCAGACATTTTGCTCTATGATACTGACGAAGTCCCAGTAGGTGATGACCAAAAGCAACATGTAGAATTAACTAGGAATATTGCTGAAAGATTTAATCACATTTTTGGTGAAACATTTGTTATTCCAAAACCAATAATTGCAACCAACGGTGCTAGAATTATGGGTTTAGATAATCCGTTAAATAAAATGTCGAAGAGTAACGAACATGTTAAAGGGCATTCAATAACCTTACTTCAATCTGAAGATGAAATATTAACAACATTTAAAAGAGCACAAACTGATTCTTTTAATGAAATATTATTTTCAGATGATAAAGATAGAGCTGGAGTAAATAACTTATTACAAATTTTTAGTTCAATTTCAGGTTTAGACAAAAATGAAACTATTAATTATTTTTCAAAAGCAAGAGGTTATGGTGATTTAAAAATAGCTGTTGCAGAGTTAGTTATTAAGGAATTTAAACCTATTAAGGAAAAATTTAATTTGATTATTAATGATAAATCTGAACTTGAAAAACTAAGAAAATTTGGTGCTGAAAAGGCAAGTGAAATTGCTCATAAAAAAATACTTAATGTTAGATCTTGTATGGGTTTTGCATAATCGAGTCAATTTGCAATATTGTAAATTTGTATAAGAATTTAATTTTCTATGTAATAAATTATAAATGAAATTTTAAATATAAATGGGAATAATTAAAGAAGTTTGTTTGATTAGTGATTTAAAAAATAGACGAGGAAAAAAAATTGTTGTTGAAGAATTAGATTTAGAAATTGCGA
Organism: Chlorobiota bacterium; assembly: GCA_016700335.1. NCBI lineage: Bacteria > Pseudomonadati > Chlorobiota > Chlorobiota bacterium. Next base: position 1,269,207 of record CP065014.1, on the reverse strand, counting down.
TTTTTAAAACTGAAAAAGGAATTTTTTCATTGTCAAATATATGCCCTCATCAACATGCTCATGTAATTTCAGATGGTTTTGTTGATGAAGATAATTGTGTTACTTGCCCTCTTCATAACTGGACTTTTAACCTAGAAGATGGCAAGGTTGTTGGGGGTGTAGCTGCCATAAAAACATATAAAACAATAATTGAGGGGGAAAAAGTACTTTTAGAGTTACCAGATAATGAAACTCCATTGTGGATGGATTTTTAAAATAAATTAAAAACTTTATGAAATAAATCATTTTTTTTCAAATAAAGCTGCAGCATATTCTTTAGCAGAAAATGGTTGCAAATCTTCAATCTTCTCACCTACTCCAATATATCTGACAGGTATTGACAAAGTATCTGCAATTGCAATTACAACACCTCCTTTAGCAGTTCCATCAAGTTTTGTTAACACTAACCCTGTAACAACAGTTGCAAGCATAAATTCTTTTGCTTGTTGAATTGCATTTTGGCCAGTTGTTGCGTCTAAAACTAAGAATACTTCATCAGGTGCTTCAGATTTTAATTTCTTTATCACCCTATTAATTTTCTTTAACTCATCCATCAAGTTTGTTTTGTTATGAAGCCTACCAGCAGTATCAATTATAACTACATCACTTCCCCTTGAAATTGCAGCTTTAACTGTATCGTAAGCAACGGCAGCAGGGTCAGCCCCTTGACCTTGACCAACTATATCAACACCAGCCCTATTAGCCCAAACCTCTAACTGTTCATTAGCAGCTGCTCTAAAAGTATCAGCAGCACCAATTATAACTTTATGACCAGCATTTTTATAATTAAATGCCAACTTGCCAATTGTTGTTGTTTTACCTACTCCATTTACTCCAACAACAATTATAACTAGTGGCTTTTTTTCATTTGGTATTACAAATAATTTATCATTATTCGCTGATGGTGATTTGATTAAAGCATTCGTAATTTCTTCTTGAAGTAAAATTGATAATCCATCAGTATCAGTAATTCCTTCATTTCTACACCTAAATCTTACTTGATCACTAATTTTTATTGTTGTCGGTACTCCTACATCAGCTAACAATAAAGCCTCTTCAATTTCATCTAAAACTTTATCATCTATTATTCTATTTGTACCTAAAACTAAATTCAGTTTTTCAAAAATTCCCTCCCTTGTTTTTGCAAGTCCTTCTTTTAACCTATCTGATCTAAGTGCATCAATTGTTTCTTTTAATGAAACCTTGGTTTCTTCAACTGCATCAATTACTCCTTTCTTTATTTTATCAAAAAATCCCATTTTGTGTTGTAAATATTTTTACAAATATAAGTTTTTAAATAAGTTAAACACATACAATAACATTTAAACTAATTGTTCTAAAATTGTTGAAGATAAAAAGTGTAAAACATTGATAAAAATATAATTAAAGGTTAGGTAATTATTTTACATTTTACTAGTAAAAAAATATCATTCAAGAGTTGATGCAAACAATGTAATTACTTGAGATAATAATTATATTCTAGATTTTAATTAATATGAATTATAAGTGTATTTTTGTATGTTAACTGAAAGTGTTGCAGACGATTCAACCTACATTTAACAAAATCAAATAATAAATCTCAACTCCATGAACAACAAAACCAGACAAATCCAACCAACTTTGGTATGTTTAAGGTAAAAGAAAAAGCAATTGAAGTTACCCTTTGGGAAGCTGCAAATAAATTGAGAGGAAGCGTTGAGCCAGCCGAATATAAACACGTTGTATTAGGACTTGTATTCTTAAAGTTTGCAAGCGACAAGTTTGAAGAACACCGAACCAAATTGATTGCCGAAGGCAAAGAAAAGTATATTGAGAAGCCTGAGTTCTACAATATGAGCAATGTGTTTTTCTTGGAAGAAATTTCACGTTGGAGCTACATTGTTAAAAAGGCAAGACAAAATGATATTGCTTTAATAATTGATACAGCCTTGCATACTATTGAAAAAGACAACAAAGCTTTGAAAGGTGCATTGCCCGATAATTACTTTTCTCGTTTGGGTTTAGACATTACCAAACTGGCTTCTTTGATTAGCGAAATTGACAGCATCAATACACTCAAAGACAAAGGACAAGATTTGGTTGGGCGTGTGTATGAATACTTCTTGAAAAAGTTTGCGATTGCAGAAGGAAAAGGCAAAGGAGAATTCTATACGCCAAAGACAATTGTAAGCCTTATTTCAGAAATGATTGAGCCATACAAAGGAATTATCTATGACCCTGCTTGTGGTTCGGGAGGTATGTTTGTTCAATCCATTAAGTTTATTGAAGCACACCACGGAAACCAAAAAGAAGTTTCTATTTACGGACAGGAATACACCAAAACAACATACAAACTTGCAAAGATGAACCTTGCCATAAGAGGTATTTCTGCAAACCTTGGTGAAAAAGATGCCGACACATTTGCGGACGACCAACACAAAGACTTGAAAGCCGATTACATAATGGCAAACCCACCTTTTAACCAAAAAGACTGGCGAGGCGAAAATGAATTGATTGACGACCCACGTTGGAGAGGTTATGATGTGCCACCAAAAAGCAACGCCAACTATGGTTGGATTTTGAATATGGTTTCCAAACTTTCCGAAAACGGAATTGCTGGTTTTATATTGGCAAATGGTGCATTGAGTGGTGGTGGCGAAGAATATAAAATACGCAAAAAGCTGATTGAAAATAATTTGGTTGAATCGATTTTGGTATTACCACAAGATATGTTTTATACCACCAACATTAGTGTAACGCTTTGGATTTTGAATAAGAATAAAAAAGCTCATACAAGAATAATTGGTGATGAAACCCGCAATTACCGAAATAGAGAAAAGGAAATTCTATTTATGGATTTACGACAAATAGGAATTCCGTTTGAGAAAAAATATATTCAGTTTTCAGAAGAAGATATAATCAAGATTACAGGCTCTTACCACCAATGGCAATGCAATGAAATTGAAAACATTCCCGAGTTCTGCTATTCTGCAACTTTGGAAGAAGTAGTAAAAAAAGATTTTTCACTCGTGCCGAGCAAATACATTGAATTTGTAAACCGTGATGAGAAAATAGATTTTGATGAAAAAATGCAAACACTGAAAAACGAATTCGCGGATTTGCTGAAAGCCGAAGCAGCTTCAAAAAATGATTTACTAACCGTGTTTAAAGATTTGGGTTATGAAATCAAATTATAGCCGCTTAGGCGATTACATACAGGAATTGAAAATTCGCAACTCAGAAGAAAAAGCGGAACAGCTTTTAGGAATTAATATTGATAAATTCTTTATGCCTTCAGTTGCTAATATTGTCGGAACTGATTTATCTGTTTACAAGCTCGTAAGAAAAAATCAATTTGCTTGCAATAGAATGCACGTAGGTAGAGATTACCGTTTGCCAATTTCGATGTCAAAATCTGATGAAGAATTTATGGTTTCACCTGCTTATGATGTATTTGAAATCAAAGACACCGAAATTCTTAATCCTGAATTTTTGATGATGTGGTTTACTCGTACGAGAGTTTGACCGTAATGCTTGGTTTTATACCGATGCAGATGTAAGAGGTGGTTTACCTTGGAAATCCTTTTGTGATATGCAAATACCCATTCCGCACCTTGACAAACAAAAAGAAATAGTAAAAGAATACAATGTTATCCAAAACCGCATAGCCCTAAACCAGCAACTGATACAAAAGCTAGAAGAAACCGCACAGGCTATTTATAAGCAATGGTTTGTGGAGGGAATTGATTTGGAGAATTTGCCTGAGGGGTGGAGAAAAGGAACACTTGAGGATTTATACAAATTCCAATATGGAATTGGGAATACCAATCCTAACAATGGTGGTCAGTTTTCAATTTATGGAGCTGGTGGTGTAATTGGTGGTTATGATGAATATAATAGTGAAGACGCACCAGTTATAGGTCACATGGGAGAATATTGCGGAAAGGTTGTTTTTGCATTTGGAAAACACTTCGTGACCTACAATGGTGTTAAATGTTTAGCAAAACATGAAAGTTTGAAATGGTTCTCATACTTGACATTATTATCAAAAGATTTGATGTCAAACACAAGAGGGAGTTCACAACCATTTGTTTCATATGATATGCTCTATGAAATTGAGACTGTTCTTCCAAATGATGAAATGGCTTTTAATTTTGATTTCTTAGCCAAGAAAATTTTCACGCAAATCAACTTCAAGCAATTAGAAACCCAAAAGCTAACGGAACTGAAAGATTTACTACTTTCCAAATTAGCGACAATAGAAAATTAAAAACTATGAGCCGGATTTCCCAAAATACAACTTCGGAAGAAGAGATAATTTCAAACTACAAACCCAATCGTTTATACTGGCACGAGTTTGAAGCAGGGCGATTCTTTCAAGTGGTACACGAAGATGAAAAAGGTGCTGTTTTAAAATTTGCTCCAAGAACGATGTTGAAAGTCGTTTACATAACAGACCAAAATGATATTGAAGGATTTGAGTTAATCAAAGTAGTTCACAACAAAGAAACTGAAAGAATCAAATTGAGTAAATTCAACTTTGCTCAATTAAAAGCATTCCTTTCTTTCATAAGCGAAATTGATTTAAAAGGAATTACTGAAAAGCGTCTGAAAATTATAGAAGACCAAGAATTAGATGCAGATTCTATACGTTCCGTTAAAACATTATTATCAAAAAAAGGCGGTGCTGAATTAGTTGAAGCTTTGATAAATGAAGGTATCATTTCATCAAAGGATATTGTAAACACAGCATTTAGAAAACGAGGACTTCAAATATTTTCAGACTTAAAAAACAATTCGGAATATTGGAAAACCTATGCCGAAGCAAACGGCTTGAAAAAACACAGTGAAGAAAAAGTTTGGCAATACTTTTTTGAAAAAAATCAGTGGATTTTTGGCTATGGTTTAGATTATCGCTATCAAGAAATTCTGCAAAGAGAAGTTCATCTTTCTTATGCAGAGTTAGACGGCTCAAATACCGTAATTGGAGATTATCTATTGGGTGATAACTTCTTTACAACCTTTGTTGAATTAAAGAAACCTTCTACCCTTTTGTTTGCGAACAAGGGAAACCGCTCCAACTCTTGGAAACTTTCAAACGACTTGATTGAATCTGTTTCTCAAATACTAGAACATAAAGCTTCGGGATTAATTCGTTTAGATAGTCCGCAATACATCAACGGAGAACCGTTAACGCAAAAAGCACACGATTCAAAAGTTATTTTAATAATTGGAGATTGGAAGGAACTTGAAAATTCCAGCAATACATTAGAAAAAGAGATAAAAAAGAAAACTTTGGAGCTATTCAGAAGGGACAGCAGAAATGTTGAAATATTAACATTTGACGAACTTTTTGAAAGAGCCAAATTTATTGTTGAGGGTGCAAAACAAGTAAACGTAATAACTGAACCGTTAGAATTAGATGATGATTTACCTTTTTAATCTATCCAAAATATCAAAACTTTCAGTGGTAGTAACTTCGCAACTGCGTTGCGAAGTTACTACCACTCAATCAATTTTCAAAATGTCCAGTTTTTTTGCTAATAAACTGGACAAATCAATTATCTTTGCACTACAATAAAAAGAATGAAAATATCTGAATACATAGCATTTACCATAGACAGACTACCCAAGGGCTATGTATTCACCTATGCTGACTTTACTACAGAGGTGAACCAAAAAGAAGCGGTAATAAAAGCCCTGAATCGTATGGTGATTTCGGGCAAGATTACCAAACTATCCAAAGGCAAATACTACAAACCCGAAAATACCCCATTTGGCAACCTTCAACCCAATCAGGCACAAGTAGTAAAAGACCTATTAGAAGAAAACGGAAAAATAACGGGCTATCTCACGGGTTACAGCATATACAACCAATTGGGCTTAACCACACAGGTAAGCAATACGATACAGATAGGTAAAAATCAGGTTCGCCCCAATTTTAAAAGAGAACGCTATACGATAGCTTTTGTAAAGCAAAAAAACACCATCACCAAAGAGAATATTCCTTTGTTGCAGTTACTGGATGCTATTCGCTACATAAAAAAAATACCAGATGCCAATATAGAAGCATCCTGCAAAAGGTTTTTAGCCATTATTAAAACACAAGATGAAAAGGAAATCAACACCTTGGTTCGCTTAGCTTTAAAATATCCGCCAGCTACAAGGGCTTTATTAGGTGCACTGTTAGAGCAATTGCAGCAAGGCAAAGTAACAGAGACACTTTTCAAGTCATTGAACCCCATTACCAAGTATAAACTAACCGGTGCAGCGAAAGTATTATCCACCACCGAAAAATGGAACATAATATGAAGCTGCACGAAAACAAAACCTTATTCAGACAAGCGATACAGTTTACAGCTGACCAAATGAAAATCCCTGCCATTTATGTAGAAAAAGACTATTGGGTTACATATGCTTTGTTTACCATTTTCAATAATGAAATTGGCAAAGACACGGTATTTAAAGGCGGAACGGCACTATCCAAATGTTACAATATGATAGAACGCTTTTCGGAAGATATTGATTTGGTAGTATTGAGACGAGAAGGAGAAACAGACAGCAAGTTAAAATCAAAATTAAAAGCAGTAAGCACAGTTGTAGAAGCCGTATTGCCCGAAGTACCTATCGATGGCGTTACCCATAAAATGGGGATGAATCGAAAAACGGCACATTCCTACAACAAAGAATTTAAAGGCGATTACGGCCAAGTAAGAAATGTTATCATTTTGGAATCAACTTGGTTGGGATATTACGAACCTTACACCACCAAAAGCATCGTTTCATTTGTTGGCCAAATGATGCTAGATAATAAGCAGTCTGATATTGCTAAAGAAAACGGACTACTTCCTTTTAACTTGTTGGCATTAGAACCAATAAGAACCATTTGCGAGAAAATAATGAGTTTGGTTCGTTTTTCTTATGGCGAAAATCCAATGGATGATTTAAAGAAAAAGATACGGCACACCTACGATTTACATCAGCTACTTAAACAAGATGAGTTCTTTAAATTCTTTCAATCAACGGCATTTGATGAAATGCTTTTAAAAGTAGCCAATGATGATGTTGCAAGTTTTAGAAACAATAATAAATGGCTAAATTATCATCCTAGTGAAGCACTTATTTTTAGAGACTTAGAAAATGTATGGAATGAGTTGAAAACTATTTACAACGGTGACTTCAAAAATTTGGTATATGGAGAATTACCAAAAGAAGAAGCCATTTTGAAAACATTAAAAATGATTCAAGAAAGAATGGTTGGTGTTCAATGGTTAATTGTTAATGATAAATGGTTAAAGTAATGAGAGATAACATTGTAAAGAATAAGAGTTTTTTGTTTGCGGTGAGGGTGGTAAAACTCTATCAGTTTTTGTGTAAGCAGAAAAAGGAGTTTGTGCTTTCAAAACAACTACTTAGAAGTGGTACTTCTGTAGGTGCAATGGTTAGAGAGGCGGAACACGCAGAAACCAAAAACGATTTCAAGCATAAGATGGGTATAGCTCAAAAAGAAATTAACGAGACTATTTACTGGCTTGAACTTCTAAAAGATACTGATTACTTAACCCAAGAACAATTTGAAAGTATAAACAATGATGCTGTAGAAATTATCAAACTTATTACAAGTATAATTAAATCCGTTAAAGCAAACATTAACAATTAACCATTTATCATTAACAATTATAAATGAAATTTACAGAGGCAAGTTTAGAAAAGGCATTTACCGAATTGTTGGGGCAAGAAGGATTTCCCCACCACTTGGGCATTACGATAACTCGTAAGCCTGACGAAGTATTAATAGAAGAAGATTTACAAACCTTTCTTTTAACGCAATACGCTGGTCAAGGCATTACGGTAAATGAAATCAAATCTATTATTCTTCAACTCAAATCACTTTCTGCTTCTGACCTTTATGAAAGCAACAAAACATTTTTAAAAATGCTTTCTGACGGTTTTATTCTTAAACGAGAAGACCGTAATCAAAAGGATATTTACATTCAACTTATCAATTACGCAGGTTTAAATAAGCACCGCCAGCCCGAAGCAGACCAGTTAATTTCTATTGCAGCCGAACCCGAAGAAGTTTATCCTGCCGACACTAATATTTACAAATTCGTAAACCAGTTAGAAATTATTGGTTCAGAAAAACGTATTCCTGATGGCATTGTTTATATCAATGGTTTGCCTTTGGTGGTATTTGAATTTAAATCTGCCATTCGTGAAGAAGCCACTATTTATGATGCTTTCAAGCAATTAACTGTTCGTTACCGCAGAGACATTCCCGAACTGTTTAAATACAATGCTTTTTGTGTTATTAGCGATGGCGTAAACAACAAGTCAGGTTCATTCTTTGCTCCGTATGAGTTTTTCTATGGCTGGCGAAGAGTAGCAGGTTTGGCAAAAGAAGTGGACGGCATTGACAGTATGTTTACACTTATACAAGGAATGTTTCATAAAAACCGTTTGCGTGATATTATCCGCAACTTCATTTACATTCCTGATAGTTCTAAGAAAAACGAAAAAATAGTTTGTCGCTATCCGCAATACTATGCTGCAAGAGCATTGTATGACAATATCAAGAAAGCACAAAAGCCCAACGGAAATGGAAAGGGGGGAACATACTTTGGTGCTACTGGTTGCGGAAAGAGTTTTACTATGCTTTACTTGACAAGGTTGTTGATGAAAAGCGAATATTTTGAAAGCCCAACAATTGTTTTAATAACCGACCGCACCGATTTAGACGACCAACTTTCGGGACAATTTACCAATGCCAAAAACTTTATTGGTGACAATACAGTGGTGAGTGTTGAGAGCAGAGCCAACCTAAGAGAATTAATTCAAGGCAGACAAAGCGGAGGCGTTTTCTTAACCACAATTCACAAGTTTACAGAGGACACACAATTGCTTACTGATAGACCAAACGTGATTTGCATTTCTGACGAAGCACACAGAAGCCAAGTAAACCTTGACCAAAAAGTAAAAGTTACAGAGAAAGGCGTTACTAAAACATACGGCTTTGCTAAATATTTACACGATTCATTGCCCAATGCCACTTTTGTTGGCTTTACAGGAACGCCAATAGATGCAACGCTTGATGTGTTTGGAAAAGTTGTTGATGCTTACACAATGACTGAATCAGTGAAAGATGAAATCACTGTTCGAATTGTGTATGAAGGCAGAGCAGCAAAAGTGTTGTTGAATAATTCAAAACTCAAAGAGATTGAAGATTATTACGCAAAATGTGCCGAGATAGGAAGCAACGAAAATCAGATTGAACAAAGCAAAAAAGAAATGGCTCAGATGTATGCCATTATTGGCGACCCTGACCGTTTAAAAGCAGTTGCCGAAGATTTTGTAAACCATTATGAAAAAAGGGTTTCAGAAGGTTCAACCGTAAAAGGTAAAGCAATGTTTGTGTGTAGCACTCGTGAAATTGCGTATGAGTTGTATAAAAACATTATTGAAATAAAACCCGAATGGAACGAAATACGAGCAGCCGAAGAAGGTGCAGAACTTACAGACAAAGATAAACGAGAACTGAAACCTATTGAACGTATTAAACTCATTGCCACCAGAGGACAAGACGACCCGAAGGTAATGTATGATTTGTTGGGAACTAAAGACCAACGCAAAGAACTTGATAGACAATTCAAAAATGAAAAATCAAATTTCAAAATTGCAATTGTGGTTGATATGTGGCTCACAGGTTTTGATGTGCCGTTCTTGGACAGCATTTACATTGACAAACCAATTCAGCGACACAATTTAATTCAAACCATATCAAGAGTAAACCGCAAGTTTGAAGGAAAGAATAAAGGTTTGGTTGTGGATTATATCGGCATCAAAACGCAAATGAATTTGGCGTTGAAGCAATACAGCGAAGGCGACAAAGACAATTTTGAAGACATTGCAGAATCCATCATCATTGTAAGAAATCATTTAGACCTCTTGGCTAAACTGTTTCACACATTTGACAATTCAAAATATTTCAAAGGCACAACCATTCAGCAATTAAACACTTTGAATTTAGCAGCCGAATATGTGCAACAATCCAAAGAATTTGAAACCCGATTTATGGGCTTGGTAAAGCGACTGAAAGCCGCTTATGATATTTGTGCAGGAAGCGAACAATTAACGCAGTTAGAAAGAGATTACACACATTTCTATTTGGCTGTTCGTTCCATTGTTTTCAAACTCACCAAAGGCAATGCACCCGACACAGCACAGATGAATACCAAAGTTCGGGAAATGATAAAAGAAGCGTTGCAAAGTGAAGGAGTTGAAGAAATTTTCAAACTCGGTGATGAAGCAGAAACCGAACAAGACATTTTTGATGAAGATTATTTGGCTAAGATTGATAAAATCAAATTGCCGAATACAAAAATCAAATTGCTTCAACAATTATTGGCTAAAGTAATTGCAGAAATCAAAAAAGTAAACCGAGTAAAAGGAATTGACTTTACCAAAAAGATGCAAGCCTTGGTTGAACGCTACAACGACCGTGATGCAAACGACATTTTGAGAAGTGAAGTGTATGAAGAAATGGCTTCCGCTTTGACAGATTTGATTTGGGAAGTTCACAAAGAATTTTCGGCAGGAGATGCTTTAGGAATTGACTTTGAAGAAAAAGCATTTTACGACATACTCAAAGAACTCTGTATAAAATACGACTTCAAATATCCTGAAGACAAAATGATTGACCTTGCAAAAGCCGTGAAAGACTTGGTTGACGGGCAAGCCAAATTCCCTGACTGGAACAAACGAGATGACATCAAATCAGCATTAAAAGTTGGACTAATTCTCTTGCTTGACGAGTTTGGTTATCCACCAGTTGAGAGAGACGAAGTATATGTTGAGATTTTTGAACAAGCAGAAAACTTTAAGAAAAATCAGAACTAATGAGCCACCGCTGCAGTCACACACATTGCCAAGTCGCACAAGCCAACACACAAGCCAAAACTTGGCAAAGTGACTCGTCCTAAAAAAAGTTTACAGTTTAATTAATTAATCCTACTATTAGTTTACAGTTTCTATTTAGTCCTGAACTGTGTTTACAAATGTAGTTTTTTTTCGATAATAGTTTTTCCATAATCTATCGGTTTTTATATTTGTTTTTGAATGATGTATATTATTTGGTGTATGGTTTCCAATACTCATATGTGGTCTTTCATTGTTATACAAATCTACTACAGCTTTAAGTAATTCCTTAGCATCATTTAAGTTATCAATATTATAAGTTTCTAAATACTCATCTTTGATGATTCCATTTACACGTTCTGCCACTGCATTTTCTAATGGATCGCCTTTTTCTGTCATACTAATATTGATATTATTATCTTTCAATAGCTTTACATAAGCATTGCTACAATATTGTATACCTCTATCGCTATGATGAATGAGATTACTTACTGGATAGGTGTTGCAAATGGCTCTCTGGCCCCAAGCCAGAGAGAGCCATTTGCAATGCTTGAATACTTTCTATCGCTTCCATAGTTTCAGCTACTTGATAGCCTACTATCTTATGTGAATATGCATCAGTAATAAAACTGATGTAAAGATGCTCTCCAGTATCTATTTTCCAATAAGTGATATCACTTACCCAAAGTTGGTTGATTTTAGTTGGTACAAACTCACGTACGAGATTAGGATATTTTCTTAACCAATGATATGAATTCGTAGTTTGTATTCTACGTTTACGTTTTCTTACTAATAAATGATTAGCCGAAAGCATATTAAATAGTGCATCTCTGCCTATTTTTATTTGATGTTCAAGAATAAATGGTTGTAATAATTCATATAGTTTTCGTGTTCCCATTCTACGATGATTTTTACGAATTTCTTTTACTTGATGTATAATCAAATCTTCTTCTAGAGTAGAAGATATTCCTTCCCAATTGTTCTGATAATAAGCCTGTCTAGTAATACCAAACCATCCACATAACTTGGCTAATCCTATGTGTGAAAAATTATTTTTCATTACTTCTATGGTTTGGTATTGAGCTTTTTTCTAATCGGTATATTGAACTCTTTTTCTGCAATATCTACCATAGTAGAAAATGCAATTGCCTTTAGTTCGGCATCCTTTAACTGCTTTTCCAAATCAGCAATTCGTTTTTTTAATTGAAGATTTTCAAAAGAATCATCTTCAATTTTAATCTCCTTATCTGGTTTTGATTTCTTAGTTACCATGAGATAATTATTTGATACAATATTAGGCCTTCTTGTTTTAATTCCAACATTATATCCTAGTTGACGCATCCAGCGCAGTAGTTGACCATGTTCTTCTATATCTCCAGTATATTTTTCCCAAATTTCAACTTTAGTACAGCCAGTCGCAATTAACTCTTGAATGATTTGATGTCTTTCTTCTAAGGTATAATACTTACCTGCTTTTTGAATGATTTTTTTGTCCATTTTTACACTTTTTAGTGTAAACCTATTTCAGGACAAGACAAAGAGTGTGCCTGCCCCACCCTGAAAAAATTGAATTAAAAAAATTATCCTTCCCTTCTGAAAATAAAAAATACGCAACCGCACAACCCAACGACAGACAAATCATCATTAATGAATGGTATCGGACAGAATTAAAAAAACTCATTCAGCCCATTATTGACAAATGGGAAAACAAATTGGTGTTACAGTTGCTGACTGGCAAGTAAAACAAATGAAAACCAAATGGGGAACTTGCAACATTGAGAAAAAAAGAATTTGGATAAACTTAGAACTGGCAAAAAAACCTTTGCATTGTTTGGAATATATTGTGGTTCACGAAATGATACATTTTACAGAAAGACATCACAACGACCGTTTCCTGACCTTGATGGAAAAGCATATGCCACAATGGAAGTTTTATAAAGAGGAATTAAATCGTTTACCTGTAAGCCACAGAGAATGGACATACTAACAAATAGCCAACGAATTTTGCAAGCACTTTGCCAAAGCCCCACAAGCCAAAGCACAGACCAAAGCTTTGTCAAAGAGCTTGCAAAGCCAACGCAGGTCAAAATTGTTTTTAAAAAATTTCCAACGATTCAAAAAATGCCTTGTCCTAATATAGGTTTACACTAAATAGTGTAAAATATGAACGAAAAAATCATTAAAAAGGCAAGTTTGTCTTTTACCGAAGAAGAGAAACACAAATTTATTCAATAGTTGAATTTAAACTTACTCAACAAAAGTAGAAATTAGTGAAAAGTAATCTGGAAATGAAGAAGAACAAATTATGCTAGTTAGATGAAGTAAACAATTTGGATTCTATATTGAAACAACAACTAGAAAGCCTTATATTATATTAAATTTTCTATCCATTTTTCTTAAGATTACAAAACCTTTTAAGTCAGTTTCATAGTTAAATAAAACTACAATCAATACAGAAAAATTAAGGAAAAACTATCATCGAAAAACTCCTATTATTGTAAATCCAATTCAGGATTTAAAAATGAATAATAAACTACCATCAGGATTAAATAATTTAGCTGTAACTTTTTTTTACTTCAAGTCAAACATAAAAAAACCCGCATTTGAAAAAACAAATGCGGGTTAAATAAAAAACATATTAGAATCTATAACCAAAAGCAACTTGAACCATAACATTATCAATTGTAAATTTTGAATCTGGTAAGGAAGTTTTATTAAACACACCACCTAACGCATAATTATAACCACCCTCAAAACCAAGTTCATAATGCATACCTAAAGCATAACGGAAACCTAAAGCACCATGAAGAGAAAGAGTATTATCAAAAGGTTTTGAATCTTGGAAACTTCCAGTTGCTGGAGTTCTATTTGAGTTTACATCAATTGAATAAGCTTCAACCTTATTACCAAGTGTTGTTACAGCAGCTTCTAAACCTACATCAGCATAAATTTGGCGTAATCCATAATCTCTTCTAAAAGATCTTAAATCATTTAAAACATTAATTTGAACTCCTCCTCCAGCTTGAATTGTTTGCAATTGCAAACTAACTTTAGGTGTTGATGCATAACTAACTCCGTACTTCATCATGCCTACATTTAAAGAAATTGCAATTTGCTTAACAATACCAATAACTCCAAATAAACCAACTCTGTTTCCAATCGAAAATTCAGAGATGTCAGATGAAACTTCGCTTGTCCCATCTTTTGAATCTACACCAATTCTAACCGAAGGGAAAGGATTGCGAGGTGAACTTAACACACCACCACCCATAATACCAATTAAAGTACCAGTAGGATCAGTAATATCATAATCACCTTGTTCTTCTTGTGCTCTCAAGGTTAAATTAGATAACAAAACAAAAAAAGTAAATAATAAGTATTTTTTCATTTTAAAAAAAAGAGGTTATATAGTTTATTTATAATAATTTTTAAGTAATAAATTAGTTTTTTCAAAAAGCAACTTGTGAAAAAACAATCATTCAAATTAAATGAAAATTTTAAATAAGATATTTGAAAAACTAAAATAAGAAAATCAAATTTATAGATTTTAAAAATAAAATATCAATTTGTATTTTTATACAAGTTATTAATCAATACCAAATCAGCAAGAACTAATAAAGTCATAGCTTCAACAACTGGAACAGCCCTTATAACAATTGTTGGATCATGTCTTCCAATTATTTTATGTCTAACAATTTCAGATTCTGATGTTGCTAAATACTGCAATTTTGAGATTGAAGATGGTGGCTTAAAAGCAACATTGAAATTAACATAATTACCGTTTGAAATCCCACCTTGAATTCCCCCTGAATTATTTTTGGAAGTAGATATTTTACCATCAGATATTATAAAATCATCATTATTTTCAGAACCAAATTTATTAGCAACTTCAAATCCAGCTCCAATTTCAAAACCCATTGCACCATTTATTGACATCATTGCTTGTGAAAGTCTAGAATTTAATTTATCGTAAATAGGCTCACCAATACCAATAGGTAAATTAACTATATGTGCTGAAACAATACCCCCAGCAGAATCTCCATCTGAAATTAATTTATCTAATAATTTTTCATATAATAACTCTGCTTTAATATCATTACATCTGAATGTTGATTTATAAATTTCATCGTAATCCATATTTTCTACAATTGTAGATTTTACACTTGCAATTTGAGTTACGGCTACTTTAACAACTAAATCTTTAACAAAATTATTTAAAATAACTCTTGCAAAATAACCACCAATTACTCTTGAAAGGGTTTCCCTTGCCGAAGCTCTTCCACCACCACGATAATCCCTAATTCCATACTTTTTTTGATAAGTATAATCAGCATGAGATGGTCGAAACAAATCCTTTAAATCTTCATAATCTTTACTTTTTTGATTTGTGTTTTTTACAATAACACAAATTGGAGACCCAATAGTTTTGTTTTCAAAAATTCCACTAACAATTTCAGGTAAATCTAATTCTATTCTTTTTGATGTGAAATCTTTTCCTGGACTTCTTTTAGATAAATCAAGTTTAAGTTTTTCAATATCAATATCTAAATTAGGTGGAACTCCATCAACCACAACTCCAACTGAGTTTCCATGCGATTCTCCAAAGGTAGTAATTCTAAGTAACCTTCCAAAAGTATTCAATATATTTTTTAACTTGTATTAAAATATTTTTAAATCAAAAATTATCAAATTACTTAACAACTTCAATAAATAAATCTTCTAAACTTTGCTTATGTTGTGAAACTGATGTAATTACAATATCTTTAGATCTTATCAAATCAATTAATGAATTTAACTCTACAAAATTATTAACATCAATATAGGTTGAATCTGAATTTAATTTTTTTGTTTTAATATTTTGTAAAATTTCTTCGAATTTTTTTTGATCATTTTCTTCAACTTCAATTTTAAACAATGTTTGATTTGAAGTTAATTCATTAACTGTACCTAAGCGCACTAGTTCACCAAGTTTTAGAATTGCAACTCTATCTGAAATTGCTTCAACTTCAGATAGTAAATGACTATTTAAAAATATTGTTTTGCCTCTTTCTCTGATATTGAAAATAATTTCTCTAATTTCTTTTCTGCCAACTGGATCTACACCATCAGTTGGTTCATCTAAAAAAACAACTTTAGGGTCGTTAATAAGCGATTGAGCTATGCCTAATCTTTGCATCATTCCCTTAGAATACTTCTTAATTCTAGTAGTCCCCCACTTACTCATATTTACTAAAGATAGAAGTTCACTAGTTCTTGAAGTTAAAGTTTTAGAATCTACACCACTTAGTAATCCAAAATATTTTAATACTCCTTCACCTGTTAAATAATTAGGATATTTATGGTTCTCTGGTAAGTAACCTATTAAATTTTTACTTTTAGTTGAGCCAATGTTTTCTCCTTCAATTTTAGCAGATCCATTAGTAGGATAAACAATTCCTAACAACATTTTAATTAAAGTAGTTTTCCCAGCTCCATTAGGACCTAACAGACCGAATACTTCTCCAGAATTGATATTTAAATTTAATGGCTTTAAAGCATAAACATCTTGTTCTTTTTTTGAACTAGATTTATAAACTTTTTCTAACCCATTAATTTGAATTGCAATTGACATTAATTTTAATTTTAAATTTATTCAACAATAGTTTCATCAATTTCATCTATTTCACTATTACTTTCACCTTCTTCATCAGAAGCAGGAACAGCAGCAACACCCATAATTTGATCTGATTCAGCCATTTTAATTAACCTAACTCCTTGAGTATTTCTACCTAAAATTCTAATGTCTTTAACACTTTGCCTAATAACCATTCCTTCTTTAGTCATAACAACAATATCATCATTATCGGTTACTTCCATCATGCCAACAACATTTCCAGTTCTTTCGGTAATATTCATAGATATAACCCCTTTACCACCTCTTTTAGTCAATCTAAAATCACTTATATTACTTCTTTTACCAGTCCCATTTTCACCAACAACTAATATTGTTGTATCAGTATGCCTACTTGTAACCATTGAAATAACTTTATCATCTTTGCCCAATGAAATCCCTCTAACACCTGCTGCTTGGCGTCCCATATCTCTTACATCTTTCTCATTAAATCTGCAAGCCATACCATTTTGTGTTCCTATAAGAATTTCCATTGTACCATCGGTTAACCTAGTCTCAACCAAACGATCATCTGTATCAAGATTGATAGCAATTATTCCATTGGTTCTAATATTTGCAAAGTCTTTAACTAATGTCTTTTTAACAGTTCCTTTTTCAGTAACCATTATTATAGATTCATCATTTGTAAAATCTTTAACTGCAATAATTGTTGTTATCTTTTCATCTTTTTCTTTAGGTAATAAATTAGCTAAAGATCTACCTTTTGCAGCTCTACCAGCTTCTGGAATTTCATAAACTTTTAATCTAAAACATCTTCCCTTATCTGTAAAGAAAATAAGATAATGGTGAGTTGAAGCAATAAAAATATGTTCAATAAAATCATCTTCTCTAGTTTGCATACCTGTTACTCCCCTTCCACCTCTTCCTTGTTTCCTATACCCTGAAACAGGAAATCTTTTAATAAAACCTTGATGAGAGATAGTAACAGCCATATCTTCTTGAGCAATCATGTCTTCAATAGTGAAATCACGATAATCAAAAACAATTGATGTACGGCGTTCATCAGCATACTTTTCTTTGATAAGTAAAATCTCTTCTCGGATAATTTGTAATTGTAAATCTTTTGATGCAAGTATAGATCTTAATTTTTCAATTAACATTAATATATCTCTATATTCATTTTGGATTTTATCTCTTTCTAATCCTGTTAATCTTTGCAATCTCATATCTAAGATTGCTTTGGACTGAATGTCACTTAAGCCAAACCCAGACATCAAAGCAAGTTTTGCAGTTTCAGTATCTTTAGATCTTCTAATGGTTGCAATAACAGCATCAATGTTATCTAACGCAATAATATACCCTTCTAAAATATGAGCTCTTTTTTCAGCGGCTGTTAAATCGAACTGAGTTCTTCTAACAATTATTTCATTTCTATGTTTTAAGAAAACTTCTAATGCTTCTTTTAAATTTAACACTCTAGGTCTTCCATCAACTAAAGCAAGCATAATCACACCAAATGTATTTTGCATTTGAGTCTGCTTATACAAATTATTAAGCACTACTTCAGGAGTTGCATCCCTCTTTAACTCAATAACAATTCTCATTCCATCTCTATCAGATTCATCTCTAATATTTGAAATATCTTCTAATTTTTTATCTCTAACTAAATCAGCAATTTTCTCAATTAAATTTGCTTTGTTAACCATATAAGGAAGCTCATCTACAACAATTTGCTCCTTACCAGATTTCATAATTTCAGTTTTAACTTTAGCCCTAATAACAACTCTACCTCTACCAGTTTGAAAAGCATCTCTAACCCCTTCATATCCATAAATTATACCTCCTGTTGGGAAATCTGGGGCTTTAATAAATTTCATTAACTCTTCTATTGTAACATCAGGGTTATGAGTTAACTCCATAAGCCCATCAATAACTTCACCTAGATTATGAGGTGGAATATTGGTAGCCATACCAACTGCAATTCCTGTTGATCCGTTTACCAGTAAATTGGGAACTCCAGATGGAAGAACTTTTGGTTGTTGTAATGATTCATCAAAATTAGGTTCAAAATTTACTGTCTCTTTGTCAATATCAGACAACATTTCCATTGCTAATCTTGTTAACCTTGCTTCAGTATATCTCATAGCTGCAGGTGGATCACCATCAACTGAACCGAAGTTTCCTTGCCCATCAACCATCTCATGCCTCATTGTAAAATCTTGAGCCATTCTAACTAATGAATCATATATCGCAGTATCACCATGAGGATGATACTTACCCATTGTTTCACCGACAATACGAGCAGATTTTTTATATGGTCTTGATGCTGTTACTCCTAACTCATACATAGAAAACAAAACTCTTCTATGTACTGGTTTTAAGCCGTCCCGAGCATCTGGCAATGCACGAGAAACTATTACAGACATTGAATAATCTAAAAATGCAGATCGTAGTTCCTCCTCCAAAATTACAGGAAGTACTCGTTCATTTGATTGAGCCATTATTAATTAATTAATTATTATTGAGATAAGTAATTTGAGTGTAAAGAGTTAACTAAACATATAAATATTTACTTACAAAGATACATTATTTATTGAAATATTTTCACTATGATTTCCATCTAAAATGTGTATCCTAAAGTAAAATAATAAACATTTTATAATACTTTCTTTTTAAAGAATTTTATATAACTTAAAAAAAACTATTTATTTAAAAAACATCATATTCCTTAACTTTGCAATTGAATTTTGTAATAAACAATTATGATAGAAAAAATTATAAATGAAAAAAGACCAGAAATGGTTTTTGGACAAGGTATTTTAAAAAGAAACATTCGAGTTGGAATTTTTGCACTCCTTGGCTTAGTTACATTAATAGTTGGAGTATTTGTAATTGGAGGAAAGGAAAATCTTTTTAATAAAACAATAAATTTAAAAACAACCTTTGAAAGTGTGCAAGGTTTGAAAGGTGGTGCAGCTATTGTTCTAAGTGGAATTCAAGTAGGTACTGTTAGGAATGTTATTTTATTTATGCGAAATGATACTCCTAACGTAAGAGTTGAAATGGTTATAAAAGATAAATATAAAGAATTTATCAGAACTTCTACTTACGCTTCTATTGGTCAACAAGGTTTAGTTGGTGACAAAATTTTAGAACTAGTATCTGGTGATCCTTCTGCCAAAGAAGTTAAAGAAGGTGATTCTATTTTATCAATACCACCTGTTAATTATATGGCTATAGTTGATGAAGCAAGAGGAGTTGTAAAGAATGCTTCTGGAGTAACTGCTTCTTTAGATACTTTATTTATGAAATTTAGGAGGGGTGAAGGTACTTTAGGTAAATTTCTTACAAATGATAGTGCTTACCGAAGCTTTGTAAATGTTTCAGCAAGTGCAGAAAATCTTATGAAAAACACTAGTACTCAATTTGCAACTCTTACAGACAATCTTAATAAAACTACAAATTCTATTACAACCAACTTAAACAATACTGTTAAAGGAGTTGAAAACATCACTAATAATGTTGAAGGAATTACTTCCGAAACCAAAAAAATAGTAACTGATATTGGTAGTGCTAAAGGTACTTTAGGTGCATTACTTTACGATAGATCTTTGTATGATTCACTTGAAATACTCTCAGGTTCTGTTAATCAAGCAGTTTCTTCAGCTGGATTTGCAGCTAGAGAAATTGGAACTGACTTAAAAGGACTAAGAGGTCATTGGTTATTAGGTAGTATTTTTGGTGGAACCCCTGAGGATAATAATGATCTTCAAAAAAAGGAAATAGAAATTAAAATGAATGAGCTCAAAAGAGAACAATTATTATTAGAAGAATTAGCTAAAAAAATTAAGAAGTAATCGTCTATTTCAAAAAACTATAATTAAGAATTAACAAACAAAAAATTAATATAAATTACATGAAACACATTAGAGTTGCAGTTACAGGTGCAGCAGGACAAATAGGCTATGCTTTATTATTTAGAATTGCATCAGGACAAATGTTTGGTTCAAATACAATGGTTTCTTTAAACTTGATTGAACTTCCACAAGCCATTAATTCATTACAAGGAGTTGCAATGGAAATTGAAGATTGTGCATTTCCTAACCTTCAAGAAATAGTTATTACTGATGATATTAATGTAGGATTTAAAGATGTAAATTGGGCTTTATTAGTTGGATCTGTTCCTAGAAAAGCAGGTATGGAACGAAATGATTTGTTAACTATTAATGGGGGTATTTTTACTGGACAAGGTAAAGCTTTAAATAATAATGCAGCAAGTGATGTTAGAGTTCTAGTTGTTGGCAACCCTTGTAATACTAACTCATTAATTGCAATGAATTCTGCCCCTGATATTCCTAATAATAGATTTTTTGCTATGACAAGATTAGACCAAAATAGAGCTATGTCTCAACTTGCCAATAAATGTAAACTTCCAATTTCTAGTATAAAAAATATGACAATTTGGGGGAATCATTCTTCAACTCAATATCCAGATTTTTATAATACTCAAATTGATTCAAAACCGGCTGTTGATGTAGTTAAGGATTTAGATTGGTTGAAAGGTGATTTTATAAAAACAGTTCAACAAAGAGGTGCAGCAATTATTGCAGCTCGTGGATCTAGTAGTGCTGCTTCAGCTGCAAATGCAGTTGTTGATACTGTTGTTTCTCTTACTAGCACTACTCCCATTGGTGAGCACCATTCTGTTGCTGTTTGTTCTAATGGTGAATATAATACCCCTCAAGGTTTGATTGTTGGATTTCCAATTTCTTCAAATGAAGATGGTTCATGGTCAGTTGTTAAAGGTATTTCTCATAATGAATTTGGGTTAGAAAAATTTGATAATTCCATTAAAGAATTAATTGAAGAAAAAGATGCTGTAAAACATTTATTTTCCTAGAATTCTTTCTATATAATTTAAATATCTTTTCTTATAATTTGAAAAGCCTATTAAAAAATTAATTGAGCATTAATTAATTTTAAAAATTTTGATTTATACTTTTTGTAATGTTTGTTTAGTCCTTTTTTTATCATTTGTAATTTTTCTTGTTTCCCTGAACATGTGATTAATACTGACTCAACTGTAAAACCAAATGTTAAAACTACTGACTCAACTGTAAAACCAAATGTTAAAACTACTGACTCAACTGTAAAACCAAAAGTGTTTAATAGTGATTCAACTATAATGCCAAAAGTTGGTTCTTATTATTATTACAAAAAATATATTTATAATTCCAAAAATGATACAAAAGAGATAATTGATGTTTTTGATTCAGTAATTGCTTCTAGAATTGAATTTGAAGGGAAAAATAATGTAATTAAAGTTGTCAGTTCTACCAATGTTGGGAAAAGTTTTTACTTTTACAATTTTGAATCTAATGGTAATGTTTCTCTTTATTATAGTGCACGATTAAAGTGGATAACATTTCCATTAAATGGTAAAGACTCGATACTATTTATATCTGAATCAAGAACTTATTTGGAGGAATTCAACAATCGTCGGAATCTTGAACATAAAGAATATACCTATAGTTACTTTAAAAACATTGGAGTTGATACAAATAAAGTAGGATCTGAATATTTTGTTGCTCAAAAGCTAATAGGTAAAATAATAGTAAAAATAATTTTGTGAAGATGGTACTGATGTTTATGAAACGAATCGTGAAATAAATTATTCAAGAAAATTAGGTTCAGTTGTATTTTTATATCATAGAAATGATGATTTATCATTTGTTAATCAAAAGATATTTTTAGACAAATATTTTTTATGTAAATAATTTTAGAAATTTGTTGAGTTAAATTTTATGAATTGGTTTCCTAATAATTTGATAATTCCATTAAAGAGTTAATTGAAAAATAAGATGCTGTAAATCATTTATATTCATAGAATTCTTTCTTTATAAATTTAAAGTCTTTTCTTTTTAATTTGAAAAGCCTTTTAAAAATATTCATTGAGCATTAATTAAATTTAAAAATTATGATTTATACTTTTTGTAAAGTTTGTTTAGTCCTTTTTTTATCATTCGTAATATATGCTTGTTCCCCTGAAACCACATCTAATCCAAATGTGATTACAATTGACTCAACTGTAAAACCAAAAGTAGGTTCTTATTATAATTATACAAAAAATTATTATGATTCGTTAAACATTAATAAAGGGATAGTTGATATTTTTGATTCAGTAATTGCTTCAGGATTAAGCTATAAAGGGAAAACCAATGTAATTAAAGTTGTCAGTTCCAACAAAAATGGGAAAGATACCAACTACTATAATTTTGAATCTAATGGTAATATTTCTTTTTATGAAGATAATACCTTAGACTACCAAGAATGGATTACATATCCGTTAAATGGTAATGACTCAATACCATTAACTGTTAAGGATACAAGCTATTTGATTGGAAACAATGATACAATATTTTTAAAAACTTCAGGTTACTTTAAAAACATTGGAGTTGAAACAAAAAAAGTTGGATTTGAAAATTTTAATTCTCAAAAACTTTTAGGTAAAAAATTTGAACAATATATTTCTTTTGGTGATACTTTAAATATTACTTATGATTATATAATAAATTTTTCAAGAAAATTAGGTGCACAAGTATTTTATTCTGAAAAAAATGATGACAAAAGACAGTTTAGATATGAGTTGGTTTTAGATAACTATTCCTTAAGTAAATAATTTTAAAAATTTGATGAGAAATATTTTATGAATTGGCTTCTTACAATGTAGTTTCTATTTTATCAAACCACATATTTGAAATTTTTTCTAGAACTGAATTTGCTTTAAGTCTTGAATTTAAGAAATCGAAATCTACATTATCTAAGTTTTGATCTTGATTATAACAACTAAATACAAAGCTTTCCTTACCTGTTTCAGGGTCAACATGCCTTTGCAAACATTGTGCACAAACTTCTTTCATCATGCATTGCATTGGAGAGTTTATTGAGCCAACAGCTGTATGTTCACCAAACAAATCTTTTAAGGCGTTGTGCCTTGCATTTTTAACAGCAGCCATCATTCTATCCGAACCGATAACAACTAATCTTTTAGCATCTTTTATTTCAAATAATTTTTCCCCAAGTTCACCTCTAGAATATGCCTCCATTGATTGAAGAATGTTACCTCTAAAATGTGAGTCTTGCTTTCTATTCGGAATAATAACTTCACCTGAATCTGTACTCCAAATTACTTGATCAGCGCTTGCTTCAACATTAGGTTGATGATATAAATCTTCTCCTTTTTTATAACCTGCAAAATATAAAACCCTACAGTTCTTTTCTCTCATTGCCTTGCCAATAGAAAATAAAACTGCATTTCCCAAACCTCCTCCCAACAATATCACATCTTCATTTTCATGAATTTCAGTTGGTGCTCCTGTAGGACCCATTAGAATTACTTTTTCACCTTTTTCGAGTAATGCACATAACCTTGAGCTTACTCCCATTTCTAATACAATTATACTAATCAATCCTTTTTCTTTATCTTGCCAAGCACCTGTTAATGCTAAACCTTCCATTAATAATGGAGTACCATCTTTCGTCTTTTTAGCACTAGTCTCAAAATTTTGCAAACGATAAAATTGACCAGGTTGGAACCTTTCGGCTGCTAGCGGGGCATAGAATATAACTTCAACAATTGTTGGAGTTAACCTAATAACTTCGTGTACAACAGCTATTAATTTTTCATCTAAACTCTTCTTAAAATTAATCCATTCATTATTTAATACATTTTGATTCTCTCTATTACTTTCATTAATATCATCAAAAATGTCAACTATATATGGGTAACCATCTTTGGCTGAAGCCATAGCTTTTACTACATTTCCAGCATATTGAGGGTGATTATCTCCATAATATGAAATAAATTTCCCATCTTTAGAATAAGATGTAAAAAAACCACTTTCGTTTTTTTCAGCTATTTTTAATTGAAATTTTTTATCTGACATTTACAATTTTTTAACTTTGAATTAGTAAATTACTTTAAATTAAGAATTAATTTTTCCCTTTAAATTTTAAATAAAATAATAAGATAGAAACTAATAAACTTATTAATGTAAGTAATAATGAAGGTATAACTTTTTTAGTTATGGAATATCTTTTATAGAAAGTATAAGTTAAATAAACAGCACCTAAACTTGAAATCCAAAAGGGAATTTGATAACTAAGATTATAAAAATAAGAACATAAGTATAAAACAATTCCTGTAACTAAACCAGAAATAATTGAATGTTTACTTTTAATTGTTACATACCCATAAATTCCACCAATTGCAATAATTATTGCATAAATAAAAATTACATTTGAGATATTCATATTGAAAATTTTGATTGCAAAATTACAATAGAAATATCAAATACAAAACATATCAATATATTATCTTTGAAACGTCATTCTTCGATAAAAATGAAATCAATTTATTATATCGCTTTTATATTTCTTTTTCTGCCAAAATTGTTTTCACAAACCGGTTCAACAACTTGTTACCCTCAAGAGTTGTATCCAGGTATGAATTATATTACAATTAAATCTACAAAAGGAATTGAACGAATCACATTTACAAAATCTGCATTTGCAAATGTTGTTATTCCAAGTTTTAAAAAATGTACAAATGAGGTTGATGTATCAGTTGAAGTACTTCTTGACTCAACTCAAGAAAGTGTGAGCTTTACAGTATTTACATGTGATGATAATTTCACAACTTTTTCAATTTTACAACATCGATGGCAAATTCAAAAAGAAAAAACAGGCAAAATTAGAGTTGGTCGTGATACTTGCTTGAAATGTATTGTTTATAGTGCCGAAAAAGTAATAATAGATTCAATAAATATAGAATTTACAGATTGTAAAGTAAAAGTTCTTAGAGATGAAAATCCACCATATTTAGTTGAATCTGATACCCTTCATTATAACGTTTGCTTTACACCAACTAAAGTTTTAAAAGAAACTACTTTTATTAAAGTATATGTAAAAAGAAATTTCCCAAACAAAGGATTGTTTCAATATGTTATAAATAAACCATTAAAAATTGAAAGTTATATTCCAGAAGTAAATGTTTCAAAGATGAAAGCTAGTGGTGCTTTAGAGTATTCTCCAGCAATAATAGATCCTACTTATTTTAGAAATATAGCTATGCCGACCGCACAAACAATTGATCATGGAAAATTTTATGTTGGTAATTATGATCTTGTAGGATGGATTGCAGGTATTGCCTTAGCACCTAGAATTGAAATGTTGTTCATTGGCAGTTATATACCAGATTTTATTACCAAATTAAGATTATTTACAATTGGTTTAAAAGTTGAACCAATTCGATACGGTCTTTTTAATTTGTTAGTTGGGGCTCATTATGCTATATCTGATAGTAAGGATTCTAAAATTGAAACTATTGCTCCTTATTCAATTATAAGTTTTGGTGATAAACAAAAAAGGATTTCATTTGCAGGTGGTCATGCATGGAAAGAACATACAACTCCTAATGAAATTTTTCAGCGAAATGCATCAATTGCAGCAATAGGAGGATATTATCAGATTGGAAAGAATTGGAAAATTGCTGGTGAATGGTACTATATTGAAACTTCAGGGATAGCTCCAATAGCTGTTACTGGAAGATATTTTACAGAGAATTTGGCATTTGATTTCGGGTTTGGAATCGATGTTTCAAACTCTGGTGGAGTTAACTTTACTTCAGCTTTAGGAGGAGAAATTAAAAAAGCTTCAATTGCACCTATCTTATCTTTGATTTATGTTTTTTAAAATCAAAAAATTTTCAACTAAATGAATATTGGAATTACTTGTTATCCAACTTATGGTGGAAGTGGTGTGGTTGGTACCGAGCTTGGAAAAGCACTAGCTTATAGAGGGCATTCAGTCCATTTTATTTCTTATGCACTTCCTTTTAGGTTGGATGGTTACTTTAAAAATATTTATTTTCATGAAGTTGAAACTCCAGATTATCCATTGTTTGAAATGGGTGTTTATCCTGTTTCTTTAGCAAGTAAAATGGTAGATGTGGCTATGTATCACAAATTAGATATTCTTCATGTACATTATGCTATTCCTCATGCAACAAGCGCATACCTTGCCAAACAAATTTTATTAGAAAATGGATTTGATATAAAAGTAATAACAACATTGCATGGAACAGACACTACATTAATTGGGATTGACCCTACTTTAAAACCTATTGTTAAGTTTTCTATTGAAAAATCTGACGGGGTAACTGCAGTAAGTAATTATCTTAAAGAAGCAACAATTCAAAATTTTGAAATAGATCAGAATAAAATTGTTTCAATACCTAATTTTATCAATACAAATGTTTGGTCAAGAGATAATTGTCCAAAACTTAGAAGTGAATTTGCACCAAATGGAGAATCAGTATTGGTTCATACAAGTAATTTCAGACCTATTAAAAGGGTAAATGATTGTATAAAATTGTTTGATTTGGTTAGAAAAGAAATTCCATCAAAGTTAATTATGGTTGGTGATGGACCTGATAGAACAGAAACTGAAATGTTATGTAGAGAACTTAATATTTCTGAACATGTTAAATTTTTGGGAAAACAAAATGCATTACCAGCTATTTTATCAGCATGTGATTTGGCTTTAATTACAAGTGAAAATGAGAGTTTCAGTCTATCTTCATTAGAAGCATTGAGCTGTGGTGTGCCCGTTATTTCTACTAACAGAGGGGGTTTAGTGGAATTGAATATAGAAGCTGAAACTGGTTTTCTGTGTGATGTTGGAGATATTGGAACAATGGCTAAAAGGGCAATTGAAACACTAACAGATATTAAATTATTTTCACATCTTAAAATTAAAGCTAGAGAAAGAGCTGTTAATAATTTCTCAGAAGATATTATTGTTCCTCATTATGAGAATTATTATAATGATGTATTGAAATCAAATTCAAAATGATTATAAAAAAAATGCTCAATAACAATTATTATTATTGAGCATTTAAATAAAACTTCAATTAAGATAAAGTAAATTATTTATCATCACGTCCAACAAATGGAAGTAAAGCTAAATGACGAGCATATTTAATTGATTTAACTACGGCACGTTGTTGTTTTGCAGTTACACCAGTAACTCTAGCTGGAAGTATTTTTCCAGTTTCCGTTATAAATTTTTCAAGCAACTTTGTGTTAGTATAATCAACATAAGTTACACCTAATAAAGGATTCTTTTTGTGCCCTGATTTTGAATCATCATTTGAAAGCCCTGGACGCAAAGAAGAGTATTCTTGTTTTGCCATTATAAATTAGTTTGTTGTTTCTTTAATTGTTTTAGCTTCCTTAATACTTTTTGTTTTGATGAAGCGTTGATTAAATTTATCTACCCTTCCTGCAGCATCTACAATTTTTTGTTTACCAGTGAAAAATGGATGGCATTCTGAACAAATTTCAACTTTAATATCTCCAACAGTTGAATGAGTTATGAATTTGTTTCCACAAACACAAGTCACTTGTGATACTACATAATTTGGATGTATGCCCTCTTTCATATTAATAATTTTTAAATAATTTTTGAACTATTAAAGTTTTATTGCTTTTTCGATATCATTAATATCTTTAAGTTTTATAAACTTTTCTTGAAAACGATAAGATCCTTTTTCAGTTTTATCTGATGTAATTACTTTTACAGAAATAAATTCTGCAGCTTTCTTTTTAGATTTACTATCAAAGGTTTGTGCTTTAGCCATATTCTATGTTATTTTTTTTTGATGTTAAGTTTTTTAAAAAAGGATACAAATATACAATTTTTAATTAAATAATATGAATTTTTATTATTCCAAGAATTAATTTATACATTTATGCAACCACATTATTTACAATTTTAACATACTTTTTTAACTCCAACAAGCTTATAGTTTCCCATTGATCTGAACCTAAATAATGCAATGTTACTGTGTCCCTAAAAATATCAATTTTCTGAATTATAGCTTCCCCCTTTTCAGTTCTAATATTTGATTCTAATGGAGGAAATTTTTTAAGTCCTTCAATGTAATTATCCACTTCGTATAAAAGACAACATTTTAATCTACCACATTGCCCAGATAATTTCTGAGGATTTGGTTGAAGCATTTGATATTTAGCGTGCTCTAAAGTAATGTGTTCATATCTACTTAGATGCGTTGTACAGCATAGCTCTTTACCACAAATGCCTAAAGTACCTAGTCTTTTAGCTTCATCTCTAGGAGGAACTTGCCTTAACTCAATTCTAGCTCTAAAAATATTTGCTAAGTCTTTTACTAATTCTCTAAAATCAACTCTACCATCTGCAGTATAAAAAAATGTAACTCTTTTCTTATCAAATTGCCATTCAACATCAAACAAATGCATATCCAAATTAAAATACTTTACTCTTTCTTGACATTTGATTCTATCTTCCCTTTCTAAATTTCTAATTTCAACATAATTAGCAATATCTGGATCAGATGCTTTTCTAATTAATTTTGGCAAAGGTTCTCCAGTTAATTGTTTTGCTTTTCTTTTTGCATGAACCAATGAACCAGTCATAGAAACTGTCCCATAATCAAGACCTTTATCAATTTCTACAATTACTTTATCAATTGTTTTTAATCGAATATCATCGTCAAATACATGAACAAATTCTCTTCTTCCACCCCTAAATTCAACTTCGATAATTCTTCTTGTGTCCTTGTATTCAAAATTTGTAAGCATTAATTGAACAATACTATTAGTTCCGCAACCACCAGTATTACAATTACCACCACTACCGCAACCATGCTCACAATTTGACTCTCTTCCAATTAAAGTATCTGCCACTAATTTACTTGCTAAAGTACCTTTTGTAGATTCAATTTTTTGAACTTTTTTAGGATTATACTTCATTTCAGTATCATTTGACATATCCCCATGTTTATGTTCAATATTCTCACGAATTATTTTTATCTCTTCATAAGTTTCTTCATCATTAAAATAATCATTATTACTTTTTATAATTTCAAAGTTGTTTCTATGATTACTTTGATTGTTAATTAATTGTGGTTTAGAGTTTGATTTTAAATCGCTATTTCTAGATTGAGAATTATTTCTTGATTGATGACTGTTTCTTTTTTCATTTATTTGTTTGTTTTGTGTCTTATCAGAATTATTTGGATTTTGTTGAGTTCTTTTCTCAGTTGCAACATTACTATTAGCTTTAACACTGTTTGTTTGACTACTTTGATTTAATTGTTTACCCTGATTCTTAGGTTTTTGATTCTGATTAAAATTCGGTCTAGGAATAGGTTTAGAAAATTGCTTATTAACAATTTTTGTTTTTGGATTGGTTATTAAATCATTTTGTTTATTTATATCAACAACAAGATTTTCATTTTTTTCGTTATTATTTATTTTACCAACTTCCAAATTTTTGGTTTCATTTTTTTGAAATCTTTGAGATAATGATTGTTTATTAGAACTATTATTTCGTTGATTTTTATTTTGATTAGTATTTTGTCTATTTAATTCATTCTTATTATTATTTGATGAATTTTGATTTGTATTTTGATTGTTGTTTTTTGATATTTGATTTGAATTATCCATTATTTATTTGTTGAAACAATATTGTTCAATACTTAAACCTAAATTTGTTAGAACAAGTGTAGGTTGAACATTGAATTTAATTGCAGTTATTGATTTATCTATATTATTTATAATCTCTTTTATGTTTGATTTAGGAAAATTTGAATTGAAAGAATTAATTTCGGGAATTTGATCTTGATTAACTAATTTGGTTTCGTTATTTAAGTTTTTAATAGAATAAATATCCCTCATCCATATTAATAACAAAATTAAAAATTTCTCAATTCTACTTTTATCAGATCCATTTGATACTCTATCAATTTCAGTATATAAAGCCAAAGGGCTTTTACGTAAAGATGCTCTTAAAAATGACACAACATCATTTCTTAAAGTTGAAATATTTTCTCCATTTTTTAGCTCAAGAGCTTTTGTTAAACTTCCTCCTGAAAGTTTTGAATACAATAAAGCTTCAGTACTATTTGTTTTATATTTTTCTATAAGTACATTATTAATTTCTTCATCACTTAACAAATTAAATCTTACTTCTTGACATCTTGAAACAATAGTAGGTAATAATCTATCTTTGTTTGAAGTTGTTAAAATTATCAAAGTATCTTTAGATGGTTCTTCTAATGTTTTTAAAAAAGCATTTGCAGATTCATCACCCATTTTATCTGCATCACTTATAATTATTATTCTTTTACCAGGCTCAGAACTACTAAAAGAAATATCTTTTTTAACCTCTCTAATAGAAGATATTTTTATCTGATGAGCTTTTGGAATTGATATTTTATGATAGTTATCTTTAGCTTTTAATACTATTTGCTCTTGAATTAAAGATATTTCTGAATCATTTAACTTCAAAAAAGGACCATCATTTCTCCCATCTTCATTTTTGCCAGGAGGTAGTGCAAAAATAAATTTTAAATTTGGATGTTGAAGTTTTGAAACTAATTTACAACTTCTACATTCTCCACATGAAATTTTATTATCTAATTGATTATTACATAAAAGGATTTTAGCTGTTTCAATAGCCATTGCATCTTTCCCAATCCCTTCAGTTCCAGAAAACAACCATGCATGAGGAATCCTTCCAGATAGCAATGCAAACCTAATTATAGCTTTTGATTTATTTTGACCAATTACATTTTCCCAACTCATAATATGACTTGCAATATAACAAAGTTAATTTATAATTTTATAAATTCTATTTAAAAATAATAATTTTTTAATCAATAAAATCACAATTTCAATTTTCTAAAATAATTTATAATTTCAATCTGTACTTAATTCAATTCTCTTAATTTAAATTTAGTTTGTCCTATTTAAAAAATTTTCTTGAACTTTGAAAAGTTTTAAATCCAATTATATTTAATTTAAATTCTTTTGATGAAACTTCGTTCTAATTCAACTAAGATATTAATAATTTTATCAGTCTTATCATCATTTGCATTTCAGGGTGATTCTGAATATATTGACTTTTACATAAATTCACGTGGGGTTTATTATCCAAACAGTGCTAACATTTCTGTTGATTTTAGTGGTGAAGCTAAAACTAAATATGTAATGCTTAGAGCTTATAAAATAAATAATCCATTAGAATATTTCAAGAAACAAGATAATCCTCATTCCCCAAAATTTTCGGATCCAACACCGCCAAATTTATTTTCCATGATTAAATCTGGATTTAATAAATTTAAAAAAGATCTAAGATATTCAGCAACTAATGTTATTAATTATTCTTCAAGAGAAATTCTTAGAGATTTAACTGATTATAATGGAACTGAATTGAAAGAATTACCTGCCCCGAAAATTGATTCAAAAAAGATTAAAGCTAATAATAATATAAAAGTTAAAAAACAAAATAAGAATACCCAAAACTTAAGTAAAGTTGCAAATATATCTTCGAATAAAAAGAAACTTGAAGAGCCTACTATTACTGAAATATTACCACCTCCACCTAGAGAAGCTGAAGATTATCCTGTTGTGAAAGAATGGAATTATACTCTAAAGGCTACCAAAGATTCTTGGAGGAATGAATCTATTCCAGTTCCATTAAATGAAAAAGGTGTATATATAATTGAAGCTTATTCAAAAGGATATATTAAAAGAACTGTATTAATTATTTCAGAGAATGTTGCAGTTTTAAAACAACATGGAAAAGATGTTATGGTATTTGTTGTAAATCAACAAAGTGGTGAAAAAGTTTCTGATTTTCCTTTAACATTCTTAAATGAAAAAATTGAAATAGGAAATGGTAAAACTAATTCTAGTGGGGTTCTGAAAATGAATCTAAAATCTTATGATTCAATATCTAAAGATAGTTATTATGTTTATGATACTAGAGTTGTTTTAGGTTTTAAAGATGATAATTTTGTTATATGTGATCAAATGACTTATAATTATGAAAATGATTCTAAATCAAACGGATTAATTTTTTTGCAAACTGAAAGACCAGTTTATAGACCTTCACATACTGTTTATTATAGAGGGGTAGTTAGGAATAAAGATGATTATGGACAATATATTAAACCTAAAAAAGGTGACTCTGTATTTATTGAAATTAATGATTCTAAAGATGCTATTGTTAAAAAAGATACACTAATTACTAATGATTTAGGAAGTTTCAATAGTAACTTTGTATTAACTGATGAAGCTTCAACGGGTACTTATTCTATTAAAGCAAATTGTAATCAGTTAGATGGTTGGCAGAATTTCACAGTTGATGAATATAAAAAACCCGAGTACAAAGTTGAAGTAATACCTGAAAAGAAAAAGTATACTAAAGGGGACACAGTTATTGCCAATGTAAAGGCTAATTACTTTTTTGGATCTCCAGTTGCCACCGCAAAAGTAACTTACTTTATATATAGAAGTTCAATTCAACAACCATGGTGGGTCGGTTCAGATTGGGAATATTTATATTCTGGAAATGATGATAGTTATTCAGATTATAGATCCACTCTAATAACTTCAAATTCTGGAAGTTTAAATCCTGATGGAACTTTTAAAATTGTTTTCCCTACACAAGTAAATTCTGAAATGGGCTTTACATATAGAATAAAAGCTAGCGTAGAAGATGCTAGCAGAAGATCAATAGAAGCATCAACAAGTGTAACCGTTACTTTTAGTGAATTTTTCATTTCATCTCGTACTGATAAATATTTTTATGGGAAATCAGATTTTATTAAGGCAAATCTAACAGCAAAAATGTATGATGAAAACAAACCTTTGTCAACAAGTATAACTGCTACTTTAAAGAAAATAAGTTGGAAGAAATTAATTCAATCAGATAAAACACTTCCAGTTAAATATGAAAGAGTTGATACAAAACTTTGGGAAGGAAAAGTAACTACTAATGATAAAGGTCTTGCAGAAGTTAATATTCCCCCAACAAATGAAAAAGGTTATTTCATTGCTGAATTTAATTCTAAAGATAAAAATGGATCTGTTGTCTATAGCAATGAATATATTTACATTGGAGAACAAGATTATTCTAAAGATGAGGTAGAAAATAATTACGGAAGTATAAAAATAATTCCAGATAAACCAGCTTACAATAAAGGAGAAACTATAAGTGCTTTAATTATTGGTCCAGCTCCTAAAGTTGATGCATTAATTTCTATAGAAGGTCAAACTTTATATAGTTATTCAGTAGAAAGATTCAATGATAATTCATCTATAGTACATTTTGAAGCAGAAGAAAAATTGCTTCCTGAATTTACTTTATCTGTTTCAATTGTTGTAAATGGAACAATGTATACCGGTGAAAAGGAATTGAAAATTATTCCTGATGAGAAGTTAATAAAACTTGAAATTAAAACAGATAAAGTAAAATATTTACCTAGTGAAAATGCAAATATTTCCATTAGAACTCTAAACTCAAAAGGAGAACCTTGTCCAAATGTAGAAGTAGCTTTAGGGCTTGTTGATGAAGCTATTTATTCAATTGAACCAGATATTACACCAAACATTCAAAGGTATTTCTTTGGTCCTAGATATAATCAAGTATCAACCTCACATTCATACAATTTTAATTTTTCTGATGCATTCAAAAATGTAAGCCCAACTCCAGGATATTTTGGATTTGCTGATAATGGGAATTTCAATAGAAAATTATATTTAGGTGATGTTAAAGGGAATTTATTAGTTCAACCTGCTATTAGAAAAGATTTCAGAGATATGGCATATTGGAAACCCGATTTAAGAACTGATAATAATGGTTTAGCTAAGATAATTATTAAAATGCCTGACAACCTTACAAAATGGAGGATTTCAGCAAGAGCCATTGACGCTAATTCTGCAGTTGGTCAACAATTTAGTTCTGCATTAGTAAGAAAAGAATTATTGATTAGAATGGAAATGCCAAGATTTGTTATAAGTGGTGACGAAGTTACTGTTGCTGTTAATATTCATAATTATTTATTAACTGACAAACAAGTTAAACTTCAATTCAATGGTGAAAATATTGTAAATGATCAGAAAGATACTGTTATTAAAGTTATTGCTGATGGTGAACAAAGATTTGATTGGAGAGTTAAATCTCTTAAAACAGGTAGTTTAAAATTAACAACCAAAGCATTAACTAACGAAGAATCTGATGCAATGGAATTAACAGTTCCAGTATTAGCACGAGGAGTTAGAGTTAGTAATGGAGAGAATATTGAGTTATCTAATTCCGAGAATTCTAAAAGCATAAATATTAATATTCCAAATAATGTTATAGATCCTGAAATGTTTATTTGCACAACTCCTTCTCTTGCAGGTGGATTAGTTGGATCATTAAATAGTTTAATTGGTTATCCATATGGTTGTGTTGAACAAACAATGAGTAGATTTTTACCTACTATAATTGTTGCAAGCTCATTTGACAAATTAAAATTGAATTTTGATCTTAGAAGGAGAGAAGAAATTCCAAAAATGATTCAAAAAGGTTTTAACAGACTTTACCAGCTTCAACATAAAGATGGTGGCTGGGGTTGGTGGGAAAATGATGAGACAAATCCTTTTATGACTGCGTATGTGATGTATGGCATGGCAATGGCAAAGAGATTAGGATATAAAGTAGAAGATGACAAATATGATCTTGGAGCTAGTGCATTAAATAATTTGTTGGATGGTAAAATGGGTATTTTAAGTTCAGGTTTATCAACTTCAAATACAACAAAAAAACAAAAACCAATTGATGCTACAACCTTAGCTTATGCTGCTTATTCGGCTTCAATAGTTAACTATAATGTTAAAATGAATGAACATACTTTAAAATTATGTAATGTACTTTTGAAATCAGATACTTTAAATAATTATGCAAAAGCACTTTTAGCATTAGCCTTTAAGAATTTAAATGACAATGGAAATGCAAATAAAGTTTCACAATCATTATTAAAAGGAGCTACAAAAGAAAATGGATTCACTTATTGGAAAGGAAAAAATTTCTATTATAATTGGCAAGATGATGACATTGAAACTTCTGCAATGTCAGTTCGTGCTTTACTAGAGATTCAAGGTGCTAATGAAAATACTAATTCTGCAATTAGATGGTTGTTAACTCAAAGAGGTGAATATGGTTGGCATAATACAAGACAAACTGCAATGGTCTGTTATGCTTTAGCAGATTATTTATCTGTCACTGGTGAAGTAAACCCAGATTATACTTTAAAGATTACTGTAAATGGATCTAATGTTTTTTCAAAAAAATATACTGCATCTGATATATTCAAATCTGAAGATAAAATTAAAATTGATAAAAAATTATTAAAATCTGGAATTAATAATGTAACAATTGAAAAATCTGGTAATGGAAAAGTTTATTCAAATTCATTAATCTCCTATTTTTCAACCGAACAAAATATTCCAAGTGCTGGTGGCGGTTTTACTGTTTCAAGAGATTATTTTATTCTTAAAAAACAGAAAGTTATTAATCCTAAAACTAAATTAGAATCAATTATTTACTTAAAAACACAATACAATAATGTTGTTAAATCTGGTGACGAAGTTTTTGTAAAAGTTAAAATGACAACTTCTAAAGATTATGATTATGTTATGGTTGAAGAGCCAATACCTGCTGGGTGTGAGATAATTAGAGATGATAATGGATTTAATATCCAAGATGAAATTAATTATCAACCAAATTCAAATTCAAACAATTGGTATTGGAAATGGTGGTATTCTTCAAAAGATATTAGAGATGAGAAAATTACTTTTTTTGCAAATTCAGTTAATGGAGGTACAAAAGAGTTTTCATATATACTAAGAGCTCAAATTCCAGGAACTTTTAACATTCTACCTTCTCAAACTTCTTTAATGTATTTTACTGAAGTAAGAGGGAATAGTAAATCTGGTATTATGAAAATTTTACCTTAAAATATAGTTTGTATTTTAAACTATATTTTAATTTAATTCGTACTGTAATTTATAAACAGAATTAAATTAAATAACACCTAAAATAATTTGGGAATTACTTGGTGGGTTGGTTTTAATATCCTTATACTGATTTTATTATTTTTAGATTTAAAAGTATTTAATAAAAAAAATCATATTGTAAAACCGAAAGAAGCTGGATTTTGGGCTTTGTTTTGGTTTTTATTAGCAATGATTTTTAATGCTTTTATTTATTTAGAATTTGGTAAACAATCTGCAACTGAATTTTTAACTGGTTATATTTTAGAACAGTCGCTTTCAGTAGATAATTTGTTTGTATTTGTAGTTATTTTTGAGTTTTTCAATGTTGAACCTAAGTTTCAACATAGAGTATTATTCTGGGGTATTTTAGGAGCAATTATAATGCGTACACTAATGATATTATTAGGTACTGCTTTGATTGTAAAATTTTCTTGGGTTGAGTATTTGTTTGGTGGGTTCTTAGTTTTTACAGCTATTAATATGTTAATTGAAAAAGACCCTAATCATGCAATTGATAAAAATCCATTAGTAAAAATTTTACACAAATTTTTCAATGTAACTGAAGATTTTCATGAAGAAAAATTTTTTGTAAAAATTAATAATAAATTATTTGTTACTCCTTTATTTGTTGTTTTAATTCTCATTGAAACATCTGATTTATTGTTTGCAGTTGATTCAATTCCAGCTGTAATTGGGATAACAAAAAATTCATTCATAGTTTATACTTCAAATATTTTTGCAATTTTAGGATTGAGAAACTTGTATTTTTTACTCTCAAGTTTTATTGAAAAATTTCATCTACTCAAGTATGGTTTGTCAATTATACTTGGATTTATTGGTATTAAAATGTTACTGCCATTTTTTGATATTCATATAAGTAATATTGTTTCATTAATTATTATTGCTATTGCATTAGGACTCTCAGTAATAGCTTCTTTTTTGTTCCCAAAAAAATTTGTTTAATTTTACTTAATTAATTAATACAAATTTTTATAGATCATTTGTGATTAGTCTTATTTTTTAATTTTGTTTTTTTTAAATTATCATGGAAAATTTATTAGTACTAGAGGAAAATTTTCAGAAGAAAATTGATTCTGAAATTAAAATAGAGCCCAAGGATTGGATGCCAGAAGCTTATAGGAAAACACTAATTCGTCAAATTGCTCAACATGCCCATTCTGAAGTAGTAGGTATGCTACCTGAAAGTAATTGGATAACTCGTGCTCCAACTCTTAGAAGAAAAGCCGTACTTTTAGCCAAAGTGCAAGATGAAGGTGGTCATGGTTTGTATCTATATAGTGCTGCTGAAACATTGGGAATTGACAGAGAAACATTGTTAAATGAACTTCATATTGGTAAAGCTAAGTATTCAAGTATTTTTAATTATCCAACTTTAAATTGGGCAGATATTGGATCTATTGGTTGGTTGGTAGATGGAGCTGCAATAATGAACCAAGTTATGCTTTGTAGAACATCTTATGGACCATACGCAAGAGCAATGGTAAAAATCTGTAAGGAAGAAAGCTTTCATCAAAGGCAGGGTTACGAAATTTTATTAACTCTTTGTAATAGCTCAATTGAACAAAAAGAAATGGCTCAAGATTCTCTTAATAGATGGTGGTGGCCTAGTTTGATGATGTTTGGTCCTAGTGATAAAGATTCAACTCACTCTGCTCAATCTCTTAAATGGAAAATCAAAAGATTGTCAAATGATGAATTAAGACAAAGATTTGTTGATGTTACAGTTTCTCAAGCCGAAATACTTGGTTTAAAAATTCCTGATCCAGAACTTAAATGGAATGAATCTAGAGGACACTTTAATTTTGGTGAGATTAATTGGAATGAATTTAACAATATTATTAAAGGAAATGGACCATGTAATAAACAAAGGTTAGAAGCAAGGGTTTCTGCTCATAACAAAGGTGAATGGGTAAGAGAGGCAGCAGCTGTTTATGCTGAAAAGAAAATTAAAAGATTCAATGAAACTTTAAATGTTGCTTAATTAATTATTATAAAATTCAAATGAATAAAGATTGGCCAATTTGGGAAGTATTTATTAGAAGTAAACAAGGTTTAAGTCACAAGCATGTAGGATCACTTCATGCTGCTGACAAGGAAATGGCTATTGAAAATGCTAGAGATGTTTATACAAGGCGTAATGAAGGAATCTCAATTTGGGTTGTTGAATCAAAATATATTCATGCAACAAACCCAGATGATTCAGAACTCCTTTTTGATCCATCTGATGACAAAGTATATCGTCATCCAACATTTTACAAATTACCAGATGAATTAGAGTATATGTAAACATTTTTTAAATTGTAATAACTATTATACTAACTTGATTATACAAAAAGGTAATTTATTAAAATACTCTCTTCATCTTGCAGATAATTCTTTGATTCTCGGTCATCGATTGTCGGAATGGGCTGGGCATGGTCCTATTTTAGAACAAGATATTGCAATGTCAAACATAGGGTTAGATCTTATTGGTCAAGCTAGGAATTTTTATCAATATTGTTCTCTTATTGATGATAAAAATCAGTCTGAAGATTACTATGCTTATTTAAGACAAGAAAATCAGTATTCAAATCTATTATTACTTGAACATCCTAATTTAGATTTTGGTTATACAGTTGCCAGACAATTCTTGTATAGCAATTTTGCTTTTTTATACTTTGCTGAATTAAAAAAAAGTACAGATTTGCAACTTTCTGCTATTGCAGAAAAATCTTTAAAAGAAATAGCTTATCATGTTAGATGGGCTAATGAATGGATTATTAGGCTAGGAGATGGAACAGAAGAAAGTCATAATAGAATCCAACAAAGTATAAATGATTTGTGGAAATTCACTGGTGAATTTTTTACTCCTACTGAATTTGAAATTTTTGCTTCAGAATCTAATTTTGGAGTTGACGTTTTAAAATTAAAACATAGATGGAAATCCTCAATTGAGAATGTATTTAATGAAGCTACTTTAACTACTCCAAACGATGAATGGATGCTTATTGGTGGGAAAAATGGAGTTCATACTGAATCTATGGGGTATTTACTTTCTGAACTGCAATATTTACAAAGATTACTTCCAAATTCTAATTGGTAAAATTTATTGGACAAATTTAATAAAGAATATATTTTAAACGTATTAACAAAAGTTAAAGATCCTGAAATTCCTGTACTCTCTATAATTGATTTAGGAATAGTTAGAGATGTTAATTTAAGCAATAATTTAGTTCATATAATTATTACACCAACTTATTCTGGATGCCCAGCAATGAAAGTAATTGAGGATGATATATTATCTGCATTAAAAAAAGATTTTACTAATGCTAAGGTTTCAATCCAACTTTCACCTGCATGGACTACAGATTGGATGACCTTAAATGGAAAAGAAAATTTAAAAAAATTTGGAATTGCACCACCAAAAAATAGTGGTTTTTATCAAATTGATTTATCAAATAAAATTGAAGATTTGATAGAATGCCCATTATGTGGTTCAAATAAAACAGAGTTAATAAGTCAGTTTAGCTCAACATCTTGTAAATCAATGTATAAGTGTTTAGAATGTAAAGAACCTTTCGATTATTTTAAAAATTTTTAATTGTAAATGTCAATTTCAAAAAAATATTGGTTATTTAAAAGTGAACCAAATTCATATTCAATTGATGATTTTAAGAATGACATAGTAACTGCATGGGAAGGTGTAAGGAATTATCAAGCAAGAAATTTCTTACGTGACAGTATGAATATTGGTGATGAAGTTTTATTTTATCATTCTAATTCTGAACCTAATTCAATTGTTGGATTAGCAAAAGTTTGTAGTAACCCTTATCCAGATAAATCAGCATTCGATATTAAAGATAAACATTATGATGCAAAATCAAAAATTGAAAACCCAACTTGGATTTTATTAGATATCAAATTCATCAAAAAATTTTCAAACCCAATTTCTCTTCAAGATTTAAAGAATAAACCAGAACTTGATGGAATGGTCTTATTACAAAAGGGTTCTAGGTTGTCAATCCAACCAGTCTCAAAAGTTCATTTTGAATTTATAAAAAAATTATCAAAATGATTAACTTGAATTTTAAAACAATTACTAATTATAAATTTCCAACAATTTTAAATGAAATTATTTATTTTTTTTCTAACAATCTTAAGTGCTTTTATTATTAACTCTTGTGCTGAAAGTGCTGCAACTGCCCCAGTAGTTAAAACGTATTATATAACAGCTAAAATTGGAACTACAAATTTTGATGCTGATAATATAACAGCTTCTTACAAAAGTGGCACATTCTTAATTAATGGGATTGATATTGGTTTGCAACAGAATTTAATCACAATTACTGGTTTAGTTCCTTCTGCACAGAATTTTATTATTGGACCAATTGGAGGATTAAATATAGTTACAGGAAATGTAACTATAACAAATTTAGGTTCTCCAACTTCCTACAATTCAAAAAATGGAACACTTTCAATTTCTAAAATTGATTCAGTTGGTGCAACTGGAACTTTTTCTTTTACAACTGATAGCACAAATGTAAACGTAACTGAAGGAAAATTTAATGTTAAGTTTTAATTTTCTTATATTTAAAAAAAAAGGCTTGGATGCGTTGCTTCCAAGCCTTTTTTTTTATAAATTAATTTTATTTTTTAACAACAAATTCAACTCTCCTATTATCAGCTCTACCTTCTTCGGTTTCGTTTGTATTAACTGGGTAATCAAATCCATAGCCAGTTTGCACAAGTTGAGAAGCATTTACACCTTTATTAATAAGGTAATTTGATACTGTTTGAGCTCTTCTTTTTGAAAGATCCTTGTTGTAATCCATACTTCCTTTGTTGTCAGTATGCCCAGCAATTTCTATATTTAAATTCGGATTGCTTTTCAAAAATTGAGCTGCACGATTAAGTTCAGGGTAAGAAGATCTTTGTAGTGTTGATTTATCTGTATCAAAGAAAACTAATAGAGTTGTTTTTCCTCTTTCATCAGCAGACATCAATAAAATATCACCATTACCTTTACGAATTATTTTACCATTATCATCAACTTCAAACAAACTAGAATTAAAAAGATACCCATTTGATGTTGCAGTAATAGAGTACTTCCCTTTTTTGGTAACATTTGCATTGTATTTTCCATTTTGATCAGTTGATGAATTTTCTATAACCTCACCTGTATTTAAATCTACAATTGACATTTCAGATGGAATAGGTTTACCAGTTTTTGCATCCTTAACATTTCCTTTTAAATTGTTATTATCATTAGTATTAGAATATCCATTAGAATTTTTCCCAACAGGGTCATTATTAATTTTATCTTCAGGTTTATTTTTATTATCACCAAAAGGAAATTTGATACCTACAGTAAAAGCAGCTGATGTTAGATTAGCTGGAGGTAAACCTAGATTTTTATTAAGGATTGTAATTGAATTTGTTGATAGTAATTCTGTAATTGGTACATTCACGCTTAACTCAGGGGTAATAACTGTTCCACTTTCTCCAATTGAAATATAATTACCTACACCTAATTTTATACTAGTATGAATATTGTTATAAAAATTTAAAGCCTCCTGCTCTGGAATGATCATTTCTGTACCAAGAAAACCCTGTGTAGGGCTTTTAAATTGTACTGTACCAGATTCTGAACTTTTTATTGTAGATTTTCCACTAAATTTATTTGATAAAATTGAAGCTAAGTTTACACCTCCATAACCATACCAAGCGTCAGGTGATAAAGAAATCTTAAGTAATAAGTCTCCATTTATATAATCAGATGAAGCAGTGTATTGATTTTCAACTGTTGCTATATCAGATGTTCCAGTTGAAAAATCTTCTACTTTTGTTAGAAACTGTTCAGTATTAGAAGTTGATCTTCTTTGATACAATGCTTTGATAATCAAACCAAATGATTTATTTATTGCGTAATCTAAAGTAAACCCTCCAACAAACCCATACCCTCCTCCTAATTTATTAAAACCCAAAGCAGAATTAAAATCTTGAGAAGGAATTGAATAAGGAAAAATAAAACCGCTATCTGCATTCAAAACAGAGTAATTAAATCCAGCTTCAAGTCCAAAATAATTTCTCGAAGAAATCTGAGCAGATAATTTAATTCCTGAAAATGAAATCAATAATAGTGTAAGAATAGTAAAAAATAATTTCATTTGATTTAAAAAAAATTTATTAGAAAAATATATTTATAATATTTTCAAACTTAAACAATTTCTTAATAAAAAAGCCTGTAATTAAAAATTATAATTACAAGCAAAAACATAAGTTATATTTTA
Source organism: Chlorobiota bacterium (assembly GCA_016700335.1). Taxonomy (NCBI): domain Bacteria; kingdom Pseudomonadati; phylum Chlorobiota; species Chlorobiota bacterium. Next base: position 1,226,443 of record CP065014.1, on the reverse strand, counting down.
TAAAAATAGCATTATTCTAAATTAATTTGATAGAAGTTTTCTAAGAACATATGGCAATATTCCACCGTTTTTAAAATACAAAACTTCTTGTGGAGTATCAATTCTTACAGTTGCTTTAAAAAATACTTCACTACCATCACTCTTTGTAGCAATTACGTCAATAACTCTATTACTAGGAAATTCTGCAATAAATAAAGTACTAAAACCTTTTGTTGAATATCTCTCATAACCAGTCAGACCAAGACTTTCAGCACTTTCACCATTTATAAATTGCAATGGTAAAATTCCCATTCCTACTAAATTACTTCTATGAATTCTTTCATAACTTTCAGTTATCACCATTTTAACACCCAACAACATTGTTCCTTTAGCAGCCCAATCTCTTGATGAACCAGAACCATATTCTTTTCCAGCTATAACAACAAGTGAATTTCCATTTTCTTGGTATTTTATAGAAGCATCATAAATTGGTAATTGTTCACTAGTTGGAATAAAATTAGTAAATCCTCCTTCAACATCTTGAAGCATTTTATTTCTGATTCTAATATTGGCAAAAGTACCTCTAACCATTACTTCATGATTACCACGTCTGGAACCATAGCTATTAAAATCGGGAATATCAATTCCTTTACCAGTTAGATATACACCAGCAGGAGAAGATGGCTTAATAGCACCAGCTGGAGATATATGATCTGTAGTTACACTATCACCTAAAAATGCTAAACAATATGCATTTGAAATTTCTTTAATTTCATTTTCTGATTCAATATTCATTCCTTCAAAATATGGTGGATGTTTTACATAAGTAGAATCTTCATTCCAATTATACAAATCTCCTTCTGGTATCTCCAAACTGTTCCAAAGTTCATCACCTTTAAATACATCTTTATATGTTTCTAAAAACATTTCACTTCTAACAGATTTATCCATAACATCTTGAACCTCTCGTAAAGTTGGCCAAATATCTTTTAGATAAACATTTACACCGTTTTCATCTAAACCAATTGGATCATTATGTAAATCAATATCAATTCTACCTGCTATTGCATAAACAACAACTAATGGAGGAGACATTAAATAATTTGCTTTTACATCTTGATTAACTCTTCCTTCAAAGTTTCTGTTTCCTGATAATACTGAAGCAACAACTAAAGAATTTTCATTTACAGATTTTGAAATTTCAATTGGTAATGGTCCTGAATTTCCTATACAAGTTGTACAACCATAACCAACATTATTGAATCCAATTGCGTTAAGATATTTATCAAGCCCTGAATCAGAAAGATACTTTGTTACTACTTGAGAACCTGGTGCTAATGAAGTTTTAACCCATGGCTTTCTGTTCAATCCTTTCTCATATGCTTTTTTTGCAACGAGTCCTGCTGCAACAAGTACAGACGGATTTGAAGTATTAGTACAAGAAGTTATTGCAGCAATAACAACCGAGCCATGTTGAATATTAAAAGTAGAACCATTTACAATTTGTGTTGAAGATTCTTTAATAATATTAGCAGCATCAGAACTAGATAATTTATCTAAAGAATTGATAAGTTTATAAAAATTTTCTTTTGTCTCAGATAAAAGTAGTCTATCTTGTGGTCTTTTAGGTCCTGCAATACTAGCAACTACTGTAGATAAATCTAACTCAATGAACTCACTATAATCTGCTTCAGGTGTATTGTCATCATGAAACATACCTTGTGCTTTATAATATGCTTCAGTAACTAATACTTGCTCTTCGGTTCTACCAGTAAACTTCATGTATCGAATTGATTCAGAATCAATAGGGAAAATTCCACATGTTGCACCATACTCTGGAGCCATATTTGCAATTGTTGCTCTATCTGCTAATGATAAATTTTTTAGACCTTTTCCATAGAATTCAACAAATTTACCAACTACTCCATGTTTACGTAATATTTCTGTTACTGTTAAAACTAAATCTGTTGAAGTTGAACCTTCTGATAATTTACCAGTTAATTTAAAACCAACAACTCTAGGTATTAGCATTGAAACTGGTTGGCCAAGCATAACTGCTTCAGCTTCAATACCTCCAACACCCCAGCCTAAAACGCCTATACCATTAATCATTGTTGTATGAGAATCTGTCCCAACAACAGTATCAGGATAAACAGTGTTTGTGTTCTTATTAATAAAAGAAACAGGAGCTAAATACTCTAAATTTACTTGATGAACTATACCAGTATCAGGAGGTACAGCTCTAAAATTTGTAAAAGCTGTTTGTCCCCATCTTAAGAATGCATACCTCTCACGATTTCGAGAATATTCTAAAATTTTGTTTAAATCAAATGCTGTATCACTTGCATAATGGTCAACTTGAACTGAATGATCAATTACTAAATCAACAGCAACTAGAGGATTAATTTTAGAAGCATCACCACCAAATTTTTTCATAGCATCTCTCATAGCTGCTAAATCAACAACGCAAGGAACGCCAGTAAAATCTTGTAACAATACTCTAGCTGGCATAAAAGCAATTTCTTTAACTGGAATTGCATTTGAATCCCAATTTCCTAATGCCATTATATCTTTTTCGGTTACATTTAAATTATCTTCACATCTGAGTAAATTTTCTAACAAAACTTTTAGTGAATATGGTAATCTTGAAAGGTTGATACCATTTTTTGATAATGTATTGAGATTATAAAAAATATAATCTTTACCTAAAACATTGAAAGTTGACTTTGAATTAAATGAGTTTGTCATCAATAAAATATAATTTTAGTTAATAAAAATCTGATACTCCAATTTGTTGCACGCGAGTAATAAAACGTTGTTACTAATTACTAAATTTTAAACATAATTAATTCAAAATAAATTAAATTAATATTCAATAGTTAAAAGATAGAATATTAATAAAACCAATTGGATAGAAAAAATTTTATCCAATTTTTTTTCAAATCAAGTTTAAAATATTTTTGATGGAAATATTACTTCCAAAAAATTCGAACTAAATTTTATAAAATAAATTCAAAATGTCAAATACATTAATAAAATTAATTTATTCTTCTAAGTTTTGAAAGTTGTTGAATTAAAGCTTTTAAATCTCTAGGTAATTCAGATTCAAATGTAATTCTCTCATTAGTAATAGGATGGTTAATAGATAATTTTTGAGCATGCAAAGTTAACCTAGATATTATTGGGGATTCTTCAGAATACTTACCAGTTCTGAATCCACGTTTAAGAGTTGATAACAAAAAATTGCTTCTATTTCCATAAATTGAATCAACTAATAATGGAAATCCAATTGCCCTTGCATGAACTCTAATTTGATGTTGCCTTCCAGTAAGTAAATTTGCACTAACAAGTGTATATCCCTTAAACCTATTTATCACTTTGAAAATGGTAACACACTCTTTGCCACGTGCGCTTGGTCGCATAATTGTTGGGTCTGAGGGGTCTGTACCAATTGGAATATCTATTTTCATTTCATCTTCAGGAAGCTCACCTTCAAGAACAGCAATATAAATTTTTTCACATTCTCTCTTTTCAAATTGAATATTTAAATTTCTGTGAGATTCAGCATTTTTTGCAAAGAGAACAATACCACTTGTCTCCTTATCAATTCTATGAACTGTAAGCAATTTTCCAATTTCAAATTCTGCAAGTTCTTTAAGTGAATTTCCAATATCATATCGTTCAGGTATAACGGCAATTCCTGAACTTTTATCAAAAACTACAATGTTATCATCTTGAAACAAAACCTTATATTTAGGAACTTCTTTTTTGTTTTTATTGCTTGAATCAATTTCAAGCATATTTAGAAAATTTTTCATATTTATAGAATAGCAATTTACCAAAATTTTAACTAGTAAAAAATTGAAAATAGATTTTGATAATTTTAAACTTAAAATAATTCAAATTTTATAAGAAATTATTAGTGTTTGAAATTTGTTATTAAAAACCCAATATTTTATAAATTTACATTATTTAATTTTTAAACTATATTTTTTTAATATGCCTTTAGTATCAAAATTCTCAACAATTTCTGAATTGTTTATAAGTGTATCTAAACATTTTCAAGGTAGTGATAAAAATGCCTTTTTAAGGAAAGTAAAAGGAAATTATGAAGGGGTTAAATATGATAATTTTTATCTCCAAGTTGAATCGTTTGCTTTGGGATTAAGGTCTTTAGGCTTAGAAAGAGGCGACACAATAGGAATAATGAGCGAGAATAGACTTGAATGGATGATTACCGATTTTGCTTGTACATGTTGTGGATATCCTGACGTTCCTACTTTTCCAATTCTAACACCAAAACAATTAGAATTTATTTTTAACGATTCAAAAGTGAAAGCAATTGTGTGTTCAAATAGCTTACAATTGGGTAAGCTCAATAAAATAATCGATAATATACCTTCGCTAAAAAACATCATTGTAATGCAGCCTGAAGCATTAGAGATGTTCCCATCCTTAAAAGAAAAATATGCAATACTTTTTGAAGATGTTATCAAAAGAGGAAAAAAATTATCAGAAGCAGTAATTGGTCAACTTGAAACAATTTCAAAATCAACTAATCCTGAAGATTTATTAACAATAATTTACACATCTGGAACAACAGGCAATCCAAAAGGAGTCATGCTAACTCATAGTAATCTAGTTTCAAACATAGTTTCATCTGTAGAATTTTTACCAATTGATTCTAATGATTTAGTTTTAAGTTATTTACCATTATGCCACAGTTATGAACGAATGGCAGGGTATTATAGTTGTTTCGCATGTGGAGCTACAATAGCTTATGCAGATTCAATAGAAACTGTTGCTGAAAATTTGATTGAAGTAAAACCTACAATCATGACTTCAGTACCAAGATTGTTTGAAAGAATCAAAAATAGGGTTGAAAAAAATGTATTGACCCAATCAACATATAAACAAAAAATTTTTAAATGGTCAATTTTAATAGGAAAAGAAGTTTATTGGAAACAATGTAATGGTGAAGCTGTTTCAATAATTTTAAAAGCAAAACATAAAATTGCAGATTCCTTAGTATTATCAAAAATTAGAGAAAGGACTGGTGGAAGAATTAGATTTTTCACATCAGGAGGAGCTCCATTATCAAAAAATATTGGTGAATTTTTCTTTGCTTTAGGTTTAAAAATTATTGAAGGTTACGGTCTAACCGAAACATCACCAGTAATTTCTTTTACTCCATTTAAAAATCCAATTTTAGGAACTGTTGGTAATGTGTTATCAAATGTTGAAGTTAAAATTGCTGAAGATGGTGAGATTTTGGTTCGTGGACCAAATGTAATGAAAGGTTACTTTAATTCTCCTGAACTAACAAATGAAGCAATTGATTCTGAAGGTTGGTTTCATACAGGAGATATAGGAATATTCGAAGAGCATGGTTACTTGAAAATTACTGATAGAAAAAAGAACATTATTGTAAGTTCAGGAGGGAAAAATATTACTCCAACTCCAATTGAAAACTTATTATTTGAAAGTAGATTTGTAGATCAGATTTTAATTATTGGTGATAACAGACCATTTTTAACAGCACTTATAGTCCCAAATATTGAATTCATTAAAGAGTTTGCTTTATCTCAAAACATGAACTTTGGAAATTTAAATTCAATAGAAGAGTTAAAAAAATTGCTCGATAATGATATTATTATTCTTACAGTTGAAGCTGATATAAAAAGATTACAGAAAGATTTATCTACATTTGAAAAAGTAAGAAAGATTGAACTTTTACCTGAACCATTTACAGTAGAAAATGGAATGATGACTCCAACATTGAAAATTAAGAGAAAGATTGTTGAACTGAATTATAACGATTTAATTGACAATTTATATAAAGAAATTGATCTTGATTAGTTTTTACTTGTTAAAAAAATTTAATTGTAATTAAATGTTACACTTTAAATCTTAAATTTTCCACGTTTTTTAAATTAATTCAGTTAAATATGTAGGAATTAAGGCAACACAATTCAATGAATTTAAAAAAATACTTATTTCCACAAGTTATACTCTTTCTTTTTATTTTGATTGTTTATAAATCAGAGGCTAAAAGTATTCAAGATACATTTAAAATAACTGTTACTGGAGCTTTAGAATTTTGTGAAGGAGGGAGTGTAAAACTTTCAGCCCCATTAGATTGTGATAGTTTTATATGGTCTAATGGCGAAAGAACTCAATCAATAATAGTAAAAAAAACAGGTTCATATTCTGTAACAATATTTAATTATAAAGGAAATGGAATAAGTATTACAACAGATTCAGTCTATGTAAAAGTTAATCAATCACCAGTTGTACAAATAATTTCAAGTTGCATTCCAATTTTATGTCCTGGTGATAGTATTATTTTATATGCAGTTTCAAACAAAAATTATTCATATAAATGGAATAATGGAATTATTGGGAATTTATTAATTGTTAAAACTGCTGGAATCTATTCTGTTGAAGTTACTGATTCTAATGGATGCAAGGGGAAAGCAGAAATTATTGTTACTCAATTTCAAAAGAATCAAACAACTATTGTTTCCTCAAGCAAATTAAATTCTATTGCACCAGGAGAGGTCATTAAATTAACTGCTTATCCATCTGGGTTAAAATACAAATGGTTTAATGGTGATACTACCCAAAGTACAAATATTAATTCATATGGGAAGTATTGTATTATTACTTACATTGATTGCTCAAAACCTTGTAGAGATACTTTTTGTATCAATATCTCAAAAAGAGATACATCAATAATTAGAATTCACCCAAGTCATGATTCAACAGATAAAAATGGAAAAGATTCAATTATTAAAAGTGGTAAAGATTCAATTATTATTATTGGAAAAGACACTTCATTAGTACGTTTAGAAACAATTTGTGAAGGTGATAGCGTTTATTTAATTTCATCTAATGGTTTTGATAATTATTTATGGAATACTGGTGAAACATCAAAATCAATTCTCGTTAATAAACCTGGACTATACACAGTAACTGGTACTACGCTTTCAGGATTTAAATCTACTTTATCAATTTTAGTAAAATTTATACAGATTGATATTCCAGTAATTAAAGTAATTGGGAATGAAATTATATGTACTGATGAATTAAGAACTCTAGAAGCACCAATTGGATATGATAAATACTTATGGTCAGATGGTTCAACTTCAAGAAGTATAATAACAAATAAAAGTGGTAAGTATTCTGTAAAAGTATTTAAAGGTTTTTGCAGTTCAACATCACCTGAAGTAACTTTGACATCAAAACAGAAACCTTTATATGAAATAAGTCAAAGTGAATTAGGTAAAACATGTTTAGGTAAAGTAATTAAGCAATCTATTATCATTGAAAATAAAATTAATGAAATTCAAAAGTATATTTTACTTGATAATAACTCTGATAGATTTAAGTTAATTACAAATGAAATTGTTGTTCCTCCTTTTACAAAAGGAACAATTAATTATGAGTTTTCTGGGATTGATGCTGAACCGGGAAGAATTTACAAATCACTTTTTGTACTTAAAGATGAATGTGGTGGTACTCAAGAAATTAATGTTAGTGCAGTTGCGAATGAACAAAATTTTAGCTTATATTTATCGAATCAAGATACAATTGCAAGAAAACCAGGTATTGAAAGAATTGTTTTTTTGTTATCAAATAAAAATTATAAAGGTTTAATTTTTAATTCTTATGATTCAATTTTTATAAATTTAAGTCATGAAAATACAACACTTGAACTTTATAAAATTATTAGTTATTGTGGGAATGCATCTTTTACTTTAAACAAATCAAAAGGTGAATCTTTAGTAACTTTATCTGGCGGATGTGGTATATTACCTGATACTTTAGCAAAATTAATTTATTCTACCGCAATTGGATCAACAATGAATTCAGTAGTTAGAATCTCAAGTACAACTTCAAACAACAGTTGTTTTGAATTTGATACTTCAAGTATTAGCATACCTCTTTTACAATACGATTGTGAAATAAAATTTTTAAACATCAATTATTCTAACCCCATTTTAAAATCTGTAATTTCAGAATCAAATAGTATTACAGTTAATTATTTTATTAAATCAAAAGATATAATAAATATAGTAATCTCCGATTTAGTTGGGAATAAAAAAGTTTTGGTTGATAATAAAACTGAAAACGAAGGAGAATATAAAATCAATTTTCCTACATACAACTACCCTGCAGGCTTATATATCATGAGCTTGAGTTCAAGTTCAGAAAATTTTTCAATCCCATTTTTAATAACACATTGATGAATTTTTTAAAATATTTTTCGGTAATTTATTTTATTTTGATTTTAAGTAATACAATTGCTTTAAGTCAAATTAATTCATTTAATTCTATTAAAACTGACTCAACAAAATTAGCTAAGGATTCTGTTATTTTTAAGAGTCAATTAAATAACTCAAAAAGTAAATTAGATTCAAATAGTAAGTTTACAAACATCAAAGTAAAGCAAGAAAATGTGATTGTTACTAAATCTAATTTAGACTCAATAAACAACAGTGATAGGCTTGATGCATTCAAGTCTATGAAAGCTACAAAAGATACTATTAATGAAGCAAAAAATAATAAAGTTAAAAATGATGCTAAATTAAAATCAAAAGCTGAAAAGAAATTAGATTCTGCATTTATTGGTAAAACTGTTTATATAAAATTAATTTATGAAAAAGAACTTTTAGATTCTGTTTATCATTGGTATGCAGGATTTCATGGAGGTTTCGATTATTCATTTCATACTTCTGATGGAATAGATTGTTTGAAAGACTCAACTTGTCCTAAATACAAGTATGGTCATGGACCAGGATTTTATTTGGGTGGAAATCTTGAGTGGAGACCAAAACCATCATTTGGATTATTGTTTAAAATGACCTTTCTACCTGTTTGGGCTGATTTTAATGAAACTTTAGATAGTGCTAGAGTAAAGGATATTAATTATAATATAGTTCCCCTTATCAGAGAACATTCTTTATCAGTTTATACATCTCATTTAAATTTTGATTTGCTACCAAAGTACATTTATAATAATTGGAATTTTTATTTAGGTCCTACAATTGGTTTATTATTAAGTAAAAATTGGACAGCACAAAGCAAAATAATTTCACCAAATAATGTAACTTTCCCAAACAATCAAAGGGATACATTTTTCTTTAGAAATGTTGAAATACCTAACACTAATACTTTTCAGGCTGGGATTACAACTGGGATTTCTTATGATTTTATTTATTCTAATCATAGGATTGTATCTCCGGAATTATCTTTTAATTATCCAATTACTTATATCAATTCTGATTTTAATTGGAGACAATTGAATTTAATGATTGGAGTAGCAATTAAATTTGGAATTAAAAAATTTGAACCACCAAGAATTGAAAGATTAATAGAAAAACTATTTAGAGATACTATTGTAATAAAAACTTCTAAAGATGAAAAGAGAAAATTTCAAGAAGGTTTACCAATATTGAAAAGAGTAGATACTTTTGAACTTGAAAAAGAAAGGCTCATAACAAGAACATTAACTCAAACAGATACTATTTTTAAAAGAGAACTTATAGCAAAAATTACACCTTGGGAAACAAACGGAAATACACGTGCAGATACTGCAAAAATCATTAGACTTTCTTCCAATTATTTAGCAGATTCTTACCCAATATTACCAATAATTTTCTTTGATTTAAATTCATCAAAAATTCCTGACAGATATGTTAATTTAATTTCTACAGAAAATTATTTGACAAAAGCTCTAGAAATAGCTCCAGTAGTACTTCATAGAAATGTATTAAATATTATTGGTGAGAGAATGTTAAAAAGCACAACTTCTAAATTAAAATTAATTGGATATACTGATAAAATTTCTGAAAATGGGGATTGTGAATTAGCTTTAGCAAGAGCGAAAGAAGTTCAATCATATTTAGTTAATATCTGGAAGATTAGCCCTTCTAGAGTTGAGATAACAAAAAACAAAGGGAAATGTGTTCCCTCAGTAGTTAGTTCTATTCAAACTGATGAAGCATTTGCAGAAAATAGACGAGTAGAAATTGAAACTAATAATCCTGCAATTTTAGCACCTGTAACTAAAAAAACTTATTCAGATTCTATTGGAATTTTTCCTCCATTGATTGACTATGATCCAATGGGAAGTAGCTATGGTGATGATGTTGAAAGTTGGAATTTGGATGTTAAACAAGATTCGAATGTTATTTTTAATGCGAATGGAAAAGGAGCGCCAAAAACTGCAACTCAATCTATTACAACCGCATTAGCAGCATCATTAACTAATAACAGACAAGTAGATGTGATATTAACATTAAAAAACTTTGAGGGTGATAAGGCAACAGATTATAAGCGAATGATGGTTGTAAAAGATTCATCAGCAGGGGAAATTAAAAGGCTATGGTTAACCTTTTTCAAAGTTGCAAAAAATAACCTAGATCCAGTAGCTGAAGCTAGCTTGAGAGTTTTTTTACAAGGTATTAAATCAACTGATGAAGTAAATATTGTTGGATATGCAGATAAACTTGGAAATGAAGCATTCAATAAAAAGTTATCAAATACTAGAGCAAAACAAGTTAGTGCCAATGTTAAAAGAATTGCTCCTAATGCAAAAATTAGTAAAGGTGAAGGAATTGGCTCATTAGCCTTCCCTCCTGGAGTATCATCTTATGAAACTCCTGAAGAAAGATTTTTAAGCAGGACAGTTCAAATTGATGTTAGCAGAACTGTTGCATCAAAAAATATTATTGTAAAATAGTTTATGAAATTGTGTAATATTTGATAAATTATTTTATTAATTGTGTATAAATTTATGTATTTACAAATTAAATTTAAATGATTAAATTTCAGTTGTAATCTTAAGTATAGTAATTTTAATTTAAATTTTAAAAGATGGAAAGTTTGTTTTTTCCTCCTAAATATTTTTATTTAATAATTTGGTTATTCACATTAGTTATTGTTTTATTAGTATTAGTTTCATCAAGTGTTATAGGAATTGGAGTATATATTTTTATTGCCTTTGGAATTTCTGCTATTTTTCAATTATGGCAAATTGTATGGGTAAAAATTGATTCAATCAACCTAACAATAAAGAATATTTTTGGCAATAAAAGAGTAATAAAATGGGATGATTTAGTAAATATTTCAAAAGAAACTGTTAATCTTAAGAGAAGTAAATTTGAAATCTTACATATAAAATCTTTAAGCAACAAAAAATATAAAATTACTAGCGATCAATCAAATTTTGAATTATTAGAAATTGAATTATTCAAAAGAATTAAAATTGATAATTCAAATATTAAATATTAAATTTTAATAAAGTAACTATTATTTTTTTTTGTAGTCTTTGTTATTGTATACCCTTTGGAAGCCATATAATATCAGGCTCAATCAATATTAATAAAATTTATTTTTGCTCATTTGAATTGTTAACGAATCTTAATTAATATCAATTTATTTTTTGCTATTGATTTTAACTTTATTTTTGAATCAGAAATAATTAAGAATTTAATTTCATAAACAATTTAACCAACTAATTAAAGGATCGAGAACTCATTTATTCTTATATGATAAAAAAAATACCTATTTACAAAACAATCAGCTCTTTACAACAGTTATTAACAAAAAAAATTTTATCAAAATGAGAACGAACAATCTTTTAAAATCTATTGCAGGATTAAGTCTTGCCTTCATTGTTTCAACAATTAGTCTTTACTCACAAGAAACAATCCAATTGAATGGGAATGTTGATCTTACATCTACTTCTGGAATAACTATCATAAGTCAGGGAACTAATAAAATTGTTTCTTATAATGATTCATTCAAAGTTCAATCAAATTATGCATTCAAAAAAAGTAAGGATGGTAAATTTGCATTTAATGTATCCTACACTATCGAAAATGCTGGAGTTCAAGCTCCTAATAAAGCTTTTACTAGTCGTTTAATTTTAGATAACGATAATATAGTTTCTGAAGTTTATGGTATAGAATTATCAAGTAGCGAGAAAAAAGTATTTACTTCTCAAGTTTATCTTCCAATTGGAATACACACTTTAACCCTTGCAATTGACCAGGATAAGGAAGTTAATGAATTGGATATTACAAATAATTTAAAAACTGTAACAATAGAAGTTTTACCTGGTACAACTCCAATTTCTAGTTGGAAATAATTAAATTCTTTAGTTAAATAATTTATTCCTTATAGTGTTATAATCTTTATCTCGAAGAGGTAATCTGAATAATACTTTAAGGAATTTTTTTATTTGTTACTTTGAATTAATGATGGAATTGAGATATTGTGATTATTTAATCCTATCAATTCATCAAATCCGATGATTTTGAAAGTAAGAATTATTGCAAAAATCAGGAATGAATAACCTGCAATTTTATAGATATTACTCATCATAGTAATTGGTATTTTTGAATGATACTTCTTGATTATAGCCAAAAGAAAACTAAGCCATAAAAATACTCCTAATCCAAATCCAATAGAATACAATAAGTTACTAATTGAAGAATGATTTACAATTGATGTTGTTTGTAAATAGCCAGAAAGAGCTATCAAAGATGGTAAGAATGTTGGGCTTGCAATATTTATTACAGACATTACAATTCCACCGATGAATGCTGAAGTTGCTTTTGGATTTTTTATATAAACTCTTTTATTGGTTTCATTCTCTTCTAGTAATTTTCTTTTACTTAAATATTTAATGCCCATTATCAATAAACTTAAAATACATAATATTTGAATTATTGCTAAAATCCAATCATTGTGATTAATAAAATCTTTAACTGATAAAATTATTGCTGAAGATGCAAATGATGCAATTAATGCATATAGAACATCCATACACGCAGCTCCAGATGCTATTAGGAGACCACGTCTGTTATTTCCTATTACTCCTTGCCGAATAACAACAACTGCAATTGGACCTGGTGTTAATGTTAATAACATTCCAACTATAATTCCTATTAAGAGAGATTCCAAACTGTTATATAGAAGTTTTTCAAAAAGATTAATAAATTAGAGAGGTGCCAAATTAAGAAATTATAATACATATTTAATTTAAGAAATATTTTTTGAAATTTAATTTATTTTTAGTTGTTATAACTAATAACACAAATAAAGTTTTGGTTTGAAAATAAAAATTGAAGTTATTAGTTATTGAACATATTATATTGCAAAAAAAATCTATTTCAGAAATGTTTGATTCACTAATTGTAAAAGATTTAGGTAAAAAATACAACAATCAATTTGTTTTTAAAGATATTTCACTTCATGCAAAAAATAGTGACTGCATTGCAGTTACTGGTTTTAATGGTTCAGGTAAATCTACTTTCTTGAAAATTTTAGCAAATGTTACTGAAAAAAGTTGTGGTAAAATTAATTGGGTTGCTAATAATACTGAAATTATAGAAGATAAACTAACAAGATATATTGGCTTTGTATCCCCTTACTTAAATTTATATTCTGAATTTACTTCAATTGAATTAATTGAAATCATACAGAATTTTAGAGGAATAAAATTCGATAAAGAATTTGCTGAATTTTACTTAGAAAAATTTAATTTAGTAAATAGAAAAAATGATTTGATTGGTAATTTTAGTTCAGGTATGTTACAAAGAGTAAAATTTATTATTGCTCTAATTCATAATCCAATTTTTTTGTTTTTAGATGAACCTAACACTAATTTAGATGAAATTGGAATTGAAACTTATAAAGATATTATAATTAAAGATTCACAAAATAGAATTACATTTATTGCAACAAATGATAAAAATGATCTTGTAATATGTAACAAAATAGTTTCTATTAATGATTATAAATGATTTTTTTTTGGATATAAATTTTTTACATTAACCTTTATTAATTATTAAAATTTCGAATGTCTGATTTCGATATAATTGTTGTTGGTTCTGGTCATAATTCCTTAACAACCGCATGTTACCTTAGTAAAGATGGTATGAATGTTTGCGTTTTTGAAAAACAATCAAATATTGGTGGAGCTGTTCAAACTGAAGATATGTTCAATGGATACAAAATGGATGTTGGTGGTTCTGCTCATTTTATGATACACCATACTCCTGTTGTGAAAGAATTAGAACTTGAAAAATTTGGACTAGAATATATTGATTTTGATCCTTGGGCATTTTACCCAACTCAAGATGGCAATTGGTTTGCATTTTATAAAGACTTGGACAAAACTTGTCAGTCTATTTCTAAAATATGTGAAGAAGATGCAGATAATTATTACAAATTTATTAAATTTTGGGATCCAATAAATGAAGGGGTTTTTGAAATATTTTTAAAGACACCAACTGCTAAAAACCTTCTTAAAACAATGTTTTCTTTAAAGTTTGGTAAAAGAAATGACATTACTGAAAACTTAAGAAAAATATTTTCAAGCTATGGGCAATATATTAAGGAAACATTTAAAAATGAATCAATAAGATCTGCCATGACTTGGTTAGCCGCACAATCTGGTCCTCCGCCAACTGAAACAGCGAGTGCTGATTTTGCTGGATGGCAATCGATGATTCATAAAATTGGACCTAAAAGACCCAAAGGAGGAAGTGGAATGTTAACTCAGTCGATGGGTAAAAGATTAATTAATGACGGAGGAAAAATTTATACTTCATCAACTGTTAAAAGAGTAATAATTGAATATGAAAAAGCAATTGGCATTGAATTAATAACAGGTGAATGTATTTTTTCAAAGTATGGAGTTGTTTCGGGAACTCATGTAGTTACAACCATAAAAGATCTTGTTGGAAGTCAATTTGTCAAAAAGGAATTAACAAAAAGAGTTGATAACATAAAAGTTGGAAATGGATTTGGTATGGTAATTAGATGTGCTAGCGATGAACTACCAAATTACATTTCAAATCCAAGTAGTTTACGAGATTACAATATAGATAATCCACATCCATCTCATTCTGGTTTACAATTAATTTGTCCATCAACTGACTATTTGGACAATGCTTATGGGGATTATTTAAATGGTATTTCTGCAAAAAACCCCGCAATTCTTGTGATGACATTCTCAGCCATAGATGATACTTTATCTCCTAAGGGTAAACATACATGTTTTATTTGGAGTCAATACCACCCTTACAAACTTTCTAACAATGTAGAATGGAGTGATATTAGAGAAAATGAAGCTATTAAACTAATAGATAAACTTAGTGAGTATGCTCCAAATATGAAAAATGCAATTACAGATTACTATATTCAAACACCTTTAGATATTGAAGAAAAACATGGCATGATTAATGGGAATGTAATGCATGTAGAAATGAGTTTTGATCAAATGTTTATATTCAGACCAACACCAAGTTTGAGCGATTACACAACTCCCATTAAAAATCTATACTTAACTGGAGCAAGTATGCATCCAGGAGGAGGAATATTTGCAGCAAGTGGATATAATACTGCAAAAGTTGTAATGAAAAAATCAAAGAGAAATTATTTTTCTTTTTGATAATTATTAAGTTCTGTTTTAAGAAATAGAGCTAATAATGTAAATACACCCAAATCATCCAACCAACCCACAACAGGAGCAAAAAGCTCGGGAACTGCATCAATTGGACTTATAATATAAACTACTGCAAAAATAATTGCAATTTTTTTATATTTTGGATTTTCACCATCCATCATATATTTGGGTAATTTCCTTAGTTGCCAAATAACCCCTTTCGATACTTTACTCATATTAAATAAACAGTTTTAATACAAAAATATTGGAATTAATTTTTAAAGTTAAATATAAATTTAATTTAAAACATTAGGATTTATACCTTATAAAAATAATAAAAATACAAATTAAGGGTAAAACATGTTAACTATTCTTCAAATTATTGATCTTTTATCTATAGCAAAGTAATTTAAAGATTAATAAACCTAAAAAATTTTCGTAAATTGAGTTCAGTTTTTAAAATATAAATTATAAATAATAATAAATTGAGTTATCGTTGGATTATTTCTAACAACACAGATGAAAACGCAGTAAATAATTTAAGTCAATCCATAAATGTATCTCCAACAATTGCTAGAATTTTAGCTCAAAGAGGGATTACATGTTTTGAAGATGCTAGAAGGTTTTTCAGACCTAGTTTATCTGATTTACATGATCCTTTTATTATGAGCGATATGAAAGCAGCAACAGAACGATGCATACAAGCAATTAATGATGGTGAAAAAATTGCAATTTACGGTGACTACGATGTTGATGGCACAAATTCTTCTGCAATGTTACACTTGTTCTTTAAAAGTTTTGATTCTGATGTAGAATTTTATATACCAGATAGATTTTCTGAAGGTTATGGAATTTCTATGTTAGGAATTGATAGACTTCACAAAAAGAATATTAATTTAATTATCACAATTGATTGTGGTATTACAGCAGTAGAGCAAATTAAATATGCTAAAACTTTAGGAATTGATGTTATTATCTGCGACCATCATGAACCTGGTTCAGAATTGCCTGAGGCAGTTGCAGTATTAGACCCTATCAAACCAAACTGCCCATATCCATTCAAACACTTATCTGGTTGTGGTGTGGGTTACAAGTTAGTTCAAGCAATTTGTATTCAATTAGGTAAGAAAGATCTTGAAAACGAATATCTAGATTTTGTAGCTTTAGCCGCTGCTGCAGATATTGTTCCTTTAATTGGTGAGAATAGATCTTTGGTTACTCATGGACTTATGAAAATAAATAATCAACCGAGACCAGGATTAAAAGGCCTAATTGAATGTGCAGGATTGACTTTGGGAAAGGTTACAACCTCAAATGTAGTTTTTGGTTTAGCTCCTAGAATTAATGCTGCGGGTAGGCTAGGTGATGCTAAAAGAGCTGTTGAATTATTAATCGAAGTTGATAGTGTTAAAGCTTTTCAAAGAGCTCAAGAACTTGAGAGTGAAAATCGTAATAGAAGATCTATTGATGAGGTTACTTTCAACGATGCTCAAGAAATGGCTGAAGAAATGATGAGCAAAAAAGCTTGCAGATCTTTAGTTTTGTATAACCCAAGATGGCATTCTGGAGTTTTGGGAATAGTTGCTTCTAGGTTAGTTGAAAGATACCATTTACCTGCTGTTATGTTAACAAGACTTGATAACATTATAAAAGGTTCTGCTAGGTCAATCCCACATTTTGATATTCACAATGCATTAAAAGTTTGTGAATCTCATTTACTTGAATATGGAGGACATAAGTATGCTGCTGGTCTTTCAATTTCACCAGATAATGTTGATAAATTTAAAGATGCATTTAGTGAGTATGCAAATAGAGCAATTACTAGTGAAATGTTGATTCCGGAATTAAACATAGATACTGAAGTTTTATTAGATGAATTAAATCCTAAATTTTTTAATATTATAAAACAATTTGCACCTTATGGTCCTCAAAATTTGCAACCTCTTTTTGTATTGAGGAATGCTGAGATAATTGGATATCCAAGAATTACTGGCAAAGATCATTTAAAATTCAGAGTTAGATCAAATGAAGGATTTATTGATGCAATCGGTTTTAGCATGGGTTCAAGACTTCAAGAATTACAAAGTGGATCTATTTATGATTTAGTTTGTAACATTGAGGAGAATGAATTTAGAGGAATAATCTCCCCACAATTAAGAATTCATGATTTTCAATTTGCAGAATCTTTAGTTACTAAAAATGATGGTTGGGATTGGGCAAATTAATTTTTTGTTTTTATAAGTTATTAATTTTATTTACTTGTTAAGTTATTTAGTAAGTAAAATTAAATGTAGTTGATAATTTATTTTCAACTACATTTTTTTTTAAAGATTATTAAATATTGTTTCTATTTCATTCCAATTATTTAATATGTAATGTGCATTAGATTCAGCTACTGCATATTTGTGTTTTCCTCCACCTTTATATATTATACTTTTCATACCAAAATTATTTGCTCCTACAATATCTGTTCGTTCAATGTCCCCAATATGAATTGCTTCAATTGGTAATACTGAAAAAGGTTCCAATGCTTTTTCAAATAATAATTTATTTGGCTTAGCACTACCTACTTCATCACTAAAAATAAAATTTGAAAAATGATTATAAATTCCTGTACTTTTCATAAGTTCTCTTAATTCTATACCTCCAGAAAATGCAGTATCTGAAATTATAACAAGTATGTATTTTGATGATAAATATTCTAAACCAGTTTTAACATTTGGTAAAATCCCAGGAGGATGTTGAAGAATTCCTTTTCTGAATATCTGAGATAAATTGAATAATTCAGGTTCTGGAATTTCAATGTTTAACTTATTAAATAATACATTGCATAATTCATAAGAATTTGGCGTACGTTGATTCTCTAACCATTGAATATCAAAGTAATCCCACAAGTGCTTGTATGCACTATAAACTGTAACAGAATCATATTTATAATTATTGTTTTCAATAACATTATATATTGCTTTCATCCTTGCTTCCTCTCTTAAACCTCCATTCCCACTTTCAGAAAATAATGTGTCCCAAAAATCAATCGTAACTACTTTTATCATACAATTTTTTTATTTTTTTTCTTATTATAAATATTCAATATAATAATAATTATTAAAAAATATACTTCAACGAATTAAATAGTTTTTAAAAAAATATATATAAAATTTAACTTTAACTCAATTAAATGCTATTTTTAAAATTATCATAATTAAATGAAAATTCCTTGACTTAAACAAAGTATAGTAAAAATACAAAACAAAATCCCTAATTATTTATATTACTATTCAATATCTTATATTTGCAAATTATTATAAAAATATAAAAATTTAACTTAAAATGTACGATTCAAGAAACAAAGAATTAGCAGATAAAATAATAAATTATTCAACTCAAACTAAAGAGGGAGATAAAGTTATGGTTGAGTTGCAAGGTATTAATGGAATACATCTAGCTCAAGAAATGACTAGAGCAATTTTATCTAAAAAAGCAATACCGTTCATTTTTGTTAAAGATGTTGAAATTGACAGAATGATGAGAGAAAGTGGGACTACTGAATTATGGTCTTCTTTAAGAGACAACTTTGGATTACCTGTTATGAAAGAAATGGATGTTTATATTGGTATTCGTGCTTCTGAAAATATTTATGAATTGAGTAATGCCTCACCTGAAAGTTCAAAAGCTTATAATCAAGAATACGGACATCCAGTTCACACTAGAGAAAGAGTTAATAATACACGTTGGTGCGTAATGCGATATCCATCCCCAGCATTTGCTATGAATGCTAAAATGACTTCATCTCAGTTTGCTGATTATTATTATAAAGCTTGTTTATTAGATTATTCTTTGTTAAATGAAAGGATGAAACCTCTTCATGAATTGTTATCAAAAACTAAAGAAGTTCATTTAGTAGGTGAAGGAACAGATATTAAAATTGGAATTGAAGGTCAAAATTGGGTGCCATGTGCAGGAGATTTAAATATTCCAGATGGTGAAATATTTACTAGTCCTATTATAAATCAAGTGAATGGATGCATTAGTTATGCCCCTACAGTGTATGATGGAAAGCCATTTGATGATATCAGATTAGTTGTGAAAGATGGGGTTATTGTAGATTGTAAATCAAACAACCAAATAGCACTAGAAAATATTTTAAACACAGATGAAGGTTCACGCAGATTTGGAGAGTTTGCTATTGGCACAAATCCTCATATTGAAAAACCAATGTATGATATTCTTTTTGATGAAAAAATTTGGGGGTCAATTCATTTAACTCCAGGTCAAAGTTATGATATTGCTCCAAATGGTAATCACAGCGCTGTTCATTGGGACTTGGTTTGTATTGGCAGTGATTTATATTTTGATGATGTTTTAGTTCGTAAAGGTCGCAAATATGTTCATCCTGATCTTATTCCATTAAACCCAGAAAATTTTTAATAAAAATATTTCACAAAGGCTTAATTTAATTAAGCCTTTTTTTTATTTATTTTTTACAACTGGTAGATTTTCAGATAACCAAGAAGATATTCCACCTTCTAAATTTGAAACTTTATATTTACCAATTTTTTTCATCTCAATAATTGCTCTTCTACTACTGGTTCCACTTTTGCAATAAAACCACATAAGTTTTGTCAATATTTAACTTTTTAATTTCTTCAATAAAACTTGTTGAACTAATATCAATATTAAATGCTCTCTCAATAAATCCAGTTTCTGTTAGTTCATCTTGAGTTCTTCCGTCTATATTTACCAAATCTTTATTCTCTAATTTTTGAGCTTGAAACTCCTTTGGGGGTTAAATTTACAATAGAATTTAATTGCTCTTCTCCATATTAAGAAGACTTAATTCCTTCAGTTTAAATTTCAGTTTTACATCTATAAATCTGAAAAATCAATATTACTAAAATTAACTTTTTACAAATTAAATTCATCTTTTTTGGGATTAGTTTTAAACAATATTAGATATCATATAAAATTATGAATTCTAATTTATTTATTAGAATTTTTTTCGATTAATAGATTTTACTAGTTAAATAAAATAACCATTTACATTAATAAAAAACATTTTTTACATAAAATCAGTTTTGACTTTTAAATATATTTTTCAAAATCTCAATCGTAAAAATGGTAATTTAATACTATTTAATTTCTAGAATTAAATGAAATAGAAAATGATTTTTATCATTCTTTTATATGATATATATCATATTTATTTTTTATGATTTTAAATAATTTTGAATGGTAAGAAATTTATTGAATTATTATTAATTTTTTAATTATATGAAACATCTTTTTTCGATTTTTTTGTTTTCTATTTCTCTCTTTTTATTTTCTAGTTGTCAAGAAAGTAGCGTTGGTCCTAATGATAACTCTGGTTCTATTTCCATTGGCACTTTCATTCCTATTAATCAGATTTCTGTCCCAACTGGCGGAGGAGTTATTTCTGTGAAAAGTGGTGACTCTTCTATAAATGGTTTGAAAATTACTGTACCTTCTGTTGCTTATACTATTGATAAGAATTTTAATATCTCTTATGCAAATATTATTAAACATTCTTTTGGTGCAAATTTTAATCCTATTTCTCCATTAATTAAAATTTCTAATAACGGTGGTTATTCAAATGATATTATGATTATCAAAGTTCCTTGCAAAGTTCCTTCTGGATCATTTGCTATGGGTTTCTTTTATGATGAAAAGTCTGGCAAACTTGAAGGTTTGCCTATTATCAGTTTTGATTCTAATTCTGTAACTATTGCTACAAGACATTTTGCTTCATCAACTCTTAACAACGGATTGTATAAAATTGCTTCTAACAATAATCTTGAATCTTTTTCAAATTTAGTTATTAGCTCTATTAAAGAATCTACTTTAAAAGCAACCCCTATTATTTCTTCTGGGTATAAACCTAAGGTTGATGATTGGGAATTTGTTAACTATGGTTCTTACCTTGCTCCTGGTGGGCATTGTGCTGGGCAAACTATGACTTCTATGTGGTATTATTATGAACAGAAAAAATCTCAAGGGAATCTTTATCACAAATACGATAAAGTTAATTTATCTAATGATAAGTTATGGCAAGATAATCCCAAAGGTTTCAGATTTGCTTCTGTTGTTCAAGAAGATATTGACTTTGATTCTTGGAATTTTAATAATCAAAGAAACTACATTGATACTAATACAAGTTTTGATGAACTTAAATTTAAGGCTTTAGCTTATGCTATGGTTTTAACTGGAGAACCTCAATTTGTTGCTATTTGGAATCTCAATGTTGTTAATGGAAAGAGCTCGTTAGGCGGACATGCTTTAACTGCTTATAGTGTTGATTACAACTCTGGCAAGATTTCTATTGCTGATCCTAATTTCCCTGGTATTCCTCAAGAAATTACTTTTGATTGGAATACTAAAAAATATAATCCTTATATGGGGAAAGCTAATGCAACTGATGCACCACATCCATATAAATTTATATCATATTATGCAAAAACTGCTCTTATAAATTGGGATGTAATTGGTAATAGATGGCAGGAATTTCAGAATGGAACTATTGGTAAAGTTAATCCAAATGCTTTTCCTGCTTATCAAATTTGGGTTGATGATGGAACTGGTTATGAATTAGGAGATACTCTAAATACCGATGCTGATTCTGTTGTTCTTGAAGTTGTTTGCCCTACTGCTGATGTATCTTTTAATCGTGATAACAAAAAATTTATTGGACTTAATGCTTATAATGAAAATGGTGATATTGCATCAGTTTTTGGAACTGGATCAAAACTAGCTCAAACAAAACTTAAAAAAGCATTATCACCAGGTGAGAATAGAATTGGCTTGTACATTTTTTCTTGGAGGAATGGGTTTTTGGATAATCCAACTACTTATACACAAAAATTTGTAGATTTCAAATGGATAACTATTTACAAACAATCACTTGAAATTAAAACAACAGAAAAAAATGGAGCACCAATAGATACAAATGGTTTGCCAAATATAGATTATAAATTTGTAGCTAAAACTAATAAAACTGCACCAACAAATGTAAAATATGTCTGGAATTTTGGAGATGAAACAGAACCAATTACAGTATTAAATGATAGCACAATTGAACATAAATTCGAGAATGTTGGCTCTTATGTTATTGAGCTGAAAATATATAATAACACAACTGGTAAAATTGCTTTGCAAGGTAAAGTTAATGCTAATATTGGGAGTAGTTTTATGGATATATTAAGATCAACTAACATAACTTGGGGAGGATTATACCAATTGAAAGATGGATCAACAAATTTAGATGATTGGCCAATTAGGCTTAGTAATGGAGATCCATTAAATAACATAGGTGCTACAAATCAAAGCCAATCTTCTAAATCACTTTCAAAAATTAACTGGGATAAAGATAAATTTTCTACAAATTGGCAGGAAGATTTAATAACAGGATTTGATACAAAAGTAGTTGCTAGTATTTCTGGAGTAATAGATAGTATTAAAGAGACAGTTAAAACTATGGAGATATCTTATAAAATTACTGTTAAATTAGATGATGGGAGAGTATTTAGTGAATCAATTTACAATATCAGTTTGAACAATATACCATTAGAAATATTAAGTAATACGTTAGTTATGGGTGAATTTAGTGGAAATGATATTCAAAACCATATTAAAATTAACTCATATTCATTAAGATTATTAATTTCAGGTGAATATGAGTACAGAACCATAAGTACAATAAATTGGACCAATGCAAAACTCCATGCAAGTTTTAGATTAGTAAATTAAGTATATGAAATTCTTATATCTAAAATTATTAATATTATGATATTTACAAATTATAATTAAAGTTTTAAAAAAAATAATAATTAAACTTTGATTGTTTGATATGTTTTGTAAATATTAATTATTATGCGGATTATTTAATTCATATTATATTATTTGTTTAAATATTTTAACTGTTAAGTTAATTCTATAATTAGTTATAAAGATATGTCTAAACAGGATTACAAACGTTTTCTTTTAGTAAAAGATTACTTTTATTCAAACCCAGATGAAGTAGTAAATATTGCCAATACTTCAGAGTTTTACAAACCAAATCATGTTACAGGTTATAGGAGTAAAAGTGTGTTTCATGAACTTGGGATAAAACTAAAATTAGAAAAAATTTTAGGTATAAAAATCATTAGATGGGATACTGATCCTATAGAGGAGAATGGAGTATTCTATCAAGGTTTTTCTAAAGGAGTTAAAAAGGAAATTCCAGGGGTTCATTCTGATGAACCATATAACGATATAACAGTATTAATCTATTTAACAAAAGGAATGCCAATTGATTGCGGAACTTCATTATGGATGCATAAGGAAACAAAATTAATTAATCCACCAACTACCATGGATTCTAAAAGACTTAATTTGAATATTAATTCAATAAGAGATATGTTAGTTAAAGATAGTACAAATAGGAGTAAATGGATTGAGATTGATAGAGTTGGTAATTTTTTTAATAGAATGGTTGCTTACCCTTCTGGGGCATTTCATTCAGCAACTAAGCACTTTGGAAGCAATTTAGAAAATGGAAGAATTTACCAAACTTTCAGAATTGGAGTAAATTGGGATTCATTTAAAATGTATAATTGCTAAATTGTTTTATCTAAAACTTTAACAACTAATTTATTATAATTATATGGACTTTTAGGTTTTTCTTTAACCATTTTAACAAATAATTTCAATAAATTTTTATCAGTAATATTAAATGCTTTTACCCACAAAGCAAATTCCTCCACAATATTAATATTCTTATTGCAATATTTGATATTCAAATTTGTTTTATTTGAAAATTCTTTAATCGAATCTGAAACTGCTGTTAAATTATCTCCCTTGTATTTTTTGGCTATTAAAGATATAATTTTGTTAGAAATATCAATCCTTTTTACAGGGATTGATTTTCCTAAATTTAGGGCTAAATTACATTCTGAAAGCTTCAATAATGTTCTTTCATTTGATCTATAAATATTGTTTTTTTTAATTTTAACAAATTCTTTTTTTGCTAATTTTTCAATCTCAGAATTTATCGGTCTGAAACCAAATTTATAATAGAACCAAAATGCACCAGATTTGATTCCGTCAGGGTTGCCATTACCAAATTGATATGATTCAACCTCAATGTACTTTAAATTAAAAACTTGGATGTAAACCCTTAAAAGTTGACACATAATAAAACCAGATTCACCCCCTCTAAATGCCTCAAAAATATTTATTCCAAACAAAGCACTTTTACCAAACACCCATCCACCACCATAAGAAATCGGTATTCCATTTTTAAATAATGTATAACCAATATAAGATTGTAATGGAAGTTGTCTGTTTGAATTCATTCCGTATATAGCAATTGAAATTCCTCTTTCTAATTCATAAATTCTTAATGAAGATTCATCCATGAAAGTAGATGGATCTGTTTCTCTCATGGTTAGAACCATTGATTTTTTAATTACTTCAACTAAAGCTTGTTTTTGCTTAACATTTAAAATCTTAGGTGGACTTAATTTAGATTTGAATATGTTCTTTTCATCAAAATTTTTCAATATCTCAGTTTGATAAAATATTTGTTTTGGTGAAAATCTATTATAACTTATTGAGTACTCTAAATTTATGAATTTAATGTTTACAAATAATTTTAACGAATTCCAAACATGATCTTTAATCAATAAAAGTGAATTCAATTTTTCAAATTCATTTAGTAAAAAAGTTAATTTTTTTAGATCATTTAAGCCAAGTGAATTTAGCAATAATTCATTTGAAAGTTCCGAAGTTGTTTCTTCTTTTAATATGTTTGGGAGAGTTAAGTTTAAAAAAGTGTTTAAATCAATCCCAGTTTTATCAAAGGAATCAATTGTTAACTTACATCCTTTTTGTTTGATTAACCACTGAAACATTTCTTGTGAGAATCTTGTACTCATTTGAGTATAAGGCAAACCTGAATTTAAATATTTTTCATTATAACCATGTTGAGTTTTTCTTAAATATATTGAAATTCGATTTAATTCGTTTTCTGCAATAAGATTTAATTGCTTATTCTCAGGATGTGATATAATAAATAATAAAACATTATGATAATCAATTAAATTAGTATTTTCATTAAACTTAATAAATGATATTTTATGTATTAAATTAAACTTTTCATGATAAAAATTCAAACCGAATTTATTATGAATTTGATACAATTTTTTTACATTAAAATTCATTGATTTAATTTAACTGAAGTGGTTAATAATTGAGTAATAAATTGGCATACCAATTGTTATATTGAATGGGAATGTAATTCCTAATGCCATGGTCATAAAGAGTCCAGGATCTGATTTAGGTGCCACCAAGCGCATAGCTGCTGGAACTGCTATATAAGAAGCACTTGCAGCAAGAATTGCAAAAATAAATCTATTGCCAGGATTATTAGTTACAATTGAACTTAACATTGCAACCAAACTTCCATTTATTAATGGAACAATTATTGCAAAAAGTGTTAGAAATAAACCATACTTTTTAAATGCTGAAAATCTAGATGCAGTAACCATTCCCATTTCAAGTAAGAAAATTGCTAAGAACCCTTTGAATATATCATTTGTAAATGGCTTAATTCCTTCTGCTTGTTTGGTATCTGCAATTAACCCAATGATTAAACTACCTAAAATTATCAATACACTTCCGTTAGTTATTGAATGCTTAATAATGCTTCCAAGTTTAGTATTTTCATTTGATGATTTATCAAATTTCATCATTAAAATTACTCCTACAATTATTGCTGGAGATTCCATCAATGCCATAACAGCAACCATATGTCCATTATATGTTATTGTTTGAGCTTCTAAAAATGCAACTGCTGAAACGAAAGTAACAGCACTAACTGAACCATAAGCTGATGCAACTGCTACAGCATTGCTTATATCCATTTTTTTCTTTAAAATAAAAAAAACATAAATTGGAATGATTGAAGCAATAAACAAACCGTATAAAATAGAATAAATTATCTCTGTATTAAATGTACTTATTGCTAATTCTTGTCCACCTTTAAATCCAATCGAAAATAAAAGATATATTGAAATAAATTTACTTGTTGAGGCAGGAATTTCAAGATCACTTTTTACAAGTGTTGCAACAATACCTAATATAAAGAAAAGTAAAGTTGGGTTTGTAATGTTTGTAACTAATAAATGGAAATCCATTCTGATGTATAAAAATATATTTAAAAATAAATTTGTTAATTAAAAATGTTAATTTTTAAAAAATAAATAATGAAATTAACTGAGATTATATTTTCTTTTTGATAATTTATTGATTAAAAATAACTACCCATAAATGATTACTAATGTACTAATTATCCAAACCAATCCACATATTAATAATCCTTTATCTTGTAAAATTGCATTGACTGTATCTTCTGAATTTTGAAGTTTTTCATCAATGTATATATACCTAAAAATACCATACATTACAATTGGAACAGTTAAAATCATTTTATTGCTATGGAAATACTCAATTGTATGTTCGCTTACTGTATATAAGGTGTAACTCATTATTGATCCAGCAACAGAAGTTGATAATACAATTCTAATCAATTCTTCAGAATAATCTTTTAGTACTTTTCTTGTTTCATTTCCTTTATAAGATTTTCTTAATTCTCCTCTTCTTTTCATAATTGCTAAAAAAAGAGATATAAACAATGTACATATAATTAACCATGAAGAAACCTCTACACTAATAGCAGCTGCCCCTGCAAGCATTCTAAGCATAAATCCACCAGCAATAATAAATATATCTAATAATACAACATTTTTTAATCCAAATGAATAGGCTGTATTAATACCTGCATAAATTAATATGAAGACAACAGCATTAAAGGGAATAAAATATAAAATTAATGTAGCAATAGTTAATAGAATACTTAACAGAAACAATGCATTTTTAATACTAATTCTACCAGATGCAATTGGTCGAGTTTTTTTTACTGGATGTAATGAATCTGAATCTTTATCTCGTATGTCATTTAAGATATAAATGCTAGAACTTACAAAACAAAATGTAATAAAAGTAAGAACTGATTGAAAAATCAAATTACTTTGAGAAAGCTCTTTACTATAAACTAAAGCTGCAAATACAAATGCATTTTTTATCCAATGAGTAGGTCGAATCAGTTTAAATAATTGATTAAGCATCATTTATTATTTTTCAATTATGAATGAAGATTCCAAAGACTTCCCTTCTGAATCACTAATTTTAACAAAATATTTTCCTGATATAAAGTTCTCAATTGGCAATCTAATTCTTTGATTAGAATTTTTAACTTCTAATTCACATACTTTTTTGCCAAATGAATTGAATACTAGAAGAGACGAATTATTTAAAAAAGAAAAAGGCAATTCTGCTGTAATAGAGTTAACAGCTGGATTTGGGAAGAAAGATAAATTCCTAGTTTTATCAATTTTATTATCAACATTTGAAAGTCCAGATTCAGTAATCAATAACATTTTATTAATTGCAGGATTTTTAATTGTTGTTTTAGGTAACCCTTTCTTTGGCCATCTAACAACAATAGAATCAATAATTGTATTTTTTTCTAATCCAAAATTTAGAATAAAAGGACTTGTCATCCCCCATCTTCCAACACCAGATTGAATATCCCTCATTTGAGTTGTACCTCCTGAAGTAACATAAATTCTTGCACCAATACAATTTTTATTACAACCTTTTGGGGCAATTAATTTGATTGATGTATGATTATTTAATTCAGCTATTCTATTTTCAAACAACCAAACTCTACCTGAATTAGCATTTGCAGTTCTTGGAGCATATTCAATTAACCAATCATCATCCCCATCTAAATCAAAATCTAAAGGTCTGTTTGAATGAGTTTCTTTTAATATAGTTCTAAGTTTTAATTTATTTGCAATCTCTGTGAATGAATGATCTTTGTTCTGATGTTCAATGTAACATCTATCGTTCGTGGCATCATAACCAGTAGTGCTTAACACAAAGTCTTGAAGCATATCTCCGTCCATATCAAACCAAGATCCAGCTTGGTCTCCAAGATGTCCATAATTTGAAAGAAAAATTATAGATCCTTTTTTTAAACTAAAATTTCCATATTGATTGCTCCAAGAAGTATCTTTTTTTAAAGTATCTTTTTTAATAATAGTTCCAGTTATTAACGGTCTATCAAATTTATTTAAGTCCCAATGTAGTTTATAAGAACTATCAATTCCAGAATTAAGAGTTAAAGGTGAATGAGCTTCTTGAGGATCCAAACCACCGTGTACAAGCATTTGAGCTATATCCATATCACCATCATTATCAAAATCACAAGGTAACGCTTCCCATTGACAAACTTCTCTTGGGAACCACAAATAATTTGGAGCAGACCCACCACCATCTATATTACCATGCATTCCATTAGTTGCAGTATAACCTGATCCTTCAGTAAAGTTATCAAATGTTCCATTTCCATTATTTTTCCAAAGTGTACCATCAGTTCTACAATAAGGTGAAGTAACAATATCCTGAAATCCATCATTATTCCAATCAGTAATACTTGCACCATAACATGGCTCTTGAACATTATAAAGCCCAGCACTTTCTGAAACATCTTTGAATGTACCATCTCCGTTACCCTTTAATAAAAAACCTGGTACCCACAAATTTGCACCATGATCAACTGAAAATACAGTAACATAAATATCGATATTACCATCAAGATCATAATCTAAAAAGCAATATCCAGTACAAGGGTATTTATTATAACCATCATAAAGCCCACCAACAAAAGTATTTAAATCATTTAACCCACTATTTTGAACAAGATTGTATCTACCCGTACCATCATTTAAAAGTATTTCAGCTCTATCCCCAACGTCTTTAAAAGTTTTTACATCATAAAAAAATATACCTGTTATAATATCATTATACCCATCATTGTTAAAATCAGCAGTAGCCCAAACATCAGCAACTCTACCCTTTACAGCAGGATCTCTGTTTACATAAACACTAATACTATCGGTTACATCAACAAATATTCTAGCTTTTGGGTTTGAAGAATCAGGGTTATCAAAGTTATAATAAATTCTAGTTTTCATTGTTCTATCATAAGCAAGGTTCGTTAGAATTAAGTCAGGGTAATCATCTCCATTCAAATCAACTGAACTAATTTGACCAGATTTAACACTATTTAATTTTGATGCTGCTGTCACATCTTTAAACCAAGTAGTATCTTGAGAATAAGCGTAATTAACAAATAGAAAAAATGAGAGTAAAAAGTAAAAACTAGTTTTCATAAAGAATATTTAAAAAAATTTAGATTATTATTGTAAAGTTATCAAAGTATCTAAACTATATGAATCATTTTTTATAAAATGAAATTTGTACTTTCCAGGTTCAGAGAATCTTATATTTGTGTTTACTATAAAATTTGAAACAACTTCAGGGCAGTTTATTTCTGAATTATCTGTTTTTCTAAAATAAGAACTTATAAAAACATCTTCACCTAATTTATATATTTCATTTTGTACAAATTGAAAACATGTATTTGGTAATGAGCAATTAATATCAATAGAAACATTTTTATCATTAATTATAATTGATTGAATATTATAAATCATAGGTAACCATCTATCGTTCGGATTTGGGTTAACAGGTTGATTATCACAAGAATTGAAAGGAAAAGTAATAAATAATAATATTAGAAAACTATTTAATTTGTACATTATTTGTTTTAGAATAAATACAAATATAATATCTAAAAAGTTTCTTTGTCTAACTAAATGATACTCTTATATTTGCAATCATTTATTAGATAAACTTACTGCGGGTGTGGCGAAATTGGCAGACGCGCCAGACTTAGGATCTGGTGCCGTGAGGCATGGGGGTTCAAGTCCCTCCACCCGCACTTAGTTTTTAAATTCAACTTACCATATACATTCCTTATTTAATACAATCAATGCAGTCAACATTACGTGAAGTTAGCGGTGTTAAACGCGAACTTGATATGATAATTTCAAGTGAAGAAACAGCCCCACATATTGCTCAAGCATATCATCAAGCTCAATCAAAAGTAAATCTTAAGGGTTACCGTCAGGGTAGAGTACCTCAAGATGTAATTCGTAAATTGATGGGAAAAGATATTGATCAAGAAGCATATGAAAAATGTATCAACCAACAGTTTGCATCTTGGGTTGAATCTGGTGGTGTTTCACCAATTGGATATCCTGGAATAGTTAAACTTGACAAAAAGTTGGATGGTGGAATTGAATGCACTATCTCATTCGAAGTTTATCCAAGTTTTAGTATAAATGAATATAAAGGTATTTCTGCAAAGAGATATTTTCATGAAGTAACAGATGAAGATGTTGAGAATGAAGTTTCAAGAATGCAAGAGTCTCAAGCAACTTTTGAAGATACATCTGTAATTGAAAATGAAAATCACTTTGTTAAGATTACAATGACTAGAATTGATGAATCAGGTAATACTGCTGAAGATGCCGTTCCATTCCCTTCAAATCTATATTTAAAGAATCCAAAAGCAGATAAAAAATTAGTAGATTCTTTAATAGGAAAAAATACAGGTGATAATTTTACATACGAAGTTGATGATAAAACAGAAAACAAAGTAATTAATTTCAAATTAGAAGTTGGAGAAATTAAAAAAGTAGTTTTACCAGAAGTAAATGATGAGCTATTACAGAAATTATCAGGAGATGATAAATTAACATTAGAAGGATTCAAATCTGAGGCTAAAAGAAAAATTGATTTTGATACTGCTAAGTATTACGAAGAATTGTTTCATAACGAATTGGTTGCAAAATTAGTCGAATCCCATAAAGACACATTTGAAGTTCCTGATTCAGTAACACAACAGATTATGATGGATTTAGTTAATAGTAAAAAAGATAAAAAAGGAGAACTTCCAAAAGGATTTGATATTGATAAATTTGTTGTAGAAAATGAAGAAAGAGCTCGTGAAACAGGAAGATGGGCTATTATTAGAGATAAAATTATTGAACTTGAAAATATTATTGTTGAAGATATTGACATTGAAGATTATGCAGAAATGCAAGCACAACAATATGGAACTGATACTGCAACATTAACAAATTTCTTTAAAGAAAACGAACAAGTTAAGAATCAAATATTAACAATTAAGACTTTACAATTCTTAGAAGATAATGCCGTCATTGAAGAAGTTCAGGATACAACAATCACTAATAAACAAAATGATTTAATACATAGTGATCATAATCATTCTGAACATGGACATTCAGAACATGATCATAATCATGATGAAGAAAATCACGTTCATTAATTTATTTTCAAAAATTTTTCTAATTAAAAATGATTATTCCACGTATTGTTGAAAGAACTTCCAGAGGAGAAGAAGTTTGGGATCCATTTAGTAGATTATTGAAGGACCGCATTATAATGTTAGATTCCCCAATAACAGATGAGGTAGCAAGCATTGTTATTGCTGAACTTTTATTTTTAGAAAGTGAAGACCCGACTAAAGATATTGTAATGTATATTAATTCTCCAGGAGGATCAGTATCTGCTGGACTAGCAATATATGATACTATGCAATTTATTAGAGCAGAAGTATCAACTATTTGTATTGGAATGGCAGCCTCAATGGCTCAAGTATTGTTATGTGCAGGTGCAAAAGGCAAAAGAATGGCTTTACCAAATAGTAGAATTATGATGCATCAGCCTTCAGGAGGAACTCAAGGGCAAACAACTGAAATTGAAATTTACTTAAAAGAGATGTTAAGAATGAGAGAACAATTATATAGAATAATTTCTGCTCATACCGAAAAGTCAATAGATCAAATTTTAAAAGATGCCGAACGAGATAATTGGATGTCGCCTCAAGATGCTTTAGAATATGGATTAATTGACACAGTATTAGCTAGCAGAAAAGAGGCTGGAGTACTTATTCCTGCAATTCCTTCAACAACAGCTTCTCAGAAAATATTGATTGAAAATACTCCTATTTCAGAACCAAAGGAAAAGAGTGAATAAACTATTTTTTACTAAATCAGTCAAGTGTAATTATTTAAAATTATACTTGACTTTATTTTATATATGAAAATAAAATATTCAATAATATTAATTCTTACATCTCTAGTTTTAATTTCTTGTGATGATATATCATTTGATAATTTTTCGTTTGATAAATTTTCTCTAGATAGCTTATTCCATAGTGAAACTAAACTTCCCCCAGAATTAGAATCTGTATTGAAATCAAAAGATTCAATCAATAAAGTTAAATTAGCTTCAATAGAAAAAGCTAAAAGACAAAAGGTTTTATTATCCAACAATTCTAGTATTCCTAAAATAAATTATACTTGCTTTGCACCAACAAAAATTCAATTAGATTCAATAAAAAAAATTTTTGGTGTTAATGATTCTTCTAGGCAAATCCTTACAACTTTAAATAGAAAAGATTGGGGCTTTATAAAACCAGGTGATAGTGTAGTTATACCTGATACGCTTATACTGGATCCTAAATTTTATTCTGCTCTTCCTCAATTTTATCATGAAGCATCAGATATAAAAAAACTAATAATAATTTCTAATGCTTTTCAGTGTTATGCAGCATATGAATTTGGAAAACTTGTTAGGTTTGCAGGTGTTAATACTGGAACAAAAAGCAAACCAACATTCCCAG
Organism: Chlorobiota bacterium; assembly: GCA_016700335.1. NCBI lineage: Bacteria > Pseudomonadati > Chlorobiota > Chlorobiota bacterium. Next base: position 1,193,324 of record CP065014.1, on the reverse strand, counting down.
GTAGATACGCACTTAATTGGAAAGAAAGGTTAAGGCGATCTTCATTAGACACAAATTGGAAACTCCCCTATAATTGGAATTTTCATATGTATGCAGGAAATGCTTTTCATCAGTTTATAAGACCAGGAAGACCTGCATCTCATTCTTGCGTAAGGCAGTCTATGGCTGATGCCAAATGGCTCTTTGATTGGGGAGAAGGTGCTATTAAAGATACAAACAATAAAATGATTCCATTAACTGGAACCCCAGTTATTATTTTAGATATGTTTGATTATGATAGGAAATCTGGTGGACCTTGGCGAGAGTTGAAATCGAACAAAGATATTGTTATTCAATTACCAAAAAAACCAATGGATGTTGAAGAGGCTTTAATACCTCTTTCCCAAATACCACCTGAATTAAGAGGAGGAAAGTCTAAAAATGATAGATATAAATTTGCAGAAGATTCTTTAAGAGCTAGAGGAATTTTGGATTCTAATTGGAGATTATCAACATCAATAAATTATAACTCAAGAAGAAAAGCAAAAGCAAAACTAAATGCTAGAATTATTGCTAAAAGGAATTTAGAAAAATTAAAAAAATCAGAAGAAATTGCTCCTATTATTTCAGAATAAAAATTAATTTAATAATGATTTAAATTTATTAATCTGCCTTCTGTGTCTTAATATATGCACTATTGCATGTTCCAATAATTGATCAACATCAAACAACTGACCCCATCTAGTTTTTATGACATTTTTAATTAACTCTTCATTACTAATATTCCAAATACTTTGAAGAGTTTCATCGTTATATAAAAACATTTTATCTAACTCATTGCAAGAAGTAATACCCGATCCACAAAGATAATTATTTTTATCTTCTACAACTTTAACTCCAAATTGAGATCGAATATAATTTGCATAACCATAACCTGATCTTATAACATGAATCATTATAGATTGAATTGATTCACAATCTGGATCATTAGTTTCATTGTCAACAATCAATTTGAATTTAGAATTGTCTAAACTAATTAATACTAATTTCAACTCATCAATTGCTTTTTCATATTCGTCAAGTAAAGCCCCCATAGGACCAGTTCTATAAACTTTTAAACCCATAAAATAAATCTCAAAGTTGATTTCAAATTCTAAAAAAATTACAATACAATTCCCATACACATACCATCACCAACTGGAACAATACAGCTTTCTATTAATGGATTACATTTCATTGCATTATTGAATGATTGAATAGCTTTAACATCTTTATTGTCAGTATTTTCATCATGAACTAACCCCCATGCAAGTGCATTATCACCTGTTATCACCCCACCTTTATTCATGAGGGGGAGTATCAAATCTAAATATCTTACATAAGAAATTTTATCTGCATCAATAAAAGCAAAATCAAATTTATCTGAACTATTAATTGTTTTCTCAAGTACATCAACACCTGAACCTATAAGCACTTCTATTTTTCCACTCAATCCAGCTTTAGCAATTTGACTTCTCGCAAACTCACCACGAAATGGATCTACTTCTATTGTTATTAGCTTTCCATCTAATGGTAAAGCTCTAGCCATAACAATTGCACTATAACCTCCTAAAGTACCTACTTCAATAATTCTTTTAGCTTTGATTGATTTAATAAAGACCTGTAAGAATTTACATTGTTCTGGTGATATACAAATTTCTGGTATTCCAACTTCCTTTGCTTCATTTCTCAAATTCATTAACAACTCATCTTCACCCGAAAAATTATCAACTAAATATTGATAAATTTCATTTGTAACCTCAGTGTTCTTTATTCCTAAAGCCATTTATTTGATTATTAATTTTAATTATTGTCCAAAAATAACTTAATGCATCAAATTAATTTGTTAATTTTATAATTTGAATCTAGAACCAAAATAGAACATTCTTCCTTCTAATGGTCCCCATATCATACTAGCATCAAAATTATCTGAGAACGGATTTGATGATTCAATTATAGGTTGATGTTGTGTGAAATTACTTAAATTTTCCCCTCCTATATAAAATTCCAATTCACCAAATTTTTTAGTAACTTGTAAATTAAATCTAAAGAAATTTTTAAAAGTATTCTCATTAGTTTCGTGAGAATAAATAAAATTAGGTAATCTTCCAGAAGAATTCCAAATTAATGTACCATCAAATTGGAAATCTTTTTTATGTGATAAATAAGATCCTGTAACCAAGATTCTACCAGGTGATTGCAGTGGTTGAATAAGTTTTTCATTGCCAAATATTGATTTAATATCATTGTATCTATAAGCAAATGCTAGCTCTAATTCAGGAATTAAATTAAATGAGACTTGTGCTTGATAATTATTAGTATAAGATTCATTTTTAACATTTTTAAATATTATAGAATCGATACTCGAATCATAATCAGCAATAACTTGATTTACAAAATTTGTACTATAAAAATCTAAATCAAAGATAAAAGGAATTTCAAACAATTCTAATGTTGTGTTAATGCTTGAGCCAATATTTACTGCAGATTCGATTTCTAAATTATTAATTTTTAACAATCGGGCAGATGAAAGTACATTTGGATTTTCACCAATTACAGAAGCAGCATGGTAGCCGTAACCTAAACTAAATCTAACTTTAAAAAGATCTGATAAATCATATTTTAAGTGGAATCTTGGAGTTAGTAATGTTCCATAATTATTATGTTGATCTGCTCTAATACCCGCTATGAAACTAATTTGATCAAAGGGTTTATAATTCAATTCAGCAAAAAGACCAACTACAGACTCCTTTTCATCTATTTTAAATTTATTAACTTTTTCATTATAATTCCCAATTTGATTTCTGTATAAATAACTCATTCCAAAAGTATAATAATCTTCTTCATGAATACCAATTTCACTTTTCAGTATAAATTTTGCATTGAATTTATCCTCTTTTGTATCAAAAGATTTTAAACCAGAAAATGATGAGATACTATCAGTTGAACCACTAAGAATTAAAGCTAAACTTAAATGATCAGTTTCAGTTTCGAGTTTCGCCATTTTTGTAAAAAATTCATATCTACTGATTTTTGTAGAAGATCCATAATTTAAGGGGGTGCTAATTTTATCAATAAAATTAACTTGACCTGAGTTATATTCATCATTTAGCCCCCTAGCAAACAATTGTGCTTCAAATCCATCAGTAACATAAATCCATCGGTTTGCAATATTAATTTGTTTGTTTAGTGGAACATCAATAAAACCATCGTTATTATGGTCTTCTTTTAAATTCGAATTTCTTCCAGATACAAAAATGCCTGTAGATAATTTTTCATTCACCTTAATTGCAGAACTTAAATTTAGATCAATTCTATTACTTGAGTTAACATAAACATTCCCTTCAAAAGGGGACATATCAAAAGGTTTTTTGTATTCTAAATTAATCTGACCTGTAATACCTTCATAACCACTTGAAACTGATGAAGCTCCTTTTGTAATCGAGATACCTTCTAGCCAAGTTGGAGGTGTATATTCAAGGGCATATTTTGAAGTTAATCCTGAAAATATTGGAATTGTTTCAGTTAACAAATATGAATATTCACCTTTAAGTCCTAGTAATTTTATTTGCTTTACTCCTGTTAATGCATCACTATAAGACACTTCTGCACTAGCATTCTTTTCAAATGCTTCAGATAAAGCACAGCAAGCACTTCTTCGGAAAAGCTTACCAGTTATAAATTCTTGCTTTAGTGTTTTTAAGCCAACAGATTGTGCTGATTTTTCAGCAGTTATCTGTACCTCCTTTGAATTAGTTATTAAAGGTTCAAGAGTGATTTCGTAATCATTTAACATTCCATCTAACAAAGTTGTATCAGATTCAAATCCAATAAAACTTACAACTAACAATTTATTAGTATCTGCAAATTTTAAATCAATTTGAAATTGACCATTTGAATTTGAAATTGAACCAATTTTAGTGTTTAATAATTTAATGGTTGCTCCTGGTAGTGGTGAATTTAAACCATCTTTATCAATTTGAAAGACTGTCCCTTTTACTATTTGTGAATTTAATTTAAATGTAACTGTAAAAAATATTATTAAAAAAAAATATATTTTCATTTTTTATTGAATAGATAATTGAGTTGATATAAATTCTATCAGATGATATCTAATAGAAAATTTTATTAATTAAATCAATTAACTATATCAAACTTGAAATGAAATTATTTCTTGATTAATTTTTGAAGTTTTTAAATGAGGTTTTGAATTAAAACTAATAGATTTAACTTTATCTTCTAAAATTATATTAGGAAATTTAAATCTGTAATCTATGTTTACAACTAATTTAGGTGAGTGATTAAAAACTATATTTGCGTTACTAATGAAAGTAAATTTCAAGGTTAGATTATTAATTTTACAGCAATTTTCTTTTTGTTGATTAAAAGAATTATTGTTAATACAACAACCTGGAAGTATATTATCGTTATTTGATATTGATGAATTATCAATTAGATAATTAAATTTTTCTATATTTAAATTACAACAATCATATTTCTCATTAAAAGATTCTAACTCTGATTTACAATTTTTTTCTGTTGAACATAAACTTTTCTGGCATACTTTTACTTTCATTGAAGCAAAAGTATTTGTAAAAGTAAATTGTAATAAAATAAAAATAATTACATACTTTTTAATAATACTCATTTTTCATTTTCAACTTTAAATCCAGCTTCTTCAATAACATTAATTACAGAATCTTTGGTTATGGTATTCTCATCATATTTGATATCTACAAAACCTATTTTAATTTCATTAACTTTAACTCCGAATTTATTTAAAGCAATATTTAAACTTCTTACGCATCCATCACAACTCATCCCTGAAATATCTAACTTAGTAGTAGTCATTTATATTATTATTTTTTTATTTATTTGTGACCTCCAGGCTGACAACATTGAGGCAAATTTTTTCTTCTTGATGTTGTAGTTTTAACTTCCTCTGCATTATATCCAATTTTTGCTATCAATCTTTTAATATCAATCAACTTTACTATTTCACTATCAAAATCAACAACAACTATTTTATCTATTGCATTCGCTTCTACTTTGGAAACTCCTTTTAATTTTAACAATTTACTTTTTAACCTTTCTTCACACTCTTCACATTGCATATCTGGAACTTTAATTGTATCAGTTTTAATAATTTCAACTTTGTCAAAATTATTTAAAAGATTATTACTTACACTTTTGTTAAAAGCATTTACAAAAATAATTATTGTACTAACAAAGATTATTAACTTAAAGTATTTCATGTTAAAAAGGTTTTTAATTTTGGATTCAGATTAATGCTATAATAATCGGCACAATAAAACTATGATTACTTCAATTCCATTTTCTTGGTATCATAAGAATATTTTTCTTCAACTTTAAGATTTACAGGTTTTACTGTTAGTTTATTTGTATAAACATAATCTCCAGTATTAGCTTTATCACCATTTCCTGCAACATATGCAACATAAAAAGTAACTGGTCCTTTAATCTCATCGGGTGCTATCCAATAAAATTGCCAATTGGCTTTCCTAGACGTAAATGTATTTCCATTAGTGCTTTGATCTACATACATTCTATCTAAAAATTCAGTTTTTTCAGGCGGATGAATTAAAGTTTTTTTTGAATCTTTAAGAGATATTTCACCATATCCTTCTTCAAAATCATTTAAAGCTGTAGCTTGAAATCCATATTTTGTAAGACTATCCTGGCTAATGGAAACATTAACTATATATTTTTTACCAGCGACAAATTTATTTAATGAATCTTCAAATGATATTGAGGTTACACCACTTCCTATATTTAATACTGCTGTTTTACCAGCATGACAAGTGGAATTTGAACAAGTTAATTCTCCAGGAGCTCCAGTTGAATGTGCTGGTGCACCTGCACTTTTTGCTAAGAGTTTAACTATAATTGATAATACAAATATTGCTATTACACAAACATATTTAAAATTAGATTTCATTTTAAATTTAATAATAAATTTTTATTATCATTCTCATTTATTTCGCAAATTACATCAACCATAGTGAAGTTTCTAGTCATAGTATACACATAATCACCTTTATCTGTTAAATCCTTATTGCCAGATAAGCATGCAAGATAAAATTTTATTGATCCTTTTATTGACTTTGGAGAATGCCACTTTAAATCCCAGGATTTATAACCAACAGAATCTGCTATTGTACCTAAATAAGTGTAGGTAACATATTCCCTATTGATAAACTTATCTAAACCTTTTTGTAATTGAGTTCTATTTGAATCCATTAAAATAAAATTTCCTACTGATTCTCCTGAATCGTTTAATGCTACTAATTGGAAACCAAATCTTTCAATTTTTTTTTGATTAATTGAAATGTTTAAATTGTAAACATTATCAGATAAAATTACACCATTAACAATTTTACTTTCTGATGTATTATTTGACTCAAAAACAAGATCTATTTTACCATTTTTAAAATTTAATATATTATCATCATGGCAATTTGAAGACGCACAAGTTCTTTCAGATGGAGCACCAGTACTCGATTCTGGAGCTCCAGTACTTTGATTGTTTGCATATCCAATTATAAAAAATAATAAAAATAACACAAAACATATTTTAGTTTTTTTTAACATTAAATTAAAATGATAATAAATTGTTTAAAACACCATGCCTCATCATATAGTTTGTTGGATAACCTCCATTTGCAAATCGATAAAGAGTATCTCCTAAGTCAGGATAATTATTATAAGTTTTATTATAAAAGAACTTATTGATATCAACATTAATTTTAAATGTTGAACCATTACTTCCAACAGTAAAAGCTTCATTAATTGGAAATGATAAATAGTCATCATCATTTCCAGCATGATATAAAAATGGAGAATACTTCCCATTTACAACAGATTTACCTTCAAGTTTCATAAAAATATAACCAGGATTCCAAGCCCAATACATATCTGCATCTGTATTTAAAGGGAAATCCATAACTGAAGCATTTACATGATTTAACTCATTTGGTACTCCTATATTAAATATTATTCCTTTATATTTTATTGGTAATACTTTAAATCGAATTTGCTGTGAATATGGTAATTCAAAATCAACTAAGTGAACATTATTCTTTAAAGCAACACTACCAGAATCTAAAAATGTAAGCATAAGTGTATCACCATTCTCATTTAACAACCTAGGCTTGCTCAAATAAAATCTAAATTTAGAAACTTTATATGGAACATTATTAACTGACATCCCTTCAACATTATAAACTAAAGGAGAACTTCCAATAAAGGCATTGAAATTAAAAGTCAAATTTGTTGAAACTAATGGTTCTGATATAGTTTCTTTATTACATGAAACAACAAGAATTGAAAAAATTGCTAATGAAAAATATATATACTTATCCATGTTTTATTGTTTGTATTTCGGATTTGAAATGAAATTTTGATCTGTTAAAGTTTTTAAAAATGCAATCAAATTATTTTTATCTTCATTAGATAAATTTAATTTATAAATTGTAGGATCTTGATTCGGGTGCCCACTCCCCCCTTTATTGTAATTCTCTATTACCTCTTCTAAAGTTTTGTATGAACCATCATGCATATATGGAGATGTTACCGCAATGTTCCTTAATGATGGGATTTTAAATTTTCCTAAATCAATATCTAATTTAGTGATTTTTTTTCTTCCTAAATCTTTATAAATTTCTTTAGACCCGTTATTTGCAAATTTATTTGTTGTAAAATTATATCCAATATGACAATGGTGACATTGAACACTTTCACCGAAAAATAAGTGTAACCCTTTTTTCTCTTGATCATTAAATAAGTTTGTATCACCATTAATGTATTTATCGTATTTACTTTCAGAACTTACCATTGACCTCATAAAAGAAGCAATACTTTTTGTTAAATAGCCAGCGCTGGGCAATGTATCATAAGCTTTTTTAAACATATTCAAATAATTTGTATCCTTAGTAATTCTTTGTATAACTTCACCTAAAGTCATATTCATTTCAATTGGATTTGTAATAGGTCCAATAACTTGTTGCTCTAATGTTGGCACTCCTCCATCCCAAAAAAAAGATGTATTCCAAGCAAGATTAAATAAAGGAGGCGCATTTCTTTCACCAACTAATTTGTTAATACCTAAACTAAATTGAGATGAATCACTAAATGCATTGTTTTGTAAATGACAACTTGAACAAGATATTTCTTGATTACTTGAAAGTTGTTTGTCAAAGAACAATTTTTTACCTAATAAAATTCTATCTTCAGTCAATTTATTATCTAATGGAACTGGCATTTTAGGAAATCCAATTGGAGTTGGAACTACTTCAATTTCTTCGGTTGGTGGGTTAACTTCATTGTTTTTACAAGCCATAAAATAAAAACTAATCAGTAACAATAAAAAATACTTCATAATTATAATTTTTAAAATAAAGTTTATTTTTTAATAATTTCTTTAGTTTTAGAATTCATAGAATTATGAATTATTTTTTCAATAGTCTTAATATTTAAAACTCCTTTTTTAGTATAAATAACTCTATGATCTTTACCTTTTAAAATAACAAATGTTGGCATTCCCATACCTCCATAATAACTTACTTCATTAAATCCATTTGTTAAAACTGTGCTACTAACATTATTTTCACTTTTCCATTTTAACAATTCTGTACAAGAATATTTATCATTATAACCCACTGTATAATATAGTATTTTATTTCGATATTGTTTATCCAATGAAATTTTCATTTTTTCTATAGAATTTGCGGCTGTAATACAAGGCTGACAATCTAACATAACATATTCTGTAATTACTAAATATCCTTTATTAAGTAAATCAAATAAATGATGAGATTTACCTATGCAATCTGTTTTAGTCCAATCTAGCGCAGTAATTTGCTGAGCATTTGATTTATCCATAATTAACAAGAATAAAACTAAAGTTATATAAAAATATTTCATTTAAAAGAATTTAATTAGTAATATGCTTTTGTAAAATACAAACAAATTTACAATTTAATAGATAAATATTTTCTATGAAATGTTGATTAATATTTAAGTAATTTGATGATTTTACTTTTCATTTTAAAAGTTAAATTTAAATACATATTTTTAATGTTTTTCTGAGTGTTAATCTTATCGATTAAAATTAATTCAACCCATGATTCTATTTTCAACGAACTATTATTTAGTTATTACAATATTTATTTCAATTATAATTTTTACAATTCATTCATATAGAACTACAACTCCAAAAATTGGAAATTTTAGAAAATGGATATTAATTTTGTTAAGGACTATTGGGTTATGTCTTCTATTATTTACTTTATTTGAACCAGTTCTTAGAACAAAAGATATTAAAGTATCTGAGCCTTTAGTTGTTGCTTCATTTGATAATTCTTTAAGTATGCAGTTAAAGGGATTGTCTAAGGAAAAAAGGATTGATGAAAGTAAATCAATTGCAAAATTCTTAAGTGAAAATATTAATCAACTGAAAGTAAATGCTAATCAATTCTCCGATTCTATCTTCTCTTTTAATCTAGCTAATTATTCTAAATTGCTTTTAGGTTCTAAGAATGAGACAAATTTATCATTACCAATAAATTTCATTTCTGATTCACTTTTAAAAAACAATATATCATCTTTAGTGATTGTTACTGATGGACAATTTAATGCAGGAACAAACCCTATTTACGATGCTGAAAAAATAGGCATTCCAATTTATACTATTGGATTAGGTGATTCAACCGAACCAAATGATGCTAGTATTGAACAAATTTATACAAACAAATTAACCTATGTAAATTCAGATATTCCAATCGATGTTACTTATAAAACTATTTCTAATGTTGAAAATAAAAAATCTATACTAACATTATTTGCAAATGGAACTAAAATTTCAGAAAAAAATATACTTGTAAATAAGGGTGTTTCAGAAGACAATTTCACTTTCAATTTTATCCCAAAAAATGAAGGTATTATTAAATTTTCAACTTCAATATCAGGATTAGAAAATGAGTTTACATTTAAGAATAATTTTAAATCTATTTTTGTTACTGTTAAATCTAATAAAAGGAAAGTTACAATAATTGCCTCTTCACCAAGTCCAGATTTATCATTTATAAAAAATATACTTGAAAATAATAATAATTTTTCTGTTAATTCATTTGTTCAAAAACCAGATGGTAGCTTCATTGAGGGGAAATTAAGTAGTAATAAACTAAGTGAAACAGAAGTATTAATTTTATTAGGATTCCCATCAGATTATTCATCAATTGAAAGTATTAAAATTGTAAATAGTATTGTTTCAAATAAAAGTTTTCCTTTAATAGTTTTTGTTCAATCTAATACAGATTTTAATAAATTGAAATTGTTAGAGAATTTACTACCAATAACTGTATCACAGATTAGCAATAAGGAATTGAGTATTTTTACCGAAATAACACAGAAAGGATTACAAAGCCCTGCCACAAAAGTTTCAAATTTTAACAATTGGAAAGATTTACCCCCAATTTATAAAACCGAAACTACTTGTAAAGCTAAACCAGAATCTGATGTTTTAGCAAATGTTAAATTTTCAAATACTGTTTTGAATGAACCACTAATTGTTTCAAGAATAATTGGTAATTCAAGATCTCTAATTTTTCTGGGTTATGGTTTATATAGATGGAAATTATTAGGAGATGCATTACTAAAATCAAAAGGAGAAAAACCATTAAATATTTTAGATGATTTTATCTCAAATTCAATTAATTGGGTAGGAACAAAAGATATTGAAAAATATTTCTCTGTAGTAACTAGCAAGCAAATTTTTCAAGTAGGTGAAAGTGTAAATGTAATTGCTCAATTGTATGATCAATCATATAAAACAATTACTAATGCAACTGTTAAAGTAAATATCAAAGGAGAGAATCAAAAAAATTATTTATTAAATTTAATTTTTAGTAGTGATGGAAATTATGTGAATTCAATTTCAAACTTACCAATTGGTGAATATACATTTACTGGTGAAGCTTACTCGAATGGCAACTTAATAGGTAAAGATAAAGGAAGATTTTCAATTGAAGACGTTTCTATAGAGTTATCAAAACCAACAATGAATGCTTCATTATTAGATTTATTATCTAAAAAAACTGGTGGGAAATTTTATACTTTTAATAATTATAAAAGTGTATTATCTGATATTAAAAAATCAAAGAACCACATACCGAAATCATTGGAGATAGTACATAATTTGTTATTGTGGCAAAATGTTTGGTTGCTTTTACTATCTTTATTCTCATTTTCAATTGAATGGGTTATTAGAAAGTATAGTGGTTTAGTTTAATTTTTTTTAAAGCAACTAATAAAATGAATTTGATAGGAATAAGTTAACTTTCAACATATCATCTGTTCATATTATAGTCAATTTCAAATATTTTTTTTATCATACTAACAATTACTAAACCAAATCAATGGATGTTTCAAGTATTATTGATCACACTAAATTGAATCCTGATACAACTGAAATCGAAATAAAAAAATTATGTGATGAAGCATTTACAAACAAATTTGCGACAATATGTATTATGCCATATTATATCCCATTTGCATATGATTATATCAACAATAAATATGGTGAAGGTAAAGTTAAAATTTGTAGTGTTATAGGATTTCCAAATGGAGCACATCAAACAATAATTAAAATTGCTGAGGCTAACAAAGCTATGCTTGATGGAGCTTTAGAATTAGATATGGTAATGAATTTATCTGCATTAAAATCAAAAAAAATTAAAACTGTTCAAGCTGATTTAACTGCAATTTCAAATACAGTTCATACAAAAAATTGCATCTTGAAAGTAATTATAGAAACTTTTCTTTTAAGTGATGATGAAAAAAAACTTGCCTGCGAATTAGTTAATTTGTCTGGTTCAGATTTTATAAAAACCTCTACTGGGTTTAATGGAGGTGGTGCAACTGTTAACGATATTGAATTGATTAAAAAATATTCAAAACCTGAGATGAAAATTAAAGCTTCTGGTGGTATTTATACTTATGAAATGGCTAAAAAGCTCATTGAAGCTGGTGCAACAAGAATTGGAACTAGTAAATCAATTGAAATTATCAAAAATCAAAATTATATAAATGGTAGTTAAACAATTTTTATTGAACTTATCAAAATTGATTTAACCTACACTATTTTATTAATTTTAAAAATTATATAAATCAAGATTTTAGAAAAAAAAATGATTATACAATAAAGCATAATCATTTTAATTAATTTATCCAATAAAGAAAACTTTAAGAATTATAATATACTTTGTCTATTTTACGTTCAATATGGGCAATGAAATTTTCTTCATTTAAAGGTTTCCCACAAATATCTATACATAGTTGAGAAGGAGATTTACTTCTACCATATTGATGTATATTCTTACGTAGCCAATCAAGGGTTTCTGTAAATTCACCTTTTGAGAATTGATCTTTGATATTAGGAATTTCTGATTTAAGTTTATCGAACCACATTGCTGCATACAATTTACCAAGTGTGTAACTTGGGAAATAACCTATTCCTCCAAATGACCAATGAATATCTTGCAAGCAACCTTTAGCATCATTTTCTGGAACAAATCCTAAATATTCTTTTGTCTTAGAATTCCAAATTTCTGGTATATCTTTTACTTGAATTGTGTTATTAATTAGTCCTTCTTCAATTTCAAACCTTAAGATAATATGCAAATTATAAGTTAACTCATCCGATTCAACTCTAATATCGCTCGGAGCAATAACATTAATAGCTTTATAAAATTCATTTGAATTTATATCATTTAATTTCTCTGGAAATTTATTTTGCAAAATAGGAAAAGCCCACTCCCAAAACTCACTACTTCTTGAAACCATATTTTCCCAAAACAAAGATTGAGATTCATGAATTCCCATTGAAGTTCCACTAGCTACAGATGTTCTTGCATACCTTTTATCAAACCCTTGTTCATACATTCCATGTCCAGATTCATGTATTAATCCAAACAAACATGACCTCAAATCATTTTCATAAACTCTTGTTGTTAGCCTTACATCTGTCATTCCAAATGAAGTACAGAAAGGATGGGTTGTTAAATCAATTCTACCAAAGTTAAAATCAAATCCTAATTTTTTGATAATAGATTCAGAAAATTCAATCTGTTTTTTTGTATCAAAACCAGCATGAATAATATTATCTGTTGGTTTGATAGTTGAATTTTTAACTTTTTCTAAAAGTTTAATTGTAGCAATTCTCAACCTCTCAAAAATTGGTTTTAACTGTGTTACAGTCATACCTTCTTCAAATTCATTTAGTAAAGCATCATAAGGATTATCTTTAAAACCAATATAATCAGCTTCCCTTCTTTTAATATCTACAATTTTTTCAAGTGAATTCTGAAACAATGAAAAGTCACTTGCTCTTCTAGCTTTTTTCCAATCTTCATTGCCATGAGACATTACTTTAGCTGCTTCATGAATAAATTCTTCTGGAAATTTTGAAGCTTTATCTCTATCTTTTTTTGTTTGAACAACTACATTTTTTTGCCAAGGTTCTAACTCAGCACCTTTTCCATTTGATAATTCATCAATCATATTACCGTAATTTTCATCTACAGTTAATCGATGAACTAATTTACTCAATGTGGCTGTTTGTTCAGCCCTTATGTCAACTGCTCCATCAGGCATATAAGTTTCTTGATCCCAACCTAAAATTGCTGTAGCAGAGTTGATATCTGCAATACTGTTTGACTGCTCTAAAAATTTGTTAAATAGATTTTCTTCCATATTATTTTTGTTTGTTAAAATTCAATTATCAATTGATATTATAATTTAATATCAAATTTAAAAAGTTATTACTTAGAAATATTTTTCACACATTCTTCTAATCCAGCAATTAATGATACCTTTGGCTCCCATCCCAAATCAGATTTAATTTTATGATAAGAAGCACAAGATCTAAACTGTTCTCCTTCCTTTGCTTGTTTATAATTTAAAGAATATTTGTTTTCATGAAATGAGTTAAGTATTTTAAACAAATTATTTACATTTACTTCAGAGTTCGAACTTACATTAAACAAATCAAAGATATTATCTATATTTAAAAGTCTATTTGTAGCAATTAAATTAGCTTTTACAACATCTTTTACATTTACGTAATCTCTGGTTTGCAATCCATTCCCATAGATTATTGGATTAATTCCAGTTTTCATTTGTTCACAAAATATTGCTATAACACCACTTTCACCCAAAGGATTCTGTCTAACTCCATATACATTCGTATATCTCAAACCAATACAGTCAATATTAAAAATTTTATGATAATAGTACATGAATTTTTCAATTGTCAGTTTTGAAATTCCGTAAGGAGAAATAGGATTATTAGGATGACTTTCATCACAAGGATATTCTAATTGATCACCATAAACAGTGCCAGCACTTGAAGCAAACAAAACTTTTTTGCAATCATTTTTAAGTGCTGCTTGTAATAGATTTATTGTTCCTATTATATTTTGTTCAGCATCAAACTTAGGATTAGAAACTGAAACTCTAACATTTAATTGAGCAGAATGATGATTTAAAAAATCAATTTTATTTTCAGAAAAAAATTTTTCAATTTCAGAAGTATTAGTTAAATCAATATTATGAAACTTTGCTTTAGAATTAATATTTGCTTCAAACCCAGTAGATAGATTGTCAATAACAAATACTTCATGATCTAAATTTACATATGCATCAACTAAATGTGAACCAATAAAACCCGCACCACCTGTAACAACAACTTTCATAGTTTTATTTATTTAATATTGTGCAAAATTATAATAAAATATTTTAATGGTTTAATTCTATATGAATTCATATATCATAAATGAATTTTGAATTTATATATTATATACTTTATTTTTGTCTGGTATTTTTTTTAATCAATAATTTTTTTTTTAGTTATGCCAATTAGAATGACAAAAGATGATGATGAGAATCAACAAAACGAATCCAATAGAGGTACTGGTAATTTCTCTGATTTAGGTGGAGGTGCTAGAAATACTGGGAGTGGAGGAATTATTGGAATGCTTTTGCCCTTTCTTTTTAGATATCCAAAACTCTTGATTCTGTTACTAATTATTATTGGGCTATTTTACTTTTTTGGTGGTAAGAATACTATAAATAATTTAGCCTCTCAAGGTTTAGCAAGTGGTTGTAGTTTAGATCCTAAAATTTATGATAAAGCATTAGTGTTTGAGCCATTAGCAAATAATGCTAAAAATCCATTACCAGACTTTGTTTCATTAGAAAAATTTGCTCCTAAAAGGATGAATCAAGGCTCTCAAGGAAGTTGTGTTGCATGGTCTAGTGCATATGCAGCCAGAACAATAATGAGGTCTAGAGAAACAGGAGAAGACCCAAACAAAATTGCTTTTAGTCCTTCTTACCTTTATAATCAAATTGCACTTGAAGGGTGCGAAGGCAGTTATGTTAAATGGGCTATGCAGGCAATGGAGCAGAAAGGAGGATTGCCACTTAAAGATTTCCCATACAATGAAAATGATTGTTCTGCCAAACCAACAAATGAAGAACTTAATTTAGGAAGTCATTACTCAATTTTAGGTGCAAATAGATTAAGTATTAATGGAGATGATCAAACTATTGATCTTTTAGCTATGAAGCAAAATTTATCTCAAGGTGCTCCAGTTGTAATTGGTATGATGGTAGGAGGTACCTTTATGCATGGAATGTTCGGAAAAAAAGTTTGGCATCCAACTCAGTCAGATTATTCTATGAATGGCTTTGGTGGGCATGCAATGTGCGTAATAGGATATGATGATAATTTAGAAGGAGGAGCTTTTCAGATAATGAATTCTTGGGGACCAGAATGGGGTGAAAACGGACTTGGTTATGTGCGGTATAATGATTTTATGAAATTTGCAAAAGAGGCTCATGGATTATACCCAATGGGAAGTTCTGAAAAACCAAGTTCCAATAAGTTAAATTTAAAGTTCGGATTGATAAATAATTCAGATGGGTCTAATATCCAATTAAAAAACAAAGGTGGAAATTTATTTTCAACAATTTCACCAATTTCAAAAGGTTCAAAATTTAAAATTGAAGTATCTAATAGTGTCGAATGTTATATTTATATTTTTGGGCAAGAGACTAATGGATCAAGTTATGTACTTTTTCCTTATACTCAAAAACATTCTCCATATTGTGGAATAACTGGTACAAGATTATTTCCAAAAGATTATTCTATGCAAGCTGATAATATTGGGAACAAAGATTTCATGGCAGTTGTTGTTTCAAAAAAACCAATTGATTTTAATGAATTAAACAATAAGATTAACTCTTCAATTGGCAACTCTTATCTAACAAAAATAACTGAAACATTAAAAAATCAAATAGTTCAAAATGTCTCTTTTAAATCAAGTGATAGAATAGAATTTGAAACAGATGTAAATGATAAAAATTCAGTTGCAATAATAATTGAAGTAGACAAAAAGTAATTTTTAATGAATTATAATTTTTCTTAATTAATAAATCTATAATAAATAATTGGGTGCATTATCTAATATCCGTGAGCTTAGAAAAGAAAGTATTACAGTTCAAATTTTTTCTGAAGAATGTAAAGAGAGGTTTAGTTTAACCCAGTTAAACCCTGGAGTTGGTTTAGATAAATTAATTACAGATAAAAACCTTCATAGACCTCAACTTGCTTTAGCTGGTTATATAGGACTATTCACTTTTCATAGAGTGCAGGTTCTTGGAAACACAGAAATGTTTTATTTGAAATCTTTATCAAATGAAAATAGGATAAATGCATTTAAGTTAGTAGCTAGCTTTGATGTACCTTGTTTTATAATACCAAATGTAAATGATTTTGGTCAAGATTTAATTGATATTGCAACTGATCAAGGAATTGCAGTATTTACAACTCCACACGAAACTACTAAAGCAATTTATCTGTTAACAGATTTCTTAGATGATCAATTTTCTCCTTACTCTCCAATTCATGGATCATTCATAGATGTATATGGAGTCGGAATTTTATTCATTGGTAGAAGTGGTATTGGTAAAAGTGAAATTGCTTTAGATTTAATTGAAAGAGGCCATAGATTAGTTGCTGATGATGTAGTTATGGTAACAAGAAAAGGTGAAGGAATACTTATGGGATCAGGAACTAAGCTAACTCAACACTTTATGGAAGTTAGAGGATTAGGTTTATTAAATGTTCGTGAAATGTTTGGAATTAGAGCTATTAGATTTCAAAAAAGGGTTGAAGTAATTGTTGAACTAGAAGAATGGCACCCTGATGTTGAATATACAAGAACAGGATTAGATGATAATTTCACTAAAATTTTAGATGTTGATATACCTTATTTAAAACTTCCAATCTTTCCTGGAAAAAATGTTACAGTTATTGCTGAAGTAATTTCATTAAATTATTTGCTAAAACATTATGGATATAATGCTGCAAAAGTTTTTACAGAAAAATTAAGAGAATCATTAAAGAAAAAAGTTGAAGAAACAGATAGATCAATACACTATTTTGAAAACGATTTCGAATAAATATTTGTAATCAATAGATTTGATTAAATTTGCAATGTTAGTAAATTCTTATTGTTCTAATTTTATTAAATTTGTAAGTCATAAGAGTTTTTCGGTGTTATTGTTTATTTATTATCACAAAGTTATTTCTACAATATAGTTATTTTGTTTTTTTATTAATCAATCTTTTTTTTCTTTAACATGAATCGTAGATCGTTTCTTGGAAATTTATTAACACTTGAGGAAGTAAATAATTCTGGTGTTAATGATACAAATTCTATACTTGCAAATGATTTAGAGGCTTATTTACCTGATGTTAAATCACCATGGGATGTTATTAGAGCAGGTCATTTATTAAGGAGAACTACTTTTATGCCCCGATGGCAAGATTTAGATTCTATTCTTAAATTAACTCCAGATAAAGCTGTTGATTTATTGTTAGATACTCAAAGTAAGCCTAAAGACCCTAGTGTTGCAAATACTATTACAGAAAGTAGAGATGGTTTAGACATAACTTTAAGAAAAGGTCTTGAAGGACAATGGACTGCTGCTTGGAGTCAGCTTCAAACTTGGCAAACAGAAGTTATGAGAACTTCTGGATTAAGTATTGGAGAAAAACTTACAGCATTTTGGAGTAATCACTTTACTACTGAATTTGTTAATGATGATGACTTTATAGTTGCTCCATTACTATTCAGACAAAATAGATTGTTAAGAGAGCAAGGATTAAACAACTTTAGAGATTTAGCATATAATATAACTCTTGATGGTGGTATGGTAATCTATTTAGGTGGCGAGGTAAATAAAGCCGGTGTACCTAATGAAAATTATGCTAGAGAGTTAATGGAATTGTTTACAATAGGAATTGGTCAATATACTGAAGGTGATGTTCAAAACGCAGCTAGAATATTAACAGGATGGAAAGTTGCTAGATATACCGATCAACCTTCCCCGAATGGACAGTTTAATTCATATTTCCTACCTTCTCAACATGATATTGGTGCAAAAGAATTTTTAGGCGTTTCATTTCCAGCAAGAGATGCAAATACTAATACTGAGTTTATTGTTAAACAAGAAGAAATAAAAAAGTTAATAGATGTTATTTTTGACAAAAGAGGCGATGCAGCTTCAGTTTTCTTATGTAAGAAGTTATATAGATTTTTTGTTTGTGCAAATCCTTTAAAAGTTAATATGGGAGTTGTTAATGCAATGGCTAAAATTATGAAAGAGAATGATTTTGATTTAAAACCAGTTATATCAGCGTTATTAAAAAGTAAACATTTCTTTGATAATAACAATATTGGTTCCCAGTTAAAAACTCCATTAGATTTTGTTATAGGATTATCCAGACAAATTGCATCTCCAAGCACTAACCTCCCACAAGATATTTCAAAGCTTGGTCAAGAGTTGTTTGATCCACCAAACGTAAGTGGTTGGAATGGTTGGCACGATTGGATTACAACAACAACTTATCCAATTAGAGATAAAATTTCTCAAAACTCAATAGCTGCTTTGACCGATTCATTAGCTATGTCTTTCATAAATCAATTTCCAAATAAGGAAGATTTAGATTCTTTAATTGTTAATTTATGTGCTATTTTACTACCAAGAGCTTTATCTAATGAAAGAAAAACTTTTCTTAAAAGCAAGTTAACTGGGGGTGCTCCAGATTATGAATGGAAGCAAATTATGAACGATAGTGTTACTGCTGGTAGAAACATAAGAGAATTATTGAATAGTATTGTTCAACTTCCAGATTTCCAACTTTGTTAATAACTTCAATAAAAAAACCGTTTCAGTTAACTGAAACGGTTTTTTTTATATCAAATTTACTTACAATTTAATGACTATTCCCATTAGTTTTTGAATTTAAAGCTTCAGTTTGCATAATAAAATCCTTACCAGTTCCCTCACATTCTGGTGAGTTAAACTCATGTGGTCCTCTATACACAGTCGGAATAACATCAAAATTACCATGACCAGCAGGAG
The DNA here is from genome assembly GCA_016700335.1 of Chlorobiota bacterium. Taxonomy (NCBI): domain Bacteria; kingdom Pseudomonadati; phylum Chlorobiota; species Chlorobiota bacterium. The sequence continues at coordinate 1,173,794 of CP065014.1, read as the reverse complement.
ATGGAATTGTCCATTCTAACGTTGTTGCATTCCATGGATTAGCTGAAGCTTTTTTACCTTTAAAAATACTATAAAATAAGTTGAAAATAAACAACAATTGAGTAAAACCTAACAAAATTGCTGAAATTGTCATAAATTTATTTATAGGTTGAAGATGAACTAAATGAGAATATTGAGTTGGATCATAAATTCTTCGCATGTGACCTCCCATTCCAATAATATGCATAGGGAAAAAAGTACAATTAAAAAGAACAAATGTCAATACGAAATGGATTTTACACCAAGTATCATTCATCATTCTGCCAAACATTTTTGGGAACCAAAAAATTATACCAGCATATGCCGCAAAAAGTGATCCACCAAACAATACATAATGAAAGTGCGCTACAATAAAATAGGTATCATGTATGAATGAATCTACTGCAGTTGAAGCCATAAAAATACCTGACAAACCACCTATAACGAATTGAACAACAAAAGCCAAGGTATAAAGCATTGGTGTAGTCAAATGGATTCTACCACCCCAAAGAGTACCCAACCAATTAAAAGTTTTAATTGCGGATGGCACACCAATAACCATAGTTGAAAGCATGAAAGTAGTACCTAATACTGGATTCATTCCTGATTGGAACATATGATGCCCCCAAACAATCCAACCTAAAAATGCAATCCCAGCAATAGCAAAAACCATAGCTTTATAACCATAAACAGGTTTACGAGAAAATGTACCTAAAATTTCAGAGGATATTCCCATTGCTGGTAAAATCATAATATAAACTTCTGGGTGCCCAAAAAACCAAAACAAATGTTGCCATAACAAGGGTTGACCACCCCCAGCATATTTGTGAACCTCAGATAATGCAGAACCCGTAAGTTTTAATCCAGCAGGTAAAAAGAAACTAGTACCAATGTTTCTGTCCATTAATAACATTCCAACTGCTGCTGATAATACTGGCAAAGCTAATAATAAAAGTATAGCAGTTATAAATATAGCCCAAACAGTTAATGGCATTCTAAACATACTCATTCCTGGTGCTCTCATATTAATTACAGTAGTTATATAATTAATAGACCCAATAATTGATGAAATACCCAATATTAACAATGATACACACCATAAGTTTTGTCCAAGTCCAACTCCTGTATATTCTTTGATTACTGAAAGAGTTGCATAACCAGTCCAACCTCCCCCAGCAGCACCACCTTCAACAAATAAACTTAATAACATAATTATACCAGCTGGAACAGATAACCAAAATGAAACCATATTCAAAATTGGAAATGCCATATCTTTACATCCAATCTGAAGTGGAACCAAGAAATTACCAAATAGACCAATCATCATTGGCATAATAGCAAAAAATACCATGAAAGTGGCATGCATTGTAAATGCAGTATTATAGAATTCAGGTAATACAACTCCATCACCTAGCATTGAACTTGGCAAAATTGTTCCTAATAAGAATGGAGGCAAAGGTTGACCAGGAAATCCTAATTGCCATCTAACAATTAATGCTAATAATCCCCCAACTAAAAGAAAGAAAAATGCACTAAACATAAATTGAATACCAATAACTTTATGATCTAGTGAAAAAATATACTTCTGTATAAAATTCATCTTCGGATGAGCATGATGTTCATGGTCATGAGAATGATTAATTTCAGTTTCTAAATTTGAATGAAGAGTTGCTTCCATTATTAATAATCTAAAAAATAAAGTTTAATTAAAACTATTCTAAAACAAGAACTTATCTATTTTACTCTGCTAAATTCAATTCTTCTATTTTTTTCTCTTCCTTCTGCAGTAGCATTATCTGCTATTGGATTTTCAGGTCCATATCCTTTAGATGTAAGATTCTTTTTATCAATTCCTTTTTTAACTAACCAAATCATTACAGCATTTGCTCTTTTTTCTGACAATAATAGGTTAGTATTTTTATTTCCAGAATTATCACTAAATCCTTGTATCTGAACAACCTCTTCTTTTTTTTCTTTTAATGCATCATAAACATTATTTAACACTATCTCTGAAGAGACAGAAATTTTATCACTACCTGAAGCAAAAGTAATTCCATTCAATGTAATTTTACCACCAACTTCAACCTTTGAAATTTCTTCAGTAGTAGGAACTACAATAGTTGAATTTGTACTATTTTTTGTCTCTGAGATTTTTGAGGTATCTGTAGTTGTACTTGAGGTTGGAGTTAATGTTTTTGCAACTTTGGCTTTTTCAGCCATATACCATTTATCAAATTCCGAACTTTCCATTACAGTCAAATATCCTCTCATTCTTCCATGACCCAAACCACATAATTCAGCACAAGCAATTTCTAAATTTACTGGTTTTGGACAATTAAACCAATATCTAGTTAACATACCAGGTAAAGCATCTTGCTTCATTCTAAATTCAGGTATAAAAAAACTATGTATTACATCTTGTGCTGTAAGTTTTAATAATACATCCTTACCAGCTGGTACATGAAGTTGATTTACTGTATTTATATCATCAGGAGTATCAAATTTGCCATCCTCACCTGAGTAAGTTATATCCCATTGGAACTGTCTTGGTTTTACATTTATAACAAGTGATTTGTCTTCACTTGGAGGTGTATATTTCATATCAACCCAAACACTTTTACTATACAAAGCAATCCAAATCATAATTGCAAAAGTAGCGGTAGTCCAAAAAATTTCAAGTTTATTATTACCATGAGTATATTTAACTGGTCTATTTGCTGATTGTCTATATTTAAACAAATAATAAATCATAAAAGCTAAAACTAGTAGAAATACTATTATTGTCATCCAATAAATAACCATAAAAATATGATCTGATTCAACAGCAATATCAGTTAAAGCTGATGGTAACCACCAACTTTTGTACCTTGCCTTTGGAGCTTGCTGAGAGAATGCTGTTATTGATGTTAACAGGAATATAAACGAGAATATCTTCTTATTTAATTTCATTAAAGTATAATTTTTCTTTGACAATAAAATTCGCTTTTGAATTACATTTTATTTGTAATTATTCAATTAATTGAATAAAACAAAAATTATTGAGCCTTGAAAGTTAATGGTAAGTCTTTTGATTCTTTTGCAGCTATTTTAACTACTTGTTCTTGTTTGCCAAATTTTTCATGCCAAGCAGTTACAGTATAATCTCCTGGTGGAACATTTGGTATATTAAAAGAACCATCCTTAGCACTAACTGCAAAACAAGGGTGTGAGCAAACCCCAACATAACTTCTCATCCAACCATGTACATCACAAGAAATTGTAACCATTGTTTCTTCCTTATCAAAAGATTTTTGAGCTGTCATTCCTGCATTTGGTTGTGCTATGTTAAAACCTTTATTTATAGTTGGAGTAGCATGAACATTATGCATAGTTGGGTCTTGGTTTTTAATTGTAATTTGTTGACCTACAACAGCTCCAATAATCCTAGGAATGTATTTACATCCAGATTGATCTAATTCAGCTTTTGGATAAGAACTTTCTGGAAATGATTTACCTTCCAATCCCTTACTGATGTAAACAAATACGTTACCTAGTTTACCATCATTTATACATACATCTTGATATTCATTTGTTGCTTCACTCTTTTTAGCTGAACAAACTGGGTCTGATTCCATAGCTAAAGGTGAGGCTACTGGAGCAGTTCCTTCAAAAGAAACAACTCCCTTTATTGAACCTGCATCAGCTAAACTTATTGCTGCTGAAGCCACACCATCTTCAGTAGATTCTTCTTCTGAAGTATCATATTTACTATCCTTACCCCCACAACTACTCATAAATAATGAGTTAAACCCTAAAAAAGCAATTAAAGAAACAGATAAAACTATCTTACGAAACGACATATTAAAAATAAATTATATTATAAAAATTATAAAAAAAAATTCAATTAAACTTCAACTTTTGGTTGTTGGCTTTTCCATTTAAAATAAATACTTCCTATGAAAGATCCAACTAAAACAAAAGGTAAAATACTCATAGCAATTATACTTGCTGATAAAGACTCACCTAAACCAGGAACCTCCTTAATACTTTCACCACAAGTAGGACATGCAATCATAATTTGCAAGAACAATATTGTATTAAATAAAAACACTATTAAATATTTGAATACTTTCATAAACATATTATATTTTAGGTTTGAAATTATAATTTATTTTAATGAAATTTTCTTAGTTGAGTCTTTAGAAACTTTAACAACACCTTTAGTTTTTGTAGAATCTATTACCTTCTTTTCTACAACTTGATTACTTACATTAGTTGATATTGATGTTTTTTGAGATTCCATTGCTCCAGGCAAAACATTTCCCTTAGAACCTCCTAATCTCCAAACATAATTTGCAACTGCTTCAATTTGCATATTTCTATTACCACCAAAAATTGTTGAATCAACAACAACTGGTTCTTCATCAGTTCCCCAAAATGCTGGCATTTTTGTTCCTGGAACTATCGCAGATGGATTATGTAGCACACGTGAAATCCATGCTGGCTTTAATCTATTTCCTGCTAAAGCTAAATTTGGTACTGGAACTGCAGCAGCACCTCCATTTGCAGGTAATCCACCAACAGCATGACATTGTTGACAATTTAATTTGGTAAACAACCTTTGCCCTGCAACTAAAGATGAATCAGAAGCTGGATAAGTTGAATAATCAGTATAATTGAAATCTTGTTTTTCGAGACCTAAGAAATATCTACTTAACTTTGATAAAGTTTCTTCACTAAAATTATAACTTGGCATTCTAATATTCAACCAAGTTCTTACTGGAGTTGAAGATGGATTTTTAACAAAATTATAGAACCAATTCTCTTGAATTTTAGCTCCGACAGTATTTAAATTTGGTGGTGCATATGGATTTGCATCATCTCCAGTTTTGCCAGGTTCAAGAAAATCTCTGATATAGCTACCTTGATTCTCAACTTTATGACATCCCATACAATTGTTCCAATGTGTTAAGAATTTACCATCATTCACATATTGTTCATACTGACCAAGTCCTTTCCTAAATCCTGGCAATACATAAGCTTTTGTATAACTTCTTAAAAGAACAGATAATGCATATGCTTCTTCATCTGTCATACTATAAACTGGCATCTTTTGAGGTATTGCATCTGTCTGAAAAATTCTACTATTTTTCATTTTAAGAACTGTCCATGTCCACCAATCTTGACCATTTGGTATTTCTTCATATATCTCCATTAACTCGTGTTCACCTTTTTTGAAATGTTTTCTAACACTCAATAATTGAGGTTCCTTTAAAAATCCAAAAAACAAATCATGTCCAGTTTTTGCACCATAATCGTTCAAAGAAACAGATACCTTTCCTTCAGTTTCGAATCCACTTATTTGATGACATCCATAACAACCATATTCTCTAATTAACTTTTCTCCTTTTTTAATCCATTCTGGGTTATTAATATTCGAAATTGCCGTATTACTTTGCGAGTTTGAACTCTTTAAAGAAACTAAATATGCTGTTACATCTGATGCTTCTTGATCACTAAGCCTCATACTTGGCATTCTGGTTTTTGCATTATAATGCTTAGGATTTTTCAACCAATCAAAAAGCCAATTAGCATTGACTTTAGAACCAATTTTTGTTAAATCAGGACCAAAACCATTACCTTCACCAACTCTATTCCCTTTAACTCCATCATTTTCCCACATTGGACTTGTTTTACCCAATTCATTGCTAAACTTTGGGTTAGGTTTGTATTCAAATGCAGTTGAATGTTTTACTGTATCAATTACATGACAAGCGATACAACCAACAGAAAATACTACCTGTCTTCCTCTTGCAATATCTCCAGAAGAACCAGAGTTTGGAACATAACTACTATTTTTTGAAACATCAAACAAATATGCAGTTACCGCTTCAGCCTGTTCAGAATTAAATCTAAAATTAGGCATTCTTGTATGAGAATTCCAATTCATAGGATTTAATATCCAATTAACTGTCCAATCAGGATTCAATTTTTTACTTACATTCAATAATGATGGACCTGTTAAATACTCTTTCCAATCAGGTATATTGCTAGCTTCATGACAACCATAACATCCAAAATCTATAAATAATTTTTTTCCTTTGGCAATCCAATCAGTTGTTTCACCTTTTCCTGCCATATTTGCATTAACAAAATTATACCCCCCTTCGTGGCAATTTCTGCAACTTCCTTCAATAAAACCACCAGTTAGCAACGGTTTTTCCCAATGTTTTTCTAAACCATGAGCATGCTCAACATCATCTACTGACATTGGCTGACCACCATGACAGCTGGTACAACCAAATTTTTCAATTGGATGAGATTTGAGAATCTCTAACTTAGGATGAGGACCGTATACCTTCCTTGCATGTTCTGCTTTCTTTTCGTCTTTTATTAATTTTTTAAAAATATCTTCATTTGCAAAAACTGGATCATTAATTCCTAGGTGGCATGACTGACACCTATCAACACGCATTTTCAAATTACCAAAATTAGATTTATCCATATCCTGAATCATAATCTGTTTGATTTTGATTGGCATAGATTTAGTTTCATCAATTTTAGTAACCAAATCTGAAACAGATTTAAAAATACTATCTGCCTCTTTTTCTAATTTATTTTTTTCATCTAATATTGGTTTATACTTAGACATCAAAGTAGTTTTTTCTCTATCTAATTTAGCAAGATTTGTATCCAAATCTTTCATTTCAAGCTCATAACCAGTTAATTGTTTTTTAAATTCTGCAGCTTTATCTGGAAATCCTGTTGATAAACTATGTTCGTAATAATAATTTTTACTATCCCAGAAAGCTTTTATATCTGCTCTTTTTTTGCTGATTGTAATAACTTCTCTTGTAATTTTATCAACAGAATTTTTAGCTTCAATTATACTATTTGAATTCAACTTTTTATCAAGTTTTCTCATTTTCGAAACTCGATTCTTTAGTTCTTTTTTAGATACTCCTTTCTTTGCTTCTGAAAGTTGTTTTTTAAGAGCTTTAACTCTAAGATCTCTATAGTTTTCCTGATATTCTTTCCAAGGGCGACGAGAACTGATTTCGTTTACAAGAACTCCTAGAGTAAATAAGAAAAGAAGACCTGCTAGTATAGCATACATCATTCCGTAATCTCTGTGCTCTATTGGAGTATGTAATCTTTCTTTGAACCAGCGAAACATATTTAATTATTATGAAATAAAATTGAAATTTACTTTATAGAAAATGAATATTTAAATAATAAAATTAATTAAATATTAAAGAAAGGTGTAGCCAAGATATATTTAACATTAAACAATAATCTTAATAATATTTTAATAATAACACCACCCATGCTTAATGTAAAAAATGCAGTAGTTGCATATCTAATAAGACCTAAATCTTTCATTATAGATTTATCTTTGTATTTCTTCCAAATAAAAATACCAATAGAATAAAATGCAAATAAAATAATTGAACCAAACAACATTGCAACCCAATTATATGAGTTATCAATATTTCTTGAAGGTATTCCAAAAATTTCAGTAAAATCTCTATTATTTAAAGGTACAACCTTATGTGCATCCCAATACTCCCAAGGAGTAAATAAGTTCCAACCAGGTCCTCGAAAAAATGTACCAACAACAATTAATGATACCCATAATAAAATAAACCCTATTGCGAACATTGATATTGCAAACTTCCTTTCCTTGATTGTATAGTAACCATTACCTTTTTGATTTACATCGATATAAGGTATTGCAATCAATCCAAAAATTATTAATGTAGGAAGAATTACTCCAGCAATCCAAGGATCAAAATAGACTAATAATTCTTGTAATCCTAAAAAATACCAAGGTGCTTTTGATGGATTTGGTGTTAAAGTAGGATTTGCTGGTTCTTCTAATGGTGCATCTATATAAATTGACCATATTGTTAAAAATAATATAACCCCAATAGACATCAAAAATTCAACTCTTACCAGATTAGGCCAAACTTGAATTTTATCCGATTGCTCAGCCTCGAAAGGAGTCCCTCTTTCATCATTGATTTTAGCTTGTTTCCAAGTTAGCCAACAATAAAATGCTGTCAAGGTTAGAATCAGAATTGCTGGAACATTATCCGGCTTTGTTACTTGATTCCAAAGATAAAAGAACGGTGAGATTTCACTCATCTCTGTTTAATAATTTTATTATTCTTAATTAAAATTTCTAAATATCAATTTAATACAAATTCTGTTTATTAAAATTTAATAGAACTATTCAATTTTAATTAAACTTCTTCTGATTCTGGCTTTGTCTCAACTTCTAAATGTCCATTTCCATTTGATATTACATCACCTTCTTCAGAAATCATATCAATACGTTTAATCTGCATTTTACGAACCACATCTTTGGCTTTTCTCATTTCTTTTGTTTCAACTTTCGGACCTGAAATACCACCATCTTTACGGATTCTCCAAAAATGAACAGCCATTAATACTGCACCGACAATTGGTAAGAAAATACAATGCAAAACATAAAAACGTAAAAGTGTTGCAGCTCCAACGGTTGTTCCGCCTAATAAAACAAATCTAACATCATTATCTGGTCTTAAACCTAATTGAGGACCAAATGGACCTTCATGACCAAGTAATGGTGTAGCTCTTGCCATATTTGTACCAACTGTTACAGCCCAAATTGCTAATTGATCCCATGGTAACAAATAACCAGTAAAAGAAAGTAAGAAAGTTAATAAAAGAAGGATTACTCCTATTGCCCAGTTGAATTCTCTTGGAGGTTTATATGAGCCAGTTAAAAATACTCTAAACATATGTAGCATAACTGTAATAACCATTCCATGAGCTGCCCAACGATGCATATTTCTAATAAAAGGACCAAATGCAACATCATTCATAATGAATTTCATATCATCAAAAGCATATTCTGCAACTGGTCGATAGTAAAACATTAAAATTACACCCGTAACTGTCAGTAATAAAAAAAGTAAGAAAGTTATTCCACCCATACCCCATGTATAACCAACGTTAGTTCCGTGTCTTGAAATTCTTACAGGATGCAAATGTAAAAAAACATTATCAAGAATCATCAATGCTCTATTGCGTTGATTGTCTTGGTAACCGTGCCTGAAAATAGATTTCCAGATTACGTTTTGTGTTATGTCCTTTCGGACTTTATCGAAATTAGGTCGTTGAAGCATATTAATTACTGACTATAAGTTCAAAATTAATTTTTAAAAAATAAAAACTATAATTTATTAAAGAAACTTAAACCTTTAAACTTGATTCTGATTTATCCCAATCTCCATTTTCCCAAAGAAATTTTTTACTTTTATCAATTAACAATTGACCATCAGGACTTAATGAAATTGAACATCTTTCCAATGGTCTTGGTGCTGGACCCTCAAAATGCATTCCATATAATGGGTTACCTCTAAAGCCCGAACCATGGCAAGGACATTTAAATTTATTTTCACTTGAAAGCCATCTTGGTGTACAACCTAAATGTGTACAAATTGCAATTAAAGCAATAAATGAACCATCTATTTGTCTGATAATCCAAACTCTTTCTTCATCTTTAAATCTTTCACTTACAGAACCAGGAACATAATCAATTGGAAAGCCTGCTTTAAATATTGGTGGATTTTCATAAATAACTCTGGGGAACATTGATCTAATAGATCCTAAAAGCATTATTGTAAAAAAACCAAAAAAACTTAACCACCCAGTAGATTGCAGAAAATTTCTGCGTCCAAAATACCAAGCACCAACTTCAGGTTCTTTTTTATCAGCAGCTTTCTTATTCTGTTTGTTGGTATCAAATGCAATTTTTTCTAATTCTTGTTGGCGTGCTTTTTGCTCAGCATATTTAAAAGATTGTTCATCAACCTTTTTACGAATGGCAACTATTTTTTTTCCTGCTTCAGTATCAGGTACTGGTTTTGCAACAACTTTTTTAGTTTCAGAAACAACAGATGTTGGATTCGGAGTTGCTGCCGAAGGTGATCCTCCAATAGCCATTTTAGCTGCCTTTGCGGCAGCCATTTTTGCTTGAATTTCTGCTAATTTTTTTGCTTTATCTTCAGGACTAAGATTTGGAATATCCATGTGTTACTTTAAAAAAAATATATTTTTAATTAACAATACTTCTCAATTAAAAAACGAATTGAATTTGAATCTGTTTTAGTATCTGGGATTATAAAACTTAACTAGTTATTAATAAGTCACATCAATCATTAATATCATTCTGGTTGAAACATCTCAATTGTATCCCAAGGACAATACTTAGCGCACAATTTACAACCTATGCAAACATCTTCATCTACAATAACAACTTGATTTATAGTTTTATTATAATTGTCACCTTCAAAAAATTCAGGACCAGGTTTTGTATAAATACAATCAACTGGACAAAATTCAATACAAACACCACACCCAGTACAACCATCTTCAATGATGAATGCAAGAGGCATAGCTTTTTTCTTTTTTTTAGCCGCTACCGCTTCTGCCATTTTTTTAAACTGAAATAATAAAATGATATGATTGATAACAAAGCATTTAATACAAGCATAATAGGTATGTTACTTACTTCAAAGAGATTGTAAACTGTAAGTATATCAATTAAGTGAGAATTACTAGAAAAAGCTACTTGTAAAAATGCACTACAAAAATACGTTTCACATTTTTATTAGCCAACTCTAAATATTTTTTTTTTTAATTCTTTTATCCTGCTTTTTTTTTCGTATAATAATTTTCATATTTTAGAATTAATAATAATTCAATTTGAATTTCATGGAATATAACAGATTAGAAATAGAAATTGTCGATTCTGTAGGTACTATATGGCTTAACAGACCAGATAAAAGGAATGCACTTGATAGGTTAACAGTAGATGAAATAATTTATGCTATAAATGATTTATCTGTTAATCAAAATGTTAGATCAATAATTTTATCTGGTAGAGGTTTATCATTTTGTGCTGGAGCAGATTTAAATCATCTAAAAAGCATTTCAAATTTCAATATTGTTGAAAATTTAGATGATTCAAAAGCACTTGCAAAAGCATTCTTTGCAATTTATAATGCACCTAAGCCAGTTATTGCAAGAGTACAAGGTTCAGCAATTGCTGGAGGCTGTGGTTTAATGTTAGCTTGTGATATTATTGTAGCTACTGAAAATTCCAAATTCGGATTTACTGAAGTTAAAATTGGATTTATACCTGCAATTGTTTCAGCATTTGCTTTAAGAAAATGTTCTCAAATTCAAATTAGAGAATTATTATTAACAGGTAAAATAATATCTGCAAATGATGCTTTCGATAAAGGGTTAATAACTAAACTAGTTAAAAATGAAATTGATTTAGATCTTTATATTAATTCTTTAACTGAAGAGATATTGAGCACAAGTTATACTTCTGTACTACTAACAAAACAAATGCTAAACACTTTAGATTATACCTCTTTAGAAAGTGCATTAGAATATACATCTAATTTAAATGCCTTAGCAAGGAATACTAATGATTGCAAAAATGGAATAAATAAGTTTCTAAATATTGTTTAGAAACTTTGTTAAAAAATTTAAATTGATTACAAACAAAAAAAAATGGCTTATCTTACAAAAAGATAAGCCATTATATATTTACTAATTTTCTTGTCGAAAATTATTTTTTTGTTCCCATTGCTTCTTTAGCTTTATCAGCTGCTGCATCTACTGCCTTAGTAGCTGTTGATGCTGCTGAATCAACAACTGCTCCTGCAGCTGAAGTTGCTGTTGCTGCTGCCGCTGTAGCTGCTGTTGCTGCTGAATCAACAACTGCTGTAGCTGTTGTTGTAGCTGCTGCTGCTGTAGCTGCTGCTGCTGCTGAATCCATAGTAGCTGCTGCTGCTGTTGAATCTGTTTGAGCTGTATCAGCTGTTTCAGTTTTTCCACAAGAAGTTAAAGACATTCCAAGAACTGCGATTGACAAGAAAAGAAGATTTTTGATTTTCATTTTGATTTAAATTGAATTTAAAAATGTTTTGTTATTTATTTTGCACTGGAATTGTGCATTTTGTAATTTCCGAAGTTTTAAACGCCAGAACTTTGTTAGCGTTACAATAGATTTTAACTTTTTTTTATTTTTATTTTAAAATTCAATATTTATGCCTCCAAATCAACTTAAAATAATCATAATTGGTAATGGGAAGTTCTATAAAAGTATAATTAAAACTAATTACTTTAATGTTATTCGATGTTTTAGTAAAACTGAGATTTTAAATTTAGAAAATATTGATTTTGATGTTATTTGGATTCTTACTCAAGATAGGTTGATTGAAGATATTTCTTATAATTTGTCAACTTTAAATGTATCCTTTAAAAATAAAACTGTAATTCATTCCTCAGGATTTACATCTATAAATGTTCTAAAAATATTGCACGATAAAGGGGCATTAACTATTTCCCTTCATCCAAATTTATCATTAACAGGTGAGTTACCAATACCTTCTGATATTGTTTGGAGTTATACTTCAGATAACAAAGAAGAAGCATTTAATGTTGTAAGCAAATTGTTAAATCAATTGAAACCAATCTTGATGTTTTTAGATGATAATTCCAAGATTTTATATCATACTGCTGCAACTTTTGCCTCAAATTTTTCATTGACTTTTTTCAACATTTCTAAAAAATTATTTATAAAAGCAGGTATAAATGAAACTCTTGCCAAGAAAATAGTTGCGTCTTACATGTATGCTAGCATCAACAATTCTTTGATTACAGATTTATTCCCATTAACTGGTCCAATTACACGAGATGATACAAATGTAATTGAAAATCAAATTGCAGTTGTAATGAAGAATTTTCCAGAATACTCAAATTTATTTAATGAATTATTAACAATTACTAAAAATATTTATTACAAAGAAAATAATATTTAATACTTAGATTCTAATTCATCTAGAGCCAATTCCAGTTCACTACAGGTATGAAGATCTCCTAATTTTTTTGCTAACACAATTCCCTTTTTATAAATTAATTCTGCTTTTACTAATTCTTCTAAAATTGCATATACACTTCCTAATTGATAATATGTTGGTAAATACTCAGGATCTAACTCATATAATTTTTCAAAATGATTGACTGATAAAGAGTAATTTTTCATACTCATATATTCCAATCCAACTGCATAACGTGAGAAACTATCTTTTGGATCTTGCTCAATAAATGCAAGCATTTGTTCTAATCTAGTCATAATTTATTTTTGTTCAAATTTTTTTGCAATTATCAAACCATAATTTTTAAGTTTTGTTGAAACTTCTCCATTAATATTTTTACCATTTACCTTTATTAAAAATCTGTACCTAGTAATAATAGTGATAATAGTTTCTTGATTAACTTTGTCAAATTCTTCCAAACCAAAAGTTGATGAATTCTCATTATTAAATGTTTCAATTTTTTTATTATTTTTTTCACTTAATTGATTTATTATCAGAGGCATTGCCAATATTTGATAACTCCCTTCGTTACAACCAATATCAGTAATTGTAATATGAATTCTAGGTGAAAAAGAACTATCATCTTGTTTCCATTCTCTCTCAATACTACTCATTGAAAAACCCATCACAGTTTGGTTTGACCCATTAGGAACACCATCAGGCTTCATACCTTCAATTTCATCTAATAAATAATTTTGTAACTCCTTATAATTCATTGTTATAGTATCTCCATTTGCAACTCTTTCTGAATAGATTTTTTTAGCTTCAGTTGATGAGTTACTAAATTCAGAAATATTTTTTTGGGATTTTTCTAAAGCACTAGTAGCACTTTTAATAGCATTAAAGTTATCATTAATTTGTTTAGGTTTTTCAGAACAATAGATGTTCAAGAAAATTGATATTATAAGAAATATATTGTTGATTTTCTTTTTCATTAATTAATTCATTAATTAATTTATTAATTAAAATATTTTACTAATTTTAAGATGCTAACCAACCGCCATCAATAGTAAGAACATGACCAGAAACATAATTACTCATTGAAGATGACAAAAATTGAATAGATCCTTTAATATCATCAATTTCACCCCAACGACCTAAAGGAATTCTTTGGGAAATTAAATTAAATCTTTCTTGATCTTTTTGAATTTCATTAGTTGCATCTGTTAAAAAATAACCTGGTGCAATTGCATTTACATTTATTCCGAATTTACTCCATTCATTTGCTAAAGATTTAGTTAAACCAACAATTGCATGTTTTGAAGCAGTATATCCAACAACATTTAAACCTCCACTAAATGATAATAATGAAGCAATATTTATAATTTTACCTTTTGTTTTATTTAATATCATACTTTTACCAACTGCTTGTGCTAAAAGAAATGTTGCATTTAAATTTGTATTAATAACATCATTCCAATCATTCAATGAATAATCTTCAGCTTTAGATCTCCTAATAATTCCAGCATTGTTTATAAGAATATCAATGTTCCCAAATATATCTCTAGATTCTATAACTATATTATTCAAATCATTTAGATTCGATAAATCATATTTAATAACATGAGATTTAACCCCTAAATTATTAATTTCTTCAGATTTTTTTTCTAACAATCTCTCATTTCTTGCAACTAAAACAATATTGCAACCAGCTTCCGCTAACGCAATACTTGCAGCGGAACCTAACCCTTTTGATGCACCTGTAACGATAGCAGTTTTATCTTTTAAATCAATTTTTATCATTTACAAATATACTTTAGTTCAAATTCTTGTAATTAAATTATAATTTATAGATTGAATATTCTATAAAACTAATCTAATATTCTTTTTACTTTATGTATTTTATTTGTTAAAATTTCTTTCATTAAAGTCCTAATAATATTTTGAACAAAATCTATGACAAATTTTGAACTTCTAAATAAAATTGTATTTATTTTAATTGTGTTTCTAATCTCAATTACTATTACAGGTTGCCCTCAAATGATTGAGAAAACTATAAGTAAAACTATACCTGAAAATCCAAAAGAATACAAACCAATTTATATGACTCAAACAACTAAATTTGTTAATATGTTAGATAAATACAAAGAACAATTTAAAGCATATAATTTATTAAAAGCTAAATTGACTGAAGGACAAAAAGACTCAATAAATTCTTATTTAAAAACACCACTAAATTTTGATGTTAGAAATGTTGATGATAGAAATTACCCAATTCAAATTGAATTAAAATCCTTTGTTTATGACTCATCAGGTAAGTTTGTTATGGGTTTAGCACCTCCTTATTTTAATGGATTAGAAGATTACAAAAATTATTGGATAAGTTTAACAGACTCTTGTAATGGTAACTCATACAATATTAAAGATTTTCAAGTTGAAGAAGTCCGTGAAGATAAGAGAGAACCATATTCAATTTCATTTGTATTAGATCATTCAGGATCAATGGGAGATACCAGAATTCAAAATCTAAGAGAATCTGTTAAAAGAATATTAGGTCTAATTAAAAAAGGGGATTATATTTCAGTTAATCAATTTAGTGGTGAAACTTATACTGAAGTTTCATTAACAGATGATAGTAGTAAGTATAAAAATGAATTTGAAATTGATAATTATTCAATAAATTTTAGTATGAATACTACAATAATTAACAATAAAAATAAAACAAATCAGAATCCTAAAAATAAAAAAATATTAAAAGGAGGAACTGCTCTTTATGATGCTGCCATTGAAGGAATGAATGAAATTTCTAAAGCCCCTAAAAATTGCAAACGTGTTTTGATTCTATTTACTGATGGAGAAGATAATGCTTCCAAAAGTAGATTAGATGAGGTACAAAGTTTAGCTAAAAAAGAGGATGTTTTAATATACTCTATTGCTTATGGAATGGTAGATGAAGAAATTCTAAAAAATTTAGCCGAGTATAATGGTGGGAAAATGTATAGAATTTATTCCAATAAAGAATTTGCTTTTGTGTTCGCTGATATTTACAGAAGACTTAATAATTATTATAAAATTACATACAAACCAGAACCTTGTAACGGCTTACATTACGCAATTCCAAAACTTTCATTCCCAGATTTCGATAATATAGTTTTAACTGATACTGCTATATATGACAAAACAATCTTTACACCATTTGATACAATTGGATCCATATTTTTTGCAAATATTGAATTTGAATTTAATAAATCAAAAGTTAATGATAACTCAATAATATATATTAATGAAATAGTTAATTCAATGAAAAAATACCCAAAGTTATCGTTAGAGATTAGAGGTCATACTGATGATATTGGAGGGGATGAATATAATTTAAAACTATCAACTGAAAGAGCTAATGAAGTTATGGATTTATTAATTAATCAAGGTATTTCACCAACTAAATTAATTGCAAAAGGGTTCGGAAAAACAAAACCACTTAATCCAAATGATAATGATGAAAACAGAAAAAAAAATAGAAGAACAGAGTTTGTTATTTTATCTAAATAATTGTAGATTTTTTATCAACTATGAAGTTCTTCCAAATCTTCTATCTAGTTCTGATAATTCTATTTTAGTTACAATAGGTCTGCCATGTGGGCAAACATAGGGCATTGAAGTAGCAAAAAGTTCGTCAATCAAAGTACGTTGTTCTTTTTCAGTTAATTTATCTCCAGCCTTAATTGCACCTTTACAACCGAAACTTGCTGCAATCATATCTTTTGAATCACTTTCTCCCAATTGTTCATATTCAATATATTGTTGGATTATTTCTCTGAAAATTGTAGTTTCAAGTCCTGGACGTACATCATTTGGAACTCCTATTATTTTGATTTTACCAGAATCAGATAAATTAAATTCAAATCCTAAACCAAGTAAATACTTCCTTAATTCTCGAACTAATGCTTGTTCAACTGGAGTAAGTGTTAATTCTATTGGAAATAAAAGTTGTTGTGACATAGGGATTGCTGAATTCATCATTTTTAGAGCTTTTTCATAAAGTATTCTTTCATGAGCAACATGCTGATCTATTATCATCAAACCGCTTCTAATTTGAGTTAGAATATATTTATTATGAAGCTGTAGTATCCATCCTCTATCGGCTTCATTATCAGATCTGCTAGATTCTTGAAAGAAAATCCTTTCAGGAGAACTGATTAACAAATCATCTTTTAATTTTTTATTTGTATTTGTGCTATTTTGAAGAACATTATTATTCTGCAACTCATCAAACATTTTTCTAACTAATTCACTTCCACCTGAAAACGATTTACCTTCTTTGAGATTGAGTTCATCATTTTGAAATTCATTAATTTGTTTAAATGCAGTATCATTACTATTATTCTCAAAAGCAGGTAAAGAGTATTTTAAAGCAGCTAATACTCCTTCACCAGTTTCATTAAAGTTTATATTTAATGTCGGAGTTAAATTTAATGATTTTAAAGCTAACCTTGTACCTTCTTGGAGTAATTTATAAATATAGGTTTCATCATCAAACTTAACTTCAGATTTTGTTGGATGAACATTAACATCTACTTTTTCTGGATCAATTTGAATAAATAAAATATATGGTGGATAACTTTGGGCATCTAATAAATGTTCGTATCCAGTAAAAACGGCATGTGATAAATTTTTACTTGAGATATATCTTCCATTCAGAAAGAAATATTGATCTGCTTTAGTTCTCTTTGAAAAGTTTGGTTTTCCAATATATCCTGTAACTGTTATTCCTTCTCCACTTGTTTGATATGGAATTAACCCTTTTATAAAATCGACACCATATAAATCATTAATTCTATCATCTAAACTTTTGGATTGTAAATTTAATATTAATGTATCATCATCACTAAAAGTAAAAGTTACATTAGGATAACACAATGCAAATTTCTGAATAACTTCTGCAACATGTTTAAATTCTGTTGAGTTTGCTTTTAAAAATTTTCTTCTAGCTGGAACTGAAAAAAATAAATTTTTAACTGATATGGTAGTACCTTTCTCACAAGAAATTTTATCAACTTCAATTATTTCACCATTATCTATTTTTACAATTGTACCTAAATCTTCTCCTTCAATTCTAGTTTTTAACTCAATCTGAGCTACTGAAGCAATTGCTGCTAAAGCCTCACCTCTAAAACCTAATGTTATAATTCTATCTAAATCTTCTGAAGTAAATATTTTGCTAGTTGCGTGCCTTTGAAAACAAAGTTTAGCATCCTCTTCATTCATCCCAGAGCCATTATCACGAACAAACATTAGAGTTTTGCCTGCATTTTTTACAACAATAGAAATTTCAGTTGCTCCAGCATCTATAGCATTTTCAACTAATTCTTTTATTGCACTTTCAGGTCTTTGAACAACCTCTCCAGCAGCAATTTTATTTGCTAATGAATCTGGTAATTTGTGTATAAATGACATAAAACAAAAATAAGGAATTACTTACATAGAAATTTGTTTACTAAAGCAACAATTATAAATCCTAATTAAAATCAACTTTTAGAAGCTCAATTTTTTTTTATAAATTTTATTGAAGAATTAGATCTGATGAAACAAAGTAATCAACTATAAAAAAATTTTAGTTTTCTAAAACTTTAGATTAATACCTATAGTTGGTAAAATTGGCAACATATTTACATCTCTGTATTTTAATTCTGCTGTTTTTTTATCAATGAAATAATTCCTAGAAAGCATATTACTATGATTATAAACATTAATAATATCTAAATAAAGTGCCCAATTTAAACCAAACCAGTTTCTGTAAAATGTTGCTCTCATATCTAACCTATGGTAAGCATTTTTTCTTGCAGAATTAATATTTTCAATTCCACCTTTATCCGATATCAATAGAGATTCGGAAAAGATATTTGTAGCTATAACTGGAATTTTACTACCATTTGAATCTATACTGGAAGTTATTCTAGGTTTAATTCCAATAGCAGGAGTATAAGGGAATCCACTACCATATTGGAAATTTAGTCCTACTTCAAGCCAATTATTAAATTTATAATTTGATACGATATTAATAGTATGCCTTTGATCAAAATTAAAAGGAATTACAACTCCGTCTCTAATTCGTTCAGTAAAAGCAAGAGAATAACTTACCCAGCCATTTAATCTATCATCATCTCCATTCGAGATTTTTTGTAGGAATAGTTCAATTCCTTTAGCCTCACCAATTGCTCCATTAATAGGAATTGATGTTATTGAATCACCAATTTCAGCTCTTGGTTTGCTCCATCCGCTAGCATAATTTAAAGCTGAATCTTTTCCAATTGGATCAACAATATATTTAGTCCCAATTACTTTTTTAGGAATTATTAAATTATAAAACTTTTTATAATAAGCTTCAATCTTAAATCGTAAATTATCACTAATGGTTTTATCCAAACCTAACACATAATGTATTGATTTTTCAGCATCTAAATTCTGAACAGCTGGATCTGATAAATCATAAAAATTTTGTCCATCAAGTTGCTTTTCATAACCAGGAGATTGGTAATATATTCCAAAAGCAGCTCTTAAAGTTGTTAAATCATTAATGGCGTAACTTGCTGATAATCTTGGAACTACATAAGATTTATTAATTAGTTTATAATAATCAAATCTTGCACCAAGGTTTACATAAAAATTATCTATTATTGGTAATTTATCTTGAGCATACAAATGCCACCGATAATAATTCAAATCATTACCTACATCAGATGGTGCCCTGCCCCCACCATTTGCTGAAACTAATGCTTTAAAAGTTGAGTCTCTTTCAATTTTAAATTCTACAAAAGTTCTCATCAAATCTGCACCAATGCCAAACTCAATCAAATTATCATTTAGTTTTAAATTAGTTTCATTGTTAAATGATTTTTTTTGAAAAGTGAAACCAGCATTACCACTTAAAGTTAACAGCGGTAAATTATTTCCATCAATTCCTCTTTTTTTTAATGAATCTTGTAGTGATTGAGGAAGTGACTTTATTAGCTTAGCAGCACTATCACGAGTTACACCTTGACCATATAAAACCTCACTACCCCCAGAACCACCAAATTCAGTTATACCACTGTTTTCATACCAATTAAAACTAGTTTTATTGAATAGTTTTTCAGTTGGATTAAATCTCCATTGAACTCCTAATGTGGTGTTAAAAGACTCATCAGTTATTGAAATTGAATCAAGCCTTTCCCTTCCAGAACCTGATGAAATTTCTGTACCATCCCTGCTACTAAGTCCATTAATTACAATGCTGTTGTAACTATTTGGTCTTATTAATATTTTTCCTTGAAAATCTCTAAAATTTGGTAATGCTACATCTCCATCCAACAGTTTTGAAGATTTTAAAATTGGACCTGCAATTAAATCGTAATATGTTCTCCTTGTTGAAAACAACCAACCACCATTTAAACCGAAGGGTATTTTACCTTCTATAATCAAATTGGCATTTGTTAGAGAACTATTTATAGTGCCTTCAATAGTTCTATCCCTGTCACCTTCTTTATTCACAACATCTAAAACCGCAGAAAGTCGATCACCATATTTAGCAGGAAATCCACCAGTAAGAAGTGTTATATCTGTAACAGTTTCTGGATTAAACATTGAGATAAAACCATACAATCTATAAGGATTAAATACCTCAATATCATCCAATACAATTAAGTTTTGATCAGGACCTGAACCCCTAACTACAAGTTGAGAAGTGAAATCACTTGGTGAAAGAATTCCTGGTAAAGCTCTTAATGACCTCATTACATCTTCAGCTGCACCTGGTAAATATTTTGCATCTCTTGGCTCAATTTTGGTAATACTTGTAAATGTATTTGATTTATCTTGTTGGATAGATTTTGCATTTACTTGAATTTCCTTACCTTGCTTTACAGTTTCTTTTAAGAGAATTCTTAAATTATCAATTGTATTTTCATTTAAAATAACTGGTATCTCTGTTAGCTCAAAACCAATAGCTTTAACAATTAGGATATAATTTCCAATCGGAACTTTATCAATTTTAAACCCACCATTAATTTTAGTTATTGCTCCTAATTTTGCATCTTTAAGTTGAACTTTTGCTCCAATAATTCCATTTTTGTTATCATCTAAAACTACTCCTTCAATTTGATTTGTTTGTGTTTTACCATAAGAGTATAAACCAACAAAAATCAATAACATACTATTTACAAACCTCATATTTTACAATTTTCCTTTTGATTTAAAAAAACTATTTAACATTTTTAACAATTAACTTTATTAATTTAAAGAAGGATTTTAAGCATTTAAATTGTAAATTAAATTAACTATTAATTTTTTGTGGATTGTTTTTAAGATTTTGTAAATTAGTAATTCCATTTATAAATAAATGTTATTAAACGATTAATAATTTACCAACACTAAACTTTAAAACTAAAACATAAACTTTTTTCATCTTTTTTTATGAAATTATTTCTGGTTTTCTCTTTACTTTTTTCATTTAATTCTGTTTTTGCTAATTCACAAGAATTAACTGATTCTGTTAAGCAGCTTGATACTAATTTTTCAAGAAGAATTATCAGAACTTTTGATACTTCATTAATTGATTTTAATAGCACTTCTTATAATTATAAATTTAGAATTCCAGCTCAATCAAAATTAAATCCTATTGGAACTAGAGAAAATAAAGAGGGTAAAACTGAATGGTTTAACTATATTTTAAAGGGAGGATTAGGGGCTATGAATATCCGATATTTTACTGAACAACATTTAATACCAAAGGATTATAAATTGTTAGATAGTATCCATTTTTTTGATTCTACAGGTATTTTGTTAGGAAATAGAAAATCATTTCAAAGGACTTTTTTACTTAGAGACTACACCGTTCAAATTGAGTTTCAATTAACTGAATTAGGTCTAACTGAACTACAAAGCAAACTTACAGCAATTTTTGACAGCTTTATACCAACACCAGGTTCTTCAAATATTATGCAATCTTGGAGGTATGGTCGTGATCCTAAAAAGTATCAAAAAGGACAGTTTGGTGAGTAACCTTTTAAATATAAGTATTGTAATTTAAAATTTATTTTAATAATAATTTAGTTAACATATAAAATAAATTTTTTTGATTTTAATTCAGAATAAGTTAACTTGTACATCATTTTAATAAACTTATAGGTGCTTTTTTGAAATTATTTATTTTAGTCTTTTTTGGTATGTTGGGTTGTCAAATAATCTTTGCACAAAAGGTTGACAGTTCAAAAATTACTTGGATAGAATATGTTCAGCGTGTGGAAAGTAGAAAAGGATTTTCTATAAAATTACCTATAGAAGCAAAGTTAGATTCATTAAAAAGTGGTTGGAATATTAAGGGACAATTTGAAAAAAGAGTTTATATAATTCCTAATGCTGGAGAATATAGATTTACTACATTTATTTCAGATAAACCTATACCAGACAGTACAAAAAAATTTGGTAGTTTCATATATTTTGATAAAGATTCAAATAGTTTAACTGGTACTATTATTAAGCGTACATATTACACTCCAACAAGAAATACCTTGATTGAAATAATTCCATATGGAATTAGAATGCAGAAATATATTGATAATAAGGAAATGTTTTTTAGAAGTTTCAAATGGACAGCTGGTTCAAATTCAAAGAGTATAAATGTTGCGAAGGGAAATTCAACAACTGAACTTAAAAACAAAAATGATTTAGGAAGTCAACCTGGTTATATACCTTACGACTTATTTTTAAAAAAGGATTCTATTGTAAATAAAATTAATAAATTAATGGTGGAATATTCATGGCGTTACTCAAACTAGATAATGTAACAATGAAATTTGGTGGGTTAACAGCTGTTGGTAACTTAACTCAAGAAATTCCTATGAATTCACTTTATGGAATTATAGGACCAAATGGAGCTGGTAAAACAACTGTGTTTAATATGATTACTGGCGTTTATAAACCAACAGAAGGTAATGTAATTTTTAATGATAAATCGATTATTGGTTTAAAACCTTACGAAATTGCCGCTAATGGAATTGCTAGAACTTTTCAAAACATTAGGTTATTTACATCACTTTCAGTTTCAGATAATGTTAGAGTTGCATTAAATAATAAAGGTGTAAATAATTTAACAAATTCTATTTTACAATTTAAAAAATATTCAAATCAAGAAGATAAATTCCAAATTGAAATTGACAATTTGTTAGAGATGTTTTCATTATTAAAATTTAAAAATGAATTAGCAAAAAACTTGAGTTATGGAGATCAAAGGAGAGTTGAAATTGTTAGAGCATTAGCAACAAACCCTAAGTTACTTTTACTTGATGAACCTGCTGCAGGAATGACACCAACTGAAAAAGTTGAGTTAATGAGTTTAATTAGATTTTTAAGAGATAATTTCGACTTAACTATTGTATTAATTGAGCATGATATGAAAGTTGTTATGGGAGTTTGTGAGCAAATTACAGTTATAGATTATGGAAATAAAATTGCTACAGGAACACCATTTGAAATTAAATCAAATCCAATTGTAATTCAAGCATATTTAGGAGAAGTAACTAACTAAAACAATAAATCAACAGTCATAATTTTAATGTGAATTCAATAGAACTTTTACATTTTTTACAACATATTTAATCAAATTACAATAAACTATTAAATCATTTTATGAAAAGGATAATCTCAATTTTCTCAGTATTTCTATTATCAATTGTAGTAACTAAATCACAGACTAATTATGGAGACATTAATGCAACTGATTTTTTAACTATAGGTTTAGGTGGTAGTATTGGTTATTCAATGGCTACAAATACTCCACCTACTGGTTTAAAAGTTTCTCCTAAATTTGGAACCCAATTTGGATTAGATTTAATTATGCCATTTTCAAGAATGTTAAGTGGTGGATTATCAATTGGATTGGATAATAGAGCTACTGGTATATTTGAAAATAGTGATAACAATAACACTATTAACAATCAACTTAATTATATTTCTATTTTCCCTTTTCTTAAAATTAGCACTTTAATTATTGGTGTTAATTTTGGCTTACCAAAAAGTGGGAAATTTACTGTAAATAGAACCTCAGCTTCAGAGATTTCAACTGATTATTCAGATGAAGATGTTAAAAGCGTTGATATGATGATTGAACCAAGATTAGGTGCAGTTGCACCACTTTTAGATGAAGAAATTGGTTGGTTAGGATTAACTTTTTCCTTAGGATATTGTATAAATAAAATTTACAAAGAGAACCAAACAGGTGCATTAGTAGCATTAACAAACTTAGATAAAAAATTTGATGGGAATTTAGCCTCTGCTCACTTAGGTCTTACATGGCAATTTAGAATTCCAGGGGTAGAAAGGAGTAGAAAATATTAAACTGATATTATTGGTTACAATTTTAAAAATTAACTTTATATTATTTACTAACAAATTTTTGTAAGTTTATATTGTAAAGTTTTTTTTATGAAGTTAACTTCTATTTTAATTTTATTATTTCTAATATTAAGTAATAAATCATTTTGTCAATTAACATTTCCAAAGTTAAACACTACTAATTATTCAGTTTTAATTGGTATGGATTTTTATGCTAATTTATCTATCTCCTTAGATTTAAAAGATAGTTTGCTAACAGGAGATTTTGGAATTGGAGGATATAAACTTGGATTTTTTACAGCAATACCTTTATCTAAATATAGTAAAGTAAATTCAACAATTTATTTTGGCTTTGAAAATTTAAAAGGTAAATGTTATAGGATATTCTTTCCAGATTCATCAATTGAATTTCAAATCAAATACCTATATATTTACCCTCAAATTAATATTGATAGGTTGATATTAGGAGTTAATTTTAGTTTTCCAATTGAAACATCTTTTAGTTCTAATTTATATAATTTAAATAATATACATTTGGAAAAAATGGCTATTAGAATTGAACCGATTATAGGATCAACTTTATGGAGGATAATCGATAATAATTTGGTTCAAACAAAGTTGAATTTTAACTTTGGATTTCCAATTAACAACTTGTTTTTAAATGATATTAACCTTTCAAATTTTAAATTCAATAGTAAGATATTTAATGCGAACATATCTTTACAAATTGGATTTAAGTTCTGAAGTTTTTGTATTAAATACTATCTTAAAGTAATTTATTAAATCATAAAATTGTTTAACAAATTTAATTTGGTTTTTGTGTTATCTTTGATTACATTTACAAGTACTTTTTCTCAAAGAAGAACTACTCCAGACATGCTTGGTACCTATTATCCTACAATTGGAGTGGATATTTCTGGAGGTGCGTTTATGTCTATGAATAATCCTGATTCATTTTATTTTAATGATGGGTATATAGGTAAATTAAGAATTGGTTTAATTAGCCGATTTCCACTTTATAAAACTAAGAAATTAGCTTTAGGTTTTGGAATTTATTATGATGAAAGAGCAATAGCTTCAATTAAATTTAATAACTTTGATACAATAGCTCAAATAAACCCAAAATACATAACTTTATTCCCTTACATTTCATTAGAAAGATTATTTGTTGGAATTAATATTGGAATCCCAGTTTCATCCAAAATTCATACCTCCTTTACAGATAAAATTCTTGATGTTGATGTAAAAAATATGAACCTTATGATTGAACCAAGGATTGGATCAATAATATCATCAATAATTAATAATAAATTTGGTTGGTTAAACTTGAATTTTTCAATTGGTTGTAGTATAAATGAAGTGTTTAGTCATGATATCCAAATTTGTAATAGTGTTTTTAATGGACAAACTGCATCTGTTCATTTAGGTTTATCTTGGCAATTTGCTATCATTCCTTCTGATTCAACTTCAGATAGTACAAAAATTATTCAATCGGGATCAGGATTAAATGTCAAATAAATTTTCATTAGTAACTGTTTAATTTATTAAATTATTATTTAAAGTAATTTTTCAAAATTCATTTTTATATGTTGGGTTATATTTTTTCTTTTTTATGATCTTGTAAAATTCCCTCTCTTTGATATAAACTTAAACCTTAAATTTGTGAATTAAAATTTAATATTTAATTCCTCTCTAATTTTATTCCCAACTTTTAATTTTATGAATAAATTTTGTTTACTTATTGCACTTGTTGCAGTAACTATTACTTCCTGTACAAAATCTGGAGGTGATTCTCCAACAGAATCTAAGACTATTAAGATAGGTCATTATGCATCATTAACTGGAAAAGAAGCAACTTTTGGAACTGAAGTAGATGCTGGAGTTAAAATGGCAGTTGATGAAATAAATAAATCTGGGGGATTAGTAGGAAAACAAATTGAATTAATTACTGAAGACACTCAATCAAATCCTCAAGGAGCTGGTAATGCGGTTGAGAAATTAATTGGCAATGATAAAGTAATTGCTATAATAGGTGAAGTGGCTTCTGGAAGATCCTTAATTGGTGGTCCAATTTGTCAAAGAAATAAGATTCCAATGGTTTCTCCTGCTTCAACAAATGAAAAAGTAACTCAAACAGGTGATTATGTATTTAGGATTTGTTATATCGATCCTTTCCAAGGAAGTGTTTTAGCAAAATTTGCATTTGATAATCTTCATAAGAAAACAGCAGCTGTATTAAAAGATAATGCAAATGCATATTCTGTTGGTTTAACTGCTAACTTTACAAAGCAATTTAGTTCAATGGGTGGAAATATTGTTGAAGAACAATCTTATCAAGGTGGTGAAAGCGATTTTAAGGCTCAATTAACTGCAATTAAAGCAAAAAATCCAGATGTAATTTTTGTTCCAGGGTATTATACTGAGACAAGCTTGATAGCTGTTCAAGCTAGAGAGTTAGGAATTAAAGCACCTTTATTAGGAGGTGATGGTTGGGATTCTCCTGTACTAACTCAAGGTGCTGCAAAGCAAGCATTAGAAGGTTCTTTCTTTACAAATCATTATTCAGAAGAAGATACATCTACTATAGTTAAGAATTTTATTTCTAAATTTACATCTACTTATAGTGGCAAAACTCCAGGTGCCATGTCCGCATTGGGTTATGATGCAATGATGATTATTGCTAAAACAATTAAAGATGGTGGTTCTGCTACATCTGAGGTGATTAAAAACGGGATCACGAACCTTAAAAATTATCCTGGAATTACTGGAAACATAACAATTGATGCTAACAGGAACGCAAATAAATCTGCTGTAGTTTTAGAGATTAAAAATGGGAAATTCACTTATAGTACAACAGTTGCTCCATAATACTACCAGTTTTTTTAGATTTATAAATCAACTATTTACATAATTTTTTTAATTGTTGATATTAATTACCAATTAGTAATTTATGAATGAATTTTTACAACAGATAATAAATGGAATTTCTTTAGGTGCTATTTATGCACTTATAGCTTTAGGCTATACTTTAGTGTTTGGGGTATTGCGTTTTATTAATTTCGCCCATTCTGATGTTTTTATGGTTGGTGCTTACATAGGTTATTATAGCATTCCAAGAATTACTAATACATTCGGAGAAGGGTCAGTTACATCTATTATAGTTCTAATTATTACAATGATTGCTTGTGGGCTATTAGGGATGTTAATTGAGTATCTTGTATATAGACCATTAAGAGACAGACCTAAATTAACAGTATTAATTACTGCAATTGGGGTTTCACTTTTCTTAGAATATACTGGTCAGTTACCACAAGTATTTGGTGCAGATTATAAAACTTTCCCTACATTGATTCCAAATACTGTACTTTTTAACTTAGGATCAATTCCAATTTCATTACAACAAACAGTTGTAGTATTTGTGTCTGTTGGTTTGATGTATGTGTTAAGAATTATAGTTATGAAAACCAAAGTTGGTACTGCTATGAGAGCCGTTTCTATGAATTTGAATGCTGCATCATTAATGGGTATTAATACTAATAGAATTATAACTTTTACTTTTTTTATTGGATCTTCATTGGCAGGTGCTGGAGCTATTTTATTTGCTTCAACTTATCCAAAAATTAACCCTTTAATGGGTGTTCTTCCAGGTTTAAAAGCCTTTGTAGCAGCTGTTGTGGGTGGCATTGGTAATATTCCAGGAGCAGCATTAGGTGGGTTTTTAATTGGAATTGTTGAAACACTAACTGCTGGTTATATTTCACCTACATTTAAAGACGCTATTGTTTTTTCATTACTTATTATAATATTATTATTTAAACCATCTGGGTTATTAGGAAAAGCAGCATCTGAAAAAGTATAATTTTAGTTCTAATTTTTGTTTGAAATGGATTTTAATCTAATTCAATTTTCTAATTTTTTATATGCGGTACATTTTTTTAATTTTTTCTATTATTGGAATTATAGTTTTATCATTTGGTTTTGATATGCTTGGATCTTATAATGGTAGAATTGTAATATATATAGGTATTTCAATGATATTGGCTGTTTCTTTAAATGTAGTTAATGGATTTACAGGACAGTTTTCCTTGGGACACGCCGGATTTATGTCAATAGGTGCTTATACTTCGGTAGTTTTTTCAACTATGTTATTACCTAAAGTTTTGGGAACTTCACTCGAAGGAGGTTCACAACATTTTGTCTTGCTAATTTCTTTACTTGCAGGTGGAATTGCTGCTGCTATTGCTGGGCTTTTAGTAGGTATTCCATCTTTAAGATTAAAAGGAGATTATCTTGCAATAGTCACCTTAGGGTTTGGAGAAATTATAAGGGTTGTTATACAAAATATTGATTATCTAGGAGGTGCTTTAGGACTTGCAGGATTACCTCGATATACTAATTTTTTATGGATTTTTATCACACTTGCAATTGTTGTTTTTATTATACAAAACTTAATGCGTTCTACTTATGGTAAAGGTTTTTTAGCAGTACGTGATGATGAAATTGCTGCAGAAGCAATGGGAATAAATACTACAAGGTACAAAGTAATAGCTTTTGTTATTGGTGCATTTTTTGCTGGAATTGCTGGTGGATTGTATGGTAATTATAATGGATTAATTTCTCCTGAAGATTTTGGATTTGTTAGAAGTGTAGAAATTGTTGTAATGGTTATAATGGGTGGTATGGGCTCCACTTATGGTGTTATGGCTGCGGCTGCATTGCTTACTTATTTACCTGAATGGCTTAGAGGAATTAAATTTGGTAGTGTAAATTTAGGTGATTTTAGAATGTCTATTTATTCTTTAGCTCTTATTATTTTGATGTTAACCAGACCTCAAGGTATATTTGGAAGTTTTAATTTAATGAAAATATTTTCTAAGAAAAAATCAGATTTTAAAAAAGCATAATAAATGAACCAACAAGATTTAATAATTTCCTTACCTATATTAATTGTTAGCACTTTTGCTGTTATAGTAATGGTATTAGATGCTTTAGTAAAAAATAGTACTAAATTATGTACTTCAGTTTCGGTTATTGGATTATTGTTAACATTAGCATCAGCTTTTATGAATATTAACCTTACTGGAATTGCAATGAATGGTATGGTTAAGACTAGTAGTTATAGTATAATTTTTGATTTTGTTTTTTGTATTGCTGGAATTATTACTATTCTTTCTGCAAAAAACTATTTTGAAAAATTCAATGGTATTCTCGATGAATTCTATACAATTGTTTTAATGTCAATATCTGGTATGCTTATTATATCTCATTCAAACGACTTGATAATGATTTTTATAGGTATTGAAATAATGTCAATTTGTTTTTATGTATTAACAGGAATAATTAAAAAGGACCTTAAGGGAAATGAATCGTCTGTTAAATATTTTTTGTTAGGTGCGTTTGCTACAGGATTTTTAATGTATGGAATTGCATTGTTATATGGCTCTTTTGGTTCTACAAATTTTACCCAAATAAGTGCTAATTTTTTTGAAAAATATTCACTTCTTACAATTTGTGGATTTTCATTAATTATAATAGGTTTTAGTTTTAAAGTAGGTATTTTTCCTTTTCATCAATGGGTACCAGATGTATATGAAGGAGCACCAACAATTGTTACAGGTTTTATGAGTACTGCAGGTAAAGCAGCCGCTTTTAGTGGGTTTGTTGGTGTTATGTCTGTAATTTATCCAAAATTAAATTCAACAGATTTAACTTTAGTAATTGCAATTTTATCTGCCATTACAATGTTATCTGGAAATATTTTAGCTTTAAGTCAAACAAATATTAAAAGAATGTTAGCTTATAGTTCAATTTCCCATGCTGGTTATGCTTTAATGGGAATTGCATCTGGAAATAAAATGGGATATATTGGGGTTCTGTATTATATGTGTTCTTATTTGTTTATGCAACTTGGAGCTTTTGTTTTAATAGGAAATTTAGAAAATATTAAAGGTGAATATATTCAAGTAAAAGACTACATAGGTCTTGGAAAGACTAACCCAGTAATAGCCCTAATCTTATCATTGTTTATGCTTTCTTTATTGGGAATACCACCATTTGCAGGATTTTTCGGTAAGTATTACTTATTCCTTTCAGCAATTGATTCAGGTAGAACGTGGTTAGCTATTGTTAGTGTAATCTCATCTATTATTTCAGCTTGGTTCTATTTAGGTATAATTGTAAATATGTTCTTTAAATCAAATGAATCAAGTTTAGAGCAGGCTAGAGTAATTAATTATTCCAAATTAGTTTTAGGTGTATTAGTTTCTGGTTCATTGGTAATAGGATTTATTCCTGAGTTAATTCTAAGTTGGACTAAATAAATTTTTAATAAAAAGTATTTATACAATTAAAATTCTTAATAAATCTAATATAGTTCGAATTTATTTTACAATACTAATAGTAAATGATTTTTACAAATAATTATAAACTGGAAAGTTAAATATATAACAACTAATAATCAATTTAAAATTCAAAATGGCAACAGTAGCAAAAGTAACAGAAGTAATTTCATCTTCAACTATAAGTTTTGATGATGCAATAAGCGGAGGAATTGAAAGAGCTAACAAAACTCTACATAATATAAGAGGTGCATGGGTTAAAGACCAGAAATTAACTGTTAATGAAGGTAAAATAACAGAATATAGAGTAACACTTAAGATAACCTTTGTTTTAAATTAAACATTTGTAATGTACTAAAATTAATTAAGCGAATAAGTAAAAATCCCTACAATTTTAAATAATTTGTAGGGATTTTTATTAATAAATAATTCTTACAATTTGGAGAGCACTTATTTTTACATTAAGTATATAAAAGTGATCAAATTATTTGCATCATTTGTAAGTTTACTAATTTCTATATTAAAAATTACTTTAACTAAAAATCAATTTTTAACAAGTATATTAAACATTTAATAACTTTAATTAGAATAAATCAACTCTAAAAAAAACAGAGTGCAAACAATAATGCACTCTGCTATATATAAAAACAAGAAAGTTTTAATTTGGTACGTTTGGAGTATCGTTTTTATCTAAATCAATTCCCAATGTAAATCTTAAAGTATTTGCCAAAGGATGTGCAGTTTCTATTGTGTTAATATAACTAAAATCAATGCCATATATATCATACCTTAATCCAGCTCCAAATGTTAAAAATTTTCTGTTTCCACCAGCAGCACTCTCAGTAAAGTAACCAGCACGTAACGCAACTAATTTCTCATACCAATATTCAGCACCTAAAGATAATTCAACACCCTTTCCATTCCCCCAAGAAGTCCATAATGATTTAGGTACAGGATCTACCAAGTCTTTAGAAGGACGATTAACTAAAAGTTTGGTTATATCTGCACCTATGGTCATATCATTAAATTCATCTTGTAATAGATGGAATGCTATTCCTGTTCTCAAAGTCGTTGGTAATGGATCTGCTTGAGCAATATCAATATAGAAAATCTTTGGTCCTATATTTGTAAATGTTGCACCAACTTTCAAAGGTTTTTCTGGAAAACCATCGATTTTTAAATTTGGATTCCAAAGCACACCTAAATCAAAACCAACACTGGCACCACTACCGCTTTGTTTTTCTTGACCAACTCCAATGCTTGATAACATAGAGTTAATAAATCTACCTTGAATTCCTGCTCCAAATTCATCAGAAAGTTTTGTAGCAAAACCAACAGCGAGTGCATATTCAACGGATCTAAATTTTTCTCCTAAAGCACCATTTTCAAAAGTTCTTTGAAATTCACCTAAATCTAAGTATGTAAATTCACCAGACAATGTACCACCTAAACTTGGCATATAAGTACAACCAGTTAAATAACCGTAATGCAAATCTGCATTAAATTGAGGCAACCATTTTGAATAAGAAAGACCAACTTTAGTATGATTTTGGTATGCTAAACCAGCAATATTATAATGTGTAGAATGCTCATCATCGGCTATTGCTGTACCCATTTCGCCCATACCTCCATATCGGGCACTTGGTGCAATTAATAAAAATGGAACTGCTGATCCGCCAGTTGTTTGAGCTTTAATTTCTATATTTGATAAACTAAAAAAAATTAAAGGGATTGTTAAATAATTAACAAACAAATTAAGCTTAAAATTAATATTTTTCATTTTTGATTGAAAAAAAATAGATTTGTAGAAAACTTTAAATTTCCTACAAAAAGTCTAATTAAATGATAAATGTTAGGACAGTGTAAAAATGTAAAATTTAAAGCTATAGTTTATTAAAAATTTAAGTATTAAGAATAATTAATTTTATACTAGCAAATATATAACATTGTAATAAAAAAATAAGTAAAAAATAGTAACTATAAAAAAAATATAAATATTAGTTTTAATTTCAATCTAAAGCCAACCTTCCTTAGTATACCAATTTATAGTTCTTTCAACTCCTTCTTCTACTGTAATTTGTTGTTCATACCCAAAATCGTTCTTTGAGTCTATAACACTACAAATCCAAAAAGGTTGCGTAATATCTTTTCCTTTTTCAAAATCAAAAATTGGTGGTTTCTTTTGGAACCTTCCAATAAAATCACTAATTGCAGCAGCTACATAAACGACTGCATGAGGGGCATGAATGTAACGAGCTCTTTTCCTTCCTAAAACTTTTGCAGTAACTTCTCCTATTTCCTCCCAAGTATAAAACTTATTGGATGATATAAAATAACTTTTACCATTGGTATTATGAGATTCACCAGCTAGAATAATTCCTCTAACTAAATCATCTTGATGAACTAAACTAATTAATTTCTTACCAAATCCAATTATTGGTGCAAAACCCGATTTCTTCATTGTTTGAAAAAACGATAGAACTCCTATGTCTCGTTCTCCATAAACTGCTGGGGGTCTAACTATAGTACATGGAATCAAATTCATAACGTTTAATACTTCTACTTCAGCAGCAAGTTTACTTTCACCGTAAGTTGTAATTGGGTGTGGTTTTGTATTACTATCAACTGGGTGTTTTGAATCAAGTGCAGGACCAATAGCAGCTAAACTTGAAACATGAATAAATTTTTTAATATTTATATTATGTTTTATTACTGCAGATAACATATTTCTAGTTGATACTTGATTGCCGTCAAAAAATTCTTTCCGATTTTTTGCAGCTACAACACCCGCAACATGATAAATATAATCGACATCTTTTACCGCTGCTTCTAAAGAATTAAGATCCATGAAATCACCATAAACATATTCTATTGGCAGATGGTTTATATATTTTAGATTTGAAGTTGAACGACAAAAAACTCTAATATCGTACCCTTTTTTATAAAGTTGTTCAGTTAAATGACTACCTATAAATCCAGTTGCTCCTGTAATTAAAACTTTCATTAATACTTATATTATTTACTAAAATATACTTGGGAAATTAATTTCTTTATGATTTTACTTATAACATTTACGTAATAATTCTCCTAACAAGTCCTTAGAAATATCATTTGGAATTTCTGTTGGAATTAAAGCTAATGTTATAATATCAGTTTCAAATAAATCACCAACAGGTATAAAATCTTTATCATTTGGTGTTCTTACTATTGGATTATTAAAAGGATTTCTTAACCTACCATTATCCTTAAATCCAGTGAATGGATCCTTCCTTTTAATTGGAATATCTGAAAAATCCCCACTGTTTCTGTCTTTTATAACCCCATCTCTACCATTAATTTTTAAAGGTTTGTACAAAAACCACCAAATCTCACTTTCTCCAAGTAAAGTTCTCCCATTAAATGCAGAAATTTTCCAAGCATAATTTGTATTTGGAACTAATTGACGTGCACTTATAGGAAATTGAAAAAATGTTGGAAAAATGTTAGATTGTTCAAGAATTGATGGGTTTGATACCATTGCATCAAGTGGGGTTTGACCTCTAAATAATGTAACTAATTTAAATTTGTATGTAACACTAAATCCAGATGTTATTGGTCTTGGCGCTAACCATGTAAAAATTGGTAATATTTCATTTATTTCAGATCCTTCATTTGGAGTAATTAATATTGGTGGAGAAATATTTTTTACAACTTGATCAAAACAATCAGTTCCTATAATAGTATTTCTATCGGCTAAAATTACTTCTACACAAACCCTATATATTCCATCTGGTACTTTGCCAGTTCTTAGAAAAGGTATCTTATATTTATCTTGGACAGAATTAACTTTAACTGGTTCTACTTCACTTCCTCTGTAAATTTTTAATCCAGGTGGAAGAGTAAATACTTTTGAGTTTGCATCTACAACCAATCCATCAACTGATTCTACAACAGTACCATGTAAAAATACTTGTAAATTGGATCTTGATGGATTATTTATTGTAATCTCCCATAAGTCAGCTAACTTTAACTGATTTGGAGGTGGTCTCTTTAAAGTTATTGTTACATTTTGAGCAAGTAAATTATTTAACGATAAAATTATCGATAATAAAAATACCAAAGTGAAAAAGTAAAAAACATTTAATTTTGATTTCATAATTTCCAAAGGTTTATTTTTGTTAAAAAATATTACTATAACCTAAGCAATGAATTTATATTATGCAATATTAAAATTCAAAATTAAAATAATGGAAATCTGTTAATTATTTTAAAAAATTTATAATTACTTTATATTTTTTATTCAGAGAAGAAATTTCTCTTAATTTTATTAAATATTCCAAATGTAAATCAATAAATTTCAAATTATATTTTTTAATGAGTTTAGAAATTTTCACATCAATTAATGAACAACAAACTATAAAACTTGGAGAGAAGTTTGCAAGTACTTTAGTTAATGGTGATATTGTTTCTTTTTATGGTGAACTAGGTTTTGGCAAAACCAAATTTATACAAGGGATATGCAAAAAATTAAAAGTTAAAGAAATTGTATCAAGCCCTACATACACTCTAATAAACGAGTATAATGGTTTAAATAATCATAAAGATAAAGTGTTAATTTCACACATTGATTTGTATAGAATAAATAATCAGAATGAATTATCTGAAATTGGATTTGAGGATATAATTAACGATTTACAATCTATTAAATTAATTGAATGGGCAGAAAAATCAAGTAATTTATTAGAATTTTCAAATTACATAATAGAGTTTCAAATTGCCGAAGATAAAGAAACAAGAAATATTAAAATTATTAAATTGTAATTGTTATTCTTTAAAATATAGTAATTTTAATTAACTAGTATTCATTAAATAAATTATTCACAATAAATTTTATTAATATAAAAACAAAGCAGGCATGGAGATAGCCCCACGCCTGCTTTTATAATAATGTTCTGCGATCCTTTATTTTACAACCGTTACTGATTTAGTTACGCTTTTTCCCATTGCGTTTAAACTGTAACGATAAACTCCACTTGATAAATCTTGTAAGTTCATTACCACTTCGTGGCTTCCTTCACTTACTTGACCTTCTTCAATTACTTTTACTATCTTTCCTGTTCCATCATATATGTTTATTGTAACTTTTGTTGCTACTGGTACTGTATATGTGAACTTTGCTTTTGTGTTTGCTGGGTTTGGTGTTGCATTGCTTAAATTTAATCTTAAGCCTGCTGTTACCTCTTCCTTCAACTCGATTGTTACTCGTTGTTTTGCATACTCAAATCTTCCATCTATATCTTTTATCTTCAAGCGATATACTAACTTCTCTGCATCTCCTATTAACCAATTTACATCATCGCTGTGATTATATTTATATCCACTTGCTGATGTGCCTCCTTGTGATTGACTCTTTGCATATGTTACAAATTCAAACGGTCCTTCTACTCCGTTTCTTACTATGCTGCGTTCTAAGTCAAACCCTGCATTATTTGTTTCTGATGCTGTTCTCCAATCTAGTTTTGCAATTCCATTGTCTATCAACTCTCCTGTAAATTCTGCTAACTCTACTGGTAATACTACCTCTATTGGACAATCCTCTTTTCCTACCTTCAATACATATTTCTTAGATAAGTCTGCACTTGTACCTATGAATGTGTATGTTAAGATAAATGGTTGTGTTCCGTTTGTTATCATCTGTACTCCTTGTAATGGGGTTGATACTCCATTTACTACTACACAGAATTGATAATTAAACGTTGGATCTATTCCTGTTACTATTCCTGTTAGCGTTATCTCAAGTTCGTTTGCATCTCCACGTGATGTAATACTTGGCACTACTGTTGGTGCATGGCATACTACCCCTGCATCTACATCTAGTTTTGTTTCTCCTCCTACTACACAGAATGTACTTGTCATTCCTGTCATTAAATCTACATCACTATCTATTGCATCATTACTTCCTTGATCCTTGGATGTGAAGTCATATCCTGTTGGTAAGCCAAACTTAACGTAATAACATCCTGGATCTACTTCTGTGAACAAGTAATTTCCATTTGAGTCTGTTGTATCGCATCTTACTATTGTTCCATCTGCTTTATACAAACATACTTTCACATTTGGTACTCCTGGTTCGCCTGGATCTTGTACTCCGTTTTTGTTTTTATCTAACCACAATCTATCTCCTATTACTGCTTTTAGTGGTTGATCTTTTACTATCAAGCCTCCATCCCATGTCATGTCGTTTTCTCCTGCAACTAGTGTTGTTACTATCATATTTCCTGTTAATGGATCCACATCACTATCTTTTGCATCGTTTCCTCCTTGATCTCTTACTGTGTATTCAAACTCATCTGGTTTGCATACTGTTACATAGTAATCTCCTGGTGTTAATCCTGTAAATTGATAGAATCCATTTGCTACTGTATGTGTTACTGATACTATTGAACCATCTGCATTATGTAACACTACTTTTACATCAAATGCTCCTGGTTCTCCTACATCTTGTACTCCATCTTTATTTAAGTCTACCCACACTCTGTCCCCTATTGACGCCACTTCTGGTGTTGATACTAATCCTGCATCTACATCGCGTTTTGCATCTCCTGCATTCAATGTAAATGTTGCTGTTGTTCCTGTTGTGATATTTGGATCACTATCGGTTGCTTCATTCCCTCCTTGATCTTGAATTGTAAATGTAAAGTTATCTGGTAAACAGAATGTTACATAATAATCTCCTGCTTGAAGTCCATCGAACAAGTAATATCCTGTTCCATCTGTATATGTTAGAGCTACAAAATCTCCATTCGATTTGTATAGTCTTACACATACTCCACTTGCTCCTGGTTCTCCTGGATCTTGTATGCCATTCTTATTTGTATCTACCCATACTCTATCTCCTACACTTGCTAAGATCTCTTTTGTTACCAATCCTGCATCCCATGTTGGATCGTTTTCTCCTCCTACCAATGTTGTTACTATCGTTCTGCGTGTTATTGGATCTACATCACTATCCAAGCTGTCATTTGTTCCTTGGTCTTTATTTGTAAATGTAAATTCATTTGGTAAACAGAATTCTACATAATAATCTCCTGGTATTAATCCTGTGAATTCATA
Source organism: Chlorobiota bacterium (assembly GCA_016700335.1). Classification (NCBI taxonomy): domain Bacteria; kingdom Pseudomonadati; phylum Chlorobiota; species Chlorobiota bacterium. The sequence continues at coordinate 1,136,116 of CP065014.1, read as the reverse complement.
ATGTCCAGTGCCATCTGTATTCATTGTTCCTACCCATGACCCGTCTGATTTGTACAATTTTACACATACTCCACTTGCTCCTGGTTCTCCTGAATCTTGGATTCCATCTTTATCTGTATCTACCCATATTCTATCTCCTATTGATGCTAGTAGTACTACTTGTTTCGGATGTAATCCTGCGTCCCATGTTGGATCATTTTCTCCCGATGTTAATGTTGTTACTTCTGTACAGCCTGTATTTGGATTTACATCATTATCTAAGCTATCATTTGTTCCTTGATTGCTTGGTGCCCATTCAAAGTTATCTGGTAATCTGAAACATACATAATAGTCGCCTGGCATTAAGTCACAGAAACTATAATATCCAAATGCATCTGTGTACATTGTATCTACTGGTGTACCGTCTGCTTGCTTCAATATTACTTCTACTCCTGATGCACTTGCTTCTCCATATTCTTGGATTCCATTATTGTTTTGATCTACCCATACTCTATCTCCTATACATGCTGGTTTAACATCTTCTACTATCAATCCTGCATCCCATGTTGAATCATACTCACCTGATACTAAATTTGTGACTACTGTTTTTCCTAATGGATCTACGTCACTATCTTTATCTTCATTGCTTCCTTGATCTTTTATTGTAAATCCATCAAAGAATGCTGGTTTGTTAAATACTACATAGTAATCTCCTGGACGTAAGCCTCCAAACTTATACATTCCTCCTGCTACTGAATTCTGTGTTGATACCAAGCTTCCATCTGATTTGTATAATGTTACTCCTACATCAAATGCTCCTGGCTCTCCATTATCCTGTATGCCATCTTTATTTAAATCAACCCATATTCTGTTTCCTATACATGCTGGCTTCCAGATGCCCGCATCCCATGTGCTATCCTTTTCACCTGCTGTTAGTACTGTACTTACTGTTGATCCTGTTATATCTGCATCACTATCTGTACTATCATTTGTTCCTTGATCTTTGTCTGTGAATATATATCCACTTGGTAGATCTTTGAACTTAACTGAATATGTGCCTGGTGATAGTTTCTCGAATAAGTAATTTCCATTTGCATCTGTTGTATCTTGTTTTAATAATGTTGATCCATTATATAAACATACTATTACATCTTTTACTCCTGGTTCGCTTGGATCTTGAATGCCATTTAGGTTGTTGTCATACCATACCTTATCTCCTAATTGTGCATCTAATACCACCTTGATTGTTTCTGGATCTGAATCATCTTCATCCTTTGTTCCATCAAGTTTTCTATCCTCATTTGTTACATCATTCTTTGCTGTTCCATCATTATTTGGATTGTTATCTGGCCATGAATCGATATCTACAAACGGTCCGTATGGTGTGTTTGTTGAATCTATCTCCGATACATTTGTTATATCTCCTCCTGTATAATTTGGATCTATTCTAAATCTGATATTCATCTGATATGATGATCCTGGTGGCAATGTTGCAAAAAACGGTCTTGTTGTTGTGTTGCCTACTGGGATTGTCCATTGATTATCTATTAAAATAAGTCCACTTGGAATATAATCTGTTACCTCTATATAGTTTGCAGGTATTGTTCCTTGGTTTGTTACTTCTATTACATAATTTACTGTATCCCCAGGACTATATGAACTTGGTGATGGTTGTTGAATCTTCTTGGTTAATGCCAAGTCAAATCTATCTACTCTTACAGGTTCAATATCATGATCATCCTCATCATCATTTGGATTGTTCTTTCCATCCTCATCTATCATATCGTTCTTTGCTACTCCATCATTGTTGATGTCGTTGTCTGGATCTGAATCGATATCTACATACGCATTTGGTGTTGCTGGATTATCATCATTATCCGCTTTGCTTATCTCCGAGGTATTTACTATTAAATCTCCTCTGAAGTTCGGATCTATCTTCAATGTTATACTTAACATTTGACTTGTATTTGGCATTATTGGTCCCGCTAATGTCTTCGTTACCTTTCCTCCTCCTACTGATGTCCAACTTCCATCATTTAATGTGAAATTTGATGGTATATAATCTGTTACTTCTACATTATATGCAGCTATATCTCCTTGATTAAATACCTCTATTTGGAATGTTACATCACTTCCTGGTACAAATGGTGATGGTGTTGCTGTGAAGTCTATCTTCTTGCGTAACGCCAAATCAAATCTACAGAACTTTGTTCTAAATGGTCCGTAGTTTAATGAATATACTCCATTTGGACATGTGCTGTTCCATACTTTTATTACGATATTCTTTCCACTTAAGTTTGTTGTTGCAATTATACTCTCATCTATTGTCTCTGTTCCTGTGCCACTAACTATTGTTACTGGTGGTTCTAGTGCTGTATAGTTGCCCCCTTGCTCACAATATATTTGATAACTTACTGGATACAATGCTGTTTGTATTGTTGCATTTACTTCAAATGTTTCTCCTATACATACCGGTTGTGGTGTGATTGAATCTATATTGATTTTTGGACAACAATTGTTTCTTACTGTTAATGGTCCTGCATTTATTGCAAATACTCCAGCTGGACATATTCCATTTGTCCATGCTTTAACTGTGAAGTTCTTTCCGTTAAATGCTGTTGTTGCTACTACATCCCAATTTACTGTTGCTGGGGATGTACCACTTAATACCGTCATTGCTGGGCTTACTGGTGTATAAGTTCCTCCTGTTTCACAGTAGAATTGATAATGTAATGGAAACTCAGGCGTAAATATTGTTGATGCCAAATGTATTGTATCTCCATAACACACGTTGTTTGGTTCTAATGTTATGCTTGGATTTGGACAACAATTATTTCTTACTGTTAATGGTCCTGCATTTACCGCATAAACTCCATTTGGACATTGTGATGTTCTTGCTTGCAATGTGAAGTTCTTTCCATTATGAGATGTTGTTGCTATAAATGAATCTACTACTGATATTGGTGTATTAGTTATACCTGATAACAATGTTCTTGCTGGAGTTACTGCTGTATAAACACCACCTACTTCACAGAAGTATTGATATGTAACTGGGAACTCTTTACTGCTGATTGTTCCATTCAACATTACTTTGTCACCCCAACATACATTTGTTGGATCTATTGTTAATGCTGGTTTTGGACAACATGGACTTGTTACTACTAATGGCTCACTTGTTACTGCCAATGTGCCTGGATAAGGACAAGTTGCTGTTGTTACTCTTAGAGTATATTGTTTTGCATTTATTGCATTTGTTGCTTGAATTACATCACTTGTTATACTTACTGGTGATGTACCACTTAACACTGTTTTAGCTAATCCAACTGGTGTATAAGTTGTTCCATCATAACATAAGAATTGATATGTAAATGGAAACTCTGGTGTAAATACTGTGCCACTAATTCTAAATGTATCATTTACACACTGTGGTAATGGATCTATTACCTCTTCTCTTGGACAACATTTATTACGAATTGATATTGGTCCTTCACCTACAGCGTATACTCCTGTTGGACATGCCAAAGGACTCCATGCTTTTATTGTGAAGTTCTTTCCATTATATGCAGTTGTTGCTATTATTGAATCTGCAATTACTATTGGGAATGTTCCACTCAATGCAGTTTTTGGTAGTGATATTGGTGTATAAACTCCACCTTGTTCACAGAAGAACTGATATGTGATTGGGAAAACTCCACTTGTAATTTCAGCATTCAAATGTATGAAGTCTCCTGGACATCCTCCAACTACTGGCTTCATCTCTGGGGTTGGACAACAGCTGTTACGAACATTCAATGGTCCAACATAATTTGAGAAAACTCCCGCTTGTCCAGTATAGATATTTGTTATCTTCGCTACAAAATTCTTATTATGATAAGCTGATGTGATTAGAATTGTTTGTGAAAGTGCCCATGGAGATGTACCAGTTGTTACTGTCATTGGTACACCTAATGGTGTTAACACTCCTCCTTTTTCACAGAAGAATTGATATGTGAATGGTAATGAATTATCAGAACCTTCAACATGTCCGTTCAAGGTAACATAATCTCCAGGGCAGGCTGATGTTACTTCTAATGGATCTAATATAAAATTAGGTATACAACTTTCTACTATAATTGGATCAGTATTATCACTAATTAAATCTTCACAGTGTGCTTTTGTTACTTTCAAAATGAATGTTTTTCCATTATCAAGTGCTGTTGCTGTGAATGTAACTGACACATTAACTGGTGATGTTCCACTTGTTACTGTTCCAATTGCTCCTACTGGTGTATAACTTCCATTTGTATTTACTCTACAGAATTGATATTGAAATGGTAATGCTCCATTCTCAAATGTTACTGTCCCGTTTAGTGTTACTTCTGAATTTATACATATTGGACCGTTGATATTTGCTATTAATGCACTTGTTGGGCAAGATATAATATAACCAGCATCTAATGTTAAGTTTGTCTCTTTTGGTCCTAAAAATACTGGTGTTGTAGATCCTGTTGTTCCATCTGCATCACTATCTAAACTGTCTGCAACTCCAACTTGATTTGGACTTGTTAGTCTGCATCCATCTGGTAATACTGTTGGGAACTTTACAATATATGTTTTGTTTGGTTCTAGACTATCAAACAAATACTGACCAGATCCATCTGTTACTTCTGTTCCAAGTACATTATTTGCACTGTCACATAATGTTACTGTAACTCCTGGTATTCCTGGTTCTAATGCATCTTGTCTTCCGTTTCTATCATAATCTTTCCAAACAAAATTTCCTAATGCTGCCTTTGGTATTATACAAGTTTTTGTTGGTAACAATACTGTTGTGTCTTTATAACATGTATCATTATATGACCAAATTCTTACTGTATAAGATTGACCAGCAGGAGTGCCAGGATTAGATAAACCTGTGAAACTAACTGCTCCGCCTGTTACTGTTTTGTTTGTTCCTGCTCCATATACCGGACCTCCTAAATAGCTTATTCCTTGTTTGATATCAGCTTTATCTCCATTTGTGATTCCGCTTAAATCTATCATTCCATCACTATTTGGTGCTCCTAATGGATCGCAAGTTACTTGTATAATACTTACTTGACCAACTGTTGGCAATACACAGCAATTTACTTGTGGCAATGTTACTGTTGTATCCTTGTAACATGTTGAATCTAATCCATTATATATACGTATTGTATATTGTAGCCCTGCACTTGTTGTTGGATTTGGCAATGAACCTTTTGTGAATGTTCCACCTGTTATTGCTGTGCTTCCTGCAAATGTACCAGTATATGTTGCTCCAGTATTACAAGAATACTTTGTTCCGTTTACCACAACTACTATACTTGCATCTCCATTATCAATTCCTCTGGTACATGTTGCTGGATTGATTGTTATTGAAGTAAATACTGGTAAAACACAACATGCTACTTGAGGCAATGTTACTGTTGTATCCTGGTAACATGTGCTATCACCATTATACACTCTGAATGTATATTGTTGACCTGCTCCTGTTGTTGGATTTGGTAGTGATCCTTTTGTAAATGTTCCGCCTGTTATTACTGTGCTTCCTGCAAAATCTCCAGTAAATACTGAGCCTGTGTTACATCCATATTTAGTTCCTAATACTGTTACTACTAAGTTTCCATCTGAATTTGCTACTCCGTTTGTACATGTTGCAGGGTTTATTGCGATTCCACTATATACTGGTAATGCACAACATACAACTTGTGGTAATGTTACTGTGGTATCCTTGTAACATGTTGAATCAAGCCCATTATATATACGTATTGTATATTGTTGTCCACCACTTGTTGTTGGATTTGGCAATGAACCTTTTGTGAATGTTCCGCCTGTTATTGCTGTGCTTCCTGCGAATGTACCAGTAAATGTTGCTCCAGTATTGCAATTATATGCTGTTCCTGTTGCTACTACTACTATATTTCCATCACTGTTTGCTACTCCTCCATTACATGTTGCTCTGTTTATTGTAACTGAAGAAATTACTGATATAACACAACAATTTACTTGAGGCAATGTTACTGTTGTATCCTGGTAACATGTGCTATCTCCATTATACACTCTGAATGTATATTGTTGACCTGCTCCTGTTGTTGGATTTGGTAGTGATCCTTTTGTAAATGTTCCGCCTGTTATTACTGTGCTTCCTGCAAAATCTCCAGTAAATACTGAGCCTGTGTTACATCCATATTTAGTTCCTAATACTGTTACTACTAAGTTTCCATCTGAATTTGCTACTCCGTTTGTACATGTTGCAGGGTTTATTACTATTCCACTATATACTGGTAATGCACAACATACAACTTGTGGTAATGTTACTGTGGTATCCTTGTAACATGTTGAATCAAGCCCATTATATATACGTATTGTATATTGTTGCCCTGCACTTGTTGTTGGATTTGGCAATGAACCTTTTGTGAATGTTCCGCCTGTTATTGCTGTGCTTCCTGCGAATGTTCCAGTATATGTTGCTCCAGTATTGCAATTATATGCTGTTCCTGTTGCTACTACTACTATATTTCCATCACTGTTTGCTACTCCATTTGTACATGTAACTTGATTAATTGTTAAACTACTTATTTGGGGAGAAGTACATGTTTGAATTGTAAAGCCTATATCAAATGTGTGATTAGTCTCACCATTTACTCCTGTCGTTAAATTAATTACTCCATTATTCCCTATTAAAGAGGCATCATTATCTCTAACATCAGGTTGACCAGGTCCACCAACATCGGTTGAAGTTAAAACTTTGACTAATAAAATTGATTGTTTATTTGCACCTATAATATCTGGTACTACTAATTTAAAATTCAAACCTGGTTTTAACAAATCTATTCCATAATGAGCAAATAAAGAATTTGTTTTAATTTCATTAGAAAACAAATAATTTCCATTTGTATTAGTAATTACAGTATCTATAGAAGTTCCATCACCTTTTTGAAGAATTACTTTTACACCTGAAATTGGCAATTCATTTGGATCTTGGATACCATTAGAATTAACATCAAACCAAATTCTATTTCCTAGTTCGATTGGTGTATTATTACACAAAATCTCAATGTCACCCATTTGATTACTTTTCATTGCTCTGCTAGTACCAGACAAATTATACCTCGCATGTGCTGTATTACCTGCCAAAACCATTGCTCAAGATACAAAATTTATAGCAGCCAAACCATGCTGAGATCTATGACCAATAGCATCAACTTGGGTTGTCAGAAAAACATCAGAACCCGGGAAAAGTGCTAAAGAGCCTTGTGCCATTTCACCCTCAAAACCATTATCACCCCAAAAATACTCATAACCACCTGGACCACGACTAGTAGATCTTGCCGAGATATTTGCATTCCAAGGATCAATTATAGGTGGAGGTAAAATGGTACTATCTCCATTACATTTTCCATTATTTTCAATTTGCCAAGTAGTAACTGCACCATTAACTGTTCCACATGCATGTAAGATTTCACCACCTATAGTCCATTCAGCATTTACAATTTGGTCAGATAACCTAGAACGAAAACCAAGTTCCATATTGTCTTTATGGAAAATGATATCTGTTAACATTGGAGCAAACCTTGCTCTATCAGTTGCAGTTGCTGAAGTGGTATTATCGTATGATGCAACTGGAGGTGAATCTTCCCAAATTATTGCTTTATGATTTATCTCATTTGCACTATTATTTGTATTATTATTGTCTGGATCATCTGTTCTTGTATAATTCATAGGAATATCAAGCTCTAAGTTAAAACTAATTCCATCATAAGAATACACATAAGCTCTTAATGCACTTGTTGTTGGTCCCCCACAGACCATACCAATATAAACTTTATTTTTATAAGTTTCAATTCCAAAAGGATGAAGTTCTGTTCCAGAACAACTTGTTGGTGAAGGTAGAGTTACTTCAACTTGAGTTCCAGCACTTATTGGGTTATCATTTATTGGTATTAAAATCAGTTTTTTTGAGAACATATTTACTGCAAACAGAGTATTTTGATTTGAAGAAATTGCAATTCCTCCAATTCCTACTTTACCAACTTCAGATACTGATCCTGTGAATGTTCCAACATTAGAAATAGTTGTAAATGTACTAACTACTCCATTTGTAATTTGGTAAATAGCACCTAAACCACTTGGTCCTATTCCATCGCCTGCTCCAAATGAACCATCATTTGCCCTTGCATAAGCAGATGCAAAAATTGTTTTAGTATTACTTCTCCATTTCAAACCGTTAACGTTCCCTACTTGAGCCCTTGTAGCAACTTCAGTACTAGGCATTATTACAGCTGTTGTTGGAAATTCATTTGTTGAGGTAGTTAATCCTGATAAACTATAAAGACGAATACCACTTGGAGATGATAATCCTGATATGAAATTTGAAGTACCTGGTGTAAAAGAAACTGCAATAGGTGGATTCTCTTGGCAATAAAATTCTGTATTTATTATACCAAAATTAGCTACAGTTGTATTACTTGAATAAAATTGGACGCTCGATGCAGAATTCGTAGTTTGAGGTCCAGAAAAATATCCATTTCCAAATGTTGTAAACTCTAACCTTACAGGTAATGTTAAGCCAGTAAATGAATAAGCTCCACTTACAGATGAATTTGCAACTTGGGTTGAACCTGAAATTGGAAATGCTGTAATTGTAATTCCTTGTAAATATGGTTCAACAATTATTATTGAACTATCCCTCACCCCATTTCCATTGTTATCCCTAAATACTTTCCCCGAAATTTGTGCATTCATTGATGTTGTAATTGTTAAAAACAATACAATACTCATTAGTATCAAATTGGAAAATTTTTTAGTAATAATGGAGTTTTAATATCTACTATTCTTAATTGATTAAGTAAGTAGAAAATAGTACCTAATACAGTACTCAATAGAAACGGAATCGTGAGTTTACCGAAATTTATTAGTTGAGTATAATATACCCCAACTAACTTTTTTGTAAAAGTTGTAAATGTGTTGCCCATAATTTAAAATTGTTATGATTAAATACTAATTCTCTCGAAGTATTTTGAAATTCAATTGTGAAGCTATAGGGCTTTTTATAAAAAATTTTGAGAGTTTATTGTAACAAATTGCAACTTTGATTAATTTTTGAATATTATTAACAATTTTTTTAATAATATTTAAATTAAAATGATGCTATTTTTTTGTTTAAAAAACAAGTGAAATTTGATTCATATTCTATTAAAAAAACGTATTATTTTTATAAGATAGTAATTTTTTTATTTCATTATATTCTTCATTTTTAAACCAATTAATATTTTTATTAGATTTAAAAAAAGTAATCTGCCTTTTAGCATATCTCCTAGTTGATTGCTTTGTAAACTCAATCATTTGCTCATGATTTAAATTACTATTTAAGTACATTATTGCCTCTTTATACCCAACTGTTCGCATACCATAATCATTTGGTTTTACACCACTTTTAAGTAAAGTTTCTACTTCATTTAAAAGCCCTTGTTCATACATCAAATCAACTCTATTATTTATCAAATTATAAAGTTTAATTCTATCCAAATCAAGTCCAATATAATTTGGTGTAAATTCATTATTTACATTATTTTTATTCAAAAAAGAGCTATATTTTTCTCCATTTGTATAAAAACAAGATAACCCTCTAATTGTTTTAACATAATTATTTTTATCATGTCTTTTTGCTGAATCTGGATCTATTTTTAGATACTCATTATAAACATTTTCATATCCCTCGTTTTCTATTCTTAACTCAATTTCTTTTACAATATTTGGATCAGATTTAGGGGCATTTAATCCATCAAAAAAAGCATTAATATAAAATCCAGTACCTCCAACTAATAATGGTTTTTTATTTTTTAATAAAATTTCTTTAATAACTTTATTACAATCATTAATAAATTTGCCAGCTGAATACATTTCTTGAGGATGCAAAATATCTATCAAATGGTGCTTTACTTTTTTTAATTCTTCTAAATTTGGTTTTGCTGTTCCAATATCCATACCTATATAAATTTGCCTAGAATCAACATTTATTATCTCAATGTCATTTATTTCTTCAGCAAGTTTTAATGCTAAAGCTGTTTTCCCAACTGCTGTGGGACCAAGTATAACTGGTATTGTTTTGATTAAAATATATTTATTTGTTTCGGTTTACATTACAACTAGAAATTTAAAATTAAAATCTTTTGTTATAAATTTATTGAATGTTTTTTAGTATTAGATATTGATCTATTTTTGTTAAATGAAAAAGTTTGATTTAATATCTCTTGGTGAAGTTCTTGTTGAATTTACTAATACAAATTTAAAGGATTTTCATTTCTCTGTTTCTGGTGATGTATTTAATACTTTATATTATGCAAGCAGATTTGGCTTAAATACAGGAATAATTACTTGCTTTGGTAAAGATTTATTTACCGACAAAATAATTTCCAATCTAAAAAGTGAAAATATCGATTATGATTTAACTTCGATTATTAATGATAAAAATAACGGAATTTATTTTATAGATGAAGACAAAATAAACATAAGAAATTTTCACTATTGGAGGAATTCAAGTGCAGCAAAACAGACTTTAACAGAAATAAACTTTGATGATATTGTTGAATACATTTCAAACTCGAATTACTTTTTAATAACTGGAATCACACTTTCTATAATAAATGATAAATTGTTACTAATTGAACTTTTATCTAAAATTCAAGGAAAAACTATAATTGTATTTGATTCAAATTATAGAAAATCATTATGGAATTGTAACGTTGATTATTTAAATGTTTTTAATCAAATAGTAAAATTTATTGACATTTTTTTACCCTCAGATTCTGATTTATTTGAAATATATAATATTTCGGATTTAAATCAAATTTTACCATTTTTAATTGATTACCACATTGATAAAATTATAATTAAAGAAGGGGCAAAAGGCTGTTGTTATCTAGATCAAAACAAACTTATTCATCTTAATAAAATTGAAACAGAAGTAGTTGATACTACTGGCTCTGGAGATGCATTTAATGCAGGATTAATTACTGGTTTAATTCGGGGTTATACTCTAGAACCTGCTTTATGTTTAGCTCAAATGACTTCTGTTCAAGCTTTAATTGTTAGAGGTGCAATTAATCAAAATTTTCACCCAATGAATTCAAATTTATAAATAAAACTTTAATTTTACATGATAAATTAAAGAATTCTATTTTCAGTTATAATGTAATTTAATGGAATATCAAATTTTTGAATAGGAATATTATCAACAAATTGTTCCTCAAAAGCAACGCCAATTTTTAAGCAATTTTTGTTATTTTTATTTACTAATTCAAAGAATCTATCATAAAATCCTCCTCCATAACCAATCCTGTTTTTATTAATATCAAAAGCTACTAACGGAACAATTATTAATTCTAAAATATCTATATCGAATGGTATCTTTTCTTTTGGTTCATAAATTCCATAATGTGTTTTAAAGAATATTGTATTTTTTGAAATTTCATAATTCTTGATTTCTTTATTAGTATTAATTGACATTATAGCTAATTTTATATTTATATTTATACAAAAATCTATAAATGGTAAAATATCTACTTCAGATTTTATTGGGTAATAAATATGTATAATTTTAATATTTTTTTCGTGAACTATTTGTTTTAAAACATTACAAATTAATTCACTTTTATTGATTCTAATTTGATTTGGTATATCATTACGTTTTTTTAAAACTTCTTTTCTAATTTCTGATTTTGTCAGCATTTTTTTCTAATACATTTTAAATGATAAGATTTTACAATTCACTAACTTTTTTTATTATATTAATATTTTCAAAAGGAATATTATTATCTCAAATTTCTCTAGGAATTGATGTACTTGAACAAGAAAATTTTGCTCCTCTAAAAGGTAAAAACATTGGATTAGTTATTAATCAAGCATCAGTATCAAAAAATTTTACAAGATCAACTTTAGATGTTTTACTATCTACAAAGGAATGTAAAATTGTTGCTTTGTTTGCACCTGAGCATGGTATTGATGCTTCAGCAAATGCTGGAGAAAAAGTCAAAGATAATTCATTTGCTGGAATTAAAGTTTTTTCATTGTACGGAGCAACCAGAAAGCCAACTAAAGAAATGTTTAAAGGCTTGGATATTATAGTTTACGATATTCAAGATATTGGAGTAAGGAGTTATACTTTTATTTCAACTATGATTAACGTTATGGAAGCTTGCTCTGATGAAGGAATAGAATTAATGATTCTTGACAGACCTAACCCAATTGGGGGTGATATAATTGATGGGAATGTGCTCGATATTAATTTCAAATCATTTGTAGGCATTTTACCCATTCCATATATTTATGGATTAACTCCTGGTGAATTAGCTGAAATGGCAAATGATGAAGGATGGTTAAATTCAAAGAGCAAAAAATGTAATTTGAAAATAATTAAAATGAAAAATTGGAATAGAACTATGCAATGGAAAGATACTGGATTGAAATGGATTCCTACTTCACCGCATATCCCTACAATAGATGCAACTTTTGGTTATGCTACAACAGGTACATTGGGTGAAATTGGCATTTGCAACATAGGAGTTGGCTATACACTCCCGTTTGAATTAATTGGTGCCCCATGGATTGATAAAAATCTTCTAATCAAAAAACTTGATTCACTTGATTTAATTGGTTTGTATTTAAGACCTGTTAAATACAAACCATTTTATGCTGCTTACAAAGAAAAAGAATGTTATGGAATACATATAATGCGAAAGGGGGATGATGTACTCCCTTTTACAACAACTATTGCTTTGTTAACCACATTACGAGATATTAAGCCAGGTTTACTAGATAGTATAGATAAATTAAAATGGAATATGTTCGATAAAATTTGCGGAACTGATCAAATTAGAATAGATTTATTGTCAGGAAAATCTTTTGATTATATAACTAAAAAATGGTTAACTAATTTGATAAGTTACTCAATTAAAAGGGAAAAATATCTTCTGTATGATTAAATTCATTTTGAAAAAATAACAAACTTGAACTTGTAATTTTCAGATATAGTACAATTCTGAGTTAAGGTTTTACATAAAAAAAGGTTGAAATAGTTTGAACATTATTGCTATGATCTGAAGCTGAACATTCTAAATTTAAACTTGTTATAGTTGTTATTCCATTAAGTTTAAATTTCTTATCATAAGAAAAATATGAGGTATCAACATGTATCTCATCACTTAAAACTGTTTCGCCTTTAGCATTTGTAATTTTAAACCCAATTTCATGCAATTCAGCGTTATCTCTTGCTGTAAACTTAATGTTTATGCTATCTGAAGTAGTTTTTAAAGTATCATTTGCAAATGGCTTAAGGATTGTTATTGTTGGTTTAAGTGAATCAACATCTTCCGTTGTAGATTCTTTACATGAATTAAGTATTACACTAAAAATTAGAACTGATAGAACAACTGAAAAGTAAAATTTCATGATTAAATTTACTAAAATTTGTAATAAATATTTGTATTAAATCTTGTGATTAATTTAGAAAGACTATTATCAGAAAATTGAGAAAAAGGATATTGAAAGTTGAAACCTATCGTTAATGAATTAAAATACAAATCAAACCCTAAATTTGTTAGAAAAGTATTGCCACCAGAGTTCAAATTCACATTTCCATTTTTAGTAGATTTTCCATAATGTTCATAAACGCAACCAATGATAGGTAATATTGTATTTTCCTCAAATCTAAATAAATAAAATAAATTAATACCTGATGAAAATGAATTTCCAACCGATAACCCGTTTGAGCTTTCATTTGAAAATTTAACATCTGAATTTAAGTTCAATCCATATTTATCATATCGACAATTATATGATGCATTTAAAAGCAAATCAGTACACCCATTTCCAACTTGTAAATTACTATTTAACTCATTATCTAAATTAGAAACATTAAATTTTCCTGTTGGTAATTTTAAACCAGTTGAAATCTTTAAAACTTGTACAAAGTCTTTTATATTTTCTTTACTATTTTGAAGATCATTAATATCATCAAATAAAGTATAACTTCCAATTAATGTTACATCCCCTAAACCAATTAATTTTTCATCATCATGTCCAACCTGAATATTTTTGTTATAAGGGATAAGAAATAAAAAGCTTAATTTATTAGACGCATTCAACTTTCCTCTTAACTCAATAGTCTGCAAGGTTTCTTCTGAAAATTGTGTTGTATTAAATATTGAAGTATGTGTTGAATGAAAAAATCTGTAATAATAATTTATTCCAATATAATTTTTATCAAACTGAGGAAGAATTCCTAAATATGCACCTCCAAAATAACAACTGCATACATCACAAGCATAAGTTGGAATTGCAAGTATAAATAAAAAAATTGTAAATAACTTTAGTTTCAAAATAAAATGAATTAATTAGTTGGCAATTTAAAAAATAAATCACTTAGATTATATGATTAGAATCATAAAATTTGAAATCTGAAAATAATTTTTACAAAAATAAATCAATTTCCTATATTTGCAGTTCCTTTTACAATAGATTTTTAATTAACAAAAAATATAGTACTTAACAATGGCAAAAAGATGTGAATTATCAGGGGTTGGTCCAGTTTATGGAGGAAGTATTTCTCATGCTCACAACCGTACAAACCGCCGATTCATGCCTAACCTTCAATCAAAAAAGATTTGGGATGATGTGAATCATAAATGGATTAGAGTAAAAGCAACTGCAAAAGCATTAAGAACTCTTGACAAAAAAGGTTACGGTGCAATGATGAAAGATTTAAATAAATAATATTTTCTAGTTATTTTTAAAGCCTATGATTACAAAATCATAGGCTTTTTTTATTTCTTTTCTATTCTTTGCTTTGCATTTATTAAATTTTAAATTATGAAGATTATAGCATTCTTTTTTACATTTTGTTTTTTAACTAATTTAATTTATTCTCAAATACCAAACACCTCTACATTATGGTTAAAAGCAGACTCTGGAGTTGTTCAATTAAATAATTTAGTTTCAGATTGGAATGATGTTACTGGTAATAAATTCAAAGCTTATCAAACAAATAATTTAAATCGTCCAACATTTATTTCAAATAGTATTAATGGAAAACCAGGAATTAGATTTGGTACGAGTTTATATATGTTATGTTCAAACGTATTTCCAGTAAACAGTGATTACACTTTAACTGTAGTAATTAAATCTCTAAATACTTCAAATTCAAATATTGTTGGTGGAAATAATAGAACCCTTTGGATGGCAGGAAGTAATCATGCTCAAGTTATTCATAATGGTGATTTTACAAACCAATTAGTTTCTTCTAAAGATATAGGAATTGACCCATCTATTATTACAGTTCAATATTATTCTGCAACTCAAATTGGGATAATTAGAGTAAATGGTGTTTTTATTGATTCTTCTTTTTGCCCAAGGAATAATGATTCAACTATTTATTTATCAACTTATACTTCTGCTGGAGGGAATAATTTTATTGGTGATATAAATGAAGTAATTTTGTATGACAAAGTCATAAATAAAAGAGACTTGGATGAAACTGAAAATTATTTGTTTAAAAAATACAACATTTTAAAACCAATATCACCTTCCCTACCAGATCCAAATATCTTACTTTTTCCAAAATCAAAACAATTTTTTTGTAGGGATTCAAACGATTCATGTTTGGTTCCTGTTAAAGGTAAAATTATAAATACTGGTTTCGATTCAGTTTATTTAGGAATTTATAAAAATGGAAATTTAATTAGTAAAATTTCCAATAAAATTATTTATGAAAATAATAAATCAGTTTATTTATTCTTACCAAAAATTCATTCAGAATTAAGTGAATATAAATTCGTTCTTGGTATTAAATCTAAGTTACAAGACTCTATAATTTTTATTTCAGATTCAATTGTTTGTGGAGATTTTTATATTATTTCTGGTCAATCTAATACAATTTTTGGTGGTAATAATTATTCAAATGAATTCTGTAGAACATTTGGGAAAAATTACTCTTTGAAAAAAAGTGATACCCTTTGGTCTGTTGCTAATGGAAGTGGTTCAGGTGGTGGACCTGATATTGGGGCTTGGGGAATGAGATTATCACAACTAATTTTAGAAAAATATAAAATTCCAATTTGTATTATTAATGGTGGAGTTGGTGGTACTACCATTGAACAAAATCAGAGGAATGATTTGAATCCTTTAGACCCTACAAATATTTATAACTCAATAAATTATAGAGTTGAAAAATCAGGTTTAAGAAAATTTGTAAAAGCAATTTTCTGGTATCAAGGGGAATCAAATTCTTCTACTGGTTACTACTTGGGTATGAAAGCATTATACCAAGATTGGCAAGTTGATTATTCTTCATTAAAAAAAATTTATATAATGCAAATTCATCATGGATGTTCTAGTGATGGTAGCGCAGTTCGTGAAGTTCAACGTACAATTAAAGACTCACTTCCTAATATTGAAGTTCTAAGCCCTCACGGAGTTCCTTTTCACGACGGATGTCATTATGCATTAGCTGGTTATATAATTTTAGCTGATAGAATATTTGGTGTTGTTGAAAGAGATTTTTATAACTCAATTGACACTGTTTCAATTTCATCGCCAAACATAAAAAAAGCATTTTATACAACAGATTCTCACAATGAAATTAAGTTAATCTTTTCACCTCAAAGAAATGGATTGTATTTACAAGCAGATACATTAAATCAAAGCATTAAAGATTATTTTTACTTTGGATTGGAAAAGAGTTATGGGAATGTTGAATCCGTAATAGCTTCTGAAGATACCATAATTCTAAAGTTAAAAACTCCTAGTAATGCTCAATTACTAAGCTACACACCAGATCAATTTTACAACAATACACAAATTACTTTTGAAGGACCATATATTAAAAATAAAAAAGGGATTGGTTCATTAACATTTAATCTTTTTCCAATTGTTGATAAAAATACTACTGATATTCAATATAATGTATTAATTCAAAAATTAAGATTAAGTTCAAAATAAATTTATCTTTTTAATATTATGTATTAACTAAAATTTCAATGTAAAACAAATGCGTAAATATTTCATTCTAATAGTAATTATCATTCTAATAATTACCTCATATTTAATTTTTTTAAATTCAATATTTATAATATTAGGTATAGTAATTTATCCTTTAGCAATTTTAGGTTTGTATGATTATTTTCAAACTAAACATTCTATTACTAGAAACTTCCCAATTATTGGTCATGCAAGATATATACTAGAAAGTTTAGGTCCTGAGATAAGACAATATTTCATTGAGAGTGATACTAATGGTACTCCATTTACAAGGTTACAAAGAAATATTATTTATGGAAGAGCAAAATTAACTAATCAAAATCATCCTTTTGGAACAGAGTTAAATGTTTACCAACCTGACTATGAATGGATGCCCCATAGTATTTACCCAGCAAAATTACTACATAGTTCACCAAGAGTTGAAATTGGAGGTGAAAACTGCTTAAAACCTTATAGTGCTTCATTACTTAATATCTCAGCAATGAGTTATGGAGCATTAAGTAAAAGTGCGGTTCTTGCATTTAGTAAAGGTGCCAAAAAAGGTAATTTTTATCATAATACTGGTGAAGGTGGTGTTTCTCCTTATCACTTGGAAGGTGGTGCAGATATAGTCTATCAAATAGGTACAGGTTACTTTGGTTGTAGATCTGATGATGGTACTTTTAATCTTGAAAAATTTATCAAAACTTCAAGTCATGAGAATATAAAAATGATTGAGATTAAAATTTCTCAAGGAGCGAAACCAGGTCATGGAGGTGTTTTACCAGCTGCAAAAAATACCCCTGAAATAGCCTCTATTAGAGGAGTACCTGTTGGTACTACTATATTATCTCCTCCAGGGCATTCAGCTTTTAGTAATGCATTTGAATTTATAGAATTCATTAAATTACTTAGGTTAAATTGTCATGGTAAGCCAATCGGATTTAAATTCTGTGTAGGTAAAAAACAAGAGTTCATAGATATTTGTAAAGCAATGATATCTGCTAATATATATCCAGATTTTATTACAGTTGATGGAGGAGAAGGAGGAACTGGTGCAGCTCCATTAGAATTTAGTAATAGTGTTGGAATGCCTCTTGAAGATGGATTAGTTTTTGTTATTGATACACTTATTGGTTTTGATTTAAAAAGCAAAATTAAAGTCATTGCAAGTGGTAAAATAGT
Source organism: Chlorobiota bacterium (assembly GCA_016700335.1). NCBI lineage: Bacteria > Pseudomonadati > Chlorobiota > Chlorobiota bacterium. Next base: position 1,117,939 of record CP065014.1, on the reverse strand, counting down.
CTCTGGTTTTGATATGGTAAAATATATGAGTATTGGTGCAGATATATGTAATTCAGCTAGAGGAATGATGATGGCATTGGGTTGCATTCAAGCACTTGAATGCGATAAGAATACATGCCCTACGGGATTAACAACTCATAACCCACATTTAATGGCTGGGTTGGTTGTCGAGGAAAAATATATACGAGTAGCAAATTTTCAGAATGAAACTCTTAAGTGTTTTATGGAATTAATTGCAGCTGCTGGAATATCTGATTTAACAAATTTAAAGAGAAGCTTAATTCATCAGAGAATAGATACTCATAATTTTTTAACATTTGAAGAAATATATCCTAGTGTTGTAAGTAGGAGCTATTTATTTTGAAGGAATAAATAAAAAAGCACCTATTAAAAGAATATTTTATAGGTGCTTAATAAATTTAAAATTATTTAAATTATCCTTTAGGACCAGCATTTTTAATATCTTCACTAGTTCCATCTGCAAATTTTGCAAAATTATCACGGAACAAACTTGCAAGTTTTTTCGCTTGAGTATCGTAGGCATCTTTATCTGCCCATGTAGAGCGAGGATCTAAAACTTCACTCGGGACACCTTCAACTACATTTGGAACAAACAACCCGAATATGGGATCTTCTCTGTAATCAACATTATTTAACTTCCCTTCTAAGGCAGCGTTTATCATTGCACGAGTATATTTAATTTTCATTCTAGATCCAGTACCATATGCTCCTCCAGTCCAACCAGTATTTATTAACCAACAACTTGATTCATGATCATTAATTTTTTTACCAAGAAGTTCAGCATAAACACTAGGATGATGAACCATGAATGGTGCTCCAAAGCAAGTAGAGAATGTTGGTTGTGGTTCAATAACTCCTTTTTCAGTACCAGCAACTTTTGCTGTATAACCTGATAGAAATTGATACATAGCCTGAGGAGTTGTTAACTTTGCAATTGGAGGTAATACACCAAATGCATCAGCAGTAAGCATAACAATGTTTCTTGGGTGCCCAGCACTAGCAGAAGGTACAGCATTGTCTATAAAATCCAACGGATAAGCCCCACGAGTGTTTTCAGTAAACTTAGAAGAATCAAGGTCAAGCTTGCGAGTCTCAATATCCATATCTACATTCTCTAATACTGTTCCAAATTTTGTAGTAGTTGCAAAAATTTGAGGTTCTGCTTCTGCTGATAATTTGATCATCTTTGCGTAACATCCACCTTCGAAATTAAAAACTCCATCGTTACTCCATCCATGTTCATCATCACCAATTAAACCTCTATTTGGGTCTGCAGATAATGTAGTTTTTCCTGTTCCTGAAAGCCCAAAGAACAATGCAACATCATCGCCTTCTCCAACATTTGCAGAACAATGCATAGGCATAATTCCTTTAAGTGGTAAAAGATAATTCATAGTTGTGAATAGAGATTTTTTAATTTCACCAGCATAACTAGTTCCTCCAATTAGAATTAATTTTTGACCTAAATCTAAAATAATAAAAGTTCCACTTCTTGTTCCATCTACATTAGGAATTGCTTCCATATCAGGTACATGTACAACAGTATATTCTGGAGAGAAATTAGTTTCTGGATTTTCAGCTTTATCAATAGGAATAAACATTGTTTGAGCAAATAGATTATGCCATGCATGCATATTAATTACTCTAACACCAACTCTATACCTAGGGTCTGCACCAACATAACAATCTGCAACAATTAAATCTCTACCAGATAAATACTCCTTTGCTTTAGATAATAATGAATTAAATTTCTCTTGTGAAAATTCTTTATTTACTGTACCCCACCAAACATTACCCTTGCTATTAGGTTCTTTAACAACAAATTTATCATTTGGAGAGCGACCTGTATGCTGTCCAGTGTAAGCTAAAAATGCACCGCCAGGAGTTAAGTAGCCTTCATTTCTACTAATTGCTTCTTGAACTAGTACTGGAGTTGTACCATTGTAAATAACACTTTTTGAGTCAATTCCAAAATCCGATAACTGTTTCTTAATATCCATTATCTCGAATTATTTATTTAATTGATTAATTATTCGTTTTATATAAAAATAGAATTGCAAAAATAAGAGTTATATTTCATTTATAAGTTATAGAGTACTTATTTAATACTTATAAAATCTAAATACTATTTTATAAATTTACTTGAACCTCCTTATCTTTGAAACATTCTGATTTAGAAAAGTAGATTACTTTCTTGTGAATAATATAATTTATTTAATATATTTTTAAAAATGTCTGAAGAAATAAACTCTCAAGTTGGAGAACAGAATGTTGCACCACCTTCCCTAGGATATTTTGCTCTAACTAAAACACATACTTATAGTTATCTATTTGTTGTACCTTTAATTATTTTATATGAACTTGGTTCTAGATTTGTTAATCAAGGAGCAATTTATCAGATTAGAGTTGGTGCTGATGTTTGGGTTAAGAAATTTTTAGATGCAGTTGGGTTACATAGTACTTTAGTAACTAGTGTACTTTTAGTTCTTGTTGGTTTAGCAATAATGCTTTACGAGAATAGAATTAAAAAAGTGGTAATAAGACCTTATTATTTCATTTGGATGTTCCTTGAAAGTTCACTATACGCAGCAATTATTGGTCCAACTGTTAATTTGTTTTTACATAAAATTGTTTCATTACAAATTCATGATCCTTCTAGCCCTTTAGATCCAAGACTATCAACTTTACATCAATTAGTTTTATCATTAGGGGCAGGTATTTATGAAGAATTTGTATTTAGATTAATTTTAACAACAATTATTTACAAAATACTTTTTGTTATTCCAGTACCAGTAGGAAAATCAATCAGATTTGTATCAGCAGCAATTTTAAGTGCTCTTGTTTTTAGTGCTGTACATTATGTTGGAGTTATGGGTGACACATTTACAATTCAAAGTTTTACCTTTAGATTTGTTATGGGTTTGGTTCTTAATATCATTTTTTTAACAAGAGGATTTGGAATGGCAGCAATGACTCATGCATTATATGATGTTTTTGTAACTTTAGTTTAACTTTAGTTTCTATAATATTTAAACATAAACAATTAACTTCTTTTCATTTTTTATTTTTTTCAACTTTATATTTTAAGGTTTATTAAAGCTTTATAATGTTTATTATTTTACTTTATGAATAAATTTACTTCACTTTTACTTGTTTTATTAATTGTAATTCCTTCTTTTGCTCAAACTCAAAAAGGGACTTTTGCATTTATTAATGCAAAAATTGAAACAATCACAAGTGGTACTATTAATAATGGGACTTTGGTAATTAGAGATAACAAAATTATTGATTTAGGTACAAATATCACTTTACCTGTTGGTATAGAAACATTAGATTGCAAAGGATTGTCAATTTATCCTGGATTTATTGATTGCGGAACTTCTGTTGGTTTAGTTGAAGTTGGAATGGTTGATGTTACTAACGATAATAATGAACTTGGTGATAATTCTGCACAGATGGATGCATTAACAGCCATCAATCCAAATTCTGAAATGATTCCTGTTACTCGTTTAGGCGGAATAACAACAGTTTTAAGTGTTCCATCTGGAGGTACTTTTCCAGGGTTAGCCTGTTTGATTAATTTACATGGCTACACACCAGACCAAATGAGCGTTAACCAAACTCGTTTGGCTGTTATGAATTTTCCTTCAAGAGGCAAAAATGGTTTTTGGGATAAAAGATCTGATGAAGATATTGATAAAGAAGACAAGAAAAAATTTAATGATTTAGATGCAACAATTAATAAGGCAAGACTTTATTCACATATTGATTCGGTGGCAGACAATAAGCAAAAATTTATTTTAGAATATCAACCAGAAATCAAAACTTTAGCTGATGTTATTAATGGAAAATATACACTTATGATTGAAGTTAACAAATCATCTGATATTGATTCTGCAATTAATTGGGTTAAAATAAATAAATTTAGTAATGTAATATTTACTGGTGTTTCAGAAGGTTGGAGAGTTGCGGATAAATTATCCAATGCTAAAATTCCATGTATTGTTGGTCCTATTTTATCTATGCCAACTAGAGAAACAGATAGATATGATAAAGGTTACAGCAATGCTGGAATTTTATCAAAAGCTGGAGTAAAAGTTTGTATTCGAACAAATGAATATGCTAATTCGAGAAACTTACCTTTTAATGCGGGTTATGCAACTGCATATGGAATGGATAAAGATGAAGCATTAAAAGCAATTACAATTCATGCTGCACAAATATTTGGTGTTGATAAATTATTAGGATCTATTGAGATTGGAAAACAAGCTACTTTTTTTATTGCAAATGGTGATCCGTTTGAACCAAGAACTTTAATCAAATCAGTATTTATTAATGGATATAAAATTCCAATGGAAAGTAGACAAACTAAGCTTTATAAAGAATTTATCAAAAGAAGTCCTGGTTTGGAAAATTAGTTGTATTAAGGTAATTAGAAAATATATTTAAGAGTATTATCCTAATTATAATTCATTGTTCTATTTTTTAAATGAAACTTATTAATTAAATGCCAAGAATTAAAACTAAACCTTTATCAGATAACAAATATTTTGAGTTAAAAAAGTCTTCAATTCAAGGATGGGGTGCATTTGCAATAAAGAAGATACGAAAAGGTACTAAAATTATTGAATATCTTGGAGAACGGATTTCTCAAGATGAAGCTGATGAAAAATATTCAGATTCTGATACCAAACGACATCATACTTTTTTATTTTCAGTAGATAATGATGTTTGTATTGATGGGAGATACAATGGAAATGAAGCAATTTACATTAATCATTCTTGTAAACCAAATTGTGAACCACTAAATGTTGATGATAGAATATTTATTTATTCTTTGAAAACCATTATTATTGGTGAAGAACTTGTGTATGATTATGGTTATGAATTATTTGACTGGCATACAAAAGAAGATATGTTAAGATATAAGTGTTTGTGCGGTTCTGATAATTGTAGAGGTACAATATTAAAATCTTACAAAAAGAAAAAAAAGTTACCTAAGAATGTTTTTTATGAAAGATAATATTAAAATTTAAATAATGAAAGTAGCTTTACATACTCTAGGCTGTAAATTGAACTATGCTGAAACTAGTTCAGTTGCTGATCAATTTAGATCAAACGGATTTACAGTTTCTGATATAAGTAATATAAATGATGTTATTGTAATAAACTCATGTTCGGTTACTGATAATGCAGATAAAGAATGTAGAAGAATAATTAGAAAAGCATTAAAATTGAATCCTAATGCTTTTATTATTGTAACTGGATGTTATGCTCAACTCAAGCCAGAAGAAATTGCCTCCATTGGAGGTGTTGATTTAGTGGTTGGCTCATCAGAAAAATTTAATTTGTTTAATTATGAGAACAAATTCAAAAAACTTAATACTCCTAAAATTCATGTTGGAGATATTTCTATAGAAGATTCCTTTGGTATTGCATTTAGTAGTGAAAATGATGCTCGAACTAGAGCTTTCTTAAAGGTACAAGATGGTTGCGATTATAATTGTAGTTTTTGCACAATACCACTTGCCAGAGGGGGAAGTAGATCTCAATCTATAATAAATGCATTTGAACAAGCTCAAAGCTTAGTAACTAATGGTTATAAAGAATTGGTTATTACTGGTGTAAATGTTGGTGATTTTGGAAAAAATTCTAATGAAAATTTTTATGATTTGTTACTAAAACTGCATGATGTAGAAGGGCTTGAAAGAATTAGGATCTCTTCAATTGAACCAAATTTGTTAAGTGATGATATAATAAAATTAGCTTCTAAATCAGATAGACTATTACCTCATTTTCATCTTCCTTTACAAAGTGGGAGTAATGAAATTTTAGGTAAAATGAAACGAAGATATAAAGTTGAAAATTATTGTGATAGAGTGAATTATATTAAAAATATGATTCCTAATTGTGCAATTGGAGTAGATGTAATTGTTGGATTTCCTTCAGAAACTGAAGTGAATTTTAATGAGACTTTTACTTTTTTAAATGATATTGATGTAAGTTATTTTCATGTTTTTACTTATAGCGAAAGAGAAAACACTCCTGCTGCTTCACTTGGAAACCCAGTACCAGTTAACATTAGAAGAGAAAGAACTTCTAGATTACGAATATTATCCGAAATGAAAAAATTTGATTTTATTAAAAAAAATCTAAATAAAACTTATAAAGTGCTTTTTGAAAATGCAATTCCAAATGAAGAAAACATCATTTATGGATGGTCTGAAAATTATATTAGGGTTGGTGTTCCACTAGACTTAAATTTAGATAATGAAATTGTTGAAACTAAACTTAATTCTTTTAATGGAAGATTTTGTGAAGGAAGTATAGCTAATTTTGAAAGGAATAGTAATAATAAATTATTTTTGCCAGTTTTAAATTTTAGTTAAAATCAGAATTTTTTTATGTTTATACTTAACTCTACATAGTATACTTTTGCAATAAATTAATATTTTTTCAAACTTGTTTTACTTAATAAAATTCAATATGAATTAAAATACTTGATTTCATAACAATAAACATCCATTCAGATGAAAATTTTTCATTCAATTTTATATTTATTAATAGTTATTTTTATTAGTTCTTGTAATACTGATCCAATTGCACCTGGAACAACTTCTAAAATTGAATTTTCAAATCTCCCAAGTTTGGATTCTGGTTATTGTTTTCATTTGTGGTTCAGTTATCCAAAATCTAGAGTTAATGAAATTAAAACTAAATCATCTTTCTTACATGGTGATAATGAATATCTAAGCGTTAGTCGTTTTACAATTAACTCACTTGGCAATTTATTTTATTTGGACTCTAAAACAAACTCAGATGTTAAAGAAGGATACAATCCTAATCTATTTTTTGATGCAATTTTAACAATCGAATCTATTAAAGACTCAATCACAACCCCAACAGTTAGATTGCTATCTGGAAATTTTTTTGGAGATGAAATTACAGGTACAGCTATTTTAAAATTAAGTGGTGATGATTCTTTTGGTAATAAGATTAATAATGATTTAATTGATAGTGTAAATCAATACTTTTTAGATTCACCTACTAGCTTAGATTTAAGTGATTTCGCATCTGGTATTTGGTTTGCAAATTCTGATGGTGACTCAATTAAAAAGGGTTTGTTTCTTACAGAATTACCTTATACAACATCAAATAATAGATGGAAATATGAAGGCTGGGTAATTAAAGAATTTAACAATCAAAAAGAATATTTTTCGTTGGGTAAATTCTCAAAAAACACAGGACCAGATGCAACAGGAGCTGGTCCCTTAGCAGGAGATAACATAGTTTCAGCATATCAATTCCCTGGAGAAGATTTTATTAAACAAGGGTTTAAAAAAATATTAAACGATGGCAATTATTCAGTGGCAATTTCTTTGCAGCCATACGATTATGACTTTAACAAACCATTTGTTATTTTACAAAATTCAGTAAGTGTTATCCCATCAAATTTATCAAGAAAAACTAGTTCTTTTTTAAAGGGAAATAAAAATTTGCCTACTTTTAAAATTTCAATCAATCGCTGGAAAACCAATTAATTTTTAACTGAAAATTATTAACAAATTATTCAAATGAAATGCAAATTTAATTATAATAAATTCATTTTATTATTTATAATTAGTATTCTAAATAATTGTATTTGCCTTACTCAAAATTTAATCAATTCATATTCTGATATTGAAGTAGAGTTTAAAAGTGATAAAATAAATAATCCATTTTCAGGAGGTTTCAACCAATCAAGAATTTCATTAATTGATGTTACTGGAGATACATTACCAGAATTGTTTGTTTTAAATTATACTTCTCCAAATGAACAAATTAAAGTTTATTTAAATAAAGGAAAAGGTAAATTTGTCGAATTTTATAATTCAGAATATAAAAAAATAAAAGCTAAAAGTTGGATTAGATTTATTGATATTGATTTTGATGGAGACATTGATTTTTTTACATCTGGAGAGTTATCTGAGCTACTAGTATATTATAATAATGGAACAACTAAAAATCCAATATTCAATACAAAATCAGACACTTTAAAAGGAATTGATAATTCTACAATTGTAGCTCAACAAATTACTATACCAAATTTTGTTGATATAGATTTTGATGGAGATTATGATCTATTTATTGGAAATCTTGATGGTACAATTACTTATTATCAAAATATTGGAACTAATTTAAAAGCAAATTTTAAATATATCACTTCTCAATATTCTGGTATTCATATAATAAGTAATATTAACTTAGATATAAGAAAAAATAGTTTACAAGATGGACTTCATGGTTCAAGTTGCATTGAGTTTGCTGATATGGATTCGGATGGTGATTATGATTTTTTCTTTAGTGACTTTTTTTTAAGTCACATCCTATATTTTGAAAATAAAGGATCCAAACAAAATGCAAAATTTTCTCCAACAATTATTGATACTGGTAAGTATGTAGATGCTCAAAGTTATACTCAAATTATTTCCTCAGATATTGATAATGATGGTGATAATGATTTGATTTGTTCATCATTATTAAATTCTACTTACCAAACTGAAGTAATTTTTTATAAAAATATCGGATCAAATTTGAACCCAATTTTTCAAGAATATTCATTAAACTCATTAGTAAATTTTCTTGAAGAATTGGATTTTGGTAGCTTTAGCTCACCAACAGTTATTAAAGATAAATTTTATAATGGTCTATTAATTGGTGATGGAAATGGTAGATTATGGCTATTCGATGTAACTCAGAATTTGACTCCAAAACTCACTTTTAAAAATTTGGTAAATGTATCAACAACAAATTATTATGTAACTCCTGCAGTTGGTGATTTAGATAATGATAGTATTTCAGAGGTAGTATTAGGGAATTCTGAAGGTACATTATCATTGTATAATTTTGAAGGGAAATCTTTAAAACAAATCCCTTGGCAATTAGATTCATTTAAAGTAAATCAAAATTCGTCTCCATGTTTAGTTGATTTTGATAATGATGGAGATTTAGATTTGTTTGTTGGTGCTGGGAATGGCAAGGTTGTTTACTTTAATAATACTGGAACAAAAATTAATTATGTATTTCAAAGAATAGATTCTAAAACATTATTAGATACTTTAGATGTAGGATTTGATTCATCACCAAGATTTGGTGATATTGATAATGATGGAGATTTAGATTTAATAATTGGTGGAAGAGGAATTAATTCTAGTTTAAATAAAATCTTAATTTATTTAAATCAAAATCATGCATTTTCTTCAAATGATACTTTACCTACAATAACATCAATAAATAACCCTGTACCGTTAGTATTGAATTTTAAGAATGGAAATTATTTGTTATCTGGTAATTTAAATGGTGGTATAAATGTATTTAAATATTCAAAAGATGTCATAAGCGTTAAAGAGGAATTTGGAATTAATTTTTTTAGATTACTTTTGAAATGAAAATATAAAACTAATTTATTAATTTCTCTAGTTTCACAATTATTTAAATCTAAAAAAACACTCTTATTTTTTTTCTTTTACACTTTTGAGAAGTTCATAAGCTTTTATTATTTCTCTAACTTTATCATTAAGTAAAAGTTGTTGCTCTTCACTTTCGTTTGTAAAATTATCAGGATGATACTTTTTCAACAATTTCCTAAATGAATTTACAATTGTTTCTAATTTATCATCTTTATCAACATCAAGTAATTTATAAGCATTAATAAACTCCAAGTCTTCTTGTTTATCAATAATTTCATCATAAATTTCTTTGTTTTTGTTGTAAGAATTTATATATTCTTCTGCTACTTTTAAATCTTCATCATAACTACTAAAAGATGATTTATATGAGTTGGCTATCCTGTTTATTCTAGAAATTATTTGCGAAAAAGACATTTAATTAAATTTTAGATAATTTTACAAAAGAATAATAAATATTTGATTAAGATTTTATTAAATCATTGTTAAATTTTAGATAATTTTCAGCACTGTATTTACTATTTGAAAATTTCATACAATAAAATGAAAGTAAAATCCATAATGAATTTTTAAAAATTTTCATCCAGCCTATTGGTTCTGGTTTAGCAAAGCAGCCACAATCAATCTCTAAACCGCGAGCCATTGCTATCAAAATTGCTATAGTGAAAACTGAAAGCATTAACGTAGATAAAAAAGAACTTCCTTTTACAAATAAACCTAGTATCAATAATATTCCAACTGTAATTTCTGCCCAAACAAAAGAAAGTGCAAGCACATTATTTAAACTTTCAGGTATTAATTGATAATTACTAATTGAATTGGAAAACGTTTTTAGAGCAACTAATTTTTCAGCTCCAGAAATAAGTAACATTTGACCTAAAACCAATCTAGCAATAAATGAAAGCCAAAGTGTTAATTTATTATTTGACAATTGTGTTAACTTTGATTCAGAATTTAATTCACTCATTTTTTAAATATTATAATGTTGTAAATTAATAAATTATTTATTAATTTTTCATTTTAAACTTATAATAAATTAAATTTAGAAATCAATTCTTGAATGTAAATTTCCATTTAAAAAAATAATTTAGTATTTCTTTGCTAAGATAACAGTTTGCATTTGAGCATTTGAACCTCTTCCATTATCATTATAATATTCAAATCTAATTAAGTAAGCACCAGATTGCAATGCTATAGAATAACTATTTAATCCATCCCAAGAAAATTCTCCTTTTGAAGATGAAATAAAATTGTTAGCAATTGTATTTACTAAATTACCATGCTTGTCATACGCCTTAATCATTATTCTATAATTTCCATTTGGTAAGTTGTAAGTAATTCTCAAAAGATCTTCATGTCCATCACCATCAGGACTAAACGTTTGAGGATAAACTGTGAATAATTGATCAGAAATTTCTTGAGATGAAGAAACAGAATTGATTTTAGAAGGTGTTCCACCAAATAAACTTGATGAGCTAGTCCAATTTGAGACTAAATTTGTTTCATTTAAACTTGAGATTCTTTCTAATGAAATTCCTTTAGTTGAAATGAGGTCTTTTCTATGCCATGATGATTTGTATTGCAAACTATCTATTGTTTTTCCATCACTATTAATTAATACAACATTATCAAATTCTGAGTTTAAACCTAGTGAAGAACTTTTATTAAAATACAAATTATTTGAATCTTTTAGCATTGGAAATTTCTTGTATATTGAAGTATCACTTGCAATAATAAAGTATGATTTTGGTGAAATTGTCAAATCTTTTTTGGTAATTTGAGCAACAATTTTATTCGTTCCATCTTTAATGATGAAGTCTGAAATCAGAACACTTTCATCTGAATTATTTAACAATTCAACATACTCAGCAGTCGCTTTTCCATCTACATATATTGGATCAAACATAATTTCATTTATCAATATTTGAGATGAAGCTTTAAGATTTGTTATTACATAAAAAGTAAAAAAAATAATAAGAAAATTTGAGTAGGTTTTTCTTGAAATAGTTTTCATTTAAATTAGGGTAAAAATATTATGGGGTTAAATTATTATAGTTATCTTACTGTATAGGGTAAATATTTAAATATTAATTGAAACTTAAACTGAACAAATTTAAACAAATAGTAAGAATTTATCTTAAGGTTTTCTTTCTATTTTTAGAATAGTCTTCAAATATATATTCACCTAAACCTTTTAAACTAGTATAAAAAGCTCTTCCCTGATTTATGTCAGTAAATTCTTGGACAAATTGTTGGAGATATGAATCTTGAGCTATCATAAAAGTTGTTACTGGTACTTTTAATCTTCTGCAACTTGCAGCTAAAGCATAACATTTATTTAAAATTTTTCTATCTAAACCCCAACTATTTTGGTAATAACTATTCCCTTCTTTAATACAAGTTGGTTTTCCATCAGTAATCATAAATATCTGTTTATTTGGATTCTTTCTTCTTCTCAGCAAATCCATTGCTAGTTCTAATCCAGCTACTGTATTAGTATAAAATGGTCCAACTTCTAAGAAAGGTAAATCTTTAACTTCAATTTGCCATGCATCATTTCCAAACACAATAATATCTAAAGTATCTTTAGGATATTTAATTTGAATTAACTCAGACAAAGCCATTGCTACTTTTTTGGCAGGGGTTATTCTATCTTCCCCGTAAAGAATCATAGAGTGAGAAATATCAATCATCAGGACGGTGGAGCTTTGTGATTTATGTTCCTTTTCACGAATCTCTAAATCTCTTTCAGTTATATCAAAGTTGTCAATACCTTGGTTTATGAAAGCGTTATTTATTGATTCAGTAATAGCTATTTGCTCATAAGAATCACCAAATTGGAAATTACGAATATCACTGCTTACTTCATCACCAATACCAGTATGGGAGGTTTTATGATTTCCATTTAATGATTTTTTAAGTTTTCCGAATATCTGATCTAATGAACTTTTACGAATAGATTGTTTTGTTTTATCAGTTACTTTAAATTGACCACTAACAATATCATCTTTAATAAAACCTTTCTTTTTCAACTCTTCAACAAAATTTCCAATACCATAATTATTTTCTGTTAATTGATATTTTCTATCTATTTCACTTAATATCTTTAAACCTTCTGCTACATCTCCAGAAGTATGAATTAAAATTTCCTGAAATATTTCAAACAATTTATCGAATTGAGTTTTCCCATCATTTAAAGTTGGTATTAACTTAGTAAATCTAAATTTATTCATAAATATATGTTAACATGATTTGTACAAAATGACAACCAATTCTAAATATTATTTTAACTGAAACGGTTTTACCTTTAAACTGAAACGGTATAAACTTATATTTAATGAATAATTATTTAAACAAATAATTAAAAGAGAGAAAGAAAAGAGACAAGGTTTACCAATTCAATCAACCGAGAACTACGATTCTCAAACTAACAAATTTTTCTTAAAAGAAAACTTAACATCATACTAAAACATCACTAAGGTTTTAGGAAGTTAAAATTAGTAAAGTTAAAAATAATACTAAATGAACAATTTTGAAAAGGAAAGTTTACAAATTTTATTAAAATTAAAATACATTTAATTTAAATAATTTTAATTAAAAAGAAAATGAATTCTTTTTAAATAAATTATAAAATTGATTCGAGGAATTAGTCTATAATTTAATTTTAAAAATTCAAAATATCTTTAGATTTAGTACTTTTTCAAAACTAATCAAAAGCAACCTGAAGTATGGTTGCTTTTTTTTTATTATTAGAATTTACATATTTATCATATTCGTAATTTTGCAAACAATTATTCGTCTTCAATAAAAACAATAGTAACTTAAACAATTCTTATACTATAAATTTAATGGTCAAAACCTCCTTTTCACATCCAGATATCTTTCAAAACAGACACATAGGTCTAAACCAAAAAGAAGTTAATGAGATGTTAGAAATTTGTGGATACGATTCGATTGAAAATCTTATAAATGATACAATACCTCAGAACATAAGATTACCAAGAGAGTTATTGATTGAAGATGCATTAAGCGAACAAGATGCATTAACAAGATTAAAAAATATTTCTGAGAAAAATTTAGTGTTTAATTCATACATAGGTATGGGTTATTACAATACATTTACTCCAGCAGTTATACAAAGAAATATTTTAGAGAATCCAGGTTGGTATACCCAATATACTCCTTATCAAGCTGAAATTGCTCAAGGTAGATTGCAAGCATTATTGAATTTTCAAACTGTAATTATTGATTTAACTGGGCTTCCAATAGCAAATGCTTCTTTATTAGATGAAGCTACTGCAGCTGCCGAAGCAATGAGTATGAGTTATAATCAAAAAGGAAGTAATGTTTCAAATAATTTTTTAGTTTCAGACAAATGTTTTCCTCAAACAATCGATGTTATTAAAACTAGAGCTCAACCTTTAGGTATTAATGTAATAGTTGGTGATATTAATAATTTTGATTTATCCGAAGGCTTATTTGGATCTTTGCTTCAATATCCTGCACATGATGGAAAAGTAGAAGATTATAAAGAGTTTATTCAAAAAGTTCATGATAATAAGGCAATTGTAACTGTTGCAACTGATTTACTTTCACTTGCTTTACTTACTCCACCTGGAGAATTTGGAGCTGACATTGTAGTTGGTAATTCACAAAGATTTGGAGTACCAATGGGATATGGAGGACCACATGCAGCTTTTTTTGCTTCAAAAGATGAGTTTAAAAGAGTAATACCTGGTAGAATTATTGGTGTTTCAACTGATTCACTTGGTAAGCCAGCTTTAAGAATGGCTTTACAAACTAGAGAACAACATATAAGAAGAGAAAAGGCGACATCTAACATTTGCACAGCTCAAGTTTTGTTAGCTGTTATGGCTGGAATGTATGCTGTTTATCATGGACCTGAAGGAATTAAAAAAATTGCAAATAGAGTTCATTCCCATACTTCCCTTTTAAGTAAATGCTTGGAAAAAGCTGGAAATATTATTAACAATTCAGTTTATTTTGATACTCTTAATATTAGCCCAAAAATTGATTCAAAACAAATCGAAAATATTGCTATTTCCAAAAATATAAATTTTAGATACTTTAACAACGGAGATATTGGAATTTCTTTAGATGAAACTGTTGGAATTAATCAAGTTAATGAAATACTTCAATGTTTTAGAATTTATGAAGATGCAACATTATCAATTGAAGAAACCACTTCTTCAATCACTGGTTTTTTTGATCGTAAAAGTGAATATTTAAAACATCCAGTTTTTAATTCTTATCATAGTGAAACTGAAATGTTAAGGTACATTAGAAAACTTGAAAGCCGCGATTTATCATTGACTCATTCAATGATTCCTTTGGGAAGTTGTACAATGAAGCTGAATGCAACTAGTGAAATGTTTCCTGTAACTTGGAGAGAATTTGGTTCAATACATCCTTTTGTTCCTAAAAATCAAGCATTAGGGTATGCTGAATTATTTGATACTTTAGAAAAAGCTCTTGAAGAAATAACTGGTTTTGATAAAGTTTCTTTACAGCCAAATGCTGGCTCTCAAGGAGAATATGCTGGGCTTTTAGCAATTAGAGGATATCATTTATCGAATGGTGATTTCAATAGAAATGTTTGTTTAATTCCACAATCTGCTCATGGTACAAATCCTGCAAGTGCTGTAATGGCTGGTATGAAAGTAGTTGTTACAAAGACTGATGAGAATGGAAATATAGATATTGCTGATCTAAAAGAGAAAGCTGAATTACATGCTTCTAACCTTTCAACTTTAATGATTACCTACCCAAGTACACATGGCGTTTTTGAAGAAGGTATCAGAGAAATATGTGATATCATTCATTCTAATGGTGGGCAAGTATATATGGATGGAGCTAATATGAATGCACAAGTTGGATTATGCAGACCAGGTGATTTTGGAGCAGATGTTTGCCATTTAAATTTACATAAAACATTTTGTATACCACATGGAGGTGGTGGTCCAGGAGTAGGTCCAATTGGTGTAGCATCTCATTTAACACCTTTTTTACCAAATCATATTGTTATTAATAATTCAACTAATGGAACTAATGGAGCTGTTTCAGCTGCCCCTTGGGGAAGTTCTTCTATACTTGTAATTTCTTGGATGTATATTTTTATGATGGGAAGTAAAGGTTTGAGAAATGCCACAGAAATTGCAATTTTAAATGGTAATTATATAGCCAAAAAACTTGAGAATTATTATCCAGTTTTGTATAAAGGTAAAAATGGAAATGTTGCTCATGAATGTATACTTGATTTTAGGCAATTAAAAATAAATTCTGGTATCGAAGTTGAAGACGTTGCAAAAAGATTAATGGACTATAATTTTCATGCTCCTACTGTGAGTTTCCCAGTTGCAGGTACATTGATGATTGAACCAACTGAAAGTGAATCTAAAGCTGAAATTGATAGATTTATTGAAGCTTTAATTTCAATTAGAAGCGAAATTCAAGAAGTTGAACTTGGTATTGTTGATAAGCAAAATAATGTTTTAAAAAATTCACCTCATACATCTGAGGTTGTTTGTGCAGATGAATGGGATAAACCTTACACTCGATCAAAAGCTGCCTTCCCTGTTCCTTATTTAAAGGAAAGAAAATTTTGGGCATCAGTAAGCAGAGTTAATAATGCTTTAGGAGATAGAAATTTAGTATGTTCATGTTTGCCTATTGAGGAATATCAAGATTAATCAACTTTTGTGTTTGATTTAATTAAGCCACTTATATTTATAAGTGGCTTTTTTAATTATATACAGTCTAATATTCTAAAAACTATAAGTCTTGATTTAAAATTTAACGGGAACCATTTTGTTAAAATTATACCTTACTTTTTTTAATTAAATACAAAAAGAAAAGAAGAGCTTTTATAAAAGAAAGTGGGTTATCCTGTTTCTTATTAGGAATGGAGGGTATTCCAAGTTTCATTAATAAAACTTAAATAGCTTTAAAGTTTTCATTACAAAAAAATAAAATTCTTGTTGTAATTTTTCAAAGGGGGGCTATGGATGGATTAATGACTGTTACACCATTTGGGGATGACAATTTGAAATTATTAAGACCTAACCTTTTATTAAATTCACCTTCATTTTCAAATGTGAATTCATTGATTAATTTAAATGATAAATTTGGCATACATCAATGGAGATGTACCAATCCTAAGTTTTGAGAATTTGGAAGATTCAAGAGACTTGCCAGTAACAACCGATTTTAGATCATTATTTTCTAACATTGTTGAAGAACAATTTGGAGTAAATATGAGTTCAAAACTTTTCCCAGATTGGAACGGTAAAAAAACTGATATATTTAAATAAAAATAATCTAAAAACTTAATTGTAAAAAAAAACCGTCTAAAGTAAATTTAAACGGTTTTTAACTATCAATTTCAATTAAAGATTAGCATCACGATTTGCTCTATGTTGCTTTTTAATAGCTCTAAGCCTTGATTGGCGAGAAACTATTGATGGCTTAATAAAAGCAGTTCTTGCTCTGAACTCTCGTAAAATGCCTGAACGATCAAATTTCTTTTTAAACCTCTTTAAAGCTCGGTCAATTGTTTCCGATTCTTGAATTGTAACTCCTATCATTCTTGTTTGTTGAAATTTATATATTTATAAAATTTTTAACTCAAATTTTCAATTAATTTTTTTTCACCTGACTTCATAAACGCAACAACGATTGCAAATTTACCATTTGAAGTCATCTCTTTTGACCTTACCATGCCCATATCATCCCATGCCTGATGATAAATAGCATCTCCAATTTCATATAAAGTTTTTGGAGAATATGGAATACATTCATCAGCAGTAATATCACCTAAACTAGTTTCTTCCTTTGGACCTTCTATTAATTCCATGTCTAACAAAACTGTATGCCTACACTTACTACACTTTGCCCATTTTTTTGTCTCCTCAGAACCAACAACCAAACCAACTAACTGAAACTTTGTTGGTTTAGTGCATATATCGCACATATTAGAAAGTAAAATATATTTTGATTTAGCTCTTTTTCGTGGAGTTTTTTTCTCTACAGTTACCATTATTCTGAATATTGGTTATAAATTACCTGAATACTAGTAACAAAGATACGGAATTAAGCGGTTTTAGGTCAAATATATTTTTATTTTTTCTAAATAATGTAAAACTTTAATTAAGTTAATTTATAATTATAATCCAAATATATGATAAAGACTTCAATTTTCTAGCTTAGTCCAACCGGCTCTACCTTGAGATGATTCAATTATTTTATCAGTAAATTCTAATCCAACAATTTTTTTCACTTTGACAGTATAATTTATCACATCATGAAATTCTTCATCAAAGCTAATTGCATAATTATCAATTATTGGCCTGATATATTTCATATCTTCATATTGAACAAATATTTTATAAATTTCTGTTGGGTAAACTTCTGTTATTTTAGAATTTTCAATTACTAATTTTGCACACTCTGAATATGCACGAACTAAACCCCCAACTCCAAGTTTTAAGCCACCAAAATACCTTGTTACAACAATCAAAGTATTTACAATTTCAGCTTTTTGTAAAATGTATAGTATAGGTTTACCTGCTGATCCACTTGGCTCACCATCATCACTCATTTTACTTTCCAATCCATGTGGAGCAATTCTATATGCATAGCAGTTATGTGTTGAATCCCAATATTTTTTTCTAATTAAATCAAGTTCTAAATTAGCTTTTATCTTAGAATCGACATTTAAAATAGTTCCAATAAACCTTGAACCCCTAACTTTTGATTCAATAGAACTATTTTCCAAAACTGTTTTATAAGGGTTTAAATTATCTGCCATAAATAAACATTTCAATAATTTTAAAATTATTAATTTTCTTCATTTGATATAATATCATCATTAATTAAATCTATATCTAAATTTTCAATTGAAGCTTTTAATCTTTCATCCATAATTTTCTTTGAAGGTAACGTTTTTAATAATTGGATTATAAATTTAGTATTTGAAATTAATTCATTTAATGAACCATTATTTTTTATTACAAAATCGGCATGTTGAATTTTATATTCTTCAGGCAATTGGTTATCATCTCTTTTTGCAATATCCGACATACTTAAATTATCCCTTTTAACAGCACGTTTATATCTTTCAAGTTTATCAGAAGTAACAACAATAATGTAATCAAAATGGCTAGTATGACCAGATTCAAATATCAATGCAGCTTCAGAAGCTACTATATTAAATCCTTGAATAAATAATTGCTCTGCTCTTTTTAATTGTTCATTAATGGTAATTGGGTGAACCAAAGAATTTATAATATCTAATTTTGTTTTGTTATTAAATATAATATTTGCTAAAACTTTTTTATCAATTTCACCTTCATTATATACTTGTTCTCCAAATTGTTTTTTAATTTCAATTATTAAATCTTTATTAGTTGTCATCAATTCTTTTGCTATAATATCTGCAACTAAAACTGGTATACCTTCGTTTGTAAAAATACTCGCCACAGTACTTTTTCCAGATCCTATAGAACCAGTAATTCCAATAAATAATTTTCTCATAATATTATGCAAATTTATGGTTAAATATTTTGATATTAGAAATTTCTATTAATATGTATTACTGATTAACATATTAATTGTATATATCTAAAGATCATCGAAAATAAATTATTTAAAAAAACATTGCTATTAATAAAAAAATATTTACTTTACGATTTGATAATATAGATTTATTGATTTATTAAAATTGTAATTGTATTCCTTCCGATTTTTATGAGATCATTATTGAGATTTTAGATTTGTTCTTTAAATTTTTTTAGAAACTAAATTTTAGAATTATAATTTCTTAACCTTGCTCTTTCTTTCACAAACAATCTCTTTAAAAAATGAGAACTAATTACAAACGGCTTATTTATGCCACTTTACCATCACAAAGATTATTTTTAGCAGTTATGGTAATAATTTTCACAATCTCCAAATCATTATATTCTCAAGGAGGAAATGATGAGCGACACACAATTTCAGGTACAATTACAGATTCTGACACCAAAAAAAGTATGTCTGGGGTTTCAGTATCTATACCAAAAATGAAAATTGGAGCAATCTCTAACTCTAAGGGTGAATATTCTATTAAAGGAGTTCCCCAAGGATCTCATTCTGTTGAAACTCGAATGGTAGGTTACCAAACTTCTATAAAAGTTGTTACAATTGGAACATCAGATTTAGTTCTGAATTATGAGATTAGTTCTCAGGCTTTAAAAGGGCGAGAGATAGTTGTTATGGGTCTTACAGGCGAAGTTAAAAGAGATAAACTTGGGAACTCAATTAGTACAGTTGAAGGAGATAAGATTAATAAAGTTGTATCAACTTCAGCAATAGATGCCTTAGCAGGGAGAGTTACAGGTGCCCAAGTTAGTAAAAGTAGTGGTACTCCTGGAGCTGGTACTTTTGTTACACTTAGAGGTAGAAAATCTATTGCAGGTAGCTCTGAACCTTTATATGTTGTTGATGGAGTTATAATTGATAATAGTTATACTTTTGATCCTAATGGAAGTAAACAATTAGGGAACAGAGCAATTGATATTAATCCTCAAGATATTGAAAGTATTGAAGTTCTCAAAGGAGCTTCAGCAGCAGCAATGTATGGTTCATTAGCTGGAAATGGAGTTATACTTATCACCACTAAAAAAGGAAATATGATGAGCAGTGAAAAGCCTGCAACTATAACATACAGTTCTTCTTACACAATGGATAAACATTCAGGAGAATTTAATTTACAAAACATTTATGGACAGAGAATCCCTTATGCTGCAGGTACAAATGGTGGTGTTGGTAAACCAGGTTCTACAGATTCTTATGGTGCTAAATTAAAAGAAGGAACAACAACATTTAATCATGGTGAAGACGTGTTTAGAACAGGAAATAGTTTTGAACAAAGCCTAAGCGTTAGTGGTGGAAATGGTGATATAAATTATTTAATTTCTGGGACATTATCCAATTTAGAAGGAACTGTAATAAGCTCAGATATGGATAAAAGAAACATAAGATTAAATTTAGGGGTTGGTCTTTTACCAAGACTTTCTTTACAAACTAGCTCAAATTACATTTCTTCAAATACTAACTTACCTCAAGATGGAAGTAATAGATCTGGTACTTTGTTAGGTGGATTAAGAACACCAACAGAGTTTGATAATAGTATAAAATATGAATCTGACGGAACACAAAGAAGATTTGCTGGTTATGATAATCCATTATGGTCACAAGAGAATAATTCTTTTAATCAGAATGTTAACAGATTTATTCATAGTAGTGAGTTAACTTGGAACCCAATTGATTGGATTAAAGCCACTGGGCGAATTGGTTTAGATAGATACGATCAAACTAATGTTGAAAGGTTAGCAGTTGGTGCTAGAGCTTCATTAAATTCATTAGGTTTGATTGATGTTAATAGATCTTCAGTTTCTAATTATAATTTAGATTTAACATTATCTGCCTCACATAATTTTAGTGACAATTTTTCTTTAAATGGAATTATTGGTCAACAAGTAATTTGGCAAGAAAGCAATAGTTCTGATGTTGAAGCTACAAGCACCCTCCCTTTTTATGATCAAATTTCAGCCGGTTCTACAAAAGATGGTGCTTCTGCTAATGGAAAAACAAAAACAGTTGGTTTGTTTGCTTCTGCTACTGCTACAATTTTCCAAAATTTAAATTTAACTGCATCAATTAGAAGAGACGGAAGCTCAACTTTTGGAAAGGACAATCAATTTCATAATTATCCAAAATTTGGAATTTCATATACTTTATCTGATGAATCTTTCATGAAAGATATGAAAGGTACAATTGATAATCTTCGAATAAGAGGAGCATATGGCGAAGCAGGATCACCAAGTTTGCCAGGAGCTTATGCAACTACATCTTTATATGGAACATATGGATTTTTTGATCCTTGGGGAAGAGATACTAAAGCATCAAGAAATGGGTTTATAGGTATTAGACAGGGAGAACTTAGTGGTGATAATTATATTGTTGGAGGAAATGAAAACATTCAACCAGAATTAAATATAGAAAGAGAAATAGGAATTGATTTGGGCTTATTCAACAATAAAATAAAGTTTGAAGCAAATTATAGTTCAAATAATGTTGAAGATATGATTCTATTATTAGATATTCCAGCATCTACTGGATATGACAAATATTACAAAAATGCAGCAGCAATGTATAACAGAACTATTGAACTTAATTTAGGAATAAATCCTGTAAATATAGAAGGCTTTACTTGGAATACTAATTTTGGGTTTACTAAAACAACTAACATGGTTACTAAGTTAGAAGGTTCTTCAACTTATGGCATTAATGGTGCATTTACTGGAGTTACTAATATTGCTACTCCAGGTCAGCCTTTGGGAGTTTTTTATGGTCGTGGTTGGCTTAGAGATTCAACAACTGGTAAAATAATTTATTCTACAGGTGCCGCTGACGATGATTATGGAAATGCTTACAAAGGAGCTCCAAAATTAAGCACAGAATTATTAATATTAGGTTCATCAGAACCAGATTTTACAGCTTCTTGGGAAAATACTTTTAGTTTAATGAATGACATAACTTTTTCATTCTTATTCGATATAAAGCAAGGTGGTAAAGTTTGGAATGGTACTGAAGGTGCATTGTATAACTTTGGTACTCATGGAGATACAAAAGATCGAGATGAACCATGGATCAATGAAGATGGTCAACCTGTTATGGATGTAACTGATCCAAATAAACCAGTTGCTGTAACAAAACAAGAATATTATCAAACTTATGCAAATGGATTTAATGATAGTAATGAACCTCATATTAAAGATGGTTCTTATATTAAACTAAGAGATATTTCTTTAGGTTATAACTATCATGGTTTAAGTGAATATGGTATTGAGACATTAAATTTATCTTTATCAGCAAGAAATTTGATGACAATTTCTAAATATAATGGATTTGATCCAGAGGTAAATACATTTGGAAATTCTGAAGGTAGAGGTATGGATTATTTTACTTTACCTCAAAGTAAATCATTAAGAATATCATTATCATTAACTTATTAATAATTCATCTATTAAATATTTCTAACAATGAAAAATAAATATATATCTATCAGTTTTATCTGTTTGATTAGTTCAGTTTCATTACTTTTTTTAAGTAGCTGTTCTATTGACCCAGCAATTAATAATTCCCCAAATGGAATCAGTATTGCATCTCTGAAAACTCAAGAAGGTCAGTTTGGTTTAGTTGTTGCACTTCAAACTGGAACAGGTGAATTTTATTGTGGTGATCGCTCTAGAATGTCATCAATTTTTACTTGGCAAATGTCTGCTGTAAAAGGTTTAGGAAGACCACAACCAATTACATGGAATTCCTATGATTTATCTTTAGATGGTCCTGTCAGTGACATGTGGTTAGTTGGTTTTAAAACTGTCAGGATAGCAAATGATATTTTAAAATATTCTGTAGAAACAGATTTTGGAGCAAGTAATATAGGCATTAGAGCAACTTTGAAAGGAATGGCAGAAACTTACAAAGCGATTGTTTTGGGTGAACTTGCTGCTTATTATGGTTCAATTCCAATTACTCAAGATGGATTTAATACTAATCCTTTTGTTTCCCAAACTGATGCTTATGCAGAAGTTCAAAGATTATTAGATGATGCAATTATTCAATTTGGCAATTCAGCTCCAATCAAACAAGATTTAAATTATGGTGGAGATAAAGCAAAATGGATTTCTACTTGTAACTCTCTAAAAGCTCGTTATTTTCTTCATTTAAAAAATTATTCTTCTGCTTTGAGCTCTGCCAAGAATGGAATAACTGATAGTAAAATGAGCTTGAATGCAATGTTCACAGATGCAGCTGGTGAGCAGGGACCATGGGCACATTGGGCTAAAGATGAAAGTGGAGAACCAATTAGAGGTGAAAAAACTTTCGTAGATTTGTTACAAAAAGAGGCTGGTGACAAAAGATTATCTGAATATTTTACACCAAATTTTAATACTACATTTTTTGGGAATCCTGCACACAAACAAGTTGTTACTGATACTAATGCAACTAAAGGTACAAACATTGTTTCTCTAAAAAAATATGCAGAGTATGCCGATGATATTCCATTAATTTCTGGTAATGAGAATACACTTATTATAGCAGAATGCGAAGCAAGAGTTGGAGCATTACCAAATGCTGTTAAAGCTGTAAATTCTATAAGAGTAAATGCTGGATTAAATGATATGAATAGTGGAGATGTTTCTGATAAAAATAAAGTTATCACTGAAATTTTAACTCAAAAACATTTAAGTCTATTTTTAGAAGGTCAAACTTATACTGATATGAGAAGAACAGGAACATTGCCTGAACTAGCTGTTCCTAAGCGTTTTTTATATCCGTTAGTTGAAACAAATTCTAACAAAACTACTTGCCCTAAAGATAATGATGCATTAGTAAGTGCAATTTTACCTTAGTTTTTTTCATAATTTAAAGCTCTATCTTTCAAATGGATAGAGCTTTTTTTTTTACTTTATATTTAGATAAATATAAACTAAAGGAGAAACAAATAATAAACTATCAAATCTATCTAATACTCCTCCATGACCAGGAAGTATTTGAGATGAATCTTTAATTCTTGCAGATCTTTTTAACATAGACTCAGATAAATCACCCAACTGTCCAAATATTCCTGCAATTAAACCAATTACTATTGAGTCAAATATTGACAGATCAACTAACCAAAATCTTTGAACAAGTAACATTGAAACAACTGATCCGATGGCACCAGCTATAGTCCCTTCCCAAGATTTTTTTGGAGAAATTCTTTCGAACAATTTATGTTTACCAAATTTTCTTCCAACAAAATATGCAAATGAGTCACAAACCCAAATAGAAATTAATATCGCAAATACAATTCCAATATCTAAATTATTTGTGTGAAATATTGTTGAGTCTAAATTATCATTAAAGTAATATCTAATTTCAGTAAAACATGCCATAGATAATGAAATATACATTACACCAGCTAAAGTAGATGCAACATTTAATATTGAATTGTTTTTATTTCTAAATAATTCAACACTCATTGTAACAACAAACAAAGGTATCAATACAAATGTAATTTTATCCACTGAATGAACTGAGAAAATGTATTGTAAAACTAATGATGCTATTACACCAAGAAATATATTAGGGTACAACTCTTTAGATTCACAAAGCCAATAAAATTCTATTAAGGCTATTGATGAAATAATCATCATAAAAGTTAAGAACCAATAACCTCCAAGTGAGACACACAACAATACAATTGGAATTGCAATAACTGCAAATAATATTCTTGTGATGTTATTCCCATATTTTAGCTCAAATTTTGTTGGACCAAATGGGTATTTGTTTGATTGTTGCATTAAATTAAATTTATAAAAATGTTTAACAAATTTAGATGTAAATATCCTTATTTTTAATTTTATTTTTGTTAGATTTTTTGCTAAAAACAAAAATGTAAATTCTTAGAATATCTTTTAATCTCCATTTTATATTTACTTTCTTCAAATATATTATAATGAATAAGAATCTTAAATTTTTTCTCTTACTGCTTATAGTCCTATTTTTTGGAATACAAGCCCTTTTTTCTCAAACTCCAAAAGCTCTTTGTCCTGCGGTTTACAGAAAGTTCATACCAGTAGATAACAAAATATCAAAACTAAAAACTTTAGGTAATTCAATAGTTTATAGCCATGGTGAACCTACTGATGAAGAACAATTAATGCTCGAATATATCAATAGGGCTCGTGCAAATCCGAAAGCAGAAGGAGAAAGAATTGCAGCAACTCAAGATCCAGATATATTAAGTTCGGTAAGTTATTTTAAAATTAATTTATCTCAAATTAAAAGTGAATTTGCTGGATACCCAGTTCGTCCTCCTATTGCAATGAATGAGCAACTAATTAATGCTGCTCGTAAACATTGCGAAGATATGAGTGCTAATGATTTTCAAGATCATACAGGAAGTGATGGATCAAGTCCATTTCAAAGAATGAACAAAGCTGGTTATCCAGGAGGTGAGATGGGAGAAAACATTTTTGCATATATGAAAAGTGTTTTATATGGTCATTTAGCTTTTAATATTGATTGGGGAAACCCTGGACTTGGGCATAGACATAATTTAATGGCATTCGGATCAAACGATGCAGTTTTCAGAGAAGTAGGAATTGGTATTATAAAGGGAAATGGTGGATCAACAGGTCCTTTAATTTGTACTCAAGATTATGGAAATGCAAATGATTATTTTGTTCTTGGAGTTGTATATAAAGATAAAAATAAAAATAATTTTTATGATATTGGTGAAGGCTTACCTGGTGTTTCAATTACTTTAAATCAAGGATCATATTCGGCGATTACTTCAAAAAGTGGAGGTTATGCAATTCCATTAGGTAAAATTACTGGGAGTGTTGTAATTACTGCTTCTGGCGGTGGTATGGTTGAAAATCAAACAAAGACAATAAGTGTTAAAAAAAATGTAAATGTAAAAGTTGATTTTGGAAATCAAGCAACAAATGATCCTTATCTTTTATCACCAAATGATAATTCAAACATAACAACAGATACTGTAAAATGTATTTGGCAAAAAAATAATTTTGTTCCAACGACATTTAAATTTGAATGTGCGAAAGATATTGATTTTACTCAAATTGTTTATATAGATTCAAATAAAATTGATACTTCAAAAGTGCTTAAAGGATTAACACTATATCAGTCATATTATTGGAGAGTTCAAGCTAAATCTCAGTTTGGATATTCAGATTTTTCACCCATTTATACTTTCAAGTATTCTATAAACCCTTCTAAAGTTTCATTAGTTGAACCTATTAGTGGATACGTAACTTTAAAAGATACAATTAGTTTTGGATGGTTGAAAGCATCACCCAATATTCAAAGTTATTATCTTGAAGTTTATGATGATTCATCATTATCAACCTTTTACACTTTTAAAACAAATATTTTAGATACTACTGTAATTATAAAAGATTTTGATTATGGTAAAAAATATTATTGGAGAGTAAAGGCAAAAAATAATGGAGGATTTGGAGATTGGAGTGAAATCAATTGGTTTCAATATGGTGCAGCACCTTCAATTATTTCCAACATGATGCCACCTAATGGATCTTCAATTCCATTAAACAAAGCTAAATTCTCTTGGGGAGCAACAAATCCACCAGCTGAAAAATATTGGTTTGAAATTTATGATGATTCTACATTAAAAAGTATTCCTGCATTTTTCTTGACTCGAATCATTGATACAATGACAACTGTTAATGATGAATGGGGATTGAAAGATGGAACCAATTATTGGTGGAGAGTAAAAGGTATCTCTGGAAATTTATCAGGAACATGGAGTAGTTTGTATAAAATATCTATAGGATTGTATCCATCTGCACCAGTTAACTTATTACCTAAAGATGGAGTTACTATGCCTATTAATGGAACAAGATTCTCTTGGGGTAAATCGACACCATCTTCAGATAAATATTGGTTTGAAATTTGGGAAGATTCTACTATGAAATCAACACCAACATATTTTTCAACTTCAATAACTTCTACTTATAAAGATGTTGCGTCTGATTGGGGATTGACTGATAAAAAAACCTATTGGTGGCGTGTTAAAGGAATAATTGGAACTTTGTGGGGAAAATGGAGTGATGTTAAGAAAATTAGTTTTGATAATAGTTCTAAAAGTGTAAAGAATAATTACAATGATTTTAAATTTGAAATTAATCCAAACATAATAAACAAAAATCTAACTATTAAATTTAATTCTGATAAAATAAATAATTTCAATTATTCAATTATAAATTCATCTGGGAATATAATTAAGACTGACTTAATAAATTCAATTATTGTAAATAACATATTTAATATTAATGTTGATAATTTTCCTTCTGGAAAATATAGTCTTAATGTAACAAGAATTGATGGAACAATTTATTCAGGTTCGTTTATAATAATTAAGTAACCTAATAAAATCTCAAATTTTCATTTAATTTCGTTTAAAAAATTTAAATAATGAAATAATTTCAATCTTGTATTTTATGTGTTAACAGGGAGTTTTAATTTAATTATACTCCCTTTTTTTTTTCTTAAATTAAATTCATATTACTTTAGATGGCTAAAATTATTAAACCAGAAAAAAATAAATCAATTGTTGAATCTGTAAATGGAAATAAAAATGTTGTTTTATTAGCAATAGTTTTTTCTATAATTGTTTTTCTTTATTTGATATTTAAATTTTTTACTGGTGGTTTTGGTGCTGGAGTTGCAGATGTTAATATACCAAAGAATTCTACTTTTGAGCAGATTCTTGATACATTAGAAGTAAATAATTTAATTCGAAGTAGGGCATCATTTAAAATACTAGCTACTACATATGGTAAAGCAGATAAAATAAAATGGGGGAAATATAAAATTGAAAGAGGTTCTTCAAATTTGGAAGTATTAGATGTTTTAACTTCAGATCAATCAAATAAAGTTAAAGTTACTTTTCCAGAAGGTATAACTGCTAAAAAAGTTGCATCAATTTTAAAAAGAGAAGATGTTTGCGATTCAACTAAATTTATTAAATTAATTACAGATAGTTCTTTCTTAAGATCGATTAATATTTCTCATTCAACAGCCGAAGGATTTTTGATGCCAGACACTTATTTTTTCTCAAAGAATGAAACCCCAGAAAATATTGTTGAAAGAATGGTTGGGGAATTTAATTCATTTTATTCTCAAGATAAACAAGCGAAATCTAACGATGTTAACTTGACACCTTATCAAGTAATAATCTTGGCATCTATAGTTGAAGGTGAAGCTAGAGTTAGTGATGAAAGATCTATAATTGCAGGGTTATATCTTAATAGAATTAAAAAAGGTATTAAACTTGAAGCAGATCCAACAGTACAATATATCATTCCTTATGGACCCCGAAGACTTTATTTTAAGGATTTAGCTATTGATAATCCTTATAATACATATAAGTATAAAGGTTTACCACCATCACCTATCAACAATCCAAGTAAAGAATCAATACTTGGAGTTCTAAATGCTCAAAGTCATAATTACATTTTTATGTGTGCAAAAGGTGATGGTTCTGGGAGACATAATTTCAGTGTGAATTCATCGCAACATAAACAAGCAGTAACAGAATACCAACAAAATTTAAAGAAAGTTAAATAAATAAATTATTTAATAAATTTTTTGTTTTCTATAAATGTCTTTCAGCATGATAACTTGACCTAACAAGAGGACTGGATTCAACATAATTAAAACCTAAATCTAATCCAATTTTTTTAAGCTCATCAAACTCTTCAGGTTTTACAAATCTTATAACTGGTAAGTGATTTTTAGTAGGTTGTAAATACTGTCCAAGTGTTAAAATATCAACTCCAGAATTAACAAGATCTTTCATAGTTTGAATCAACTCTTCTTTTTCTTCTCCTAAACCTAACATGATACCTGTTTTAGTTCTCATTCCATTTTCTTTTGAATATTTCAAAACATCTAAAGTCCACTGGTATCTTCCTTGAGGTCTTACAATTCTATATAATGAAGGAACGGTTTCTGTATTATGATTTAGAATATCTGGAGCAGCATTTATTATTAATTGTAACGAATCTAAATTTCCTTTAAAATCTGGAATTAAAACTTCAACTTTTACTTGTGGATTTCTAGTACGAGTTTGTGTTATTGTTTGAGCAAACAAGCTAGCACCACCATCTGGAAGTTCATCCCTATTTACTGAAGTTATAACTGCATGTTTAACTCCCATTTGTTCTATTGCTTCAGCAACTCTTAATGGTTCCTCTAAATCTAATTCTTCTGGTTTACCAGTTTTTACTGAACAGAACCCACAAGACCTAGTACATGTGTCACCAAGAATCATAAATGTTGCAGTTCCAGCAGACCAACATTCTGCCATATTGGGGCACCTAGCTTCTTCACATACAGTATGCAATGCTTTCGACCTCATCATTGTTTTAAGTTGTGCATAAGTCTCTCCAGTTGGTACTTTTACTTTTAACCATTCAGGTCTTGGTT
The DNA here is from genome assembly GCA_016700335.1 of Chlorobiota bacterium. Lineage (NCBI taxonomy): Bacteria > Pseudomonadati > Chlorobiota > Chlorobiota bacterium. The sequence goes on along the minus strand of CP065014.1, from coordinate 1,088,387 downwards.
GCTTGGGTTGAATATTATCTAATACTGTTAATTCTAACAATTGCTTATAAAAGTTTAGTTTTTAAATTGAGTTTAAAATTTAAAATTAAATTTCAAAGTTTACTTTACTATTTTTTTTTCATGAAAATACTATTTAGAACCTATTTTCATACATCCATCAACATCAGTTTTAAATTCTTCAAATGTATCAATTGGATTAGAAGGATTTGCAAAAAGCCTCATATCATCTGGGTCTTGATCTCTATCAAATCTTAAAATTCCATCAACAAAAGTTTTTTGACAAATAGAATAAACTGATAAAGGATGAACATTGTAAATGGCAATATCAGCATCTTTTCCAACCTCAATAGATCCAATTCTAGAATCGATTGATAGTTGTTTTGCAGGATTTATAGTTATCATTTTTAAAACTTCATCATCATTAAGCTCTCCATATCTTAAAGATTTTGAAGCTTCGTGATTTAAATGTCTTACTAACTCTGGAGAATCTGAATTTATTGAGGTTACTACATTATTGCGTGTTAAAATTGCTGCATTAGATGAAGTTGAATAATATACTTCAAATTTATAAGACCACCAATCAGAAAATACTGATGCACCTGCTCCAAATTTAGCTAATTCTGGAGCAACTTTATATCCTTCATTAACATGCTGAAATGTAATTTTCTTTATTCCAAAATCTTTTAATACTTTCATTAACATATATATTTCATCTGCTCTGTATGAATGACAATGAATCTCAATTTTACCATTTAAAATATCAGCCAAAGCCTCAAGTCGAATATTGTATTTTGGTGGTGTTAAATTTTGGTTTCTTTTTTTATTTAATTCATATTCTCTTTTAAGTTCATCATATCTTTTAGCCTCTGTGAATGCATCTCTAAAAACCTGTTCAACACCCATTCTTGTATTAGGTCTTACACTGAACCCTTTACCATGAACCCTTGTAGGATTTTCACCAAGAGCAAATTTGATTGTTCTAGGAGCTCCCTCAAATTTCAGAGAATCTGGATAATTTATTCCCCATCTATGTTTAATTGTCTGGCATTGTCCTCCAATGGCATTTGCAGAACCATGCATTAAATGTGAAGTTGTAACTCCACCTGCTAAAGATCTATAAATGTTTATGTCAGTTGGATCTAATACATCGCCAGTCCATACTTCAGCGCTTACAGGTGTTGTCCATTCATTTACATCACTAATTCCAATATGAGAATGTGCATCAACTATTCCAGGCATAACAAACATTCCAGTAGCATCAATAGTTTCAGAATTTTTTAAACCTAATAAATTTTTTCCTATAGCATTGATTTTACCATCTTTTATCTCAAGGTCACCAATTATAATGCCATTTGTAATTGTTAGAATTGTTGCATTTTTTATTAACCAGTTATTGTTTTTATTAACTTTAAGTCTTATAATGAAGTTACTCCTAATTTTGGAAATACTAGCTAAAGTAATTGAATCTTTTGTAAAATTAATTTTCTGAGAATTTATTAAACTATCAGTAGGTTTTGAATCTTTAGAATCATTATTTTGATTGTATTTATATAAAATTCCATTTACAAATACATATTTTACATCAACATTTTCTTTGAAGTAATTCCCTTTTGTAATTAATATATTACCTAGTTTACCATTATCAATTGTTCCAATTTGTTTATCTAGATTAAGTAATTTAGCAGCATCTAAGGTTAAAGCAGAAAGTGCATCTTGTTCTGTTAATCCATTTTGAATCATTGTTCGGATATTCTCACGGATATCACTTTGAGTTGTATTCAATGAAGAAAAACCAAAGCGAATACCTTCTTTTTTAAGAACACTTGGTGAAGTATAATATTCGGCTTGAGATTCATTTTGTTTGGCAATTAATGATTCTTTTTCAAAACTAACATTCTGATAACTTGTTGTTCTTGTTGGTTTTGAATTTATTGATAGCAAACTTTTTAAAACTGAATCTAGATTTACTTTATCAGATTTCTTTTTAATTTTTGGTAAAGATAAAGTTAAAAAAACTGGAGTATTACTAATCTTTAACTCATTTTTCATCTTGTAAGCATCACTTAATCCAGCTAATACTAAATCAAATTTCAAATCATTTTGTAAATGAATTGCTCTTCTAGCTTCAAGAACTGTAGGAGAATAAAAGCAAACTTTTTTCTGATTTTCTACAATCGGGAAAAATGAACTTAAAACATCATTATATTCTGGCTTTTGCAATCCATTTTGATTTGAGTTAAACTTATCAACCCAAATTTTTGTTTCTTTTGCCTCTCGAAATAATTGTCTGAATTTTGCCATTATTCCCATTGTTGTTGATGGATATATTTCTCCTGCATCAACGAATTGTGCAAACATATTTTCATTCCTTCTTAAAGGCATATCTGATGAGGTTTTACCACCTAACATAACTATTGCACCAGACCCAGGCAACATTTTACCATTGGGAACAACTCTAGCCACTGTGAAACCGTTCATCCTTAAAGAATCTAGGGATAACTCACTAATATTTAACATTGTGCATACATCTCTATCTGGTTGGATACCAGCCCTATCATCTGGAGGCGCTCCTGGTCTGGGAACTTTTGGCAGATCTTTTTCATCTTTTTTAGGTACACCTACATTTGTAAGCCCATCAATAAATCCAGGATAAATCCAAAGAGAATCACCTTCAATAATTTCAGCATCATTTGGTATTGATAAATCTAACCCAACTGATTCAATTATTCCATTCCTTATTATTAATGTCCCTCTATCAATTATTTTACTTGGATTTTGAAATATTTTAGCATTCTTAATAACATAACATTTTGTAACTGAATTATTTGGTCTGTCTAATGGATCTACACCATAATTCTGAGCATACAATAATTGATATGAAAATACTATTAAGCAATTAATAATAAAAAATTTTATGTACCTATCCATATATGAGAAATTTATCTTGCTTTTAAAAATAATTTTTACAATCCTAAAAGTAAATCAAATAGTTATTGTTTAATTCAATCAAACTTTAAATTTATTCAACAAATTTGAAGATATTAAATAAATTTAAAAATGAAATTATTGAAATAAACCTAAGAATAATCCTATCTGGCCAGTTAATCCATTTGTTCCAATTTTTTCTGGAACACTAGTAATAATTTTTGAATTATCATCCGTCCAATCTCCTTTTAATAATAACTTATATCCAGCACCAACTCTAAGCATAATAAATTGTGTAAGATTATACTCAAAATTAAGTTGAGGTATTAATAAAATGTTTGAAGAAGTAATTGAATTGATTTTATTAAAATTAGAATTTTTACTAAACAAAGTGTCGCTGATAACCTCGTTAAATGTACCTCCAGAAGATTTAGTTTGTGTAAAAGAAAGACTGTTTTTTCCATAACCTAACATTATTCCTGGGAACATATTGAAGCCCTTTGAAAACCCAATTGCATAATCAATTTGAACAGCAGTAAAACTTGAAGCAAGTTTCAATGTTTTCGTATAATTAGTGCCACTTAAGCTAATTTCTGATTGATTACTTATTACTCCTCCTGCTGCATAAACACCTAACCTTAAATTAGGTACAATACCAACAGCAGTAAAGCCACCTCCTCCAGACATTAAGATATTACTTCCTAAATCAGGAATCCCAACATCTTTTGCAAGTTTATTTAAGTCTTCATTATTGATTAAGTTAGGCATAAACAACACACCACCACCAACTCCAATATAAGGAGTTTTTTGATCATCAACAGGAACATCGTCAAAATTGAAATCATCTGTTTTGGTAGTATCTTGAGCTTTAGCTATACTAAATGAAATTAGTAAAATAAAAATAGCTATAATTAAATTAGTTTTCTTCATAGTTAAATTGAATGATAAATATATTTAAATTTTAATTTGTACAAACTTAAGTAAGTTAGTGATAATTGTTGATGTTAATTGATTTTAGAAAAGTTATAAAAAATTAAATTTATTATTAATTACTATGAAATTGAATCTTTATATCTCTTATTAAAATTTTTTATAAATGCAATTAAAGCTATTATAATGTATGAGATAATTATAGATCCCAAAAATCCAGAAACAATAATTAAAGCTCTTTTAGGTCTTGCTTTATATGGGGGTGGAATTGCTTCATCTAATATATTCAAAGATGGAATATCTCTTGCTTCATCAAATTTTGATTGCTCAAACATAGGTTCTAACAACGCAAGTACTTTAGCATTCACTTCATATTCTTGCCTTACTTGCAAATAATCAACCATTGATTTTGACATATTATTTAAGTTAGGTCCTGCTATTGAACTTCCCTTTCCTTCAGCAAAATTTTTAGTTTCTTTATCATACTTTTTTAAAATTTCTTTAGCTTGAATTGTTTTAGGATCATCATCTCCAAGTTGAGATGTTAATGCTTCAACTATTACTTTTTGTGATAGATAATTCGCTTGAACTTCCATTACTGCAGCTCCAATTACAGTTCCTTGCTTTTCTGGATCATATAATTTATTTTTTCTCATTAATTGCTCTAAACTATTTCTCAAAATATTCTGTTTTCGAGTAACACTATCATATCGTTGAGCTATATATAAAGTTATAGGTTCAGTCTCACGTCTATTTAACTCTCTTAATAAATGATTAGATATTTTTACTATATCATTTGCCATATTTGAAGCCCTTACAGGATCTATATCATAAACAGAAACTGCAATAGGACCATCAGTTGAAACTTCAATTTTAATATTATCTAAAAGTGCTTCATAAAATAAATCAATTCTACCTTTTTTTACTTTATATACATTTTCATAAAGTTCTCTTAATTTATACTTTTTAGTTAAAGAATCAAGTACAGTTCTGCTATTCATAAGTGCTATTTTTGAATATCCAGATTCTGATCCACTTTTACCTACTAATTTTGACAAACCAAAATCTTTCAATGATGAAGACAGACCTCCAAGTAAGTTATCAAGCGGTGTTCCAGATTTGTTAGGAGGTAACGCCACTACTTGTGCCATAAATTCAATAGGCATTACATTAATAACATAATAAGCTGTTGCAATTGTTGATAATACTGAAATTAAAAGAACCAATTTCCAAGTTTTTAATATTATAGAATATTGCTCAAATAAAATTTGCTCCCCTTTTGTATCCTCAATATTTATCTTATTTTTTATTTCACTCATTATTTAATTAAAAATTAAATTCAATAACTTTTCCAGAAAATTTTATAGAACATTATATCAGGTTAGTTACCTTATAACTCACCAATTCTTAATCCTAACCATAACTGATTGTTTGAAACATCACTTGAATTTGAATTAATATTATTAAGAATCAAATTTAATTTAATATAAATATTTCTTGAGAATTCATAACCCAAATCAAAATTAAATTTTGTAATTTTTTCTAAATTTCCGTCAAGAAAACTAACAGTATCAGAATCCCTTAATCCAATATGTTGTGTTAATACTGAACCTCCAACATTTCTAAATAAAGTATCAATGTTCTTGATTGGGTCAAACTTATATTCATTTGCACCATGACGAGTAATATCGGATACTAGATTAAAAGTAAATTTAGGTGAAATATGGTAACTAAAATATATTTTTAAAGAATGACTATTTGGCTCTAAACCTCCAGCTGATAGAATTGTACCATCATGAGTATAAGTATTTTCTTGATTAAAATGAGTAAAAATATATGGTTCTAATCTGGTATAACTCAAACCCAAATCTATTGTTTTATGAATCAAAGAAGTTGTTTTAAAAGTTAATTTGAAAGCAAATTTGTTACCCCAAAACTGATCATAAATTTTCCTAAACCTTAAATCATCAAGTAAATATTCAGTCTCTAAAAACATACCTTTTTGAGGGATATATGATATTGAAGCATACATGTTAGTGTTATCTCTATCACGCAAATAATGTTCTTGAGATTTAATAAATAAAAAAGGATTAAAATATCCTAGTTCTAAATTTCTACCACTATAAATTACAGATTCACCTATTGATAATTTTAGATTGCTAAATAATTTAACACTTGCTAAATGAGCTGCAATATATTTTGAGGTAATATTAACATTAGCTCCAGCAGTTTTGACTGCTTCATCAGATAATATTGAAGCATGAATATGAGTGAAACTAAATAAACCAAAATTCCCCCCAAGCCTTATATAATCATATTCTGATGGAAGCTGAGAACTTAAAAGAAGTGAACTTTCATTTCCACCTCCTAAAGAAATTTTTTCGTGTGCAATTTCTGCAAATATATTTTTCCAATTTACTCTTAAATGAGATGAAGAAAAATCTATATCTCTCCCAAATTGTAAAACTCCAAATTTTCCTGAATGAGATAAATGTGGATCTTTTTTTGCTAGTGTTGTATCTCCAAATATAGTTCCATTTGTTATCTTAGTTGAAAATCCAATTGTATTATAAAATGTCCCAGATAAAACTGCACCTATTTGAAATATAATTGTTTTTGGATCATAACCTAATTCCTTTCTAAATTCTCCATCGAGTATAGGGTTGAAGGAAACATAATTTTTATTACTTGTATCTGCATAAGCGTAAATTGATAAAAAATCATCTGATGAGAATGATTTGAAAATGCTTTTAGTTTGATCTGTATTAATTACAGTTGAAACATCTTTTAAATTAGAGTCCTTAAATAATTCTTTTGAAAAATATATTGCTTCATCTTTTAATGAACTATTAACTGTTGTATCATTTATCACCTGAAGAAAAAATGAATAAGCATCATACCTAGATATTGGTAAATGTTCTTTTGGGAAATCTGGTATTAACCCAAAATCAGAAAGCCTTATCAATGATTTAGTGGCAGGGCTATTTATGTTCAACAAATTCTTACCTTGAGAATACAAATTATTATTAAAACTTAAATAAATAATTTGACAAATAAAGTAATACTTTAAAATTTTTATAATATAATTTTTCAATAAATCGATTGTAATATGGATTTGGTAAACTTCATATCAATAATAAAATTTATATATAAATTTTTATTGATCAATTCTAGTTTCAACAATTTTTTTCATATATTTTCCTAACATATCAAACTCAATATTCACTTTAGAATTAACTTTTAATTCTTTAATATTAGTTACATCATAAGTATATGGGATTATTGAAACCATACATTTATTCCCATCAATTCTTGCTGTTGTTAAGGAAACTCCATTAATACAAATTGATCCAACTGGAATAACTAATTGTGAAAACTCAATTGGAAATTCAATCCAAATATTCCATGAGTTATCTTTGTTTTCTATAGAATTTATTACTCCATAACAATCAACATGTCCTTGAACAAAATGACCACCAAGCCTTTGCCCTGCTACCATTGCCCTTTCTAAATTCACGTTCTCACCTATTCTATAATCACCTAATATTGTTTTACTTAATGTCTCTTCAATGCTTAGAACTTCAAAACTATTTTCATCTAATTGAACAATAGTTTGGCAACAACCATCAACTGAAATTGAATCCTTAATCGATAGATCTTCCATAACCAAATGTGCTTTGATTTTGAATTTCCTGCTATTACTATAATTTATAATATCTAAAATCTCTCCAGTCTCTTCAACTAATCCTGTAAACATTATTTAAAATTTAAGAATGAAAATTTATTTACAACTTTAATAATTTAGTAAATAGAGTTTATATCTAAATGTGGAGTAAAGAAATTATTCTTTTACAAGTAACAAACGTATTTTTTGTAAATTGCAAAATTAACCTAATAGTACTAAATATTTTTTTTTAAAATGCAATTAATTATTAATGGGAATGATTTGACAATAGAACAAGTTTACAATGTTGCAAACAACAATTCTATTAAAATCGTATTATCAGATACTTCTGTAACAGCCATGAATTTGTCTAGAAGAGTAGTTGAAAATTGGGTATCAGAAAATAAAGTTATATATGGAGTAACCACTGGTTTTGGAGAATTTGCGAATGTATCAATAAATTCAGATAAATTATCAGACTTACAAGTAAACCTTATTAGAAGTCATTCAGCGGGAGCTGGCGACCCAATTCCTAAGAATATTATGAGGGCAATGATGTTATTGCGAATCAATGCATTGGCAAAAGGGTTTAGTGGAATTAGAGTACAAACAGTTCAAACTCTAATTGATATGTTAAATAATGACATAATACCATCTGCTCCAATGCAAGGTTCTGTAGGTTCATCTGGAGATTTAGTTCAACTTTCACATTTAGTTCTTGCAGCAATGGGTGAAGGAAAAGTTTGGTTAGGTAACGAAATTGTTCCTTCTTTAATTGTGTTAAAGAAACATAATATTGAACCAATAAAACTTGAAGCAAAAGAAGGTTTAGCCTTAATTAATGGAACTCAAATGATGACTTCCTTTGGTTGTATTGCTGTGCATTTAGCTAACAGATTTACAAAATCAGCAGATGTTATTTCTGCTTTGTCACTTGATGCTCTCAAAGGTACAGATAAAGCTTTTGATGAACGTTTACATGCTTTAAGACCGCATACAGGACAAAATATTGTTGCAAAAAATATGAGGGAATTGTTAGCTGATTCTGAAATTCGTGAATCACATCGACAAATTGATGATAGAGTTCAAGATGCATATTCTTTAAGATGTATACCACAAATTCATGGTGCTAGCAGAGACACTCTAACCCATGTAAATAATGTTCTAACAATTGAAATTAACTCAGTAACTGATAATCCAATTATTTTTCCAAATGAAGGAGATCATGTTGAAGGTGGTAACTTTCACGGTCAGCCAGTTGCATTGATAATGGATTTTCTTGCTATTGCTTGTGCAGAACTTGCTAACGTTTCTGAAAGAAGAACTGAAAGATTAGTTAATGGTACACTTAGCAGATTACCAAGATTTCTCACTCAAAATGGAGGGCTTAATAGTGGTTACATGATTGCACAATATACATCTGCTTCTATTGTTAGTGAAAATAAAGTGCTTTGTCACCCCGCTTCAGTTGATTCTATACCAACAAGTGCCAATCAAGAAGACCATAATTCAATGGGTTCTATTGCAGCTCAAAAAGCTTTGAAAGTTGTTTGTAATTTGAATAAAGTTCTTGCAATAGAGTTGATTTGTGCTACACAAGGTATTGATTTTCATCAACCATTAAATACAAGTAAGAAATTAAAACCAGTTCATAATTTGGTTAGATCTAAAATTCCTCATTTGGAAAATGATAGAGTTATATTTGATGATATAAGTATTGCTGAACAATTAATAAATTCAGGAGAGTTACTGGAAGTTGTTGATGTTAATTAATTTATTTCAAAAAATTCAAAATTCATTTTATCAATGCTATTCAACACTATTCTCTAAAATTGAGAATATGCATTTAGTTGCATTTAAACTTGATTTGACTCCAATTGGCAATGTTAGTTTAGGGTAAATATGTCCATATTCAACATTTGAAATACATGGTAAATTGAATTTATTTGCATAATGATTTATTACATCATCAATGCTTAAAGACTCTACTGAAATCTTCAAAGGTTTTGCATCAGTAAACTCACCTAATAATAATCCTGATAAATTTTTTAGATGATTAGAATTGAATAATTGTGAAAGTAATCGATCAACTCTATATGGTTCTTCACCTATTTCTTCAATTAATAACAATTGATTTTTCAAATTGGGAAAATATTTTGAACCACAAATTGAAGCAATTAAAGTAAGATTTCCTGCAAATAGTTTGCCAATGGTTTCACCTTTTTTTCTCGTTTTCATTTCAATATTTTGTTTGATAACACCAAGTGGCTTTGTTGATGTTATACACCTCCAAAAATAATCTTCAGTCATTGTTGGTATATTTTCTAAATCCCAAAAGTCAACTCCTGGCATTGCTCCAGTAAAATTTACTAATTTACATTTTTTTGAAATTGCAAAATTTAATGCTGTAATATCACTAAAACCAATTATTATTTTTGGATTTTTTCTTAAAGATTTATAATCAATTTTATCTAAAATTCTAGTAACTCCATATCCCCCTCTTCCAGCAATTATCATCTTTACCAAAGGATTATTAATCATGTCATTAATATCAGAAGCTCTTTCTAAATCGCTTCCTGCTAAGTAACCATATCTATTAAATACATTTTTACCTAAAATAACATTGTATCCAAGCGATTCAAAATATTTTACACCATTTAACAATCTAGTTTCGTCTTTCTGTGGTGAACTAGGTGAAACTATTCCAATACATTCTCCTTTTTTAATTTTTTTTGGTTTAATAAATTCTTCTTTCATAATATTCGAATTTGTAAAAAATAAAAATAACTTCATTCAATCAATTTATCAATTATTATTTTCGCTTTTATAATATGTAATTAACTTTAAAATATTTTAATTTGATAAATTTAATAGCAAATCATTTACTTATCTCAATTTGATATTTATAATTTTCTTGATAATTTATTAAAAAATTTTCTTACCATTTGTTTATTTATTTTAATGTTTTTTAAACTAGATTAAAAGCTTGTTTGCTTATTCAAACTATTATTTTAGACTTTTTTTTTTCAACCAATTGTTTTTACATTTTATATTGTTATTTATGAAAATTATTGCTTTAATAAACGATACATTCAAAGAGATCTATTCTAAAAAAGCTATTGTTGGAATTTTTTTAATCGAAGTAATAATTCTTACTCTTACAGGAATAGTTTTGTATATGATTCAAGGAACATATGCTAATGCTATTGAAGTTGGTGAACGAGCTAAAACTGGAGTATCTATTGAAAAAATAGACTCAACTAAAAAATCTACTGATTCATCAGAATTAGCACTTCTCGGTTCAACTGACTCTACAACAAAAGTATTAGATTCAATTGCTAATGTAGATTCAGATTCAAGTAAAATTAGTAGTTCTTTAAAGTTACCTGATACAATTTCAGGTAACCTTAACGAACAATCTTCAAAGTCATTAATTGAAAATATTGTAATTGGGCAAATGAGTGCCTTTGCAGGTTTTATAAATTTAGCTGTACTATTTTTAGGAATTTTTATTTCAGCAGGTATAATCCCTTCATTAATGGAAAAAGGTACAATTGACATTCATCTTTCAAAACCAATTTCAAGAGCAACTTTAATTTTGGGTAGAGCATTTGGTGGTGTAATTGCTGTTGGATCAAATGTATTGTTTTTCACACTTGGTATTTTTGTTTTGTATGGGATTTTCTCAGGAGTTTGGCATTTACCATTTTTATTATGGACAATTTCAATTTCTATGTTTGGATTTTGTATTGTTTATAGCTTTATTTTATTTCTAAATGTTGTTACAGAAAGTTGGATTTTGCCAATGAGCCTTGCCTATATTCATGTTATTATTTTATCAGCTTTTTTGTTTGCACGTGAAGCCACATTGTTTATGATTATTAAAAATCCAATTTTTCAAGGACTAATAAATGGATTGTATTATATATTGCCTCAAACATCCGACATGACAAATCAACTAGCTCAAGCTACATTAACTGGAAGTCTTAGTGAAAATGGTTTTATTATTCAAGGTGTAGTTTTTACAATTGTTATGATTATACTTACTATCTGGCGATTTAATAAAAAAGATTTTTAATTGTTATATATGGTTTTTAATAATGTAATATCTGAAACTAAAGCTATCTTTTTATAGATAATTTCATATAGCTTTTTTTTTAATTTATTCTCTCCAAAAAAATATGAAAAAAATATTAAGTAACTCCTTAATAATAATTGCAAGTATAACATCATGTGCTTTTACTTACTCAATGTTGTTAAATGGTAATTCAAATTATTTAAAAAGAAATTTTAACTTTGAAGAAAAAGTTGAGAATCCTGATGAATTAGCTTATATAGAATACCTCAAGTTAAGAGATCCAGTAACAAACCAAATTCCAGAAGATATTGCAAACAAATCAATCAATTTTGTAAAAGGCTTACCTAAAGTAAATAATAGTTTATTATCAAAATCAACTGTTTCTAATTACAGCTGGATTAATAGAGGACCTGTAAATGTTGGAGGAAGAACAAGAGCTTTAGCATTTGATGTTACTAATGATAGCATAATATTATCTGGTGGAGTAACTGGTGATTTATGGAGATCTGTTGATCAAGGTATGTCTTGGTCAAGGACTAAAACTCCACCTAATCTACCTAATGTAAGTTGTATAACACAAGATACTAGAAAAGGAAAAACCAATGTTTGGTACATGGGTTCTGGTGAATCACCATTATATACACTATTAAAATCAGATACTTCAGCAAGAAGAAGTTATCAAAGTGATGGTATCAGTAAATCCGTTGACGGCGGATTGAATTGGAAACAATTACCAAGCACTGTTTCAAAAACTCCTAACAAAGTAAATCCATTTGACTTTATCAACAAAATAATTGTTCCAAAAAATATAAATGACAAAGATTTAATATTTGCTTCAACTATTGGAGGAATTATGAAATCTGAAAACGGAGGTATTACTTGGAATTTATCTTTGGGTGATAGTGTAAAAGAAAATGAATATTCAGATATTGCAATTACAAGCAGTGGTACAATTTTTGGTTCAATTAGTAAAGGTAAATCAAAAGGTTTATATAAAACAATAGATGGAGTTAATTGGGATAATATTTCATTTGGATTTATTCCAGATACTTGTGGAAGAATAGTGTTAGCAACTGCACCTAGCAACCCTAATATCTTATATGCAATTTTTTCAACATCTGTGAGAGTTAATAATAGACTTGTTGAAGGATTTAAAATTGGGAGATATACATTGCCTTTAGAGAATGATTCTTTAGGGAAATGGGAAGATATATCAGGGTTACAAATTAAAACTAACCAAGGATCAACTATAAACTCACAAGGTGGATATTGTTTAGTTTTAGCTATAAAGCCAGATGATGAAAATGTTATTTATTTTGCAGGAACTAATTTGTACCGAAACATTGATGGTGGTAAATCAGTTTCTTCAACAGCTTGGCTTGGTGGTTATGATCCTAAAAATAATAGTTATAGTTTAGATGATCCAACAAAATTACACCCAGATATTCAAGATATAGTTTTCTTTCCTAATAACCCAAAGAAAATGTTTGTTCTTTGTGATGGTGGTTTGAGGTTCACAAATGATAATTCTCAATCTTTTGTTCAGTGGAATCAAATGAACAACGGATATGTTACTGGTCAGTTTTATTCTGTTGGAGTTGATCATGAAACTGTAGGAAGTAATGTTTTAGTTGGAGGACTTCAAGATAATGGTTCTTGGGCTACTTTGTCTTCAGATCCTGATGAACCTTGGGCACTTATGAATAGTGGTGATGGTATGCATGCTCAAGTTGTGGATAGTGGAAGATATTTTTTAGTTTCAACTCAAAGTGGAAAAGTATCCTTAGCTAAAGCAAATAAGAAATCCACTGATAAAAATATTAGAGTTTATCCAGATTCAGCTACTGGTATTTTTATAAATCCATTTGCTACTGACCCTTCTGATAGAAAAATTATTTATCTTCCTCTAGTAAATAAAATTTATAGGAAACTAAATGTAATCAACAATGACACTAATAAAAACTGGATTAAAATTTATGATGGGATAGACACTTACACCGCTGTTGGTGTTTCTCAAAATGCTCCCTCAAATAGGCTTTACTTTGGTTCTTCTAATGGTAAATTGTATAGATTAGATAATGCTAACGATACAAATTTAAATTTTACTAATGCTGATCCAGTTTTGTTAAAATCAACTTTATTTCCAAAAGGTGGTTGGATTAATTGTATTTCTGTTGATCCTTTAAATGGTGATAGAGCTATTGTTGTTTTTACAAATTATAATGTAAGAAGTTTATTTTATACGATTGATGGTGGAATAAATTGGGAAAGTATTGGAGGAAATTTAGAAGAATTTCCAAATGGGTCTGGCTCAGGTCCTTCTTGCAGATGGGCTCAATTTGTTAATCGTCCTGAAGGCTTAATTGTTTTTGTTGCTACCAATCTTGGTTTGTATTCATCAAAGATTTTGAATGGTGATAATACAAATTGGGAACTTGAAGGTGAGGGCACTCCATTAGAATATGCAGTCTGCGAAATGATTGATACAAGGCAAAGTGATGGCTTTACTGGTATTGCAACACATGGTAAAGGGATGTTTAGTGGTACTCCTTTTGTAACTTCTATTAAAAATGACTACAATAATGATTATAATAATATAATGGTAAATCCTAATCCAGTTAATTCAAATTCAAAAATTTACTTTAAAGATAAAATTGATTTCAGTTCAATAAAATTGTTTGATGTAAATGGTAAATTTGTTAAATTAATTTATGAAGGTATTATTTCTAACAATGTTCCAATTGAAAGTAAAGACTTGCCTAATGGTTTTTACAATGTTGTGATAAGAAATAAAGATTTTATTATTTCTAAAAAAATTATTATTAAAAATTAAATTGTAAATGAAGAATAACCTATTTTTAAATACATTATCAAAAAAGATTTTATTATTTGATGGGGCAACTGGTACAGCCCTTCAGACACAAAATTTAAATGCCTCAGATTTTGGTGGACCTGAATTAGAAGGCTGCAATGAATATTTATGTATTTCTAATCCAGATGCAGTTCGTAAAGTACATAATGAATATTTAAGTGCTGGTGCTGATATTATAGAAACAAATTCATTTGGATCTGCATCTATAGTTTTATCTGAATATAACATAGAAGATAAAGCTTATCAGTTGAGTAAGTTATCTGCAACTATTGCAAAAGAGTGTACTTCAAAATATTCAACTCCTGAGTGGCCTAGATTTGTTGCGGGTTCAATAGGACCAACAACAAAATTACCTTCTTTACTCCATATAGAATTTGATTTAATGGTTGAATCTTTTAAAGAACAAATTGCTGGATTAATAGATGGAGGTGTTGATTTACTTTGTATAGAAACTTGTCAAGATACTCTTCAAATTAAAGCAGCCCTTTCAGCTGCTTTAAACTATTTTAATGAAAATGGCAAACAAGTTCCAATTATAGTTTCTGTTACAATTGAAACAATGGGAACAATGTTAATGGGCACAGAAATATCTGCAGCATTAACAATAATTGAACCTTATGATATAGTTCAAGTTATAGGTATGAACTGCGCTACTGGTCCGAAAGAAATGGAAGAAAATTTAAGATTTCTATGTGAAAATTCACCCAAAGATGTTTTCGTAATGCCTAATGCTGGCATCCCAGAAAATATTGGTGGACATGCGCATTATCATCTTACCCCTGATGAAATGGTTAAATGGATGAAAAAATTTACAGGACAGTATGGTGTTTCAGTAATTGGGGGGTGTTGTGGAACTACTTCTGAACATATTAGAGCACTAAGGAATTTATTGGATGTGACTGAAAAAGCTCCACGTGATTGGAATTATACACCTTCAGTTGCCTCTATTTATTCTTCTACACCATTGCAAATGGATCAACCACCAATTTTGGTAGGTGAAAGATGTAATGCCAATGGGTCTAAAAAATTCAAAGAACTTTTGCTAATAGAAGATTATGATGGAATGGCTGCTATGGCAAAAGAACAAACAAAGGATGGAGCTCATTTTATAGATGTTTGTGTTGCGTTTGTTGGTCGAGATGAAATTAGAGATATGACTCAACTTATGTCTCGATTAAATACTCAATCAACTCTACCATTAGTTATTGATTCTACTGAAACAATTGTTATTGAAGAAGCATTAAAAAGATACGCTGGTAGAGCAATTATTAATTCAATCAATTTTGAAGATGGTAAAGAAAAAGCTGGTAAGGTATTAACTTTAGCCAAAAGATATGGGGCTGCTGTAATAGCACTTTCTATTGATGAAGATGGACAAGCTTATTCTTTAGATAAAAAAGTTTCTATTGCAAAAAGAATTAGAGATTTTGCTGTTTTTGAATTTGGTTTACGTGAAGAAGATTTAATCTTTGATCCATTGACTTTTACTTTGGCAACTGGTGATGAACAATATAGAAAAACTGGTTTAGATACAATTGAAGCTATAAAAAGAATCAAGGAAATTATGCCATTATCTAAAACTATTTTAGGTCTTAGTAACTGTTCTTTTGGTCTTTCACCAGCCACCAGACAAGTATTAAATTCAGTATTTCTTCATCATGCTGTTGAAGCTGGATTAGATATGGCTATTGTTCATGCTTCTAAAATAGTTCCACTTTTCAAATTAGATGAACTAGGTGCTGATATTGCAAGAAAATTAGTTTTTGATGAAAGAGAATTTATTGAAGTTAAATAATATTTTAAATTTTAATTTTAATTTTAATTTAATTAGAATAATTTATTTCTAATTTTTTTTCAAATTTATATCTCATTTTAATTTTTAGGCTTGAAAAATTTGTCACTTGAAAATTCATTATTAAAATTATATTCTCTTGAAAGGTTAGGTATCAAATTAGGACTTGAACCTATTATTAAATTATTTGATTATTTCAATAATCCTCAGAATAATTTCCCTACAATTCATGTTGCTGGAACAAATGGAAAAGGATCAGTATCAGCTTTCATTGCTTCTGTTCTTTCAGAAAGCGGACTTAAAGTTGGATTGTATTCATCACCACATTTAAACCAATTTAATGAACGTATTAGAATAAATGGGATTCCAATTTCTGATGATATTTTATTGAATTATTCTAATGATATGTTAAGTGTTATAGAAGACTTTGGCTGTACTTTTTTTGAAGGTACAACTGCTATTGCATTCAAGTATTTTTCAGATAATAAAGTTGATGTTGCAATAATTGAAACTGGATTAGGTGGAAGACTTGATGCTACAAATGTAATCACTCCATTAATTTCAGTTGTCACCTCTATTGGCCTTGATCATCAAAAATTTTTAGGAGATACACTTTATAAAATTGCTAAAGAAAAGGCGGGTATTATTAAATATAAAACTCCTGTTGTTTTAGGTAATATTGATGTGAAATTAAATTATATTTTTGAAGATGCTTCTATAGAAAATCATTCTGAATTATTCCTTTCAGAAAAACTTTGCTCAGCCTCAAATGTAACTTTTATGGAAGATTGTTTAATTGCAGATTTTACATTCAAAAACATATTTTTTGATAACCTTCAAATTGGACTAACTGGATATTATCAATTAGATAATGTAAAAACAGCATTAACATCTCTTATAATTTTACAAAATAAATTCAATATTTCTGAAAAGGATTTTTTTAATGGATTTTTTAATGTAAAAAATAATACAGGTATTTCAAGCAGATTTGATTCAAGATTATTTAAAGGAAAAAAATTTTTGTTTGATGTTGCACATAACGCTCATGGTGCTTTAGCTTTGGTTAACTCATTACAATTACTATATCCAAATAATAAATTTAATTTTATTTTTGGATCTGTTATAGATAAAGATCATAATGGGATAATTGATATCATCTCTCAACTTACCAATAAGTTAATTGTTTGTAAAGCTTTTAATTATAGGTCTGTTGAAACATCTTATTTGAAGTCAATTTCAGAAAAATATTATATTGAAACAATTGAATCAAAATCAGTAAACAATGCAATTGAGATTGCATTAAATTTAACTGAAAGTAATTTGACAATTATATTTGGTTCTTTTTATGTTGTCGCAGAAGCTTTAGAATACTTTAAGTAATTTTAAATTCCTTTTAAATTTCTAATACTTATTTTTACTTCTTCTTACTACTTTTTTATGAATTATTTAATATTATTTGCTTGGTCTTTAGCTGCAGCAAGTGTATTACCAATCTCTTCTGAACCTTATTTTTTTAAAGTAGTGTTAAGTGAAAAAGTAATTTTGATACCATTACTTATTGCCTCAATTGGAAATATTATTGGTGGAATTTCAACTTTTTGTTTAGGTAAAAAAGGTGGCGAAATTATTTTAAATAAACTATCTGATGAAAACAAAAGTAGATACAATAATGCTGTTAAAATGGTAAATAAGTATGGACCATGTTCTTTACTTTTATCTTGGGTACCCTTTATTGGTGATGTTATAGTTGCTATTGGGGGTGCTTTGAAACTTCCTTTATTTCAATCAATCATTTATTTATCTATTGGTAAAGTTTTAAGATTTTTCCTAATAGCATTAATTGCTATTAAATTTGTTACTTGATATAATTTACTTTTATTTCATAATAAAAAAACCCCGATATAATTAAATATCGAGGTTTTTTTCTTTAGAGTTATTAATTACTTAATAACTTTTCCATTAGTATCTCTCTTAATTGTATTTGAAACTAAACCTTGTAACATTATTTCTTGTGTGCCGTTTGTTCCATCGCTCATTACTTCAAATTTAGCACTCTTTGCTCCTGTTGTTGTTCCCATCATACTTATTTCTAATGGGATACTCATTCCAGGATCTAATACTAATCTTGCTACTTTTCCTAATGTGAATGATGACGCATCTGCTCCACTTACTTTCATTGATGTTAATGTTAATGCTACACTTCCTGTATTCATTAACATTACTGTTCTGCGTGATACTTGTTTTACTCCCAAGTTGCCAAATGCTAATGGATTACTTTCTCCTTTAACACTTATTACTCTTGTACCTACTTCTCCATTTAATGGATATACATATGTGTTGCCATTATTCATTATTATGTTTAACTCTGCAACTTTCATTCCTACTCCACTCTTTGGTGCAAACTCTACCAATACTTTCATATCATCTCCTGGTAAAATCTGTTTTGGTAAACTTACTTTTGTGAATCCAAAATCACTTGCATTTGCTCCAGTTATTGTTACATCTACTATTGTTGATGGTTTCAAGTCTTGGTTATGGAAATTTACCTCTATCTTTCTTGATTTTTCTTGCTCATTATTCTCTACTAATGTTCCAAAATCTGTATCATCTCCTTGGATCAATGTTCCTATACCTTTTCCTACCAATCTTACTCTCACTACTCCTTTCTCATCCAATGCTGTATTTACATCTGTTGCATCGTTTGTTCTGAAATTTACAACTGCATATCTTGTGCCTGCTGATTGTGGTATGAATGTTACATCCAAAGTTATGCTTCCTCCTGCTTTTACTGTAAATGGTTTGCTTATGTCTGTTAACATATTAAATTCTTTAACATCATCTACATCACCTGATGTCATCCAAATTTTTGTTATTTGCAAATCACATTTCTTTCCTGAATTGTAGAATGTAATTGTTTTTTTGCTCTCCATTCCAACTTTAGTATCAGGATACATTACATCGCCTGGGCGTTTGCCTGCTATATCTGACATAAATGCTCCAGTTCCTTTGCCATATAAATCTAAATTTAACATTCCTGGAACAACCACACCATTTGCATCTTTACCACTAAAGTTAGTTGCGTCTGTTTGTAAGAATATTCTTGCATAACGCTTTCCTGCTAATGTTGGTGAGAAAGTTAAATATAAAATCTTGTCACTCTTACACGCTTGGATATTTGGTAATGCTGCATAAACTCCTGTTGGTCCTGGTACTAACAAATTCAATGGTGAAGTTGTTGGGCTTATTGGAGTGTTAGTTGTTACGAAATAATCAGAAACACTTTTTAAAGGAGAAGATAATGCATATTGAGGACTACCTTGAGATATTCCTGTTTCTAATGCATAAACTTTTAAGTCTGTTATATTAACGTTTTGAGTTCCATAATTTGATAAATTAATTGGTATTGTAACCATCTCTTGTGAACACTGTTCTGGAGTTGTTGCATAACCTGCAAATCTGCCATCATTGATATCAACACCGTCAACACTAAATGTTGCAGCTTTTCCTGCACCCACACCATATAAATTGAATTCACATGTAATACAATCATATTTCAATTGTAATGAAGCTGGACGGCAACCATGTTTGTCTGGTGTAAACTGAATATACCAATCAAATGTTCCTCCTCCAGGAATTGAAATACTTGCAGCTGGTGTATTTACCCAAGGTCCAGAAGCTGTTCCAGATGTGCTGAATTGATATTGACTTCTTCCAGCTCCCATAATCTCTGCAGTATTAATTACTAATGGTGATGAAGCAGTATTTCTAAATCTAACTGGTGTAAATATTCCATTTGAACCGAATGGAACTTGATAACCTGGGTTAACTCTTCCATCCATTAATGCAGCACCACAACCTAATGCACCAGGTGCTCTACCAATATCCATACCAGGATCACTTACTACTACTCTGTCTGATGCAACTGCTCTTAAAGCATAATCACTTCCTGAACATCCATCACTAACAGTTAATGTTGCTTTTCTAGTTCCTCCGCAAGTTGGAGTAAACTGCATACAAGGTGTTATTGACTGCCCTGGATTTAAAAAAACAGAGAAGAAACTATTTGGTTCAAACGTGCCTTGTGTTGGATGTGTTGTTGCTGATACAGATACTGATGACCCCGTACCTGTAGAACAACTTGGAACAAATTGATATTCACCTGGGGATATTGAAGGATCTCGTGTTATTCGAAAGCTATAAGTTCGACCAGATGTTCCACCATTTGTCATTGTTATTGGAAATGGAGCTGCCCCACCTGTTCCACTATAAATTGTAGTTGAATATAATACTGTTCCCGATGCTGGTACTGCTGATAACATTTCATCTGTTCCAACTGGAGATACTGATGGTGATGATGGTAAATTACCAATTAAAATTGGAAGAGGTGGTGTATAAGTAAATAATGCTCCTGTAGGTATTCCTGTGTAATACTGCCCAAAAGGCATTGCGGTTGTATATGTAAAATATGGTTTAACAACATTTACAATGTATGGTGAAGCACCTCCATAATTAAAAATACATGCCATTGTAGAGTAACGCCCATTATATGTTCCGTTATAACTTGCTGCATCTAAGTACATTTCAACTTTATTTGTACCTTCATAAATTCTAACTTGCAATAAGTTAGAATTTCCACCAAAACCATTATAAACTTGATCAAATGATTTTACGTTCCATGTTACTTGAAAGATTCTATTTGGTGATGATCCAAAAGTTTTATAACTAACACCTCCATCTTGAACAATCATGTAATCATTTAATGCAGTTAATGTTGGACCATTCATATATGGTGGAGTTGTATAACCATAATTATACGCATAGATACCATTCATATATGGATATGGATAATTAGTAAAAGTAGGAGTGTTATACAACGTTAAAAATCCATTTTGTGTAATTCCTACATAATTCCATGTTCTACAATCTAATGTAAAAGGAAATGGTATTGGAGTTGAAGGCATTGTTGTGCCATAATTTTGTGAATACTGAGTTCCACTAGGCCAAACTTCAGTACCACCAGATGGATCCATTGGTGCTGCACCTACCGAATTGGTGCGGCTGTAATTAGTCCAGACTTGTGCTTTGGCAACATTATTACAAAACAATAATATTGCTGACAAAACAAATAAATAAGAATAGATTTTTTTCATTTGATTGAAATTAAAAAGTTATTAAAACCACTAAAAAAGAAAATTATATTTTATAAAGAAAAATTAATAAAAATTCAATTTGTAAAATACAAAAATAATTTGATTAATTTATCAAAATAAAAATTATTTATAAATTTAATTACTACATTTATTTCTTCTTCAATTTTTTCAATCTTAAATTTGTTTCTATTTTCAATTTATCATTTTTAGTTATTAGTAGTAATTTATTATAGACTTCCCTTGCTGAAATTATTTCACCAAGTTTTTCATAACAACTTCCCATGAGTAAATATGATGGTTCAACAGAATCTGGGTATCCAATAAATTCCCTTTGGAGTCTTTTAAGTTGGGTAATTGCAGTTATATAATCTCTGTTTAAAAATAATATTTCACTGTTAACAATATACGCTTCAACAGCAGCATCATCTAATCTTCTAGATATTACAATTCTTGTTAATGTTAATGCTGTATCAATTTTATTTTGTTTAGATAAAATTCTTGCAATTGCATTCCTTGATCTATCTGTATAATAATCTAAATTTGCATCTTCTTTGTTTGTTAAAAATAAGTCATCGTCAATTCTACCAGAGTCTATAGTTGAAGTATCATTCAAGATGTTCATATCAAATATTTTCTTTAACTCAAGAACTGAATTAAAATGAAATAATGCTGAAGCACTATCACCGCTTTGAAGATAAGATTTTGCTAAAATGAATTTTGCTTCAGGTAATTTATTATATGTTTTATTTTTTCTACATAAAGTATCTAACTTTAAAATAATTTCTGTCCAACGTTCATTTTTAGAGAGTATGTTAGATTGTTCAACTAAAGCATCAAAACGAGCATTTGAATTTGGGAATGAATCTAAAACCGATTGGTAAATGTTGTAAGCAGTATCTGGTTTTTGCCAATTTAGAAAACCACGAGCTGATAATAATTTTGCTTCTGGAATTAATTCAGATTTTATAAAATTTTGCTCCAATCTTCTGCATGCTCCAATTCCCTCTGGGTAATTGCCTTGTTCAATTAATATTAAAGCCCTTTTATATAACAATGAATCTCCTGCAATCCTATTTGGATTTCGAACTTCAAAACTATCTATAACAGCTAATGCTTCTTGATTTAATCCCATTTTTTCAAGTGAATACCTTGCACCATCTAATGCTTCTGGTACTACATAACTCAATGGATATTTTATAAGAATTGAATCGTAATAAGCTAATGAACTATTATATTTCATTTGATTGAAAAATGCATCTCCAGATATTAAATATGCTTGCGGAATTAAATTACTTTGAGGATAATTTTTTATAAAATTAGAAAGTTCATTAATTGATAAAGAATCTTGATTCGAGTTTTTGTAAATTGTTGCAATATTTATAAAGTACAATTCTTTTCTTGGAGAGTTAGGATAATCCTTAATTAACTCACGAATAGATTCAATTGCAGTGTTTGTATCATTTAGTTGAAGTAATATCTCTGCATATCTAAACCTTGACTCTTCATTTTGGGTTCCTAAGCTTGCTAAGATAATAGCTTTTTTATAAAGTTCTAATGCAGAATCTGGCTCACCTAATATTTTCTTGCAATCAGCTAACCTAATAGTTGCTTCCACATTTTGAGGACTTCTTGGGTATTTTGTTATAAATTCTAAGAATGTATTTGAAGATTCTTTAATATTCTTTTGTTTAAACAAACTCCATCCAAGTCCAAACAATGCATCCTGATTTTTATCTCCATCTTTATAATTATTTAAATAATTTCTAAAATACAATTCTGATTCCTTAAATGATCCAGTCATAAAAACAGCATCAGCTAACCAATAAGTTGCTTGAGGAATATCATTTCCTTTTGGGTATTTTTCTAAGTATTCTCTAAACCTATCGCTAGCTGTTCTGAATCTTCCAGAACGGTATAGCATTATACCTTCACGATACAATGATTTCATAACAAGTTCGGAATTTGAGTCAATTTTTCTAACTCTTGCAAATGCATAATAAGCATTAATAGGATCATTCAGTTGTGAATAACTTTCTGCTAATAAATACTGAGCTTTAGGTCTTATCTCACTTTTAGGGAATTGTTTAGTTAAATAAAATAAATAATGTCTTGTTGAATCATACATTTTTCGAACGTAAAATATTGACCCTAATTGGTAATATGCATTATCTGTAAAAGCACCATTCGAGTATTTATAAATTAAATTTTCATATCCTTTAATAGCAGATATTGTATCTCCAGTTACAAGTTTTAATGTTGCAATTTGATAATTTGATGCTAGGGCTAATGAATCTTTATCATTCTGTAATTTAGTGAAATATATCAAAGAGCTATCAAATTTTTGGGTTTTTAAATAACCCCAAGCAAGAGAATAAATTGTAGGTCTAATTCGTCTGCTTGATGGATAATTTTTTATGAATAATTTCCTAAACTTAATTACATCATTATAATTTTCCAAACTACTTGCTAATTCACCTAACATAAAAAGCCTTTCTTCTTTTTGCCTTTCTCCTTGAGGCAAGAGGCTATCTAACAATTCAAATGCAGAATTGTAGCTTCCTCTTCTTCCCTCTATTATTGCTAATCTAATTTGAGCATCTGATATTAGAGGACTTGATTCATAATCTCGCAGAAGAACTCTATACAGAGCAGCAGCAGTATCATTTTTATTTCTGAATTCGTTTAACCATCCAGATAAATATAAAGCATAATCTGAATATTGATGGGGTGAAAGCTCAATCGATTTATCGATATAAAATTGTATTGAATCATAATTTAAATCTTCTACAAACATTCTTGCTTTCCAATAATATGATTCACCAACGCGATTAACATTTAAAGAAATTGTTTTATTAAACATTTCTTTAGCATTATCAAATTTTTTGGTAAGGTAACATCCAATTCCTTTTAGAAAAGCCATATCTGAACTTCTAAAATCTTTAGAATACAACCATAAGAATTTGTTTGTACTCTCAATTAACAGATCATACCTCCCTTCTAAAAATAGGATATTACTTAATAAAAATAATGCGTCAGATTTATCTATTGTTTCATCTGATGAATCAATTGCATTTATTAAAACTATTATTGCACTTGGAGCATTGTCATAATCTAAGTAATTTTTAGCCTCATCAACTGCATTAACCAAAGAACGCCTGACTGCAAAGTTTGGTTGTGCAATCAGGCTAGATAAATTTACAAAAACAACTACTATAAAAAAAATAAAATAGGTCTTATTTTTAATAAAATCTGAATCTTTAAAATTCATTTTACAAATCTTTGTGGACACAAATTACCTACCTAATTCTTTTAACATAAATTAGATTTTTACAATTTTTAATTTCCTGGAATGATCTCTATTACTACTGTTCTATTATAAAAGCGTCCTTCTGGTGAACTATTTGCGAATGGTGTTCTATTATCATCTTCTCCAAAACCAAATGTATCATATTTCACTGTTTTACCTGATTTACTCAACTCTTTTGTAAGAATTTTCTGAGTCTCCTCAACTCTTTTTTGTGAAAGTTTTGCATTGTAATCAGGATTCCCAATGTTATCTGTGTGTCCATGAATAATTACTGTTGAACCATTAGAAATATTTGGTACAACTGACTGAGCTAGGAAATCAGTGTATGTTTGAACTGTTTTAGATTCGTCAAATTCAAATAAAATAGAATATCTCAATCCTTGTGTATCTTTCTCATTTACATCACCCTTAGTTAACCTAATTGATTGTGGCTCTTGAGAAGAAACCACTGAACCATCTCTCCTTGTTATATTAATTTTTAAAATATATTTAGCTTCATCTCTATTTCCTAATAATTCTTTAGCATTTATTCTTGCAGTATTTGTTCCTTTGTAAGGTCCTTGTGTTGAGGGTGGTTTACCTTCTTCATTTACATCTATACTCCAAAAAGCGACATCCTCATTTTCAGGAATTGTAACAATTACATCATTATCAAGCATTTCTTCTTGTACAGAATTTAACATAGCAGGCTTTAAAATATCTATTGGATTTGTTGTAATTTCAACTCGATAACTTTCTGCTTTAATAAGTTCCGCATCTTCGGTATTAGCATTACTATAATTTAAAGGAGCTCCAATATTTCTTGAAGTTATTCTATATTCAGCTATATCAAAATTATTCACTAAGTATTTTTTAACATTATCAGCCATAATTTGAGCGTTCTTCATGTTTCCTGCAGCATATCCAGTTAAAGTTACATTTGCTGAAGTATTAGTGCGCAATCTGTCCCCAAATACATTCAACAAATTATAATATATTTCCATTTGTTGACGTGATCTAATTTGAACTGCATCACTTCCTCCTGATGAAACACCAGATTTAATTAAATCACTTTCTTTAAAATTAATGGCATCTGTTTTAGGTAATAATTTATATCTAGTTGGTATATCTGTTGATGTTGGATCAAAGAATACATAATTCCTAATTGGGAAAGTCTCTTTTAAAATTCTTGAATCAGTTATTACATTTGGAGCTTTTACATTAAAATCAGTGTTAAAAACTGTTGGTTCTTCACCTTTTCCCTCTGCTGGTCTTGATCCAAATTTAACCTGAAAACCAAGCCTTAATGCATTAATACCAAACATTTCATCTGAACCTTGAATCTGGTTTGTTAAACTTTGCCCTGTTTGAAATTGTAAGTATGGAGTTAACAAAATCTGACTAATTGAAGATGGCTTGCTAATCATAAAATCATATCCTATTGAAGCTTGCCCACCTATAACGAGCCCTCTTGAATTTGGTAAATCAGCTTTTGTTGAAACAGGTGGTTTATTACCAAGTTTAATTTGTTGATAATCAAAACCTTTACCCATATTTATCATAAAACTAGGACCAGCCGTTAAATGTAAGAACCTGTTTCCAAGATTTAACCTCAAATTTGGTTCAATTGTAATGAAAGAATGTGAAGTTGTTAATCTTTGTTGAAAAACAGAATCTGATGTAACAGATGTGGTTTCAAAATCATTAAATGTAATTGATTTACCACTATATCCAAGTTGCAAATTGCCACCAAGTAATCCACCAGAATTATATTCTAATATCCCACCAGCTAAAGGACCAAAGCCACTTCCTTTAATAAAGCCATCTGGTAATGCAACCAATGGCAATCCATTTTGAAGATCCAAAACTTTCCCACTAAACATGTTATAATTTGCTCCTAAGTAAAATCCATACCACCATTTTGACCATTGTTGTTGATCGCTAGTTTCAGGTTCCTGAGCATACAAATTCCCACATAATATTAAAGTGAGAATTAATGTCAGTAAAAATTTATTTAAATTCATAATATAGTATTTTGATTATAAGTTTCGAAATGAATGTAATAATTAGTTTAATAATTAAAAGTACTTTTATTATAAAGTATCTTAAAAAAGGCAAATTAAGAATGTTCTTAATAAATATAAATCAAATAATTTATTGATTAAGAATTAATATTTTTTTGAAAATTAACTTTCCTTGAATTATGGTTTTAAGCCAGTAAACACCTTTTGGGAATGTTATTAAATCTATTTTACTTAATAAATTATTTGGCTCAATAGAATTTGAAATCAAAAAATTTCCAATATTTGAGTATAACTCATAATTAAATTCATATTGTGATAAATTTTCAATCCAAATAATATTTGAATACGAATTTTGATACAACTTTATATCTTCAAAAATATCATTTTCTACAGAAGTAATAGAATTAAAATCTCTCAAACCATTTGCTTCTTTATATCTGTTTGAAAATTCTTGTAAGAACTGATTCGCAATTAAAGAATTATGAATTACAATTAAATTTTCATCATTCCTTGATTCCGCACTATAAGTGAAGTTGAATGAGCCAGTTGTAACACTTGAATTTTTAGTTGACTGAAATGGAATTACATCAGTTATTGCATATTTGTGGTGCAATAAAATTGAATCGTTTCCCCATGCCAAAGCATCACAAAATGTTTGAAGGAAATTATAAACACTACCTTGATCACTCGTATTATCTATTAAACAACGAATATCTGATTTATTATTTTCCTTATTCCTCTTTAAAGCATTTGAAATTTCATTAGAAGTCATTGTTAAGTTTGAAGTATATATACAATTTTTTGACAAATCAATTTGCCTCACTATTTTAGAAGTTAATTTATCAGAAGGAGAAAAATATACTTCTATTTCAGTCCCATCAAACAACTTAAAATTATGGTTTGTATTATCAGTTTTACTTGAACCAAATTTTGATTTTTGTAAATCTGGAAGTTGATTTTCACTCCCCCACATTTCGTTAAATTCAGTTGTAAATGTTTCTGAAACTAATTTGTCATTTACAATTACTAAATTATTTGCTTCCAAATAAGTTCCATTATAAGTAGCATTCCAACTTCCAGTTACTACCATACTATTATCAATAACACAAAATTTATTATGCATTAAAGGTTGAATTCCTGAATCAATTTTTGGATTAGATATTACATTAATTCCATTTTGAATTAACTTTTGAAAATTATTACCAGTGCTTGTAAAATTGTCTATATGTGAAATTACACGAACTACAACACCTCTTAATTTAGCCTTTTTCAAAGCATCTGTTACATTGTTCATATTAAGACTATACATTGCTATATCAATAGTAGTTTTTGCAGAATCTATAATGTTTGTTACTAATTTTGCTAAGTCTGTAACTTTAGATTTATTTTCTAATGGATTGGCTAAATTTACATTTACACTTTTATTAAAATATACCTCAATACTTTGAGAAAATAATATTGAATTAGAACTTACAAAAAGTATAAATTTAATTATCAAATTTGAATAAATTTTAGAACTCATAAAAATTATAAATTTAATTTTTAGTTTTAAATAAAACTTATAGCTTTAACTAAAAAGTTTTTTCTTCTTTATTTCAAGGAGTTCTTTAGGTGCAAATACTTGACCCATTTCCAATAAAAAATCCATTTCTTCATGAACACTACTCAATGCAAGTTTAGTTTCTAGAATAAGCATTATACTTCCATAAAGTAAAATTACAGCTCCAAAAATTCCTAATGCAATTGGAATCCAATTAAATTCTTTACCAATTACATTTAATATTCCAATAACAACACTTGTCCCTACAAAAAAACTTAAACTAACATAAAAACTTGTAATACCTCTTTGTAGATATTTAGATCTTTTTGTAAGTTTACTTAATTGAGAGAATATTATTGAAATTCGTTTGCTATTATTTTCTTTAACCTCACCATGTTGAGATAGTTCCTCAAACCTAACAAATAAATTTCTAACTCTATCAACAACTCTACCTAATCTTGAAGATGTAGATAAAATGAGAGTTCCACAAGCTGAAATAAGAATTGCAGGAGTTAACATTGAAGTTAAAATGCCTAAACCAATTTCGTTTCCCATTTATTTATTAATAAAAATTATTAAAATATTGAAGTTATAATATGATTAAAACTCAATTGAGCTTTGCTTAAAATGAGCCATTAATCGGAATCGAACCGATGACCTACTCATTACGAATGAGTTGCTCTACCAACTAAGCTATAATGGCTTTTGTTACATTGATTAAAATTAATCTAATAAAAAAAACAATTCAATCCATTTAATCTATACTTTAAAAATCCCGATAACTTAACTTATTACCAAAAATAAGTAATCTAAATTTAGAATAAAATAAATGAATATATTTTTATTTGTAAAATCTCAATTAAGTTTGCAAATATGATAAATGAAAATTTTAAAACTGGTTACGTTGCAATTGTTGGCGAACCAAATACAGGCAAATCTACATTGCTAAATTCTATTTTAGGTGTACACCTTTCAATAGTGTCTAAGAAACCCCAAACAACACGTAAAAACGTAATGGGGATTTATTCTAATGATGAAGCCCAAATTATTTTTACTGATACTCCTGGAGTTCTTTCACCAGCTTATCTTTTACAGGAAAAAATGCTAGGATATATTGAGCATGCTTTAGGAGACACAGATGTTGTGCTGTTAATGTTAGACATGCTTTCACCAGATTTTGAAAGACTTGCAGAAACAGCTTTAGGAGGTATTACTAAATTAGGTAAACCTGTAATTTTAGTATTAAATAAAGTTGATGCTCTTGATGATAGAAACGTCACTTTGCCTGTTATTGAAAAATATAATAATATGAAAATTTTTAAAGAAATTGTTCCAATTTCTGCTTTAAAAAATGATAATGTTGAGCTTTTAACAAAGTTAATTATTGAGAACCTACCTATTGGTGAAATTTTGTACGATCCAGAACAAGTTAGCGATCAGCCACAAAGATTTTTTGTAAGTGAGTTAATAAGAGAACAAGCCTTCAAAATGTTTAAGAAAGAATTACCTTATTCAGTTGAGATTGAAATTATTAAGTTTCAAGAATCTAATGGTAAAGATAAAACACGTATTACAGCAGATATAATTGTTGAACGAGAATCACAAAAAGGAATTGTTATTGGGAAAGGTGGTAGTATGTTAAAGCTTCTCGGTACAAATGCTAGGCTTTCAATTGAAGAATTTTTAGGTGAGAAAATATACTTAGAACTATTTGTTAAAGTTAAAGAAGGATGGAAATCAAACGAAAGTAGATTAAAAGGTTTTGGCTATTAGTTTTAATTAAATATTAAATCAAATTACTACTTAAATTTAACAACAATTTTTATTATGACTTATCAAGAAACAGACAATCAGATTGAAGCAATACAAACTGAAATTGAAGTGCTTAGAATGAAGATATTAGAGCTTCGTAAGGAAAGACCTTTAGAAGAATTTGATGATTATGCACTTTTAGATAAAGATGGAAATACAGTTATGTTATCTTCTCTTTTTCAAGATAAAGATGAGTTGTTAGTTATTCATAATATGGGGAAAAGTTGTACATATTGCACTTTATGGGCAGATGGATTTAGCAGCTTAACAAAACCTTTAAATGATAGGGTACCTTTCGTTCTTATTTCTCCAAATCCTCCATCAATTATGAAAGAATTTTCTGAAAGTAGGAATTGGGAATTCAATTGTATTTCTGCTCACGATTCAAATTTTATAAAAGACGTAGGTTATTCATATTTAAAAGGTGGCAGAACATATTATAATCCTGGAGTTTCAGCTTTTGTTAAAAAAGATAATAAAATTTATAGATCTAATAAAGACTATTTTGGTCCAGGAGATACTTATAATAATGTTTGGCATTTCTTTGAACTATTGTCAAAAGGATGTAACGATTGGCAACCTAAGTATCATTATTAAATTTCATTTATTATAAATTTTTTATTTTTTAAAAAATTATTTGAAAAACTTAAAATTAAAATATTCATGTTACGTTTTCGGTATTTCGAGTATTAATGGTTCATTTCAAAAATTCAAGAATGCCACTCAAATACCAAAACAACTTTTTAAAAAATCAAAAAATTTAACATGAAATTTACTTACTTCAAAATTTTTTCAATCTTATCAGTAATCATTTCTCTATCATCTTGCTCTAAAACTGATTTGGTAAACACTGAGATTGCAACTGTAATTCCTAAGCAAGGAAGCTCTTTTACTTTTACAAATGTTCATTATGATACAAATGGTGTTGAGACTTATAGAACAAATGAGGTTGATACAGTTGTAACTTCTGCAACAACTTTTATCAATAAAAGTAATGTTGTTTCAGTTGTAACTAAAATCAAGAATGTACCAGGTGATCCAACTAATTATTCATACGAAACAAATGGTGATATTTCATCATATTTTTCTATAGATTCTATTAATGGATTGTGGTATACATTCCCAGTTTCAACACAAAAAGAGTCAACTTTTTTGTTTCCTGAATATAAAGATTCAAATTCTTTAGGTAAATCTTCAATTAAGTTTTTTCCAGGAATTGATTCAGATATTAAAGTAGGGAATGAAACAATCTCCACAAAACAAGTTAAATTCACAAATTCAAGCGAATATTATAGAAACAACAAATTAGTATATTCTTCATCAAATGATAATGTAATGAATTTTTCAAAGAAAATTGGTTATATAGTTAGGTTAGAATCAATTGAATCTTCTCCAAAAGGTAAATCTATTAGAACTTTAATTAGTTATTCATTAAAGTAATCAAATAAATTTATTATAATTAAAAAGGCTCACATATTTTGTAAGCCTTTTTTTTATTTATAATTGAGCTTCTTTACTTTCTATATTTCCAATTTTTCCACCTCCACTTCTTGCTTCTAATTCAGTTAATAATTTTTCACCTCTAACAATTTCAACTCCAGCCATTAGTTTCTCTGGAATACCATATTCAAGCCATTTAGAAGTTACACTTTCAACAACCTCTTTATCCATTTTTAAGTCTTTAGGCCATAGTCTTTTAAAGCCTTCACCATCCCATTTACGTGTTGCATCAATTCCAACTTTACTCCCAATCCCCATTATATCACTTGCATGATCTAGCACATCAATTGGTCCTCTAGTAAATTGCATATCTCTTTGTGGGTCAACGTTTGCTCCAACATAAAACAAAACTTCATTAGTATTTTGAACATCAATATCACTATCCACAACTACTAAATATTTTGTTAATGACATTTGTCCAAGTCCCCATAATGCATTCATAACTTTTCTTGCATGATACGGATATTCTTTACGAATGGAAACAAAACAAAAATTATGAAATACTCCAAATACTGGTAAGTTCATATCAACAATTTCTGGAACAGTTTTTTTTAAAATATTTAAAAATATTCTTTCAGTTGCTTTACCTAAAAAATAATCTTCTTTAGGGGGCCTACCCACAATTGTTGTCCAATAAATTGGATTTTTCCTTGTGGTTATTGTAGTTATATGAAAAGTTGGGTATTCGTCCTTAAGCGTATAAAATCCAGTATGATCTCCAAAAGGACCTTCAGTTCTTGTGTCTTGAGTATCTATATAGCCTTCTAAAATTATATCTGCTTCAGCTGGGACTTTCAAATCGCATGTAATAGCCTTTACCATATCAACAGGCTCATTCCTAAGGAAACCTGCAAGAATCCATTCATCAAGCTCTGGAGGCATTGGAGCAGTAGCTGCATAGGTTGAAACACTTGAACCCCCAATTGCCACTACGCAAGGTATTTTTGTAATACCAGCCTCATTATATTCTCTGATATGTGCAGCTGTACCATGATGAGATTGAGAATGCAAAAAAGTTGTCCTTTTATCAATAACCTGCATTCTATACATTCCAACATTTTGAACTCCAGACTTTAAACTTTTAGTTATTACTTGAGGTAAAGTAATAAAATTGCCACCATCTTGGGGCCAACATTTAATTATCGGAATTAAATTCAAATCAATCTCATTGTTTGTATATGTAACTTCCTGGCAAGGAGCATTCTTAACTGTTCTCGGTGGAAATTTTCTGATGCCCGCTATTGTAGGCAACATTTTCATTGTTTCTTTAAAAGAAGTTGGGGCTTTTAATTCTAACAAATCCATCATCCTTTCAGAGATTTCATTAAAGGAATTTGCACCAAGTGCCATTAACATTTTCTTTTCAGAACCGTATGCATTAATAAGTAATGGCATAGATGCACCCTTGACATTTTCAAACAATAGGGCTGGACCTTGCATTGCCATAACTCTACAAGCAATTTCTGAAACCTCAAGAATTGGATCTACTTCTTTTTGAACTCGAATTAGTTCTCCAGCAGCTTCCAGTGCTTTTATAAAATCTTCTGTTGTATTATATCCTTTCAATGTATTTTTTATTATTATTTGATTTATGCAAAATTATAAATCAAATTGGGTTTGAACATTATAAAAAAAAATCCTCTCAATTAATTGAAAGGATTTCAAATTTGAATTTTAATTTAAGTTTACTCAACTATTATTTTCTTTATAGTTATTCCACATTTTGTTTTTATTACTGCATTATAACATCCTGCTGGAATACCGCTTAAGTCAAGGCTTATAGGGCTTTCATGTAAAAAGTCTTTTCTCTTTACTTGCTCACCTAATAGATTATATAAACTTACATTCCCTTCTCCTTTATCTTTCTCTATTTGTATTGTGGCTTCGTTGTGGGCTGGGTTTGGGGTTATACTTACGTTTATTGCTATTCCATATTCTATTATATTAGATGGTGTATATTCTCCGAAATCTGCTAGTAAATTATCTACTTTTTCAAATGATGTGTAAGCTAAATATGATTCTATTTTACCTCTAGATTTTACAAATAACCTGCTAAACCAAGATTCTAATTCTACTGAATCAATCCTTAATTTATTTTCATTATTATAAAATCTACTTGCAAAAGGCATTGCAATTATTCCTGTTGTATCATTTTTAACACTTATTCCACCATTATAAACTGCACCTTTAATTGGATTAATTACAATATATGGTAATGTGAAAACATTTTTTTTATCCCAAGTTTGTCCTCCATTGGTTGTTTTAGATAGTATGCCCCATGGCATAGAATCATTATTTACATTGAGATCTCCAAATGCATAACCATTTACAGAATCTATGAAATCGAATGAATTTCCTCGAATACTGTCTGATGGTTCTTTAAATATACTAGATTTTGATATTATCTGCCAACTTTCACCACTATTTTTAGATAATGCTAATTGTTCCTTTTGCATTGTATCTGATTTTTCTATTACATTTGTAAAATAAACACCCTTTGAAATACATTTGATATATGGTTTTCGAAATGCTAAAGGATTTACAAAACTAAATCCATTTGGTGGTTTTACTTTTTCATATGTTTTCCATCCATCATTTGTGGAATATAATTCTGTTAAGCCATAAAATACATCTTGAGTTAACAAGGCAATTCCTTCATTTTCATTATACATTGATATTAAAAATACAGAATAACCATCACTAATTTTTCCAACTTTCAATTTTTTATTTTCCCAATCCAATCCATTATTCTTGGTTATTAACAAATTTCTTGATGGTCCTCCTATGTATATTGTATTAATTTTTGGTGATGATAAACATTGTGGTTCAAATTGAAAGTTTGAATTTATTTCTTCCCATGATTTACCTCTGTCAGTTGATTTTTTTATCTTGTATTTTATTAAATTTGTGGATTCTGAAACTAAAACTATAGAATTTAATGAGTCTATTATTTCAGCATCAATTATTCGACCTATATATACATTATTAAAGTCAAAAACCTTTTTCCAAATATGTACTTTTTGGGAATAAACATCTAAATTTATAAAAATTAAAAAGACAATTATTGATTTCATTCTATTTTTATCTATTTTCATTCTTTAAATTAGATTCTTTAAAATTTAAAACTAAATTTTGATCGCCATCTCCAATTGGAACATCACAATTTGTATCAAAACATAATCCAGGAACCCAGTTTTGAATTGGTACATCTGCTAAACAATTGTCATTTATACCTATTCTTACAGCTTTAGAAATATAATTTCCTTCATCTGAATACATTATTGTCCTTCTACAGCAAGAAGTACCACAAGGTTTAAGTTTATATCCATTTGCATTTTGGTTTTGAACTGTTGGTAAATTTAATACTTTTTCGTAACAAGTTGAATTATATGATTGGATTGTTTGAAATCTACAAAAATAATCAATTGAAATATAATTTTTAACTGCTTTAAGAATTATAAAATTAAATAAATTGATTGGCAATGTACAACTACAACTTCCATTTGGAATCTCAATTTCACCTATATAAACTTCACAATAACCACAATCGTAAATATCGTTTTGTGTATGTAATGGTATGAAATAAGTTATTGTAATTTTACATCCTGGTTGGTTTGGAACTTGAGGACAAATATCTATATCTAATGATTTCTTTATCCAACTATTACTTCTGCATAATACACAATCACTTGGTCTTGGACCAGGTATATCTCCATTTTCTTGTGAGCTTGAAATATTAATAATCCCAATAAAAATTATTAATGTTAATAAAATTTGTTTAAAGATTCTACTACGCTCTGTGGCTCTGTTGCTCTGTGGCTCTGTTGCTCTGTGGCTCTGTGGCTCTGTGGCTCTGTGTTCCTTGCCGAACCTTTTAGGCTCAAGGCTTTGATTTCTTTTTGTTTCATTTCAATTTGTAATTTAAAAACGTTGTAAATTATTTATCCCTTTATGAATCGGCAATTTTTAGATATTTATGCTTTAACTACATCTCTTTGTTGTAGGGGTCTTTTAAGGTTTTGTTCTCAATAATTAATGAATAAATTTAATCAATAATTAACTTAATTCAAACTTAACATTTATCTTTTATTTAAATTCTTTTTATTAATTATTTTTTTTATTAAACTCCTCACTTTTTTTGCTAGGAGTTTTGTTCTTATAAATTAATTTAAGTTTACTCAACTATTATTTTCTTTATAGTTATTCCACATTTTGTTTTTATTACTGCATTATAACATCCTGCTGGAATACCGCTTAAATCAAGGCTTATAGGGCTTTCATTTAAAAAGTCTTTTCTCTTTACTTGCTCACCTAATATATTATATAAACTTACATTCCCTTCTCCTTTATCTTTCTCTATTTGTATTGTGGCTTTGTTGTGGGCTGGGTTTGGGGTTATACTTACGTTTATTGCTATTCCATATTCTATTATATTAGATGGTGTATATTCTCCGAAATCTTTATATACTTTGCTTTCGTTTACTCCCATATATATTGGTGTTATATTGTATTTGCTTTTATAATAAAACTTTCTCCAGTATAATACTTCTTCTGTACTATCTATTAACCATTTCCCTAATTTATCTCTTCTACTTGAAAATGGGGTTGCTAACATAAAATTTTTATCGTTTCTAAAATAATCCATATAATAATTATTTCTATTATGGTTTATTGTATCTGGGTCTATTGGCATTTCTATATGTTCCACAAATTGCCAACTATTTCCTCCATCTGTTGTTTTTGATATATATCCATGTGTTGTTTCCTTAATTACATCCTTTGGATATATATGACCTAAACACCATCCGTTAAGTGTATCTAAAAATTTAATTGTTCTGCCTTGTATTGAGTCTTTTGGTATATACGAATTTACTGGATCTTCTATTATTTTCCATGTTTCTCCTCCATCTGTAGTTCTTGCTAAGTATTCATTCTTTTTGGTTTTCTTATTTAATATTTTACAGACGAATATATTTTTACCTAAACACTTTATATAACCTGAATATGTTCCTGATGATGCTTGTATTATATAATAGTCTTGTGGTACTTTAACCTCTTTAAATGTTTTCCATCCATCCTTTGTTGAATATAATTTTGTTGCTACACTGAATGGTTCACTATCAGACAATGCTATTCCATAATTTTTATCGTACATACTTAGTAAAACTACTTCATCATAACCATAAGAATCTGTTCTTTTCAAATATGGCAACAAAATTGGTGTCCATGATTTACCACCATCGTTTGTTTTTAATATGTAATTAGATTTAGCTCCAACGAATATATCTTCATTTGAAACATATTCTACTACTGTTGGCCAAATGGTAGTTTTTGTGCCTTCAACTTTAAAATTTTTTAGTATATGTTCCCATGTTAATCCACCATTACTCGTACTTATTAATCCCAATACAGTGCCATCAATTCCCTCTATATCCTTTGCTGAATATGGTACAATCACGTTATTTGAATCAAGTACTACTCCGTTATAAAAATTTGCAAAATAAATATCACTTGGTATAAATAATACTTCTTTCCAAATATGCGGTTGTGATTTTAGTGAAATAGTTACAAAATAAAAAACTATTATTATTGTAATATAATTTTTCATATTAGTTTTATTTTGTTTGTGTTAATCTTTTATCTTTTAATCTTGCATATGGTATAAAATCTTCGCATTCTATTTTATAGCATACATTTGATTTCCTTATTCCCCATACTGGGAAACAAGTATCTATGCCATTATTGTATACTATTGTGCCTAAATAAGTAGGTGGTACTGTTGTTAAATCATAAGTATTTTTACAACAATTCTCTCCACATGGTGTAGTAAATTCCATTGTTATTGGTTGTCCATTTGCTCCTATTCCAACTATGATTGGTTCTGATGTAATCCAACATGTTGAGGTGTAAATATGAATTGTACTTTGGCACAAGGTTGGTGGTGTGCTCATATAATTCAGTATTGCAGCAACAGCTGCTTTAAATTCTAAATTATAATCATAACTTCCAGAACAAGAACAATTCGTGGGTTCTGATATACTATCAATCCAAACTTCACAAGTAGCACAACCTAATGCTATTTCAAATGTTACAACCATATAACAATTTGTACTATCCGGACATTTATATGTAAAATTTAATGGTATACTATACCAATATAAATTTTGACAACCAACGCATGGGCTTGGAGGAGGTAAGGTAGGAGTTTCAATTTTTGAATAAAGATCAAAATTAATTACAAAATAAATTAAGAAAATTAATGTTATGAATATTTTATTATTTCGCAGTGTGGTGCTATGGCTCTCTGTGTTCCTTGCCGAACCTTTTAGGCTCAAGGTTTTGATTTCTTTTTGTTTCATTTCAATTTGTAATTTAAAAACGTTGTAAATTATTTATCCCTTTATGAATCGGCAATTTTTAGATATTTATGCTTTAACTACATCTCTTTGTAGTCGGGGTCTATTAAGGTTTTGTTCTCAACAATTAATGATTAAATTAAATCTATAATTAACTTAATTCAAACTTATCATTAATTAGCGAATAAATTAAATCTATAATTAACTTAATTCAAACATAACATTTATATTTATTAAAAGAGTTTGATTTAATCATAATCCAATAAAGAATGTTTTGAAAATTATTATTGGAATTATTTTTTATATCTTTGCAAAAATTTATATAAAATAAGATACTATTAAATGATTATTCCCAAATATAAAAGAATTCTTTTAAAGTTAAGTGGAGAAGCCCTTATGGGTAATTCTGGTTATGGAATTGACCCTGCTGTAATGGACTTTTTATGCGATGAAATTAAATCAATAAAAGATTTAGGAGTTGATGTGGCAATTGTGGTTGGTGGTGGTAATATTTTTCGTGGAATGAACGCTTCAACTCAAGGAATTGACCGTTCTACAGGAGATTATATGGGGATGCTTGGAACAGTAATTAATGCTTTAGCTTTCCAAAACTCCTTAGAAAAAAAAGGGATGATGACAAGATTACAAACAGCTATTAGAATGGAACAAATTGCTGAACCGTTTATTAGAAGAAGAGCTGTTAGACACTTAGAAAAAGGCAGGATAGTTTTGTTTGGTGCTGG
This sequence comes from Chlorobiota bacterium, assembly GCA_016700335.1. Lineage (NCBI taxonomy): Bacteria > Pseudomonadati > Chlorobiota > Chlorobiota bacterium. The sequence goes on along the minus strand of CP065014.1, from coordinate 1,049,715 downwards.
CACTGGGAATCCTTATTTTACTACCGATTCTGCTGCTGCTTTAAGAGCTTTTGAAGTTAGTGCTGACATATTAGTAATGGGTAAAAATGGTGTTGATGGGGTTTATGATAGTGATCCTAAAAAAAATCCAGATGCTAAAAGATTTTTATCTGTAAATTTTAAAGATATATTAAAACAAAATTTAAGAGTTATGGATATGACTGCAATTACATTGTGTCAGGAAAATAAATTACCAATTGCTGTTATAACTTTAGACAAAGCTGGAGTGTTAAAGAAATTTATAAATGGAGAAAAAATTGGAACAACTGTTGGAGAAGTTGAAACAATTTTATCAGAATAAATTACAACTCATTAACTCCAATTTATTACAGATTTTAAATTTATAATTATATAATTTTTATATGGAATTAAAACTAATTTTAAATACCACTGAAGATGGTATGAAAAAAGCATTAGAACATTGTAAAGTTGAGTTAGGCAAACTAAGAACTGGTAGAGCTTCTACTTCAATGTTAGAGTCTGTACAAATTGATTATTATGGTACAATAACTGCATTAAGTCAAGTTGGCTCTGTATCTGCTCCAGATGCTCACACAATTCTAATTCAACCATGGGAAAAGAATTTATTAGGTCAAATTGAAAGAGCCATAATAGCTGCAAACTTGGGATTTTCTCCAAATAATGATGGATCAGTAATTAGATTAGTTGTACCACCTTTAACTGAAGAAAGGAGGAAAGAGATTGTGAAAATGGCAAAAAAAATTGGAGAAGAATCTAAAATTGGTGTTAGAAATTCAAGACGTGATGGAATGGAAGATTTAAAAAATGCTGAGAAAGAGGGTATGAGTGAAGATACAAGAAAAGAGGGTGAAACTTCAGTTCAAAAACTTACTGATAAATACATACTTGAATTAGAAAAAGCATTATTTGAAAAAGAAAAAGAGATTATGACTGTATAGAAAATTCAAATTTCATTAATATCTAGAAGGTCATTCTATTTTTGATTTGACCTTTTTTATTTTTTATATAATATTAAATGTCCTTACCAAAAGTTTATTCAAATGAATTAGAAAACGCAATTTTTCAACATGGAGAAAATGGAGGAAGAATTGTTACATGCCTTTCTATATTAACAGATTCATTACTTTCATTAAATTCACTCGAAATTTTTTATCAGAAACCTATATCAAAATCTGTATCTCCATCTGAGATTATTGAGATTAGAACTTTGATAGAATCTGTTAAAGTATTGTTACAAGAGACTATAAAAAAATGAGAATTAATTTTATATAATTCTCATTTTTTATATTAAATATTCGCAATTAAATAGCTTTCTTTTTTCTCGGAGAAGTTTTCTTTTTCTCAATAACAATTGGAGGGTTAGCTTTTCTTTCGGCAATAATCTCTATACATTCTTCTAAAGTTATAGTATCAACTTGTTTTTCTTTAGGTATTGGGGCATTAATATCACCACATTTAATATACGATGAACGACCTCTCAAACCACTATAAAGCTCAATTGGACTATTATCAATTGGATGTGTTCCAACAATTCTTAACAACCCTCTTTTAGTCCCCCCTAATTTTTTTAATTCATAAAGTTCTAAAGCTCTATCTAAACCTATATTAAAAATATTATCGGTAGATTTGAGTGAAGCATATTCTTTATTATGTTCTACATATGGTCCGAATCTACCTATATTTACCCTAATTTCTTTACCAGTTTCAGGATGTTGTCCAATAACTTTTGGAAGCTCTAAAAGAGAGATAGCTTGAGCTAAAGTTATATTTTCTAATGTAATACCTTTTGGCAAAGAAGTTCTTTTTGCTTTATCTTCATCTCCTAACTGAACGTATGATCCGTAAGGACCTGTTCTTAAATATATTGGTTGATTAGTTGAAGGAAATTCACCGATAGACTCTGGAGTAGCTAATTTATTAAGAATAATTTGTTGTGCAATTTCATCGTTTAAATCTGCTGGAGTAGTATTTTCAGGCAGTGATGCCCTTGTTAACTCACCATCATAAACAGTTTCAATAAATGCTCCCCATTTTCCAACTCTAACTTCAGCTGAAAGCCCTGGTAAAACAATAGTACAAGCCTCACGTGGGTCAATATCTTTTTCTCTAGTTTTTACAGTGTTATCCAAACCATTTTCACCATTATAAAATTCTTCTAAATAGTTCACTGAATATTCACCACCTGTTGCAATATTATCAAGGGTTTCCTCCATTTGAGCAGTAAAGCTCAAATTAACTAAATGAGGAAAATGTTTTTCTAAAAGTGAAGTTACAGCCATTGCTGTAAAAGTAGGAACTAACTGTCCACTAATTTTACGAACGTAACCTCTATCTTGAATAGTATTAATTATAGTTGCATAAGTACTTGGTCTGCCAACTCCTTCTTTCTCTAAAGTTTGAATAATAGTAGCTTCTGTATATCTTGCTGGAGGTTTTGTTGTATGACTAATTGCATTAAGATCATTGCAATTTAAGATTTCATTTATATTTAAATAAGGTAATGGTGCGTCTTTATCTTCAAGTGCAGCTTCCGGATCGTCAACACCTTCAACATAAGCTCTGAAAAAACCTTGGAAGTCAACTCTTCTGCCAGTTGATCGGAAGATTGCATCACCAGATTTAATGTTTGCAGATACAAATTTTATTCTTGCTTCTGCCATTTGAGTAGCAATTGAACGTTTCCAAATTAGTTCATATAAATTTGCTTCATCACCAGATAATTTCAATTCTTGAGAAGTTGGCATGCCCTCTGCAGAAGGTCTTATAGCTTCATGGGCTTCTTGGGCTAACTTTGATTTTGTAGTAAATTTTCTTTCAACTTTACTTAAATATTCATTCCCATATCTAGTAATTACACTCTCTCTAATTGAATCCAAAGCAGTTTGAGAAAGATTTACAGAATCAGTTCTCATATAAGTTATAAACCCTTTTTCGTACAAACCTTGAGCCACACGCATTGTATCGCGTGCAGAAAGCCCTAGCTTTCTATTGGATTCTTGTTGTAACGTAGAAGTAATAAATGGAGGAGAAGGTTTTCTTAATTCTTCTTTTTCATCGATGCTTAAAACTACAAAATTACTTTTAGCTAAATTTTCTACTAACTTTTCAGCTTCATTACTATTTAACAATATTACATCTTTTCCATCAATTAGCTTACCAGTTTCTGAATTAAAATCCTTACCAGTTGCAATTCTTTTTCCATTTAATGTTGTAAGGATTGCTTCAAATTTTTGAGTAGAATTATTTTTATTTAACTCAGCTTTTAAGTCATAAAAATTAGCATTTCTAAATGCCCTTCTTTCTAATTCACGAATAACAATTACCCTTACAGCAACAGATTGCACTCTACCTGCTGATAATCCTGGTGCAACTTTCTTCCATAATAAAGGAGAAAGTGTATAACCAAAAAGTCTATCAATTATTCTTCTAGCTTCTTGGGCTTTTACTAATTTAGTATCCAATTCGCGAGTATTTGCTAAAGCTAACTCAATTGCAGGTTTTGTTATTTCGTGAAAAACCATTCTTTTAACTTTAACTTTTGGCTTTAATGCTTCAAGTAAATGCCAACCAATTGATTCCCCCTCACGGTCTTCGTCAGTTGCAATTATTAACTCATCAGATTCTTTTAATAAATCTTTTAATTTTTTTATTGTTTTAACTTTAGACGGAGATATAATATATAATGGTTTAAAACCATTAGTAGTATCTACACCAATTCTAGCCCATTTCTCTTTTTTTAAAGACTCAGGAATTTCTGAAGCATTAGCTGGCAAATCTCTCACATTACCAAGGGATGCCTCAATAACATAATTTGAAGGTAAAAAAGATTTTATGGTTTTTGCTTTAGTTGGTGACTCAACAATAACTAATGTTCTTGACAATATTTTATTTTTTTAATTTTGAATGATAATTAAATTTATTGTAGAAACTAAGAATAATTTAATGGAAATATAAATATTAATTTAAAAACTTTAATAATTAGAAGCTTTGAAAATAGATTCATAGTTTTATAAAACGGTCGCAAAGATAATATAATTTAGTTGAGAAATCACATTCCGAAAATTAAATTTAATAATTTTCTGTTTAAAATGATTTTTGGGAATCAGACTGAATTTAATTTAAAACAGTAAAGAATTAAATTGTAATTTAATAATATTTAAACCTAAACAAACAATTCTAAATGTCAAATCCAACATTTACTAAACTTCAATTTAAAGGGTTTTCAAATGAAGAGATGAAGAGTAGTTCAGATGCATTTTTTAGAAATATTAAACAACGCCGAACTGTTAGAAATTTTTCATCAGAAGAAATTGACATCCAAGTTATTGAAAATTGTATAGCTTCAGCTTTAACAGCTCCAAGCGGTGCAAATCAGCAACCATGGCATTTTGTTGTTGTTTCAGATAAAATTTTAAAGAAAGAAATTAGAGAAAAAGCTGAAGAAGAAGAACATGAATTTTATACTAAAAGGGCTTCTCCTGAATGGCTTAAAGCAATTGCTCAATTAGGTACTGATGAGAAAAAAGAATTTTTAGAAGTTGCTCCATTTTTAATAGTCGTTTTTGGGGAAAGTTATCAGATACAAAATAATGGAATACAAGTTAAAAATTACTATGTTCAAGAATCTGTAGGAATTTCTGTAGGTTTTCTTATTGCTGCTTTGCATTTTTCAGGTATTGCAACTCTTACACATACTCCAAGCCCTATGAATTTTTTAAATACTATTTTGAATAGATCTAATAATGAAAGACCTTATTTAATTTTAGTATGTGGATTACCTGAACGTAATGCTCAAGTGCCAAAAATTAAGAAGAAATCATTTAATGATTCTGTTAGTTTTTTTTAATGTTATTATAATTCAATTAAATAGTTGTGTAGAGTTCAAACCAAAATTCTTTACTATTTTTGCAACTAACATGAAAGCATTTTTACTTGCTGGAGGATTCGGTACTAGATTAAAACCATTAACTGATGAAGTTCCTAAATGTTTGATTCCTATAAATGGAATTCCATTATTAAGTTATTGGTTCAAATTATTCGAAGAAAATAATGTTACTGAGGTACTCATTAATCTACATCACTTACAAAAAAAAGTAATAGAGTTTTGTTCAGAATATAATGGTAAAGTTAAAATTAAACTTGTTTATGAAAGTGAATTATTAGGGAGTGCTGGTACTATATTAGCAAACAAAGATTTTATAGAAAATGAAGATAGTTTTTTGATTTTGTACGCTGATAACTTAACCAATGTTAATTTAATAGAACTTATCGAATTTAATAATATTTATGAATTTCCGTTAACTGTTGGTTTATTTCATTCAAAGAATCCATCTAACTGTGGAATTGTTGATTTAGATGAAAATGGTAAGATTATTGATTTTGAAGAGAAACCACAATTTCCAAAAAACAATTTAGCTTCATCTGGAATTTTTGTTGGAAGAAAAAATTTATTTAACTTTTTTGATTCTAAACAAACTAAGTTTCCGTATGATTTTGCAAATGATGTAATGTCAAAAATGATAGGACAAATGGATGGTAAAATTCTTGATTGCTATATAAGAGATATTGGTACTCATGAAAATTTAAAAATTGCAAATGAAGAAGTTAAAAGATTTTTCAATTTTGATTATTAGTAAGAGTTATATAATTTTTTAAATAAATTTCTCAAATAGTTAGTTCCAAATTTTATAAACCCACTTTATATTTTTAAATGATAATTACTCAAACACCGCTAAGAATCTCAATTGCTGGTGGTGGCACAGATTTAGCAGATTATTATAGATTGAATGGAGGTTATGTAGTTTCAACAGCAATTGACAAATATATTTATGTCATTGTAAAAGAAAGATATGACGATAAAATATATGTAGATTATGCTCAAAAAGAAATTGTTGATAATGTAAATGAAATTAACCATGAGTTAGTTAGAGAAGCTGCAAAAATGACTGGAATGAGTAATGGTTTTGAAGTTGCTATGTTAGCTGATATTCCATCTGAAGGCTCAGGGTTAGGTTCATCTTCCACTTTGACTGTAGGACTTTTAAATGCATTTTATCAATATCTTGGAATAAATGTAGACACATCAAGATTAGCAGAAGAAGCATGTAAAATTGAAATTGATATACTTGGCAAACCAATTGGCAAACAAGATCAATATATTGCTGCTTACGGTGGTATTTGTGGTATTAAATTCAATAAAGATGAAAGTGTTATTGTTGAAAAATTTAATATTCCTACTTCAATTAAAAGAAGATTTGGTAGCAATTTAATGTTATTCTTTACTAATATTGTTCGGAAAGCAGCCAACATTTTGTCAGAACAAAAAGATAACATATCAATTAATATTGAATTTCATAATGAGATTAAAGAGCTTGCATATAAAACCTATGAAGCACTTAACAAAGGTAATTTAGATTTAATTGGAGAGATTCTAAATAAAAATTGGGAGTTAAAAAGAAAATTAGCAAGCGGAATTACAAATAGTACAATTGATGGAATGTATAATCTAGCAATTAAAGGTGGTGCACTTGGAGGTAAGATTTGTGGTGCTGGAGGGGGTGGTTTTTTAATGACATATTGTAAAAGAAATGAACAGGATTCTTTAAGAGAAAGTATGGTTAATTATAGAGAGATGCCATTTATGCTTGAGCCTCATGGAACAAAGATTGTTTTTAATCAAATGCCTTATTCTTGGAAATAGTTTGATTCCATGTTATACATTTATTTCATAAAAAATATTAAAATCCTTTAAGAATTAATTTTCTTTAAGGATTCAATTTTAATAGTAACCAAATACAATTCAGTTAATAATATTTTAATGATATTGTATTTATAATTAATTTAAATCTATCCAAACAGTTTTAGTTTCAGTATAAATATCCATTGCTGCTTTACCCATTTCTCTTCCAATACCAGATTCTTTGAAACCACCAAAAGGTAGTGCATTATCAGTCATATTATACGTGTTTACCCAAATACTACCAGCCTTAACACTTTTTGCAAATCTAATAGCTTTTTTAATATCATTTGTCCAAACTCCAGCTGCTAACCCAAAAGATGAATCATTAGCAATTTTTATAGCTTCATCTATTCCATCAAAAGTAATTACAGAAGCAACAGGACCAAAAATTTCTTCTTGTGCAATTGTCATATTATTATTAACATTATCAAAAATAGTAGGTTGTAAATAAAATCCTTCAACCCCAACTCTTTCTCCACCAACTAAGATATTTGCACCTTCATTTTTACCCTTTTCTATATAACTTAAAACTCTATCTAATTGTTCTTGACTTACTAGTGAACCAGTTCTAGTTTTTGGATGAAGTGGATCACCAACAATCATTGATTTGGCACGACTAGTTAACACATTCATAAACTCATCTTTAGCTGAAGCTTCAACAATAATGCGGCTTCCAGCTGTACACATTTGCCCTGAGTTAAAGAAAATTCCCATTAATGCAACTTTAGCAGCAAGTTCAATATTACTATCAGCGAAAACAACATGAGGAGATTTTCCTCCTAATTCAAGTGTTACTTTTTTCAGTGTATTTGAGGCATTTTTCATAATAATTTTACCAACTTCAACCGAACCAGTAAATGCTATTTTATCTACTAATGGATGATCTACTAATGGTCCACCAGCTCTAACACCAAGACCTGTAATAATATTAATAACACCATTAGGAACTCCAGCTTCCATCATTAGTTCACCTAGTCTTAAAATGGATAAAGAAGTTTGTTCTGCAGGTTTGATAACAATAGTATTACCACAAGCAATTGCAGGAGCTATTTTCCAAGCAGCCATTTGTAATGGAAAATTCCAAGGAATTATTTGACCACATACACCAATAGGCTCTCTTAAGGTAAAAGTAAGAGCATTTGCTCCTTTTGTATTTGGTTCAATTGTTTCACCTGTTGTTTTTCCTGCCCATCCAGCAAAATATCTAAAGCATTCAATTGATTGTGGCAGATCAACCTTTAGAGATTCAACAAGTGGTTTGCCATTATTTAAAGTTTCAAGCTCAGCAAGTTCTTCAATATTTTGTTCCATTAAATCAGCAATTTTCCACAACAACTTTCCTCTATCAGCACCATTCATTTTTCTATATCCCCCTTCATCGAAAGCTTTACGAGCAGCCTTAACAGCCAAATCAACATCTTCAGAATTAGCCGATGCAACATTAGCAATTACCTTGCCATTCCCAGGATAAATAGCTTTGAATGTTTCTCCGTTAATAGAATTTACCCATTCACCATTAATCAACATTTTACCATATCTACATAATCCATTCTGATCTAATGTAGTTTTACTAGGTGAAATTAAAGCTATTGAATTGTTTGTTTGTTCAGACATTTAATTATAGAATTATTTGAAAATATATTTTTACAAATTAATACAAGCAATATAAGTTTTATATCTAGATTTAAAAATTAATTAACCTTCAATTTTTTAATTCGAAGATTAAAATCATAATATTTTTAGAAGAAAAATAAAGAATTTATAAATCTCCAAAAAAATTTGCAAAGCTAAAAAAATATTTTCATAAATTTTAAGTAAAGTAAATCAAATTACTTTTATTCTTTGTTTGTAAAATAATACAAGTTAATTTTGCATTTTAAATTTATTTCTAATTTATGCTACAATATAAAGACTTCCCAAAATTAATTCTACCAGAAATTCCAGAGCTTTATAAGCTTAGTGTTTATAAATCAAATGGTGGATATGAGATGTACAAGAAAGCAATTACAATGACTCAATCAGAATTGATTGATGAAGTAAAGAAATCAGGTTTGGCTGGGCGTGGTGGAGCAGGATTTTCAACTGGGATGAAGTGGAGTTTTATGCCAAAGGGAAATGAGAAACCAAAATATTTAGCAATTAATGGAGATGAAAGTGAACCTGGATCTTTTAAGGATAGGCAGATATTTGAATACAATCCTCATCAATTAATTGAAGGGATTCTGATTGCAGGTTTTGCAATGGGTATAAATAAGGCTTTTATATACATTAGAGGTGAATATCATAAGTGGGTAAACCTTATGGAAACAGCACTTAAAGATGCTTATGATTCAGGTCTTGTTGGAGATAAGATGAAATCTACATTTGGTCATGACTACTCTCTTGACATTGTAATTCATAAAGGTGCTGGTGCATATATTTGTGGTGAAGAAACAGCTTTAATGACCTCACTTGAAGGAGATAGAGGTTATCCAAGGGTTAAGCCACCTTTTCCAGCAGGAGTTGGCTTATGGGGAATGCCAACAACAATAAATAACGTAGAAACTTTAGCTAATGTTCCAGTAATACTTAAATTAGGTTGGGAAGATTATTCAAAAATTGGAGCACCAAAACATCCAGGTACAATTTTAGTAGGAATATCTGGGCATGTGAACAAACCAGGTATTTATGAAGTACCTACTGGATTACCAATACTTGATATAATTAATGATTTAGGAGGTGGTGTTTGGAAAAACAAAAAATTGAAAGCAGTAATACCAGGAGGAAGCTCTATGCCGATTTTAAGAGCAGATCAATTAGATGGAGTAATGATGGATAATCCTGCTTTAAAATCTGCTGGTTCATCAATTGGAACAGCCGGTATAATTGTTATGGATGAAGATACTGATATACCAAAGATGTTATTAAGATTGATTAAATTTTATCATCATGAATCTTGTGGTCAATGCACTCCTTGTAGGGAAGGTTGTGGTTGGTTAGAAAAGATTTTAACTCGAGTAGTTGCTGGTGAAGCTTCTAGTAATGACTTAGATTTATTGGTAGATATCGCAAATAATATTGAGGGAAATACAATTTGTGCATTAGGAGATGCGGCTGCTTGGCCAACTAGACATACAATTACAAGATTGCGTTCTGAATTTGAGTCAATTGTTAAACCAAACTTAGAATTACCAATTTTAAATGTAGTTCATTCATTACGAGAGAGATTATTGGCTCATAAATAATTGGTACTGTTTAAAGTTAATCAATATTATAAAATCAATTCCTTTAAAAATTAAATAGAAGAGTCTGACCCAAAAGGATAGCATCTTTTGTAATTTGATACAACAGTTAATAAATTTATTTTTAATGTATTGATATTCAATAAATAATGACTCAATTATTAATTTAATAAATCAGTATTGTTAATTTTAATGACTCTCTATATAACCAGCTACATCTTCAAATATGTATGGTAAATATTTTCCTATTGGGTTACCATATTTTATCTTAGATTCTCTAATATTCTGATGCAAGAAATAATTACTTGGGGCAGTATCTGGGCTGCAAGATAATACCCACACATAACTACAACAAGAGCAGACTTACCACCCAATATTTTTTATTCTTCATGTTTATTATTCATTTATTTTTTTTAATTTTTAATTTATAATTTTTCAAACCTTACTTCTTTACCTCACTTAACTTCATTTTCTTTATATCTTTTGTATCTCCTTTTTATTCATCTGATTCATCTCTGTATCACGAATACAGCATAATATGGTATTACTAGTCTAATCATAACTTTTAGTATATTTTGTAATTATATAGATTAATATTTTTATGCTTATAATTTAAAACTGTTACAACCTAAACATTTGGATAAATTTAAAATTCAATTTGCTATATTTATTTTTCTAAGAAATTAGATTTTATGGATACAATTGAACAAAGCAAGGTTTTATGCGTTCTATAGAACAAAGCAAGGTTTTATGCGGCTTACTGGATTTGTTGAAAAAAAAATCCGCCTCAAATTTTAATTTTGAGACGGAGTCTTATTATTTAACACTAATTATATATTCTTATATAATTATTTTACTATCTGTAGTATTTTTTTATCTGTTTTTCCTTCTTGTCTTAACTCGATAAAATACATTCCACTTGATAACTCGCTTACGTTTATTTGTTCACTTAATTCTGAATTTATTCCTACTCCTTCTTCCAGAATCTTCATTAGTTTCGTCTCTCCTCTCATATCTGTTATTACTACTTCTAGCTTGCCACTCCTATCACTTTGGTAATTTAACTTCATACTGCCAGTCGCTGGGTTCGGACTTATTTTTGTTATACTCAATCCTCCTCCTATTAATCGTTTATCTCCTTTCTCACATATTCCATTTAAGTCAAACTTTCCATTGATTAGTTTTGTTATCCTTACTTTTCCTCCTGTATATACTGGGCTACCTACAAATGTTATTGGTGTACTTATTGTGTCTCCTAGTAATACATACATTGGGATATTAAACAACACTTCGCCTGGACCTCCACTTTGCTTATCTAACTTTGTTCCTGTGATTGTAAATGGATTCTTTGTTGTTAGTGTCATTATTGCCCATTTTTTGTTATCCTTTACTTCATACGCCAACTGTTGACGTGCTCCTGCATCTGTTGGGGTTAGCAAGTTTGAATTATATCTTACCTTGATTGTTACTTCGCTTACTCCACTCTCCTTTAAGCCTTTTGTATCTCCTGTATATTTTACTATCAAGCTTACTGGTTCTGTTTGTTTCGCCAATCCCTCTATGTTTGATATCTCCATTCCTGCTTCTGCTAACCTGCCTTCACTTGTGCCGCGTACTAATAATTTTACCTCTTGTTCGCAAGGACTACTTACTTTTACTCTGATTGTATCACTCTGAGTACCATCTGATCCAGCATATTCAACTTTAATTACTAACTCTTCACCTTTCTTTAACAATCCGCTACTTGGTGTACTTGATAAAATTTTGAATGGACTTAATAAACTAGAGATATTTCCAATATTTACATCACTTATTCCAGTATTCTTTAATCTTAATTCTCCAGTTGTTGTATCTCCACCCATTGTTTTAAGTTCTAAATTTGATACGCCAGTTAAAGAAACTTTGTTTACAGTAACTTTTGCAATGTTACTTGTTGTTCCTCCATTGCCGCAATCTCCAGTTATAAATACATCGTAATCTCCAACATCCATAATTGTTACTGCAATTATACTAATAGTGTTACCAATTGCTCCATTAATAGATACACCATTTTTTCTCCATTGGTACTTCAATCCTGAGCCACTTGCTTTTACTCCCAATACTAAGCCGTCTCCTTCACAATATGTTCCGCCTAATGGATGACTGCTTATTATTGGTATGCTGTTCATTAGCAATGTTCCCTTCGTTACTATGTTCTCTCCACACCCATTGCTTATTATACATTCATATTCTCCTCCATCTGTTCCTGTTGCTTGTGGGATGTTTAATGTATTGCTGTTTGCTCCGTTTATTACTACTCCATTATGTTTCCATACATAGGTTAGTCCTGTTCCTATCGCTGTTACATTGAAACTTATATTATCCCCACTACAGCCTACCTTATCACTTAATCCTATGCTAAGTCTTGCTGATTGGGTTATCGTTACTCTACTACTGCTTGTTGCTGGTGGATTACAATCTCCTATGCCCGTTACTGAATAAGTCCCTCCATCTCTACTATTCGCTCCACTGATATTTATACTTGATCTTGTCTCTCCATTCAACAACAACCCATCTTTCCTCCATTCATATCTCTGGATGTTTGAGCCACTTACATTTAAGCCTATTACTCCTCCTTCGCATATTACCACATCTTTTAATCCTGTGGTTATGTTTGGTGGGGTACTTTGTATGAACTTAACTTTGCTACTTATTGTTTGTCCTCCACAATCTCCTGTTATTACTACATCATACTCTGCTATATCACTTGTTGTGATTCCGTTTATTGTTAATGTTGCTCCTGTTGCTCCTGCTATTGCTGTTCCATTCTTTCTCCATTGATAGCTAACTCCTACGTTTGTACTTACTCCTATGGTTATGCTCTCTCTGCCACCTAAACATACATTCCTTTCTGGAGGCAATGGTTGTGCTGTTATTTGTGGGGATTCTAACACTTCAAGCTTTCCTGTGCTCTTTACTGTCTTTCCTCCACAAACACCTATTACTGTTACCTCATAGGTTCCTGCATCCGATACTTGTGCTGAGCTTATCATTATTATATTACTGTTTGCTCCTATTATTGGAATGCCATTCTTTGTCCAGCTATATGATAAGCCTACTCCTTGGGCTTCTATCATCATTGTTGCTCCACTTCCTGAACATATCTTCTTATCTGTTAAGGCTGTCTTGATAAATGGTGCATCACTGATTTGTAACTGTACATAATTACTGACTTTCCTTGCACAACTATTTGTTACTACACAATTATATATTCCTGCATCTCCTGGACTTGCATTATTTATATCATATATATATGCGTTTGCTCCTGGTATATCATTTCCATTCTTCTGCCATTGATATGACAATTGATATGCTTGTGATGGATACTGTATGCCACTTGACTGTACTTCAAAATGGGCTTTCTCTCCTACACATACTGTTTGTGGTTTTGGTTGTATACTTAGTTCAACACTTCGTTTTACTGACAATACCATTGGGGCACTTAACACCTTGCCACATAAACCACTAACTTCTACTTGATATGTTCCTTCATCTTCTATTAATGTTTTTCCAGATGACATTATACTATCATTTCCCCCAATTATATCAATACCATTACGTTTCCATTGATATCTTAATCTTGTCTCAAATTTAAATGGTGTTCCTTCCGAATAAACTTTGAAATAAAACGCTTGATTTTCACATACTAATGTGTCATCAGAAGCATAGATTATATATGGTTTTATATTTACAATAACATCAAATTCTGTTTGTTGAATTGGACCACCACATTTACCTGTTACTGTTACTCTATATTTTCCTTGATCTATCTTTAAGGCACTATTTACTGTATAACTTGATGCATTTGTACCAACTGGCATCCAAACAGGAGGAGTTGTTATTGGATTAAACTTCTCCCATAAATAGACTAAATTTGTACCAGTTGCAGTTACTGATAAAGTAAATGGACTTCCTTCACAAACTTCTAATGGCGATTGTGACTTTCCTGTTATTAATGGAGGAGTATCAATTGTTACTTTGATTGGTCCAACTAATACATCAGGTTTACAATCTCCACTAATTTTTACATAATAATCACCCCCATCTCCAAGTTGAGCTGATGGTAAGGTATAAGCTGAGATTTTTGTTTTTGCATCAACAACAGATACTACATCTCCTGCTATGGCATTTCCTAACAATGTTCCATTTTTATACCATTGGAATACTATGTTAGTTCCAGTTGCTGTTGCGTACATCCTTAACTGAGTATTCAAACAAACAGAAGTATCTTTTGTACTTGCAACTAAGTTAGGTTTTGCTTTAACAGTTGCAATTGCACCAATGCTTGTTATTGGGCTTGGTGGACAATCACCTTCAATTACTACATAATAAACACCTGAATCTTTTAATACAGTATTAGTAACTATATATTCTGCACTTACCGCACCTGAAATTAAATTAATTGGATTAACTCCATCTTTATACCATTGGTATTTTAAATTCTTACCAGTAGCTTTTACTTTCATTCTAAAGTTATCACCTTCACAAATTGCCACATTAATAGGCTGTTCAACAATTGCTGGTGGAGTATTAATTGTAACTTTAATTGGAACACTTCCAACTGCTGTTGTACCACATACACCTCCTCCTGTAACATCAACATAATAAGTTGCATCGTCTGTTAACTGAGCTGAAGTTATATCAAATGTTGATTTAGTACCCATTGGAGCTGCAATTGGTATTCCATTTTTATACCATTGATAAGATAAATCAGTACCAATTGCTTTAACTCCTAAACTGAAAGGAGAGTTCAAACAAACTTCTTGTGGCAATGGTTGATTAACAATTTTAGGAGCTTGATTAACTCTTAATTGAACTGGACCAAATAATGCTTTTATTGATTGATCTAAAGTAGTTGTAGCTGGAACTATAATACTTCCATTAGTTGTTGTTCTAGCGTTATTTGCTAATGGTCCTGGAATTACTGGAACATACCCTGCAGTTGGACAATTACCTTCTATGACAACAAAGAATATAGCTCCGTCATCATCTTTTGCTGAAGTTGGTGTAATTGTATAACAATTAGAAGTAGCACCAGCTATTGCTTGAGGAGCAATTGAAGCATTTTGACCACTTTTTAATACATTTAATATTTGTGGAGAATTAGGAGCTAAAGTTGGTCCTGTTAACTGTGATAATGGAGAAGGAGGTAAACCTCTATACCATTGATATTTTAGTCCTGAACCAGTTGCAGTAACACAGAATTGAGCTGATTGTTGTTCACAAACAGTTCTATTAGCTGGTGGAGTAACTAATCTAATAGGTTGATTAACTGTAAGCTTAGCTTTATCAGAAACAGTTACACCACACGAATTAGTTACAACCATATAATATAAATCACCATCAGTAGGATCTACTGAGTTTGGAATTTGTTCTGGTTGTAAAACAGTTGGAGGAACTCTGAGTTCAATATGTCCTAAAGTATTATTAACATTTATTAAATCAGCAGCACTTAAGCCAGCTGTACCAATAGAAGCCTGAGCAGTTAAAGGATTAGCTGTTACTACAGCTATATAATTACCATGTGTCCCTACTCCTGCAGATAATTGAATTAAAGAAGAATTTCCTGTTGCAGTAACTGCACCAGATCCTGAAGTATTTAATACACCTTTCCAAACTGAAACTGGAGAACCTGTTGAAGATTGTTTAAACCATTCAATTGAAATATTCGTACCATTTACATCTAATCCACCTGTATTATTAAATCCTCCAGCAGGGTTAATATTATTAGGACAAGTTTGTTGTGTATTTCTTGTCCCTGCCGGTACTAATGTTGGAGCTAATCTAGTTAAATCATATGGTGTTAAATCGACTCTAGCTCTAAATGTAGCACTATAACCACCTACCAAACTTGCTGTACTTGATGAAGTTGGTCCTGTTGCAATTGCTGGAAAACCTGGAATATCAGTAGTTACAGGTGCAATTGTTTGTAAAATTTCTTCTTGAGAACAAACAGTTTGATTTTGTGGTTGTACTGATAATCTTGGAGTAGTACCAACATTTATACAAACAGGTGCTAATGTATTAATTGTGGTTTGAATAGTTGCACATGTTGCTGGTAACACTGGAGGTCCAACAGCAAAAGGTAAACCAGATATATCTGGGATTCTACAAAAACCAGTATTTATAACTAAAAAGTAACAATCATTATTATTAGCTGTTGTTCCACCGCATATTGCTGATGGTGGAGTTGTATAAGTAAAATCATGTGGCAATGGTGTTCCTACAGCTAAATTACCACTAAAAGCAGTACCTGCACCAACAATTGTAGTTGCCAATTCTTGAGATAATGGACTTCCAGGAGGTGCTGGTAATTGACATACAACTGGTCTTAAATCACCTTTTTCACCATTTGGTTTAGCTGGTATTCTATACCATTGATAACTAATTGGTATTGAAGTAGCAGTTAAACCACCCATTGTTAAAGTAGATGTAATCTGTGCAGTTTGACCTACACAAATGTTAACTTTTGGAACTGGAGATGAAATTGTCGCGTTAAATATTCTTATTCTTGTACTAGTTTTAGTTGCTCCACACCTATTATATGCTACTATCTCAATAATATCACCATCCATTATAACACCCGGAATTCCAGCTGGTGGAACAATAGGGGTTGTAAAAGTCATCTCAAAAGGACCTGTTACAACTGTTGGGGTTGTAGCAGTTGCAGTTGCAACTGGCATAATCTGTCCACCATGATCTATATTTGGAATAAATCCTGAAGTATATTGATATCTTGTAGAATTAGTTGGTGCTAAAGTACTTGTAGTAAAAATAGCTGGTGGATTTACAGGTAATCCATTTCTATACCATTGATAATTTAATGGATCATCATCTAATGTAACTGGTGGTGCTGCAGCAGGTGGTGCATCAATAGCTGCAACTTCACCTTTCTCACCCTCAATTTTAATTGGTAATACAATTGCTTGATTTGGACATACAATTGTTATAGGTGGTAATAGCTGATTAATAACAGGAGCTGTATTAACAACTATAGTACCTGCAAACCTACAAACTGAAACGCAAGTAGGATCTTGCACTCCGCCTGATAAGAATGATAATCTAAAATAATAATTATACATTCCTGGAACTGTAGGTACTAATTTTGGTGGTGTTATTATTCCTTTAAATCCTGGACAGAAAATATCTTGTACTCCAAATCTTGTATAAGCAACTGGTGTTCCAAAAGCAGGTGGTTGTGGTAATCCACCACAAATAATAGGATCGTTAACAACACTATTTGTATTTAATGGAGGTAACAAAGCTACATTTACTGGCGATTCAAACCATTCAATTCTAACAGCATTATTAGGATCTGCAATCTCAAATGATGAAACATCTAAATCAACATTCATATTTAATGATTGACCAACACATACAAATCTTGGAACTTGTGCATGTATTTGTAAAGAATTAAATCCTCTAACGTTAACAATTACTGGATTATCATTTACTTGAAATGGTCTACAAACTGTATTTCCAGATACAAAAGCATCTAAATAATAATAGTATTTTCCGGCAGTAGCTTGATCAGTATAATTTACTACAATTGGAGTTATACAACTTGGTCCAAATTGAGGTCCTACTGCAGTACCAGTTAATGGAGTTCTAGTTGTTCTGTTTGGAGGAGCAATAATACAATCTGTTGCTTTAACTCTATACCATTGATATAATGTACCAGGTCCTCCACTAGTTGTAACACTACCTGATAAAGCTACATCAGCAGCTGCCGAACCATCGTTTAAACAGACATTTAAAGGTGATACTGTAGTTATTGTAGCAAGTGTTGAAGATGGATTATTAACTGTAACATTAATAGGTCCTAATTTATTTACCTGCGTTAATAAGCAACCAGGAGTATTTGAAATTGCATCAACCCAGAATTGATATGTTCCTGGAGTTGTTGGCAAATTAGTTGTAACCGTGGCAACTGGACCTGAACATAATGGACCTAACTGTGGACCAATAGCTGTTCCTAATGTGCCTGGTATTGCATGAATTGGAGCAACTCCACATGGTGTTGGTGGATCATGTCTAAACCATTGATATACTACATCCGGACCGCCATGAACAGCAACATTAAAATCAAGTTTTATTTGATCACCAGCACAAACATCTCTTGGAACTGCAGTACTTGCTTCAAGATCTACTTTTGTAACATCATTTACTTTTGCTGTAATAGGTCCATAAATATTTCCATTTACACATGGAGCTAACAATCCATCTGGCATCATTGCTTCAAGATAATAATCATAATAGCCAGGTGCCAAACCTGCAGTATTATCATTTATAGCTGTTGTAGTAAAAGTACCTGCATTACACGCAGGAATAAAAGGAGCTCCAATATTTACCTTACTGCCAAATGGCAAGCAATTTAGCAAACCCCTAGAAGGTACTCTATACCATTGTAATCTAATTTGATTTGAGGTAATTCCTCCTTGATCATTTCCTACAAACCTTGGTAACGTTGCAGTTAGGCCAATAAGTGTACCTACGCAGACCTCACTTGGTGTAGCCGATCCTGAAGTTACTGTTGGCGGTGCTACAACATCAATCAAATCTGTCCATGCAACAGGTAATGTTGGTAATACTGCTGCTGGTGTACAAACTCCAGATCTATCTACAGCTGATAACCAAATTCTATATACACCAGGATCTGTTGGTGTAAAATTAACTGGTTCAAGAACTCCAGGACATCTTGGTCCTAATGTTGCAATTAATGTACCTCCAGTTGCTGTTGATGCAGCTGGTGCTGCTCCGCAAGTGCTAACTGAATATCTCCATTCATAATATACATCTGGTCCTCCTGAAACTAAAATACTATTTACTAATGGGTAACTTGTACCCAAACACATTCTATTTGGTGTAAGATCTTGACTATTTACAACTGTTTGGCTAGGAGCATTTACTCTTACTTGTAGTGGTCCTGCAATATCCCCATTTGTACAATTTCCTTTGCTTAATGCACCGTTTGGATATTTAATAGTTAAAAAATAATTATAGATACCAGGCGTTAATCCAGTTGTATTATCAACAACTGGTACTAATGACTGATTAACACCATTTAATGGTAATTGTTGTTGTGCACCTATACCTACTTCATTCCCTGGAACATCGCACCATTGAGCAATACCTGCTGGTCTTCTAACCCATTGATATTGTATCCTTTGTGGTCCTGAATTTCCTAATATTCTCTCTAAATCAGCATTTAATGTGACATTTCCACCAGAACATATATTGGCCGATGAAGTTGTTGCATTTGCTACATATGGAGTTGCTACAACATTTAAAGTAACTGCTCTTGAGAAAGCATCGCCCCCACAATTCTTTACATCTCTTGATGTAACTTGAAAAGCTTTAAGTCTAAATTGAGCACCATCATCAGGAGGTGCAGCAGTAAATGATAAAGTTGTTGCTGATTGACCAAATAAATCAGTACCATTTCTTTGCCATCTATAACTATTTAAATATCCACTTGCTTCACCTTCAAATGCAACAGATTGACCTTCACAAACATAAAGATTATTACCAATATCTGGAGGAATAGAAGTTAAATCACCAAATCCACAAACATTAAATCTTGGTTCACGGTTAATTGTAAAATAAGGAGATCTTCCAGTTTCTATCATCGGTACTACAGTAGTTGATCCAGTTCCAACTTCCCAATAGTAACCTGGTGTTGGGCAATCTACTGTCGGGTAATTTTGTGCTGAAACTAATATAGCACTTGCACCAGAAGTTGTAATTCCAATACCTTGTCCTCCTCCTACAGGCCCATATAATACGCCAACAATCACAATAAGTCCATAAGTATTTACATCAACTCCAACACCAAGGGGAGAAGCATTAACAGTTCCAATAACTGCTGGAGCTAAACCATCAATAGTTATACTCTCTATAGCATCTCCAGAACACGGAACTGGCATATTATTACCAGGTGAAACTGTAAAGTTAAATGCTTTAAGATTTTGGAATGAAAAAGCTAAAAACAGTAGCAGATATCCAAATATATTTAAATTAAAATTCTTTCTTGTATTTTTAAAAAAATTGTACATATTAATTAATAGATTGTTTTAGATCAAGCATTTTTAAATTATTTGAATAACATCAATTTGAATGCATAAAAATATCATGTGCTACTCCACTTATAGATTTCCTTAGATTTACTGTTAATGTATCCAATTGAACTATTTTATAACTGTCAGTAATAGTATTATTATAAATAGTTATTGTATCATTTGAACTATTTAATCTCCATCTTCCATTTTGGGTAGTTCCCGTTGAATCAGAATTAAAAACTGTACAAGTGGAATCTGAATTGAATGTCATACCCAAATGATCTATTGTATATTGATAATTTGTTCTAAATGTTGTTACTTGTTCATCTGCTAAAGAATCTTTTTTACCAGTAGTTAAAAAATTAGCATTAGGCATACTGAAAACTAAACTTCTATATCGAGATGTATCAAAACCTAAAGGCAATCCACTTTTAAAATAATCAGTGTAATGCCATCCTCGAGATAACATTTGGAAAGGTGTGGGTGGTGGAGGTGGACTTGAAAATTGAGAAATATTTTTCTTTTTTTCAATGTCATTTTTTACTACATTTTTTGTTTCTGGCTTATTACACGATGCAATAAAAACTAAAACAAAAAAAAGTACTACTTTTTTAAAAAATGATAATAAATTAACAGTAGTTTGATAGAATTTCATATTAGTTAACATTTCTATATTGTTTCTCAAGTTTCTGAAGATTTTAAGTTTAAAATTTGTATTAATATTTAAGAATTGTTACTAAATATCAATAAAAAAAAGTATTTTTTGATTGCACTTTGAAAGCAGTATTATCCAATTTATATTTTTAATAAGTTACAAATATAAACTTTTATTACAAATTATTACAATAATTAATTTAAAATGTAATTTTAATGTTAAATATAAAAGAAGGTCTTACTATTTTATAGTAAGACCTTCTTTTTTAACACTAATTATATATTCTTATATAATTATTTTACTATCTGTAGTATTTTTTTATCTGTTTTTCCTTCTTGTCTTAACTCGATAAAATACATTCCACTTGATAACTCGCTTACGTTTATTTGTTCACTTAATTCTGAATTTATTCCTACTCCTTCTTCCAGAATCTTCATTAGTTTCGTCTCTCCTCTCATATCTGTTATTACTACTTCTAGCTTGCCACTCCTATCACTTTGGTAATTTAACTTCATACTGCCAGTCGCTGGGTTCGGACTTATTTTTGTTATACTCAATCCTCCTCCTATTAATCGTTTATCTCCTTTCTCACATATTCCATTTAAGTCAAACTTTCCATTGATTAGTTTTGTTATCCTTACTTTTCCTCCTGTATATACTGGGCTACCTACAAATGTTATTGGCGTACTTATTGTGTCTCCTAGTAATACATACATTGGGATATTAAACAACACTTCGCCTGGACCTCCACTTTGCTTATCTAACTTTGTTCCTGTGATTGTATATGGATTCTTTGTTGTTAGTGTCATTATTGCCCATTTTTTGTTATCCTTTACTTCATACGCCAACTGTTGACGTGCTCCTGCATCTGTTGGGGTTAGCAAGTTTGAATTATATCTTACCTTGATTGTTACTTCGCTTACTCCACTCTCCTTTAAGCCTTTGGTATCTCCTGTATATTTTACTATCAAGCTTACTGGTTCTGTTTGTTTCGCTAATCCCTCTATGTTTGATATCTCCATTCCTGCTTCTGCTAACCTGCCTTCACTTGTGCCGCGTACTAATAATTTTACCTCTTGTTCGCAAGGACTAATTACTTTTACTCGGATAACATCACTTTGAGTACCATCTGTACCAGAATATTCTACATTAATCACCAAATCTTCACCTTTCTTTAACAATCCACTACTTGGTGTACTTGATAAAATTTTGAATGGACTTAGTAAACTTGATATATTAGAAATGTTTATATCTGTAGTACCATTATTGGTAACACGAATTACTCCACTAGTTGTGTCACCTATTAGTGTTTTTAATTCAATACTAGAAGACCCAGTTAATGATATTTTATTAATAGTAACTTTAGCAAAGTTACTAGTTGTTCCTCCATTGCCGCAATCTCCTGAAATGAATACATCATAATCACCTGCATCTGTAGAGAAAACAGGAGAGATACTTAATGAACTACCAGTTGCTCCAGAAATATTAATTCCATTTTTTCTCCATTGGTACTTCAATCCTGAGCCACTTGCTTTTACTCCCAATACTAAACCGTCTCCTTCACAATATGTTCCGCCTAATGGATGACTGCTTATTATTGGTATGCTGTTCATTAGCAATGTTCCCTTCGTTACTATGTTCTCTCCACACCCATTGCTTATTATACATTCATATTCTCCTCCATCTGTTCCTGTTGCTTGTGGGATGTTTAATGTATTGCTGTTTGCTCCGTTTATTACTACTCCATTATGTTTCCATACATAGGTTAGTCCTGTTCCTATCGCTGTTACATTGAAACTTATATTATCCCCACTACAGCCTACCTTATCACTTAATCCTATGCTAAGTCTTGCTGATTGGGTTATCGTTACTCTACTACTGCTTGTTGCTGGTGGATTACAATCTCCTATGCCCGTTACTGAATAAGTCCCTCCATCTCTACTATTCGCTCCACTGATATTTATACTGGATCTTGTCTCTCCATTCAACAACAACCCATCTTTCCTCCATTCATATCTCTGGATGTTTGAGCCACTTACATTTAAGCTTATTACTCCTCCTTCGCATATTACCACATCTTTTAATCCTGTGGTTATGTTTGGTGGGGTACTTTGTATGAACTTAACTTTGCTACTTATTGTTTGTCCTCCACAATCTCCTGTTATTACTACATCATACTCTGCTATATCACTTGTTGTGATTCCGTTTATTGTTAATGTTGCTCCTGTTGCTCCTGCTATTGCTGTTCCATTCTTTCTCCATTGATAGCTAACTCCTACGTTTGTACTTACTCCTATGGTTATGCTCTCTCTGCCACCTAAACATACATTCCTTTCAGAAGGCAATGGTTGTGCTGTTATTTGTGGGGATTCTAACACTTCAAGCTTTCCTGTGCTCTTTACTGTCTTTCCTCCACAAACACCTATTACTGTTACCTCATAGGTTCCTGCATCCGATACTTGTGCTGAGCTTATTATTATTATATTACTGTTTGCTCCTATTATTGGAATGCCATTCTTTGTCCAGCTATATGATAAGCCTACTCCTTGGGCTTCTATCATCATTGTTGCTCCACTTCCTGAACATATCTTCTTATCTGTTAAGGCTGTCTTGATAAATGGTGCATCACTGATTTGTAACTGTACATAATTACTGACTTTCCTTGCACAACTATTTGTTACTACACAATTATATATTCCTGCATCTCCTGGGCTTGCATTATTTATATCATATATATATGCGTTTGCTCCTGGTATATCATTTCCATTCTTCTGCCATTGATATGACAATTGATATGCTTGTGATGGATACTGTATGCCACTTGACTGTACTTCAAAATGGGCTTTCTCTCCTACACATACTGTTTGTGGTTTTGGTTGTATACTTAGTTCAACACTTCGTTTTACTGACAATACCATTGGGGCACTTAACACCTTACCACATAAACCACTAACTTCTACTTGATATGTTCCTTCATCTTCTATTAAAGTACTTCCCTTTGACAAGATGCTATCATTTCCTCCAACTACATCAATACCATTACGTTTCCATTGGAATCTTAACCTAGGTTCTGGTGGGAACGGTGTTCCTGTAGCAAATGCTTTAAAGTAGAACGCTTGATTTTCGCATACTGTTGTATCATCAGAAGCATAAATGATTAAAGGTTTGTTATTTACAACTACATCATAAAATGCTTGTTGAATAGGTCCTGGACATTTCCCTGTTACTGATACTCGGTATTTACCTTCGTTTATTTTAATTGCACTAGCAATACTAAATGTTGAAGCATTTGTTCCAACTGTCATCCAAACAGGTGGTACTATATTTGTATTTAACTGTTCCCATAAGTAACTCAAGTTTGTTCCAGATGCTGTAACAGACAAATTAATCGTACTACCTTCACAAACACTTATTGGAGAATCTGTTTTTCCAGTAATTAATGGTGCAACTTCTAGCGTTGCTTTGATCGGTCCTACAGTTATAGGAGGTAAACAATCACCTGTAATTCTTACATAATAATCTCCTGCATCTAATACTTGAGCAGATGGTATTGTTAAAATAGATACTTTAGTTAATGCATCTATTGAAGAAGTCACAGATCCAGCAATAGCATTTGAAGGCGCTGTACCCCCTTTATACCATTGGAATACTATGTTTGTTCCTGTTGCAGTTGCAGATAAAACTAATGGAGTATTAACACAAACTGATGTATCTTTTGTGTTTGATACTAATGTTGGCTTAGATTTTACAGTTACAACTGCTCCTATACTTGTTATTGGAGAAGGTGGACAATCACCTGTAATTACACAGTAATAAGTTCCTGCATTTATAGTTGTAACATTCTGAACTGTATATACATTTGTGTTAGCACCAGATATTAAATTAGTTGATGAAACTCCATCTTTATACCATCTATATTTCAGGTTAGCACCTGTTGCAAGAATTTCTAGCTCCAACAATTGTCCTTCACATAAACTTACAGATGTTGGTTGTTGGGTAATTGCTGGTGGCAAATTAACTCTAACTCTAATTGTTCTACTTCTTACTGAAGCATTTCCACAAACCCCACCTCCTTTAATTACAACATAATAATCGCCCGCATCTGAAATCTGTGCTGCAGATATATTATAAGTTGCGTTTGTTCCAGCTGGTGCAGCAATTGGAATTGCTCCTTTATACCATTGATATGAAATGCTTGTTCCTGATGCCTCAACTGATAAATTAATCGGTGAGTTCAAACAAACAGAAGTATCAACTGGTTCTGTTACAATAACTGGTAATTTATTTACTCTTAATTGAGCTGGACCAACAACTATAGATAGTGGTGTTGGGCAACCTACTGAACTAGATATAACAACATAGAATATAGCACCATCATCTGCTGAAGCTGATGCAGGATTTATTGTATATGTTGGGTTTGTTTCACCAGCAATTTTCTGACCATTAATTGCAGCTGATTGAGCAGCTGTTAATGTAAACAATGTCCTATTATTAGGAGTAGTTGTATTTGTAACAGAATCATATGAAGAATAAACAAATGGAGTTAAAGGACTAGGAGGAACTCCTCTATACCATTGATAAGAAAGTCCAGTTCCAGTTACATTTACTTTAAATATTGCGGGTAGTTGTTCACAAACTGTTTGATTCTGTGGACCTTGTACAATTGTTAAAGGTTGATTTACATTAAACACAGCTTGATCTGTTGTTATACTACCACATCGATTAGTTACAACCATATAGTACTTATCACCATTTGCAGGATTTCCTGGTGGCGGCGTTGGAGGTACCAATGATGGAGGCGGCGTTGTTAATGTTACTGTTCCAGCTGGCACGGATGCTGCTAAAATGTAACCAGGTACTAATGATGTTGCCCCACTTATTGCACCAGTTGTTGTATTAATTGTTCCACTTGCAACAGGAATATTCCCTCCACCATTTATTGGCATTCTGAACCAAGTAACTGACATATCAGTTGTAGAAGGTGGATTAGTTGCTGGATTTGATGTTAAACAAACCAAACCAACTGGATTAATCAACCTAATTTGTGATGAGAATACTGGCAAAGGTATAGGCAATGGTGAAGCAGGCGCGCAAACAGTTTGTTGAACTGGTTGAACAACTATTTCAGGTGCTGTATTAACTTCTAATCTAGTCAACATAACAGCCGGATCAAATGGTGGTGGTGATGCAGGTGGATATTGACAACCATTTGCATTTATTATCACCAACATAAATCTATCATTATTATTCGCTTGTCCACCAGTTAATGTTGTTGGTGGTGTAGTGTAAGTAATATCATAAGGGAACGGTGTTCCTGCTGGAACTGTTCCAGTAAAGTTTGTACCAGCACCAATTATTGCATTAGCTGGATTTATACTTACAGGCAATGCACCTGGAATTACTGGGAACCCTGCTGGATAAGGATTAACAGGCAATGGTTGACATGTTGCATCAGCTGGTATTCTATACCATTGATACCTCATAGGAGTACTACCACTTGTTACTCTCGCTGTAATCGCAGTTCCTTGACCAACACAAGATCTAATAGGTAATGGATTATTTGGATAAGTTAATTGAGGAGCAGCAAATACTTTGATTGTAATTACTGTACTTTGAACTTGACAATATCCATTTCCTACCATTACGTAAAATTGATCCAAATCATTAGTTGATGTTAAACCAGTTAATACCAAATTTGCAGTATTACTACCAGAATAATTACCAGTTGTTCCTGCCCATGATGGAGCTGCAGGATTACCAACTCCAGCAAAAGATCCTGCTGAAGGCACTTGTGGTATTGCTGGTGCTCCTAAGAATAATGGCTTAACACTTGTTGGGAACGGGGAATTAGGACCTGCAATTCTAAACCACTGATATGTTATTGCCGGTGCAGGAATTGGTCCTGGACAAGGTGATAAACTTGGTGGTTGGAATGCAGCAACTGTTAATGTTAAATTCCCTGGAGGAGCACAAGTTGTATCATTCTTTGGTTGAGTTGTTATCTGTGGTTTAGGAACAACATTTAATAATGCTGGTGCACTTTGAACCTCACAGATTTTATGATCATCAAATCCTGGAATTCGTGGATCTGTATTCCAAACTTTCACAAAGTATATATCTCCGTTATTTGCTGTTCCACTAATTACTGATGTTGGGTCAGTAACATAAGTTATCTCATATTGATTGTTAGAAGGTGGTGCAACTGTATAATATCCAGAAGCATTTACTCCACCAGTTACAGGAGAACCAGGATCTGTTGGTAATGCACCACAACGAATTCTATACCATTGGTAATATATTGGTATTGAAACTCTTGGTGCTACAGCTGGATAAGGAATAATTGCTGTAAACCTTGCAACTTCAGTTTCACAAACAGCAGCAGGTGCAGGTTGACCAGAGATAGTTGGGGTTGTAAGAGCATGTAACATTACTTGGTTACTTGTATTTGTACAAACCCAACTTGCAGATAAATTATCTGTTCCAGCATTTAAACTAATTCCTACAACTACAAAGAAAACTGATCCACTATCAGCCACTGGTGCAGCTGCAGGAGGTTGTGAAGTTGATGTTATTGGTGATGGAATTACTCCTGTTGCTGGCACTACAGCTGATGCACCAAATGTTGAAGGAGGACCTCCAGCTGGTGGTATTCTAAACCATTGGTAACGATACGATTCACCTACTCCTAAAACTGGTATTGGTGTTGGAATAACTCCAGCAATTAAATTTGGAACCGCATTTGGGATACAAATTAATTGATCTTTTGGTTGTAATGAGAATGTTAATGGAGTTCTAACATTTACTGTAAATACATTAGTAGCCCCACATGTACCTCCATTACTATAAGTAGCTTGTAAATAATATGTTGATCCATTATCTAAAGCTGTTAAAGGTGGTGTTGTGTATGTGAAATCATAAGGACCACTACTACTCGAAATAACACCTGAGAAATTAGTTCCAACATTCACAGCTGTTCCTGCCCCAACTGGACCTCTATACCATTGGTAATTTATTGGAAGAACAGTATTAGTTGCTCCATTAATTGCCCCACAAACTGGAATTGTAATTCTTCCAACCATTGAAGCTGTACCTCCTACACAAGAATTAATTACTAATGGTGCAATATGTACCGGAGTTGCATTATTTGAAACTTTAATTACTCTCGAATCTATTGTTCCACAGTTTTGAGCTCCTGCTGGACTGTTATAAGAAATTCTTACAAAATATTCATCTGTATAACCAACGCAAGGTGAAGTAACTCCTACTGGAGGTGGAATAGTAATTGGAGATACTCCAACTAAATTTACTGAAGATCCAAATGTTAACCCATTTTTAAACCATTGAATTTGAGGAACTATACTAACTGGTAACAATTGTTGAGTTACATTTACTGTACCTAAAGTACCAAAAGTAGCTGGTACTGCAGGTGCACCTTCACATTGATAAGTGTTTATTGGGGTTGGTTGAGTTACAATTACTGGTTTTTGAACAACTATAATGTTGTATCTTAAAAGTATTGGATCACCACAACTGTTTGCACTTTGTATTAATGCCCAATATATATCTCCATTTCTAGTTACACCTTGATCAGTTGCAGCTGTTGCTCCTGAGGAAGAGTTTGGAGAAATATAAGTATTTGTTGTTGCTCCTGCTATTAAAGTAACTGGAGAAACTGGTACTGGAGGTGTTGGGGCTGCTGCTTGTTTGTACCAAGTAATAACTGCATTTCCTGGTGTATAAGTAAATGATAGATAAGCCGCAACTCCTTCACAAATAACAATGTTACAAGCTGGTAAGGCAACGAATGCATTTCCTACTGCTGGAACTGGTGGCGGCACAACAGCTACTGATGATGTTCCGCAAGCTGTAACTCTTATCACAGGGTTAACTGTAACTGTTACTGTATTACTTGTTACAATAGAACATCCTACTCTTGGATTTGAAGTATTTGCGTATGTTACCCTAACATAATATATGTCTCCATTATTTGTTGGAAATACTCTTGGAACAATCGGTGTTGGTATCGTCCAAGTACCTATTCCAAATGGTGGAATAGATCCTGTTACATTTGCTACTGCTCCTGGTACAGGTGTTGGTGAACCATTAACTGAAACACCGTTTAAGAACCATTCATATTGCATTACCCCACCAATTACATTCTGTCCTTGAACTTGTACCAATCCAAATGTTGCTAATGCATTTGCATCAGCTGCACTTGGTGGTGGTGTATTTGATATAGTGCTTGCTGGTAATGGAGCAATTCCTTCACATATTGTTAAATTTGATGGTTGATCAATCATTATCAACTGTGGAACTACATTCAATGTCATTGAACCTAATACCAATTGTGAACATGGTGCTCCTGCTAATGGTATTGGTACTAAGCCAGGCGTTGGTGTAATAACTAAGAAATATCTATCACCATTTTGTGCTGTTGTTGCTGTTGTTGTTGGTCCATTACCTGTTGTTGTTGCTACTGTTGTATAACTTAAGCCCGTTGCTCCTCCTATCACTTGGCCTGTTGTTGTGATATCTCCTATTACCGACGCTGCTGTTCCTTTATACCATTGATATTGTACACTTCCCAACTTTGCTAACAATGTTGCTGATGGTTGTGGGGTAAATGTTGCTGTGCTTCCCAAACATACCGTTACATCACTTATTGTTGCTGTTTGTCCTGTTAGGTCTGGCACTACTACTACTCTTACTAAATTGCTTGTTGCTATTGTACATCCACTCCTTGGATTTGATGTACTTGAATAGGTTATTCTTACATTATATACATCTCCATTATTTGTTGGAAATACTCTTGGAACAATCGGTGTTGGTATTGTCCATGTACCTATTCCAAATGGTGGAATTGATCCTGTTACATTTGCTACTGCTCCTGGTACATTTACTGGTGCTCCTATTGATACTCCATTTCTAATCCACTCATACTGCATCTCATTTCCTATTACATTCTGTCCTTGAACTTGTACCAATCCAAATGTTGCTAATGCATTTGCATCAGCTGCACTTGGTGGTGGTGTATTTGATATAGTGCTTGCTGGTAATGGAGCAATTCCTTCACATATTGTTAAATTTGATGGTTGATCAATCATTATCAACTGTGGAACTACATTCAATGTCATTGAACCTAATACCAATTGTGAACATGGTGCTCCTGCTAATGGTATTGGTACTAAGCCAGGCGTTGGTGTAATAACTAAGAAATATCTATCACCATTTTGTGCTGTTGTTGCTGTTGTTGTTGGTCCATTACCTGTTGTTGTTGCTACTGTTGTATAACTTAAGCCCGTTGCTCCTCCTATCACTTGGCCTGTTGTTGTGATATCTCCTATTACCGATGCTGCTGTTCCTTTATACCATTGATATTGTACACTTCCCAACTTTGCTAACAATGTTGCTGATGGTTGTGGGGTAAATGTTGCTGTGCTTCCCAAACATACCGTTACATCACTTATTGTTGCTGTTTGTCCTGTTAGGTCTGGCACTACTACTACTCTTACTAAATTGCTTGTTGCTATTGTACATCCACTCCTTGGATTTGATGTACTTGAATAGGTTATTCTTACATTATATACATCTCCATTATTTGTTGGAAATACTCTTGGAACAATCGGTGTTGGTATCGTCCAAGTACCTATTCCAAATGGTGGAATTGATCCTGTTACATTCGCTACTGCTCCTGGTACATTTACTGGGGCTCCTATTGATACTCCATTTCTAATCCACTCATACTGCATCTCATTCCCTATTACATTCTGTCCTTGAACTTGTACCAATCCAAATGTTGCTAATGCATTTGCATCCACCAAACTCGGTTGTGGTGCTACATTTGTTATTGTGCTTGCTGGTAATACTGCTCCTTCACATGTTGTTAAATTTGATGGTTGATCATTCATTATCAACTGTGGAACTACATTCAATGTCATTGAACCTAATACCAATTGTGAACATGGTGCTCCTGCTAATGGTATTGGTACTAAGCCAGGCGTTGGTGTAATAACTAAGAAATATCTATCACCATTTTGTGCTGTTGTTGCTGTTGTTGTTGGTCCATTACCTGTTGTTGTTGCTACTGTTGTATAACTTAAGCCCGTTGCTCCTCCTATCACTTGGCCTGTTGTTGTGATATCTCCTATTAACGATGCTGCTGTTCCTTTATACCATTGATATTGTACACTTCCCAACTTTGCTAACAATGTTGCTGATGGTTGTGGGGTAAATGTTGCTGTACTTCCCAAACATACCGTTACATCACTTATTGTTGCTGTTTGTCCTGTTAGGTCTGGTACTACTACTACTCTTACGGAGTTACTAATAACCGATCCACAAACAGAAGCTTGAGTATTACCTGCTGGTGGAGTATTATAATATACTCTTACATAATATAAATCTCCATTATTATTTAAAAAAGATCTAGGAACTATTGGTGTTGGAACTTGCCAATTAGCTAACCCTGGTGCAAATGCACCTGGCAATGAATTAACACCTAAACTGATACCGTTTCTAAACCATTCATAACTCAATGGATTTACCAAACTATTCATTCCTGTAACTGTTACCAATCCAAATGTAGCAGTAGCATTTACATCAACTACTCCAGGTGGAGGTGCGTTTAATGGTGCACTAGCAGGAAGATTAGCCCCTTCACATACTGTTAAGTTAGAAGGTTGATCTATTATAACTGGAGTTGGAACTACAGTTAATAATACTGGACCTAACTGTAAAGGACCGCCACATCCATCTGCACTTCTAATCTCAACTCCATACCAATCACTGTTAACAGCATTTGCTACAGAACTTGCTCCTTGGGTTGTTGCTGGTGAAGTATAAGTTGAAGAAACTGCACCAGATAATTCATTTGCATTAACAAACAATGCTGCTAAAGCTGGTGCTGCAGCTGAATTTATTTTATACCACTGGAATGTAAATGAACTATTCATATTCACTCCAATAGGTAAATTTGGTGTACCTTGACTTGTTAAACTAGATCCAAAAGTTACTGGTTGACCTAGACAAACTGTTTGTGAAGTAGGAGAATTAGATACAATTCCTGTTAATGTAGGTTTTACAGTTAAATTTGCTATGTTGCTACAAACTGGTGAGTTACAAGTTCCACCTCCACCATTTGTAATTCTATAACATACTTGATACTGATCACCATTATTTCCAGCCAATGTTGGAGTTAATGTAGCTCCTTGAACTGCAACATCCGCAGCAGCTAAAGTTAAAGTATTAGGTACGCCAGAAGCTGTACCTAAGCCTGTTTGGCCTGTAATTGCAATTCCATTTCTGTACCAATCTGCTACTACTATTGGTCCAGCTGGATAATTTACTGTTGATGTAAATGTAGTACCAACACCTGCACAAACCATTACATTTACTGGTTGAGCAACAATAGTTAACTGTGATGTTGTTGGCTGAACTGTTATGGTAAATGTTTTTACTATTGGACCTCCACAACCTGCAATAGTTACGGTATAAACATATGGCGAACCTACAGATGTTAAAGATGGTGTTGTATATGCTGAACTTGTTAAAGTGTTATTCACAGATCCAACTGGGGCACCTGTCCAAGTATAACTTGTAGATGTACCAGTTGTTAACACAACTCCAAAAGAGACAGATTGATTATTACAAATAGTTATTGCTGTATTTGCTGCAACAGGACTAACTACTATATTTGGTCCTACTATAACTGTAGCAATATTACTTAAAACTGTTCCACAATTTGTTGTTACTCTTAATTGATAATCATAAGATCCAGCAGCAGCTGGAGTTGTTGGGACTGGTACTGTAAATGGTGTTGCTCCAACGTTAGTAGGACCAACATCAACTGCGCCATCCCTTAACCATGTATAAGTTGAACCAGCAGCTGCAGGTAAGGTCAAACCAACTGGATCAACAGAAATAACTGCAGTAATATCAGTTAATGCATCTCCCAAACAAATATTCATATTTGTTGGTTGAGTAGTTAATATCGGCTTAGCATTTACAGTTAAAGCTCCAGTTGTTGATGTTACACTTGCACATGTATTTGATACATCTATTGTATATGTTGCTCCATTGTCTCCTGCTGATGCTGTAAATGGCATCCCAAGTGTTATTGGGAATGTTCCTGT
This sequence comes from Chlorobiota bacterium, assembly GCA_016700335.1. Lineage (NCBI taxonomy): Bacteria > Pseudomonadati > Chlorobiota > Chlorobiota bacterium. The sequence continues at coordinate 1,016,851 of CP065014.1, read as the reverse complement.
TGTTATTGTTTGGGTTCCTATTGATGTTGCTCCTCTCTTGAATTCTACTGTTAATGGGAATGAACATCCTACCCCTGTTATCTCAGCACTTAAATACATTGAAGTTCCAACACACACTGGGCTTGCTGGACTAAAAGTAGCTGCTCCCATTGTTGGTGGCGATACTACTGTTGTTACAAATGTATTACTAACATATGTTCCACATGCATTTGTTACCAATAACTGCCATGTTCCGCCTGATTGTGAACATGCTGATGCTGCTCCATTCAATGGCCATGCAACTGTTGCTGTCGCTCCTGTTGCTATTGCTATTGGTGCCCCATTTGGTGCTCCATTCAAATACCATTGACCTGTGCCTCCTCCTACATTTAATCCTGTTATTGATGGTGTTATTGTCGCATTAACATTAGACCATGCTGTTGGTGAACAAATTTGAGTTGGTCCTGTTAACTCAATTACAGGTGGTGCTATTACACTTAATGCTCCAGTTGTTGATGTTACACTTGCACATGTATTTGATACATCTATTGTATATGTTGCTCCATTGTCTCCTGCTGATGCTGTAAATGGCATCCCAACTGTTATTGGGAATGTTCCTGTTGTTATTGTTTGGGTTCCTATTGATGTTCCACCTCTTTTAAATTCTACTGTTAATGGGAATGAACATCCTACTCCTGTTATATCTGCACTTAAATAGATTGGTGTTCCAACACATACTGGGCTTGCTGGATTAAAAGTTGCTACCCCCATTGTTGGTGGTGCTACAACTTTTAATGTAAATTCAGAACTAACCGATGTACCACATGGATTAGTTACTAATAATTTCCAAACTTGTCCTGATTGAGAACAATTTGCAGCTGTTCCACTAAGAGGCCAAAGATAATTAGCATTCGGTGGAACTGCAGGAACTGAAAAAAGAACTCCATCTACATACCAAGCTCCAAAAGAATCACCAACTAAAACACCAGATGCAGCAATCGAACTTGAAATTGTTGGTAAAACTGATGGCCAATTTGTTCCAGAGCAAATTGGAGCTGGTCCAGAAAGAAGAATTACTGGTGAAGCTACAATGACTAGTGCACCAGTTGTTGATGTTACACTTGCACATGTATTTGATACATCTATTGTATATGTTGCTCCATTGTCTCCTGCTGATGCTGTAAATGGCATCCCAACTGTTATTGGGAATGTTCCTGTTGTTATTGTTTGGGTTCCTATTGATGTTGCTCCTCTCTTGAATTCTACAGTTAATGGGAATGAACATCCAACACCCGTTATAGGTACACTCAGATATATCGGAGTACCATTACATACTGGGCTATTTGGTGAGAATGTTGCTACACCAATTGTTGGTGGTGATACTACTGTTGTTTCGAATGTATTACTAACATATGTTCCACATGCATTTGTTACCAATAACTGCCATGTTCCACCTGATTGTGAACATGCTGATGCAACTCCATTTAAAGGCCATGCTACTGTTGCTGTTGCTCCTGTTGCTATTGCTATTGGTGCTCCATTTGGTGCTCCATTCAAATACCATTGACCTGTGCCTCCTCCTATATTTAATCCTGTTACTGAAGGTGTTATTGCTGCAATTACATTGGACCATACTGTTGGTGAACATATCTGAGCCGGTCCTGTTAACTCTATTACTGGTGGAGCTACAATAGATAATGCAGCACTTACAGCACTTGTTACTGTTCCACATGAATTTGTAACTCTAATTTGAAAAGTTTGTCCATTATCAGCTACAGAAGTATTGTAACTATAACTAACATTTATTGATGGTATTGTTCCTGAAGTTATAGTTTGAGAATTTATAACTGTGCCTCCTCTTAAGAATTGTACAGTTGCCGGTAATGTACACGCATCTGTTCCAGTTATTGATCCACTTATTGTAAATGGATCTCCTTTACAAACTGTTGTAGAGGAAATTGTAACCCCACTAACAGTTGGTGGTGATTTAATTACTGTTGTAAATGCATTACTTGCAACACTACCACAACTATTTTGTACTAATACCTGCCAAGCAGCTCCATCATCTGCACAATCTTTTGCTAATGTATTTTTTGGCCATGGCAAATAAACATCAATGTTTGCACCAAATGTTGCTGCTGCAATTGCACCAGTTGAAAATGGTATGCCATTTCTATACCAAGTAAAACTTATATCTCCTAAAATTCCTTGTGTTGTATTTGGTGTTACTCTTGCATATACTCCTGTTGCAGGTCCTGCAGTTGCTAATGCTGTGAATACATTTGATAACGCTCCGGGCCAATTTGCAGGACCATTCAAACAACTTGCTGGCGGACCAGTAAGTTCAACTGTTGGTGGCTCAACAAAACAAGGTCCTGTTGCTGGGAAAGGTCCATCAACTGAGGTTAATACTCCTTGAACCGCTGTTGCTCTATATACACAGCCAGGAAGCCTAGGCCAAGAAATTGGAATTGTCTGTGAATATGAAAATGGTAATGTTGTTCCTGCTGGAATTATTATTGAAGTTCCAAAAGCTGTAAATGGACCTCCACCACAACTTCTTTCAAAATATATTGTTGTTGCAAATGGAGTTATAATAGTTGGAGGAGCTGGTGCTCCAAATGTTCCATCCATTGTTATTGTATTTCCACAGCCACATGTTGGCGGATCTTTAAATTTAATTGGACCAAAACAAGAAGCTTGAAAATTTCTGTTTCCTGAAGTTGCTAAAATTGTTGCATCATTTGGACTACATCTTAACTCTGCGGTATATACATGGTTGGGGCTTCCCACTCCGAAGGGTCCATTATCAACATAAGATGAATAAGCACCTGTTGTGCTAACATTCTGACTTTGAACTGGCACACCATCTTTTAAAATTACAACGGTTCCCCCTAAACCATCATTACAACCAAATCCTGTTACACTTCCACTTAATGTGATTGGTCCATCACAAATATCTGTGGGAGTTATTGTTAAATTTATTCCTGCGGCTAAAGCACCACCATTTGTTCCAGTAAATGGTAAAGAACTACCCCAAACACATTGTATTTCACCAGTACTACAACTACCGATATTACCTCCATTAAGACTCGCCACCATATTAAAGCTACAATTATCAGCAAAATCAGATTTCGGAATACCATTTAAATTTGGTACTGCACCCAAGTTACTGAATGTTACACCTGGACCATTATAGAATTTAGCATTTGGATTATTAATTTGATTAACTAAAGCTCCAGTAGTTTGATTTTGGCAACTTGCTGAGGTAACTGAAGCAGTTAAAAATGCAGGACCACCACCAGAGGTAGTATTACTAAAAACAGCTCCAGTAACTGAAATTGTAGTACCCATATCGACAATAGTTGGAGCTACTGATAAACAACAATGTGAAGCAAAACTTTTTTCAGAAAAAATTAATAAACAAGTTAGAAGAACAAAAATAAACTTGGATGTAATAAAATTTCTCATAGTGATGGAATTTATATTGATATTAATTAATTAACTATTTTAATTTTATAGATTTAATTGCTTCTTGCAAATATTCATCTATATCTGTTTCTGTTTGAAAATTTGAGAAAATTGTTATAATAAAAAGCTTGTCAATTGAATTCTCCTTCATTATAAAAAATTGTTTTTTTGATAATGATAAATCATCATATTCTAACTTCTCATCAAATCTATAACAATGAACATTCCGAATATCAATTTTTTTTGGTTGAACATTATTATGATTTACAATATTTATTTTAACTAATGAATCTATAGAAATCTTACTTTTATTATCTAAAATAGAAATAGTTATTCTATAGTACCCTCTATTCTTACTTGAAATTTTACCAGTAATTCTATTTGTGTCATTTACTTTAGTTGAATCATAAATACTAAAAGAAGTTTCATCTGGAGTATAATTCATAACAAATTCATTCGAGATATTCATAGAAAAAGCTTTATTAGTAAGTAGTTTGTTGAAATTAAAACCATATTTATTTTTCAAACCTTTATTAACTAAACTAGAATCTTTTTTTTCTAATGAATTGTTTGTTTTTAAAACTAATTTACTAACTTCAGTCTCCTTTTTATTATTACAACTTATTATAAAAAATAATAAAATATATGTAAGAATAAATATTGAATTTGTTGTATTTAATTTATTTTTAAACAAAAATTTTTTTATTATTTTTCAAAATAAATTACCGTTTGTAATAATTAATTACAAATTGCCTGATATATAACCTTTAAATATACAAATAATAAATTTCACAAGAAAACAGAATATAAATTTAATGGAGTCAATAAATTTTTTTAAAGTTCTAAAATCAGCATTCGAACAGTATCCTGCAATTTATCTCAAAAGTACATTTACATTATCATTTTCGAATACAGCATTATGGGCACTTATTGCTGGAATCACTTTTTTAATAACTGAAACAATCTTACCAAAAAGATTTGATTATGATGTACTTAAAAGAAAAGGTTTTTGGTTAGATTTATTTTATCATTTATTCAATCATCATATTGTTCAATTGCTTGGCCTGTTTGCAATTTGCTATGCTGTAGATTATAAATTTAAAGACTTTATCAAATGGGTGGGCTTTGAAATCAAACCAAGATTAATAATATCTGAGTTTAATTTTTGGTGGCAATTTTTAATTCTATTTATTATTCAAGATTTTTTAGAATATGTAACTCATGTAATTATGCATAAAATACCATTTATGTGGGAGATTCATAGAATTCATCATGCACAAAAAGAGATGGGATTTGCATCAACTCATCATTTTCATTGGGTTGAATTTTTCTTTTTTAAAATTGCATTTTATCTTCCATTTGGGTTGTTAGGTTATTCATTCCAAGATTATTTTGTAATTCAATATATAATTAACATTTTCAATAGTTTTTTTACACACAGTAATATCAAATGTAAATTTGGTTTTGTAAATTATATTATCAATACTCCTGAAACTCATCATTGGCATCATGCGTATAACATCAAGAAAAAATATGGAGTTAATTTTGCCTCAATATTAAACTGCTGGGATTATTTATTTGGTACAATTTACTTACCAATTGACATTGAACCAATTCTGGGTGATGAGAAAAAAAGCAAAGTACCTGCAACCTTTATAGGTCAATTTTTTTATCCATTCAAACAGATTTATAAAATTGCAAAGAGAGATCCAAAAAAGTTATTTAGAGATTAATTAACTAAATTTAAAATTTAAAATTATAAATAATCCATTGAATCTTTATTTAAAAAATATTAAATTTAAATAATTGGTTATTTACTTTTAAGAAATATGTACCTATGTTTAATTTGTTTATATTTATTTTATAGTAATTTTGATTTAATAAATTACAATCAATTGAATTAATATTTTCAATCAAACAACCTGATAAATCATAAATCTTAATATCTAAATTTACAATATATTTTGAAATAAAATTTTTCAAATACAAAAAATTATTTTCACATTTTTTAATAACATTAGGATACAAACTAAGCCCAGTTAAGTTTAGGTTTTCAATAACAGAATTATAATATTTTGTTGTATCCTTAAATGCCCATACACCACCAGAACTATTCCCTATAAGCAATAAAGAATATTTACCATATCTTTTTAAAGCAGGGGTTGGGGTTTGAGGTAAATTGGTTAATTCAGTAAATTTTGGATTTTCATAAAAATTATTATGACCATCATTTATCAAAAATTTCAAACTCCCATATTTTATAAATGTATTGCTATCAACAACATTATATCCTAATAAAATATCCTTGTAACCATCATTATTAATATCACCAACAGATAAAGAATAATCAGTTCCAACTTTTATTGAATCAAGATTAATTGTAGTTTTAGATTTAATTAACTTCATATTCAAATTATTGCCAACATTCTCATAGTATAATATTTCACCTTTGGCAGTACCAATAAGCAAATCAAAATCAGAATCATTATCTAAATCAAAAAATAAAGGAGAAGCTCTTTCATTCAAAAAAATATTTTCAAAATTAGATGAATCAGCTCTTTTGTATCTGCCTTCAGAATAAACCCAAAGGTACATTAATCCGAAGATATCACCACACAAGATTTCTGAAACATTATCATTATTTATGTCAGCAATAGATGCCATTAAATTGTATTGAGGGTTAGTTGGGCCAAACCTATCACCTTCTAAAAAGGATAAATTAGTTTGATTTTTTTGTTCAGCAAAATATCTAAAATCAGTACTACCAAATCCTATAAATCCGTTCTTATATTTATCATTTATAAATGCCAAAGAAGAAGAAAATCCAAAATCAAGTTCAGTATTTAACAGAACATTTCTTTGTCTAAAATTAGGAGATGTAATTGTACCTTTATTTTCAAAAAAATAAATAGTGTTATACACTTCATTTGCATTTAAAGAACAAGCAATCAAATCAATATCTTTATCACCATCAAAGTCTTTGAGTAAAGTTGTGTTAAAGCCTCTACTACTAAATTTATCACCATAATCACCAAATGCTGTGTCTGGTTTATTTGTATTGAAAATTGGTTTTAATTTAGTGCCAATGTTTTTAAAAACTAACAATCCGTTCAAAAAATAATCACCAAAAAATAACTCCAAATCTCCATCTGAATCAATATCACCAAATGAAATTGAACTAGCTCCATGCAAAGACTCTAGTTTTAAATTATCTTTTTGTTTATTGCTTTGAGTAACTGATATACCACCAAATTTATCTGTGATATATTTAAATTTATAGTTTGAATTTGATCCTACATTTTCATAATAAACAATTGAGCCTTCAATAGTTCCAAAAAATAAATCAAGATCATTATCAGAATCGATATCAGCAAAAATTGGAATAGTGGTTGGAGTAATATAAATTGATTCACCGTTAATTGACTTTACAACATCACTTTTTTTATAGATAAAATTAGAGTTATTAATTTGAAGAGTTAAATTATTACTTGCATCCATTGAAAACAAATCGTAATCTGAATCATTGTCAATATCAACTAACCTAATAAACCTGTTAGGGTTTGAATTTATAAATTTGACTTCATTTGAAGGAGCAAAATTGAAATTATTATTGTTTTTGTAAAATTTAATTTGATTATCAAAACTCATTAAAATTAAGTCGGTTAGCCCATCGTTTGTTAAATCTTGAGATTCAATTACAGGTGAATTGTATCCTCCATTAAAAGGGTATTTATAAGAGTCACCATTTAATAAATCAATTTTAATTTCATCATTTAAAACTCTAATGAATGGATTTTTGTTTTGTGAATATATTGTTAAGTTAACAACAATTTGAATGATCAAAATACTTTTGAAAATTTTCATACATAAATTAAAATAATTTCATAAAATTAAAAAATAAAAAAGCGGATTCAACTGATTAATATCACATAAAGTGCATTAGATCCTTTGTAAAATCCGCTTTGAACTTAAGCATCAGTGCTCCCTGCGGGACTCGAACCCGCGACCCACTGATTAAGAGTCAGTTGCTCTACCAACTGAGCCAAGGAAGCGTTGCAAAAATGCAACACTTCGTTGATATAACAAAATTTAATTTTTATGAAAATCTGCTAATATAAATTTTCATTGTGAAAATAATCAATTCCAGATTTAAAATTTAATTAACCAATTTAACTACTAAATATTTTTTTCATTATTGATATTTACAAATTTTTCTATCTCTAATTTTAATCTTTCAATTTCAATAAGTGCTTTCGGTAATTGCCTTAAAGCTGCTTCTTCTTTTAAAGCAGTTATATATTCCCTAGCTGGAGAACCATAATACTTCCCTTTGTGTGTTATATCTTTACTGACCCCAGATCTTCCTAAAATTGTAACATTATCAACCGTTTTAATATGACCAACAATTCCAACTTGACCAGCCAATATATTATTTTTTCCAAGAACTGCACTTCCTGCAATTGCAGATTGACCTGCAATAACAGTGTTTTCATTAATCCTAACATTGTGAGCAATTTGAACTAAGTTGTCAATTTTTACACCTTTACAAATTCTTGTTTCACCAATAGTTCCTCTGTCAATAGTTGTGTTAGCACCAATCTCAACGTTATCTTCAATTACAACATTTCCAATATGTGGAATTTTTATCCATTCACCATTTTCAGAAGGAACATAACCAAATCCATCAGAACCAATAACTGAGCCAGCATGAATTATGCAATTATCCCCAATGATTGTATTATCATATAATACTACGTTAGGATGTAATACAGTATTTTCACCAACAATACAATTATTACCAATATAAACATTAGATCCTATAACAGTATTTGAATTTATTTTTGATGATTTTTCAATACAAGCAGTATGATGAATACCAAAATTCATTCTATCATTTTCTTCATTGAATTTATTAAGTATCTTTAAAAAAGACATATAAGGGTCTTCAGTAATTAAATAACAAATATCATCTCTGTTTAATTTGAATTCCTTTGAAACAATTAAGGCTGATGCGTTTGTGGTCTCTTCATATTTTTCATATAATGGGTTTGCAATAAATGATATTTCCCCTTCAATTGCAAATTCAATTTTGTTTATATATGAAATATTTAAATTCGGGTCTCCTACTAATTCGGCATTTAGTAATTGAGATATTTCTGAAGTTAACATAAGTAAAAATTACAATAATGTTTAAGTAATTGTTTCAATAAAAAAACCTTCACTTAAATTAGATAAGTGAAGGTGAATTAATAAAAATTAATTTATTAACTAGTCAAATTATGAATTAATTTAACAATAAAAGTATATATTTATTTATTTGGTTTTACAACTTCTTTAGCTGGAGCATCAGGTTTGATTCCATTCAATAAATCATTTGGATCAAACTTAGGTACTTGATTTTGTTGAGGATTTTCATCTCGCCCTTTTCCTCTAGCATTCATTACATCTTTTTGACTATCTTTTTGATTTGAATTTAAACTATCTTTAGAAATATCAACACCTAATCTTTTAAGAACTAAAACAGAAATATCATTATTAGGATTAGAGTATAGCATTGGTAAAGTTCTATTACTTTTATCAAAAATAAAATCCATTTTCTGAGATTTAGCTTCATCTTCAATTGCCTTTGATATTTTATCTAAAACAGGATTCATAATTTCTAATTGCTTCTTTTCATACTCACCATTTTCACCAAACTTTCCTAATCGAAAAGAAGATAATTTTGATATTAATTCTGACAATTTTGAATCTGCATCTTTTCGTTCTTGTGAGCTCCAAAGCAACCTATTATTAAAGATAGAATCTTTTTGAATTCTTATAGATTTTTCTTGATTTTCAATATCATTAAGCCAATTAATTTGAAATTCTGATAATTTCCCTAAAGCTGTTTTAGCTTCTGGAAATTTATCCATAAGTGCAGCAGATGATACATATCCAAGTTTTTGAGCACTTGCAATCGGCATTATACTCAAGGTTAATAATACTATTAAAATTGAGAAATAAACTGAATTAAATAATTTACTTTTCACTTTTTTTAATTATATCTAAAATCTTAAAAGTTATATCTGATTTTTTATCGTAAAATGCAGTCATAGATGTTTCAAAAACAGCAGATAATTTATCTGATTTTGAAACTTGTTCAATTGCACTTTTCACTTTTTCCATTATAGGCCTTACCATCTCAGCTTGAGAACGAGCTAATTCACCACTATTACCAAATTTTTCTTCGTTATATTTCAATACTCTTTCTCTAATTCCACCAAGCCTTTCTTCTTCTTTAGATTTAGCTTCAGCATTCATTAAAGCTGCTTGTTTTTGATATGCTTCAACACCTTGTTGAAACTCTGTTTGCATAATTTTCAATGTATCTTCATATGATTTTTTTACACCCATCAATTTGGTTTCAATTTTCTTGAAATCTCCTAATGTAGTTTTAATAACCTCAATATCTACAAAGCCAATTTTTTGAGCTTTGGCAATTGAAGCAGTTAGAATAAATAACGAAATAATAAATAAATTCTTAATAAAAATTCTCATTTTTAAAATGTTAATATGAAAGTATGATTTAAGTTTTACAGAAAAAATTTTGATTTATATCAATTAATTTCTAAATAATAATTCTGATAATTTTAATTGCTTTAACGAATAAGTTTTAAAATTGTTTTTTATCTTCCAAATTGAAAATGAGTTTGCCAACCTCCAACTTGACCATTAATATCTTTATCAAATCCGTAAGCATAATCAAATCCTAAAAGTCCAACTCCAGGCACAACAACCCTTATTCCTGCTCCAACAGTTCTTTTTAAGTTGAAGATATTTACTTTATCTAGGTTCTCCCATGCATTACCACATTCAGCAAAAAATGGGAAGAAAATTGGTATTGGATTTTGTGATATACTAATTCTTATTTCAGCATTAGCTTTAACATATACCTTTGAAGTTGGAATAGTTGAATTATTCAAATATGTTCCAATTTTACTATCTGGATAACCTCTCAAGGGTATTGTATTATATCCCCCTATACCACTACCTCCCATTGAATAAAAAGTAAGTGGTTGAATTTTATTTACATCTCCAGAAACATTTAACATTCCACTATTAAATCCTAGATAAAATACAACTGGCATTGTTTCAGAAACATTAAAAATGTTTGAATAGAAATCAGTGCTAATTTCATGTTTAGTATATTTTGCATCTGCTAAAACTGCAAAAGTATTTCCAAAATTGAATTTGCTTCCTACTGTTGGGAACACTGGATTATCTATACTATTCCTAGAAAAATTTATAGCAATTGTAAATTCATCACCATTTGTATAATTTGAAACTGATGAACTAGTTACATGATTATTTGAATATCTTACGGCACCATCAATTCTAAAATAATCATCTGGCCACCTAAGCCTTCTACCAACAGTAACAGAACCTACATAACTCTGATAACTATAATCTGAAGTTGGTGAACTGTATGTATTGAAAGATATACTAGATCCTAATGTAGTTGGTTCATCAAAAAGCCATGGTTCTGTTATACCAAACATAAATGTTTGACCATATGCACTTTTTTCATAATTAAAATTTAAAATTTGTCCTGCACCTCCACTTAAAGGTTCAGCTAATGAAAAATTATTAAAAGTAACACCTAACATACCAGACAAACCTTGAGAACTTATTCCTAAAGATGCATTAAAAGTGTCGCTAGGTTTTTCCTCTAAAGTATAAGTTACATCTACTGAAGTTGCATCAACTGGGTTAATCTGAGGTTGCAACTTTTCTGGATTAAAATAATTCAAGCCTGCTAAGTTTCTTAATGAACGAATTATTTTTGACCTAGAAAACAAATCCCCAGGATATGTATATAATTCTCTTCTAATTACTTTATCTTTAGTTTTAGTATTTCCTGCAATACTTATATACCTAAATTTTGCTTGTGGTCCTTCTGTAATTTTTACTGTTACATCAACAGAATCCTCAATTCGATCTTCCATTTTTTGAACATTAGCAGTCAAAAATCCGTTATCTAAATATAAAGATTGAATATCACTTTGCTCTTCATTACCAGATAAATTTTTATCAAATTGGGTTTGATTATAAATTTCTCCTTTCTTAACTTCTAATCTGCGTTCAATAACTTCAGAAGGATAAATAACATTTCCAAGAACTACAACATTCCTTAAATATGTTTGTTTGCCTTCCCTTACAGAGATATATACATCTGCCCTTCCAGTTAAATTATTTATTGTAATTGAGTCATTTAAAACTTCAGCATCAATAAATCCATTCTTTTTGTAATACTCAACAATTTTTTCTTTATCCTTAGCAAGTTTTGTTTTATCAAACTTTGAAGACCTCCAAAATTGCCACCAAGATTTTTCTTTAACATCATTCATAGAACCTTTTAAATCTGATGATAAAACTTTTTGATTCCCATCAAAATATATATTACCAATCTTAACATCTGGTCCTTCAGTAATAACAAATGTTACATCAACCCTGTTAGTATCAACTAAACTTTTATCTATTAAATATTTTATACTAGAAAACAAATAACCTTCATCAGAATATTTTTTCTTTATTTTATTGCTTGAACGAAGCAAATCGTAAGGGTTAGCAATATCACCAATTCTTACAACAATTTCTTTATCTAAATCTTTATTATCAAATTCATCATTTCCTTTAAATTTGATATCATTAATTCTTGAATATTCAACAATATTTATAATTATTGTTGCACCATTTTTATTTTCAATATCTTCAACATATATTTTGGCGTCACTGTAAAGTCCACGATCCATTAGAGATTTGATTGACTTTGGAATAACATCTGAACCTAAAGAAATAACATCTCCAATTCTTAATCCTGAATATGATATAACGCTAGATTTGTTTGAGTTTTTAAGTCCTTCAACTTTTATATCAATTATTTTAAATGACTTAGCTTCTTGTTCAGTTGTTTGCGAATACAACTGAAAAAGATTTGTAATTAGAAATAAAATTATTAAGTATTTTTTCATTTTAAATAAATTGGACGAAATCAAAATTCGATTAGAGGGTTTCTCAATTAATTTCATACTTTTTGATGACTCTTTAATATATTAATCGTGTCAATAAATAATTATATATTTTGAGAGGGCGCAAATATATTACTATTTGTTCATTCAAAATTAACTTAAATTTTTCATTAAAAGAACACCATATAATGTTCAACTTTATTTTATTATTTATTTTATGCACTATTTTTTAAACATCAAGATATTTCTGATGTTTGGATTAATATACTTCAACCTTTAAAACCAGAAGAAATTTTTGCACGAACTTTACATATAATTCCAAATAAAGCTTTAGATGATCTAGATAAAGACTTAGCCTTTAAAACAACACCTTTATTTAAAGATAAAGGTGTTTCTGGATGGATAGATATTCCTTTTGAATTAAATAAAGTTACTGTTATTGGTTATGTAATTCGTCCAGTTGGAAAATCAAATGATAGTTTTGCAACTATAGATTTAGAATTATTTTTTTTAGAGGCTAACAATTCTCAATTTACTTTTGGTGAGATTGGAACAATAAAACAAAATAGATTTTTAAGAGTTGAATATAGATTTAATTCATCAAAAGATTATAAAAGCAGAATACCAAAAAAAGGTGATATAATTAAAGTAAAAGGTGAAGTTAGGTGGGATACTGATTTTGAGGGATGGTATGAAATGCATCCATTATCTTATGAAGACACAGAATTTATCTTAAATTGATTTGAATAAAAAAATTAATATCGGAATTACTGAAATTACTCCTGCATGGGAAATTTTATTTGAACAATTAGGTGTTTGTTATTCTATTATAAATTGGAATAATTTCTCCGATAATGAATACTCATGTATTGTTATTACATCTTATTTGTACATTAAACAAAAAAATATAATTGATCAATTTCTTCAAAATAATGGATTGATTATTGATACTACTAATCATTTTAAATTTGAATACAAAACCAAATATAAAAGATGTATAATTGATACAAAAGGTATTTTAGAAAAAGGTTACTCATTCGATGTTTACTCTTTTGTAAGGCATTTTAAACAAGGAGATAAATTGTTTGATGGGGCAGTTGCTTTTTATAATTATGGTAATGGAACTATTGCTTCAATTGGTTTTAATTGTGAAAAAATAATTTCAAACAAATCATCTAAAAGAAAATTTTTCTTATCTCCTTCAAAAGTATTTCCAGATGAAATTGTAAATAAAAATAGCAAATTTTTTATCAGAAAAATGATAGAGTTTGTCATCATTAAAATACATTTAACAGGAGATATTCCATTTGTAAAAATATGTGATTCACCAAAAAATAGGAGCATATTTTTATTAAGAATTGATACTGATTTTTCAAGTAAACAAGATTTGATTTTACTCAAAAATGTTTGTTCAAAAAATGGAATTAAATCAACTTGGTTTGTTCATTCTGAAGCTCATGAAAATTATATTAATTTGTTTAATCAATTTGAAAATGATGAAATAGCAGTTCATACTCATTCTCACAAGTTGTTTGATAATGAAATTGAACAATTTGTAGATATAAATTGTTGTAAAAATTTATTAGAGGAAAATGGGTTAAAAGTTTATGGATTTGCTGCTCCTTTTGGTGCTTGGAGTAATAACCTAGCAATTGCTTTGAACAAATTTGATTTTAAATATTCAAGTGAGTTTTCTTTAGATTATGACAACTTACCATATCATTTTAACAACAGATTGCAAATACCAATTCATCCAATTTGTATTGGTAGTTTTAAAAGAACTAAAGCAACTGATGAAGAGATACTTAACTATTTTAAAAAGGTAATTTACAAAAAATATTCTCTACAAGAACCAATTTTACTTTACTATCATCCACTTGATGGAAGGCTAAATGTTCTTGAATTAATTTTTGAATATATCAATAAATTAAATATAAATAATTACACTTTTAATGAGTATTCAGAGTGGTTGTTAATCAGACAAAATGCAAATTTTGGTGTTAATACTTCTAATATAGGTGTTGAGGTTAAGGGTAATTTAGATTCAACTTTAAAACTTATTTTGTATTCAGAAAATAATCTTATAGTTAAAGATTCAACAAATAATTTGAATGTTATAAGTATTAAAAGTGATGAGATTATTAAAGAGAAAAATAACTTTTTAACAGAAGATAAATCAGTATCTCAATTTGACAATAGAAGACCATTCTGGAGGAATATTAGAAACTCTATTGAAGATTATATCTCAAAAAATAAAATATAAATTGTTAAGATAAAGTATAATAATCTTCCCCTTCATCTGTAAATATTCTTATCACACCTGCTCTAACTAAATGAACTAAACACCTTGAAGCTCTTCTTTGAGAAATGTTCGCTAATGACCTAAATTGTGCTATGGTTATCCTCTCATTTTTTTCTAGATACCCCATCAATAATTTTTCTAACCAACCAATCTTAATTTGAAGTGGTGGAGAATCTGCTCTTTTTCCTTCAAGAACTTTCGTCACTTCTTTACTTGCAATTACACTTTTATCTTTTAGTCTTATATAAACTCTGTTATCTTTTTCTGGAGATAAATTATTGTTATTAAGAACTACAGCATGAGGTTTGTTATTGCTTTCAGGTACATTTACAATTAAAACATCAAGCCCATTATACTCTATTACTTTAATATACATTTTTACTGCTGGATAACAATAAAATTGAGATGAATGTTCAATTAATGCAGTACTTTCTTTTTCACTTTCAATTCCTGAAATTCTACCATTATCATCAATTCCAATTAAAATTACTCCTCCTCTAGTGTTTGCAAAAGCACAAATTTCCTTTGCCATTTTTTCATAAGTAGAAAACTCGTGTTTGAATTCTATATTCTCACATTCTCCAATTTCAATTGCATCTCGAAGACCTTGCCAATTAATAACTTCCAACTTTCCCAAATTTTTAAAAGTAAAATAATTTTATTCCAATAAGTTTAGTAAATAAATACAGCAAATCAAATTTAGTTGTTTACAAAATAAATGAAAACAAATTTTTATTTTTTTTGATATAAAAAAGTGAATAAAACTTTAATACATCAAATCTTGTAATTTCAATTTGAATTTAATAATTATACTATTTATTTATTTGTTGTTTCAATTAATATTAATAGAATTTAATTAGTAAGAAAATTATAAATTTTGGACTTGACTTTTTTATTAATTTTCAAAAAATAAATTACATATTGAATTAATTTGAATTGAGATTTATAATATAATTAGATTTATATTCATAATAAATTATTTATAAATTTTATAGTTCAAACTAATACTATTAATTTAGGAATTTTACCCCTTTTCTTAAAATATAATTTCAAAAAATGTCAGAATTTATACATCTTCATAATCATACACACTATTCTTTATTAGACGCAGCATGTTCGGTTGACGCTCTTATTAAAGCTACAAAAGACAATAATATGAACTCTGTGGCTTTAACGGATCATGGGGTAACTTTTGGATTGATGGAGTTTTATACAAAGGCACGCAAGGCAGGTATTAAGCCAATTTTAGGATGTGAAGTTTATATGGCAGTAGGCTCTAGATTTGATAAAATTGCAACAAATACTAAAGCAAAAACACGTAATTATTATCATCTAATTTTACTTGCTAAAGATTTAGAAGGGTATAGAAATTTATGTAAATTAACATCAAGAGCTCATACTGAAGGTTTCTATTATAAACCAAGAATAGATCGTCAATTATTATCCGAAAATTATAAAGGTTTGGTTGCTTTATCTGCATGTGCAGGTGGGGTGGTATCATCTCATTTAATACGAGAAGAAATTGATTTAGCTCGTGAGGCAATTGGTTGGTATAAAGATGTTTTTAAGGATGACTTTTATATTGAAATCCAGAACCATTATTTAGATGTAGATAAAAATATCTTACATCATGCACCAATATTAGCTAAAGAATTCGGGCTTAAAATTATTGCAACAAACGATGTTCATTATATTAAGAAGGAACATGCAGTTGCTCATAATGTTCTATTACATATAAGAGATGCAAGTGGAAAAAATGCATTAACAGGAAATGAAATTGAAACTAATTTAAAGTATAAAACACCAGAGTTTTATTTTAAATCAGTTGATGAAATGAAATTAATGCTTGGAGAATTCCCTGATGCATTTTACTCTACTCTTGAAGTTGCAGAAAAATGTAATGTAGAGTTACCTAACGATTTGCATTTGCCTAATTTTCCAATTCCAACTGAATCAAAAGCTGTTAATTTAGATTCATACCTAGATGAAATAACCTGGAAAGGTATTACTTCCAGATATGGAGAAAATGCAAATGAGGTCGTTAATGAAAGAACTAAATTTGAACTAGATGTTATAACTAGAATGGGTTATGCTGGTTACTTTTTAATTGTACAAGACTTCATAAGTGCTGCAAGAGAAATGGGTGTTTCTGTAGGACCTGGAAGAGGCTCTGCAGCAGGTTCAATTGTTGCATATGCTCTTGGAATTACAAACGTAGATCCATTACCTTATGATTTGCTTTTTGAAAGATTTTTGAATCCAGATAGGGTTTCAATGCCAGATATTGATATTGATTTTTCTGACACAGAACGTGAAAAAGTAATTGAATATGTAAGGCAAAAATATGGTAATGATGCAGTAGCTCAAATCATTACATTTGGTACTTTATCATCAAGAGCAGTTTTGAAAGATGTTGGAAGAGTTCTTGGTGTACCCTTATCAGTAATTAATTCAATTACAGAAAAAATTACTGTGAAATTTGGTAGAGTTCAGCCATTGAAAGAAGCAATTGAAAATGCTGAATTGAAATGGTTAAAAGAATCTGATGATCCAAAGATTATTAAGTTAATAGAATATTCATTAGTGCTTGAAGGGCTTTGCAGAAACTCTTCACTTCATGCTGCTGGAGTAGTAATTGCACCTGGTCCATTAGAAAATTACATACCTTTATATCAGACTCCTGGTAGTGGTTTAGCTTCTCAATATACAATGAATTATCTTGAAGAAGCTGGTTTGCTTAAAATGGACTTTTTAGGCTTAAGGACTTTATCTATGATTGATTCAGCTCTAAGGCTTATTAAAAAAAGAAGATCCATAGAAATCGATATTGATAAAATTGTATTAGATGATGAAAAGACATATGATATGATTGGGAGAGGGCATACAATAGGAGTTTTTCAATTTGAATCTGTACCTATGCAAGAATATTTAAAACAGTTAAAGCCATCAACACTTGAGGATTTAACTGCAATGAATGCCCTTTATCGACCTGGTCCTATGGAAAATATCCCAGAATTTATTGAAAGGAAACATGGTAGAAAAAAGATAGAATATCTGCATCCAATGTTAACTCCAATTCTTGGTAAAACAAATGGGATAACTGTCTATCAAGAACAGATTATGCAAATAGCACAAAAGTTAGGAGGATTTACTTTAGCTCAAGCCGATAACTTAAGGCGTGCAATGGGTAAGAAGCAAATTAAATATATGGATGAAATGAAGCCATTGTATTTGGAAGGTTGTAAGATTAATGAAATTGATAAAAAGATAAGTAATGAGATTTGGGACATGATGGTGAAATTTGCTGATTATGGTTTTAACAAATCTCATTCATTAGCTTATAGTTATATAGCATACCAAACTGCTTACTTAAAAGCAAATTATACACCTGAGTTTCTAGCAGCAAACATGACTGCTGAATCTGGAGATTTAGCTAAAGTTGTAAGATTAATTGAAGAAGGAAAAAAATTCGAAATCAAAACATTACCTCCAAATGTAAATAATTCAACATTAGATTTTAATGTATCAGAAAATGGAGATATAATTTTTGGTATGGCTGCTATTAAAAATGTTGGATCTGGTATTGTTTCTGAACTTATTAAAGAGAGGGAATTAAATGGTGATTATAAATCAATTTTTGATTTTACAAAAAGATTATCTTCTAATAGTAATGTTAACAAAAGACTTCTTGAAAGCCTTGTTTGTTCTGGTGCTTTCGATACTTTACATTCAAATAGAAGAGCCTGTTTTGAAGCAATTGAAGCATCTATTCAATTTGCAGCCGCTTATAGTGAAAGCAAAATCAATGGTATGAATTCATTGTTTGGAGGAAACGGTTTAGATAATGATCTACCAGAACCTTCCCTCCCAAAATTTGAGGATTGGAATAATATGGAAAGATTAAAAAGAGAGAATGAAGTATTAAGTTTTTATGTTAGTGGTCATCCATTACAAGATTATGCAATAGATGTAAAAGCTTTTTCTCAGATTAAATTTGGAGATATTGATGAAATTAAAGATGTAAATAAAGTTGTTCGTGCATGTGGTATAATTTCTGGCATTAGAACAAAATTAGATAAAAGAGAAAATATGATGTGCTTTTTCACTCTGGAAGATTTTACTGGAAAAGGAGAGTGTATTTGTTGGAGCGATTCTTACAAAAAGAATCAAAAAAATATAAATATTGGAGATGTTGTGTTTGTTGTTGGAAAATCTGATATTAGCGGAGCAAGTGAATTAAAGATAATAGTAGATGATATTGTTCCTATAAATCAAGCCAGAGCTAGATATACAAGTGCAGTTGCAATTAATGTTTATTTAAATAAAGTAGATTACAATGATGCTATTTTAACAAAAGAATTAATGAACAAACACAGAGGAGATTTACAATGTATCTTCAGAATTTATAATGATAAAAATGTTGTTCAAGGAAAATGGGTTTCAAAATTAATTTCAATTACTCCTAACAATGAATTCATAAAGGGTCTTCAAGAAATTTATGGAGATGATAGCATTGAATTAATTGTAGGTTAATTCTAAATTTTATTACAACATTAAAAAATTTACTTCGTCAGTTTCAATACAACATTAAGCATAATATGAATTTAAATAAACTTACAATAAAAGCTCAGGGAATTGTTCAAACTGCACAAGAAATTGCGTCCTCTTATTCCAATCAACAAATAGAACCAATACATTTATTGGCTTCAATGTTGCAAGATTCTAATGGAATTGTTCCACCAATGTTTTTAAAAATTGGAGCTAATCTTAATTATCTTAAAGTAAAAGTAAACCAAACTTTAGAATCACTTCCAAAAATATCAGGAGCAGGGATTGGAAATCAATATGTTTCTCCTAACACTGCAAAAATTATTGAAAATGCTACTAAAATTTCACAGGAAATGCAAGATGATTATGTATCAACTGAACACCTTTTGCTTTCACTAACAAATGACAAATCAACTACAACTGCTGCGCTTTTAAATGATCAGGGAATAAATAAAGACTCTGTCAATTCTGCATTAAAGGAAATTAGAGGCTCTCAAAAAATTACTGACCAAAATCCAGAAGATAAATATCAAGCTCTTTCAAGGTATGGAAAGAACTTAAATGATATGGCTCATAATGGTAAATTAGATCCTGTTATTGGCAGAGATGATGAGATTAGAAGGGTAATGCAGGTTTTAATGAGAAGAACTAAAAATAATCCAGTCTTAATAGGTGAGCCAGGAGTTGGTAAAACTGCAATTGCTGAGGGTATAGCAATTAGAATTATTCAGAATGACGTACCTGAAGGATTAAAAAGTAAACAAATTATTGCTCTTGATATGGCATCATTAATAGCTGGAACTTCGTTTAGAGGGCAATTTGAAGAACGTTTAAAAAGTGTTGTTAATGAAGTATCTGAATCAAATGGTGAAATCATTTTATTTATAGATGAGTTACATACTTTAGTTGGTGCTGGAGCTTCATCAGGTTCTGTTGATGCTGCAAATATTTTAAAGCCAGCATTAGCTCGTGGTGAACTTCATGCAATTGGCGCAACAACTCTAGACGAATACAGAAAGTATATTGAAAAAGATCCTGCTTTGGAACGTAGATTCCAACCAATTTTGGTAAATGAGCCGAGTATAGAGGATACAATTACAATACTTAGAGGTTTGAAAGAAAAATATGAATTGCATCACGGAACACGAATTACAGATGCAGCTATAGTATCAGCTGCACAGTTATCTGAAAGGTATATTGCAGATAGATTTTTGCCAGATAAAGCAATTGATTTGATTGATGAAGCTGCATCTAAATTAAGAATTGAATTAGATTCAACTCCAGAAGAATTAGAAATAATAAATCGTAGAATCAGGCAATTAGAAATTGAAAAAGAAGCTTTAAAAAGAGAATTACTTTTAGATAATATTTAAAAATAGTAAGAGGAGCAATATTACAACTGCTCCTCTTTTATTTAGTTTTACTAAATTACTTAAAAAATATCTTTAGAATATTTCATATTCTATTCCTAATTTTCCTCCAGCCATTTCAACTATTACTCCATCATAAAAGTCAGCTATAGTAGCCATTGTTGCTAATGTTGAAGTTAATTCAGAATCACTTAAATCCATACCAGGAAGTGTATGAGAATAAACAATTGTATTATCAAACAACAGCCCAAAAGCACCAAAGTTAATTTCTGAGTTTTTCTTAAGTAACCATTCCATCAAATTTGCATCAACAACAGCACCAGTAACTAATTGGCTTGTAAATGTTACTGCAATATCCCCTTCATGCCATACTCTTAAAAATATACTAATAACTGCAGAACCCTGAGAAACTGTAAAAGCTCCTCCTGGGAATTCGTTGAAATCTGGAAAATATTCTTTCAGGCAAATTCTTATTTTATCTTCAACTGATTGCCTTAGTACTTCTGTATCTTGCATAATTATATTTAAATTTATTAAAGTAAATTAGACTACTATTGAGTTAACTCTCCAGCATTTGAACTTCCACCCATTCCTAATTGTTTTTTCAAAGCTTCAAGCTCAGCATCCACTGCTCCACTGCTTCCTAATTGCTTAAACTGATCATCTAATGAAGTATTTTCACCAGCAAGTTGAGCGAAAGCATCAGCTTCAGCCTCTTTTTTATCAACTTTTTCTTCTAGTCTATCAAATTTACTAAATGCATCACTTCCAATACCAGAAAATGTTTGAGCAATTTGCTTTTTAGCATCCGCAGCTTGAGAACGAGCTATTAAAGTGCTTTGTCTCATTCTTGCTTCATCTAATTTTGATTTTAACTGATCTAACTGTCCTCTTAAATTAATTGAAGTACCTTTAGATTCTGTAAGCATTTTATCTAAATCTTCTACATTTTTTGTTAAAGAATTTTTTCTTTCAAGTGCTTGTCTAGCTAAATCATCACGCCCTGCATTTACTGCTTGAATTGCTTTTGCTTGCCAATCATCAGATTGAACTTTTTGCCTGTTATATTGTTTTTCTAAAGATTTCTCATTCGCAATTGCTGAACCTACAGCTAAAGTTGCTTTATTAACAGCTTCTTCCATTTCAATAACCATTTGTTTGATCATTTTTTCTGGATCTTCTGCTTTATCTAACAAATCATTAATGTTGGCTTTAAAAATGTCAGCCATTCTTCCGAAAATACTCATGTTGATTTTTTGTTTAGTTTTTCAGTTATATTTAGATATTATTCAAAGTATTATTTAGATATTCAATAAAATAATATTCAATAAAAATTAAATAATAATTTTTCAATTTTAAAAATATTAATTTCAATAAACTAGTTCTCATCATTTGCAAGTTCCATAATTAATCCATTCTTTTCTAATGCATTTCCTTGAATTGCTATTACTCTTTTAACTTTCATATCTGCTGGCGATTTAATTTCATTCTCCATTTTCATAGCTTCTAAGATATATAATGGATCACCTTTTTTTACTGAATCCCCAACTTTTACAAAAATTTCTTTTATTAAGCCAGGCATTTGTGAAATTATCAAAACACCTTTATTACTATTTTGTTGGGTGTTTTTTCGAAGCTGCGAAATTCGTTCTTCTCTTTTATTCATCACCCTGACGTTTATAGCCTCACCATTAATGTATGCAATAAAAGAATTATCTTCATCACTATTTTCAATAAATAAATTTACAATTTTACCATTTTCTTCATAACAAAATTTTCCTTTGGATTTTAACTTCAAATTTGAATCACATTGAGATAATTTATCAAGTTCAAAAGTTTTATTATTAATCAATACTTTAAAATTACCTTTATCCATTATATAGTTTTACTTTAATTTTCAATTTAATGCAAATTTAAAATATTAAAAAGTAACTTAAATATTAATTTTCTAATATATTCTAATTTTATAAAAGTAAATCTCTTTTTTAAGAATTTTGAAACTTTTAAATAACTATTTTAATAAATTTATTTTTAAATTTTTATCTTTAATGTAGTTAATTTAATTTTGAACTATACTAATATTACTTTAATCTATGAATAACTCAAAGAATAATTTCATAGATGGAAATATACATTCAACTCTTCGTAGGTTAGCAACTCCACTCGCTTTTGGTTTTGTGATAAACGCAATTTATACCTGGACTGATATGTATTTTGTTTCTAGGTTAGGTGATACTGCAACTGCTGCCCTCGGTTTTGCTGATCAAATCGACTTTGTTATCTTCACTCTTGGTAATGGATTTTGTCTAGGCACTGGTGTTATTGTTGCAAGAAGAATTGGAGAAGGAAAAAAAAATCAAGCTGAAAAAGTTGTAACTCACGCATTTAGTTTTATGATGATTTACTCAGTTATTGTAGCATCATTACTATACTTTGTTGTACCATTTGTTTTTATTCTAATTGGTTTGAAAGGAGAGCTTTTACAGAAGTCTACAATTTATATGCAAACATTATTGCTAGGTTTTCCTGGAAGTATGATAACATTCCAATCAAATGCTTCAGTACGCTCAACAGGAAATACAATTTTCCCTATGTTAGTCCTATTTTTCTCTGCCTTAATTAATGCTTGTTGTGATCCAATTCTGATTTTTGGATTGTTTGGTTTTCCAAAATTTGGGATGCAAGGGGCTGCTTTATCAACTTCAATTGCAAAATGGTTTAGTGCAATTTTATGCATTTATATTTTGTTTACTGGAAAATTAAATTTGAAAATACAAAAACCAACCTTAAAAATTGACTGGGGAATTATAAAAAATATTGTTCAAATTGGAATTCCATCCTCCCTTCAAACCCTTACTGTAAGTGTTTCTAGAGTAATTCTAATTTCATTTTCAAATTTTTTTGGTACAGAATCTGCAGCTGCTTTTACTATCGGTCAAAAAATTGATGCACTTGCTTTCATGCCTGTATTTGCTTTTGCAATTGCAATTGAAACTATGGTTGGACAGAACATTGGTGCAAAAAAATTTGAAAGAGTTAAACAATTTATTAAATCTGCAATTTTTCAACTTAGTTGCATAATGTTGATTGTTGGAATAATTTATTTACTTTTTGCAAAGAATATAGCTGGTATTTTTACTAATAATAATTATGTTATTAATTTAGTCAAAAACTATTTGCATATAACTGTTTTAGGGTATTTCTTTTTTATTATTGGTCAATCATGCAGTAGAAGTTTATCTGGTGCTGGACATTCGTTAAGGTCAATGTTTATTGTTGCTAGCATGTTATTTTTCATTCAAATTCCAATTTCATATTTTTTATCGAAACATACTTCATTGAATGTTGAAGGAGTATTTTGGGGAATAACAATTGGACATTTTGTTTATGCATCTATTTCAATTTTCGCTATTCGTGGAAATAGTTGGATGTTAAAGAAAGTTTAAATTTGTAATTTTGTGAGTTAAAGTTAATAGTTAAGGTTTGTATTTTTGATGAAAAATTATTAGAATTTAATTGAAAAAAAAATTAAATACTTCAGAGCTCAAAAGATATTCGAGACATATTATTTTAGATGGTTTTGGAATTGAAAGTCAACTTAAATTAAAATCTGCTAAAGTTTTAGTTGTTGGTGCTGGTGGGCTTGGTTCACCTGTTCTCCAGTACTTATGCGCTTCTGGAGTTGGAGTAATTGGAGTTATTGATTCTGATATTGTTGATGAGACGAATATTCACAGACAAATTATTCATACTGAAAAATTTATTGGATTAAAGAAAATTCAATCTGTTAAAGATTCTCTAAATCAGATAAATCCACATATTGAAGTAAATACCTATGATGAAAATTTAACTTCTTTAAATGCTTTTAATATTATAAATCAATATGATATTGTTATTGATGGTACAGATAATTTTCCCTCTCGATATTTGATAAATGATGTTTGTGTTTTGTTAAATAAACCGAATGTACATGGATCAATTTATAAACATACTGGGCAAGTTACAATATTTAGTTTTAATAAGAAAAGCCCATGTTATCGATGTTTGTTCCCATTACCACCACCTGTTGGTTCTATACCAGATTGTTCAACAGCTGGTGTATTAGGCGTGCTTCCAGGTGTTATTGGTATTTTAATGGCAACTGAAGCAATTAAAATTATTACGGGAATTGGAGTTTCTTTATCTGGTAGAATTCTTTTGTATGATGCTTTGAAAATGGAATTTAGAGAGATTAAATTAAATAAGGATACAAATTGTTTAGTTTGTGGAGCAAATCCAACAATAACAGAATTAATTGATTACCAAGAGTTTTGTTCAATAGATAAACCAAAAGAAAATAATCAAATGTTTATAGAAACCACAGTAGAAGAACTTAATGATTTAAGATTAAATAATCAAGAACATACTTTGATTGATGTTCGTGAGGCTAATGAATTTCAAATTTGTAATATAGAAGGTGCTTTGCTAATTCCTATGGCTGAACTTGAGAGCCGTATTCATGAAGTTCCCGAAAATGGAAGAGTTATAATTCATTGTCACCACGGCAGTAGATCTGCAAGAGTATGTGCTTTTTTGAATTCTAATGGTTACAATAATGTAGAAAATTTAAAAGGTGGTATTGATTCTTGGAGTACTAAAATTGATTCAAATGTTCCTAGGTATTAATTTTATAATTCATGTAATTAACACTTTTTTTTAAATAGAATTATTCAATAACTTAGAATATTTTTCGATAGTATCTTATAAAAACAATTTTTAAAAGTAAATATACAATTTGAATTTTTAAAAAGATAAGTTTTATATTTGCTTAATATTAAATGAATTTATTATCTATAATCATTAAAACTATAACTTAAACTTTGGCAGATATTTTTCAAAAATGTTATGATTTTACTCGCGCAGACGATGTGAAGGAAGCAGGTTATTACCCTTACTTCAGAGCAATCGAAGAGAGTGAAGGTCCAGTTGTTAAGATTGAAGGAAGAGATATAATTATGGCAGGGTCAAATAATTATCTTGGTCTAACTGCAGATGAAAGAGTTAAAGAAGCTGCAATTAAAGCTATTGAAAAATTTGGTACAAGTTGTTCGGGGTCTAGATATTTAACAGGAACTTTAAGGCTTCATGAAGAGTTAGAAAATGACATTGCAAAATTTTTAGGTAAAGAAGCTTGCTTGCTTTTTACAACTGGTTACCAAACTGCACAAGGAGTTATTCCAACTTTAGTAAGTAGAGGTGATTATGTAATTTCAGATAAAGATAACCATGCATGTATTGTTGCTGGAACATTAATGGCAAAAGGTGCCTTTGGTGATGTTGCAAGATACAAGCATGGTGAGCTAGATGACTTAGAACGTAAATTAAAGAATATTCCGATTGATTCAGGCAAACTTATTGTTACTGATGGCGTTTTTTCTACAAGTGGTGAAATTGTAGATTTACCATCCTTTGTTCAATTAGCAAAAAAGTATAATGCAAGAATTATGGTTGATGATGCCCATGCTCTTGGTGTTATTGGTAAAGGTGGAAGAGGAACAGCAAGCTATTTTGATTTAGTTGATGAAACTGATATGACTATGGGTACTTTCTCCAAATCACTTGCTTCAATTGGCGGTTGGGTTGTGGGTCCGGAAAGAGTAATTAATTTTATCAAACATACATCACCTGCTTTAATATTTGCTGCATCACCAACTGCTTCTTCAGTTGCAGCAGCAATTGAATCGTTAAGAATTATTCAAGCAGAGCCATGGAGGGTGGATAAATTAATTGAAAATGCAGATTATTTAAGAGAAGGTTTTAAAAGATCTGGCTTCAATGTTATTCAGTCAAAAACTGGTGTTATCCCTGTAATTATTGGTGATGATACTTTGTGTTTTGTATTTTGGAGAAGGCTTTTTGATGCAGGTGTTTTTGTAAACGCATTTATTTCTCCAGGTGTAATTCAAGGTATGCAAATGATGCGTTGTTCTGTTATGGCAACTCACGAAAAAAATCACCTTGATAGAATTCTTGAATTGTTTGAAGATATTGGGAGCGATATGGGTTTACTCGAAAAAGAGACTCCAGCTATTTCTGCTGAACAAACTAAATCTAATGTTATTGCAATTGATTCTTCAGATATTACAATTATAAAAGTAGAGAATAAAAAACAGAAAAATGATTTTGTTAGAATAGTTTGGAATCTATATGAACAAGATAATACTTGGGTTCCACCAATTGAGATGAATGTGAATAGGCTTATAGATACTAAAAAGAATCCATTTTATAAACATGCAAAAATTCAATTATTTTTAGCTCAAAAGAATGGTGAACTTGTTGGTAGAATAGCTGCTATAATTGATGAAAATCATTTGAAAACTCATAATGATAAAACAGGTTTCTTCGGATTCTTTGAAAGTATTAATGATCAAGCAGTTGCAAATACTTTAATAAATGCAGCAACTGATTGGCTCAAAGAACGAGGTATGAACAAAATTCGTGGTCCTGTGTCACCTTCAATGAATGATGAAGTTGGCTTGTTAGTAGAGGGTAATGAATTTCCTAGTGCTGTATTAATGCCATACAACCCAATTTGGTACGAAATATTATTAACGAATTGTGGTTTTAAGGCTGCCAAAGATTTGGTATCTTTTAAGTTATCTTATCCAGAATGCATGTCTGAACGCTTTACAAGGGTTACTGATATGTTAAGAACAAGAGGTAGGTTTACTATTAGAGGATTGAATATGAAAGAGTATCCTAGGGAAATTAACAGGCTAAAAACTATTTACAATTTGGCTTGGCAGCCTAACTGGGGATTTGTCCCGATGACTGATGAAGAAATTCAAGCTCAAGCATATGAATTAAAACAAATTATTGATAAAGATTTTGTTTTATTTGCTGAAAAAGATGGTGAAGTTGCAGGGTTTCTATTAGCTGTTCCTGATATCCATCAATCAATGAAATCTGGAAAAAAAATACCTCCAGGTATTACCAATTTACCAACTGCTATAATGAATATTATGACTGAAAGAAAAGCCATTAAACAAGCTAGAATTATAATCATGGGTATTTCTCCTAAGTACCATGGTTCTGGAGTTGATGCCCTATTGTACAGAGAAATAATGGAACGTACCTACAAAAAAGGAATTACAGATGGAGAAGCTGGCTGGGTTTTAGATGATAACGAACTTATGACTCGCGCCGCTGAAATGATGAACGGAAAAGCATACAAGCGTTATAGAATTTTTGAACAACCTATTAATTAAAATTTATGTTTAAACTTTAATAAAACTAAAAATTTAAATGCCGAAAAGTTTGATATACTTTCGGCATTTTTTTTTGAATAACTACAAAAAACATTTTTGTTTAAATAGTTTTTGATAGATAATACAATTTAGTTTTATCAATTATCTTTTAAATATTAAGTTTGTTAAAATTCCAAATTTATTTTTAAAATTAACTTTGTAAAATCATATTTTATTCATTAATAAATAATTACAATAAGTTGAACTAATTTACTAAAGCCTACAATTAGTATTATTTGTATTTAAGAGTAATATACTTTGGTTTGAAGTTTTAAACCTTTATCAAATTGTAGAGTTTTGCAAATGTTTTAAATGGAAATCCAATGTTTTAATATTACAACTAACACTGAACTGCTGAAATGAGATCAGAACTTATTAATGTTTTGTTAATGATAAAAAAATAAATTGTAATTAGATATTAAAAAAAAGGAGTTAAATATCAAAAGCAAAGACTCAATAATTATTGAACTAAAGAGCAAATTTAAAAATCAATAATATTGTACTAATAATATCAAGTATTCGCCAAAATGGATTAAAATGCTAAACTTAAGCATTTGAATTTCTATTGTACATTTGTGCTTTTAATACTCTCATATTCCGCAACCCCCTAGAATGTTTTTTAAGTTTTGGAATAATCTACTGTTTCAATTTTATTGTGTAAAATATCAATCGTTTTATATAGATTAATTAAATATGGATACAACAATTTTTAAAGAGGGTGATTTTTGCAAAGTAATTGAAGGAACACATAAAGGTAAATATGGCTATGTTCAGGACATAAGAACAAGTAAAACAGGACATATTACAATTTCTGTTTTGCAGAAAAATGGAGTTAAATTTAAAACACTTGCTAAAAACATAGATGTGATAAAGGACGAATAAATAATTTTGTAACAGTAACTATTTGAGAATAACTTAGCATTGAATTGAAACTAAAGATTACATCAGTGGCAGTTGTAGAACTCTATATTTTAAGAATATGTAGTTATATTAGTATTAATTGAAAATAATCAACATCAATTTATATATGTTAAAAATATTATGAGAAAAATAATTTCATTTATGCACATATCTTTGGATGGTTTTGTTGCAGGACCTAATGGAGAAATAGACTGGATTAAAGTTAATCAAGAAATTTTTGATTATGTCGGTAAGAGGATTAGTGAAGGCGATACTTCATTGTATGGAAGGGTAACATTTCAAATGATGGAAAATTATTGGCCTACTGCAGGTGACAAATCAGACGCAACTAAACACGAAATTGAACATTCAAAGTGGTATGCATATGTTCACAAAGTAGTTTTATCAAATACAATGAAAGATCCTAGTTTGACTAACCTTGAAGTTATTAATAACAACTTAACGGACAGAATAAATGAGTTGAAACAACAGTCTGGAGCAGACATCTTGCTATTTGGTAGTCCTAAAGCAATGCATTCACTTATGCAATTGAATTTAATTGATGGATTTTGGTTGTTTGTTAATCCAATCATTCTAGGTG
This sequence comes from Chlorobiota bacterium, assembly GCA_016700335.1. Classification (NCBI taxonomy): domain Bacteria; kingdom Pseudomonadati; phylum Chlorobiota; species Chlorobiota bacterium. The sequence continues at coordinate 987,386 of CP065014.1, read as the reverse complement.
AAGGGATTCCATTATTTCAGGATATAAAGAATAAAATAAGTTTAAAGCTATTGAATACTCAACAATTTACATGTGGAGTAACTGAACTTAACTACATTATTGAAAGATGATAGCATCAAATTACTAATAACAATTTTGTAATTTATTTGACCATACAAGAACAAATCAATAATTATTTATCCAACCAAACTGAACCAAAACAAAGTGAATTGAGAGTTTTACATAGTATGATTATGCAGTTTTCACTTAAATGTAAATTATGGTTTCTTGATGGTAAAGTCGATAATGGTAAAACAGTATCTAATCCAAATATTGGATAGGGTGAACTCACTATAAAATACTCAAATAGTAAAGATAGAGAATTTTATCAAATTGGTTTGAGTGCAAATATTAATGGAATCTCTATTTATATAATGGGGATTGATGATAAAAAATACCTATCAGAAACTTATGGTTATAAACTAGGTAAAGCATGTGTTACAGGATATTGTATTAAGTTTAAAACATTAAAAGTTGAAAATATTATTTTACTTGAAGAAGCTATAAGATTTGGGATAGAAAAAGGAAAAAATATGAACTACAAACTACGTGAAATTAAAGATAGGAACTTAATGATATGAATACATAATCGAAGTTGATCAAAAATTATTTATATACATAAACATTTGTATTAAATTTATTACAGTTTTAAATTATTAAAAGTTGCATTATATAAATTACAAATATTATGAAAAATTCGATCTTAACTCTTTTATTTACTTCCCTAGTTTTTTTGAGTTATAAAGTAACTGACAAATAGAAAAAGTAATTCATAGAAGTAAAATTTTGAAAGAATAACTATGGAAACAATAGTTAATCAAATATATATTTTTAATATGCAGATTTTGTTTTAAAAGGGATTGATTCATGCAACATACCTTCTTCAAAATACATAATTTTAGCATCATGAAATTCATTCCAAATTGGAACTATATCTTTTCTTAATTGCTTATCTGTATTTGTTAGCCCTGAAAGTACAGCATAATCAATACGTTTAGGTGTTCGTATTTGAGTAATAAAATATTTATTTTCAGAGGTATCAATTTCTTTTAAAAATTCATAGGCATCTTTAAAATTATTAAACGATGAATAATAAATTGTATAACCGCTTACAATGGGTTTGTTTGCTGAACCATCAATTGTTGTAAAAATATTATAAACGAAAGGAGAAATTTCAATATATTTTTTTGATTGAGTTACTTCTGGTCTGGATATTATTTCAAGTTTAGCAGTAATAGTTCCCCTCCCTTTCCCTCCAATTGCCTCCATTGCAGCTTCAGATAAATCTATAACTCTACTCCCTACATAAGGTCCTCGATCATTAACTCTAACAACAATAACATTCCCAGTTTTAGTATCAGTCACTTTTATAATTGACCCAAAAGGTAATGATTTGTGAGCACAAGTCATATCCTTAGCAGTAAATATTTCACCATTAGCAGTCATTCTACCATAGAACCCCGGACCATACCAACTTACTTCCCCAATCGTTACTATATCTGGATCAAATGGAACTATTAGTATTGAATCTTTAGAATATTCAAATGCTTTTTTAACTTGGTCAAATGTTACAATGGTACAATGTTTTCTAACAACTGTTCTTAATGAATCATTTGTTTGAGAAAAGATATTTTGTGAAAGAAAAAAAAATATTATGTATAAAGAATTCTTCAAGTTAACCTTTAATTAGTTTTATAGCTAGTTCTAATGGGGAAGTTTGATGATTGATAAGCTTATTTGCTTCTTCATCAAGTTTTTCATAATTATCCTTTGTCCAAAATTTATGTCTTAGTCTTTCATTAATTATATCTTTAACTCTTGTTTTTTCTCTATTTAATTTTCTTGAGATATTTCCAAATGTTTTTTCATTATGAAATTTGTGATTATTAATAGCTTCAATCATCAAATCAATACCTGTTCCATTGTTAGCAATTGTTTTAACAACATCTGGAATCCATTCATCAATGGCATGAGTAATTCTAAAGGTTAATATAGTTTTCAATGATGCTACTGCTTGATCAGCTCCTTCTCTATCAGCTTTATTAAGTATAAATAAATCAGCAATTTCCATTAATCCAGATTTCATTGCTTGTATTGAATCACCAGACTCTGGAACAAGAACAACAACAGTTGTGTCAACTGCTTGAGCTATATCTAATTCAGATTGACCAACACCAACAGTCTCTATCAAAATAATATCATAACCAGCTGCATCTAATATATCTGCCACATCTTGAGCCTTAGTATTTAAGCCCCCTAAAGAGCCTCTAGTTGCCATTGAACGAACAAAAACTCCAGGCTTCATAGATTCATTTTGCATTCTTACTCTATCACCTAAAATTGCTCCACCTGTAAATGGAGAAGTTGGATCAACAGCAATTACTGCAACTTTTTTCCCAAGTTTCAAATATTCCGAAATTAATTTTTGTGTTAGTGAAGATTTGCCAGCACCAGGAGGACCAGTAATCCCTATTCTATAAGCATTACCAGTCTTGGAATAAATTCCAGATAAGAATTCCTCCCAACCATCCAACTCATTTTCAACCATCGAAATAGAACGAGTTAATGCAAGCCTTTCACCTGAAGTAACTCGGTTGATTCGATTACTTATATCTTGATTCAATTTTATATTATACTTTTTTTATGAATAGCGAAGTTATGAAAACTTTAAATAGTATGAAAGTAATGGTTTAACATCCAACTTGAGTTAAATTAGTTTTTAATCAATAAGTTTTTAAAATAAGTAATCATAAAAAAATGTAATCTGAGTTTACATTTTTTAATTAGATTTATTGAAATAGATTATAAACAACATTAAATTTTATTTTTTCATTTCATATTTTAAACAAAAAAACAGTAGAGTGTATTGTTACAATCTACTGTTTTTTCAAAATTCAATTAAACTTATTAAGAGCAGCCACTTGTTGTACCACAATCATCACAAACATGACAAGCACCATTTTGTTTGACTCTCATAGAAGAACAATTACTGCATTGTTCACCAGTATAACCTTGTGTTATAGCAATTTTAGTTTTATCATTATCTAAAATCTTTTTTCTTTTTTGAACTTTATCTACCGTTAAAACCTCATTCATTTTTTCAGATTTAGTGGTTGTAGAATGTTTTGCATATAATTCTTGACCTGGAGATAATTTTGTTGGAATTTTTGAATCTGAGGTATTAATATTTCCATTTGTGATTCCATTTATATCTAAAGTAGATGTGTTCTCATCAACAGCTTTAACATGAACAAAATCTTCACGTCCTAAATACTCATATCCAATTGCTCTAAAAACGTAGTCAATTATTGATGTAGCATTTTTAATTGCTTCATGACCAAAGACAGGACCAGAAGGTTCAAATCTAGTAAATGTAAATGAGTCAACCATTTTTTCTAAAGGCATACCAAACTGTAAAGCTTTTGAAGCAAGAACAGCAAAACAATTCATCAACCCTTTAAAACTTGCCCCTTCTTTATACATATCAATAAATATTTCACCTAGCGTTCCATCTTCATATTCACCAGTTCTAATAAATACTTTATGACCACCAACAGTTGCTTCCCGAACAAAGCCATGTCTACGTTTTGGTAATCTTCTACGTTCAGCACGGTGATAAACTTTTTCTATAATTTTTTCATTAATTTGAGCAGCACCAACATTCTCATCCCAATTATCTTCACTTCCAATCAAATCAAATAAAGTTACCTCATCAATCAATCCAGTATCTGAAATAGAGTTTAGTGGTTGAGATAATTTAGATCCATCACGATATAAAGCAATAGCTTTAATCATAAGTTTCCAAGATTGTAAGTAAACTATTTCTACTTCTTTTATTGTGGCTTCTGTGGGCATATTAATAGTTTTGGAAATAGCTCCAGTAATAAATGGTTGAGTAACAGACATCATTTTTACATGACCCATATAATTAATAAATCTCATTCCATATTTACCACATTTACTTGCACAATCAAAAATTGGTAAATGTTCAGTTCGTAATCCAGGAGCACCTTCAATAGTCATCATACCACAAACATAATTATTAGCTTCTTCTATTTGATTATGTGTAAATCCAATCTCTTCAAGTAAATTAAAAGAATAATCATCATATTGTTCTTTGGTAAATCCAAGTCCTTCTAAAAATTCTTCGCTTAAAGTCCATTTGTTAAAAGCAAATTTTAAATCAAAAACTGAATCTAATTGTGATTCTATAATTTGAATCTTATCATCTTTAAATCCTCTTTCTCTTAATGTGAGTCTATTAATGTGAGGGCAACCAACTAAAGTACCATGACCTTTACAGAATTTTTCAATTGAATTAATTTGAACATCAGTATAACCAAGCATTTGCAGTGCTTTATTAACTGATTGGTTTACAATTTTGAAGTAACCCCCACCAGCTAATTTTTTAAATTTAACAATAGCAAAATCAGGTTCAACGCCAGTTGTGTCACAATCCATTACCAATCCAATTGTTCCAGTAGGTGCCAACACGCTTACTTGTGCGTTTCTGAATCCATATTTTTGACCTAAACTTAAAGCACGATCCCAACATTCTCTAGCACTTGCTAATAAATCTTGAGGGCATAAATCTTGAATTATACCTTGAGGTGTAATAGTTAAGCCTTCATACTCATTCGAGTTAACATTATAAGAAGCTCTTCTATGGTTTCTTATCACTCTCAACATATTTTCTGCATTATGTTTATACTTAGGGAAAGGGCCATGATCCTTTGCCATTTCTGCAGATGTAGAATAGCTTTCTCCAGTTAGAATTGCCGTTATAGCTCCTGCCCAAGCACGACCAACTTCAGAATCATAAGGTATTCCAGCTGTCATTAAAACTGTACCTAAATTTGCATAACCTAATCCGAGAGTTCTAAAATCATAACTTCTTTGAGCCACTTCTTTTGAAGGAAATTGAGCCATCAGTACAGAAATTTCTAATACAATAGTCCAAAGTCTTATTGAATGTTTATAATTTTCAATTTTAAAAACTCTGTTTTCCCAATCGTAAAAGTGAGCTAAATTGATAGAAGCAAGATTACAAGCAGTATCATCTAAAAATAGATATTCTGAACATGGATTACTAGCATTAATTTCACCATCAGCTGGGCAAGTATGCCATTCATTAATTGTGGTATGGTATTGAAGTCCAGGATCAGCACAAGACCAAGCAGCAAAATTTATTTTATTCCATAATAACTTAGCTTTCAAAGTTTTTATCACTTTACCATCAGTTCTTGTTGTTAAGTGCCAAGAACCATCTTCCTCAACTGCTTGCATAAAATCATTTGTTACTCGAATAGAATTATTAGAGTTTTGACCAGAAACAGTATTATAAGCCTCACCTTCATAATGAGTATCAAATTCTTTAAAATCAATAGATGTTTCTCCTTGCTCAACTAAATTAAGAACTCTAACAATATAATTCAAAGGAATCCCTCTGTTTAAAGATCGTTGAATTATTTTATTTAGATTTGAATTTTGATTTGAATAATCAGTACCTTCTTTGAGAGCTACTTCAATTATTTCATTTAAAAACTTATTGCAAATTTTAGAACCAGCAACTAATGCAGCAACTTTTTGCTCCTCATTCATTTTCCATGAAATAAATTCTTCAATATCTGGATGATCAATATTTAAGATTACCATTTTAGCAGCTCTTCTGGTTGTACCACCAGACTTAACAGCACCTGCAGCTCTGTCATTTACTTTTAAAAATGACATTAATCCAGATGATTGACCTCCACCACTTAAGGGCTCATTAGTACCTCTTACAGAAGAAAAATTTGTTCCAGTACCACTACCATATTTAAAAATTCTAGCTTCTCGAGTTACCAAATCAAATATGCCACCTTCGTTTACCAAATCATCACTAACAGATTGAATAAAACAAGCATGAGGTTGCGGATGAGTATAAGAATCATCGCTTCTTTTGAGCTTTCTTAACTTTGGGTCAACATAATAATGACCTTGAGATGAACCAGTTATTCCATATGAATAAGCCAAACCTGTGTTGAACCATTGTGGTGAATTTGGAGCTACCATTTGAGACATTAGCATAAATACAATTTCATCATAAAATGTTATTGCGTCATCTTCCGAATCAAAATAATCATGTTCTCTGCCCCAATGAGTCCAGCATCCTCCAAGACGATGAGCAACTTGTTTAATACTATTTTCGGCTCCAAGCACTTGATTACCCTTGGGGTCCAAAATAGGATTTCCATTTTCATCTTGAAGTGGTACTCCTGCTTTTCTGAAATATTTCTGTGCTAAAATATCGGTTGCAACTTGTGACCAATTTTTAGGTACTTCCACATTGTTCATTTCAAAGACAACCGAACCATTTGTGTTTCTTAAAATACTTGAGCGATTTGCATACTCAAACATATCATAAACATTTCTGCCTGTTTGAGTAAAAATGCGTTTGATTTTCATTGATATTAGTTTTAATTTTCTGAGGTATAATAACCTGATGTGAAAGAAACGTAGTTAATTTATTTTTGCAATATAAGCTATGAAGCTTTCAAATAGGTTTGGAATATTTTATTGCAATAACGGCATGATATTACATCTTTAGAAATACAAATTCAAATTAGTTTTAAACTAACATATAAGGTTTATACTCTCTATAAGTCGCAAAAAATAAAGGATTGTTTTGAATTAGTGTAGTTTATTTGATAAATCCTAAGATTTTTATAAAAAATTTATGATTCAGATTTGTATGATAAATTATTTAATATAAAATTTGGATATTTTACAAATTATTGAAAATATTTATTGTGAGTAATATTTAGAAAATATAAATTTATTCTTGAATATAAGCACCATTTCTCATTAACTGAGCTTTATGACGATTACGAAGTTTGTTTTTAATTATTAGGTTATTCAATTGAAATGTAACTTGAGTAAGATTTTTGAAAGGGTAATGAGGTAGTCTTTTTTCATTACAAAATTTTGCTAAATGCTTTTTAGCAAAAATAATATCAGAATGTTCAGCAGCACACATATCACTATGTCCATCGCCAACATAAATAACTATTGAATCAGATTCTGTAAACTCTAACAATACATTTCGTTTACATAAAGCTGGGAAACAACTACAACTTTCAGATCCCCTTGGAAAGCTAACTTTTAGTTTTCCATCAATTGAAATTTCAGCATTATTTGCAAAGAAAGGAATTGAATTTATACCATTTAATTCAAGAAATTTTTTAATGTAAATATCTAAACCATCACTAACTATTATAATTCCAATATTATTTTTTTTACATAATTCTATTAGTAATGCAAATCCAGAATCAATAGAAATATTTTCAAGAAAACTTGTTAAAGCCTCTGAGGTAATAGGTTTGATTAATTGAGAAACTAAAGAATTCCAAAATTCTTTAACATTAATATCACCTTTTAGAAGTTGGGAGTGTAATGGTTCTCTAACAACAAACTCATCTAAAAATGTATCTCCAATATCTGTTGAAGAGATTGTACCATCAAAATCAATAAATAAATTAATAGGATTTCTATTTAGCATAATGTCTGAATAACTTAACTGCATAAAATTATTTTACAACTCTAATATTTTTAACAAATGATGTGGTTGGGGATTTTAATTCTAAATAATAATTTCCAGATGTTAAGTCTGAAACATCTAATTTATATTCATAGACACCTTGTTTAATATTATTTTCATTAAAAATATTTTTTACAAATCCTCCATTAGAATTAAACAAATTCATTTTTGAGAATTCAGTTTCCAAAACTGTAAAATTGATTATACCAAAATCTCTAACAATATTTGGGGCAATGAAATTTATTTTTGGAAGTAATAATGAATTAGAAATATACCTGTTGCCACCATAAGGGCAAAAGCCATCTAAAGTGAAAAGACCACCTCTGTATGATACTTTAACAACATTCCCATCGGTCCAATAAAGCGTGTCTAAGGTTAAGTTAGAGTGAATAGTATCACCAAGCAAAACTTGTGCATCAATAAATCCAATGCTTGAAGGTGGTGCAGGATAAGTAGTATTCCTAATCTCAAATTCGACAATTCTATAATCACCTTCAACTTTAGATGATAAGATAGTTCCTGTTAAATTGTTTCCAATATCTGAAAAATTTTCTTCATAACTTCTAGCACCAAACGGAACAAGTAATGTGGATCTAACTCGTAATTTACCATGCATTGTTCTTGCTTTTGATTGAATAATATTGTCTTCTCGCTCTAATGTTAAAGGGATTGAAACAAAACTTCTTGGAATACCTTTTACATCAACTGGAATACCCATATCAATTATAGCTGGTAATAAACCAGTACCATTCGATTTTGCATAACCTGAAATTGGAATACAAAAAGTATCCAAACAAGGTTGACTAATAATTAAACAGACAAGACCTGAATAAAAGCCCGTGTCTCGAGGTCGTACTGATATAACGCTTGGTAAAGTTATACCAGGAGAAATATTAATATCTTGCAAAAAATTATTAAAATAAAAACTTCCTTTGTTGGATGTAACGTAATAGCTTACAATTTTTAAATCTTGAGATCCGTTGTTAAAAAGAGTAATATCCAAGTTAATATTATTGTTTACTAAATTAGATTTAAAATCCCAAACTGTTGGAGCTACAACAAGCTCACCCCTTTGAACAAAAGCAGATACAACAAAATTAAAACTTATATCGGTTAACCCTTTAATTTTAACTTGAAATGTATCGTATTGTTTTCCTAAAATTAATGGATTGAATGAAATTACAATTCCAAATTTTGAACTAGGTGTTATTACTTGAGGTAATAAATTATTGGTAGGAGAAGTAATCCAAAAATTTGTTGGCTTTTTTGAAATTTTATTTATAGATAAAACACTTATATTATTTAAATCTGTATTAGTAATAAGTATTGTTTTTCTAATTATTGATTTACTGCAAATTGTTCCAAAATCATAAGTAGTAGAATCCAAATAATTTGATTTTGTTAATGGGGTTGAATCAATTTTAATTGTTTTACAAACTTCTTTAACTTTTCCACCACTCCCTACTTTTGTATTTGGAGTTGAAGTTATAAATCCAGTAGAAATTAGTGGGGGAGGACTTGATACTAATGTATTTGGAGAATTAACAATTGTTAAAGATTTCGTTTGATTACAACCAGAATTTCCATCTGAGTCAGTTTTAATTATGAAAACATCGTTGTTACCAGATCCAAAATTACTAGTAAATCCAGAAATAATAAATCCATTATCTGGGGTTTGTTCAGAGGAACCTAAAGCATCAGATAAAACTCCACCAATTGAATTTGACCAAATTAAATTTCCGATTGAATCGGTATTTATAATATAACCATCGTTAGTTCCATTACCAAAACTATTAGTTTCCCCAGTTAATATTAACCCGCCATTTGAAGTTAAGTTTACAAAATATCCTTTATCATTAGAGCTTCCACCATAAGTTCTTGACCAAGAAAGAAGACCTAATGAATTAGTTTTTATTAAATATACATCGTATCCACCAGCACCATAACTATTTGTATATCCACAAATTACGTACCCATTATCTCTAGTCTGTTTTATAGAATGTCCGACTTCTTGATTAGATCCTATTGCACCAAAAGTTTTCGACCAAATTAAATTGCCTATTTGATCAGTTTTTAAAAGTAATACATCTTGAACACCAGAGCCAAAACTTCTGGTATAACCAACTATTACAAATCCATTATCATTTGTTTGTTGAATTGAATAAGCACCGTCAGAAAGAGCACCTCCAAAGGTTTTAGACCATATAGGATTCCCATTCAGATCTGTTTTAATAATATAAGCATCATATCCACCAGAGCCATAACTGCTTGTTTCTCCAGCTATTAAAAAACCTCCATCTTGTGTTTGAATTAATTCATTTCCAAAATCTACTTCAATTCCACCAAAAGTTTTAGACCATAATAATGATCCACTTGAACTAACTTTTAATAAAATTACATCTAAATTTCCAGCACCAAAACTTTTGGTTGAACCAGTTAGAATGAAACCACCATCACTTGTTAAAGCAATACTTGTACAAGCTTCAAAATCTGATCCACCAAAAGTTCTTGTCCATATTGTATCTCCAATGGAATTAGTTTTAATAAGATAAATATCACTACTACCCTCTCCATAACTACTTGTATTACCTGCAATAATATATCCACCATCTTTAGTTAATAATACTGAACCTGCTGCATCAGAATTAGACCCTCCAAATGTTTTCTGAAAAGTGGATTGAGCATTAATACTAACTATTAAAGTAATTAAGAATATAATTAAGACTATTAAGATTGTTTTCATTTTTGTTATTTAATTTTAACTACTTTAAAAATAAATTAAAGCAAAAAATATTTCTAGTTTGCTTCAAGATATTAAAATTCTCAACATAAAAAATAATTCAGATTTATAAAAATAATGATAAAATCATTATAACACCCATTACAAACTATACCTGACAAAAGTTAAACTTGATAAGATTAAGATAACTAATTTAAATAAATTTAACTATTCATATTTAAGGTATAACAAAATTATATTTTGGATAAATTTTATTGTCTTAAGGTTATTGCCTTAGTATCTGATTTATGAGAATTTGATTTTTAATTATATTTATCTATTGTCCATTTACAGGATTATTTTTAATATAATTGGAATTGTCTTAAGGTTATTGCTCTAAGTATATGATGTATGAGTATTTGATTTTTTATTATATTTAGCTATTGTCCATTTTACAGGATTATTTTTAACATAATTAGAAATGATATGATATGATTGTTCATCGCGTTTGATGTGTTCATAATAATTACGTTGCAATAATTTACCCATTGTTACATTTTTGGTATTATAAATTTCCAAACAACCATTCGCAACCAATGATTTATATCCCCCAACAATATCCAATATTGTAGTGGCAGGGTTTACCCCTGCCCAAATATCAACATCATATTGGGAAATCGCATCAATTTGGGCAACCGCAAGGGATGCATGTACTAATTTAATGATGCCGTGCATATGTTCTGGCATAATTTGAAAATCATCCAATTCAAAATTTGGGAATCGTCCGGATAATTTCACCATTCATTGAATGCAATAATTCCCATTTCGTTTAAAATCATTTCATCATTTTCAATTTTACCAAAACGATGAATTCGTTTATCAAAACAAATAGTAATAAAATACAAACCTTCCTGCGAATAATCGTATCCTTTTAATCTTATAGATTTGCAGTAGTACAATCTTTTTTGGTTGTTTGTATTTGGGTTAGAATTTTTCATTTTAAATGTTTTCTTTTAAGGGTAAAAATCCATTTTGATTTAAACTACTATCGTCAAATTGGTTAAGTGGAGGATGGGAAATTGGGTGTAATAGGGCAAATAAAAATACTTACTAGTCGAAATTTTTTATAACACAATCCAATTGTTACATGAACTTTAAATTGGTTACAGGTCAAAATATATAACTATATCATATTTTTATTCGAGAGTTTGTAGTTGTATTTTACATTACACTTGATTACAATTTACTTTAAAAATAAAAAATAATTATACAACATATTTTTAAGGTTAACTGTTTTAGATTTGGTAATATATAATAATAAAAATAAATTGGGATTAAGAATTATTTATATATTAAAATTAGTAATAAAAATTATTGAATTTAAATAAAATATTTAAGGTTCTTTAATAGCTTCTACACTTTCAACAATAGCCGAAGAAGCTTCATCATCTAACAATCCATTTGACCTCCAATAATGCCAAATATTTGTAATTCTATCTTCGTAACCACTTAAAATTGAAAGTACTCTAGTAATCATTTTATTACCAACAACTTTAAAAGCTACAACAATTTTGCCTCTTCCAAATTTCCACCCTGGGGAACGGATATAGGGAGTTTGACCGTATTTATTCATTTCTTCATGGAAGTTATCTCGATTTGCAAACACTTTATAATCAGTTTCAATAAGGTTGCGAGTTTTACTAGAATAATTAACTATATAGCCTAAACCTTCTAATGCAGATTTAACTGCTTTAAAAGTTTGATCATAATCTTTTGTAAATTCAAAAACGAGTGGAGCAGAATTCATAGTATCGCATACAACATCAATGTTCATGTCATCAGTTTGAGCAATAACTTTATTAAAAGTTAGATTACTAAAACCGATAAATAAAATAGATAGTAAAACTAATAGTTTCATATAAAAAGAGTTATTATTTGAAAGATTTTACAGAAGTAATTGAAGTAAAATTAACAAAGAAATTTGAAAGATTATAAATTAATTTAAAATAAACATATAACTTGATAATTCAATGTTAGACTTAAAACATAAATTATTCATTTATTGAAACAAGAATAAATCTAGCAGCAAGACTATAATGTTATCACCGCACCAGTTGCAAGAGACTCCATTGCAGCAATTGTAATTAGGGTTGTATTATATAAAGAATCAAATTCTATAGGCATAGGTGAACCATTACGCATAGCATACAAAGTTTTATAAACTTCGTTAGCATGTCCTTTGTCACCGTTATATTTTTTCTCTTTAATTTTTCTATCTTTATATAATTTTAATGATTTAAAATTATCCATTATTGCTGTTCTACCACTACCAAAAACCTCGAAATATTCCTTAGAGACACTTGGATCACCATTTGCTAAATAAATTAAATTTCCAATAGATCCATCAGAAAATTTTATAATCATAGAAACAGTGTCATTATTTTTTACTTGACTATTACTTGAACTAATACAATTTGCATAAACGCTTATAGGTCTGGCACCGCATATATACTGCATACAATCTATAAAATGACAACCTTCACCAATAATTCTTCCACCCTGCAATTCATGTTGTGTCCAAAATTCTAGTTTTAAAAAACCTGCATTAACTCTATATGTCATTGTAAATGGTTCAATACAATTTGAAAAATGATTCTTCATATCAATCAAAGGATCAGAAAATCTTCTATTAAATCCAACCATTACTCTATCATTTTTCAATTCAGCAATAACTCGAATTTCTTCTAATTCTTGGTATGAAATACACAATGGTTTTTCTACAAAAACTTGCTTACCTAATTCTAATGCATTCTTTACATATCTTCCATGTGAATCATGTCTTGTTGCAATAAACACACCTGAGATGTTTGAATTATTAAGCACTTCACTTGCATCTGTAACTGCAATTTCAAATCCATATTTTTCAGCAACACTACGTGCATTCACTGGGGTTGATGTATTGACTGCTACTAATCTTGCACCACTTTTTTTAACAGTTGGTAATAAATAACTTTGAGCAAAACTACCAGCTCCAATAAAACCAATACCCACAAAACCACTATGTATAGGCTTGCCATGTGAACCAATCCAAACTGATCTTGCAGTTGCAAGTTCACCTCTATTTGGATATTGTAAAATTATTCCTAAATATGCTTCATCTATTTTTCCAGTAATTAAATCATAAGCTTTTTCAGCTTCAGTAATTGGGATTCTATGAGTAATTATTCTTTGAACATTTAATTTTTTTTGAGCGATTAAATCAATAATTGCTTCCATGTTTCTTTTTTCAGTCCACCTAACGTAAGCAACTGGATAATCATTACCATCTTCCTCATATGTAGAATCATATCTTCCAGGACCATATGAACAAGAAATGGTTATTTCAAGTTCTTTTTCATAAAAAGGTGATCTAGGAATATTCATTCCAGTAACACCAACTACAACAATTCTACCTTTTTTTCTAGTTGCATTTAAAGCAAATTCCATTGGCGCATTTGAGCTAGTACTTGTTGTAATAATTACAGCATCCAGGCCAACCCCACGTGAAAAACTTTCAGCTAAAGCAACTGAATTTTCATCACTTAAAGCAACAAAATCTGCTCCAAATTCTTTTGCTAAATCGAATTGTTTTTTATTTATATCAAATCCTATAACTCTACATCCAGCTGCTTTTAAAAGTTGAACTGTAATTTGACCAATTAATCCTAATCCAACTACAGCTACATTTTCCCCCAAATTTATCTTTGCCTGTCTTACTCCTTGCAAAGCAATAGAACCTAGAGTTGTAAATGAAGCATCTTCAAACGAAACCTCATCAGGGATTTTAATTGCTAAGTTCTTTGGTACAATATTAATTTCAGCATGATTACCTCCAGATCCAGCACAAGCAACCCTATCTCCAACTGCAAATTCATCACAACCAGATTCAACAACTACACCTGAAGCAGAGTAACCTTGAGTTTTATAACTATCTAGTTTAGATCTAACTTTTTCTAAAGTTGACCATAAACCTTCTCTTTTAGCCATATCGAAAACCTGCTTAACTAGATCTGGCCTTGTCCTAGCCTTCTCCAACATAGATGATTGGGCTGTTGAAATAGAAGTTCTTTCTGTTCCAGCCGAAATTAATGAAGCTTCTGTTCTTACTAAGATTGAACCTCTTCTAACTTTTGGAGCAGGTAATTCTTTAACAGATAACTCACCAGTTTTTTGATATTGTATTGATTGTAACAAATTAATTATTTTAAAATATTTATTTGGTCAGAATTAAAAACTACTAACAATCTGTTTAAACTTATTTATCATAATAAATGAATAAAGTTTATTAACTTTTAGTTAAAAGTTCAATTAAATCATTTTCTCGAGACAATTCTAAACCTGTTTTAAATTTATAATTTCCCTCTAATCCATTTATATAATTTAATGTATCAGTTATTATATCTTCTGTTGAACTAAACTCTAATCCATTTGAAATTGCTTTATTTATATTTATTTTTGAAAATCCTTTATACAATTCATCATCGCCAATATAAAGTGGTAAATCTATCCAAGGTTGAACATTTTTTTCATTTAAAAATTTATTGCTCGCTAAAAAATATTCAGGATTAGTACCACCAATTTTAGCACAGATACTTAGCAAATTTAAAAATGTTAAATTTGGCTTTGGACCTGTTGCATTATAAGTACCTATTAAATTATTTTCTGATGATTTTATTATCCATTTAGATAGGTCAGTTGCAGAAATAAATTGAACATTGAAATTATTTACTTCTGGAATTAATACTCTATTCATATCATTACTTTTGATGTTAGCAATTCTGTTAACCCAATAACTAAATCTATCAGTTGGATCGTATCTACCAACAATTAGACCTGGTCTGATAATAAGTGAATTATCATGAAAATTATCTAATACTACATTTTCACAAAGTGCTTTTAATGGTCCGTAACTTTCGTTAGTCAGTTGAACAGAATTATCAAGTTCAATTTTTCCAACTCCATAAGATTCATCTATTTCTTCAATGGCAAAGTCTTTATAAACAGAAACAGATGATACAAAAATATATTTGTCAACTTTTGATTTCAAAAAATTAACAGAATTTAGAACAGTATTTGGTAAATAAGCTGAAGTATCTAATACTACATCATAATTTTGAATAATTGCATTTTTTAGGTTCAAGTTCCTATCACAAAAAATTTCATTAACTCGATTATCAAACAGCCCTTTGTTAGTGATACCCCTATGAAGTATTGTAATTTCATGACCTTGGAGTAAGGCTTCTTCAACAAAAACCCGACCTAAGAACAAAGTACCACCTAAAACTAAAAATTTCATTTTAAATACTCTATAATTTGTAGTTGATTTAAATAAATTTTATAAAATTAACTTTAATCAACTAATTTTTTTTTCAAATTTTGTATTATTGGAACTGGAGTTGGGTCAACTCCAATAAATAATGCTAAATAGTAACTTGTCCAATCTGCTAACAAAATTAAAGAGAACATTCTAGCAATTAAAGAATTCCCTTGAGAAACAATATCTATAGAACTTCTAGTACTTTTTGATATAATATTTTTAGTAATTACCATTCTTTTTGAAACTCTTTCATGATCATCTTTGTCATGAAGAAAAATTGCTACAAATTTATTCTGCAATTCAACAGGGTTTTGCCAACTATTAATTTCATTATGATTCATTTCAGGCAATAAATTCCCAAATGCTAATGATTTTGCATTCTCTTGAATTTGACCTCTAAACCTTAAATTAACAGCATCTAATCTATCTGAAGAAGAATAAATAACTGGTATTTTTCCATTAATTTTTTGAGCTAAAGTATATGCTTTATTATTTCTATTTGAACCCGAAGAGAATATTTTTGTTAATTTTTTTAACAGATCTAAAGTTTCAGAAATAGCATTTAAAGTAATATTTTTTATCTCATCACCAAACAAATTTTGATTAATAGCAAGTACTTGTAGTAATGGGAAGAAACTTAAAGCCAAAGCGGCTCTTGGTTGTAATCCAGAAGGAATAATTATAGTTGGAAATTTATCTCGTTTAGCTAATTTTAATATAGTACCACCGGTTGAAATTACAATAACATAGCCTGCAGATTTAATAGCAACTTTAAATGCTGATATTGTCTCCTCTGTATCACCACTATAAGAGCTAGCAATAACTAAAGTATTTTTGTTAATATTTTGAGGAACATATCCTCTGCATATAGATATATCAATTCCATTCCTATAACTAAAAGAATGAATATAACTCCTTAGCAAATCTCCACCTATGGCAGAACCTCCCATTCCTAAAATTACTATTTTATTAATATTCTTAATATTGATTTTAGGAAAATGGGCACCTATTTCTATACCTTCTTCTGCGTATGAAGAAAATCCTGCAATTGCAGAAAACATATCTGAAACATCAATTTTTTTTAACTCTTCAAACTCTATCATGTAAATAATATTTTATAAATTAATAATTGAAAAGAAAGCAAACATAGCAGATTTTTAACAGTAATTTATTATTTGTTTAAATAAATATGTAATAATTAATTAATAAAACAATACTTTTCAATAAAACACAATTCCAGCAAAAGTAACTCCTGATCCATGTTCGTAATCATCCCAATAATTATAACTTAACACATTAGCTTTTTGTGGATTAAGTGACTTCAACATTGCGTAAATTGGAGCAATTCCACAAACTCTATATTTATTTTTACAATTAATCATAAATTCAATAAAACTATTTGCATCACATTTCTCAATTATACTAAGTACACAAGAATCATTTTTTTCAACATTCTGCAAAAAAGAATTTGCTGTATCTAAATCACCGAATCTTAAACCAAAGTGACTTAAATCTGAACTTGCAATGTAACAAACTTTTCTCTTCAATTGCAATGCAGTTTTAGTAAGTGTAAAATATAACTCATTCAATTCTGAATCCAAATTGATATCCTTATTTCCAGATTCCACATATTCATAAAAAGATCCAGCAAGAATTGGTACAATTTTAATTTCTCTATCTTGAAAAATATGTTTCAGCATTACAACCTCAAATTCTATTGAATGTTCTGTTTTATGCGATAACTCATTTTCAGTAATAGAAAATGATAAATTGTTTTTAAACTGATTAATAAATTCTTTATCTGTTTTTACAATACCTAAAGGAGTTTCAAAGTCCTTTTTACAGAACATAAATTTATCATAACTCATTTTATGAGCAGTTCCTAAAATTATAAAAGTTTCAGCATCACTTAGTTTGATTGCATTATAAACTGCACCATAAGAATCTCCACCAACTCGAAAATCAATATGAGGTGCAATTACTCCAATAGGTTTTTGATTTGAATTATATAAATTATTTCCTAAATATCCATCTAATTGTTGTTTTAATTCAACAGGATCTGCATTATAAGAAACACCTGCGAATCTCATTTCTCGTAAATCAGAATTCTCATAATCTTTATCAATTTTATATTTGTAATCAAGAAAGTTTAAACTAAATAAGTATAATGATTTTTCTAATTTATTAATTAAATTTAAAAAATAGACTTTATCAAATATTTTTTGATTATCATCTAAACTCAATAAAATGTCAATAATTGTTAGCCTACCATCTAACATTTGAAGATATTCAATATACTTTTCATTGAAGTTTATTTCTATATTAGAATAATCATTATCATCTATTATAGTATAGAAGTTTGAATTACTTTTGTATATTGATAAATCTTTTCTTAAAGGTGGTATTGGAGAATCGATTGTATATTTCATGAAAAATTATAGAATGAATTAAAAATTTATTAAACTTATAAAAACTTTCATTATCTCTCATAATAAATTATATATTTTTACTTTCAAATTTAACTTTCAAATCTCTTATTATTATGTTTAAAGAATTCAAGATTTTTATCAACCAAGGCAATGTTATGGATTTAGCAGTTGCAGTTCTAATTGGTGGTGCATTTGGTAAAATTATTACAGCTTTAGTTGACAATATTTTATTGCCAATTGTTGGCATTGTTATGGGTGGTAAAAAAGTAGATTCACTGAGTATAATTGTTGGTGAAGCTACTATAAAATATGGTCTATTTCTTCAATCAATTTTTGATTTTTTGATTATTGCATTTGTAATTTTTATGATTGTAAGACAGATGAATAAGATGAAAAAAATTACTGAAATATCTGCTCCAAGTAGTCCAACTCAAGAAGAATTATTAAGTGAAATTCGTGATTTACTTAAAAAATAGTTAAACATAAAAATCAATTTAAAGGGCATTGTAAATTACTTATTTATAATGCCCTATTATTAATATTTTCCTTAAATTCGATTTAAAATTGGTTCTCTTCCCCAAAGTAACTTAGCTCTTAAAACGTCCCAATAAGTAACTTGTGGACTCTTTACTAAATAAACACTTTTTTCGTATTTATTTATTAGAATCTCATCTCCAAATCTTATAGTTCTTTTTTCTTGCCCATCAGCATAAACAGAAATACTTCCAACAGATTTAGAATTTACAACTTTGATTGAAAGCAATGAAGTATCTGAAACAACCAAAGGTCTTGCTGTAAGCATATGTGGGGCAATAGGAGCAATTACAAACACTTTAGAAGAAGGTTCAATTACAGGTCCACCAACCGCAAGTGAGTATGCAGTAGAACCAGTAGGAGTTGCAATAATCAGACCATCTGAATTATAAACACCAATATAATCGCCATTAATATAAGTTTCTATTTGAAGCATTAGAGCTTCTTCCCTTTTATCTATAACTATATCATTTAAAGCAATCAAATTTTCAGTTTCATTTAAGCCTGGGAATCGAGCTGAAAGCAATGTACGCTTTACAGTTTTGTAAGTCCCAGCTAGAAATTCATCTATAGTAATATCTAAGCTTTCGAGTGAAAATTCAGCTAGAAAACCTAATCGACCTAAATTAATTCCTACAATAGGAATATCATATCCAGCAAACAATCTACCAGCAGAAAGCATAGTTCCGTCTCCACCGAAAGTAAATATTACATTAGAATCAACTAAAGATAATTTATCTACAAAAAGTTCAGAATGTAAATTTAATGAACTAAGTACAAACCTTAGATCTTCGCTAATTACAAAATCAATTTTCCTTTTAAAAAGTAAATTAGTGAAATTATTAACTGCTTCTATAATGGTTTCTTTTCCTGGATTTCCAAAAATTGCAATTTTCATAATTAAGCAAAATTATCTGGTATTCCATCAGTAGTTTCATTTTCAATCGATAAATTAGTTGGTGATAATTCCTTGTTCTTTTCAACAACAAAATTTAATCTTAAATCTCTTAAAGTGTCATCAAGATACTTTTGTTCTTCGTCTGAAAGATTTCCTTTGGTTCTTTTTTGAACTGATTCCAACATATCAATCATAAATTGAGAAGCAAGTAAGTCTTTTTCAATTGTATCTGAAACTGGATTTTTTAATTTACCCATTGTCATCATTGCTTGAGATGATAACATCATTATTAATGCGGAGAAGTGCTGTGAATCCATAGAATTTTTTTTAAAATAATTTTATTTATTGTTTATGAAAATTTTAAACTGTTAGATTTTATTATTCAATTATAACTCCTTTCCTTTGATATTGAAATATTTAGTTGAAATTAAAACACCATCAAAATCCCTATACACATACTTGATAATTGCAGCGTAATCAGTTGTTCTTTCAATATTTATTTTATTTTGATTAACAAATTTCAATTCAATTAATCTTCCAAAATTATCATATTTATATTCTTCACCATTTACACCTAATGAATTTTTCATAATAGTAGAATCAATATTATAAAACATTACTCCTTCCACAAATCCACAATCATTATAATTATATTTTTTAACATAAACACCATCAGAATATGGTATATTTTTTTTATCAAAATCCAAAATATACTCCTCAGTTGCATTACCTAAAGTATCTAATTTCATTTTTCTATAAAATGCACTATAAGGAACATTAGATAAAGATTGAAGTAATTGTTCAGTATTTTCACCATGGCACATTTTACCATTATAATTATAAAAAGTTTGAGTGATAATTCCCTTTTGAAGTTTATATATGTTTTCATGAATTTTAACAGAATCTCCTGCAGGAGTTTTTCCATCAGTTCTATACAATTTCCTACTTAATAAATTTCCAGATTTTTCTCTGTAAATAAGTTCTTCTGCATGTACCCATCCTAATCCTATGGGCATTCCTATACTATTGAAATAAGTTCTTAATTCTTTAATACATCCTATTGAGTCAATCAAACTGTACGATATTCTTGTAATCGTCCAATCAACTTTTGTGTCAATGTTACCAAAAGCAAATTTTGTAAATTCAATAATTCTAGACAATGAGTCTCTTTTAACTCCAAATACTTCTGGATATTTTTCTGGATTCTCAGTAGGTAAGCAGAATACATACTTATGAATTGAATTTTTATGAAGGCTTAAATAAAATTCTTTATAATTATTTAAATTGGAAGCTTGGGCAGAAAGAAATACAAATAAAATACCTGTAATTGAAAAAAATATAAATTTCATTCTCATTGAGAATTGAATTTTATTAAATTTTAATATTAAAATATTAATCAATGTTAAAAAAAATTGTTGTTATTCTTTCATAAACCTATATAAGAAACTCTATAACAATTAAACTGTAATTTGCAACAAAATATTTTTAAATACTATCATTAAAGTATTGTTAGAGAACAAATCAATAAATTAATTCCAATTAATAAAATATTGTACAGCTTTCTAATTTAAGCAAGTTAATTTACCTAATAAAAAAGGAGATTCACCAATCAGTTTTAATTTGTTAAACACAACATCAAACGAATTTTCCTCTATAATTATCACTAGTCCTACACCAAGATTTAGTGCACTTCTCATGTCATTCTCTGGAACGTTTCCTTCTCTCTGAATTAAATTAAATATCTCTGGTCTTTCCCATGAATTCCAATCTATAGCAAGTTTCGCCTCTTTTGGAATTACTCTCAAAGTATTCCCTTCAATACCACCACCAGTTATGTGGGAAAAAGCATTTATTCCATCAATATCAATTATAGATTGAATTGTATTAAGATAACTTTTGTGTACTTTTAGTAATGCTTCACCAATTTCTAAATCTTTACCTGGCAACATATCATCTATACTGTATTTTGGGAATAGTACTTTACGAGCTAAAGAGTATCCATTGGTATGTAATCCAGTAGAAGGTAATCCAATTAATAGATTTCCAGCTTTTGAATTAGATCCGGTTTTCATTTTACTATGTTCAACAACACCAACAATCATACCTGCCAAATCAAATTCTCCATCTTGATACATTGAAGGCATTTCAGCAGTTTCCCCACCAATTAATGAACAATTATTTTCAATACAAGCTTTTGAAAATCCTTCAACAACAGATACCATAACATCTGGATTAAGTTTGCCTGTTGCAAAATAGTCCATAAAATATAATGGGACAGCTCCACAAACAGCTATATCATTGACGCAATGATTCACTAAATCTTCTCCAACAGTATTAAATTGATTATTCATGAATGCAACTTTCAATTTTGTACCTACTCCATCCACAGATGAGACTAAAATTGGTCTTTCAAAATCTTTAAGAAATGAGACATCATAAAGCCCACCAAATCCTCCAATGTCAGATACAACTTTTGGAGAGAATGTATTTCGAACAATAGATTTAATACGTTTTACAGCCTCCTCACCCTTTTCAATATCTACTCCAGAATCTTTGTAAGTAACTTCCATTATTAGTAAAAAATTATATTTTTATACTTTACTTTCTATAAAAACTTTTAATTATAACAAATTTACGAAATTAGATTTAAGTTATTTTATTTTTTGGGATAAACTTAGATTTAATTAGAATTCAAATTAATCATACAATGTGTGATAATTATTTGTAACACTTAGTTAAAACTTAATTGAATTTTATTAATTAATACTTGCTTAAATTTACAAGATTAATGAAACAAAAGAATTTTCCAAATATCTCAACATCCGATGGGCGGTTGATATTAACAAACTACTGGTATGATTTATCAGTTGTGCAACGATTATCAGCCATCATTTTTCTTCCTAGATTATGGCTTACTGCTTGCTTTAGGAAGGAGTTAACAATAATTTCTGAAGATACTAGTTACAGTTTCAATCATTCTTTGGGTATGAAACTCGGAACAAGGGTTTTAATGGAAGAGATTATTGGAAAACATTATTTCAATGCTATTCAAGCTTCAGTTTACTTTGGTGCAGTAATAATGTTAGTATTTTTAGCAATGAGATTTGCTGGTGTTATCTCAGAAGAAATTTCATTAATTGGAATTGCAATTGAGGCTATAATGTTGGTTTCTTTAGCAGCTGTAATTTATTATACTAAAGAAGAAGTTGATAATAATTCTAATTTATCTATAGAAGCAATTTCAGGTGAAAATGATTATACTAAAGATTTACTAAGTGAGATTGAACAAATTGGAGGGCAGTATGCATCTCTTACTATTTCACTTGAAAAATCTGTTAACTCACAAACTGAAAATGTAAAAGAGTTAACAAATAAAGTTTCTCAAATATCTGGGTTACAAAGTTTAAATGATCATACAGATCAACTTAAAACTACAAATCAATTGTTAATGCAACTAGTTCTTGCGATAGATGAAATGAATAAAAGAATAGATTTACTAACTGGTAAAGAGCTTGAATTCCATGTAAGGACAGAATTACAAAAAATCATTTCTAAAAAAGATTAAAACTTAAATTTTATAAGGTAATTATAAAATCTAAAAGTTTTTTAATAGAATTTACTTCACATAATTTTATTGATAGAAAATAAAAATAAAATATCGAATCCGAGAAAAAGGGTGTCAGTAGAAATATATTTTGTTTTATATCTTTCTGCTACATTATTGTTATTAAGCACTTCTCCAAAAGAAAAAGCATCTAAAACAAATTCAAAACTTGAATCAGCTTTAACAAGCATGATAAAAGGTGAATTTAGGTTAGGTGTAAAGAAAGCTGCAATGATTTATCCAATATTACCTGGAGTTATTAAGAATATTTCCACAGATAAATTAGATGTTGACAGTACTAATATAATTGAAGCTATTGGGAAAGTTCATGATTTAAAATTTGAAATAATTTCAATCCAAGACAGTTCAACAAGACTGGAAGTAAATCAAGAATCGGCTAGGCTAGAAATGATAAACGAATCTAAAGCTAAGTTCCTTTGGATTCCTAGTAACAAACTTAAAAGTTCAGCAGTTTATTATGCAACCATTAAAGCAACTGCTTTACCAAATATCCCAAACTATATAACTGATAAAGATACTAGAGAATACATTAATTCAATATTAAAGAAAAGAGGACGCTTAAGTGATTCAGTTACATTTACAATAAATGTGATTAATGTAAATGAGAATAATGCTCTGAACATTGCAGAAATGATAAAATCAAATAACTCTTTATCATCAGTATCTAATAAAGTTAATGATTCATTATCTGTGTTTACTCAAAGTCAACTTAATCTAGAAAATTCAAATAGATTAATTGAATCTATTCCCTTTGAACTTAATAATAACTTGAATCTAATTAGATCTGTACCAAATGCAACTTGGAATAATAAAATTCTTGTTACAGGTGCATTAGCAAATAAAGATATTGAATTTTTTATAAAAGGAAATGCTGAAATTTCTTCAAGAACGCAAACATCAATTGTATTAACAGGAATTGCTCCTATTATAGGAGAATCTAAAGTTGAAGTAACAGCAAAAAGGAAAGATGGAAGAATTGCTACTTCATATTTTCAAATAAATACGACTCCTTTAATTCCACCTCAAATACCTAAAACATTAATTGCTGGAGAAACTTACAGGTTTGATTTTACTTCAGATGGTACTCCAAACGATCAAATAAGCTTAGCAGTTTTTGAAAATGAAAAACTTGTACTCAGCAATAATCAAACTAGTGCAATTGTATCTTACACACCTGTTAATCAGGGTAAGTTACTTATTAAAAGGTATATTTCAAATCAGAAATCTGACGAATTTGCGATTGATATTGTAACAGCTCCTAAACCTAATATATCTCAACCCAAACAAATAGCAGATGAAGCTATTGTTACTACAACTTCATTTGGAAAATTTAAAGGCTTGCCAAATAAAGCAAAATTAATTGTTGATTCTGGAAATGCTTTAGATCCTGAAGAAGTTACTGAAAAATATAGATTTGATAATGTAAATCAATCACATATTCAAACATGGAGAATTAAAATTAAAGATAAAAATCAAGATTTCACTTTTCATGCTTATGCTTTAGATCAAAGAGGTAGTTTATCGAAATCAAATCCAGTTAATTTTAAAGGAGATTAACTTAAATAAATTTTTAATTTAAATTTTATCTCTTAAATTATATATCTTTTTTACTTTTATAGATTTAATGAAATCCATTTTTTTTCTGATTTTTATAATACCAATATCGGTTTTTTCCCAATCAGTATATATATCAGAATGGACTATCCAGAATAAAGATTTAAAACTCGAACAAAATATAGCTAAGCAAATTGTTATTAATGCAAATGATTGGTTAACAAAAGAGAATCCAAACGTTCAAACAGCAAGGCTAGAAGATAATGTAAGAATTTCGGTAAAACTTGATTTTGAAATCAATAAATACAAATTATCTTTATTACAAATTACTATTGGAACTATTGTAATAGATTCTGGTTTTAATGAATTTTTAAATAATGATTTAATAGATTCAATTATAAATAGAAATTGTTTTTGGATAAACGAAAAACTTAAAGTAATAAACCCTTCTCTTATTCCAGATTACATCTATATTAATAAAGTTAGTTCAGATGTAACTTCCATTAAACCTCATTCTGAAGCGAAGCTTTTACCAAAATTTATTAGGTCTAATTACTTTCTAGATAGAATTAAGTATTCATTAAGAAGTTATTTTTTTATAACTAATCCAAATAAAGAGAAGCTAAATTTAATAAATTCAAATAAAAATGTTTTAGGAGTTATAAAATGTTCTAATTCAGATAAATTGAAAATTGATAAATCAGTACAGTGGCTTAGATTTGGTGATATTAATTTGTTTAACGTACGAGACATTAGAATTGCTTTGGGAGATAATTTGCTATATCAAATCATTAATTCCGATTCTTTAGAATCAACTAATAATGAATATTTAAATTATGAAAATGAGTTTTCAGAAAATAGTCATTTTGAAATCTCCTTAGATGAACTTAAGTATAAATTTGATAATGAAGTATATGGGAAAATTTCATTTAGTAATAATGAACCAAATTCGATTTTCTGGAACAATGGGAACTTGAATTTAAATTTAGAATATATCAATTACTCATTGGGTTTATTACTTCCATTTTCTGGAGGAAATACTAACTTTGGATTTTACAAAAAAAGAATTTTAGAACCGACTTTTGGTCTGATAGGTGAAGTAAATTACTCAAATTTTAATTGTTTATTTAAATACTCACCTTGGTTATTTGGTTTTAATGATAGTAGTTACGTTAACTCTCAAGATTTGCTTTTATATTATAATTTTAAGTTAAAGAATCATACAAGCTTTAGCATAGGTCTTAACTATAACGTATTTGATCAATTATCAATAAATAATTCAAATTCATCTATTGTTAATACTGAAAGATATTTATCATTATATTCTAATTTTAATTACTCTTTTTATGAAGGTAATTCATCGATTAAAATTGTAATGTCTAATTTAAGTCTAATAGCCAGTTTTGAAACATGGTTAACAAATAATTTTGGTTTTAAATTTAGTGGATTATCAAACAATCTGTTAAGATCAAATAGAACTTATGAGCATCCATTCATTTTTTTCCTAACTCCAAAAGTATCATTTTAATCGTTATTTAAACAAAAATCGATTTACATTTTAAAATAAATTTATGACAGATATATTAGTTATTACTGCTCATCCTGATGATGCTGAATTTTGTATTGCTGGTACTCTTTTAAAAATCTAAGAAACAAGGAAAATGTTTTGCAATTTGCGATTTAACAAAAGGAGAAAGGGGTTCTAGAGGTTCAATGGAACTACGAAATCATGAAACAAATAATGCAAATAGAATTCTTGGTATTACTTCTGATTTGAGATGGAATTTAGGATTGCCTGATGGAAATATAGAAGTTAATAAATTGAATACTTTAAAGGTAGTTAAAGCAATCAGACATTTCAAACCAAAGATAATTTTGTTTCCATGGGAATATGATAGGCACCCAGATCATGAAGCAGTTCATAAATTAGTTAGAAGAGCTTATTTTGATTCAGGTTTAAGACACGAAAAAACAACTTATAATAATGTTGATCAACAACCTCACAGACCTGAAAGAATGTTTTGTTTTTTTCATTCCTATGAAACTATACCTGATTTTGTAATTGATATAAGTGATGAATTTAATGATAAATTAAAAGCTTCAGCAGCATATTCTTCACAAGTTACTTTACCTGGCGTGAAAACTCAAGAAAGAGTAGGAGAACCAGAAACATTCATTTCAAATCCGGATTTTATGGAAGCTTTAATTGCCCGAATGAGGCATTGGGGATGGATGATTGGGGCTAAGTATGGAGAGGGATTTATGAGCTTAAAAAATATACCATTAAAAATTTATGATTTAGAAAATTTAATTTAACTATGATAAAAATAATAAATAGTTTAATTGTAATTTTAATACATGTTATTATTTTGAGCTTAATTGTAAGAAACTTTGTTTTTTCTCAGTTTAAAAATATTATTGTAAATAACGACCCTACTACTAGCGAAGTGCATATTGCATTAAATCCAAACAATGTAAATGAATTAGTTGCTGGAGCAAATATTGATAAAGTGTTCACTTCAAATAATGGAGGCTCAACTTGGAATACTGCAAATATAATATCTAAATATGGTGTATGGGGAGATCCATTTATTTTATCAGTTTACAAAAACAATTTTTATTATTTTCATTTGTCTTATTCAAATAAATCAAACAAAACAACTTGGCTTGATAGAATAATATGTCAAAAAAGTTTTGATAAAGGGCAAACTTGGGAGACTGAAAGTGCAACTGGATATGATGATAAATTTCCTTTAAGAGATCAGGATAAAGAATGGGGATGCATTGATTTATCAAATGGCAAGTATTCTGGGAATATTTATCTTACCTGGACTCAATTTGACGAGTACTCATCTAATAAGCCTAATGATAGCTCAAACATTATGTTTTCTAAATCCACAGATAGTGGAAATTCATGGAGCATATCAAAAAGAATAAATGATAAAAGTGGTAGTTGTTTGGATGGAGATGATGCTACTGAAGGAGCTTCACCAGCAGTAGATTCAGAAGGCAATTTGTATGTTGTATGGGCTTATAATCAAAAATTGTTTTTTGATAAATCAATTGATGGTGGTGAAACTTGGCTTAATAATGATATTGTAATTTCAGATCAGAAAGGAGGATGGGATTATTTAGTTTCAGGTCTACAAAGATGTAATGGTTTACCATCAATCTCAGTTGATAATAGTAACTCTGTTTATAAGGGAACAATTTATGTTAGTTGGACTGATCAAAGGAACGGAGTTGATAATCCAGATGTATGGATTATAAAGTCAGTTGACAAAGGTTTAACTTGGAGCAAACCAATCATCGTTAACAATGATTTAACTAAAAAAGCTCAATTCTTTTCATCAATGACTCTTGATCAATCAAATGGGAAAATTCATATAATTTTTTATGATAGAAGGTCAAGCATAAATGATGCTACTGATGTATATTTAGCAACCTCAACAGATGGAGGTGACAATTTTAATAATATTAAAATTAGTGAATCATCTTTTACACCAGATAAAAGTATATTTTTAGGAGATTATATTGGTGTTACAGCTTACAAAGATATTATATATGGAATTTGGACAAGAATTGAAAACAATAAAACAAGCATATTATCTGTAAGAATTAATCAATCAACAAATGATATTGTTCAATCTGGATCAACAGATTTATTTTTTGAAATTAACTCAAAGAATATTAGGTTTGAACAAAAAGTTAATTCATTAGTATCAATTAATATTTATGATGAACTTGGAAGGATTGTATGTGAGGTTTGCACCAATAAATTTTTCGCAAAAGGTTTTCATGAAATTCAAAATAGAGAAATTGATAAACTAAAGGGTTGTTACTTTGTAAAAGTAAAACTAGGAATAATTAATAAAGTATATAAAATTAATTTAAATAACTTATAAAATAAATAAAGGAATAATGTTCAGATTTTAAATATAATAGTAAAAATCTTTTAATGTAGTGCAGTCTCTTCAAGTTGGTTACCACCTGACCTAAATATTAACCAAGTATCTTTTTGGACTTTTGCTCTAAGATCACGAACTTCATCAGTTGTAGGTTCAAATTTGTCTAAAAATTCTGTTATTATTCTTTTGTTATTTTCAAATTCAGCATTACTAACTCCAACAGTTTCTTTTGCCCATTCTAGGATAGATCTTTTAGATTGTGAACCTTCAAAGCCTGGAATTGGTTTCAACATCAATTCTGGATTAACTTTCATTTGATCTAGAATATCTTTTAAATCCAATAAAATTTTTATTTGCTCTAATGCTTTAGTTGCATTAAATTGATGAGATAATGCATCGCTAGCTTTCTTCCATATTTCTCTTTCTTCAGTAATTCCAATTGTTGTAAAAAGTACGTACAATTTATCTACATCAGATAAAGTAACAGTACTTCTTCCATGCATAAAAGCAATAGCTCTTAATAAATCAAAAGCCTTCATTTGTTTACGTGGAGAAATATAAAAATCACGCCCTGGCATATCATCTGGTCTTGAAGCTAATTGCCTATTCCTTAGTTCTTCATAATATCTAATAACTAGATTAGTATAGTAAGCAATTTCTTGAGGAATTGTTATAGTTACTAAATCACTTTCTCCATTACACATTTTAGAAACTTCATACAAATCTGAATACTCAATTTTTTTTGGTGGAATTGCAACTCTTCCTCCATGAGTTAGGTATTGCCTAGAAATTCTATATTGTGTAAAAGGATCTTTATCGGGAAATATTACTGATTGGTATGCAAATCTATCTAACAAAGCTTCTGTAATATCAGAAATTCGCAAATAATTTGTAGCTGCAATTACAGTATGAATAGCTGCTTTTTGATTTTGAACACCTAACATTAATTGCCTTTCATTTAATAAAGATAATAAAGCACGAAGAGTAAAATCATTAGCATCAAATATTTCATCAATAAATCCGAATTCACTTTCAACCAAACTTCCTTCAGTTCTATGCCAAATTATACCTTCCTTAAGTTTTCCAATATCTAATGCACCAAAATAAGTATCTGGTTGTTGTTCTTTAGAAGCTTGAACCTTGAAATATTTTGCACCATTAATCAAACTAAAAATCTGTTCAGTCATTAATGATTTTGCAACTCCTGTTCTGCTTTGAATAAGAGCATGCTCACCTGTTAGAATAGCACAGAATATTTGTTCTATTACTTCTTCACGATTAATTAACCTTGAATTAACGAACTCAATTGCGTTCTGCAATTCTTGAATTGTACGTTGAAAATCAAATGCCATGTTTGATAATTATTAGTTTTCGTAGAATTTTAATGAGAGAGATTTTACTTGGCAAATATATTAAACCCTATTATTAATAAGCCAAATTATTTTTTAAATTACAAACATTTATTCGATGTATAAATATTTTTAATCCAATTATTTTAACTGAATCTTAATAAACCATATTTGTAATTTCAATTTGAAAGAAATTTTTTAACTTAAAACTTTAGAACCAAAAAAAAAATTAATTTCACTAATGATTTTAATCTAAAAGTTATAACTATATTAATTTATAAATAAAAATTTCCATTAAAAATTATCTTGTTAAAAAAATCAATATACATTATTCTCATTTCAATTGTAGTTATAATTGGCTTATGGTTTTCATTTAAAGGTGTTGAATGGTCTCAAATATTTAAATCTTTGAAAGATGTTAAAATTTGGTTTGTAGTCTTACAAGCATTTAGCATGTTAATTGCACATTTAATAAGAGCTGAAAGATGGAGATTAATGATATCTGAATCCAACCAAATAAAATCAACATTTACTTTTACTTATACAATAATTGGTTATGCAATGAGCAATTTAATCCCTAGATCTGGGGAAGCAATCAGACCATTATTACTTTCTAAGAAAATTAATAGACCTTTTACACAAATTGCTGCTACAGTAATAGTTGAACGACTCTTAGATGGAATTGTACTTTTAGTTTTAATTACCTTTTTAATTTATTCTGCTAAAGATAAACTTTCAGTTTTATTTTATGGCAAAAATGAAATTGAACTTCTACTAATTATCTTAATTCCGTTAATAGTTGTTTTGTTCTTTATTTGGCTTATAATTAAAACTAAAATTGGTGATTTAATAGTTGGGAAAATTTACTTGATTAATATAAAAATTGGAGAATTTGGTAAAAGAATTTTACATGATATAAGATTGGGTTTTAAATTTGATAATGGTACTAAATATGTTAAAATTATTTTTTACTCAATTATAATGTGGATTTTTTATGGTTTGGTTTTTTATTTTGGTTTTTATGCTTTTGATTTTAAAAATATGTATTTTTCAGATATGTTCGTAATGTTAGGAGCAACATTAATTGCTGTAACAATTGCACCAACACCAGGTGGTGCAGGTTTATTCCATTATGCTTGTATTAGCGTACTTACTAAACTATATAATATCGATAATAATATTGCAGTTGCGTTTACCCTGATTACTCATTTTATACCCTATATTTTTATTACTGTTGTTGGTTTGATTTTAATGATTAAAGAAGGAGTTAAATTTAAGTTTAATAGTGAATAATATTTTAATAATCCTAATTAATTTTAATTTGAGATTTATATAATTTAATTCATTCAAGAAATTAATAATAGATATCTTGTTTTTCATTTCTTTAAAATTCAACTTTAGAAATATCAAATTATTTTCAAATAAGTGTTCTATTAATAATTAAAAAGTCCTAAGCAAATTGATATTGCTTAGGAATTAATAATATTTACTTTTAATAACTAAAGAAATTATTTGGGATTATTCTTTCTATCTCTTCTGTCTTCCCTTCTATCTTTTACATCTTCTCTTTTATCTTTTTTGTCTTCCTTTTTATCTTTTAAATCTTCTCTTTTGTCACGTCTATCTTCGCGTCTGTCTCTAATATCTTCTTTGTCTTTTACAGTATCTCGTCTATCTTCTCTTTTATCACGTCTGTCTTCTCTTCTATCCTTGATATCCTCTCTTTTGTCTTTTCTATCTTCTTTTAAATCTTTTTTATCTTCTTTTTTGTCCCTAATGTCTTCACGTTTATCACGCCTATGTTTTTTATGATTCAAAGAATCTGGATTTGCTGCAAGTAAAGTGTTTGTAGTAAAAATTAGAAATGTTAAAAGAAACATTTTTAGAAAGATGTTTTGAAAGTTTGGTTTTGTTTTCATTTTTTTTTAAAATTTAGTTAAAAAGTTATTTATAAAAGGTTAGTATTTGTAAATTTAGTTTGGTTCCAATAAATTTGAAATAAAAAATAATTTTTACTGCTTTTCTATTTAAAGATTAATTTTGCAAGCATTAATAATCGTTTTCAGTTTTATTAATTTCATTGTCCTTTAATATATTTCAACAAACTTATTTGTATTATGAAAATAGCAGTTTTGCTTGGAGGAACTTCACCAGAAAGACATGTCTCTTTAGCTAGTGGAAAAGCTATAGCAATTGCTTTAAAAGATGCTGGTCATGAAGTATTGATTTATGATATTGCTCTTGGTGAAAAAGCATTGGTTGAGCTAGAATCTTTGGGGAAACCAACTGAAAATGCTCCAACAATGGATGAATTGAGCACTTATGATAATAAGAATATCATAATATCATTACAATTAATTCCAAAAGATATTGATATTGCCTTTTTAGCTTTACATGGTGCTTCAGGTGAAGATGGAACAGTTCAAGCAGTTTTAGATCTAATGGGCATTAAATATACAGGTGCAGGAGTTATGAGCTCTAGCGTTGCAATGGATAAAGCAATGAGTAAAAAATTGTTTGAATTTGAAGGTGTTCCTACACCTGAATGGTTTTGCTTAAATTCCGATGATGCAACGATAGAAGAATTGGAAGAGTATGTTAAAGATCATACCGACTATCCTGTTGTTGTTAAACCTAATACAGGTGGATCGACTGTAGGATTAACTATTGTTAAAGATAAAAGTGAATTAATGGATGCATATAATACAGCTGCAATATATTCTAGTAGTATTTTGTTTGAAGAATTTATTGAAGGTAGAGAACTTACAGTTCCAATTTTAGGTGGAGAAGCATTACCAGTTATTGAAATAAA
Organism: Chlorobiota bacterium; assembly: GCA_016700335.1. Taxonomy (NCBI): domain Bacteria; kingdom Pseudomonadati; phylum Chlorobiota; species Chlorobiota bacterium. Next base: position 954,587 of record CP065014.1, on the reverse strand, counting down.
ACCAATATCTGGAATGTATGATTATGCAAGTAAGTACACTGCTGGTAAAACCGAATATATTACACCTGCTGATTTACCATTAGATGTAACTGAAGAAGTTCAAGCTCTTGCTCTTTTGGCACATGATGCTTTAGCATGCGGAAGTTATAGCCGAGTTGACTTCAGGCTAGATTCAGAGAATAATCTCTTTTGTTTAGAAGTTAATACTCTTCCAGGAATGACCTCCACAAGTTTAGTTCCTAAGTCAGCTTCTGTTATTGGATTGAGTTTTGCACAATTATGTGAAAAAATTATAGAACTTTCTTTGCAATAATAAAATCTACTATTTAACTATTAAACATATTCCTAAATTGATATGTCTTGAATTTTATTCTTTTAATGTTTGTTATCAATTTTTTATAATTCAAATAATTATATTATAATTTATTAAATGAAAACTATATTTACTATAGGTGTTATAGCCTTAATTACTGGATGTTCTTCGGCAAATGGATCTTCTAAAATTACTTTAATAGATTCTTTAAAAACTATATCTATTCCATCAAATACTGAAGTCACTCAACCAGATAGCAATCTTGTTGAAATTAAGAAAGTTTACCCTAAGTTTACAGGAGAAAAAGTTGTTGTTGCAATTTTTCCATTCAAAAATTTATCTGGTGAAGTTAAATACGACAGTTTAATGTTTTCTTTTTCAGATTCTTTAGAACAGTTTTTTAATAAAAATTTTCCACTAGAAAGTCATTCATACAAGATTATTCCAATGCAAGATGTAAAAGATCAAATTGCTGCATTGAATATCGATTTAAAAGGTATTACATATGAAACCAAAACTTGGGAAGTTGCTAAGTTATTAGGCGCTGAAAAAATTATTTGGGGTACATATTATGTTAAATATGAAAAAGCTCAAATTGAAGCAAAAGTAGTTGATGTAAAAACTAAAATGCCAAATAATATTAATTTTGCAGAGAAGATTAGAGTTTTATATGTTGAGGGTTTATCTAAAGTTGCTTTAGTTGGTGAAAGGTTATTTCCTGCAATGGTTAAGTAATATTAGATTAATTCTTACTTATAAGTTTTGATTGTTATTCTTAATCTTTATTCCATTCAATTCTCTTTTTCCATTAATAAATTACAATTATTAAATATTGTGTTAATAAGAAATGTTTTTTCCCAAGAGATAATTATAAATGCATTTACATTCAATCAATATAAGGATTTATGTAAAATTTTATTTGATTCTGGGAAATCAACTTCAGTTGACTTAGAATACAATACAACTGAAATACTTGATTATGTTAAAATAAATTTACAAAGAATGAATAGGGTAGAAAAAACTTTTAAAATGAATCCAACACTTCAAGAAAAGTTAAGTTTACTCAACAAAAAACAATTATGGATAGTTCTTGCTGAATCATGGTGTGGTGATGTTGCTCAAAATATTCCAGCTATAAACATGATTGCAAATTCAACTACTAACATTGAATTAAAAATTTTGTTAAGAGATGAAAATGAAGTTATAATGAATAAATACTTAACAAATGGTAGTAAATCTATCCCAAAATTGATATCTTTAAATCCAATTACATTTAAAGAAAATTGGAATTGGGGACCGAGACCAAAGCCTGCTCAGGAATTAGTAGTTTCAATGAAATCTAAAGGAGAGGATTTTCATATTGGTGTTCATAAATGGTATGCTGATGATAAATCAAACACAATTCAAGATGAAATTTTAAAGTTAATTTCTAACAATTAATATAGATAATTTTTCTTCTTTTTTTACTTTTAATTCTCCTTTCCGATTATATATATTAATACTAAAAAGTAGTATTGTCAGTTCATATACCTTTTTTTCTAATGCGAAAACTTATACATTTCTGTAAATCGAATAAATTTTTACTATTAAATTTTATAGCAATTCTAATTAGTATTTTTTTAAATTTAAATAAATTAGTATCTCAAACAAATGAAAAAAAATATCCTAGTTTACTTTGGGAGATTACTGGTAACAGTTTAAACAAACCCTCATATTTATTCGGTACAATGCATGTAAGTAGTAAATTAGTTTTTCATTTAGGTGATGAGTTTTATAATGCAATTAAGAGTTCTGATGTTGTAGCATTAGAACTTAACCCAATGCAATGGCAAAATAATTTAGTAATTTTAGATAGCATTCAAAATAATTTCTATAAATATTACAATGATGTAAATCAAAAATATTTCAATATTTCTGTATTAAAATTCCCTTCCTATGAAAATTACATATCATATGCTTTAAAGAGTGAACCTTTTCTAATTAATGGATTACTTTTTCGTAAAACGAAATCTAATGAGGACTTTGAAGAGGATACATATTTAGATTTGTACATTTATCAAACTGGGAAAAGACTTGGTAAAGTATGCACAGGGTTGGAAAACTTTATGGAGTCACAACGGATTGTAGGTGAAGCAAACTTTGATATGTATTATGATAAGTTAAAGAAGAAAGATAAATCAAATAATTCTTATCAATCTGAAGAGAAAATTAATGAAGCATATAGAAATGGAGATTTGGATATGCTAGATTCAATAAACACAAAGCTAATAGTTTCTAAAAAATTTAATGATAAATTTTTATTAAAAAGAAACGAAATTCAGGCTTTTTCTATTGATTCAATTATTAAATCAAATAAATCAATTTTTGCTGGTGTTGGGGCTGCTCACTTACCTGGTACTCAGGGAGTTATTGAAATTTTAAGGCAAAAGGGTTATATTTTGAAACCAATTAAAATGGAAGATAAAGTTTCTTCTCAAAAAGATAAACTTGATAAAATTCAAACCCCCTTTACTACAAAGAAATATGAATCTAAAAATGGAGATTATACTATAAATATACCAGAAGAATTATATTCAAATTCTAATGATTTCAGTTATTTAAACAGTAAACAAGTAGCAAATATGTCAAATAGTGTCTACTATTGTGTTACTAAAATTCCAACATATTCGTGCTTTACTGGTGAGAATGCTAATGTTATTTTATCAAAAATTGATAGTATGCTTTATGAAAATATACCAGGCAAAATAATCTCTAAAAAATCAATAGAAATTAATAATTATAAGGGGTTATTGATAACTAACAAAACAAGAAATGGCGATTATCATATATATATAATAGTTGTTAATACTTTCGATATCCTAATTTTCAGGATAAATGGTGTTGGTGATTACCTATTAAAAAGTCGTGATGCAGATAATTTCATTAAATCAATAAATTTAAATGTTCCAAAAGTTAATCCTACTTTGATAAAAGATGAAAAATTGAATTTTTCAATATTGTTTCCTGGAGAACCTTCTAAAAATGTAATAACTGGAAATGTTTACAATTCAGATATTATCGAATATAAATTTCTATCTAAATTAAATGATGATTGTTATTTGTTTCAAAGGCATAATTATTTAAGTAATAATTTTCTTGAGTCAGATTCATTTGAACTAAACTTATTTAATGAAAGTTTTCTAACAAATGATTTTGTTTCATACCCAATAGAAAAGAAATACTTTTTTTACAAATCTAATCCAGCTATTGATTTAACTTATAAAACAAAAGATAGTTCCAAATTATTTCTTAGAGTAATTAGAAATAAAACCAATTATTTTGTGATGATTGTAAAGTCTAAATCTATATATTTCAATCCAAATGATTTTTTTAATACTTTAAATTTTATTGAAAATTCAACTCCAGAACCAATTCTTTATACAGATCAAAATGGGTTCTTTAGTGTTAATACTCCCTTTTATCCAAAGTTTGATTCTGTTATGATGCCTATAATGTATAAGAATAATAGAATTTTTAGTAACCCAGTAATTTCTGAAACTGAAGGAGCATTACCTGAGAATTTAATAAATGATTTTTTAGGGATTAATCAAACTTACCAATTTGTAAATAAAGATAATGATGAATCAGTTAAAGTTTACTTTTATCAATATCAAAAATACGAGTCCACTCCAGATTCAATTAAAATGTGGAATAATTATCTTGATATCTTTAAAAAGAATAAAGGTTTTGTTCTTTCAATTTATAAAAAATCATATTTAAATGGATGGAACATTAATGAATTTATTCTAAGTGATACAGGAACTAACAAAATTTGCAGGTATAAAACTTATATGCAGTTAAATAGATTTTATTCAATAAGCACAATTACAGATTCAATTAATTATTGTTCTAAATGGGTAAATGAATTTTATAATACATTTTCACCTTTCAATCCAGTTGGAAATCAACTTACAAAAAACAAATTTTACGTATTTGTAAAGGATCTAAACAATACAAATCAAGATATTCGGGACGCATGTAGGAATACTTTTCTGAAAGTTGATTGTGTTGGTTTTAATAAAGAGTTAAAAAAAATTATCACAAACTTGTCAAAGAATGAGAAGAATTATTTTTCATTCAAAAGAGATTTAATCTATAAACTCGGGAGGACAAATGATTCAACTAAAAGAAAAGAAATAGTTGATGATATCGTTGAAATTTATAGAAATTCAAGTGATACAGTTACATTTCAAAATGAAGCTTTGCTTGCACTTTATGAACAACATACATTTGAATCTATAACCGCCTTGAAAGAACTTTTAATTCTTGATCCACCTGATTTAAATACTGATTATGAAGGATATAATTTGTTCTCAAATTTTTTTGATTCTTTAAAACTATCTGTAAATTTATTCCCAGAAATTTTACAATTAACTAACATAGGTGCTTACAAACCAGAAGTGAATTTATTACTAGCAACTTTAATAGATAGCAATTTAATAAATCCAAAAATTTATGAAAATTACATTTCAAATATTTTATTCGATGCAAAATTTGAATTGAAAAAACTTCAAAAAAATAACGAAATAATTTTAGAAAAAGAACATATTAGAGAGAATAAACAGAAATTAAATTTAAATTCAAAAGATGTTGTAATTGATGAAGAGTTGAAAGATGAAAATGACAACGAATATAATGAATTGAATACTTTAAATTATAAAAAATATTTTCTTCAATCTCCAATTAATCAATATTCAGTTTTACTTGCCCCATTCTATAATACCAATGTTGGAGTTCAGAAATATTTTAAAAAATTAATTTCATCAAAAGATACTACTAACATTATTTACACTTTGTCTATTTTGATTAAGAATAATGTTTTCATGTATAATAATGTTATCGATTCATTAGTAAACAGTAACAGATATTGTGGTACTTTATTTAAAATATTTAATGAAAATAAAATATTAAAATTCTTTCCTTTTAATAAAACATCAAAAGAACAAATTTCTTCTTCAATACTTAAAAAACAACTTTATAATGGATGGGATTCGAATGATTCGTTATTATTTATAGGTAAAAGAAACATAACTTTAAACAATTCTTATGGTGATGTATTCTTTTTTATTCTTAAACAAAAAAAGGTAGATAAATGTAGAATTGGTTATGTTGGTTTGTATAATAATGATTCTTTAAATGTAAATGAATTCAAATCTGATACTTTGTTTTCATACTTAAGCATAGTTGAATTGGGTATTGATAAAATTAAGGATATTAATAAATTAGTTGATAATGAGTATAGAAAAATGCTAATATTAAATAAAGAAAGTGGTCGATTATTTTATCAATCTGATTATGAAGAAAAGTATTAATTATTTTTAATAAGTTGTATATTTTTTATTAAGAAATTCATTTGATTGATTTATCTTTTTCATTTATTAATGAGTTATTTATTTGTTATTAATAAAACATCAAATAGAAGTTGTAGTATTGAAGAAATAAATATACTACTTGATTTGATAAATAATAAAAGCGATTGTAATTTCAAGTTTACTGAATTTACTAACCACGCTAAAGAAATTACTATCAATGCAATTATTGAAGGTTATCAAAATATTATTGCATGTGGTGGTGATGGAACTGTTCATGAAGTTATTAACGGAATAATGAATTTTGAAAAATCTTTAAGACCAAATTTTGGATGTATTCCAATTGGATCTGGCAATGATTTTGCTTATGGATTGAATTTAGATTTTGATTTGAAAAATGCATTTTATAACATTTTTAATGGTGGTATTAAAGCTATAGATGTAGGTGAAGTAATCTCAGAAATCAAAACAGAATTTTTTAATAATACTGTTGGAATTGGTTTTGATGCTAATGTAACTATTCAATCACGAAAAATTAAAAAATTAAGAGGTGTTTTTATCTACTTATTAGCAGTTTTACAAACTCTAAAGAAAAATTTTAACTTTTATAATAGTAAGATATTTATAGATAATGAGTTAACAATTGATACATCTTTTTTTATGTTGACTTTGGGAAATGGTCCTAGGGAAGGGGGTGGTTTTATTACAACTCCAAATTCAATGTTGGATGATGGTGTTTTTGAATATATGCTAGTTCCAAAGTTAAAAAAGATAAATGTTTTAAAGTTGTTACCAAAAGTTATGAAAGGAAATCATGTTAGTTCTGGGATGGCACAATTTGGCAAATTCAAACAAATGAGAATTGTTTCAAATTCTTGCTTACCAGTTCATTTAGACGGGGAAATATTTTCAACATTATCGGATTTTGTTATGGATCTTAAAATTGAAATAAAGGTTGCATCCATCAATATATTGTACTAAATAGAATTTAATAATTTTTTATTTTTTATTTTTTAAAATGGTTAAAAAAATCTATAAATCTGAAAATCGAGGTGTTGCATCACATGGGTGGTTAAATTCAAGATTTTCTTTCAGTTTTGCTGGATGGTATAATCCTGAATTAATTCATTTTGGAATGCTCAGGGTTCTCAATGATGATATTATAAGTCCTGGAATGGGCTTTGGTATGCATCCTCACGAAAATATGGAAATTATAACAATCGTATTATCTGGTGAGCTAGAGCATAAAGATACTATGGGGAATGGCTCTGTAATTAAAGTTGGAGATGTTCAAATAATGAGTGCTGGGATTGGTCTTGAACATAGTGAATTTAATCCATCACTTACTGAGGAAACAAAACTTTTACAACTTTGGATTTTCCCAAAAGAACGTAATATAAATCCAAGATATGGTCAAAGAACTTTTAAGTTAACTGATAATAAAAACGTGTTCATACCAGTTGTTTCACATAATCTACAAAATGAATCACTTTGGATAAATCAAAAAGCAACAATTTCACTGGTAGAATTTGATAATTTAATGGCTGTTAATTATATAGTTAATGATTCTGGAAATGGTGCCTATATTTTTGTTATTGATGGTTATTTTAATATTGAAAATGAAATAGTAAATAAACGTGATGCTATTGGAATTTATGACATCGATAATATTAATATAGAACCTAAATCAATAGGTAAATTGCTTATTATTGATATTCCAATGAATTAAAAATTGAATTTTTGATTTTCTTTTTATTAATAATTTTATATTTTAAATCAATTCATTATATAAGATAAAATTTGATTAGTTGAAATATTCCTTTTTATATAATTCTCTAAATGATTTTACTTACAATACGTCCAATTGTCTTATTTTCGCCAATTATTTTTTGAAAGATAAAAAAGTAATTCCAATTTCCTGTTTAATATATGTTTCCACAATTTCCAGATAGAATAGACTATACAGAAATAGAGAAAGAAGTTCTAGACTTTTGGTGTAAATCAGATATTTTTGATAGATCTGTTTCAACACGAAATGAAGATAACTTATGGACTTTTTATGAGGGACCACCAACTGCGAATGGTAGTCCAGGTATACATCATGTTCTTTCTAGAGCTATAAAAGATGCATTTTGTAGATATAAAACAATGAAGGGCTTTAGAGTCAATAGAAGAGCAGGTTGGGACACTCACGGATTACCTGTTGAGATTGCATTAGAGAAACAACTTGGGCTCAAACAAAAGAGTGAAATAGAAACTAAGGTCGGAATAGGTAACTTTAATAAGTTGGCTAAGGATCTGGTTTATGACAATATTTATAGAGATAAAGGTTGGAGAGAATTAACTGAAAGAATGGGATATTGGGTGAATTTTGAGAATGCTTATATCACTTGTACAAATAATTATATAGAATCTGTTTGGTGGTCTTTATCAGAATTTTTCAAGAAAGATCTGATTTATAAAGGATTTAGAATTACACCACAATGTCCACATTGTGAAACACCGTTATCAAGCCATGAGTTAGCTCAAGGTTATAAAGATGTAAGAGATCCATCTTTGTATGTTAAAATGAAAGTTAAGAGTAATGAGAAAATTATTTTCCCAGAAAATACTTTCTTTCTTGTTTGGACAACTACTCCGTGGACTTTAATATCGAATGTAGCTGTTTGTTTGGGTTCAGAAATTAATTATAAATTAGTATTAGATAAAGTAACTAATCAACATTATATTTTAGCAGATTCAAGATTACAAATTCTTGATCCAGAAAATAAATGGGAAATAGTTAATGATTACAAAGGGTCTGAATTAGAATTTGTTGAGTATGAAAGATTATTTGATTATTTACCTATAGATAAAAAATGTTTCTTTGCTACTTTAGGAGATTTTGTATCAACTACTGATGGAACTGGAATTGTTCATATTGCTCCAGCATTTGGTGTAGATGATTATGAGATTTCAAAAAAGTATGATTTAAGCGTTATAAATGGAGTAACACCTGGTGGTAAATTTATTGACTTGGTAACAGATTTTGCAGGTAGATCTGTAAAGAAAATTGAATTTGATGGAAACATATTTGAAGGGAGTGATAAAGACATTATTATTGCTTTAAAGAATCGTGACTTAGTATTCAAATCTTCTAATGATTACTTACATAGTTACCCTCATTGTTGGAGATGTAATAATCCTATAATTTATTATGCTCGAGATTCTTGGTATATAAAAGCTACTTCTTTTTCAAAAGAATTAGTTGAAAATAATGATAAAATGATTAAATGGCAACCTCCAGAAATTGGTGCTGGTAGATTTGGTAATTGGTTAAAAGAAGTTAAAGATTGGTCACTTTCAAGGGATAGATATTGGGGTACACCACTTCCAATTTGGGTTTCTGAAGATAATCCTAATGATATGTTTTGTGTAGGTTCAATTGAGGAATTATTAACTGGTAGTTTTGAAAAAGAAGATGGTTCTGTTGTTAAAGCAATTGATGTTAAAGATGAATTAGATTTACATAAGCCTTTTGTTGATAATATCTTTTTTATAAAAAATGGTATAACTTATAGGAGAACACCTGAGCTAATAGATGTATGGTATGATTCTGGATCAATGCCATTTGCTCAATGGCATTACCCATTTGAGAATGTTGATAAATTCAAATCTAATTTTCCTGCTGATTTTATTGCTGAAGGAGTTGATCAAACTAGAGGATGGTTTTATACATTACATGCAATTGCAACCCCTTTGTTTGGTTGTTCTGCAACAAAGAATATTCTTGTTAATGATTTAGTTTTAGATGATAAAGGGCAAAAAATGTCTAAGTCTAAAGGTAATATTTTAAATCCATTTACTTTAATAGATAAATATGGTGCAGATGCAGTAAGATGGTATATGATTACAAGTTCTCCTCCTTGGAAACCTATGATTTTCTCTGAAAATGATTTATCTAAAACAGTATTATCAGATTTTTTCAGGGCATTAACAAACACTTATAATTTCTTTGTTTTATACGCAAATATAGATGGCTTCAATTATGATCAAGAAAAAATTCCTGTAAAAGATAGAGCAGAACTTGACAGATGGATTATTTCTTCCATGAATTCTATGATCAAAAATTATACTGAGTTTATGGAAGATTATGACCCAACAAAAGCAATGCGATTAGTTTCTGAATTTGCAATTGAAAACTTATCAAACTGGTATGTTAGGCGTAATAGAAGACGATTTTGGAAAAGTGAAATGTCTGTAGATAAAGTTTCAGCATATCAAACTTTATATGAATGTTTGGTTTGTATTGTTAAATTAATGGCACCATTATCTCCTTTTATTTCTGATAAAATGTATAATATGTTAAATTCTACAACTAAATTAGAAGATATTGATTCTGTTCATTTGGCATATATTCCTGATTCCATAACATCTGATATAGATTTAGATTTAGAAAGAAGAATGAAAAGGGCTCAAAAATCAGTTGCTTTAGCTAGAGCACTTCGAGAAAAATCAAAGATTAAAGTAAGGCAACCTTTAAGTAAAATGCTAATTGCAGTTTCAAATGAAACAGAACGTAATGATTATAATTTAATTGAAGATATAATTAAGGAAGAGATAAATATTAAGGAAATATTGTATGTTGGAATAAATGAGCAATCTGATGTTGTTAAGAAAAGAGCAAAAGCTAATTTTAAAACTCTAGGACCTAAGTTTGGTAAGAGTATGAAAACTGTTGCTGATGCAATTGGAAATATGTCAACATTACAAATTTCTGAAATTATTTTAAATGGTAAAATTGAGTTAGCTTTTAATGGAGATTATTTTGAAATTGTAAAAGAAGATATTGATATTCTTCATGATGAAATACAAGGCTGGTTAATTGCATCTGAAGGGACTTTAACAGTAGCTTTAGATACTGAGCTAGATGAAGATCTTTTAAGCGAGGGGAATGCTAGAGAATTTGTTAATAGAATTCAGAATTTAAGAAAAGATTCTAAGTTTGAAGTTACTGACAGAATTAAGATTTTTTATTCAACAAATGAGCAAACTAAATCTTCTTTAATACGTCAGCGCGATTATATTTGTTCAGAAACACTTGCAATCGATTTAATAGACGATGAATCATCAAATTTTGAAATAGATATAAATGGAATAATTTGTAAAGTTAAGATAATGAAGGCAAATTAGATAATTATTTGTATTATATCCATATCAAAAGAATTTTTCTACAAAGATTTTTTTTTTAAATTTCAATTATTTCAACAAGATTTTAGGTTTTTAAACAATTTTTCAAGAAACTATCATGGCAGCAAAAAAAATTTCAATGAAAACACCAGCTTTAAAATTGTCACAACCAAAAAGTGATACATCAAAGAAGAAAATAAAAGTAGCTCTAATTAAAAATATTGTTAAATCTGAAAAGTCAACTAAAATTGTTAATAATAATGACAAAGTATTAACAAAATCTAATAAAGAGAAAGTTAACGAAAAGAAAACTATTGTTGGTAAAAATTCAAAACCAGTAATCGTTAAAAAAGTTATACCAATTGATAAAAATTCAAAAGAATTATTAAAAGAATCATCATTAAAAAAAATAAATAATAGTGATAGTTTAGATTCAATTTATGATCAAAAAAAGAAGAAACAACCTGTAATTATTCATACAATAGTTCCTAAGAAAAAAACTGGAAATATTAACTTAAATAAATCTAAAAAAGAAATCAAAGAGACAACTAAAAAAAATTCGAATAATACTAATTTGTTAAAGGCTGCCAAAGAAGCTTTATTGAAAGTACCAAGGGAGATGTTTACTGTGGCAACTGCTACTGATTCCAATGAACCTTTTTCAAAAATTGAATTAGAAAAATTTAAAAAAATTGTTACTTCTATGAAAGATGATGCTAAAGAAGAATTGGAGATGTTAGAACAACAATTAATAATGATGGCAGATGGTGAGGGTATGGATGAGAGCTCATATTCAACACATTTAACTGAACAAGCTAGTGATGCTGTTGAGCGGGAAAAAGCTTATCTTCAATCTCAAAGAACTTCAGATTATATAAATAAGTTAGATGATGCAATTGTTAGAATTGATCATGGAACTTTTGGAATTTGCAGAATGTGCGGATTAAAATTAGATTCTAAAAGGATGATGGCAGTTCCAGTTACTCAAGTTTGTACCACTTTTAAGAATACAAGTAAACCTTGTTATCCTGGTAAAATATTTACTGAGATTTTGAATCCAATTGTTTATGAAGAATACGTAAGTTCTGATGTTCCAGAAGATGAGGATGAAGATGATTCTTAATTTATTTTCTATAATCAAATTTTAAATCCTATAATTCTAGCTAATAAATATTAAATGAGGAAGTATTTTATAATTTCACTTTCGATTGTAATTCTTGATCAGATAACTAAAATTTTAGTAAAAACTCAAATGTCTTTAAATGAAACTCATCAGTTAGTTGGTGATTTTCTTAGATTAACATTTGTTGAAAATCCTGGTATGGCATTTGGAATAAATTTAGGAGTTCCAGTAATTTTAAGTGTTTTTAGTTTAATTGCTAGTATTTTTATTATTTATTTGCTAAATAAAAGTAAAAAACAATTAAGTGCTTCCCCTTGGTTCAAATTGTCTTTAGCTTTAATTCTTGGAGGTGCAATTGGAAATTTTATTGATAGAACTTTTTATGGATTAATTTTTAATTATGCTCCTTTATGTTATGGAAAAGTTGTTGATTTTGTTGATGTAGATATTCCAGATATTAATATTTTTAATTTTTCTATTAATAGATTTTATGTTTTTAATGTAGCTGATTCTGGTGTATCAATTGGAATGTTTTTATTGCTAATATTTTATCCCAAAACAGAAGTGATTGATCCTAAAATTGAATCTATCATAGATAATCTTGAAATTGAGAACAAAAACATAACACCATCAGAAATTTCTAATAAAAATATTTAATACTTAATTTTTAAACTTATATTTTAAATCACTTTGAATAAAATAATTTGTCTCTTTTTAGCTTCTTTAACAATTATATCATGTAGCAATAAAGAAAGTGCAAAGGAAGATTCACAGAATCAAGAACCAAATTTAGTTGATACTTCAACTATTATAAATTCTACTAAAAGTACTGATACTGTACGAAAAGATTCATCAATTGTAAAACAAACTCCAGAACAGCAAACATCGTCACCAAAGGTCATTCCTCCAGTTCCAGCTAAAGTAGATGTTCCATCAAATTCTCCAGGGGCATTAAATGCATATATAATTGAATATACAAAAAAAGTGAATGAATTTATTTCACTTGCAACTAGAGCATCTAAAGGAGATACAATTGCTATGGGTAAATATGCAAATGTTTATAGAGAAATTTTACCAATTCAAACAAAAATTGAATCAATACAAATGAGTATGGGTGAATCAAAAAGGTATGAAATGATGAAAAAGAGATTCTTAAATGTTGCCGAAAATATGAAATAGTAATTTTTAATTGATAATTGATAATTTTTTTGAAGCGAAAGTTCTTAATATGAGTTTTCGCTTTTTATTTTATTTAAAAAGCATTCAACTAAATCAAACTATATTTATTTTATGAAAATAATCAATGTATTTAATAATCACGAAAAAATTAGAATTACAAAAAAAAAAATCATTGATTTATTAAATTTTACATTCAAGGGAGAACATAAAAATAATTATAATGTGAATGTAATATTTGTATGTGATTTAGAGCTTTTAGATATTAATAAGATATATCTTAACCATAATTATTTAACTGATGTAATAACTTTTAATTTGAATCAAAGTGATTCAAATAAATCTAAAATTAATAATTCTGATTTGATTGAAGGTGAAATCTACATTAGTGTTGATCGAGCAAAAGAGCAATCTAAAATTTTCAATGTAAAATTTTATAATGAAGTATATAGGTTGGCAATTCATGGAGCTCTTCATTTATGCGGATATGAAGACAATACAGATGTAAAAAGATTAAGTATGACAAATTTGGAAAATCATTATTTGACAAATTTATAAATTTATATATATAGTGAAATAATCTGATTAATATTTCATTTTTTTACATTTAATATATTTTTCAATAATTGAATTAATTCTAAAATTTTTGGAATTCGTATTGAAACAATTTGTTAACATTTAATTATATTTAATGTTATTCCAACTTTATATATTTGAATTGTAAAAATAAACTTGAGAATTGAAATCAAGTTTTTTTCTTAAAATGAATTTATATTAAGTAATATCAAGATAATCATTTAATTATGAAACTGTTTAACAGATTAAGTATTCAAACAATTTTACATACTGTAATTGCCACAGTATTAATTTTCGGATACGTTACAATTACAAAAGGTCAAACTTTAGAGCTTAGAAGACCCTTTGAAAGGTTTGAAACTGGTAAAATCCATATTGGAGGTGACTTACTTGGTCCTGTTCGCAGTCAGCTTGATTCTAGTGCTAGAATTAACATTGCATTACCAAATGCACTTGCAGATTTTAATGGAATAGTATCAATAGATGTATGGCAATTTAGAGCTGGTTTAAGAGTTAGCTCTTTCACTAAAGGTTTATCTCCATTCATTTTTTGGAATCCAGTTATAGATAGTGTTTTTGGTGGAGATGGTTCAAGGTGGGGTGGTACTTTAGGTTGGGAGAATATTTTTACTCAAAATGATGATTATGATCCTCGTAAAATTCTTCAACCAGATAATAGTATTTATGACCCACGTAACTCTTTCTCTTTAATGGTATCTTATTGGTTTGGTAGTGATATGACTGATCAAGAGAAAGCAGATTTATTACGAAAAGCATATCCAGTTGTTGCAGATTCTTTAGATATGTTAGATCAAAAAAATAATACCCTAGGTAGTTTTGATAATTGGGTTAATATGCTATCAAAAGCTGATACTAATTATATGGGCAGAGGCGTTGTAGATACAAATAATTATCGTACACCACCATACGATACTAATACTTATGTTCGAGGACCAATGCCAGTTGGTATTATGGAACCTGAAAAAGTATATTATACTGATAGAAATGGATTTAGTGCACTAGTTGGTTTAGGTACTGGTAAGTATGCTGGTTCGGGTCCAATTTCAAAATTTTTAAATTTTGTAAAAGTTGAGACTGATTCAACTGATTTAAAAAAGTTTGGTATTAACCCAATGGCAGCAATTAGATATAGATATAATGACTTTATTGGACAAATTGATGTTGCAGGTGAAGATTTAAATGCTGGTATTTTATATAGAGGATTGCGAGATTTTGATTTTGAGGCTGGAGCAAAATATCTTGAACATTTATTTCCAAAAAAATCTGATGGTTCTGGTACTCGAGAAGGTATTAATCAACCAGAGTTTTTCTTAGGTATCAAATTTGCACCTCCTTTTACTGACACTTACACTTTATATGAGATTGGTGATAAATTGTTTTCTGCTGACGCTGATACTGATGGAGATGGACTTACAGATGTAGCAGAAATGAGAGTAACAGGTACTGATCCAAGAAATCCAGATACTGATGGTGATGGTGTTCCAGATGGTTTGGAAGTTCTAAGATATCGCTCTAATCCCCTAAACCCTGATACTGATGGTGACGGATTGACTGATGGACAGGAACTATTAAGTAGAGGGTGCCCAACTGACCCTTTACGTCCTGATACTGATGGTGATGGAATGAATGATGGAGAAGAGGTTCTTGGAAGACCAACCGTTCCAGGAGAGCGTGGCAAATAACATTTAAAATCTAGATTATAGTTTAAAACTCCTGTTAATTCAAACAGGAGTTTTTTTATTTAATTAGTAAATTTATTAACTAAGAAGTTATATTTATTTTTTTAATAAACCTAACTATTGTATGTTTGTTGAACAATGATAAAATTACATTTATGTTTGAATATTTAATCGAACTTGAAATTATAATTGAAAATTAGTGAAGATAATTTATTTAACAATATATTTTTTTTTAGCACTTAGTAAGTCTATCTATTCACAAGATAATAATTCAAGAATTGAATGGAAGATTGGGTCAAGACCATCTGAAATTTCATTAAATCAATTTGTTCATTTTATATCAAAAATTAAATTAGATTTTCCTCAACAATATTCTCATCCATATATCCAAAACGGTTGGAATTTTTGCAAAGATACTTTGTTCACCGAAGCGTTAATACAATTTAATATGGGTTTTAATAGCAAGAATTCTAATGTTGATTTGCTTTGGGGGAAAGGTTTAGCATTTGCAGGTTTGAAAAATTATGATTCATCATTAACTTACCTTTGGTCAGCTTACAACTTAAATGTTGATAACATTTATTTGATCATGTCAATTGGAAATATTTATGAACAAATGGATTTAGAGTCAAAAGATTTTGGTAAATCCAAATATTTAGATTCTGCTTTAGAGGTTTACAAAAATGCATTTTTGTTGTATCCAAAATATGATTACCTCTTTTATTGTTGGGGTAGAGCATTATCTGCAAAGGGTGATTTCAGTGAATCAATTAATAAGTTTAATTATGCAAAGATTTTAGGATACAAAGTTGAAAATGATGTTATAATGCGTTTCGCAGATGCAGGTAAAAAGTTTTTAGAAGCTAGTATTATTGCAGAATTAAGTGGATTTAACTCTAGGTTAGACCTATTAATTTATATCAATGTTGAAGAACAAAATATGTTTGTAAGTAGGAATAATTCCATTGTAAAGGCATTTAGAGTTAGTACTGGAAAAACTGGTTCGGAATATGGTGCAAAAATGGGAACAAATCAAACGCCATTAGGCATTCATAAAATTGTAGATAAAATTGGAGATGGTGCAGAATTTGGTTCTATTTTTAAATCAAGAAGAAACACCGGAAGAATTGCACCAATTGTTAAAGATAGTGCAGGCTTATTAAGTAAATTACATGATTATGTTTTAACTAGAGTTTTTATTATTGATGGTCTTGAAGATGGTATTAATAAAGGTAGGGATATGAATGGTAAATTAGTAGATTCAAAAGCAAGGTGCATTTATATTCATGGTACTAATAATGAGTTAATGCTTGGAACGCCTGTAAGTTATGGATGTATTAGAATGTTTAATGATGATGCTATAGAACTCTTTAATTTAGTTCCAATAGGTACTTATGTGATAATAGAGTAAATTTATTGGATTTACGATATTTTGTATTAAATTTTATGAAAAAGTAGTTCCCTATAAATTATTTTCTAACACTCCCTTCCTCGTAACTCCAAAACAACAAATCAAGCTCCTGCATACTAAGCCCTACATTATTTGCTAAATTCCGAAACTTTTCCTCTATTTCTAAATATTTTTTTTTAGTTAAATTTTTTGGTAATTCATTTATAACCCCACAATTTAAAAGATGTTTTAAAATATGTCTATCAATTATTGAAAGTTTATGAAATCCTATATTTCTCAAAAAATGAGATGATTCTTTCCAACTCATACCTAATACATTATCAATTAACCAAGCCCTTTTATCAAATTCATTTATTTTGTTTGAACTAATAATTTCATCAATTATATTCCATTTTTCTTTTATAATCAAAAGCCGATTTGTTTTTACATTATGAAATCTAATATAATTTTCTGGATCTCTTAGAATTGAATTAACATCAATCTCTTTATACTTAAATCCATTATTTTTCAATTTGTAAATAGCTAATTCAGCATTTACCGCTTTAGTTTGTGGAGTTAAAATGCAATAACATAATTCATAAAAATACTCTTCTTTTGGAACTTTTTTAAACTCTAAAATTCTATTTTTAATATCAACACCTAACTTATTGAAATGATCAATATAATTCTGAGATAATTTAAACTGCTCCATATTTTTTATAATAATTATATAATAAATATAAAATAATAATCCTGTTTGAAATAATTTCAAACAGGATTTTAAATTAACGTATAAATGTTTTTTAAATCTTAATAACCGAACAACTCCTCTAAACTCACTTCTTTAAGATTTCCCTGTTTTTTTAAAGCATCTAAATTTAATTTTGTTTTATCGCCAACAACACACATTGAATATGTTTTGGAAGCAAACTCTTCTTTATGGAAGTTTGCAACATCTTCAAAATTTAATTTATCTATATTATTATAAACATCCTTTTTCAAATCATAATCTAGTCCTAATTTTCTATCAGCTAAATAACTAAAGAAAATATCTGTTTTGGTTGTTCTATTAGTTTCAATAGAATTCTTTATACCCATTTTAGCTTGTTCAATTCCTTGCTCACTTTTAGGTAAAATATTTAACAATTCATTCATTCCAATAATTGCCTCAGGTAATTTATCAGCTTGTGTGCCAACATAAGCTCTTACATAACAATACTCACCTTTTTTTGATGGGTTTGAATAACCTGACCAAGTTGAATATGCAAGTGCTTTTGATTCTCTAATTGTTTGAAAAACTACTGAAGACATATCTCCTCCAAAATATTGATTGAACAACTCTTGTACAGTATAATTTTTTGGATCAAAGACTCTTCCTTTTCTAATCCAATTAATTTCTGCTTGAACCATTTTATCATAATTTGCTAAGTAAACTGAATTTGAATTCATATCTAGTCTATCATATTTTATTTGGACAGGATAATCTTTTGGAGCAATAACTAATTTATGATTTGCATTTAAATCTTTAGAAATATCTTTTAAAGAAGATGGACCATAGTACATTACTTCATGCTTAAAATCACATATAGATTTAATTAAAGCGACCATATTCTCTGCCTTTAATCCTTTCAATTGTGCCTCTGAAAGTCTGTCTGTGGTTGGATTTTTAGGTCCGTAAATTGCATATGAAACTAGTGCACTACCAATTGCTTGTTTACTCTTTTTTGCATCAAGTCTATTTTTTAAAGTTTGAGCTATTAATTGATCTAACGCTTTTTGATCTGGTTTAGCATTTGCTAAAAAATTTTCAAACAATTTTAAGGCATCAGAAAAATTCTCTTGTAATCCATTTAATGAAACATATACTTGATCTTCAGTGGCTGAAATACCAAATTCACAACCTAGTTTGAAAAACTCTTTTGCTAATTGATCAGCTGTATACTTATCTGTTCCTAAATATTTAAGATAGTCTAATGCAATTGGAAGTTCCTTTATATTTCTTCTTCCCATTTCAAATAGATAATACAAAGAGAATAATTTATTATCTGAATTATTTAAATATAATAAAGAAGTACCATTTTTTAATTTACTGAAATTAATATCCTTTTTATAATCAACAAATAATGGTTTTAAAGCAGGAGAATTTGTTTCTAGTATTGATTTAGTAAAAGGTGAAACATCTTCTCTGTTAACTGATATAGCTGTTATTGCAGGTTTTTCAACTTTCTGAACGTTTTGATCAGCACCTTGCCTTTTATATAGTATAACGTAATCATTTGTATAGAATCTATTTGCAAAATCTACAACATCTTTTTTAGTAAACTTTGATAATCTAGAAATTAAATTTACATTCCCTTCCCAAGGAGTACCCATTGTAAAGCAATCTAATATCTCGTACGCTCTTCCAGCATTTGTTTCATATTGTTTTAATTTATCGACATTTAAATTTTTCAAAGTAGCTTTCAAATATTCTTCATCAAATTCTCCTTTTTTAACTTTATCTATTTGTTCTAAAATTAAATCTTTTAAATCTTCAAGTTTCTGACCTCCTTTAGGAGTGCCTGTAAAAACATGAACAGAATAGTCCTTACTAATGTTAGGGCTACTCCCCGCTGATTGTGCTTTTTGAGCTTTAGTAATATTCAGATCAAGGAATCCAGCTCCTTTATAAGCTAATAATAAATCTGTTAATGTAAGTAAGTCCACATCCTTAGTCCCAGCTCCTGAACTTCTCCAACCCATCATTAAATTAGCAGGTGTTTGTCCTGAGATTTCAATTACTTCAGGTGAAGTTCTTGGTATTTCTGGTTTAAAAGAGAAAACAGGAATTGGTTTAGGTTGCATGTAACTAAACTTAGCCTCAATAAGTTTAAATGCTTTATCTGGATCAAAGTCTCCAACTAAAATAACAGCCATATTATTAGGAACATAGTAAGTTTTGTAAAATTTAACAATTTCATTTAGAGATGGTTTTTTTAAATGTTCAATTGTACCAATGGTAGTTTGAGTTCCATAAGGATGATTTTTATACATTGCAGCACCAAAAGCTTCATATTTTTTTCTATCATCATTATCCATTCCAATATTTTTTTCTTCATACACAGCTTCAAGCTCTGTATGGAATAATCTCAATACAGGGTTTCTCCATCTTTCTGCTTCGATATTAAGCCAAGTTTCTAATTGGTTAGATGGAATATCATTCACATAGCTTGTTTGCTCAACTGAAGTAAAAGCATTTGTTCCTTGAGCACCTATAAACCCAACCATTTTATCATATTCGCTAGCAATTGCATATTTAGACGCTTCATTTGAAACAGAATCGATTAGTTTATATATCAGTTTTCTTTCATCAGGGTTTGTGGTAGCTCCATACTTTTCATAAAGTGAAAATATTTGGTCTAACAATGGTTTTTCTTTACTCCAATCTTTTGTACCATATTTATCAGTACCTTTAAAGCACATATGTTCTAAATAATGAGCTAAACCAGTATGAGTTGAAGGGTCATTTTTACTACCAGCATTTGTAGTAATAAATGTCTGAATTCTTGGCTCTTTTTTGTTAACAGACAACATAACTGTTAAACCATTTTTTAGCTTATAAATCCTTAATTTAAGCGGATCCCCAACGATAGATTGATAATTTTGAGCACTTAAAATGTTTATTAATAACATAGTAAAAGCCATAAAAAGAGTAACTTTTTTCATAAAAAAAGGTATATGATTAATTTAAAAGAAGAATATAATTTTTAAAGCGACAAAATTAAGCAATTAAGCAACAATTTTTTTTTAATAATTATTTTATCAAACTTATTCAATATTTTTAGCAATTTAATTTTACTATGAGTTTTAAAAATTTATAATAAAAAAAAATACAGTTATAAAGCTGTATTTCAATAATTACATTATTTAAAATTGAAACCAAATATACTATTTAGAAATAACGGTTAATTTACCCAAAATTGTTTCATCTCCCGAAATTGAAGAGCCTACAACAATATAAATTCCAGTTTTAACATAAACTCCATTACTATTTTTACCATCCCAAGAAGCAACAGAACCACCAGGCGAAACAAACTCTTTTATTAGCCCTCCTGATAAAGTTAAGATTTTAACAATTGCTAAGCTTGGTAATCCTTGAATTGTTACCCTGTCATTATCTGGAATAATAAAAGGGTTTGGATTGAAAGTTAGCTCAGAAATTGCATCACTTTTAACAGCATCAGTCTTAATTCTATTCATTCCATTATCAGTGCCAACAAATACATCACCACTTTTTTCATCGCATAATACAGAAATTACTTTATCACTAACTAATGGAGAATTTTCACTTGAAAATTGTTTTATAACTTCAGATCCATCTGCATTTATAATATAAAGACCTTTATCAGTTCCTACCCATTTTCTATTTAAAACATCTATTGAAATACTTCTAATAGTTACATCATTTAATGGTCTGAAATTTTGGAACCTCGGTTGTGATTTATCCATTACCGTTGAAGTTGGATTATATAATGCAGTTAATCCTTTGCTTGTACCAATCCATAAAATACCATCTTTATCTGATACAAGATATTTAATTGTGTTATCAATCAAGCCATCAAAAGTGGTAATTCTACCAGTGATATCATCACTTGGATCATATGGAGTATTATTATCATTAAAATAAACAAGACCACGAGCATCGCCAGTTTCATCGCTACCAAGCCATTTTGTATTGCTTTGATCAATTGTAATCCACCTAAAATCACCGTTTAAACCGATTGGTGTAATAGCAGAAATACAAACAGAGTCATTTTTATCTTTAGAAAAAAGTATTGAACCTGAGTTTGTTCCAGGAGAATAAGATACAAACCAAGTCCTTCCTTTTGAGTCAGTTACTGTTTGTGCACCTACTTCATAACTACCACCAGTACCAACTCCCCTCATTGGAGTGTTAGTTTTATCATATATTTTATATTTAAATGAGTCTGATTTTGGTTCTATATTTATAAAACCTTTGCCATAAATGCCACACCAAATACTATTATCTACACCACCTCCTATGTTCCATATATCATTTGCAGGAATATTATTATTTATATCAACTCTGAATTGTGTCCATACTCCATTTCGTAACAACGAGAATCCATCACCAAATCCTCTGCCACCATGAATTGTCCATAAATCTCCATTACTAGATTTTACAAAACCACTAAATAAATTTGATGTTGGAGTGTTTGGTGAAATCTGAATTGTATTTTGATTTGAAATATTAAATGATGAAAATCCTTTTCTTTTTAACCCTACAAATATTCCACCACTTTCATTTACAAATAGAGTTTGTAAAATATCTGTTGCTCCACCAATACTTATTAAGCCATTCGAAGACATTTCAAACAACTCAAAGACAGGGAAAACGTAACTAAATCCTATATACAGTCTATTTTGATTTTTAAAAAATAAAGCTTTTTCACTTCGATTATTTTGTACTGTGTCGAAACTTAACTTATCATTTAATAAACAAACACCACTTCTTGTTCCTACTATAATTTTTCCATTATATTCATTAATAGAATAAACTGTATCACTTAAAATGCCACTATTTAATTTATTTAATGTAATCCATGAAGTTGGAGATGCTAGGTTCAATAATGATTTATCTGCAAAAACGATACCTGCATTTGTTGCTAAATAAATTTTATCATTTGAAAAATAAATCTCATTGACAGCAGTATTTCTGGGAATTGAACCAAGGAATCTATAAGAATCAATGAAAGCATTTTTAGTAATATCATATACTCCTACTCCAAAACCAGTTAAAACGTATGCTTTACCATCATTAAAACCAAATCCATTTATTGATCTATCTGGATATTCAGTTGATAAATAAATTTCAGTTGAATAAATCCAACTTCCATCTTTTTTAAGGATACTCATTTTACCATCTGAACTACCAGTAAAAATATTTCCTGATTTTTTGTCAACTCCAACAGATGTAACATTTAATGCTATTAACCCATCTTCAAGTTTATACAATTTAAAACTATCTTGTTTAGGAAAATATTTTAACAAACCACCTGTTGTTCCAATCCAAAAATTTCCATCATTATCAACTGAAATATCTTGAGCATTATTTACCCCACTGATTGTCTCCCATTTATAATTATTAATTTGAGAATATGAAACTTTAAAGAAACATATACATAGAAAAAATATTAAAGGAATTTTTTTTATACAACTAATCATATCTATTTGGGATTTCAGGATTTGTAAATTAATTAGAATTCAAATGAATGAAGTTTTATTAAATTATTTTAAATTGTTGTTGTGTTGATTTAAATAAATCAGTACAAAATTAACATATTGTTAAGCAAAATATACTTCAAAAATTTAACCCTCTAATATTTTAGATTTTAAAATGAGCATTTCAGAAACTGCTTGAGCGGCTTCATAACCTTTATTTGATACATTATCATTACTTCTTAAAACTGCCTGATCATATGTATCAACTGTTAACAAACCAAACCCAATAGGAATGTCATATTTCAACATTGTATTCATTATTCCTGATGATGTTTCGTTAGAAACAAATTCAAAATGAGGAGTATCACCTCTAATTATACATCCTAAAGCAACAATACCGTCGTATTTTTTGCTTTCACACAAAAATTGACAAGTTAAAGGTAATTCAAATGCTCCAGAACATTTAACAATAAATATTGAATCCATTCCTACATTATATTTACTAAAAAATGTCAAAGATCCATTTAATAAATTTGAAGTAATAATCTCATTCCAATTACTTACCACAATTGCAAATTTAAAATTTTTTATGTTTAAATTCTCTTGAGCTAATTTATTCTGCTTCATTTTGTTTAAGTTATTTTTGTTGGCAAATTTATTAAACTTGATTTTAAAACTATGAAAGTAATTTTTATGGGGACTCCAGATTTTGCTGTTCCATCTTTGAAAACTATTATTGATAAAGGTCATGATGTAGTTTTAGTAGTTACTTCCCCTGATAAAACTAAAGGTCGTGGACTAAAAATTTCATCATCAGCTATTAAGAATTTTGCTTTAGAAAATAATTTAGAAGTCTCAACTCCTAATAAATTAAATGATGAAAACTTTATTAATCTGATTAAAGAATTACAACCTGATGTAATTTGTGTTGTTGCATTTAAAATTCTACCTGAATCTATTTTTAATATCCCAAAACTAGGATCTTTCAATTTGCATGGATCATTACTTCCAAAATATAGAGGAGCTGCCCCTATAAATCATGCAATTATAAACGGTGAATCTCAAACAGGTGTAACTACCTTTTTCTTAAAGAAAAATGTTGATACTGGTGATATTATTTTAAGTGATACCATACAAATTACTGAAAATATGACTGCTGGAGAATTACATGATAAAATGAAATATTTTGGAGCAAATATTGTAGGTGATACTTTAGATTTAATTAGCAACAACAAAGTAAATTTAGTAAAACAAAACGATGTAAAATCATCTCCTGCTCCAAAAATATTTCGTGAAAATTGTTTAATCAAATTTGATTTAATATGTGAAGATTTACATAATTTCATTAGAGGACTTTCTCCATATCCTGGAGCATACTTTACATATAATTCAAAACCACTGAAAATTATAAAGACTTTAAAAACAGATAGAAAGTGTTTGAATGGAGAGTTAAAACTGATAGATGGAAAATTGCTTTTAGGGTCATTAACAGATGCTCTTGAGGTTTTAGAATTACAACCTGAGGGAAAGAAAATTATGAATGCAAATGATTTTATTAATGGAAGATTTATTAACTAAATGAGTTAATAAATTATTAAAAAGGTGATAAATAAAATTACCACCTTTTAATGAATAAGTTAGTTTTTAATAAGTGTTTTATTGTATTTAATATGTCCAGATGAGTATTCAGCAACCTGTATTGTATTTAATTGAATACCTGAGATTCTTGCAGTAAATTTCCAATCTACACCATCAGTCATTCTAAAAACACATGTCAACTTTGTACCATCTATAGAATAAATTACTGGTACATTTAAGGCTTGTCTTGTTGATAATCCAGTATATAAACTTACTGTGTTCCCCTTACTTGAAAATACTGCTCTTGTAATCCAAACTGCATTTGCTGGAATACTTAAAAACTCATGATTTTTTACTCGAGATATTATTGTTAAGAGTGTGTCAGCTTTAGCTTTATTAACTGTTAACTTAGATTTGTTTGAAGCAAAAATTCCATTTGTTACTATTGTTGTTAATACAAGTATCGATAAAATTAGTTTTTTCATTTTGATATTATTTTTATTTTACAATTAAATTTTTTTGATTCTATCATTTTAAATTATTGATTACATTACTACTAGTTTCATCTTAATAAAAAAAATTAGGTGAATGATATTCTCAACCAAACACCTAAATATTATAGTTTTGTTATCTGTTTACTACTGCGTTTACTGACTCTCCTGTTATTACTTTCATATTATCTTTTAAATTTGAATCATCATTCCCAGTGTTTGAATCATTTAATATATCTGGATCGTATGTTATTTCTGCTTTGATACTTGGTGGGAATTCTGGTGAATACCAATCCATATCAAATGTGAATACTTTTACTTCATTTACTGCTAAATTTACAAATTTAAAATCTGTTAAGCTTCTTACAATTGTTCCTTCAACAAGCGTAAGCAATACTCCTTGTTGATTCTCATTGCTTGTATATTTAGCTCCGCCAATGTTCTTTAATGTAACACTTACTCTTATCCTTTTTTTATAACTTGGGGTTGTTGATATTGAAGAGATCTTTGTTACTGATACATTTAATACAGTTGGATTTGGTTTATTTCTATTTAATTCTATTATTACATTTCCATCTCTTGGTATTGCTCCATTTGGTATTTTTTTAAATTGAGCGTTGCTTTTGTTTGTTGTTGTTGCAATAAATACTATTGCTAAAATTGTTAATACTAATTTGATTGTTTTCATTTTGATTTTCTTGTTTAATTGTTTATTTATTTTTTTTGTTGTATTTGTTATACTTTTAATTTACTCTTTCTGCGTTTCAATTTTGGTTTCTTTTCGTTGCACTTATTATTTATTCTGTTTCATTTATTGTTCTTAATAACTTGTGTTAAATTTACTCTTTCTGCGTTTCAATTTTGGTTTCTTTTCGTTGCACTTATTATTTATTCTGTTTCATTTATTGTTCTTAATAACTTGTGTTAAATTTACTCTTTCTGCGTTTCAATTTTGATTTCTTTTCGTTGCACTTATTATTTATTCTGTTTCATTTATTGTTCTTAATAACTTGTGTTAAATTTACTCTTTCTGCGTTTCAATTTTGGTTTCTTTTCGTTGCACTTATTATTTATTCTGTTTCATTTATTGTTCTTAATAACTTGTGTTCAATTTACTCTTTCTGCGTTTCAATTTTGATTACTTTTCGTTGCAATAACTTATAAATATTTTATATTTGGTTATTGACTAAAATTTCAAATCAACTAAAGACATCATGTTATAATTTAATTTCTTTAAATTATTTCATAAAATAAAAATTTGTTAATTATACTTTTTAATAGTTACATGATAAAATTAATTAAGTCAGTTAACTTCAAAACCATTATTAATTTTAAAAACCAATTATTATGAAAAAACTTTTATCAGTTATATTTCTTCTTTTTATAGCTTCTCAATATTATTCTTATTCTCAATTAATTCCAGATTCTGTAATCTCACTCAACACTCATCTAGATAACAATTACTGGATTAAAGATAAAAAAGATGTTTACTTGTATTTAGATTTACAAGCATTAAAAATTGAACTTGGGAAAAAAAGAGCACCAATGAATATTTCAATTGTGTTAGATCATAGTGGCTCTATGAGTGGTGATAAAATGAAGTTTGCAATTGAAGCTTGTAAATTTATAGTCAACAATTTATCTGAAGAAGATTATTTATCTGTTATTAAATATGATGATAAAGTTGAAGTTGTTTGCAAGTCTGCACTTGTGAGTAAAAAAAATGAAATTTACAATTTAATTTCTCAAATATCTCCCGATGGAGGAACTAACTTAAGTGGAGGGTTGTTAGAAGGATATGTTCAAGCTAAAAGTACATATGATAGAAACAGAATTAATAGAGTTTTATTGATTACTGATGGATTAGCAAATGCTGGTATTACAGATTCAACTAAATTAAATCAAATTGTACGTAATAAAAATTTAGAAGATGGAATCACACTTTCTACATTTGGAGTAGGGAGCGGATTTAATGAGAGATTGTTGACTGCTATGGCTGAGAGTGGAAATGGAAATTATTATTTTATTGATAAAGCTGATAGAATCAATTCGATTTTTGCAAAAGAGTTAAATGGTTTGGTTAGTGTTATTGCAAACAATACAAAAGTATCTGTAAATTATCCAAGTTTTTACTTGTCCCCTTCCACTTCTTTCGGTTTTAAATTTGATTTGAAAAATAATCAAGTAAATTTTGATTTAAAAGATGTAGCTTCTCAAGAGCAAAAATCTATGTTAATAAAATTTTCAATACAAAATCAACTTACTGAAAATATTATTTTCAACACTGTTTTAGAATATGATAATGCAATTAGTAAAATTCATTTTACAACTTTAACAAACGATACTTTAATTCCAACTTTAGACAAACCAAAATTTGATTTAGCATTTAATGAAGACGCCATTGCCAACATTGCTATGTTTGAAACAAATGTTATCACAGAAAATGCCATGGATGATTTAGACTCAAGAAGTTATGATAAATGTCAAGCAAAACTTGGCAGTGCTCGTGCTATATTAGTTGAATCTAAGAAGAGATCTCCAAACAATAAAGAGATAGACAAACAAATTAAAATTGTTGATGAATATGATAGACAAGTTGAAAAAGCTAAAAACATGAAAGACGAAGAATTAAATGTAATGCAAAAAGCATATAGAAGTACTAATTATGAAATTAAAAAGAAAAAGTAAAATCATTATTTGTGAATAATTATCTTAAAAGGAAACTCAATTATTTTGAGTTTCCTTTTTTTAAATTGAAATTGATTAAAAAAATCCTTTCCTTAATCAATCATTAATAATAATTTTGCGATTTGCTATGAACGATTTCTCAATGACATATCCCGCTTTATATCACTCTAGTGATTTTAATAAAAATGATGTTGTAGTTTTATCAACTGAAGAAAGCAGACATGCTAAAGCATTCAGATTTAGAATTGATGATAAAATCATTCTTATAAATGGGAAAGGTGCTAAAGCAAATTCAATTGTAAAAGATATTTCTAAAAAAGGTGTTTATGAAATATTTATTCAGGATATTTTATTTGAAAAGGAGTTCCATAAACCTTATATTGTCCTTGTAATTTCTCCTTTAACTAGTAAATCTAGAATTGATTGGTGTATTGAAAAAGCTACAGAATTAGGAGCAAGAGAAATATTACCAATAATTTGTGATAGAACTGAAGGAAGGTTTGATGTAAACAGATCTAAAAGAATTGCACTTTCAGCAATTAAGCAGTGTAAAAGAGTCTATTTGCCAGTTATTAATGAGCCAATTAAATTCAATTCTTTTATAGAATCTAATAATAATTTTGATAAAATTTTTGTTTGTTATGAAAGTTCAAATCCTAATAATAATCTAATTGATAATTATAATAAAATAAAAGATTTGAATATCAAATTAGCAATTGTAATAGGACCAGAAGGTGGCTTTTCAAGTAAGGAGATTGATTTAGTAAAATCAAACAATATAGATATTATATCATTAGGTAAAACTATTTTACGTGCTGAAACAGCATCAATTGCTGCTCTCGGAATTATTTCTATAAATTCGTAACTTAAGTCCTGTTTATTTTTTATTGATGATAAAAGTTAAATAATTTTCTATTAATTAAAATGGATTCAAAAAAACAAAATCTAATTGAAGTAAAAAATCTTCAAAAATATTTTCCAATTAAAAAAGGACTTTTTTCTAAAACTGTTGGGAATGTCAAAGCCGTTGATGATTTATCTTTTAATATATTTAAAGGTGAAACATTAGGTTTAGTTGGTGAATCTGGATGTGGTAAAACTACTGTAGGTAGATCAATTCTAAGGCTTATTGAGCCTTCAGCTGGAAGTATAATTTTTAATGGTGTTGACATTACAAATCTTGCATCTAATAAAATGCGTGATTTAAGAAGAAAGATGCAAATTATTTTTCAAGATCCATATTCATCATTAAACCCAAGAATTACAATCGGAGGGATGTTAGCTGAAATCATTAAATTCCATAAACTTAGAAATACTGAAGGTGAAATAAATGACAGAATTAGTGAGCTTCTAACAACTGTTGGTTTGCAACCAGAATATGCAAGGCGTTATCCTCATGAGTTTAGCGGTGGTCAAAGGCAAAGAATTGGAATTGCAAGAGCATTATCTGTTGAACCAGAATTTATTGTTTGCGATGAACCTGTCTCTGCTTTAGATGTTTCCATTCAATCGCAAGTAATAAATTTATTAGATGATTTACAAGATAAGTTTAATTTAACTTATTTATTTATATCGCATGGTTTATCTGTTGTTCAGCATATTTCTGATAGAGTAGCTGTTATGTATCTTGGTAAAATAGTTGAGATTGCTGATGTGAATGATTTGTATCGGAATCCTAAACATCCATATACTCAAGCATTATTATCTGCTGCACCAGTGCCTGACCCAAGAAATAAAAGCAAAAGAATTCCACTTGAAGGTGATGTACCATCCCCTTCTAATGTACCACCTGGTTGTCATTTCCATCCAAGATGTAAAGACCGTTTACCTGAATGTTCTTCTATTGTTCCTGTATTAGCTGACGATGGAGGTGGACATGAAGTGAAATGTTTGTTGTTTATTCAATGCAGACCTGTAGAAATCAGTCTTTCAAACATATCTTAAAATTCTTAACTCTTCTTAATTTAATATCTTTTTTTTTGAAATTTAAATTTAAAATATTCATTACTGTTTCTTTTTTTCTATTTGTGATTGCAACAACAAATAGAAATTTATTTTCTCAAAGCAGAATTGATTCTCTTGGATACAAACAAGGTTTTTTAAATTCTTTAGAACCGAGCATTCCAAATCCAGTTACATCTACTGCAAAAATATTTTATACATTATCAAAAGAATCAAAAATTGATTTAAAAATTTATGATATGTTCTACAAAGAAGTATATAATATTTTTACTGGCAATCAAAAAAGTGGGAGGTTTGAATTTGTTTTAAACATTGAAAAATCTTTTACAAGTGGCATGTATATAATGATGTTAAAGACTGATGAAGAGGTAATTACTCAAAGAATTGTTGTTATTAAATAGTTAAAAAAATGAAATTTCATACTAAACAAAATCATATTTTATTAATAATATTGTTTCTAACAATATTTATTAATTGTTTGAATGCACAAGACAGTAAAACATTTAGAATTGGTGCAACAACTGAAGGAAAGGAGTTTTATGTTGTTTTCCAAAAAAATTATGTAGATCACCAAATAGATGAAGATTCTAAATCTGAAATTGTTGACAAACCTCTTAACTTACAGCTTTTTATAACTTCTACAAAAGCTGCCCAAGGATATTTAGAAATAAAAGGTATTGGGTTCAAAAAAGAATTTTCACTCCCACCTGGAAAAGTTACAATGTTTCAAATCGATACTTCATGTCAATTAAGATCGAGTGAAGTTATTGAAGATTTAGCATTACATATAGTTTCAGATGAACCAATAACAGTATATGGTTTGAACAGAAGATTTCAAACAACTGATACTTACCTTGCCTACCCTGTAAATGCTTTAGGTAATTCATATAGAGCAATTTGCTATGGATGGCTTAAAGAGACTATGCTAGCTCAAGTTGCGGCTATTGCAACAGAAGATAACACAACAGTTACATTTACACCTTCAGTTAGAACCCAAAAAGGAAAAGCACCAACTATTCCCTTTTCTGTCAAACTTAACAAAGGTCAAACTTATCAGTTAATACCTGTATTCGATAGCAAATCAAGTTGTGATTTAACTGGAACTTTAATTGAATCAGACAAGCCAATCGCAGTTTTTAGTGGACATAATTGCGCATATATTCCAAATAGAAAAGTAAAAGCTTGCAACATGTTAGTTGAGCAATTACCTTCAATTCAATCATGGGGGAAACAATTTTTTGTTGGTACTTTAGCAAGCAGATCTAGTTCAGTAATTAGGGTTTTAGCAAGTAGTGATAACACAGAAGTTTTTGATAATAATAAATTAGTTGCAACCTTAAATGCAGGTGAATTTTATGAAAATTTGGAATTAAAAGAACATACTTTAATTTCCTCTACAAAACCTGTTTTAGTTGCTCAGTATTCCAAAGGCTTTGCAAATGGTGATGATGTTGGTGACCCTATGATGATTATTATTGCACCTACTGAACAGTTTCTATCAACCTATAGATTTGCTACGCCTGTACAAGGAGAATGGCACCATTATTTAAATGTAGTTACTCCTTCAAAGTCGATTGGTAAAATTGTAATTGATGGAATTTCTATTCCATCAAGAGTTTTTTATAGATTTGGTTTAAGTGCTTTTTCAATAGCTCAAGTTGAAGTTGATTATGGTACTCATGTTATTTCATCTAATGAACCTTTTGGTTTGTATTGTTATGGCTTTGGTTTTGGTGAAGCTTCTTATGATGCTTATGGTAATGGAGGTGGTCAGTCGTTAGAAATTGTTGTTCAACAACCTGATAAAACTGCTCCAGTGCTTGATATAACTCGCTCAACACCTTCAACAATTAGTGCTGTTGTTCGAGATGATAGAATTTATGATACAGGTTTGAATCAAATTATTTTAGTCGAAAAAGATAACCTGACAATTCCAAATCTCAAGTTTGAATTAGGTACCCCTCAAGTTCCTATAGTTATTCAAACTCAAATTCCAAAAAGGAATGCTTATGCAAAGTTTAAATTAATTGATAAAGTAGGAAATATTTCTTATCAAAGTATTTGTGTACAATATGATATCAATGGTGACTCATTAATTGTTGTCTCACTAAGTGGGAATGCGACTTGTGCTCCTGGTTCAGACATTTTTTATGGAATTGGAATCAAATATTCTGCTATTAACAATAATGTTATTGTATCTGAAAACAATCCTTCAAACCTTACACCAATTATTTTAAATGGTAATTTAGGTGCACCGCTTTATGGTTTTAATGGGATTATTGAATATCCATTTGGTCAAGATTTGTTCTTAACTGGTAGACTTTCATTAGAGAACTGGAATGGTATTGCTACTGGATTTTTACCAGATTCTTTATCAAATATTTTACCTGGAAATTCTATTGTTCGAGAGAAATTTGAAATTAAAAATCAGAGTTTAATGCTTGGTTTAGCTCCAGGAGCTGAACTATATTTTGCAAATCAAAGAGCATTCGTTTTTGGGAATATCAATTTTGCTTTTCCTATTTATGTAAACGAAACATACCAAAAGAAAATAATCTCACCTACTGATTTATTATATGATAATGGTACTAATACTAAAATTCTTAAAGAAAAATCTGGTTCTGCTGGTTCTAATATTTTTATAACTCCTGAAATGGGTATTGGTGGAAATTTGCCAATTGGAAAAGGTTGGAGAATTTATTGTGAACTTGGTGCTGGAATTTCTTTAACTTCTTATACTCCAGAAAGAGATTGGAGAGCTACTTATTTATTTTCAAGGTTTGGTGCTAAAATCAAATTATAGGTTATTGAAATCCTTTTTTTGAATATATATTTTTATAATTTGTTGATATTTATTATATAAGAGTTTATATCTAATATACATAGGATACTTTTAACTGAATTATTTTAAGATCATTTAATTTATAAATCAAATTCTTAATCAGGAAATAGTTGCAATAATAATTCAATATATCTAAAATACACATCCATCACCAACCATACCACTACATGAAGGTGAACCACCTAGTCTCCATATATTACAATAACCTTTATAAGGTCCATATTCATAATCACATCCCCTAGAATTGTATTCAATACACTTCAAATGACCAGTACATACACAGTAGAAAGTTGAAATACTACCTGTTGAAATTGAATATTCTTTATCCTTCCCATCAAAATTTCCTACATACCTTACTTCCAAGTTAATTGTTAAGAACAAAAATATAATTACAATTAGTATTTTCATATAGTTAATTATATTTTAAATTATTTATTTATTACAATTTTTTTTCTTCCAAACTCAATTCCATTAACATAAAATACTGCAATATATATTCTATTTTTATTTACAAATCCTTCTTTAATTTCATTAGCATTTATTAATAATTCCGGAACATCATTAACTCTTTCACCCAATTCATTATATATTATATATTTGATTCTTACTTTCTAATTTAGATATAATTTTAACTTTCCCAAGGCTAGGGTTTGGAGATACCAAAATTAAATTTATATTATAAAATTTAATCTTCAATTACAATTTTTTTTCTTGAAATGACCCCAGTATTATTCGAAATAGAAACAAAATAAACACCACTTTCTTTGATAGTTAGATTTAAATCATTATTAATATCTAATTTTTTACTTTTGAAATTTTGATAAATCAACCCATTTATATCAATTATAGAAATTGTATAATTATTATCAATATCTAGTTTATAAAATTTAATTATAAAATTATTTTTTGATGGGTTAGGTATTAAAATAATTTTATCAGTATTAACCTCAATATTAGATTTATTTAAACCTACTCCAAATGTTTCTCTATAAGTTGCTTTGGAAGGTAAAGTTAAAAGGGATGATAAATTTATCCCTAAACTTGTTAATCTTGCTTGATTATAAACTCCATCTCCATTCATTAAAACAGATAATTTTACATAACCTTTCTTACCATTTAATATGTTCGAAATAATGTAGAAAGTTTTTTTAAATGGGTTACTAACACCTAAAAAGCTGGGTGTACCAGATGGAACACATCTTAATACTGTAAATGAATCTAGTATCTCTAACCTTGAGTTATCAATACTATCTAGCAATTCGACTTTATAAGTTATGGTGTCTCTAGAGTAATAGTTTGAAGTTGTCATAGCATTATCAAACCTATTATACCATCTGAAATTTCTATAAAAACTTATTGTATCATTTGTATTTAGTGTAATATTATCTGTTCTATTCAAATTTGATAATGATGCTTCATCAAGTGTATCTATAACTGATCTCATTTGCCAATTCCTTACTCTAATTCTACTTGAATTGTGTTTACATTCAGAAAAATCATATTTAACTATTGTTGAGTCATATTTTACTTGTAAAAATATTGCTGCTGAAAATATTGCTGCTGAAAATCTTTCTCTGGTATGGTATCACCTTCACTTACACGGTTAATATAGGTTGAATCTTGAATTATAAATCTTGTTGATTGTGAGTAAACAAGAGAGTGGCTTAACACAACAAAAGTTGCTGCTACTAAAATAATTTGAGTAAATTTTAATCCCATTTTGATTACCTATAGTTTAATAAAAATATATAAATCAAATATATAAATATATATGAATTACAATATAAATTTAAATTAATTATTCAGATTATACTAGAATAGAAAGTGATTATTTGTTTAAGGGAAAGTAGGGATAAAGCAGTTGTTATAAATTAATAGATTTATTTTTCTACTTCATAATTTCTAACCTTAATTTGTATGGTTTGTTTGTTACTAAATCAATTGAATACAAATCACCTTTTTTAATTTTAAAGCTCGAAACTGAAACGTAAATGTAGCCTGGAAGGGTCTTTGTGGCTATATTTCTTTGAATTGTTGCCAATACACAACTACAACTTGTGTTTAATTTATTAATCACCAAATCTGAATCTGTATTATTATATACATATAACTTCAATGATTCATATTTTGCAGTATCAGAAACTATAAATTCTGTCTGACTCAAACAAACAGTTTTACATGGTTTGTAATCTTTAATTTGTCCTGCAAAAAACAATAAGGAATAAAATATAAAGTAATAATTAATCAAATTGAATTTAACACCCGAAATTATTATAAAAGGTTATACATTAGGAATATTCCCTATGGCTATGGAAGATGAAAAGATTTATTGGTTTGAACCCAAAATGAGGGGAATAATAAATCTGAACAATTTAATAGTTTCCAAAAGTCTTGCAAAGTTAATCAGAAATGAAAAATTTAAAGTAACAATTAATAAAGATTTTAAATCAATTATTAAGGAATGTTCAAAAAGGGATGATACTTGGATTTCAAATGAGATAATTGATGTTTACTCAAAACTTCATGAGTTAAATTTTGCTCATAGCGTTGAGTGTTGGCTTGGAGATGAGCTTTGTGGCGGTTTGTATGGTGTTGCAATTGGTGGAGCGTTCTTTGGAGAATCAATGTTTCATACCATTACAAATGCATCAAAAGTTGCATTAGTGTTCCTTGTAGATAATTTAATTAAGAATGGATTTACTTTATTGGATACTCAATACTTAACTCCACATTTAGAATCGATGGGTGGAATAGAAATTACTAAAAGAGAATATTTAAAAAGGCTGAACTCTGCTTTAATTATAAAAGCTAAATTTGAATAATGAATTTAAATATCTTATTGATAAAAAAATATTATAAATCGATTTAAACAACAACTGAAATGACATTTGCATCAGAATCTGAAAGAGTTAGTTTTAAAAATAATATTTACCTAAAAATATACTTGATTGTATTTTTAATTTTTTGGATTTATACATTTATCTTTACAACTAACATCAGCAATTGGTTTACAGAAAATGCTTTAACAATTTTATTCTTAACCTTTATAATTTTTAGTTATAAAAAATTCAAATTTAGTGATTTCAGTTACACCCTAATGTTTGTATTTATTTTGTTACATACTTATGGAGCTCAATATACTTATGCTGAAAACCCGTTTGGTTACTGGCTTAAAGATAATTTACACTTAGCTCGAAATCATTATGATAGAATAGTCCATTTTAGTTTTGGATTGTTGTTAGCTTACCCAATGCGTGATTATTTTAAGAATTGGTTTGATTGGCCTAGTTGGGTTTGTTGGTTATTGCCAATTGAAATCACGTTATCTTTCAGTTGTTTGTATGAACTTATTGAATGGGCTGTTGCTCAATATATTTTTCCTTCAGAAGGAATGGCATATTTAGGGACTCAAGGTGATATTTGGGATGCTCAAAAGGATATGTGTATTGCATTTTTTGGGGCAGTTACAATTATTATAATAATGAAATTTATATACTCGAAATTTTCTAAGATAGTTTGATTACTTCTATCTTTATATTTGCTAAATAATTTAAATTTCTTAGTTAATTTTTATATTTTTTTAAATCAATTCTTATGAATAAATTTTTTGTTTGTCTTTTTATTTCCCTACTTTTTGTAAGTAATAATTACTCTCAAACTAAGATACAACCTATTTCAAAATCTATAAAACATCAAGATAGATTTAAAGAATTTTACAATGAAAAAGTAAAATTTTCTAAAACCGAATTGCAAAATATTTTTCATTATAATTCTGAAATTATTACTCCTGAATATTCTAACAATTCAATAACAGAAAAAAATTTAATAAATAAATTAAGTGCAGTCTCTGAAGTTAATGTTTCTAAATCTTCAATTGTTGAAAGTGAAACTCATATTGGAATTAATGTTACTGATACTTCTAACTTAATTGTGTCAGCAATCAAATCAACTTCAGCTGGTTTGAGATGCCCTATTTATTATTCTAAAGATTTTGGGAATACTTGGATTTTAAATGGTTTTAATACAAGTTCAATTATACCTGCTACTACAACTTTTGGAGGAGGTGATCCATTCTTTACTTGTGATGCAGATGGTAATTTTTTCTTTTCATGGATTTCTCTTTCTGCTAAAGGATTTAGTAATGAAGATACTTTGATTGTTGGTATGTATTTTGCAAAATCAACCGACAAAGGTGAGTCTTGGCAATACTCAAAAGATATGAGAATAGCTGAAAGTAGTTCATTGATTAATAGTCAAAATGGACCAGATTATTTTTGGGATAAACAATGGATGACTACTGATTTATCCAGTTCTGAATTTAGAAATTCTGTTTATGTTGGGTTTGTTGAAAGCAACCCAGATGGTAGTTACATAGGTATTAGAATTAAAAGAAAAAATGATAATTCATTTCGAGAAAAAACAATTAGAATTAGTGATGATTCATTTGTTGATGTACAATTTGCACAAGTAGAAGTAAATAAAATTGGTGAATTACTCTGTACTTTTTATGGTAAAAAAGGAAGTGATGAACCTCCAAGTTTGTGGTTCAGTAAATCGATAGATGGTGGTGTTACTTTTTCAAATCCTAATAAAATTACAGATTTTCATTTAGTTAATTTTTCTACTGATTCAAAGAGATCTGATACGGTTTCAGGTGTAATAGGATCACGAATTTATCCATGCCCACAAATGTCTGTAGATAAAGGGAATAGCAACTTCCAAGGAAATATATATTTAACTTTTACAGCTGATGGTATTTCAAAAAATGATAAAAATGGTACTAATATTTATTTAACAAAATCAACTGATAATGGTAATAATTGGTCAGCTCCAATTGTATTAAATAGTGAGATTAAAAGGCATCAATTTTATAGTGGAACTTCTGTTAATAATCTAGGGATTCTTTCAAATGTTTGGTATGATAGAAGATCTGACTCATTGAATAAGTTAACTAATTATATGATTAATTTTTCTAAGGACGGAGGAAATACATTTACAGAGGATTTTAATATTACTCAAAAATCTTCAGATTTTTCTAAAATTGGTAAAAACAATAATGGTTTTGGAGTTGGTGATTATAACGGAATTGTAATGACTGATAATTTTGCAATACCAGTATGGGGAGATGGAAGAGCCAACACAGGAGATGTTGAAATATACATTGCAAAAGTCCCAATTAATGATGGAAAAATAAACTCAGTAGAAGTAAATTCTATTAATACTAATTTTTCAAATTTCAATTTGAGTCCTAATCCAACAAGTGATTTTGTAAATTTAAATTATAATTTTTCATCTAATACTTTAGTTAAAATTGAATTATTTAATGATTTGGGTGAAGTTGTTTTTTCAAGAATTAGTGAGGGTTTTTCAGATGGAATAAACTCAACAAATTTAGATATTAAGCCTTTTCCAAGTGGTAATTATAATATTAAAATTTCACCTGTTAACAATCCTGAAATATATGTTTATAAAAATTTTAGAATATTAAAATAATGATCTTATAAATAGAATATCCCTTCAATTAGTAATACTTTAATTGAAGGGATATTTTTTGATAAATTTTATTTCAATAAAATGTTAATCTAAACCACACCTTTTAAAAATAGCATCAACATTCCTTATTGATTTTTGTAAATCACATAGCGAATCTATATCTTTAGTTGAAATAATTGAAGTTAAATCTGAATCTCTTTTAAGTACATCGGAAAATTTTTCTCTAGTTTTCCAAACCTCCATTGCATTCCTTTGAACAAGCTTATAAGCTTCTTCTCGTGAAACTCCACGCTTAGTTAATTCTAATAATATAGTTTGAGAAAAATGAAGTCCACTAGTAAGTTCCAAATTTGATTGCATTCTTTCAGGATAAACAATCAACTTATCAATTAAAGTATTTGTTTTATCTAATATATAATCCAATGCAATAGTAGAATCTGAACAAATAACTCTTTCAACAGAAGAGTGGGAAATATCTCTTTCGTGCCAAAGAGCAACATTTTCTAAAGCAGCAATACTATTAGCTCTAATAATTCGAGCCATACCACAAACTCTTTCAGATATAATAGGATTTCTTTTATGTGGCATTGCAGAACTTCCTTTTTGTCCAGGTGAAAAATATTCTTCTGCTTCAAGAACTTCAGTTCGTTGAAGGTGCCTAATTTCAGTAGCAAACTGTTCTAATGTTGAAGCAATTACTGCTAAAGTAGTCATATATTCTGCATGTCTATCCCTTTGAATAACTTGTGTTGTAATTGGATCAGCTTTTAAATCTAAATGATTGCAAACATATTCCTCAACACTTAAATCAAGATGCTCAAAAGTACCAACTGCTCCTGAAATCATTCCATAAGAAATATTTTCAATTGCATTTTGCATTCTACTAATATTCCTTATTGTTTCTTGATGCCATAAAGCAAGCTTTAAACCAAATGTAACAGGCTCAGCATGAATACCGTGAGACCTACCAATTTGAATTGTATATTTAAATTCAATTGCTCTTTTAGATAAAGTATTTCTAAGAATAATCAAATCCTCAAGAAGTATTTCACCTGCTTGTTTTAATTGAACTGCTAAACATGTATCTAGCACGTCACTACTAGTCATTCCTAAGTGAATATACCTAGAAGGTTCTCCAACATACTCGGCAACATTAGTTAAGAATGCAATTACATCATGGTGAGTTACGGCTTCAATTTCATTAATTTTTGCAACATCAAATGCACCTTTTTCCCTGATTGTTATTGCAGCTGATTTAGGAATTATTCCTTGTTCTGCTTGTGCTTCAACTGCTAAAGTCTCTATTTCAAGCCATATTTTGAACTTGTTATCTTCCGACCAAATTTTGCCCATTCTTGGACGAGTATACCTTTCTATCATTTTATTCTTTAGTTTTTTAAAAGGGCAAAAATAAGGGTTTATGTAAATGATTCGAAATTAATAATCAATTGAAATGCAATTTTTAAAAATATTTTTTGAAAATATTATTTATCAAAAGTATTTTAATGTTTTAATCACTGATTTGGTTAAAGAATTATTTTTTTAAATAATTAATCCATTCACCATTCTCAGCTACTTTTTTAATTTGGGAATTCCTTACTATTAAAAAATTTTTCATATAATTATTAAGAATTACAACGTCAAACAATTTACCCAAAATTGAGAATGGAGCTTCATATTCAAACTTATCAATCATTATAGTAAATTCATCATTTTGTTCATAAATGTGCTCATGATAAATTTTAGCAAAAGCACCATTAACCATTTCATCTCTAAAGTATGAGTACTTTTCTAATGCAGTTATTTTTGATGTAAGTTTTTGTTTTATCCAAAAATGAGTTGCTTCCCAAGTAACAGTTTCATCTAACTCTATCAAACCATTTATCCTTCCAGAAACAGCTTTTTCATTTGTAGTTGATGCACTTCTACTATGAAAATCTATACTCCTTGATAAATCAAAACAAATGTTTATTGGAGCATAAATTTTTGTGTTTAAAGTAATTAACGGCATTCTTAAGATTGAATAAATAAATTAGTTAATTTTAAATTTAATAAATGATTTTTACAGTTAACTATTAAAAGAGTAATTTATTTTAATTAATAATTTTATAAAGTAAATTTTTAATATAAATTTAGTATGTAAAACTCTATTACTAACTTGATTTAACTATTTTTGGATTTTAAAAATAAAAATTAAATAAATATGAATAAATTTAAAATATTTTTTGTACTATTCTTAACAATAATAATAGAAACAAATGCTCAAGGTCCTTGCCAAGGTTTTAATTATATGCCTCCTCAACCTAAGATTGGGGATAAAGTAAAATTCAATTATGCATCAATGTTAACTTCATTAGCTGGATCAAACAACATTAAATGTACAGCTTATTTTATAACAAAATCTGAGCCAATTGCAGTTGAAATTGCATTAAAACAAAATGGGATGGAGTACAATGGTGAGTTCCTATTAAAAGATAGTACAACACTTACTTGTTTAGTTTTTAAAAGTGGAGATGAAATAATTGACAATAATAAAAACAATGGATATTTTATTCAAACAAATTACAGGAATGGTACAATTGTAAAAAATTCTTGGTTAGATTTAGCAAAAGTTTATCAACAATTTGCCGAAGCAATGTATCTTGAAAGTGATCCAATAAAATTCAGAAAATTTGCTCAAATGGAATATGAAATTTACCCAGATCAAAAGCTTGCAGATCCAATTGTGTATATTAATTCTTTCAATTTAAGGAATGATTCCGCAAAGCAAAAACTACTTGAAATTGGTAATAATGTATTGAGTAAATCAGACCAAACTTATGAAGATTTATTATTAGCTAGAAATATTTTTCAACGATTAAACAATACAAATAAATCTGATTCAATCGGAAAAATTTTAAAAAATAAATTCTCTGATAGAGTCGATAAATCCTCAGATATTTACTCAGAATTTATCCAAACTGGTAAGTTAGAAACTAAAGCAAATATCTATTCTAAAAATAAAGAATACTTATCTAAATCTATTCAAATTAAAGAGAGAATGATATCTTATTTAATTAATGAATATGAACAGAAAAATGATTGGAAGAATTTTGATTTGTACATAAATGAGTTAGATAATAAATCTAAAAAATTTAGTATTTATAATTCTTTAGCATGGAAATTTTATGAATCTGGAAAGAATACAGAAAAAGCTATTCTTTTATCTAAAGAAGCAACTGAATTTGCAAAAAATGAAATTGAAAATCCTACATCAAAACAACCTATGTATTTGATTGAATCAGATAGAAAAAAAGAAAGGGGGAATAATTATGCTACATACGCAGACACTTATTCTCATTTGTTAATGAAAAAAAAGAATTATACAAATGCTTTACAATATCAAGAAGAAGCTGTACAATTGAGTTATGGAAAGAACCCAAATATAAATCAAACATATATTGAATTGCTTCAATTAAATAATTTACCTGATAGAATTTTTAGTGAGTCTGAAAAGTTTATAAAATCTGGAAATTCTAATCAAACAATTAAGGATATTTTTTCAAAAAATTACATTTCTAAAAAAGGAAGCAATAAGGGTTTAAACGACTATATTAATAAATTGGAAGCTTCAATAAAATCTAAAAACTTGTTGGCATTAAGGAGAAAGATGATAAATGAAAATGCTCCAGATTTTATATTAGAAAATTTAACAGGTGATTCAATTTCTTTAAAATCTTTGTATGGTAAAGTTGTTGTATTAGATTTTTGGGCAACTTGGTGCGGACCTTGTAAAGCTTCTTTTCCTGCTATGCAAAAAGCTGTTAACAAGTATTCAACAGATACTAATATAGTTTTCCTTTTTATAGATACTTGGGAAAAAGCAGATGACAAATTGCGTAATGCATATAATTTTATTACCAAAATGAATTATAAATTTAATGTCCTGTTAGATAGCCAAAACAGTGTTGTTGAAAATTACAAAATATCAGGAATACCAACAAAATTTGTTATTGATTCGCATGGTAAACTCCAATTTAAAACAGTAGGTTATGAAGATAATGAAGAAGTTTTTCTATCTGAACTTAATGAAATGATTTTACTTTCAACTGTAAGCATCAAGAATTAACATTTCCTAAATTAGTATATAAAATGATTTCAGTTAATCCTAAAAATGGAAAGTTAATTCAAGTATATAATGATTATAACGATGAAGAGATAGAGGATATTCTCAACAAAAGTAAAACTGCTTTTTCGATTTGGAAAGAATATTCAATAAACTCAAGGTCTAAATTATTAGATCATTTAGCAGTTCAACTAGAAGAAAAAAAAGAAGAATTTGCAGAGTTTATAACCAATGAAATGGGGAAAACTTTTGCATCAGCAATTGCAGAAATAGAAAAATGTGCAATGGTTTGCAATTATTATGCTTCGAAATCTGAAGAATTTTTAAAAGATGTTAAAATTCAAACTGATTTTAATAGTAGTTTCGTTAAGTTTCAACCATTAGGAACAATTCTCGCAATTATGCCTTGGAATTTTCCTTTTTGGCAAGTTTTTCGTTTTGCTGCTCCAACTTTAATGTCCGGCAATGTTTGCTTGTTAAAGCATTCATCAAATGTTTCGGGATGTGCTTTAGCTATAGAAAAATTATTTCAAAATGTAGGTTTTCCAAATGATATTTTTAGAACTTTATTAATCCCATCTTCTAAAGTTGATAAAATAATCCATGACTCTCGTGTTGCTGCAGTTTCAATTACTGGAAGTGAATCTGCAGGATCAAGTGTTGGGGCTAGCTGTGGCAAATCAATAAAAAAATTTGTTCTTGAATTAGGTGGTAATGATCCATTTATTGTTATGCCGTCTTCAGATATTGATGAAGCAGTTAAAGCAGCAGTTTCTTCAAGAGTGCTTAACAATGGTCAAAGTTGTATTGCAGCTAAAAGATTTATTATTCACAAAGATATATATGAAGAATTTTTATCAAAGTTAAATTATGAGTTTAGTAAATTAATTGTTGGAGATCCTATGAATGAAACAACTGATATAGGTCCTTTAGCGAAATCTGAATTTGTTGATGAACTTCATAATCAAGTTGTTGAAACAATTTCGCAAGGAGGCAAATTAATTTGCGGTGGATTTAAGATTTTTGGTGATGGATATTATTACTCTCCAACAATAATATCGGATGTAGAATCAAATATGACTATTTTTAAAGAAGAGACATTTGGTCCGGTTGCCGCAGTTATAAAAGCAGATTCAATAGAAGATTCAATAAGTATTGCAAACAATTCAAAGTTTGGATTAGGAGCAAGTGCTTGGAGCTTAGAATCAAATGAACAAAATTTATTAATTGAAAAAATTGAATCTGGATCTGTCTTTATAAACTCAATGGTTAAATCAAATCAGAATCTACCATTTGGTGGAATCAAAGCTAGTGGCGTAGGGCGAGAA
Source organism: Chlorobiota bacterium (assembly GCA_016700335.1). Taxonomy (NCBI): domain Bacteria; kingdom Pseudomonadati; phylum Chlorobiota; species Chlorobiota bacterium. The sequence goes on along the minus strand of CP065014.1, from coordinate 911,083 downwards.
CTAGGTTCTTATGGTTTGATGGAATTTGTAAATGTAAAAACAATTGTAATTGAATGATGCATTATCTTCTTTTGTGATAATCCATAAATTATTTAATATAGAATGAAATTTATAACAAAAAAAACAGATTGATTATTTTAAACCAATCTGTTTTCTTTTTAAACCATTTAAGTCTAATTTCTAAATTGGATTTTCAGTGTTTTACCTCTACCTTGAATAAGATAAACTCCACTTTTTAAATTCTTCATTGGAATATCAGTTATGTTGTTAATATCGCCATCCCAAACTACTTTACCATTTAAATCAAATATGTAAACTTTACTAGGTAATTCCTTATAAATTGGAGTTAAAGTTAGAACTTGATTGTTAGTCTTATTTGGAGTTTTAACTATTAAAATGTTTGAACCATTATCTCTAATTTTTTGGGCTTCATCCATTAAAGTATGTTTATTCTTTTCACTTAGGCTAAGTCCAAATCTTTCTTTTGATAAATTAACATACTCCATCATCATTTTACTCACTTCATCAGATCCAATTCTTAATCCAGCTAGACTTAAAGGTAAATTCTTTCTTATCAAATACCCTATTAGAATGTTTTCTTTTTCAGCTTTATCTTTTAAAGTGAAAGCTTCAATCAATTGATTATTTTTATCTTTTAATGTGAGTTCAGTTTTAAAATCTGATTTTTCATTTTGAAAAATTTGGTTAATATTTTCTTTACCATTTAATATTTCTAATGGAGGAACAATTTGAGAATTTAATTTTAGTCTTAAAAATAATATTTTGTTATTAAAATCTTTTGAAACTAAAACATAACAAGATTTACTACCATCATTGTCTATAGTTTCAAATTTTTTAAATGGATTAAATGCTTCACCATATTTTTCAATTGAATATTCAATTGTTTTATTATCATTGTTTTTATCTAATGATGTCCATTTATAAATTACATTGTTTTGAGAAGTCAATGTAGTAAATAATGTTAAAAATAGAATTGAAATTAATTTTAAATTTTTCATAATATTAAGGTTTTTTTGTTTTAAAAAGATACTGTTTAATTTAAGGAGGCGGAGTTTCCCAAGAATAATAGTTACCATTGCAGTCCCAAAATTGACTTGAGGTATGAATTAAATTACCATTTGAATCGTATGTTAATACTGACTTTAAACATTCAAATCCATTATTTCATTCACATGGATAATGCTCATGTAAATCTACTGTCATTGATTCTGCTTTATAAAACAATAAAGCAAACAAGAAACAAGAAATTATTTTTTTAATTTATATTTTAAATTAGTTTTATGAAATAATAAATAAAACAAATATATATATATATATAAACTACAAAATAAATTTAAATTAATTATTCAAGTAAATTATTTTTCTATTATTTAATATCGTAATTACAAAGTTAAAGTTTCAAATATTTCAATTTGAAATTAAATAAAAAAACCTCAATTAAAATTTAATTGAGGTTTTAAAAAAATCTAAAAAAAACTAACTATTCAATTATTAATTCATTTGAATTTAAATTTGTTTCTGCATCAGCTTCAACTTCAACTAATGCCATTGCTGCAACTCTAGCTCTAGAGCGTTCACGAGCCTTTGCTCTAAGTTCTTTAGCTAAACGTTCTTGTTCGCGAATTTTAGTGTCAAAATCTTCAACTACATTTCCAACTTCACTTTCAACTATAATATCTAAATATTTTCTCAATCCTGTTCCAGCAGGAATCAAACGACCCATAATTACATTTTCTTTTAATCCCATTAAGTTATCAACTTTTGCTTCTACGGCAGCATCAGTTAAAACTTTAGTAGTCTCTTGGAAAGATGCTGCAGAAATAAAAGATTCAGTTTGTAATGATGATTGAGTAATACCAAGTAATAATGGCTCAGATGTAGCTGGTTCAGCATCACGACCAATTGCAGGTTTCTTTTCTTTCTTTTTGATCTCCATGTTAATTTCACGGAATTTCTTTTTACTAATAAGCTGACCAACTTTCAATCTAGTATCATTTCTTTCAAGCACAACAACCCGAGATTTCATAATATCATTTTCTTCCTCAAATTTAAATCTATCTGCTTGATCTCCCTCTAAAAATCTAGTATCACCTGGATCAATAATTTTCACTTTCTGCATCATCTGCCTTGTAATAACTTCAATGTGTCTATCATTAATTTTTACACCTTGCAGACGATATACTTCTTGAATCTCATTTACAATATATTCTTGAACTGCATTTAAACCCATAATTCTCAAAATATCGTGCGGATCTACTGCACCATCAGTAACTTGCTCACCAGAACGAACCACGTCTCCTTCTTGAACAAAAATATGCTTTCCAAAATTGATAACATATTCAGTTCTTGTTTGTCCGTCAAATGAAGTAATTACTAACACACGATTACCTCTTTTAGGTTTATCGAACGAAACAATTCCATCAATATCCGCAACTGTTGCTGGCAAATTAGGAGAACGAGCTTCAAACAATTCTGTTACTCTAGGTAGTCCACCAGTAATATCATGTGTTTTACCTATATCACGAGGTATTTTGGCTAGAATAGTACCCATTTGAATCTCTTGTCCATTATCAACATTCAAATTAGCTCTAACTGGAATAACATAGGTATGCAAAAGATTCCCTTCTTCATCAATAATTTGTAGTGATGGGCTCTTAGTTCTATCTTTAGTATCAATTGTAACTTTAGAAATGTGACCTGTTTGTTCATCTGGCTCTTCTCTATATGTAACATTTGGGATAAGATCTTTATATTTTACAACTCCAGATTTATCAGTTAAAATTACATTGTTGTACGGATCCCAATCATAAAGAATATCACCTTTTTTAACTTTATCATCAATATTCACTTTTAACTCTGAGCCATAAGCTACATCTGATTTATTAATGATTCTATTATCAACATCAAGAATCATAACAACCCCTGCACGTCCGCCAACAACTTTAACAATTTTAGATTTTCCAGTATCTTCATCTACATCAGTTCTTTCGATAATTTTAATTCCTTCGTAAGCAATTTTTCCATCAACTTTTGCTTGAACAGAACTTTGAGAAGCCACAGTAGAAGCAGTTCCACCAGTATGGAAAGTTCTAAGCGTTAATTGTGTACCAGGCTCACCAATTGACTGCGCAGCAACAATACCAACAGCTTCACCAATGTTAGCTAAGTTATGAGTTGCTGCATTAACTCCATAGCATTTTGCACAAATACCTCTCCTAGTTTCACATGTTAATACTGAACGAATTTTAACAGATTCTAAAGGAGTTTCACCAACTTTTGTACAGATATCTTGAGTAATCGCTTCGCCTCTTTTCAGGATTATTGTATTTGAAACAGGGTCAATAATATCTTCTTGAGCTACTCTTCCTAATATTCTTTCATGTAAATGCTCTTTAATATTATCACCATCTTTTATAGCTCTCATATTAACTCCTCTAATAGTTCCACAATCATGTTCATTTACTATCACGTCTTGTGCAACATCAATTAATCTACGAGTTAAATAACCAGCATCTGCAGTTTTTAAAGCAGTATCAGCCAAACCTTTACGAGCCCCGTGTGTTGAAATAAAATACTCCAACATTGGCAACCCTTCTTTAAAATTAGCTGTAATTGGATTTTCAATTAATTCTCCAATTCCACCAGAACTTGTTTTTTGAGGTTTTGCCATTAATCCACGCATACCTGCTAACTGTCTAATTTGATCAGCAGAACCACGGGCTTTAGAATCTAACATCATCCAAAAAGTATTAAATCCTTGCTTATCATTTTTAAAATCTTGTTGTAACTGAGCAGAGATTCTATTAGTTGCATTTGACCAAACGTCAATTACTTTATTATAACGTTCACCATTTGTAATAACTCCTTCCAAATAATAGTCCTGAATTTTATCTACTTCTTTTTGTGCTTTTTCAATAACTTTATTTTTAAAATCTGGAATGATAACATCTGAAATTGAAACTGATAAACCACCCTTTGTTGCGTATGTAAATCCAAGAAGTTTTAAATCATCTAAGAACTCAACTGTTTTAACTAATCCAGCTTTTCTAAAACATTCTGAAATCAATCTAGAAAGTTCCTTTTTAGTTAATATTGAATCAATATAACCCATTTCAATTGGAACAATCTGGTTTACAATTACCCTTCCAACTGTAGTTTCTATTATTTTACCATTAAATCTTACTTTTATTTGAGCATGAAGATCGGCAGCTCCATTATTATTAGCAACTATTACTTCTTCTGAAGAATAGAATATTTTCCCTTCTCCTTTTGCACCTGGTCTCATTTTTGTAAGATAATAACAACCCAAAACCATGTCTTGTGATGGTACGGTAATTGGCTCTCCACTTTGTGGTGAAATAATATTATGAGCCGATAACATTAACATCATTGCTTCAAGTTGAGCTTCAAATCCAAGAGGGACGTGAACTGCCATTTGATCTCCATCAAAATCTGCATTAAAAGCAGTACAAACCAATGGATGTAATTGAATAGCTTTACCTTCAACTAATCTAGGTTGAAAAGCTTGAATACCTAACCTGTGTAAAGTTGGTGCTCTGTTAAGCATTATTGGATGTCCATCAATAACCCATTCTAAAATGTCCCAAACTTCGTTCGTTTTCCTCTCAACATATTTCTTAGCACTTTTAACTGTTTTTACATAACCACGTTCAATTAATTTTCTTATAATAAATGGTTTAAACAATTCTACAGCCATATCTTTCGGAATTCCGCACTGATGTAGCTTCATTTCTGGTCCTACAACAATTACTGAACGACCAGAATAATCAACTCTTTTTCCTAATAAGTTTTGACGGAAACGTCCTTGTTTTCCTTTTAATGAATCAGATAATGATTTTAACGGCCTTTGAGCTTCTGCTTTCGCAGTTGATCCTCTTCTTGAATTATCAAATAATGAGTCAACTGACTCTTGTAACATTCTCTTTTCATTTCTTAAAATTACCTCAGGTGCATCAATATCCATTAATCTTTTTAATCGATTATTACGAATTATAATTCTCCTGTACAAATCATTTAAATCAGAAGTAGCAAACCTACCCCCTTCTAATGGTACTAATGGTCTTAATTCAGGAGGAATTACAGGTACAACTTGAAGCACCATCCACTCTGGCTTATTTGGTTCACTTGTTCTATCCGTTCTATCTCTAAAGGCATTTATAATTCTAAGCCTTTTAATATAATCATTCTTCTTTTGTTGTGAAGTTTCAACTTTTAATTGTTCACGTAATCTTAATGAAATCTCATCTGGGTTTATTCTTTGAAGTAATTGCTTTACTGCATCTCCTCCAATATCAGCAATAAATTTGTTTGGATCATCATCATCTGATTCATCATTTCCTGGAGGTAATGAGGCTTTAATATCAAGATATTGTTCTTCTGTTAAAAGGTCGTTAACTTGTAATCCAGTCATTCCTGGTTGAACTACAACATAAGATTCATAATAAACAATTCTTTCAATATCTTTTGTTGGCAATCCAATTGTATGAGCTAACTTAGAAGGAATTGATCTTAAATACCATACATGTACAACTGGTACTGCTAATGAAATGTGACCCATTCTTTCGCGACGAACTGCTTTTTGAGTAACTTCCACTCCACAACGGTCGCATACAATTCCTTTGTAACGAATACGCTTGTATTTTCCGCAATGACACTCCCAATCCCTAACTGGACCGAAAATTTTCTCACAGAAAAGTCCATCTTTCTCTGGTCGAAAGGAGCGATAATTTACCGTTTCGGGTTTAGTAACCTCACCATGTGAACGATTTAAAATCTCGTCAGATGATGCAAGTTTTACTAAAATGCGTCGGAAATTCTGTCCGACTACTTGATGTGGTTGTGTGAACACGGTTATATATATATTTAATTAATTGTTTTGGAAATAAGTTTAAATATTATTGTTTTTAAATAACATTTTATTAAACTTTAAATTGATTATCAGATTTACAAAAGAATAAAATTTAAATCAACTAAATCAGTTGAATTGAATGAACTTCAATTTGTAAAAATAAATTCTTAATATTTTAGATCATTTAAATATTAGTCAATTTTAACTTCTAGACCCAATCCTTGTAACTCACGAACTAATACATTAAAAGATTCTGGAATATTAGGTTCGTTCATATTTTGACCCTTAACAATGGTTTCATATGCTTTTGCTCTTCCAGGTACATCATCAGATTTGATTGTTAGAATCTCTTGTAAAATGTTTGATGCTCCATAAGCCTCAAGTGCCCAAACCTCCATTTCTCCAAATCTTTGTCCACCAAAGTTTGCTTTTCCTCCTAATGGTTGTTGTGTAATTAACGAATATGGTCCAATTGAACGAGCATGTATTTTATCCTCAACAAGGTGAGAAAGTTTTAAGATGTAAATTACACCAACAGTTACTTGTTGATCAAATTTTTCTCCAGTTTTTCCATCATACAAATCAGTTTTAGCAGATCTTTCTAAACCAGCTTTTTCCAGCCAATATTGAACATCTTCCCACTTGGCACCATCAAAAATTGGTGTTGCAAAGTGCATACCTAATTTTTTCCCTGCCCAACCTAATGCTGTTTCATACAATTGACCTAAATTCATACGAGATGGTACTCCAAGTGGATTTAACACTATATCTACTTGAGATCCATCTGGTAAAAATGGCATATCTTCAAGAGAAACAATTTTTGAAACTACACCTTTGTTACCATGACGACCAGCCATTTTATCTCCAACTTGGAGTTTACGTTTTTTTGCAACATAAACTTTAGCCATTTGAAGTATTCCTGCTTGAAGTTCATCACCCTGAGAAACCTTATTCTTTTCAATTCTAATATCATCCCTAAAAAGTAGGATTGTTTTATTATAATTGTCAAATGCTTTTTTGACTAATTCATTTTTCTTTTTATTGTCAACCCAATTTTCATGAGGTACTAATTCAGAAATCTCAATGTTAGAGTCAAACTTACTTGCAAACAAACCTTCTTTTATTTGAATACCAGATCTAACTTCAGTTTTTCCTTCAATATTTTTAATACCAACTGATGTTTCTCCTTCTAATAAAGTATCTAATTTTTCAGCTAACTTGCGAGTTATTGTTGATAATCCTTCCTTTAATAATCTATCCAATTCTTCATGCTTACGTTTTTCATCACGTCTCAAATCAACATCTTTTTTGGAAGCACGTCTACTAAACAATTGAGTTTCAATAACAATTCCTTTCAATCCAGGAGGAGCTTTCAATGAAGCATCTTTTACATCTCCAGCTTTATCGCCAAAAATTGCTCGAAGTAATTTCTCCTCAGGAGTCGGATCAGTTTCACCTTTAGGTGTTATCTTTCCAACTAATATGTCTCCTTCTTTTACAGGTGCACCCATTCTGATAATCCCGCTTTCATCTAATTGTTTTACAGCATCTTCAGATACATTTGGAATTTCTTTTGTTAACTCCTCTTCACCACGTTTTGTATCACGAACATGAACAGTATATTCTTCAATATGAACAGATGTAAAAATATCTTCACTAACAACTCTTTCTGAAATAACAATTGCATCCTCAAAATTATAACCTCTCCATGGCATGAAAGCTACAACTAAGTTACGACCTAATGACAAGTCTCCATCTTTTGTTGCACAACCATCTGCTAAAACTTGTCCTGCAATTACTCTTTGCCCTTCCTTAACTAAAGGTCTTTGATTTATACAAGTATCTTGGTTTGTTCTAAAAAATTTAGTAAGAATAAATTCTTCAATTCTATCATCAACAAATGAAATCATTTGTTCATCATCACTAACCTCTTGATCATATTCAACAATAATTTTCATTGAATCAACATACTTAACAATTCCATCTCTAGTTGCCATACTTAAAGTTCTTGAATCAACGGCAACTTTAGCTTCCATACCAGTTCCAACAAAAGCTCTCTCAGGTCTGAGCAATGGAACAGCTTGACGCTGCATGTTAGATCCCATCAAAGCACGGTTTGCATCATCATGCTCTAAGAAAGGAATCATTGCAGCAGCAGCAGATACAATCTGGTTTGGAGCAACATCCATATACTGAATATCATCAGGTTGAACCATAACAAAATCTCCAGATTGACGAGCTCTAATTCTATCTTCTGTAAACTTCCCTTTTGAATCTATTGGTGTTGTTGAAGGTGCAATTATAAAACCTTCCTCTTGATCAGCTGGTATAAATTCAACATTATCAGTAACTTTCCCTTTTGTTACTTTCCTATATGGTGTTTCTATAAATCCAAAATCATTTATTCTTGCGTGTAAACAAAGTGATGAAATCAAACCAATGTTAGGTCCTTCTGGAGTTTCAATTGGACAAAGTCTACCATAATGTGTATAATGTACATCTCGAACCTCAAAACCAGCTCTTTCCCTAGTAAGTCCTCCTGGTCCTAAAGCAGATACACGGCGTTTGTGAGTCATTTCAGCTAATGGATTTGTTTGATCCATAAATTGAGACAGCTGATTAGTACCAAAGAATGTATTTAATACTGAAGTAATTGTCCTTGCATTTACCAAATCACTTGGTGTAAACGATTCGATATCATGGATATTCATTCTTTCTTTAATTGTACGTCCCATTCTAGTCAATCCAACATTAAACTGACCTGCAAGTTGCTCACCAACAGACCTAACTCTACGGTTTCCTAGGTGATCAATATCATCAACAGGTTTTTTACCCTGTTGTAAATCAATCAAGTATCTAATAATTTCAACAATGTCTTCACGTGTTAATGTTGTAACTTCTTTAGGTGTAACTAAACCTAATTTATCATTTATTCTAGATCTTCCAACTTCTCCTAAATCATATCTTTTTGAATTAAAGAATAGTTTATCAATCAACCCACGGGCTGTTTCCATATCTGGTGGTTCACCAGATCTTAACTGACGATAAATTGCTTCAAGAGCATCTTCTTCTGTTCTTGTAGTATCTTTATGAATTGTTTTAACAATTATTGAATCTGCTTGAGAAGCTTCCTCAGTAAATAACCTTAATTTATCTGTTCCAGATTCTTTTACTAATGCAATTAATTCACGTGTTAATCGCATATCTTTTAGAGAAATAATTTCTCCAGTATTTATATCAACTACGTCACCAGCTACTACTCTATCTAAATAATCTGTATCTAGTTTATCTGTGTCAATCTCTTCAGTCAAATCAAAAAGTTGCAATAAATCTTCATCACTTGAAAATCCTAAAGCACGAAGTAAAGTTGTTACAGGAAACTTTTTCTTACGATCAATATATGCATACATTACATTTTGGATATCAGTAGTAAACTCAACCCAAGATCCTCGGAAAGGGATAATTCTTGCAGAATAAATCCTAGTTCCATTTGGATGAAGTGCATCACTGAAAAACACACCGGGTGAACGATGTAATTGTGAAACAATAACACGTTCAGCTCCATTTATAATAAAAGTTCCACGTCCAGTCATAACCGGAACATTCCCCATGTAAACTTCTTGTTCAATTGTTTCAATAAAATCATCTGTACCCCTTTCTGCTTTAGAGCTAAGCCTTAGTCTGGCTTTAATTGGAGCACAATATGTTAATTCTCTTTGGCGACATTCAACTTCATTATATCTTGGTCGCTCAATATAATAATCAAGGTATTCAAGTATAAATATTTCACGTGCATCACTTATAGGGAAATTTTGCAGAAAAGCTTGTTGAAGTCCAATTGGTTTTCTTTTAGAAGGATCAATATCTTCTTGCAAAAAATCTTTGTATGAATTTAATTGAACAGCAAGTAAATCACCGATTGATACAGTTGGTTTAACTTTTCCAAATGATTTGCGATCTTCACCAGGTGCAATATATTCATTAGTATTAACTCCGTTTGTTTTCACGATTTTATCTAAAGTTTGTTAAAAAATCAAATTAAAGGAAAGACAAAACAAGGACTTCCGGCAATTTGGTAATTGTCGAAAGTCCAATGTTTGTTTAATATCTTGTGCAACTTTATTTTTTGCTGCATCAAATTTTATAATGTGAACTTATAATTAAATAAATTAATTTTTAGGTTCACGTAAATTATTAGGTAAAAAGAAACTACTCTTAAAAGACGACAATATAAATATATAAGTGTATAATTATATTGTCCAAAAAAATACGAGAAAGGAATCTAAACTAATTCAATGAAATTACTTCAATGAAACTTTTCCACCTGCTTCTTCAATTTTTTTCTTCAATGTTTCAGCTTCTTCTTTAGATACACCTTCTTTTACAGCTTTTGGTGCTCCTTCAACTAAATCTTTTGCTTCTTTCAAACCTAAACCAGTAATTTCACGTACAACTTTAATTACATTGATTTTATTTGCACCAGCATCTGTTAACTCAACATTAAATTCTGTTTGTTCTTCTACAACTGCAGCAGCAGCAGCAGGCGCAGCAGCCATCATCATAGGTGCTGATGCTGTTACACCAAATTTGTCTTCTAGTGCTGTTTTTAATTCAGCTGCTTGTGTTAATGTCAAATTACCAATAGTTTCTACTAATTCTAGTATGTTAGCCATTTTTTTTAAAAAATTATGTGTTTATAAAATATTTACTTTTGATTGTTTAGAAAAATTTAAAAAATTAAGAACTTAGAAGCTTGTATTATTAATGAGGAGAAGTCATCTAATATACAAAGTTTTAAAATTTAATTAAATTATTCCTTAGATTTTGCAACTGCTTCAATAACAGATGACAAATCACGCATTACTGCATTAATTGCCCCAACTATTCCGCTTGCAGGTGCATTTAACGCTCCAACTATAGAGCCTAATAAGTCTTTTTTGGTTGGCATTGAAGCAAGATGTGCTAATTGCCCTCCATCAAAGATTTCTCCTTCAATTGTGGCGAAATTTAACTTAGGCATATCATCTTTTACAAAACCTTTCAAAATACGAGCAGGAGCAGCTGGATCATCGTAACCTATAGCAATTCCTGTTTGACCTTTGAATAGATCTACAATATGATCATAACCACCTTTATCCTGTAACGCACGTTTGATTAGTGTGTTTTTAGCAACTTTGTAGGAAACTCCAGCTTTCTTGAATTCGCGGCGAAGCTCGATTGTTCTGGCAACATTTAATCCAGTAAAATCAACCGAGAAAATACCTTGAGCACCTTCAAGCAATTCTGACACCTGAGTTACTACATTAGCTTTTTCCTTTTTGTTCATTGTATATGATTATTATATATTTATACTTAATAATTTGACTGGCAATTAATGATTCTCAGCTCCTGAAGTAATCGCTTCATCAATATGTACTCCTGGTCCCATTGTTGAACTTAATGTAATACCCCTTACATATTTACCCTTAGAAGTTTGAGGCTTAGCTCTCATTATACTTCCAATAAATGCATTAACATTATCAAATAATTTTTCAGAATCAAATGAAGCTTTTCCTACACCTGCATGTACAACTCCAGCCTTATCAACACGATATTCAATTTTACCTGCTTTTACCTCATTAACTGCTTTTGCTACATCAGTTGTAACAGTTCCAGATTTAGGGTTAGGCATTAATCCACGTGGACCTAAAATACGACCTAACTTTCCTAACTCACCCATAACATCTGGTGTTGCAACAATTACATCAATATCTGTCCAACCCCCCTTTATCTTTTCTAAAAGATCTTCAAAGCCTGCTATATCAGCACCAGCATCTAACGCTTCTTGAGCTTTCAATTCACGAGCTACTACTGCAACTCGTACTTTTTTCCCGATTCCATGAGGTAGTGATACTGTACCACGAACAAGCTGATCAGCTTTTCTTGGGTCAACACCTAATTTAATTGCTACATCAACAGATTCATCAAATCTTGCAGTTGCATTCTGCTTTACAAGATTAATACCTTCTGTTAAGTGATAAAATTTTAATTTATCTACTTGTTTTGTTGCAATTGCAAATCTTTTACTGACTTTTGCCATTATTATATTTTCTTTTCTTTTAAACTATTTTAGATTAATCTTCTACTGTAACTCCCATTGAACGAGCTGTACCAGAAAGCATTGATATTGCACTTTCCATTGTATCACAATTTAAATCTCCCATCTTAACTTTTGCAATCTCTTCTAACTGTGATTTTTTCACCTTCCCTACTTTACTTCTATTTGGTTCACCAGAACCTTTTGCAATACTTATTGCTTTGATAATCAATACAGCAGCTGGTGGTGATTTTACAACAAATGTAAATGATTTATCTGAGAAAAAACTAACTAAAACTGGTGTTAAAATTCCACCATCTTTTTGAGTTTTTGCGTTGAATTGTTTTACAAACTCCATACCATTCAAGCCTCGTTGACCGAATGCAGGACCAACAGGTGGAGCCATTGTTGCAGACCCAGCTGTAATTTGAAGTTTAAAAGAGCCTAGTAATTTCTTTGCCATTTATCTTTTATAAAAAGTTCTATTATTTAATACAAATGTTCTTACTTTGTTATTATGAAATTATTATATTTTTATACAATAATTTATCTTTCTATTTCTACTTGTGTATAATCTAATTCTATAGGTGTTTTACGACCAAAAATTGAAACTTCAACTTTTAATTTTTGCTTCGAATTATTAACCTCCGTTACAAATCCAGAAAAATTACTAAAATGTCCATCAATTATCCTTACAGGATCACCAGCTCTGAAAGCAGTTTCTATTGTTTCAACAGATTTCCTTTCTTCAATTCTTCCAAGTATTTTACTAATTTCATCTTCATGAAGTGGCTCTGGTTCTGATTTACGACCCATTATACTCATTACTGAAGGAGTATTTAGAATAAGATCTTTAGATCGCTTTGTTAATATTGCTTCAACTAGTACATATCCAGGTAGAAAATTCTTTTGTCGAGTTCTTTTTTTACCGTCCCTCACCTCATATACTTTCTCCATTGGAACAACAACTTGTGAAATTTCATCTTGAAGATTCAAACGTGATATTTCAGCATCCATCAACTGCTTAACCTTTAACTCATGACCAGAGAAACTTCGTAAAGCATACCAACGTTTTTCTATTTTATCTGCGTTTGACATTTATAACTTATTTTTTTTTATCCGAATATAAAACTAAACAGCTGCGTGAAAATTAAATCTATTGAATAAACAAAAGTAGTTATAACAGCACAAGTCCCTAATGTTAGCAATGTTGCTTCCTTAAGTTGCTCTTGTGTTGGCCAAGATACTTTTTTCATTTCTGAAGTAACTCCTTGAACAAAATTTACTATCGACTCTTTCATGTTAGTTAAAATTAAAATTTAAGCACGGGTGGCAGGAGTCGAACCCGCAACCTACGGTTTTGGAGACCGCCGCTCTACCAATTGAGCCACACCCGTAATTTACTAAATACCGAATATCAATTCCAAATCCTAAAAATTCTTAAAATTAATTATTATTTAGTTTCTCTATGAGATGTACGTTTTTTATCCCATTTACAATATTTTTTATACTCAACTCTTCCAGTTTGTTTCTTCTTATTCTTAGTCGTTGTGTAGTTACGACGTTTGCATTCTGAACACTCAAGCGTAATAATGTCTCGCATTGTTAATTATCTATAATTTAGTATTTAAAAAAATCTGAGGAAAAAAATCCTTTGAAAACATTTGAGCGGGGGACGAGACTCGAACTCGCGACCAACAGCTTGGAAGGCTGTGACTCTACCAACTGAGTTACCCCCGCTTAAAATTATTTCAAATTAGAGCCTGTGACCGGACTTGAACCGGAGACCTCTTCCTTACCAAGGAAGTGCTCTACCAACTGAGCTACACAAGCAATTTTACTTGTAACAAAAAAGTATTGTTATGTAGCCGACTAAATGGAAGGTTACTTAAAAGAAGTGTTGGGAATATCTACAATATTAATAAATTTATATTAAATTGAAATATTCACCTATTTTTCTTTCAAGAGCAACTCCCACAGTAATTTTGCTTTCAAGGCTCCTATATTTATAAAACTGGAGCAATGTGGTAACATTAACGTAGCTCTTTTGAAAAATTATAATATCAAAGAAACTAAAAAAAATCATTCTATGTGGGCAGGGAAGGGTTCGAACCTCCGAAGGCGTAAGCCAGCAGATTTACAGTCTGCCCCGTTTAACCACTCTGGAACCTGCCCTTAATCCTCGCCTAATTCTATCAAAAATCAATTCCTTTGGCGAACAGAGTCGCGAAGATAACTAAATTCATATTTTCAGCAAAGATTTATTTTAAAATTTATTAAAAAATATAATTTCAATTATTCCAAACAAATTCTTTTAAGAATTATTTTTACTTATTTTGCAAGATAATGACATCATAGTTTTAATAAATATTATGAGTTTTACCTTTAAAATAGTTTTATTGCTTTTAATTACATACTTGAATCTATTTTCTAATTCAGAATCAACTATTGAATCTAATACCCTTTTTGAAATTACTTTAACATCAAATTTTACTCACAGTAATTTTTTAGATAAGGAATTTTTAAGGTCGGAATTCATTTGTGATAATGGAAAATCTTACATAGTATCAGGATTTTGGAATGGTTCCAACAATTACAAAGTTAGATTTAACCCACCTTTTGTTGGCAAATGGAAATATACTACTATTTGTTCTGATAAAAACGATCTAAGCTTAAACAATGTTCACGGTGAATTCAATGTTTTTTCAAACATTAGTATTAACAAATTGAATTCAAATGGCAAACTTGTTGTTTCATCAGATAATAGGCACCTTATTTATGAAAATGGGATTCCATATTTCTGCTTCTGGGATACAGCTTGGGAAATTACGAGCAAATCTGATTACAAAGACATGCTTTACTATTTAGATAAAAGACGAGATCAAGGTTTTAATGGAATTATGCTTTGTGCTTTATCTCATATTAATTTTCCAATTGGTGGAGTTTTTAACTCTCAACAAAAACAGGCTTTTGTTAATGGAGATTATTCAAAACCTAATTATGAATATTTTGAATATTTAGATTCAATAATATTTAATATTAATTCTCGTGGAATGGTAGCAATTATAAACCCAGTTTGGTCAAATAATTGTGAATTGTATTCATTTTACAATTACCATGAAAAATGTTTTACAGTTGAACAAGTTTTTAAATTAGCTGCTTATATGAGTGCTAGATATTCTGGAAGAAATGTTATTTGGATTTCTGGAACTGATGAGGCTTATGACACTTCAGAAAAAAAAGAGTTTATAAAGCAGACCGCTTTAGCCATAAGGTTCGCAGATGGAGGAAGAAGTTTAATTACTGTCCATCCACATGGATGGTCTTCATCTGTAGATTATTTTGATTCAACGGACTCTTGGTTAGATTTTAATATGTATCAATCTTCTCATACAATTGGGGGTGATATGACTTACAAGGGTGCAATTCAAGGTTACTCATTGAATAAATATAAACCATTAATTGATGGAGAAGCAAATTATGAAGATATATTTAACAACTTGAATCCAGATGGAATTTTAAACCCAAATTCCTTAAGAATTAACTCAAGTTTTGTTAGACTCTCAAGATACCAATCATTTTTATCAGGTGCGTATATGGGTATTACATATGGTGCAAATGGTGTTTGGCAATGGACAACAGATACTCCGGGATTTCAATTTTCAAGATATAATTGGAAAAGAGCTTTAGAATTTTCTGGTGCAAAGGACTTAAAATTAATGAAAGAATTTATGATTAAATTTGATTGGTTTGAATTAGTACCTCATCAGAGTTTACTAAGTTTGAATACCTCTGATTATAAAATTCCTGTATCATCTTCTAATAAATATATAATTGCATATTTACCAAGTAATACAAAATGTGCTAGTTTTAGGTATGATTCTTTATCAAATAAAATAGAATATATTTTACTTAATCCAACAAATGGAGATACTCTTGAATATGGTACTAATAATCCGAATGATATGACTGGAGAAATTTTAATATCAAGAAAGGATACTAATGATGCACTACTAGTTATTAGAAAATACACTATTGATATAAAAATGGAAATCAATCAAAAAAAACTTTAATTGTTATCAAAATGGAATTGGGCAGTTAACATTCAAAGGTGATTTAACAAAATAATAACTCAATAGAATTTTTTAATATTAATGGAAAAAAAGTTAGAACTGATATTTTTCAGACCTCAAATTATTATCAAAGCTTAACAACATTAAATAATGGATTTTATTTTTATTCCATAAAATCAGATTCTAAGATAATTTATAGGGGTAAATTATTAATTAACTAATTATTACTTATAAAAAAAAAGGTTTTACTTGAAAAAGTAAAACCCTTTAAAAATGGAGCCTGCGATGGGACTCGAACCCGCGACCTGCTGATTACAAATCAGCTGCTCTACCAACTGAGCTACACAGGCAATCATTAAATTGGACTGCGAAAATATATTAAATTTTTTAATTGAACAAAATTATTTTTAAATTAATGACTAAACTAAGTGTAAATATAAATAAAGTAGCCACTTTAAGGAACACAAGAAATCATGGGATGCCAAATATATTAAATGCCGTTAAACTTTGTATTAATGCTGGGTGTAATGGGATAACAATTCATCCTAGACCAGATGAAAGACATATAAAAAAAAATGATGTAAAGGAAGTTTTTGAGTTGTTAAAAGATTATCCAAATGTTGAATTTAATATTGAAGGCAATCCATTTTTTGACTTTGTTAATCTTATAGAACTTTACAAACCAACTCAGTGCACTTTAGTTCCTGATTCAATAAATACATTTACTAGTAATCAAGGTTGGGATATACGAAAAAATTTGAAAGAATTAAAATCTATTATTAAAATTTTAAAAAATTTTGGATGTAGAGTAAGTTTATTTGTGGATCCTGACATAGACCAAATTGCACTCATTCCAGAAAGTGGGGCTGATAGAATTGAACTTTTCACAGAGCCTTTTGCAGATTCCTTTTCTAATGGTGATTATTCATTTCAATTACTTAAATTTAAAAAAGCTGCATTATTTGCAACTTCCCTTGGTATTGGAATTAATGCTGGACATGATTTAGATTTACTTAATTTAGGACCTTTCCTAAAAAATGTTCCTGGAGTTCTAGAAGTTTCTATAGGTCATGCTTTGATTTCAGATGCGCTTGAATATGGGCTTACAAATACAGTTCATAAATATTTGGAAGTTATTCGAAAATCAAATGCTAATTAAAATTAATATTATTTGTTGAAAACTATTTAAATTTTTTTATTATGAAATTGATATCATTCCTATTATTGTTTAATGTAATATGTTTGTTTTCTCAAACTATTATTCTCCCAACAAATACAGCATGGAAGTATCTTGATGATGGATCAGATCAAGGCTCTAACTGGAAAACGTCAAGCTATAACGATGCAAGTTGGCAAAGCGGATTAGCAGAATTAGGTTACGGTGATAATCCAATAACAACTTTAGCAGGTCAAAAAATAACTTATTATTTTCGTAATAATTTTACAATTTCAACTCCAAATCAATACTACGATTATACAATTAATTTAAGGCGAGATGATGGTGCGATTATTTATATAAACGGAGTTGAAATATATAGGGACAACATAAATCCAGGTATAGTAAATTATCTAACTCCAGCAATTGAAAATTGCTCAGATGATGGCAACGCTATCCAACAAGTTACAATACCAAACACTTTTTTTAATCAAGGGGTTAACAATATATCAGTTGAAATTCATAATGTTAACACAACATCTTCAGACATTACTTTTGAACTAGAATTAATTGGAAATACTTCTCCTTCTACTCCACAAATAACTAGAGGTGCTTTCATGACATTATCTTCAAATAACTCAATTACACTTAATTGGACTACTAATATACCATCTAGTAGTGAAGTTAAAATTGGTGGAGAACCAGGCAATTTATATTCAGTTGCTTCAATTAATGATTTGGTTAACAACCATTCAATAACTCTAACTGGTTTACAATCAAATACAAAATATTTTTATTCGATTGGGAAAATTGGAACAACTTTGCAAAGTAGTGGTAATAGTTTTTTTTATACAGCCCCAAATCCTGATTCAACAAATAAACTTCGATTTATTGTAACAGGTGATATGGGAGATGGTAGTGCAAATCAAATTCAAGTAAGAGATGCATTTTCCAATTATACAAATAATTCTATAGTTAATGGATGGATATGGCTTGGTGATAATGCTTACAATAACGGAACTGAGTTAGAATATCAAAATTATATATTCAACATCTATTCAAATCAGTTGAGATATTTGCCTTTATTTCCAGCTTTAGGTAATCATGATTATGCTAATGTTGGTTATTTAAGTTCAGTTGCCTTGGGTACAAATTTTCCTTATTTCAGTATTTTCAACTTACAAACAAATACTGGTAATGAAAAATATTATTCTTTTAACTACGCGAATATTCATTTTATAACCTTAGATAGTTATGGCGCATTAAATGCACCTGGAAGCCCAATGTACAACTGGCTTTCAGAGGATTTACAAAGTAATTCTCAAAGATGGACGATTGTAAATTTTCATCATCCACCTTATACTAAAGGTACTCATAATTCTGATACTGAAATTGAAGATATTGATATCAGGCAAAACATTGTTCCACTATTAGAACAGTATGGAGTTGACTTAGTTATGTGCGGACATAGCCATACTTACGAAAGAAGTAAATTTATTAAAGGTCATCAAGGTTTATCAGATTCATTTAATGATTCATTATTTCCAAATGGAAATGTTGTTCAGGCTGGGAATGGAGCTTATTATAAGTATTCGAATAATGATAATGGTACAATTTATGTAGTTTGTGGTTCAAGTGGTAGAATTTCATCAACAACATCGAATGGGTATCCACACAAAGCAATGTTAACTTCATTTTCAAATTTAGGAGGATCATTAATTCTTGATATAGAAAAAGACTCTTTAAATTGTAAATTCCTTACAGCTGCTGGGACTATACGTGATGAGTTTGATATAGTCAAAAAAGTAAGAGGGGCAACATCTGTAAATCAAAACATTGGAACAAACTCAAAAGAAGAACAAACCAAAAGCTCAAATGTTAAAGTAAATTATAATGCTATCGATAAAACACTAAATTTCAAAATTCAAGAATTAAAAGAAAACAAATCTTTAAACAATTCAAAAATAATAATTGAATTATTTAACATTCAGGGTGAAGAACTTTTAAAATATAATTCCTTACTAAATTCAACTGGTGAAACTATTATTTCTATTCAAAAGAATTCATTACCAAATCAAACTGGGATATATTTTATCAAAGCTTTAATCAACAATAGAGTTATTTTCCGTGATAAAATATTATTAAACTGACTGAATGAAGATGAAATATTAAGTAGTGAATTGAGACTCCACGGATTCAAGTTCGCTCGTTAACTTCTCCCATACTGTAAAGTTTTTTTCTAGTTGTTTTGTAGTAATTTCTAATTGCCATCTAAGTTTTTTTAACTTAACTGAATCGCTTAATATCTGGGGTAAATTTAATTGTTCTTCTAGAGAAAGTTTTTCTTTTTCTAATTTATCAATTTCAATTACTGCAGAATCTAATTTTTTTCTGACATCTTTAGTAAGAGAATATTTTTTATTTCTTTCTTCTGCTTCCCTTCTTTTTCTATCCTTTTCACTTTCTTGATTTTGTGAAATATTTTTTGAAGAATTATCTTTTTTAAAAGCTATTGTTTCTTCAACTGATTGGGCATTTTTCTTATAAAGAAATTCTTCTATTCCTCCAATATACTCCTTAATTTTTTTATCTTTAAACTCAATACACCTAGTCATTATTCCTGATAAAAAATCCCTATCATGAGATACAACAATAACTGCACCTTCAAAAGCTGCAACTGCTTTTTTCAATACTGCAATACTCCTCATATCAAGGTGATTTGTAGGTTCATCCATAATAAGCAAGTTAACTGGTTCAAGTAATAATTTAGCTAAAGACAATCTTGACTTTTCACCACCAGAAAGAACTGAAACCGGCTTAAATACATCATCTCCATTAAATAGAAACGCCCCAAGCAATGATCTCAATTGCGTTCTCATATCTCCTGTTGCAACCGAATCCAAAGTTTCTAGAACTGTTTGTTTAGGATTGAGTTCTTCAGCTTGATGTTGAGCAAAATATCCTATCAATACATTGTGACCAATTTTTAATTCACCATCATAACTTTCTAAATCTGCAATAATTTTACTCAATGTAGTTTTTCCTTCTCCATTACGTCCTAAGAAAGCAATTTTTTCACCTCTTTCAATTGCAAAATTAATATTTTGGAGAATCAGTTTTTTATCATAACTTTTAGATAAATTTACAGTTTCAGCAAGAACTCTACCACTTCTTGGTGCTCTAGGAAACTGAAAATGAACTCCACTCTCCTCAGGTTCTGGCGGCTCTAATACATCTATCTTATCAAGCTGCTTGATTCTAGATTGAACTTGAACTGCTTTTGTTGCTTTATATCTAAATCTATCAATGAAATCTTGAGTTTCAGCAATTTGTTTTTGTTGATTTTCATAAGCGGATTGCTGTTGAACACGATTTGCTTCCCTTAGTTCAAGATATTTTGTATAGTTTCCAGTATATGTTGTTAACCTTTTTCTTGAAAGTTCAAATGTTCTATTTGTTAAATTATCAAGAAACTTTTTATCATGTGAGATAAGTAAAATTGCTCCTTTATATGTTGAAAGAAAATCTTCTAACCAAGCAAGTGACTCAATATCTAAGTGATTTGTAGGTTCATCTAACATTAATAATGTAGGATTTTGTAAGAGTAATTTTGCTAACTCAATCCTCATTTGCCAACCTCCTGAAAATTCACCACAAGGTCTTGTCATATCTTCAATTGTAAAACCCAAACCCATCAACACTTTCTCAACTTGCCCTTCCTTTGCAAACCCGCTCATAGCCTCAAATCTGTGTTGTAATTCTCCTAGTTCATGTACTAAAGTATCTATTTCTTCATAAGCATTTTCATCAGTTGAAAGCTCAGTAATTTTTGATGCGATAATATGAATCTCATCTTCAAGTTGAACTATATCTGCAAATGCTTTCATTGCTTCTTCTCGTAATGGAGAATTACTAAGAACAACACCTTCTTGAGGAAGATAGCCAATAGTAGCCATTCTACTTTTTTGTACTCGACCTTCATCTGGTTGTTGAAAATTTAATAAAATCTTCATGAGCGTTGACTTCCCTGCACCATTACTGCCAATCAATCCTATACGTTCACCTTCGCTTATTAAGAACGAAACATTTTTAAATAGGTATTCCCCACCAAACAATACTGAAACTGAATCTGTTGTTATCATTTTTGAAATTTAAAGTTTGCAAAGTTCGTATTTATTTTTCTATTGTAGTTAGAAATTGTTTATAAATTTTCTAGATTAAAACTTAAATACTTTAATTGATAATTGAATTTTAACTATTAATTCCTTATAAATAATTATTTACACAAATCAAAATAATCTATATATTAACTAGTTGATTTTGAATTTTTAATCTAAACAACTTTTCTTACTTTTGTGTTTACAATTTTTAT
Organism: Chlorobiota bacterium; assembly: GCA_016700335.1. Classification (NCBI taxonomy): domain Bacteria; kingdom Pseudomonadati; phylum Chlorobiota; species Chlorobiota bacterium. Next base: position 889,516 of record CP065014.1, on the reverse strand, counting down.
GAGCAAAATTAAATCTAATATCAGACTTATTTTTAACTTACCAAACATTTTAAGTTTGTCAAGAATTGCTTTGGTAATACCAATTGGAATTACCTTATCTAACAATCAAAATGCTTTAGCTGTAGGTTTAATCTTACTTGCAGGAGTTACAGATATATTAGATGGATATTTTGCAAGAGGCAGAAATGACATTACAGAATTTGGTAAATTGATTGACCCTATCGCAGACAAAATTGCAATTGCTTTAATTGTTATAATATTAATGTATCAAGAAAGGTTACCTGTTTGGTTTGTAATTGTTGTTTTACTTAGAGATATTTTAATAATATTAGGTGGTATCATAGTTAAAAGTAAAAAAGGAATTTTATTACCTTCAAATTACTATGGGAAGGCTGCTGTAGTTATAATTAGCTTAAATTTAATAGCAATTGTAAGCAATATTGATAAAGATATTTTGATTTATTTTTACTTTGCATCTGTGTTTGCATCTGTTGTCTCTTTTGGAATTTATATTAACAGAGGTATAAGAACTATTTTAAATAACAAGTAGAGAAATGTACTTAAATTTTTCTTTCAATATTTTAACAAAACAAATTTATTATGTACGAAACTATATTGTATGAACTTACAAATGGAATTTTAACTATTACTTTAAACAGACCAGAAAGTTACAATGCTTGTAATGAACAGTTAACAACTGACTTGCAAACTGCATTAAAATCTGCTGAAAAAGATAATTCAGTTAGAGTAATTATTCTAACTGGTTCTGGGAAAGCATTTTGTTCTGGTCAGGACTTAAAAGATGCACCAAGTGGTGGTGGAAAAAGATCTTTAAGAGATTCATTAGAAAGAAGGTATAATCCAATTATTAAGAAACTTACAACTCTTCCAAAACCAATAATATGTGCAATTAATGGCGTTGCAGCTGGTGCAGGATGTTCTATTGCATTAGCTTGTGATATTAAAATTGCATCTGAAAACGCCTACTTACTTCAAGCATTTGTAAACATTGGTTTAGTTCCAGATAGTGGTTCATCATACTTTTTAACAAAGACAATTGGTTACACTAAAGCTTTTGAAATTGCTACAATTGGTGACAAATTACCAGCCTTAAAAGCATTAGACTTAGGATTAATTAACGATGTTGTACCTATTGAAAAACTTATGGAAACCGCATTGAAATATGCTATTCCATATTCAACAGGACCAACTAAAGCTTATGGTTATATAAAAAAAATGTTAAGAGGAGTTGAAAATAGTTCACTTGAAGCTGCTTTAGATTATGAAGTTTATATGCAAGAAGCTGCTGGAAGAACTGAAGATTATTTTGAAGGGGTTAATTCATTCGTCGAAAAACGTGAGCCAAATTTTTTAGGTAAATAAATTATTTAATATATTTTTATTTTAAAGTATAAGTCAAATATTTAATGACTAAAATTCAAACTGAACAAAAGTTAACTTCAGCAGAAGTAATTGATTTAATAAAACAATGCAAAACGAATACTGATAAAAATCTTGAGAAAGATAATCTTCCTTTATATCTAATAATTTCTGAATATTATGAAACAAAGAAGAAATGGAAATTAAGTTCACAATACATTGAAAAATATTTTTTTTAAAAGAAGAGATTTCAAAAAAAGTAAATAATAATAAAGTAAAATATTATTCAAAAAAACTTCAGGTTAAGGAAATTGAGAATGATAAAATTTTAGTTGAGAATAAAATTATTTATCTTAAACAATTGTTTGATTTTAAACAAAGAGAATTACTAAACTTTATTGCTGTGTTATCTCAAAAAAATGAACATTTACCAAAAATATCGAATGGTTTAGAAAAATTAGTATTATTGTCTAATGGAGAGTTTAAAGAATTGATTGTAAGTATTTTTAGCAATTTAAAATCTAACTTAGAAGTAAATAAATTCAATATTTATTTTTGTAAAAAATTCATGGAATTGAATCAGGATTTTGCAATTACATTATCAAATAAATTACCTAAAATTACACCTATGGAGTTAAAAGTTAGTGCATTAATTAGATTGCAAATAGGTACTAAAGAAGTTGCTAAAATGTTAGATATTTCACTAAGAACTGTTGAGAATCATTGTTTTGCTTTAAGGAGAAAATTCAATCTTGCCAAAGGTGAAAGTCTTGCAATTTATTTAACCAAAATTTAATTTATAATTTGACTAACAATTCTAAAATATTAGATGCTAATTACATTGATTCTAAATTAAATTTATCTTATAATTTATTTAGATAAAGTAAGTATAAAAATGCAATTGATGAATCTTTAGAAGTTGTAAATTATATAATAGATATTAGTAGTAGTATCAATATAAATGAAGTGGGTTTTTAACAAGAGCATATAATATTGTATCTGAATCAAACCGACTTCAAAGTTTAGTTAAGGAAGAATTGTTGTATTCCCAACATTCATATAATTATGCTATTATAACAGATAACTAACAATCAATTAGAAGAGCACTTATTAATCTTGGCATAGATTATCATTATAACAATGAACCAATATTAACAATTGAAACTTTATTATTATCAAAAGAGTACTTCCATGAAATAGATTATTCTTTAGGTTTAGCAAAGTGTTATGATAATTTAGGTTTGATTTATAGTAGTTTTTCAGATTATAAAAACTCATTAATTTATTTCAAAAAAGCATTAACTATTAATGAACAATTAAACAATGTGGAAGGTATTGGGTTCACATTGCATAATAATGCAGGTATATTTAGTTATACAAATGATGATCAAACCGCTTTAGAGTATTGTTTCAAAGCCCTTAAAATATACGAGAATTTAAAAAATAATAATTACTTGTTTAGTTTATATGGGAATATAGCTCATGTATATATGAGATTATCTGACTTTGAAAATGCTAAAATCTATATCAATAAATCTATAAACCTGAATTTAGAATAAAAATTAGAATTCAATCTAGCATTAAATTATCACGTTTTAGCTGATATTTATTCTGAAAATTTAAATTTTATAAATGCATTATTTTTCTATAAAAAGTCGATTTCTTTTTACAAAAAATTTAATAATGTAAAAGGTTTATCAAGAGCAACTTGTGGTATTGGTTTATTATATTCTAATAAAAAAAATTAAGATTATAATCCCAAAAAGGGAGAAGAATTTTTACTTAAATATATCTCATTGTTAGAATAAATCCAGATAAACTTCAAGTGTTTGATTGTTACAATGCTTTAATGTTACTGTTTAAAAATGAGGTAATTGGGCAGATTATTTAAAATACATTAAACTGTTTTATAATTTAAAAGAGGATATTTTAAACATCGATATACAAGTCCAACTTAACAAATTTCAAATTGAATCAAAGATATCTGATATCAAAACAGAAACAGTTTTACTTAATCAAAGAGTTGTAATGTTAGAACAATTATTAGACTCAAGACAAATGGAGTTAATAAATTTTGTGGCTTTAATATCTGATAAAACTGAATTTGTTAATTTGATAGAAAATGAACTTGAATAATTTTCAAAATCAAATAATGATGAATCTGGTGCATTAGCTAAAAAGATTTTAGGTGATGTTAGATCTGGTAAACCGAAAGAAATTAGAGATAATTTCCATTTAAATTTTTTAGAATCTAATCAAGATTATTCATTACTAATCATTAAAAAATTTCCAAAGATAACTTCAATGGAATTAAAAATATCAGCTTTATTGAGAATGAATGTTAGTTATAAAGATGCAGCAAGAATGTTAAATATAAATCCAAGAACAATTGAATCTAATGTTTATTCTTTAAGAAAAAAATTTAACTTAAAAAAGCAAGAGAACTTATCTCACTTTTTATCGACGATTGAAAATTAGTATTTTTTTATAGAAAAAAAGGAGACCATATCTGAATGGTCTCCTTTTGTAAAATAGAATTTTAATAAAAACTTATTTTGATATGCTAAATTTAGCAGTTGATTTATTGCTGCCTCTTTTAACAGAAATAAAATAAGATCCAGATTCTAAATCAGTTAAATCAATACTTAAAGATTTATTTTTATTTCCAGTAAGATCTAAACTTTTCAACTCAATTCCTTTTAAATCTGTTATTACTACTTTAGTAACTGATAAAAATTTATCACCAAGATTAATGTTTAATATTCCAGAAACTGGATTTGGAAATATATTAGATAATAATTCTTTATCAAAATCAACTGACATATTCTCAGATTCAATTTCAACTTCTAGAGAATAAGTTCCTGAAAAACCTGCAAACGCTGGTACAACCAAACATTTTAAGCTAGATCCACCAGTTGTTGTGATAGGTTCAGACATTACATCTTTATATACTGCTGTTTCAACTCCATTGTTATTAAAACTAAAACTAACATCTGCATTATATTTTTTACCATCACCAGAATTCAACTCGTCATGAACCCGAGCTTTAACTTTATAATTTCCACTTGGCAATTCAATTTCATAATAATCTAAATCAGTACTTTTATGAAGATTTGCAGCAATTTTCAACACTGCTTTTGAACCATTAAATGTAGGTTTTAATATATATGATTTATTTAAAGTATTGTTATCTTCATATTCATCTGGAGCAATATTTGGTTCTATAATTGTTACATCCAATGGATTAATGAAATCTGAAGTAGCATTTACCATTTGGAAATCATCACCAGACTTAGGCTTAAACCAAATAATAATACTATAAGTTCCAGGTTCAACTTTTACATTTGGAGAATTGAATGATAATCCACTTGATTTTGCATTTGGTTGAATTGAATTTGAAGAAAAATTAATACTATCTAATACAACTACTGTCTCATCTTTTGAATCAATCAAATCAATAGCAATTTCTCCATCAAAGGCAGTAGCAGACTTATTCATTATATCAAATGTACCTTTTATTGCTTTTCCTGATTCAATAATAATTGAAGGAATTGTAATTTTAGAAGCCATTTCAATAGATCCAATACCACCTCTAACTACTAAAATTCCAAGATTAGTAAAATCTGGATTCGGCTTGATAAGTTGCCAACCATCACCAACTTTATAATAAGCATATATTCTAAATTTTCCAGGAAGAGCATTTTTAATTCCACTTGTTTTGAAAGTTAACTCATTAGAATTTCCTTTCAAAAGACTTAATGGAAGTTCATCTCCAATGCGACTAACCAACCTGTCATCATCATTGAACAAACCTACATATGCACTTCCTTGATAATCCTCATTTCCACTATTTATAATTTTTACACTTACTTCAAATGGATCTTCTATATTTATTGAATCTTTAGATACAATCAACTTTCCGTTTAAACTTAATTCTTTAATTTTTGTAGGGTCTGGTGAACTAACACCTTCCTTTGGTACAATTCCAACTATTGCTTCTTGATCACTGTTATAGCTTCCATTCCCTGCACCTGTTCCTAAATCAACAGGATTAAGAGCTTTAAGAGGATAGTAACCATTAGAAGATCCAGCCCAACCCCAATTCATATGATATTTGTCTTCGTTGTCATATCCATCACATACAAAAGCATGCCCACCTCCAGAACCAGCACCTGTATAAAAAACTGGTCTTTTAGCATCTAATTCCTTCCTAATCATATCAACCCAATCCTTATCTGAAAAACTTTTTCTTTCAAAACCTTTTAACTTTTCAGAATATCCAAAATACTTTTTTAAAGCACTTTCATTACAAGCACGATTTGGATCTCCATATTCAAGGCAAATTGCTCCACTTGATTGTGGGCTATATTCCATATCAATAGCTACACCACAATGATAACTTAATGTTGCTAATGCTGGGTTTGGATCAATAGTTCCAGATTCATCAATAACATCTGGCATTGCTGCCCAGTTGTATGTTGTATTAGCAAAGTTCACAGATAATGTTCCATACTTCTTATGATTATAGGAATAAAATCCAGTTCCTTGCTTTGGATAACTCCAATATTTCATAATTATTGTCATAGCAGTTGCAGCACACCCTGTAACAGATCTTTTTTCTAAAACAGGATCTAACGGGCACATATCATTATAAGGTCTTCCTTGGTTCCAATTAGCTTTACATAATGCTTGAACTGAACTACCAGATGATTGTATGCTATTTACATTTTTCTCTTTAAGATTATACAACAAACTCCAACTTGATGTAATATCATTTGTTGGTTGAATATTTTTCATCTTTATAGATTCAATTTGCTTTGAATAATTATTCATCCAATCTACAAACTGTGGAGGTTGATTAGATGTTGAATAGTTGTCATCAGACGAATACCCTAATATTGGATATGTAGCATCATCAGCCGAAACTATAACAAAACCTTTTCCATTTTTATTCGAAAATACATAGTACAAAGGCTCTCCATTAAGTCTTGTAGAGTTGGTGTTGCGTTGATCAACAAGACTTAATTCTGTAGTTTCAAATAATTTTGATTTTTGTATATCAGAATTATAAGCTATAAACTGATTTGTTGCAACAATTTTTGCAGATTGCAAACTGATTGGTTTTGCAAAAATTGATACTGAACTTCCTAAAATAAGGAGTAAAAAAAGACTTAGATTTGTTATTATTTTCATTAATTTTTTTATAAAATTTATTTTGATAATTAAAAATTTAAACTTTTAAAATTTAATTTTATTGAATGTAGTTAATAAATTCAATAAATATTTAATTATAAAATTATTTAACAATAGTAAATTTTGCAGATGCTTTAACAGAGCCTTTATTTAATACTACAAAGTAAGATCCATTTTGTAATTCTGAAACATCTACTTTTAGATCTTTGTTTTTAAGGTGCGAGTTATCAAAATTAATTTTAATTAATTCCTTACCGTTCATATCTGTAATTGAAATTAAATTTAATTGTTGATAATTTTCTCCAAAATTTATATTTAATAAATTATTAACTGGGTTTGGAAATATATTAGATCCCAATATTCTATCCTCTTCAACTGAATTTACTGCTTTAGTAATTTTTAGATTAAGTGAATAAGTACCAATATTACCAGCAAAAGCAGGTGAAACTAAAAATTTAATTGTACCACCATTATTTGAAATTATTTTGTTAGGAATTATATCGTCATAAACATTCGATTCACCTTTTGAATCTTCATAAGAGAAAACTACATCAGATGTATAAACTCCATCTTCAGAATTTTCCTTATCATTCACTCTAGCAGTAATAGTATAATTAGAACCAGTTGGCAATACTAAATCATAATAATCATAATCTATTCCGGTATGAATAGTTGAATTAACTGTCTTGAAATTAGCTGAATTAGCACTAAAAGTTGGAATAATTTTATATGCTTTTTCAGCAGTATTGTTATCTTCATATTGATCTGGTAAAGTTGGAGGAGCAACTAAGTTAATTTCTAATGGATTTATATTTACATCAGTTGAACCAACCCATTCCCATTCACCAGTAGTAGGTTTAAACCAAACAACAATATCATAACTTCCTGGCACTTCTTTCAAAGCAGGTATATCAAAAGTTAATCCATTTGTTTTAGCATTTGGTGCTAACCCTTTTGTTACAAAATCAAAACTATCTAACGACATTACCCATTCGCCTTTTGAGTCATGTAAATCAATACTTAAATTACCATTAAAGGTTGTACCACCTTTATTAACAACATCAAAGCTTACTTTAAAACTCTTATCTACTTCAATTTTTTGGATTGAAGTTTTAATAGGGCTTGCTAATTCTAATGAAGTGTTATTGCTAATTACATTTAAAATTCCTTTGTTGATAAATTGATTTGTATAGTTAACAAACTGCCACCCATTACCAAATTTATAATATGCAAAAACTTTATATCTTCCTGGTATTGCATTCTTAATCCCAGTTGAACTAAATTTTAATGTAGTTTCATTTCCTTGAGTTAAAGTTACAGGTAATTCTTCACCTATTTTACTTACTAACTTGTCGTGTTCATTAAACAATCCAACATAACAACTTCCGATGTAGTCAACCTTTCCACTGTTTTTCAATGTAAAACTTACATCAAAAGGGTCTTCAACTTCAATCGAATCTTTTGATAATGCTAATTTACTATTCAACATCAAATCAGCTTTTAATCCTCCACTGCTTATTAAAATTCTTTTTGGTTGAATACCAATAATCACTTCTTGCCCATCATTAAAACCACCTCCACCACCACCAGTTCCTAATGAACCTGGAGATAATACTTTAGTAGTGAAAAATCCATCAGAAAGTCCTCCCCATCCCCAATTCATATTAAATTTTCCTGTACCATCATATCCATCACAAACAAATGCGTGACCACCTTTTGCACCTGAACCTGTGTAATAGACAGGTCTTTTAGCATTTAATTCATTAATTAGTATTGAGTCCCAAGCTACATCCGATATTTTGTTACCATCTCTTGAAAAAGCATTTATAGAGTCAGAATAACCAAAATATTTTGTAAATGCTACAAATGCATTTGTACCAGTTGTATCTTTATCTGGTGATCTAGTAACAAAGCCATCTGAAGATGACCAACTAACAGCTGATGCTGAGCTTCCACCAGCACTTCCAATATTATAGTTCATATTTATTGCAATTCCACAATGTAATAGTAACGTAGAAATTGCTGGGCTTACAGTTGAGTCGTTAGTAACATCTGGCATTGAAGCCCAATCATAAGTTGTTGCCCCATAATTTGCAGATAAAGTTCCATATTTAGTATGATTATAAGAAGACCAACCAGTACCTCTATTTGGGAAATTATGATACTTTAAAATGATAGCTAAAGCTGTAGCGGCACATCCTGTTACAACTCTTTCTTTTGCATCATTGTCGAATGGACACATAGCACTGTAAACATTACCCTGATTCCATTTAGCTTTACATAAAGGATCAACTGTTGAAACACCAGATTGTAATTTCAATAATGATTTTTCATCTGCATTATCTAATTTATTCCAGTTAGATTTAGTTTCTAACGATGCTTGTAAATTATATTTTTTAACATTTTCAATCTGCTTTTTATAATTATTCATCCAAGCTACAAATGCTGGTGGAGGATTATCAATGCTGTATGAACTTTCATATGAATATCCTAAAATTGGTTCAACAGCATCATCTGCCGAAACAATAACAAATCCTTTAGATTCACTATTGTTGAATACATAATACAAAGGTTCATCCTTAAATTGCTTTGATTCAGATTTGCCTACTAATTGAAGTGATAATTTAACAGAACTTAATAAAAATGATTTGTCCTTGTTTTTATTGAATGCAACAAATTGGTTAGTTGCAACTCTTTTTGCAGTTGTAATATCGATTGGTTTACCAAAAGAAATTGATATTATTCCTACGAAGAATAAAATTGTAAATATTCTTAATTTTTTCATAAATAAAGTGAGAAAAAAGATTTGAAAGAAATGTATTTTTAATTGAGATTGCAAATTTAGTTTATTTTAGTACAAATTTTAAATAAAAAATAAAATCCAATACTTATAAAAAATTTATTTGCGATTAATTAATTAATTATTATACGTTTTATATTAGATTTAAAAAAAATACTGGAGTAGTATAATACTACTCCAGTAAATTAAAATTTAAATTTGTTATTTAATAATTTTAAAGATAAAATCTTTTTTGAATGATTCAAAATTAACTGTAACTAAATAACTTCCAGATTGTAATTCCGTTACATTTAAATCATAGTTCTCATTTTGGTTACTCTTTAAATTAATTACTTTCAATTCAGTCCCTTTAATATCTGAAATAGTAATGTTTTTAACTTTTGAGAATTCAGAACCTAAATCAATATTTAAATTATTTTTAACAGGATTTGGGGAAAATTTCAACTCTGTTTTATTTTCATCGTTAACTGAACTTACAACTTTAGTAATATTTAAATCTAAAGAATATGTTCCTGTAAACCCAGCAAATGCTGGAGAAACCAAAAATTTATAAACACCTCCGTTTGATTTAATTATGTTAGGCATAACATCTTCATATACATCAGATTTGAAATTTCCAGTTGCATAAGAAAAAATTGCATCAGCTGAATATTTCATACCATCCCCAGTATTTTCTAAATCGTGAATACGAGCTGTTATTTCATAATTTGACCCAGATGGTAAATTAATTTCATAATAATCTTCGTCTGAAACATTATGAATATTAGAATTTAATGTTTTTATTGATGCTGAATTTCCTGTGAAATTAACAGGTAATTTAAATGCTTTACCATCTGTATTATTATCTTCATATTGATCTGGAATTAACTCAGGTGCTGATACAATTACTTCTAAAGGATTTTGATAACTTGAAGTTGACCCAACCCATTCCCAATCTGCCTCTGATTTAGAATTATCTGGTTTAAACCAAACAATAATGTCGTAACTTCCTGGCTCAACTTCTAAAGCTGGAATATCAAAATTTAGTAAATTAGTTTTTGTACTAGCAGATAATCCATTTGGACCAAAGTTAAAACTATCTAATGATTTAACCCATTCACCACCAGATTCATGCAAATCAATACTTAAATCTCCTTTAAAAGTAGTTGTTCCTTTATTCATTACACTTAAGTTAAGTTTGAATGGTTTGCTTGGTTCAATTGTTTTCAATGAAGATATAATGTTTGAAGCCAATTCAAGTGAAGTATTGTTACTTATTACATTTAATATACCTTTGTTCAAATATTGTGAACCATATTCAACAAATTGCCATCCATTTCCAAACTTATAATATGCATGAATTTTATATCTTCCTGGAATTGCATTTTTGATTCCAGTAGTCGAAAAAGTTAAAACTTTTTCCATACCTTGAGCTAAAGAAATAGATTGTTCATCACCAATTTTACTTACTAATTTATCATCTTCATTAAACATTCCTAAATAGCAATTTCCATTATAATCAACCTTACCAGTATTTTTCAAAGTAAATGTTACATCGAAAGGTGCACCAACTTCTATTGTGTCTTTAGTTAAAGCAATTTTGCTATTCAAGAATATACTTGCTTTTAATGAAGAATTTACTAATGCTCTTTTAGGCTCTATGCCAGTAAATATTCTTTGATTAGAATTATAAGTTCCATTACCCGCACCAGTTCCTAAATCCTTTGGTTCTAATGCTTTTGTTAAATAAAATCCATCAGAATTTCCACCCCAACCCCAATTAAAACTAAATCTTCCATTATCATCATATCCATCACAAACAAAAGCATGTCCACCTCCAGGACCAGATCCAGCATAGAATAATGGTCTTTTTGCATCTATTTCTCTTTTAATAATTGAATCCCATTCTGCATCTGTAAATCTAGTTCTTTGAAGTGCATTCATAGAATCTGAATAACCAAAGTATCTGAAGAAAGAAACAAAAGCACTTGTATCTGAAGAATCTCTTGCTACTCTACCCGAGGTATAGAATCCAGCAGAAACTGCTCCACTACTACTCGGAGAGTAACCCATATTTATGGAAATACCACATTGAGAAAGTAAAGTAGATATAGCTGGGCTAGCATCAGCAGGAGACCTCTCACTTATAGTATCAGACATTGCTTCCCAATCATAAGTTGTTGCACCATAATTTGCAGATAATGTTCCATACTTCTTATGATTATAACTTGAAAAACCTGTACCCTGCTTTGGGAAACTATGATACTTCATAATTATTGCCATTGCTGTTGCAACACATCCAGAAACTGACCTTTTATTTTCAGTACTATCATAAGGACACATATTAAAAAAAACACCGCTTTGATTCCATTTAGCTTTACATAGATTGTCAACTCCTGAAGTTCCTTGCAATTTACTTAAGCTTTTTTCATCGGCATTTACTAAGTTATTCCACTTTATAATTGTTTCATTACTTGCTTTTATATTTCTAAGTTTGATGCTTTCTATCTGGTTTGTTAACCCCTTCATCCAATACAAAAATGAAGGTGGCTGATTAGTAATTGTATAATTATTTTCAGTTGAATAACCTAAAATAGGCTCAACTGCATCATCACCAGAAACTATTACAAATCCTTTTCCATTTAAGTTTGCAAAAACAAAATATAATGTTTCATTGCCTAACTTTGGAACAGTTGTTTTTAATTCATCAACAAGTTCCATTCTAACTGTGTTCATAAGAGAAGACTTATTCTTCTCAGAACGAAAAAGCCACATACTGGTTAAGAGCAACCTTGCTAGCAGTAGCCAATGAAATTGGCTTTGATTGCAAAACTGTTGTTGCTACTAAAAGAAAAGAGAAAACTAACTTGAAAGTTTTAAAAAATTTCATTTAATTTATTTGAAAAGTGAAAAAAATATTAGTTAAAAGGCATTCTGTTACAAATATATACAATTAATAGTTTTAAAATATTACTGAATTACTACTTAGGTTGAACTATCTATATTAATAATTTTCTAACTAGATGTATTGTTTTTATTAATCATAAAAGTCGAATAAAATGGAATTAATTGTAAATTTATATTTAAAATAATTAACTAAATGAAACCTTTTTTTAGGACTAGTCTGCACTTCGACTACGCTCAGTGCTCGAGGTTGGATTGTGTTTTCTAGAGTAGAAAATGTAGATTTTGTTTTTTTTTATTCAGAAATAGGTAATAGATTGTAAAAAAAATCGTATAGTTACAAACATCTTTTAATTTTAAAATCCAATAAATCCTTTAATTCTATAAATCCTGATTCAGACATTTGCACTTCGACTGCGCTCAGTGCTCGGGGTTGGATTGTGTTTTCTATAATAGAAAATGTAGATTATGGTTTTTTTTTATTCAGAAATAGGAAATAGATTGTAAAAAAAATCCTATAGTTACAAATATCTTTTAATTTTAAAATCAAATAAATCCTTTAATTCTATAAATCCTGATTCAGACATTTGCACTTCGACTACGCTCAGTGCTCGGGGTTCGACTGCGCTAAGTGCTCGAGTTTGGGTAGCTTTAATTTGGCATTTGGATAAGAATATCATCTACTTTGTTTTGAAACTTAACAGATTATAAAAAAACTCCAATACAAAATAAATAATATTGGAGTTTTATGATTTTAAATTACTTTACAAAAATTAAAAAATGAATTTTTAAGGTGTAATTTCAATCTTAGTCATATTTGAATTTCCTCTTACTTCTGGATAATACATCAGCATTGCATTACTTGGCATTACATTAAAAGAACCAGGAATTTGAGCCCTTAATAAATAAGAAAATTCATATTCATTTTTACCTGTTAAGCTCCTTGCAAAAAATGAAACTTTTTCATCTCTTATATCTCTGTCTGCGTACCACCAACCCCAATATTTTCCTCTCCAACCTCCATAACCATCATCTTGATAACCGTTATAATTATTTTCATCTTTAATTTTATAAAGTGAATTATCTTTAATCACCTCACATCCAGCAGCAATTGGATCTTCAACCATAACGTATTCATAATCACTATTAGTATTCATTTTAACTTTAACTAATATCTCTTCACCGCTTTTCAAAGTACCATAAAATTTTTCTTTAACATAAGAGATAATTCCTTTTTCTTCAATCCTTTTAAGTTTGAAAAATTCACGAGTAATATTAAATCCATTATTTGATGGTTGAATTGCTTTACCTGTTGCATAATAAGTTGTTAAGGCTGTAACATATAATTTACCTTGACCATTTTTTTCAATTGTAATTTCATTATTACCAACTTTTATCATACTTGAATCTATTTTAATTTTATCATGTTCTTTATAAACATCAGCTTTTGTGATTGTTTTAGTTGCAACCAACTTACCATTTACTTTTATTCTAACTGAAAAATTTGGATTTAACTCACCAGACTCTTTTACGTAATCTGCTAATGCATAGCAGACCATTGCAGTTTGGCGAGTATTGTACCAAGAATCTCCATATCTTTTTGTTAATAAATAATTAATTGTTTTACTTATCAAATCTTTATTTCCACCTAAAACTATTAACGACTTAACAACAGAAGCAGAAGTTTCAACTTCATCATCTTGCCAATTGTAATGCCAAGTTTTGCCTTTCCAAAAAGCCTTTCCATTCTCAACATTTGCACTTTGCTCTAAACCACGAATTATATTTTGAGCAGCTTGTAAATTTCCTAAATTCTTTAAAGCCATTGCAAGCAATGATTTAGAATAAGGATTTATCTCTTTATTTCCAGAAATCTCAATAGCCTTTTTTAATGCTATACTTTTAATATCAGGGTTACTAACCAAGCTTGCAACATAGCACATATAAGCAGTTGTTGTTGCGTCATGCTTATGCCAATCGTCAGATTTAAAATTATTTTTTACTAACAATTTGCTAAGTTCACTAACACCTAAGTTGTACTTATTATCATCAACAGGATACCCAACATTTTTTGCAATTGTTAATCCATAAATTACATATGCAGTCATAAAAGGATCAGTCTCATCATTAGACCACCAGCCCCAACCACCATCTTGATGTTGTAATTCATATAATCTTGAAGTTCCTTGCTTTACCATTTTAGGCATTTCTTCGCGTTTTTTTTCGTCGAAAGGAACATTAATTTTTTTCAATACATCACCAACAATTACTGTGGGTAAAAATCTACTCATAGTTTGTTCCACACATCCATAAGGATATCCAATTAAATCATCTAAAGCCCCTAAAATTGTACTTGCTAATGATGGTGCCAAGCCAATTGATATTTCTCTAGATGTATTATCACTTTCATTAGGTATAACTGATATTATAGTTTTAGTCTGGTTATTTTCCGATAACTCTACATTTTCAGATTTAGTTAATTTAATTCCTAATGGAAGAACTGGTACTTTAATTTCAATACCATCGCTTTCTTCGTTAGTTAAAGCTTTTACTGATAATTTTACAATACCAGATTTAATTGGAATTACTTTTAAATCAATTCTTGTTTCTCCATCTGCGGTTATTTTTACTATTTTTTCTTTTAAATCTAACTTTGCATTTACACCTTCAAATTGAACTTTTACTTGCTTATCTGTAAGTAAATAATTATGGATATTAACAGCAACTGATATTTGATCTCCTTGAATCATAAACCTTGGAGTCTCCATTCTTACTAACAAATCTTTTCTTGCAATAGTTTTTACTACTGATTGACCAACTTCTGAATTAAGAGAAATTGCCCTAGCTGTTAGCCTCCAAGTAGTTAAGTTATCAGGAAATTTAACAGGAATTTTAGCATAACCAAAAGCATCAGTTCTAACTGAAGGTAACCACAACATTAAATCTTTAAAATCACTTCTCACTTTAGGTTCAACATATTTGTTTGCATCATCTTCTTTTCTTTCAGTATCTGAAAACCCATCCTTCATAGAAGATTTCATAGCCGCTGGAGCGCTTCTTCCCCTTGAATTAGTTGATCCAGTAGCTGACATATCAGCAGCTTCTTGTACAGCTTCTTTAGAGTTTCCATAGAAATAAAAATTTAAAGAAAAATTAGTTTGTACTCTATTATATCTATTCCCATAAAATGCTTTTTGAATATCAGGTGTTTTATCAGGTCGGATTGCATAAATAGATTCATCAACAATTCCAAGTGCAACATCCATCATTGGTGCTGGTTCTCCTTTATCATTTAAAGCTCTAATTGTAACGTATCCACTTTCACCAGGTTTGTATTGCTTTTTATCTGGCACAATTTGAAGTTTTACAATTTTGTTTTTAGGTATTACGGATACTCTTTGAGAAATATTATACATTTGATCATTAGTAACACAAGAAACATTTATAAAAAAATTAGGAGCCATTCCTATTTCAACAGGAATTCTAACAATTGCAGTTGTTGAATTAACATGAATTACTTGTTTGTTATAAACTGAATAGCCTTCACTTGTTACTAATACATCAGCACCAGCTTGTGGCATAATAACTAATGCACTTATCATTTCTCCAGGTTGATATAATTGTTTATCAGGAATAATTTTAATCCCTTGATCAGTAGGATAAAATCTATCACTATAATTATCATCAGCAACATAAACATAAGAATAAGAATCCACCTTCCTTCCACGAGAATCAGTAGCTTCAATATTAACATGATAATAACCCGAAACTGGAGCTTTAAAACTAACACTTCCATTTCCGTCACTTCCAGTTGAACCACTACCTTCCCAAATAGTTTCGTAATTTTCTTTATAACTTTTTCCGCTCCACCAATATCTTTGAACTTTAGCTTTAAAACTTGATGCTACAGGAATATCATTGTCAAATTTTTTAATGTCAACTAAAATTTTAACATCTTCTTTTGGTTTGTAAACATATTTATCTGTACGTGAAGAAATATAGAATTCAGCTCTGGTTACATCCACACTTATAGACCCTGAAATTTGCCTTCGGCTTGCATCAACAACATTAGCAACAACTTCATAAGTATAATCGCCATTGTTTCCCACCTTTGTGTCAAAACTAAATTCAAAAGTACCATCATCTTTTAGCTTTCCATTGCCGCTAGAAATTGCCTCATTATTCCTTCCCCAATATGGTCTCCACATACTTACTTCATCATCTCCATCATATAAATAAGCCCATTCACTCCCCTTCCACCAAGGTTTCCAATAGTAAGAACGAAAAACAGTGTAATTAACATCAGCTTTAGTTACAGGTGAACCAAAATAATATTTAGCATTTACAACGCCTTTAATTTTATCACCAAGAGTATATTCTTTTTTATCCAATGTTACATTTACTTCATACTCTGGCTTCTTGTATTCCTCTACAGCAAAATTGAAGTAACTATATCCTTCTTTATATCTTACTGTAATTTGATAATTACCTAATGGAGGTTCTTCAGAAAATGTAAACTCACCTTTAAATGTTCCAAAATCTGATAGCTTAATTGTATCTCGTTTTACGACTGAATATCTTGAATCAAATATCTCTATGTAAACACTATCACCCTCTTTTGGGGTTTCATATTCTCCGTTATTGCTTAAAGTTCTTACAATAGATCTATAATACATTGTTTGCTCTGGTCTGTAAACTGGTCGGTCAGTGTGTAAATAAATTTGTTGCTCATTATTATTTCCATAATGATAAGTTTCAGTCAATACAATATCCCCTTTTTCATTACCAATAATAAATGGTTGAGTATCTTCTTTTGTAATATCAAATAAAGCCAAGCCATCTGAATTTGTTTTTAAAGTTACTAGCTTTTTATCCTTAGATTTCATACTCAAGGGAAATCCAGAAATTTTAGAACCAGTTTTTCTGTTTACAACAAATGCTGTAATCGATTTGTTATCAGATTTTGTTATCATTGCCACATCAGAAATCAAAACATAAGCAAGTGCTTGTTTGTTATCATATCTAGCTTCTATTATATAAGATCCTTTTTCTTTTAGTGGAGCTGTAATATCATCATAAGAATAATAATATTTTGATCTAGATGATTTCATTTTATAATCCCAATCTGCAACCATTTTAAATTGAGATAACTTTTCTATTTGTGGTGAATGTGGATCTTTTTGATTTAGAAAAAATTCAGTAGGATTCTCTATTTTATAAGCCTTAAAATTCATTTTAGCTCCAGCAATTCCATTACCACTTATGTTTAATGTAATAGCATCTCCGGGTGTGAATATTCTACTGGAAGATAAGTAAAAATAAACTTTGTTGTCGTCTTTTGAAATTAACATTGAAATAGTAAAAAGCCCAATGGCTGTAAATAGTAATGATAAATATTTGTTTTTCATCTATATGAGATTTTAATTTTGGTTTTTTTATCTTGTAAGAAATGTTTTGTACTCGACAAGTAAATTTCTTAATGGTAACAAATAAATTTAATTTATATAATTTAAATGTCATTTGATTTGTTGTAAATAAAATGTTTAAATAATATTTAATTTTAATTTGGGAATTTTTTTTTAAATTTCAATATTCTTAATTTGTAGTAAAACATCAATTACTTTTATAGCGTCCATACAACTATCATTTGGGCGAATACATGTTTGTTGATAACATGGGCTACAAGAATAATTTTTTGAAATACCAATTGAATTTTTGGTTAGTGGTTTAAATAAGTCTATTGATCCAGGACCAAACAATCCAATTGTTTTTACACCCAAAGCTGCTGCAAGGTGCATAATTCCTCCATCGCAACCAATATATAACCTTGCATTTTTTAGGAATGCAGCCGTAATTCTAAAATTCATTCTACCAGATAAATTAATACAATCTATATCTTTTAATAAATCATATAGTTTATTTGTAATCTCTATTTCATTTGGAGAACCTATTAAAACTATTTGATAATTGTAATTTTTATAAATGAATTTAGCTATTTCTGCAAACCTCTCAACTTCCCATTCTTTTAATAAATTACTTGCTCCATTATGAACTACAACAAAATTATCTTTTATTAAATTAGATTCAATAATCTTTCTTGACTCAATCACTTCATCATCTGAAATAAAAAAATCATATTTATCTGATTGAATATTTGTTATACCTATTCTTGAAACAGTTTTAGATTGTCTTAATGTTATATGGTCAAATTTATCATTGGCTTTTCTTTGCAATTTCTCAATAATTTGAGTTCTTCCAATATCACATACTGAAGCTTTTGTAAATAAATTGCTAATACAAGTATCCCAATCATCTCGCAATGAAATAATTAAATCTGGATTCCAAGTTTTAATTTTTTTCTTTAAATCACCGAAATTATGCGGTAAGTAAGGTTCTCTTGAAAAATACTGACTATTGTAATATATAATTTCATCTATGTAAGGGTTACCCTTAAACACATTAATTGACCATTCACCAGCTACAATTTTAATTACCGCATTTGGGAATTTGTTTCTAATAGATTTAATTACAGGTGTTGAAATTAATAAATCACCTAAATGGTCCAGTTTATAAATCAGGATTTTATTTACAGGTTTTGATTCCTTAAAATTATGAATCAATCCTGCAAGTGCCGAAATTAAATGTAGATATTTATCTTTAAATAATGCCAATTAAAATTTAGTTTAATTAGATTTGTTTAACATGAAAAAAAAATTAAAAAGAATTCTTTCACTAAAATTCAAATAAGAAAATATTTTAAATTTTATATAAAGTACCTTTAATTATTGTGGTCATTTGCGGTTCTGCTTTTGAAGCAGCTGATATAATTTCTTCTACATTCACTGGAGATAAATTATCTGGGAAACATTCATCTGTAATAATTGATAAACCTAATACTCTCATAGATGAATGGTTTGCAACTATAACTTCTGGTACTGTACTCATTCCTACTACATCAGCACCAATAGTTCTTAAATATCTATATTCTGCTCTAGTTTCTAGATTAGGTCCTGGAACAGAAACAAAAACTCCTTGATGAGTTTTGATTCTGTTTTCAATTGCCACTTCTTTTGCAATTTCAATTAACTCTTTAGAATATGGTTCACTCATATCTGGGAATCTAGGACCCAATGAATCGTCATTAAAACCTATTAATGGGTTTGAGTTTAACAAATTAATATGATCATCAATAATCATAATATCCCCACTTCTGTAAAGTGGATTCATTCCTCCACATGCATTTGATACTATCAGTGTTTGAGCTCCTAATGATTTCATAACCCTTATTGGAAAAGTAATTTGATCCATTGTATAACCTTCATAAAAATGGAATCTACCTTGCATTACTACAACATATTTTTCAGATAATTTTCCAAATATCAATCTCCCTTTATGAGATTCAACAGTTGAAGTTGCAAAATGAGGAATGTCTGTGTATTCAATTTGAAAATTATCTTCAATTTCATCAACTAAACCCCCAAGCCCAGTTCCGAGAATTATGCCGCATTCAACATTCAGAAATTCTGATTTATTTTTAGAGTTCACAATACTTTTAATTGTATCTCTAGCATCATTTATTCTTTCTTTTAAATTCATTAATTATTAATTTTAAATAAAGTTTTAATTTATATAATTATTTTATTGTTCAGTAAAACAGATTTAAGTACTAATTCAAACTCTTTCTTCCAATATATAAACCTCTTCCAGGCATTAATCCAACTTTATCAAAAGTAGATTTTTCAAAACCAAGCTTTTTCATTATTTCTATAACTTTAAGTTTTTCAAATAACATAATTTCATGTTCTTCCGAAAAATATTCAACACCATTTAAATTACTTATTAAATAATGAAATTTTAAAAATGCTTTATCTTTAATCTTAATAGAATCATTTACTCTAGCAATTTTTAATTCTGAGTCTTCATAAATCATGAAATTTGCGGGCTTTACACTTTTGAATAAGTTACTCTCTATGAAAGGTTCAAAAATAACAACACCTCCTGGCTTCAAATGATTTACAAAATTTTTAATGCACTTTTCCAATTTAGAATAACTATTCAAATAAGATATTGAAGAGAACAAACAAACAATTATATCAAATTTGTTTTTTATTTTAAAATTGATCATATCTCCATTAATGAAATTTATATTGGGATTTTTTTCTTTTGCAATATTGAGCATCTCTTGGTTGTAATCTAATCCAGTAACTTTATACTTCCCTTTAAAATATTTTATATGACTTCCAGTACCACAAGCAACATCCAACATTTCAAAACCATTTGACTTCTTAAATTTATTAATTACTAAATCTAAATACTTAGCTTCTTCATCATATTTTTTCCATGAATATTGTGAATCATAATATTTTGCTATAGTTGTGTACATTTTAGATTTTGTCATGTCGTGTATAAATTAATATTTTTACAATTCTCAATTTAATATTTTCAAATTAACAAATAGGTTAAATTTGCTTTTATTAATTATTAATATCGAAACTTAAATAATTTAAATGACATCGTCCCAATCATTAGTTACAATAAAAGAATTATATACCAAATTAATTGAATTAAGAATTTTTTTAAATCTTGATATAAAAGAAAAAGAGATAAAAGAATTTGAAACAATAACTCAATCAGATGGATTTTGGAATGACAATTTAGGAGCAAAAAAAGTGATTCATGAAATAAATATTCGTAAAGCTTGGGTGGATTCTTGGAACTCTACAATGAAAAGATGTGATGATACTCAAGCACTTGCAGATTTGTCAATTGAACTTGGAGATGATTCTATGGATTCAGAAGTTGAAATTGAAACCAATTTACTTGAAAAAGAAGTATCTGCTTTAGAGTTCAAAAAAATGTTATCAGATAAAGATGATCATAGAAACGCAATTCTAAAAGTTCAAGCTGGTGCTGGCGGAACAGAAGCACAAGATTGGGCTGAAATGCTTATGAGGATGTATAGTAGATGGGCTGAAAAAAAAGGATTTTCAGTTTCCTTATTAGATGAACTTGAAGGTGATGGTGCTGGTATTAAAAGTGCTACTATTGAAATATCAGGACCATTTGCATTTGGTTTTTTGAAAAGTGAAAATGGAGTACATAGATTAGTTAGAATTTCTCCTTTTGACTCAAATTCAAGACGTCATACTTCCTTTAGTTCGGTGTTTGTTTTTCCATTAGTTGATGATGATGTTGATGTTGAAATTGATTCTTCAAAAGTTGAGTTAGAAACCTTTAGAAGTGGTGGTAAGGGTGGGCAGAATGTAAATAAAGTTGAAACAGCTGTTAGGTTGAGATATGATTATATAAGCCCCAAAGGTGTACTTCATAAACTAGTTGTAAGCTGCCAGCAGCAAAGGTCTCAACTTATGAACCGTGAAAGTGCATTGAAAATGTTGAAATCTGAAATCTATGAAGTTTTGAGAAGAGAAGAGGAAGAAAAAAAATCCTTAATTGAAGGAGCAAAAAGAAAAATTGAATGGGGTAGCCAAATTAGAAATTATGTCTTTCAACCATATACTCTTGTTAAAGATGCTCGAACTGGTACTGAAATAGGTGATGTTCAAGCAGTTATGGATGGTGAAATAGATGAATTTTTAAAATCTTATTTATTGCAATTTGGTGGTGGTTAATATGTTTATTTATTTTAAATTTATTTTACATTTAATCAGTAAAAACAATTCAATTCAAACTTTATCTTTTATTAATAAAGTAAAATTTAAACACTAATTCTACATGAATATTGATATGGACAATTTCCACAAATTTTTTCTGTTGGATTATCTGTTAAATTAAATTCTGCATTCTCAATTCCATTTAAATATCCTTTAGTAAATTCTATTGTTTGATTAACTATATCCTCTAAATCATTTATAGTTTTAATCTCTTTTCCTTGTCTATTTCCTTTCCCTAACATTTCCTCTTTATAATCAACTGGAATCATTATTTGATATTCATTAATAATTTTCTTTCCTTTAGTCATTTGGTAATAAATACCACCTAAGGGTTTTATATTCTCAATTTGGAGATTGTAATGCTTCGAAAGTAAAGATCTTACAGCCTCAATGTAAATCATCAATTGCAAAGAGGTACCATTGTAAATTTCATTTTTGTTTGGTGGTGTACCAGTTTTATAATCAGCAATTAAAAAATAAATTTCATCGTTTACTCTATAAATTTCTATTCTATCAATTTTACCTTTTAGTTTCCAAACTCCAATTTTAAAGTCAGCTAAATCAATAAGTAACTTATCACCTTCACCATAATTCTTTTCATCTCCAAAATTGACTTCAAAGAATTGTGGTACTAATTTTTTACCACCTTTATTTAACATCATATCATATTCAATCCATCTTTTCAAAGTACCCATAATAAGCTCACTACCAAGTAATCGCTCTTTATCAATTATCCAGTAAGGATGATCAATAGTAATTCCCTCAATCTGTTGATTTGCAATCTCTTTTGCTTTACTTAAAACTTTATCAAAATTCTCAATGATAATTGGCAACATTTTTAAATCACGAAGCTCAGTATATAATTTAAACATGATTGTATGCAATAACTGTCCTCGCTCTAAAGGGGTAAGGGTTACATCATATTTCATAGTATTTTTTATTCCTAAAATCCTATTTGAGAAATATCTGAATGGACATTTTGCATACTCTTCTAATTGCGTTATTGAATATTTAGTTGATAATTTATTATTGAAATCTTTTCGATCTGCCTGATTAAATCCTTTATCTAAAATCCCTTCAAACTGGCTTAACTGTTTAGTTTCAATTGGTTGGTTTTGATTAGTTTCACGTAATTTTTCTACATAGATATTATGATACAAATTCTCGACTAAATTTTTATCTACCACAATTTTATCAATAAATTCTTTAGTATCTAAAATTTGTTTTTGAGAATTACTATTCCAAATTAAAGCTCCTAACTCTTCAGATAACTGACTCTTCGATGATACATATTTTAAAAAACTTAACTCATTGTTATCTATTTCTCCATTTCTAATTTTGTTTCTAACACTACTTAGTTTTTCAATTTCAAAGACGTAGTTCGATTTTTCTAATGTTACAATATTTAATAATGATCTTAAAAAAGTAGATTCAATTTTCCTTTCACCTCTATTTGTTAGTCGATGATTTGTTATAAAAAGTTTTTTCTTAAATCTAGTTATTCCATTATAAAAAAGAATTCTTTCTTTTCTTAAGTTTCTTTCACGTGATGATTTTAAGGGCTTTCCAAGAAAATTTTCAGGTATATAAACAGTAGGTAAATATCCGTCAGAAACTCCAGCACAAATAACTATATCAAATTCTAAACCAGATAACTCCTCAATTGGGAGTACATTTACTCCAAAATCACTTTTCTCTCGAAGTGAATATGTAGATAACACAGATCCAATTTTTAGTCTATCTAAATAAAATGCTAAACTCCTTTTACTATCTTGAGTTGAATAATCAGCAAATCTAATTTTAAAATGTTCAGTAATTTCATTTAACAAATTAACAAAAGATGTAAGAGCTTTCATGTCCCCTTCAACTTCATCATGAGCTCTTTGCCTTATTAAAGAGTATTTATTATTTTCATCAAGAGAATGCTTAAGAGATAAAATGTTTTTAGTAATTTTTAAAGTAGAAATAATTTCAAGAACAGAATTTCTAAATTCTTCTGGAGTAAGTTTTGGTTTGAATTTTTTAAATAGTTTAGAAATAGAATCAATACTTTTAAAGGAAGTTTCCAATTTATAAATATCTTGCTCACATTGTTTTACATATTCGGTATCAGAATCAATTCTAATTCTATTTTTTAAAAATTCAATTTTTTGAGTAATTCTTAACTTCCAAAAATTTTCGTCCCTAGAAATTCTCAACTCATCTGCAATTGAAACAAGATTGAAAGCATCTACATTGTCACCAAAATCCAAATATGGTGAGGTAACAGCTCTTATAACATCACGTTTGTCAAAATTATTTACTGGAATATTTATAGCTGAAAATATTGATGTTACAAGTCCGTTTTGATTTAATAGATTATGGTTAGATATTACAATTGGTATGCCGTTTTCAGCAAGTTCTTCTCGTAAATTTTCGGTGTATATTTTTGAATCTGTAACTGCTATACAAATTTTATTCAATTCTATTCCATCATCAATATGTAATGACTTAACTAATGATGCAATCCCTTTTAATTCATCATCTATATTTTCAAAACCAAAAACTCTAATCATCTCATCAAAGTTAGAATTCTCAATAGTACTTTTAGTTCTGAATAAATTTTTTCTGATATGATGAATGTAAGGGTTTCTATCTGTTTCATTTATGCCTTCTTGAAGTGGATCTGAATCATAACTAATGAACTTAATATTCTTAGTAAGATTCTCAATCATTTCAACAAAATTACCATACAAGGGTCCGTTCTCTTCTGCATAATCAATTTGAATTTGAACATTGATATTTGTAATCTCAGAAAGTTTGTTTAAAAGTTCTAATTGAGGTTGACTAATTTCATTTAATCCATGAATTACTATGTTCTTTATTTTTGGAAAACAATCAGTAAATGTTTTAATTGGATTAATAGTTAGTCGTTTATTTACTTCATTTAACTGACCTTGATAATCTATCCACAAAGGATTGAGCAACTTTAGATACTCAGTATAAATGTTTTTCAAATCTTTTAACTTAGATGCATCAAATCCTCGTTCACCCTGCTTTGCAAGCATTATATCGTTATCAAAATCTGTAGGAATAATGCCATCATTTCTTATTCCAATTATCACTCTATTTACTCTTTCAATTACTCCTAAAGAAGCAGATTTATTTTTGCGAGCAAAATATTCTGGCTTTGCATTTTGGAAAGCTTCCTCAAAAAGCATGAATGAAATTGAAGAAGAGATTAATTTTTTCTTTTCTTGAAATGAATTATAAAATTTTGTTATAAATGAATCAAAAGTATGAATGTTTAATTTTTCTAAAGGTAGAGATGTTAATTTTAAATGCCTTAAAGTTATCTCCTTTTCTAATTTTCTCTTTAATCTTTCAGTTGAAACAATGAATACAAATTCATCTAAATTTCCATTCTCAGCTGAAGTTAAAGCTGTTTCTATAAAGTCTAATGGGTGAACTTTACTTGCAGTTTTATTGTAAAATATAGTTGGCAAAATTGTACCATTTTTTTAATTTTCTCTAAAAAGATTTCTTTAAACTAATTATATAGAATAACCTACTACAATTAATATTGAAACTATTAAAAACCAAGATCTATTAAATCGTGAATATGAATAATACCAATAAGTTTACCATTTGAATCAGTTACTGGCAAGTGAGTTCTCTTATGAAGCTCCATCAACTCAAGCCCTGCAATGCACAGCACATCATGCTTTATGGTTAATGGATTTATTGTCATTACATCTTCAGCAACAATATCTTCAATAGTCAAATCCTTTTCAAAAAACCTCCTCAAATCACCATCAGTTATAATTCCAATTAATTTATTTTTTTTCAAAACTAAAGTTGCACCAATTCTTTTTTTGCTAATCTCAATAATAACTTCTTTAAAAGTAGAATTTGTTTGAACAATTGGGATATCATTATTTTTCCTCATCACATCAGAAATTTTAAGAAGTAATTTTTTTCCTAAATCTCCCGCAGGATGAGTTAAAGCAAAATCTGAAATAGTAAAACCATTTTCTTTATAAAGTGCAACACATAATGCATCGCCAATTGCCAACATTGCAGTTGTTGATGAAGTTGGAGCAAGATCTAAAACGCAAGCTTCCTTTTCTATATCTACTTCAATTGTTAAATCAGAATTTGATTTTAAGTAATTCTTTTTGCTAGATGTTATTGCAATTATTTTAACATTTATTTTTTTTAAAGCTGTCACAAAATCTTTTAGTTCGTGTGTATTCCCACTTTTTGAAAGTAAGATTACTATATCATCTTTATGGACAGTTCCAATATCGCCATGAAGAGCATCTGTTGGATGTAAAAATAGTGCTACAGTACCAGTGCTATTTAAAGTTGCTGAAATTTTTTGAGCTATAATCCCAGATTTTCCAACACCAGAAACTATCACTTTTCCTTTTCTATTTGCTATTAACTTTATTGATTTACAAAAATTTACATCTAATGAATTTTTCACTTTCATTAACTCAGCAATCTCAATTGATATAACATCTTGACCGATTATTAATAACTCTTTAGAAGAATATTTCATTTAAATATATTTTAAATTTCAACTTGAAATGTATGAATTTAATTCATTAAAATAATACATTTTTATATTAGATTCTAAATTATATTTCAATTTTTCTTTCTGTTTCAAATTAAAAAAACTCTACATTGTTTTTCAATAATTACTTAGTTTAATTACAATTTGTAAAATGATATTGACTTATTCAAATAGTTAATTCATTCAACTACTGATAATTTGTAAATTATAGATTACAACTAATAATAAGTATGTTACTAAAATTATTTTTCATAAAACACATTGTATGATTTATAATTTTTTGATTGACAATAATGAAATCCAAACCACATAACAATATGGAACCTCATGTAAAATTGAATCTCATAAATTTTAATAAATATTTCAGAATTATTTTTTCTGCAATTTTATTATTTGTTTTAATAGCTATAAATTATTCAATTTGTTTTTCACAAAATAAATTAGTTGCTTATTACCCTTTTAATGGTAACACCCTCGATGCTACAGGTAATGGTCATGATGGTGTTTTGATTAGAGATATTGTTTCAGTTGCTGATAGATTCGGTAAACCAAATAGTGCCTATAGTTTTAACGGTTCATCAAGTTTTATATCAATACCACATTCAGACGACTTAAGGGCTTCTAGAGGATCTACTATTTCAATTTGCGTTTGGGTGAAATTTTGTTCAAAACAGACTGATTTTGCAGGAATAATTTGCAAAGGTCCTCAAAATGTTCATCAACCCGGAGAGCAATTAGTGATTAGAGATGGTTATGCAATTGAAGGTCAAGTTTCAACTTTAGACAAACAAGTTATCACAGTTAGGAATGCTTTTAATGTTTACAATGATGGATTATGGCATTTGGTTGTAATGGTGGTTAACACAAAAATTGGAGAACTTTCAATTTATGTTGATGGGAAAAGAGAGGCTTCAGTTCAAAGTACAATAATAGATCCTTCAATTGAAGATCAATCAAAACCAATGTATATTGGTGTTGAAAGGAATTTATCAAGATTTTTTAACGGAAGTTTAGACGATATCAGAATCTACAATTATTCCTTAGTTCAAAGTGAAATAAATTTTTTACTAAATGAAAATGGTTGGGTTGTAGGTTCAGATCGTGATAAAAATACTAATGGTAAATATATTCAGATTAATTCTTGTAATTCATTTGTAACTTTAACAGCAGATTCAGGTTATTCAAATTACATTTGGTCTACAGGTGAAAAATCTCAAAACATTGCTGTTCAAAGGCAAGGGGTTTACATTGTAACAAAATCTTCAAGTACTAGATGTTCATCTAATGACACATTTGATGTGAAATTTGGATTATTAAACGTCAATGTAAATAGAGAGCCAAAAAGTGGTGGTTGCAAAGGTTCTATTATTAAATTTAATGTAAATAATATATTAGGGAAAGCTCCTTATAAATTTGAATGGAGAGCTCTAAGTTTGAATAATAGTATTTTTTCTTATGATAGTTTTGCTCTCTTTAAAGTACTTAATGATTCTGATGTTGTCTCTTTAGTTGTGTATGATATTAGTGGATGTGAATTTAAATATCAATGGGTTTTAATGAACAGTGCCATTAAAACTGAAATATCTCCAAGTAAGAATTTTTCAATCTGTAATGGAACATCTGCAAGTTTTAATATCAAATCATTAACTAAAAATAATTACACTTATACTTGGTCGCCAACTACTGGTATTGGCTCTCCAATTGGTGATTTTATTAAAGCTTCCCCATCAAAAAGTACAATGTATAAAGTTACTATTCGTGACTCTAATGGGTGTGAGTCTTTCGATTCTGTTTTTGTTAAAGTTACTAATGGTTTGTCTGCAAATTATACCGATAAATTTATTTGTACTGGTGAACAAACTCTTCTTACTGGAAAAACTGATTCTGGTTCTGCTCCTTTTAAATATAGTTGGTCGCCTTCTCAATTTCTAAGTAATTCTTCTTTAGCTAATCCTTTTGCATTTCCTAAAGTTACCACCAAATTCAAATGTATTATTATTGATGCTATTGGATGCACTGATTCTGTTTTTGTTAATGTTAATGTCGCTAACAAATCAACTAAACTTATGGGAGAACCTAATGATATTATTGATCTTGGTTCAATTGAGCAGAATTTTATTCATTGCAGAGATATTAATATTAACAACATGCAAAGTACTCCAATTACTATTGATGCATTAAATTTTTTGTCTAATAAAAATTATATTATTTCAAAAAATCCTGCTCCTTTTTCTATTCCTCCGCTTTCTACAAAAACTTTCAATCTCTGCTTTATGCCTTTGATTGAGGGCTTTGTTTATGATACTTTACTTCTGGATATTAAAGGAAGTTGTAGTAATAAATTTATAGTTAATGCTAATTCTTTTTATTCTGATTCTATGGGCAAAGGCTGCTCCACACAATACTTAAAATTACCTAAAAATGGATTTAATAATTTACTTAAGTTATCGCAAATAAATAGCTCTTACTGCGATTTTAAAGTAAAAGTTCAATACCCACCAAGCATAATTGGTAAAATTATTAGTATCGATTTAATTGATATTAAAGGAGAACTTGTTAAAATATTAAACTATTCAAAAACAGGATCAAAATTAGAAGATGAAATCAATTTTGAAATTGGTGAAATTATTCTTCCAATAAATAATGGAATTTATTTTTTAAAAGTAAATTGTGGTGGTGCTTCTAATGTTATTAAAGTTTTTCATTGATTCGATTTTATTAGAATAGTAGTTTTTTTAATTTTAGAATTATTAAGTTTGTATTTAATTTTAAAATTTATTCAATTATTATAATTAGATATTATAAATGAACCAGGACTTAATTACTCAAGAAAAATTAAAGCAACAAGTTAAAGACTATTGGAACGAACAGCCATGTGGCACACAGTTTTCTGATAGTGAAAAACTTAGTCAAGAATATTTTAATGATATTGAGAAACATCGTTACTTTGTTGAACCAGAAATTTTTTCATTTGCACAGTTCACAAGATTTCATGGTCAAAAGCTATTAGAAGTAGGTGTTGGTGCAGGAAGCGATTTCACTCAATGGGTTAGAGCTGGAACCAAAGCTCATGGCATTGATGCAACTGCTGAAGGTGTTGCCCATGTAAAAAAAAGGTTGGAATTATTTGACTTATATGCTGAAGAAATTAAAGTTGGAGACGCTGAAAATTTACCTTATTTAGATAACTTTTTTGACATTGTTTATAGTTGGGGAGTTATTCATCATTCACCCGATACACCTAAATGCTTTAGAGAAATTGTTAGAGTTATTAAGCCAGGTGGCAAAGCAAAAATTATGGTGTATCACAGGCATTCTTTACTGACTTATTTCTTTTGGATAAAATATGCACTTCTAAAAGGTAATCCATTTAAATCATTAGCAAATGTACTTTGGAACAACATGGAAAGTATTGGAACTAAAGCATATACAAAAAAAGAAATTGCTGAAATTTTAAAAGACCAACCAATAAAAAATTTAGAGATAAAAACTAAAATTACTTACTATGATAAGATGACAAGATTTGGAGGAATTCAATTTTTGATTGGTCGGGTTCTTGCATATATTCTTGGTGGAGATAAAGTTGGTTGGTTCTTAACTGTTGAATTTGAAAAAAATAATTAATAAAAAAAATTGTTATAAATGAGTTTAAAAAATTATATAGCTACAAATAATAATTTTGTGGTTAACTTTTTAAAAATATTCCTATATAAATTAAAGAATAAATATTACCATGTAAATGAAATTATTGATGTTGTTAGTATTGAAAATAATGGACAAATTAAAGTGAAATTAAAAGAAGGATTAATCATTTATAGTAATCCATCTAAAACTATAGCTGAGATTCAATATACTGATAGAGTAAAGTATGGTAATAAAAATAAATTGAATAAGATATTAGATGTAGATAAATTTTATTTTTTATATGAAGTGTTAAGTGAACTTTTTGTAGAGAAAGTTCATTTCCAATACTTCAAGCCAATGTTAGATGAGGTTATAGTTGATTGTGGAGCAAACATTGGTGGATTTGTAATTCAAGCTGCAAAAATGATTGGCGATAAAGGTAAAATAATTGCTATTGAACCTGATGAAGAAAATTACAATTTACTTCAAAAAAATATTGAAGCAAACGGATTTACAAATGTAATATTAGTTAAAAAAGGAGTATGGGATAAAAAAGATACTTTAACATTTCATATTGGTATTCGACCTGGTGAACATTCTATTATTATGCATGATGATATTAAAAACCAATCTCATATTAAAGAAGTAAAAATTGATGTTGATACATTAGATAATATTCTTACTGAGATAAATATTAAAAGCGTAAACTTTGTAAAAATTGATATTGAAGGGGCTGAAATTCAAGCCATTAAAGGTATGGAATCGGTATTTACTCAAACAGGTGTAAATTGGGTTGTTGAAGCAGGACATTTAGTTAATGGAGAAATGACTTTTAATGAAGTTGAGTCATTTATGAAATTAAAGGGTTGTAAAATATTAAGCACCCAAGAATCTTTTAGGGGAACTATTTATGCAATGAGTTAAATTAAATCTAATATAGTTTTGGTTTTGTTTGCAATATATTTACTTTCAATTAAAATACAAATAGTAGATTTTGAAATCAATTTTTTAAACTAAAATTATTTTTGATAAAATTGTAATGCAATATCAAATTAAATCACTTTTCTGATAAATGAAATAACCCTAATTATTTTTCACTAGTGATTTTTTTTTACTATTTTCGATTACAAATTTATAAGAATTACTTATCTAAAGAAAGCTTCATTAATGGTACTACCAATTTATTTATATGATCATCCAATTCTGAGGAAAAAACTTTCTCTAGTTGAGAATATTAATGATGAATTAGTCTCATTAATTGAGAATATGCACTTAACTATGGAGGCAGCAGAAGGCATTGGATTAGCTTCAAATCAGGTTGGTCAGGATTATAGATTAATTACAGTAGATTTAAGAGGAATTAAAGATCATGAGAATTTCAAGCCATTAACATTAATAAATCCAATTATTAATGCTTTTAGTGAAGAAAAAGAAAAGTATGATGAAGGCTGTTTATCTCTTCCAGATTTAAGGGCTGATGTAATCAGACCAATTGAAATTGAAGTTTCTTTTTATGATGAGAACATGATTGAAAAATCAATTAATGCAAATGAAATTTTAGCAAGAGTTATTCAGCATGAAGTAGATCATTTAAACGGTATTTATTTTTTTGATCATTTAAGTACTGTTAAAAGATCTTTGTTAAAAAGGAAATTACTTGAAATTAAAAGAGGTTATATTGATACAGATTACTTAATTTACAATTGATGCTTTAATAACATCTTTGAGTGTTTATAATCGAAATTCAGATTCTATAATTCAATTTACTAAATGCTAACTTTTACAATACGCCAATTCCTTTATTCACTCCTAATTATATTTGGAGTAATGACTGTTTCTTTTGCTGTTGTTAGAGTTTTACCAGGCGACCCAGCCAGGCTTATGCTTGGTCAACGTGCCGATTTGCAATCGGTTGAATCATTAAGAAAACAATGGAAACTAGATCAACCTATTTATGTACAATATGCTGATTTTATGGTGCGAGCTGTTCAAGGAGATTTAGGTAGAAGTTTTTCATTCAACAGACCAGTTCTTGAAACCATTCTAGAGAAATTCCCTGCAACTGCCATTTTATCTGTCTCTGCAATGTTTGTTGCTACTATATTAGGAATTTTGATTGGTGTAATGTCTGCTTGGAAACCATATACTATTTTTGATAACACTGCAATGGTCATTGCATTATTAGGTATTTCTGCACCAGTATTTGTAACTGGTTTATTACTCGCTTTAGTTTTTGGTTTGTGGCTTAAAATATTGCCATTATCAGGATACATTTTTCGTGGAGGTGGATTGCATCTTCAATATCTTGTGCTTCCAATGGTTGCATTAGCTGCCAGACCATTATCAATAATTGCCCGTATAACAAGAAGTTCAATGTTAGATATTTTATCTCAAGATTATATTAGAACTGCCAGAGCAAAGGGTTTGCCAATTCAAAAAACTATTCTTAAACATGCATTAAGAAATGCCTTAAATCCAGTTGTAACTACAATTTCTGCTTGGCTTGCTGCAACTTTAGCTGGTACATTATTTATTGAATATATTTTCTATTGGCCCGGTTTAGGTCAGTTAGCATTTGAAGCAGTTAGACAACTTGATTTTCCAGTTATTCAAGGTACTGTACTTTTTACTGCTGTTGTTTTTGTAATTGTTAATTTCTTTGTTGATGTAATTTACTCTTTACTAGATCCAAAAGTAAGACTATCATAATTATTGTTTTACTAGATTTAAAAGAATAATTTTTAATCTGATTTGTATAAACTAATTTTATCAATATCTATTTACAAAATATATTTTAACGCATTTTTATTATTAATCATAAATTTTATTTATTCTATTGGAAAATTCTTTTTGGTTCTATACAATTAAAATACTTCATTTAATTGGAATGTCAATTTGGTTTGGTGCAGCATTGAGTTGGGTTCGAGATATAAAAAAATCATTGGAATTAGGAGAACCACATTTGAAACCAATGGTTTCAAGAATTAATTCAATGAGTATTTTATCAACAATTAGTGGCACAATAACAATTGTAACTGGAGTTGTATTTATATTCCTTAAAGGTGGCTTTGGTGTTGTTCCTATACGCATTCATATTGGTTTTACTTTCGCTTTAGCAATGTTTGTAATCGGTGTTTTTGTTATCAGACCTACTTGGGCTAAAATTGAAGGGACTATTGCAAGCAACGGTGATATAAATAATGCAAAATTGAATTCAAAAAAAATTGCAATGTTAACTAGTATTTTTCATTTACTATGGTTGTTAACTTTAGTAACAATGGTTGTTCCATTTGAAGCACTTTAGAAAATTAATTTAAACACTTTTGTATGTTTTGTTTTTAATCAGAATATTTTATTTATATATTGAAAGAGTTAATTGAGTTAAAGCAGAACAATAAAGATAATGCCAAATCTCTTTGGTGGTATTCTTGGAAAAGACTTAAAAGAAATAAACTTGCAATTGTCGGTTTAACTTTTGTTGCAGTATTTGTATTAATTGCCGTGTTCGCAAATTTTATTGCACCAATGGATCCTGATTTGCAAACTTTAGAATACTCCCTCAAACCTTCAGGATTTAGAGGAAATCTTTTAGCGATAAAATCACCTGCAAGTGAATATCAAGAAGAATTAGTTGCAATAGAATCTTTTGTTATAAAAGGAGATTCAGTATTTTGTAAAACAACTTCTGGTGAAGATAAAGTATTTCCAAAGTTATCATTAAATGGAAAAACTGAAAGTCAATGGCATCACACTCCGCTATATATTATGGGTACTGATAGGTATGGACGAGATGTTTTTAGTAGATTAATTTATGGAGCTAGAATATCCTTATCAGTTGGATTTATAGCAGAAGGGATCTCATTATTTATTGGTATAATATTAGGAGCATTAGCAGGTTATTTTAGGGGCTGGGTTGATGGGGTTGTAATGTGGATTACTAATGTGGTTTGGAGTTTTCCTTTTATACTTTTGGTTATTGCTTTTTCTTTAGTTCTTGGGCAAGGTTTTTGGCAAGCATTTGTTGCAATTGGAATTGCTAATTGGGTTGATGTTGCTCGAATTGTTAGAGGTCAGTTCTTCTCACTTCGTGAAACAGAATATGTTGAAGCTACAAGAGCTCTTGGCTTTAGTTCAACTCGAACAATTTTCAAACATATTTTACCAAACGCCTTAGGTCCTATTATTGTTATAGCCACAGCTGGTTTTGCTAGCACTATTATTGCTGAAGCATCTTTATCATATTTAGGATTAGGTGTTCAGCCGCCTATGGCTTCTTGGGGACAGATGATTCGAGATGGTCATGGTTATATAGTTGCAGGTACAAATTGGGGGCTCATGATATATCCTGCTGTTACAATTGCTCTTGCAGTTTTTGCTTTCAATGTTTTTGGTGATGGATTAAGAGATGCATTAGATCCAAAGTTAAAACGGTAATTTTATTAATCATTTATTTTAATTTATCGTTTATTTCAGTTACAAAATTTTTTTAAGTTTTGTATGTTAAAGTTGAATTCTTAGAGTTAATTAATTGAATCTTAATTATTAAACTATATTATAATGGGTTTACTAGAAGTTAAAAATCTTTGTACTTATTTCTATACAGATGATGGCACTGCAAGATCTGTAGATAATGTTAGTTTTGATGTTGATAGAGGAGAAACACTAGGCTTAGTGGGCGAATCTGGCTGTGGTAAGTCAGTAAGTGCTTTATCTATTATGCAACTTATTCCAAATCCCCCTGGATTAATTGTAAGTGGACAAATAATTTATAATGGAAAAGACTTAACAAAATATTCTGAGGAGGAAATGAGGTCAATTAGGGGGAATGAAATTTCAATGATTTTTCAAGAACCAATGACTTCACTTAACCCGGTTTTTACAGTTGGACATCAAATTGATGAAGCAGTAATTCTTCACCAAAAAGTCTCTAAAAATGAAGCAAAAAAACGTTCAATAGAGATGTTGAAACTTGTGGGGATTCCAGCACCTGAACAAAGATATTCAGATTATCCACATCAATTATCTGGTGGAATGCGTCAACGTGTAATGATTGCCATGGCATTATCTTGTAACCCACAATTGCTTATTGCTGATGAACCTACAACTGCATTAGATGTTACTGTTCAAGCTCAAATACTTGAACTTATAAAGAAACTTCAAAAAGAATTTGGTATGGCAATGATAATGATTACCCATGATTTAGGTGTTATAGCTGAAGTTTGTGATCGAGTTGCTGTAATGTATGCTGCTAAAGTAGTAGAATATTCTACAGTGGACGAAATTTTTTATAACCCAAGACATCCATATACTTTAGGGCTGCTCAATTCCTTGCCAAAAATAGGTCATATAAAAGATAAACTTGAAACTATTGAAGGTTCTGTTCCCTCAGCTACTAACTTCCCAATTGGATGCCACTTTTGCACAAGGTGTGAATATGCTGATCAAAAATGTATTGATGAAGAACCACCATTAGTTGAGATTAAAAATGGTCATTCTGTTGCATGTTGGCAAATCGATAATGTACCTATGAAGATTAATTAAAAATTTTCAGATGATAATTTTATGAACACTTATAAAAATATTTTTTGAACCAATTAATTTACTAATTATCTTTTTAAAATTTTATCAAAGTAGAAAATTTTATGTTAATTTTTTCACTTTCTAGTTATTTTATAATCTATGTTTAATAGTTTTTTGTCATTGAGTTTAATATTCATTATTACTTCTTCTTGTAGAAAAAATGAAAGCAATATCATAACTTCTAAAGGAAACCTTGGGAGTAATATAAATACACCTTATAATGAGTTTTTTCCTTGTATGATTGATTCACTAACCTTAGTTTATTCAAGTGACAAACCAATTCCAATTGTTAAAGGTTTAAGTAATCAATTAGCAAATAATAATATTCCACATTTGTACTTATCAATTTTTAGTGAAGCTGAATGGGAATTTTCATTAAGTTATCAACCTTCATTTAATGAAGATAATTTATTACAACAATTATTTTTTTCAAATTGTGATAATATATATTGCTTAGGTACTAAGTTAAAATTAAATACTAATTCATTAAGTAATTATCAATCTAATAAACAAAACTCTAAATTATTTTCAAATGAAAAAGATTGTGATCTTGTAATTATTAATAAGAATAATTTTAAAGAAATGTCACATGAAATTAACTCCCCCTACTGGGATTCACAAGTAACATTATCAAATGATTGTAAAAATATTTATTTCTCAAGTGACAGAGATAAAGGGTTTGGTGGAAGTGATATTTGGAGAGTCTTGATTGAAAACAATAAATTTTCAGAACCTGAAAATGTAAAATTTATAAATTCAGAATTTGATGAACTCTCTCCTTATTTTGATGATGTTAATGATAGACTATATTTTGCTCGGAAGGAACTTAACAGTGGATTAGATATTTACTATTATGATTTTGGGAAAAAGATAATTATTAAATTACCTCAACCTTATAACTCTGAAAAAGATGATTTTACTCCATATATTTTTGGTGGAAAAATGTATTTATCTTCAAATAGAGATGGCTCTTGTGGTGGATTTGATTTGTATTCTTTCGATAAACCTAAATAATTTTAATTTTGAATTATGAATTATGATATATAATTTATAAATTTTATATCAAAAAATTTTAACTATAAAGTTTTCTTATTTGAGGTATCAAATACTCTTCAAATGCTTTAGTTAAATCATATTCAGCATTCCACCCCCAATCTATTTTCGCAGCCGAATCGTCTATATCAGCACACCATGAATCAAGTATTTGCTGCCTTTGAAGATGAGTGTCAAATTCAATTTTACAATCATTAAAATATAATTTAATTAATTCGAAAATCTCAATTGCAGATGGAGCAAAAGAAGTAACGTTGTAAGCTGATAATGTTAAGTTTTCAGATTTTGCAGAATGAAGTTTTAATATTGCATTTATAGCATCAGGCATTACCATAAAAGGTATAGTTGTATCTGCCCTTGCAAAACATTTATAAGTTTCTCCTTTAGCAATTGAATGCAACATCTCAGGAGCATAATCGCTTGTTCCACCACTCGGAATTGTAAATGCACTAATCAGACCAGGAAATCTTAATGCTCGAAAATCTATTTTTCTAAGGTTAGGATTATTTTCAAGTAGTTTGTAATGTTTAGAATAATATCTTCCCAAATGTTCGCTAGCAAGCTTGTTTGCTCCATACATTGTAATTGGATTTAAGAATTCATTTTCATTTACTTTACCCTTTAACATTTTAATTTCAAGGCTTGGTATTCCATAAACTGCTATTGAACTTGGAAATATAAACTTGACTCTTTCTGAATGTTCATTTGATTCACTATTTGCTAATTCTAGTAAATTCAAAGTTCCCTGAACATTAACTTCATGAGCTAACAAAGGATTTCTTTCACCAGAAGTTGATAACAAAGCTGCTAAATGAATTACAGATCCAATATTAAAATCAACAGCAATTTTATTTAATAATTCTTTATCAAGAATATTTCCTTCAATTGTTGAAAGGCACTTATGGGTTAGGTTAACTGGGAGTGGCTTTAAATCCATTGCAACTATGTTTCTTGCTCCTTCTTGATAGAAACTTTCAACTAAACTATGCCCTATTTCTCCTCCTGCTCCAGTTATTAAGACTATAGATTCCTTGCTCAAAATGATTTTACATTAGTTAATTATAAATTTATAGCATTAAATTAAAATCTCTAAAAAGAAATTTTTCTAAAATTGATTTAAAGAGATTTTAGAGTTCTACAATGAATTGTGAAAAATTAAGTAAATCCATTTGCTCTATAAATATTTTATCTACTCTAGAAAATTTATTACCTAGTTCTAATTGTTCTTTAAATGAATTATGATTCTCGTTTGAACCAGTTGCAATAACAGCTACTGAACTATCCTCCAAATTTTTAACAGTTCCGTTTATATCAAAAGCATTTGCAATTTTTACTACAAAAGCTCTAAATCCAACTCCTTGAACTCTACCATAAATTAAATATTTTTTTGTTGATTTATACAAATTAAACTTAAAAATTTAATTCATTTAGAATCTCATCAAAAGCAATATTCTTCTGTTCCCATGTTTCCATATTCTTAACTAAAGCTAATGATGTTTCAATTTCATCTTCCCCAATAATAATAACATATTTACAATTCAATTTACTTGCTTCACGTAACTGAGCTTTCATAGATCTGTTCATCAAATCCATTTCAACCGATTTGTTTGAGAGCCTTATTTTATGAGCTAATCTAGAAGAAATTAATTGTGCTTTTTCTCCCAATGAAACAATATATACAAAACAATTATTTCCTTTTACATTTAATCCATTCTCTAATTTTGAAACTAATATTAATCTTTCCATTCCAAAACCGAATCCAGTTGCAGGAGTTTGATTCCCTCCAATTTCTGCAATCAAATTATCATACCTTCCTCCACCACCTAATGCATCTTGAGATCCTAATGATTTTGTTTGAAATTCAAAAACTGTTCTAGTATAATAATCTAGACCCCTTACTAATCTTTTATCTACAATATATTCAACTTCATTTTCATCTAACAAATTTTTTAATCTGTTAAAATGTTCCAATGATTCTTCATTTAAAAAATCTAAAATGCTTGGAGCATCAACACAAGCTATTGCATCATATTCATTTTTGGAATCTAAAATTCTTAACGGATTTGATTCAATTCTATTTTTACTATCTTCCGATAATTGACTTTTGATTGAATTAAAGTAATCTACAAGAGCTTCACGGTATCTTATTCTTTCTTCTTTATAACCTAATGAATTAATCCTTAATTTGAAATTATTTATACCTAATAATTTTAATAGATCGTAGCCAATACTTATTACTTCTGCGTCTGCTATTGCTGAATGCGAACCAATAAGCTCAACACCAAAAGTATGATATTGCCTGGTTCTACCTTTTTGTGGCTGTTCATATCTGAATGAAGCTCCAACATAATACCATTTTGTAATTAATTGTTGTTTTCCTATATCATGCTGTATAAAAGCACGAGCAACAGGAGCTGTAAGCTCTGGACGTATTGAAATAGACTCAGGTGGAGTACTTTTATCATTAAATGTGTACATCTCCTTTCCAACTGCATCAGAAGCATCTCCAACTCCTCTGATAAATAATTCTGTTCGCTCTAGTATTGGGGTTCGAATTTCACTAAAGCCATATAAATTCATTAAATTACTAATTATACTTTCAAGAGAATGCCACAATGAAATGTCATCTCCATAAATATCTGAAAACCCTTTTAGCGTTTTGTATATCATTAAAATTAGGAAGGAGTATTTTCAAAATATTTATCTTCTTCATTTCTTAATAATTCCAATATTTCTTCTTGAGTTGAAACAGCAACAACTTTTTCTCTAAATTCAACACTGTTCATTAATCTACTAATTCTACTAAGCATTTTTAAATGAGTACCAACTTGTGTTTCTTTAGCAACAAGCATAAACAAAATATTAACAGGTTGATTATCTAACGAATCAAATGCTATTGGAGATGCACAGGTAGCAAAAACAGCAGTAATATCATTTACACCATCTGTTTTGCCATGAGGAATTGCAAATCCATGACCAACTCCAGTGCTCATTAATTTTTCTCGTTCCAAGATAGCAGTTCTAACTTTATTGATATTTTCAACTTTGCTAGAATTTTCTAAAGAGTTAATCATAGTGTTCAGAGCAGCCTCCTTATTTTCAGCATTCAACTGAACTATAATGTTACTTAAATCTAAAATTTCTGTGATACGCATTATTTATTTTTAAAAAAGTTTGCTATATAAAAATACATTGTTCGATTTAAATTTAATAAATTTTATTTGTGATTAAATTTAAATATTCTACAATTATAGTTTATGTATTAAGTGTGAAGAAAAAGAAATTTTAACTATCGATTTTTTAACTTTTGATTTCAAGGCAATCCCTATTTTTGCGGTTCAAAATTACGTTTTTATATTTGTTCAAAGATGAAATAATTTTACTTTTATTTAATATTACAAAATTATTTTTTTATTATTTTTTTATTTAAACATTAATATCCATATGCCTTTAATCAATTCTATATCTGGGCTTAGAGGTACTATTCCAGATTCATTGACTCCTGAAATTGTTATTCAATATGCAAATGCTTTTGTAAAATTTACAGGTGTTGGAGGTACAATTGTTATTGGTCATGATGGCAGACCTAGCGGTGAATGGATTTGCAATATTCTTGAAGGTACTCTTCAGGCATTAGGTTCAAAAGTAATATCAATTGGTATGGCTCCAACTCCCACTGTTCAGTTAGCTACTGAAAAAAGTGATTCTGTGGGTGGGATTTCTGTTAGTGCTTCGCATAATCCAGCACAATGGAACGGACTCAAATTCTTAAATAGTGATGGCATTTTCTTGGATAAAGATGAATGCAATACTTTTTGGAGCTTTTTAGATTCAAATCTTGATTATGTAAATTTCAACGAATATAATAAATTGCTCGATGAAAAACATTGGACAACAAAACATATATTTGAAGCTCTTTCTTTAAATTTTGTTGATCTTGAATTAATTGAAAAGAGAAATTTTAAAGTTGTTGTTGATGCAGTTAATGCATCAGGTTCTTTTATTGTCCCGAAGCTATTGGAAACATGCGGCTGTGAAGTGATAAGGTTGTATTGTGAAGGTAATGGAGAATTCCCTCATACTCCAGAACCTATTTCTGAAAACTTAAATGAACTTTCAAAAGCTGTTATTAAAAACAATGCTAATTTTGGTATTGCTGTTGATCCTGATGCTGATAGATTAGTATTAATTGATGAAAATGGCGAACCAATTGGTGAAGAATATACCATTACAATTGCAATTGATTTTATATTAGCATATTATAAATCTCTTATGAAAAAGGATTTATCTTGTGCTATCAATTTATCCACAACCAGGGCTGTTGAAGATATTGCAAAAAGATATGGAGCTGTAGTTTATAGAACTCCTGTAGGTGAAATTAATGTTGCAAAAAAAATGAAAGAGGTTGGCTCTGTAATTGGTGGTGAAGGTTCTGGAGGCGTTATATTGCCTGAATTACATTTCGGTCGAGATTCAATTGCAGGGATTATAATTATTTTGAATGCACTTGCTCGCGATGGAAGAAGTTTAAGTAAATTACGTGAGAGTATGCCACATTATTTTATCTCTAAAAAGAAAATTACAGTAACTGATAAAAATAATTTAAGTGATATAATTATTAAAATCAAAGAAGTTGAAAATGATGGAGAAATTAATACTGATGATGGCTTAAGAATTGCTTTTAACAATTCTTGGGTTCATTTGAGAGGTTCAAATACTGAACCTATTATAAGGGTTATTGCTGAAGCACCAACCCCTGAAGCCGCTGAAAAACTTGCTTTAAAGTATGTTGATATGTTTTCTTAGCTCTTTTATTTATTTATAATTGTTTTGTAATTATTATTCTAATCTCCTAATTAAATACATTAATTTTTAATTTTTTGCTTTCTATAAGTTTATTTTAATATTAAATTTTTATTATTTCTAACTTCACATTTAATAAGTTTATAGGTCATAATTTAACTCGTAAAGCTCTTGTTTGCTTACTTGTTGACCCTTCAATTTCAGGAATCATGATTTCATCTGAAGTTGGTACTGGCAAATCTGAATTAATAAAATTATTTTCTTTATTTGTAAATAATTACATTAACAATTCAATTCCATTTATTAAAATCCCCACAAATGTTACTTATGAGAATTTAGAAAATTCAATCGATGTAAGTAGTTTTATAACATCAAAATCAGATTTAAAAGATAAGAATTTATTTGAAAGAGCAAATAGTGGATTCATAATTTTGGATAATCTTCATTTGTTAAATTCATCTATTACAAACTACATTATTAATTCAGCAATTCTAAAAGGAATTCCAATTCTTGGGAACACAATTCCAGATTCTGATATTAGTATTTCCTTAATTGATAAAGTTGCATTTTTGATACATGAAAAAAAACTTGTGGATATTGAATTAATAAAATTTTTAAAACTTTTTAATAGCTCTACTCAATATAATTTTGAAAACAAGTATAATGAAGTTGAAAGTATTGATCTATCTGAAAAAATACATTTGGCTCAATTACTACTTCATAAAATTAATGTTTTAGATAATGCTATAAATCAAATTATCGATTATGCAACTAAGCATTCAGTGATTGGTGAAAGAGCTTTAATATTTGCAACAAAAGCTGCTAGAGCACATTGTGCATTAAGAGGTTCAACTATTATTGAAAATATAGATATCCAATTTGCTATTGCAACAGTCCTTTCTCCAAGAGCAGAAAGAATTTCAGACGAGCACTCAAATGAGGATACTGAAAAATCTCCTAAAGACAATTGCAATGACAATGAAGAAGATAATTCAGAGGAGTTAAATAAAGATTCTAATAAAGAATCTGATAAAGAATCAAACAAATATTTAGAAGATGAATTAGATAATAATAATGTAAATGAAAAACCTCTGTATGAAAATTCAAACAATTTATTTGATGACAAACTAGAATCGAATGATGAAAGTAGTTTACAATTTAAAAGCACAGAAAATGGTAAGGATAATAATTTTGAAAATAGTTTAAATTTGATTAAAGAAGAATTATTTTCAAGTCTAAATTTTAATAATGAAATTAATTTATCTGATAATCTTTTTAATAAAGACAATAATATTATTACTGGAAATCATTCTGAAAAAACAAATTATAAAAGAGGAAGATTTGTAAGATCAATAAAACGAAACAATAGGGGAAATCAGATTTCAATACTTTCAACTATTATTCAAGCAATTCCATTTCAAAAGATCAGAGGTAGAAAAGATAATGAAAGATTGATATTGAAAATTGAAGATTTAAGAGTTAAGCAATTTATTTCCAAAAGTGGTACTTTATTTGTTTTTTGTGTAGATGCTTCTGGCTCAATGGCTCAAAACAGAATGAGAGAGACTAAAGGAGCAGTGATTAAATTATTACAATCAGCTTACATCAATCGTGATAAAGTTGCAATGGTTGTGTTTAGGAAAGACGAAGCTGAAATTGTATTGAACCAAACTGGTTCTATTGAAAAAGCAAAACGAGAACTTGAAATTCTACCAACTGGAGGAGGAACGCCGCTTGCTGATGGTTTGTATAAATCATTAGAAATTGCTCTAAAAGCTAAAAAAATTAATCTTCAATCTGTAATTATTATTTTAACTGATGGTCGTGCTAACATTCCTATGAACAAAGATATTGCAATGATGCTTAATAATGTAAGGCAGGATGCTGTTAGAAAGGAAATTATATTACTTGGTGATTCTTATAAAAAATATAATATTAAAAGTATGATTATTGATACTAGATCTGTTTACTCAACAAAATCTGAGGCTTTTCAAATTGCTAATTTGATTAATGCTCAATACTTTCATTTGCCAATTGTAACAACAGATGAAGTAGTTAAATTAGTTAGGAATGCACTGTAAAAAAATTAAGTTTCAACTTTAACTGTAAATTCACAACCACATTTAGTACATCTAAATATACCAGATATCCAATTAAAAGCCTCATAAATTTCGACTTCTACAACATCTCCTTTGCAATCAATTTTTATACATTTGTTAATGTCAATTTCGAAATCTCTTTTTAATTCACTCATAAATTTTTTTAATTTAATTCATTAACACAAGTAATTATTTTTTTCTAGTTAAAAGCATTTCTCCAAACTCGATCAATTCTTTAGTATTGTAAATAATTGGAATAGTTGACAAGCTTTCAATAGCAAGCTTAGTATATTTTTCAACTTCTAACTTGGTTTTTTCTATAATTGAATATTTTTCATATAAAGATCTCATCAAATAAACTTTACCCTCTGGCAAACCTTTATTATTAATAAATTCGCTAATTAACAGAGCATCATCTTTATCTAAATCTGTATTCATGGCTGTTACAGCCAAATATGTTTTTTTACCTTCAATTATATCACCACCAATTTTTTTTCCAAAAGTTTCATCTCCAACAACATCCAGTAAATCATCTTGAATTTGAAATGCCATACCAATATTTAATGCAAACGATTTTATGGATTGAATATTTAACAAATTATCGGTTGCAATTAAAGCACCCATTTCTGCAGAAACTTCAATTAGCCTTGCAGTTTTGTACTTTATCATATTCAAATACTCTTTAATTGAAGCAGTATTACTTTGTTCCATATCACGGTCAAGTGCTTGACCTTCGCATACATCTAATAAGCCTTGTGAGAATATTTTACAGAGTTGATTTAAGTTGTTAGATTTGGTTTGAAGAAGAATATTATATGCCATTCCCATCATTGTATCACCAGATAAAATCGCAGTTTCTCTATCCCATTTCTTGTGAATTGTTGGCAAACCTCGTCTGGTATCAGCGTTGTCCATTATATCATCATGAACCAAAGTAAAATTATGCAAAACTTCAATTGATGCTCCGGCAAACAATGCTGTATCTGGTCTTGAACCAAACACTTTTACAACTATCATAGTTAAGAGTGCACGAATTCTTTTCCCTTCACTATTTAAAATATATCTGATTGGATTATATAATGAATCAATCGATTTATTTATTGTAGTTTCATCTAAGAACTTATCTATTTGTTTACGATAATAAATTAATGATTCTTCGAGTGTCAAAAGTTGTAATAAATTTAAGAAATTAAAAAAAATAAATTAAGGAGTAAGCCTATTCATTGTTCTTGGAAATGGTATTGCTTCTCTTATATGGTCAAGACCACACACCCA
Organism: Chlorobiota bacterium; assembly: GCA_016700335.1. Taxonomy (NCBI): domain Bacteria; kingdom Pseudomonadati; phylum Chlorobiota; species Chlorobiota bacterium. The sequence goes on along the minus strand of CP065014.1, from coordinate 844,594 downwards.
AGCAACAACTCTTTCTAAACCCATTCCGAATCCTGAATGAGGGACCGAACCAAATCTACGCAAATCTAAATACCATTCAAATGCATCCATAGGAAGACCTTCATCTTTAATTCTTTGTTGAAGAAACTCAATATTTTCCTCGCGTTGAGAACCACCAATAATTTCTCCATAACCTTCTGGAGCTATAACATCCATAGCTTTAACAACTAATGGGTTATTATCATCTCTTTTCATATAGAATGCTTTTATCTCAGTTGGATAATGATGAATTATTACTGGTCTGTCAAAATCTTCTGCAACTAAGGTTTCATGCGGTGCTCCAAAATCATCACCCCATTTCACCATTTCCATTTCTTCTTGATCTGACTTTCTATTTAAGTTCCAATTTGGAATTTTAATTTTTAGAAGCTCTACAGATTCAGTATATGAAATTCTTGGGAATGGTGTAACAACTGATTCTAATTTTGTGGTATCACGCTCAAGTCTTTTTAATTCTTCTTGACAATCAGTTAAAACTGATGCAATAATATATGAAATATAATCTTCCGCTAAGCGCATATTCCCTTCTAAGTCAAGGAATGCAACCTCAGGTTCAATCATCCAAAACTCTGTTAAATGTCTGCGAGTTTTTGATTTTTCTGCTCTGAATGTAGGACCAAAAGTATATATTTTCCTTAATGACATTGCACCAGCTTCACCATAAAGCTGTCCAGTTTGAGCAAGGTAAGCATTTTCAAAATCAAAATATGGAGTGGAAAATAAATTTCCTGTACCCTCACCAGCATTTGCTGTAAGAATAGGTGAATCTAGAAGTGTGAATCCTCTTGAGTCAAAAAAATCTCGAATTGCTTTTACAATTCTATGCCTAATTCTGAGTACTGCATGTGGCTTTGCTGAACGTAAATGTAAATGTCTTCTATCAAAAAGAAATTCAATTCCATGCTCCTTTGGAGTAATTGGGTAATCAATTGCTTTATTTATTATTTCAAAATCTATACCTTCAATCTCAAATACATTCTCTTGCTTTGGATGCTGAACAACCTTGCCTTTAATATACAAACTTGTCTCCTGAGAAATTTCATCAACTCTATCAAAAGCATTATTTAATGCTGAATTTGTGAAAACACATTGCACATATCCAGTTCCATCTCGAAGTACAACGAACTTTACATTTTTGGAAATTCTTGAGTTATAACACCAACCTCCTAAAGAAACTTCTTCTCCAATATGATCTTTTAATTCAGATACTTCTGTTAAATCGCTAAGTTTAATTGACATAATTTTTATTGATAAATAATTTGAAAATAATACAGATGAATTTCAAATTATAATTTATTGTTACCATTGTTCAATTTTTAATAGATGCAAATTTAACTCTCTATTTTAAATAAAAGGAAATGAAGGTAAATAAATTAGAAATATAAATTATATTTTTGTTCTTACTTTTTCATAACAATATTTAAGTAAAGATTCTAAAACCAAAATAAAATTTGTTTATTGCCTGGATATAAAAACCATATTTCTTTTGCAGTTGTGTTTGCTCTTATTCTTATTGTAGGCTCTACAACTACTGCATATGCTAATTCAATGAGCTTGCCATTAAAATTAAGTACAGCTATTGGTGTTGTGTGGTTGGCTGTTTTATTTTCATTGTTCCCAGATATTGACATTAAAAGTAAAGGACAATTGCTTTTTTATAGACTCTTTTTTGTATTAGATTTAATTCTTATTATTCTAGAAATGAATAAAGAAGCTGCACTACTCGGATTTTTAACTTTGCTTCCAATTGTTAGCCGTCATAGAAGTTGGACTCATTCAGTTTTTGCAATGATTTTAATTCCATTACCAATTCTTCTTTTACCAATGTACTATGCAAAAAATTACCATAATCTTGAAGGGCTACCCTTTTACTTAGGTTCAGTTGCTGGTTACTTTAGCCATTTGGTTGCTGATGGAATGATTATTAAAAAATCTAATTGAAATTTAAACTATATACAAATTATTTATATTTTATATTGTATAAAATCTTCTAATTTAATTTTAAATAATTAATATTTTTATAAAAAGTTAGATAACTGTTTTTGAATTTCTAACAATTCAATTTAATTATAAAATTAATTATATGAATAGTGTTTATATCTTTAAAGAGTTAAACAAACCAAGTTTTTTTCAACAACTATTTAATAAAAAACTTCCTCAAAATTTTGTTTTAGAAATAAACAATCTATTATCTCAAAATCAAATTTTGGAAGTAACTCAAGCAGACATTTCTGAAATTGCAAATAATTATGGAAGTAATATTTTAGGAAATAGTTTTACTGGTTTATTAGATTTATATTCAGTCTATTTCAAACATTGTTTAATTGATAAAGCTCTATCTGAAAACGAATTGATTGAATTAAAACACTTAAAGGAAATTTTATCAATTCCTAACAAAGATATTCTTGAATTACAAAATAATTATATAAGTGAAATTTATAAGAATAGTTTTAAAGAAATTATTTCTGATGGAAAAATAGAAGAATCTGAACAAGAATTTTTAAACAATTTACAGAAAGATTTACTTCTTTCTGAAGAATTTGAAATTGAAATATCCACTCAAGTTAGAAGACAATTTGTAAAAGATTTATTATTCAATTCCCTTACTGATGAAAGATTATCACCTACCGAAGAAGAACAACTAAATGCAATTTCTAAGAACTTAAATGTAAATCTTGATATTAATAATAAATCAAAATCCGATTTGGATAGATTTAAATTTTATTGGGTTATTGAAAATGGAGATATTCCTGAAATAGATGTTAATATCAATTTAGTGAAAAAAGAAAAATGTTTTTTTCAAACAAATTGTGATTGGTTTGAATTGAAAACTGTAACCCAAAGAATCAATTATAAGGGTACAACTGCAAATATTAAAATAATGAAAGGCGTTAGATATAGAATTGGATCAATTAAACCTCAAATAGTTTCCAGTGAACTTTTAATGAAAATTGATTCTGGAACATTGTATCTAACAAACCAAAGAATAATTTTTGTGGGTGAATTAAAAAATATGAATATTAAACTTCAAAAAATATTGTCTTTTACTCCTTTTTCAGATGGAATTGAAATTTCAAAAGATTCTGGTAGAAGCCCAGTAATTAAGTTTAAAAATAACATAGATATTTTTTCTTTAATGATGTCTAGATTGCTTAACAATTGAAATGAATTGTTAATTTACATAGGAATTTGTTAACTGGGAAAAATGTCAGAATCAGGATTTACAAGATTAAAGGATAAACAGGATTTTAATATACAGAATAATAAGAATAATCAAATTTATAATCTAAAATCTTAGAATCTTAGAATCTTAGAATCTTAGAATCTTAGAATCTTGGAAACTTAAAATCTTGTAAATCCTATAAATCCTGATTCAGACAATTTTCATCCAAAAAATAAAAATAGAAATGATAATAGACGAATTGATATATAAAATTAATGGTTGTGAAATGGAAGTGTATAAAACATTGGGCAATTGGTTTCAAGAGGTAATTTACCAAAGGTATTTGGCAATTGAAATGGAAAGAGCAAGCTTAAGTTTTGGTAGTGATAAAGAACAATCTATTTATTATGATTACATTAATGTAGGAATTCGCTGAGCTTATTTTGTTGTGGAAGGAAAAGTGATAGTGTAATTTAAGGCTTTGATAAATTTGGAAGATGTGCACTTAGCACAAGCTAAAAATTATGTTGTAGATTATGATTTTCCTATTGGTTTATTAATCAATTTTGGAAATACAAGTTTGCAATTCAAAAAAGTATTCAACAAAAAATATCAAGACAATCAAAATCCTGATTCAGACAAATGGTTCAAACTGAAAATATGGTATTTTATATTTACACAAAACCGTCTAACTGAAAATATAAATTTCTATAATAGCAATTGCAACCAAAAGTAAACAGATTGGCAAAAAACAAATGCTTGCTAAAAATGTCTTGTATTATTTATATAGTCAACCCATTAATGTTATTCAAAGCATTGCAGCTGCTTTGAATGTTAGTGCACCCACTGTTTTAAGACTATTAAATGATTTTGTGAGACTTGAGATTTTGGTAGAATTAACAGGTTTTAAACGAAACAGAGTATTTGCGTTTGAGCAATTTTTAAAATTATTCAGATAATGAGCAAAGTTGGTCAAATAGAACGTGCCACTCAATACCGAATTATTGCAAAAAGTTTTCAAAAGAGAATGTAATCTTTGTATATGCCAGTGAAGCTGATTTGCTCAACGTAGCATTGTTTGGAATCACATCAAAAGAATGGAGAGATAACAATCCAAATGCCGAATGTAATATTCGAGACAATGTAAGTATTGAACAATTAGCGATATTAAGTAATATGGAAAGTATTAACGCGGTATTAATTCACCAAGGACTATCTCTCAGAAAGATTAATACAACTGAATATAATTGCCATAACTCTAATAATATCATTGTTCAGAACAAGATTAAAACAATTTATAGATGCTCAAGAAAAAAAACGAAATGTATGAAGATTTAAATAATAACAACCACAAAATTATTAGTTAGTCTATGCAAGTTCACAATACACTTGGAAACGGATTTCATGAAGTTATTTACCAAAGAGCTTTAGCTATCGAAATGAGTCTTGCTAACTTTTCGTTTGTGATAGAAATGGAAATGCCTTTCGTTACAGAAATGAACATATAGGCACTAGACGGGTGGATTTTTTTGTTGAGAATTATATTATGTTGGAACTTAAAGCTATGGAAAAAATAGAAGTTGTTCACAAGGCTCAAGCTATAAATTACCTCGAAGCTTGTAACATTGCCGTTAGTTTACTTATCAATTTTGGAGGTTTAAGCCTTGAATCTAAAAGAATGTATAACAAGTTATTGGTTACTCCAACAGGATACTCAACAAATCATGTTATTCAAAACAATTTTTAAATCCTGTTCTGACAATTGAATTTTTCAATACTTAATACAACCAATCTTTTTGAAGCAGCTAATAATCTTTTTCAACATTTTATATTAATCTCATTTCAAAAACATAAACATAAACTTTGAACCAAAACAATTCAACTACCATTAAACCATTTTTAGTGGTTTCCAATGCTGAAAAAGCTATTGAATTTTATACTATTAATTTTGGTGCTGTTGTGTGCGTTAAGCATAAAATTGGTAATAATAAATTGATTTGTCAAATTGCAATTGAAGGGGCTGAATTCTGGGTTGGTGACAATGATAATGATACAGATGTTTCACCTAAAGTTGCTTCATTAAGTAGCATTGTAAGGTTAGTTTTAAACACAAAAAATGCTGATTCCCTTTTCAATAATGCCATCAAGAATGGTGCTACTCTACTTTGCCCAATGACTACTGAAAATGTATGGAGAATTGGAAGATTAATAGACCCTTTCGGGCATGTTTGGGAAATAGGTTATATTTTGTAACTAAACTTATGTTTCTTGATTTAATTATATTGAAATTTAGAAACAAACAATCCCAACTAATTACTTAATTGGGACTGCCTTAAATGTTTTCACTACGGAATAATCCTTATTGTGATTTGCTTCGCTACAAATATACTAAATTTGTAATGTTAATTTCATTTTTTTCAAATAATTTCTTGCCCCCTTGAGCAATGTCTTGTCCTGAAATAGGTTTACACTAAAAAGTGTAAAAATGGACAAAAAAATCATTCAAAAAGCAGGTAAGTATTATACCTTAGAAGAAAGACATCAAATCATTCAAGAGTTAATTGCGACTGGCTGTACTAAAGTTGAAATTTGGGAAAAATATACTGGAGATATAGAAGAACATGGTCAACTACTGCGCTGGATGCGTCAACTAGGATATAATGTTGGAATTAAAACAAGAAGGCCTAATATTGTATCAAATAATTATCTCATGGTAACTAAGAAATCAAAACCAGATAAGGAGATTAAAATTGAAGATGATTCTTTTGAAAATCTTCAATTAAAAAAACGAATTGCTGATTTGGAAAAGCAGTTAAAGGATGCCGAACTAAAGGCAATTGCATTTTCTACTATGGTAGATATTGCAGAAAAAGAGTTTAATATACCGATTAGAAAAAAGCTCAATACCAAACCATAGAAGTAATGAAAAATAATTTTTCACACATAGGATTAGCCAAGTTATGTGGATGGTTTGGTATTACTAGACAGGCTTATTATCAGAACAATTGGGAAGGAATATCTTCTACTCTAGAAGAAGATTTGATTATACATCAAGTAAAAGAAATTCGTAAAAATCATCGTAGAATGGGAACACGAAAACTATATGAATTATTACAACCATTTATTCTTGAACATCAAATAAAAATAGGCAGAGATGCACTATTTAATATGCTTTCGGCTAATCATTTATTAGTAAGAAAACGTAAACGTAGAATACAAACTACGAATTCATATCATTGGTTAAGAAAATATCCTAATCTCGTACGTGAGTTTGTACCAACTAAAATCAACCAACTTTGGGTAAGTGATATCACTTATTGGAAAATAGATACTGGAGAGCATCTTTACATCAGTTTTATTACTGATGCATATTCACATAAGATAGTAGGCTATCAAGTAGCTGAAACTATGGAAGCGATAGAAAGTATTCAAGCATTGCAAATGGCTCTCTCTGGCTTGGGGCCAGAGAGCCATTTGCAGCACACCTATCCAGTAAGTAATCTCATTCATCATAGCGATAGAGGTATACAATATTGTAGCAATGCTTATGTAAAGCTATTGAAAGATAATAATATCAATATTAGTATGACAGAAAAAGGCGATCCATTAGAAAATGCAGTGGCAGAACGTGTAAATGGAATCATCAAAGATGAGTATTTAGAAACTTATAATATTGATAACTTAAATGATGCTAAGGAATTACTTAAAGCTGTAGTAGATTTGTATAACAATGAAAGACCACATATGAGTATTGGAAACCATACACCAAATAATATACATCATTCAAAAACAAATATAAAAACCGATAGATTATGGAAAAACTATTATCGAAAAAAAACTACATTTGTAAACACAGTTCAGGACTAAATAGAAACTGTAAACTAATAGTAGGATTAATTAATTAAACTGTAAACTTTTTTTAGGACGAGTCAAGGCAATAGACATAGCAGTTTATGAATGGAATTGTATTTGTGGGTTTGAGAATATGCCCATACCCGACAAAAAATGCTGCCCAAAAATTAAGTTTATTTATAGATCGGAAGATTTTGATGATAAGGACTTAAAGAAAGTTATAGCAGATGCACCTCCTATTGGTTGTGGAACTGAAAGTGCGCCATGTAATGATGCGAACAGACCTTTAATTAGAGTAAATGCATCAATTGTAGCTGAAGAAAGACGCGGTCAGTGGAAGGTGGATAATAGCGGACATAATAATTTGATACCCGTCATACAGCATGAAATAGGTCATACATTTGGACTGTTTCATTTTGAAGATTGCCCAGGCAGTGAACGTGGTTATGGTGTTATGAATGCAAGTGTATCATATCCGCCAACTCGTGAAAAGTTAACCAAGGATGATAAATGTTATTTTAAAATGCTATACTGCCCAAATGGTCCAATAGGAGATGTGAATAATGGGAATCAAATTTCAATGAACTTACCACCTTACCCAAATCCTGCTCGTGATACAGTAAACATAAAATTTTCTTTGAAGAAACCATCATCAATTAAGATAGTTATCTATAATGCAAAAGGTGAGAAAATTTATACTGCTTTAGATGTAGATAATTTTCCAGCAGGAGAAAATTCAATTTATTACAACACGTTGCTTACAGAAAACGTTAATTATTTTTATACAGTAGAAACAGGAACAGAAAAGCGAACAGAAAAATTTGTGGTGCAAAGGTAGGCGGAGAACTAAGAATATCTAATAATAAAATAGCCACTTCGATATTAATTTGAAGTGGCTATTTTATTTACTAACAAACAGCCTATAAGCCGCATAGAACAGCATTTATATGGTTACACCTAACAACTTACAACATTTTAAAAATATACTTCATCTGAACATCATTTTCAATGGTATTATTTATCTCAATTACTTTTGTAGAAACCGCAACCCCATAGCTCGGCGAATACCACGAATCTGTTACCACAAATTTTTCTGAAGATTCAAAATTTAGTTTACCAATACTTGTATGGATATTCACAATATCCTTGTAAGCCCTATCAAGGCTTGCATTACAGTTTTTATCAAACATAAACTTAAGGGATACTTTATGCTTTTCTTTAGTATAAACTTTGTCTATTACAACCAAACTATTTTTACTTAAACAAAATGAACGCTTATATTTCACTCCTAAATTGTTATAGGCAAAATGCTCCGCTTCAACTTCCATATTATTTACATCATCATTAAGTATTTTAAAAATAGGTTTTTTAATCTCTTTTTTCACTCTCCATAATCCATCAAATTCTGCAATCTCTTTGTTATCAACTGTTATAGCATTATGGCTAAGTGAAGAACGCAAAGCATTGCGCAGTGTGGGTTCAGAGGTATAGCGGTATGTTCCTGTATCAACAATTATGGCATCATTTTTTGTGTATAAAGCAAAGCTCAATGAATCATTATTTCCATGCAAACCAATTACCCCAAGATCAATTATCACTTTATAGTTTTCGTTTTGTAAAATTATGAATCCTCCATTTTTATATACTTTTATTGAATTTTTATTTGTGGTATTACTATTTGTGATTTTCTTCTTAACAGAACGGAAAAATTCGTACCCTTCTGTGCCAGTAATTATCATTGCACTTAGAGAAATTTTTTTGCAATTTAATATAAAATCTTCTCGCTTGAAAATAACACCAGCAAGAGCCAGCGTGTCAGAATGGTCATAAATATTTTGGTCGTTGGTGGTTCGCAGAATTATTCCATCATCACTATCACCAAACTGTGGGGCAATATCACTACAATGGACATAATCATTTAGGAACTCCGACATTTTTTCAATTTTATTCATTGCCCACTCTGGAAATAGCTTACCAGCTTGCTTACAGAGCATTGATGAAATTAAGAACATCTCCAGAACTAACCTATGATAACATACCGAAAGTTCGTAATGAACTCCATCTTCCAATACCTGATTTTCAATTTCGGTGAGCAATCTTTTGTATCCTCCACCAAACCAATGCTTGCCTTGAGTCTCTTCATAAAAAATACTTCCTAATACAATTAGCCCAAAGCAATTTGAGATATAATGGTTTGTAAGGTTCGGGAAATATTCCAAATTATTTATTAAATGTTCTCCATGTGCATAAACTAATTTCAGGTAATTTGCCCACCATTGGCTTGAAATATTTGGCGCGCCATGGAACAAACCAAAGCCCATTGTAAGCCAATATCCGCGAATGGCAACCTCCATTGGCATTGCCCAATTAACCCCTTCATCAACTGGAATATTTTTTTGCCAATCCTCTGTACGCCGCATAAAATCTTGCTCGGAATATACCAGTTGCCATCACCAAGATACCAGCAAATACATGAACATAAAAGGCACTACGCCAAGGGATATAATTGACTAAATTTTGTTTTACCAACAAGAAATTTATATCAGGTTTGAACGAAAAATAATTAACACAAATTAAAATTAAATACAGCGAAAAGAGCATGGGAACAAACCAAGGTATTCGATATAAAATATTATTTAATTTTGATAATTGCAAGACTATTTTTTTAAGAGATTTTGTTTTCTGATTTAGCTCAGTAAAAGCAATTATGCTCCATGACACCATACTTTTGAGTGAGTAACAATTATTTTTTTTGTAAATTACTCCAAATAAAAATGTATTTCAAAAAAGAAAATATTAAAGAAGTTGGTAAGCTAAAATTTTATTCATCTGAAAGCGATTTTGAGAATGAATATATTATATTACGCAAAGTTGAAGGAAGGGTTTACCCAGATTCGGAACTTTTGATGCTACCTAATGTTGAACAAAACAATGTCCATTTTAAGGAATGGAATATCAGAAAAAAATCTGCTGATAATTTTATTAGTTACATTAGAAAAAAAAAATCAAAACTTTAAATTGCTTGATTTGGGTTGTGGCAATGGTTGGCTTGCAAATCTCATAGCAACTGCATTTAACGGAGGTTATGTGTTAGGAATTGACATTAACAAGTATGAACTTACTCAAGCAAATAATGTATTTAATCTGCCAAACATAAAGTTCGCTTATATGGATATATTTGATGATTGCCTTCATGAGAATATTTTTGATTATATACTTCTTTCATGTTCGGTGCAATATTTTCCTGACATTAAATTGTTGGTAAATAAACTTTTATCATTATTAAAAATTGATGGTGAGATTCATATAATTGATACCCCATTTTATACAAACGAAGAAATCTTATCAGCAAAATTTAGGAGCGAAAAATATTTCAATAAATATAATTCAGCAATGAAAGATAAATATTTTCATCATCAATTAAATAATTTATCAGAGTTCAAAACCAAAATTATTTTTAACCCTAAAAGCCCTATAAACCGCATAAAAAGGTCGCTATTTGATGATATAACACCATTTTTGCATATTGCAATTATGAGATAAAAAAGTTCAATAGATGTGTAGCCATTATTTTATGCGGGTTGATAGTACACCAAGCCCCTGACCATACATCTAAATTTTACTGGTGAGCCAACACCCAAGCAATTAATGCTTATAGCAGCAATGTAGCACAACCAAAACTTTTAGGTTGTTTTTCTTTATAGAACCCCCATAACACTTTAGGGCTTGCGTATGTATTAACGAATAATAATTTTACAGTTTAGCAAATGGTTTGCAGTTTGAAGTATGCAATTGTAAAACCCACTTGATAACCCTTTTGGTAGTATATCGCTCAAATTATAAGTTCCGTTTTTTAGTTCTTCATCTAACACAATTGAGACCATTTCTCCTATTGAATTTGTAAGATATATTTTAGTTCTCCCGTCTTCAATTATTCCAAATTCTATATTGATTTTTTTGTTATCTATACCTGATTCAATAACCTTTAAAAATAAATTTCCATTGTTTGATATAAACCTTCTTGTGCCACCAGAAGCGCATATATTCAGCACTTTAAAGCTACCATTATATGTCGGAACCTCATAATTAATTGGAGTTGAGTTTGCATCTAACCAATTAAATTTTTCAATCTTTATCTCTGTGAAATCTTTGTTACCCAAGCAGACAGTTATTGGTATTTTTGCTAAGGTATCGCTTAACCCGTCCCATTGTTTTTCTATTGTAATTTTTCTTAACCCAATATCTAACTTGGTTGCACTAAATTCACTTGCAAATAATACTGAATTATCATAACTTAGCTCTGCACGAAATTTTGTGTTCCCATTTTTAATTAAATAATTTCTTGCCCCTTTGAGCAACAATGGAATATATTTTTTATCATTTGGCGCACCCGAATCATGTGGGGTGCTAACTGTGCCACCAAGCCCCTGACCATACAAATAAATTTTAGCAGGAGAACCAATGCCCAAGTAATTAATACTTATTGCCCCATTTGTTCTGCCAATGCTTACAGGTGAAAAACGCAATTGTAAAGTTTTCATTTCGTTTGGTGAGAGTATAAATTCTGTGCTATCACTTATTAGTTTGAACTGCACATTATCAATTCCATTATTTGTGAGTGAATTAAATACAAGTGGTGCTGTCCCAATGTTTTTTATTGATGTTACAATTGTTGTATCTTTTTTATCATATAATTCAACCGCACCAAAATCTATTACTTTAGTTGGTATAGAAATTACTGGTGCTACACCCTCGCCGTAGATGTGAGTTGATAACACACCACTTTGCATTGTGAAATTTATTTGTGCTGAACGTAAACCTTGTGTTGTTGGGGAAAACCTGAACTCTATTGAACGAGTCTCATTCACCCCAAGTTCAAAGCCTTCTTTGGCAGTTACCGCAAGGAATTCCGAAGGGTTACTACCATTAATTGATACGGAATTTATTTTAACAATTACTCCGGAATTATTTTGAATAAATGCAGTAACAAGGGAATCTTTTTTACTACCAATTAATACTTTCCCCATATCAATATCTTGAATTGTAACAGCGGTGGGGGTAACAATTGACCATAACGAATCTGATAGATCATATTGAATTGGTGTATCATCTAAATTCCATAGATTAAGCCTTGAATCTATATCAAGCCCAGCCAGCCACTTACTATCAGGTGAAAACTGAACATCATAGATTGAGGTCTCATGCCATACACCAAAAGTTTTCATTACGCTTTTGTTCAAATATGAAAGGTCGTTAGGATTATATAGTGTTGGAATCGTCCTTGAATAAAACTCACCTTCACTCACAGCAATTATTGCCCCATCTGGACTGAAATTAGCTTTTATTATTCCATTACTTAATTTTTTTGTCTGAGCAGTTATATTAAAGTTGATTACATCTGCCATAAATAGGTTATTTGTATTCATTGAAAGAATTTTTTTTGAATCAGGTGAAAAGGCTAAAGGGCGATGTCCCTCCCACTTAGAAGAAATTTTGGTGTAAAGAGTATCCCTTTTCTTTACGTCAAACATAATAAGGGTATCATTAGTTCCCTCATTAAACAGACAAAGCAACGAGCCATTTGGCGATAAAATAAAATTATTATTAAAATTACTGGTTCTTATTTTCGAAACCGTTATACCACTAAACACATTCCACACACCAATTGAACCGTAATTATTAATCCCAACTGCAAATACACTATCTCCGATATTGTAAAGTTTTTCTGCTGTAAAGTCCGCCGTATCTGGCTCACGAGTATATCCATCCCAAGTAGGATAATACCAGTATTTAATCAAATCTCCACTCTTGGCCGAACGTATCTCTACTCTGCGCCCCCAGTCATTACTGCTTGCCACTACAATATAATTTCCGTCATTTGTGATTAAGGCATCTTTGATATCAGGTAGTTCGCCAGAGTCAAATTGGTGGGCTTTATCAAAAGGCATAATTAATTTTTTTGTGAGCGTTATCAGGTCGTAAATAAAAACCCTGCCACTGTCGCTACCAATTAATTTGTTCCCGTCTGGGCTATATCTCAGAATCTCACTTGTGAAAGGAAAAATAGATCTTGTCTTATCCTCCTCTTTTAATAACTGTGTTACCTTAACAACACAGCTATTACTTGGGCTGTTTGGCACCAACCAACTATAACTTTCACCATTTACACCTTTTGTGATGCTGTTCCAATTTTTTCCTGAGTCAATGCTGAACTCTAAACCTACGCTATCTTCAACTGGAATACCAGACCATTTAATATCTCTAATTTCACCCACACCAAGTTTTTCACCACCATTTGGAAATGTAATTCTCAAATCGGGCTTTGTTGGGCGCACACCTCTGAACCCACCAACAGCATAAAAACTCGGTTTTTGGCAGGCATTGCTTTCAAAGTCAAACCTGCAAGTTGTATATGATGAATCCTTTGGAATAAATCTAACTATCATTTTACGGCTTTCCCCAACATTCAACGCAAAAGGGGCATTACCACTTACAATTTCAAAACTATTATTACTTAATTTTATTTTACTTACCTGCACTCTCATATTTTGTGCTGTTATTGTAATTTCTTTTTCTTGAATTTGTGGCGGAGCAATATTATAAAAACTCAAAGTAACTGGATTTGTTATAATCTCCGGGGCAAGCGTTTTGGGCGCGGTGAACCATGTGTTCGTTTTTAAGTTTTTACCTACTACCTCTATTGTTACCTCACGGCGTTGGGTACAGTCTTCGCCGCTTAACCACTCTATTTCGCATGGCTTTACTCCTTGAATTTCACCCTGTATTTTAAAGGCAAGTTCCTCCGCTTTTTCTTTTGAACCATAACCCATATACAACTTTCCACCAGTTGCTTTTGCTATTTCGTCTAATGATTCAGAAATCCAACCCTTGTATTCTATGTTATCATACAAAACACCTGCATAAAATGTTATTCCTAACCTCCTACATACATCAATACATTCATCTATCTCTGGTTTAGGCATAGGATACCAAGCACCATCGGTTAGCAGTATTACATATCTTTTTTCTAAGCCATAGCTGGCTATTCTTAACGCACCATTTGGGGAGTTTAGAAGTTGTGCATAAAAATCGTTATTATCTCCTTCTTGTAAGCCTCTTGCTGCCAAATATGCTTTATCTCTGTTCTTTACAAAATCGGTCAACAATACTGGAGTATCATCACACATCTGCAACGAAAACTCAGATGGGTTGAATATGTATGAGGATATATATTTGTCATTAAATGCAACATAATACTTCATTGTATTTATCCAATGAATCGAAGCTGACACATCACAACTAATAACAACAGAGGTGGTTTTTGCTTTTTTAGGTGTTGGGCAGTCAATTTTTAAAATTTTTCTCTGTATTCCGTTTTCCACAATTCTAAAATCATCTATGGCGTAATTTGCTTGTGGGTTTACGTAAAATTTCCCCTTGATAACAGGGAAATAAGTGGAATCAATATCAAATAAAGCGATTGATTGGGCTTGCAGCTGCGAAGAAAAAATAAATAGGAAAAGAAGAAAAAAAGTTTTCATAGAAATGTTATATGACACATTAGGTAATAGCCATTTAAAATTTGGGTCATATTTATTTTTAATGCTCATTTAAGTATAAGACATAATGTTGTTAGTTCTCAGGTTATCAGCCATAAATTCTAAAATTTTCTTCATCAATGTTTTGCAGCTTGTTTTTATCTATCACTTAAATTCATACACATACCCCAAGTTTGCTACTAAGGCAAATCCCCATTTGTTTGGATCAATGTAAAGTTTATCATTTGCATCTCTTTCAAAGTTGCGACTAAAGAAAGAATTCTTACCATAACCAAACCCATACCCAATATAAAAACCATAGTAGTTTAAATCTAATCCAAACAATATGCTCGGACCTTGAAAAATTGTGTATTTATGTTCAGTTTTAAAAGTTGAATCGAAGGTGGTTATAGTGCTGTCATATTCTTTTAGATATTCATATTGACCACGAAGAAAAGATGTTATTGAAGTATGTTTTCTGTTATAAAATGTATTGGTAATATCCAGGGCAAATCCATAATTACTCGGTCCAAAACCAGCAGTAAGTCGTCCACCAATTCTTTCACTCAAATACCCACCACTTAAATTGAATATGCCGGGTGAGCCAATAACAATGCCTAGAGAGTAATATGAAGTAGGAACATATTCTGTTGTCTCCATAAATTTAATTTGTGAAACATGAAAAGTTTTTATGCTACTATCTCCTTTCTCGGTTTTATAGCGTAGCACAATGCTATCTTGCTCAGCCTTTGTAATTACCCCACGTTGTTGTCCTGAATCAGTTGTGATATATGTCTGCATGCGGGTTTGAGAGCTTGCAAGATTAGCACAGATAAAAAATAATGGAATAATTAATAGAAAATTTTTCATGATATTTAATGGAGAAATAAAAATTGTTAAATAGTAATAATTGTTTAAATTTTTCAAGTAACATTCAGACGATTTGCTAAAAATATTAATAATAGTATAATCATATTTTAATTAAAGTTTATGCTGAATTTATCCGAAACATTCACCATAGTCATAAGATTATAAACTATGTATCCAACACCAAACACCAAACTAATACCCCAACAAATATAAAATGATTCTTTTTTATGCTAATTCAAAAAAAATCAAGCCCCTCTAAATTTAAATATTTTGATCGGAGGGGCTATTTGAAATAACTGTTAATTTATTACCCCACCATTGCCATTTGGAGGTGAGTAAATTGGTGTATAAATAGTGAAAAAACCTTCGCTTAACACTTTGTTAGAATGATTTGTGAAGTCTTGAATCATTATTCTATACATATTTCCATCTGGTATAGTATTAGGTAAGTTGATTGTGAAAGACTCTGCTGTGGCAGGGGTCATTTCAGATATGCAATACCACCACCCTGTTTGTGCATTCCAAAGCCATATTTCTATATGTCCCTGGAACCTTGTAGAATCCCATTTTGCTGTAAAAGTTCTTGCACAATTTTCGCCACCATAAGGTTGAACCTCTGTGGTAGATGCTTTTGACATTGTAAAAGAAGAACCTATAATCGAGAATATAAGTAAAACTCTTTTTATTATATGTTTCATATTTTTTAATTAAATTTATTTCTTAAGGTATTTGATTTACTTTTAATAATGTTTTGACTTCATGTTCCACAATATTATTATTACTTCTATTCACTGAACTTGGATTTGCCCCAAACCAGTCGGATTTTGAAAAGATAAAATTGTTAGTTCCTAAAAAGTCTGTCTGGTGGTAAAACCAGGAGAGTATCCATGCTATAAGGGAAACAATAAATCCTATAACGAGATATCCCAGAAGAGTAATAATAACTCCTATTAATGCAAAAAGAATGATTTCCGGATCTCTATCTTTTAATTTCTTCTTAACTTTGTCATCGATTTCAGTTTTCATTATTTTATCCCAAACTTTTTCAAATCCATCACCGTAATTCTTCCATATTCTGATCTGCAAAGATGTATCACTACAAAAATCATCTGTCCCATCAAAGTCGAAAGAAGAGATATCTGCCGTTACTAAATCGGTTCGTGATAATTTGTCTTTTGAAATCATTTTTTTATTATAAACCAATTTGCTTCCTGCTTTTATCTCATCATAACACCACTCTGGTACCTTTCCATCAAGCGCATAACTTGAACCGCTTACTACATCTCTGATTCCAGCATCATACAATGTATATGCTTCTAATGGACCATCTCCTGAAGTTGCTGTTGGTCTTACTGAATGAAGAAATAAATTAACCCCCGGCATCTCTGTTTCTGCATAATACGTCCCTGGGTTCCATATATGTTCTCCACTCAGGTTTGTAATCCCTTCTGTTCTTATTCTAAATTTTTCCATATACGAAATCCCATATTCTGCACCATTACCAATCCTTGGGTTTGATTCAGTTGTTAGTAGTTTTTGCGTTACTCTTTTATCTTCATTAGACCAAGTTAAGTATTGGCTCTTAGGTGTATAAATTACTTTTTGCGAGCCGCTATAACCTATATCAAACCTCAAACTTTCATCCATACAATACAAACGCCACCAATTGGTTTCAGATATAGAACTCTTATTTACAGGTTCATTAAATTGATATTGAATTTCTGTCCCATATCTAACCCAATTAGTTTGAACATTAGGGGTTTCACCAACAGGTGCATAAGTATTCATCTCTATAGCAGTTAAGTATATGTTTATGTCCTCCGGCATTTCACCAGCTTTAGATAATGCATTGAGTATCTTTGTTGAATACCAACTTACATCCCCACCGCTCCAGGGTATAGCATTGTTTTGGTAGAAACCTATTTTTCTGAGCCTGAACTCCTCTCTAAAAATGGCAATAGCACTTTTATCTCTATCTAACACAAACGAAAAAGTAGGAGTTTCTGGGGGTGAGGGGCGCACATACTTTGTCATAGGTGAGCCGTAACTCCAGTGTGAGAAATTAAAACCCTCCTCACGAATATCTTTTACTGCCTCAAGTTCAATTTCTTCGCCACAAGGTAGTTCAATGTAAGCTACTTCTATCCCGCGCCTTATATCATATATCATGTTAGTTACAGATGTATTCTGCTGGTTTGCATAGCCGGAGTAACCTATTAATTCTCTTCTTTCGCCACATTTATGGTAGATCTTTACAGTAACATCCGTCAAATGACCACTACCATCTACCTCTTTTTTATAGCCAATTTCACTAGCTTTTCTATTATTTAAGTAAGTGGTCAAATCAAATTTGCATTTTACTCTGCTAATAAACACTACTACACTATTGCAGTTGGGGGCACGCCCAACTGGAACACTGCTAAGCAAAACTTGAACAGGTGGTGTAAACTGGGTTGGGACACCATTATTCATTATACCCTCAATTTGATAACAAGTTCCAGTTAAATCAATATTGATAGGGATTGATGCAAACGGGTCATCAGTCTCTAATGTAACATTCCCAAAACCTGGTAGGCTATTTACACTTTTACATCCTTCATCAATCAACCACTCAAAACTTAAAGAAGCACAATATTGCTTAGCCTTTGGAAGCCCTGGGTCAATATCAGATGTTACTTCAATAAGATTACCATATTTCCCCTTGTTCTGTATCTTTAGCGTGTTGTCAATCGGAGGGGAACCCGAGCCTATCATTGAGTTTAGGGGTGCATCATTAGTTATCCAACCAAAATGTTCATAATTAGAATCTGGGATTGAGACTAACTGGATTTGCTCATTCGGCGCAATTTTATAATTTCCAGCACCACCTAACAGAGCCAAGCTACTATTAAACACTTTTATCTGCCCGTTGGTTGGTGCTGAAACAACTACTTCAATCGAATCAAATTTTTTATAAACCGCCGTAATTTTTATATCCCTTAATTCACTGCACCCATAAGAAAATTTTACTACTGATTCGGTAGAGTTGTTAATAGCGGGGTTCTCAGGGCAAAGCCATTTTACAAACGAATATACGGAATCATTCTCCGCCGCAGAAAGCGTAACCTGTTCGCCAGAGATAAAATAATTATCCCCTTTTGGAATAGATATCAAACCCCAAATCCTATTGCTATCAGAGCCAGCAGGCGCACTTATATTCATGTTTAATTTGAAAGCATCTTTCTTATGAACGGCATATTCTTTGCGTGTGGTGCTATCGCCGTTTAGATAGTCAGTATAAACTGTCATTGTCAATGATGAGTTTTCTAAAGCTGGCCCAGGTTTGACAAATATGGTATTGCTATCTATACCACCTATCCAAATGGGGACAGTTACATCTGAATAGAAATGATGTGTAATTGAATTTGCATCAATATTTGAACTATCTAATTTCTTAAATTTTACCAAATTGCCTAATGGAGTTGTCAAAGAATTTATTTTCCTGTTGAACACAAGTTTTATACTATCACTGCATTTAATATATCCATTCTGTGGCAATGATGAAAAAAGTAATTTATGAACACTCGGAATAGTTTTAAAACTCACAACATAACCGGAGGCATTAAAATATGTTTGAGGTCCTGTGGTAATTCCACCAGAACCAACCCACAAGTTTTTAATGACCGCCACATACTCCATTGAAGGGATTAGCGGAATTGATGGAGTGAATTTCAATGTCGTGTCATCCACTAAAACATATTTGCCGGGAACTGATAAATACTTATGCAAAGAGTCTGCTAAACTATCTGATAAGATTCTTGGAATTACCTGTAACGTCTGTGGCACAGGGTTTTGGTTTACTGAGTTAGCCAAGTTGGGGTATTGCCAAGTTACCCGGCTTGAATCAATTGCCGTGTGTGTTCTGATTGTTATTGTCGGTAACAATTGAACATTTGTAGCATTGTCCGCGGGTGAGGATATCCAAGCAGGCGGGGACTGTGCATAAGAACCATAAGAAAACTGAATGAGCATTAGCAAAACAATTGCTTTGGCTCTGATGGAAAGATTAATTTTTTTCATTGTAAAAAAATTATTGGTTAAGGGATTTCCCGATATGGTTTTAAAATTAAAACCATTCGGAGCTAATAAATTCAAAACGAATTTGATGTGAAAAATGAAGACAATCGTGGGTTTTTATCGATTGTGATTCGGTAATATTTTTTTCTGTGAACAAAGAACGAACCAACTATTCAATTTCATTTTTACAACGCTACAAACCTAACAAACTATAGATTTCGTGGTATATGGCTGGTGTATAAAAAAATTAAAATTGTTGTGTAATATTTTAAACATTCAGAAGAAATGTTCAAAAATATTATTGTTAAGTTTGACAAAAAAATATTATCACTTTTTAACAACACTTCTAAAAATGAAATTTGTGTATAAAATAAAAGAGCAACGCTTAGAGAAAAGTTATACGCAGGAATTTGTAGCCAAAGAACTTGATGTCTGCCGCACAACTTATGGTAATTTAGAAAATGCAAAGGACTACAGCCTGCTCAAATACATTAGCGAACTTACTAAAATATTCGAATTCCCACAAATCTTTTTTTACAAACTCAACCCCAACTGGCAATCGCATCCCTCCAACCTCTATCAAAGCTGTAAAAAATTCACTCCTTTTACAGACCTTCCAAAAACATAATCAAAGTGACAACAATTCAATTCACTCTCGTCTGTATATCGTTTTTCTTCTATCGAAACATCAAAAGTTAAGGTTATCAATTCTTCGGATTGTGTCAATTCTTGAACATATACTTTTCCTGTTTGCCACACAAATTTGCTGTCATAATCCTCCATATATAATGCTCGGGTAATTTTGTCATGCTTGACGGACAACAATGATCCCAAACCTGTTGGTGTGGTATATGAACTATATGTAATCAAATAATCACTATATAAATCCGCAAAATTTTCCATTAAATTTTCCATTTCTTAACTTGAAAAGTTATTATTAATTCACTTGCAAATGTATTCAATTTTATTCTAATTCTGAGTAAGGTGAGTTATTTATTATGATTTATTATGATTTATTATTATTTATTATTTATTATTATTGTGATAATTAATATTCAATTAATAAATCTAAATCATTTTATGAAACACTTAGTCTTTTTTATTATCTTCCAAATTGTTATTTTACTTTCCAATTCCTTAATTGCTCAAAACATGAATTTACCTGCCCCACCATGTATGCCAAGCTACCGAAGTTTGGTCTATTCAAATTGGTATCAAATGAATACTTTGCCACTTACAAGCGATATGCCGCTTGATGTGATGGCAAGCTATATTGTAGGGGATAGCATTCAAAAAACTGTTTCTGTTGCATGGCTTGATGGTTTTTTCAAGCGTAGGACTTGGGACGATTCCTTAAAACGAGCTATAAGATACGACTACACAATGAATGACTATGACCCTGTTAGATTTTTCTACTACGGAAGAACTGGCTCTTTGAGCATTTATCAAATGGCAAGAGATTATTTACACAACAAAATTTTAGGAGATGTATTAGCCCTTTCTCCAAAACCATATTTAGATTATATGCTTACAAGTTCGGGCATAATAGCTTATGTAAAAACCGAAGAAGTAACAAATGCTTATGACCCTTATGCTGGCTGGGCAAAAAGCGGCAAGGTGCTTACAACCTCAATTATTGACCCGATAAAAGGGAAATTAATACCTGATTGCATTAACACAAACCCACCAGCGAAACCACAACCGAACACACTTTTAACTTCTACAAACAAGCATATTGCCAGTATTGGCTCATGCCTGCAATTTAAGTATGTGAGTGAATGGTTTAGAACTGGGATAAACAGCGATGGAACATATTTAACAGACACCACCTTAGAAGCCCATAAGAACAAAGAGTATGTTGTGTTTTTGGACGTTATAGATTTGTGCCATGAAAACTACTACAACTATTATTCTATTTTTCCACGAAAACAAAGCGATAGGTTTAGGAGTGTGGCTATGTTCCCTGTTCAAAATGGCATGGTAACGCATATAGAGGACTTTGGTTATGGCTCTACTCTATCAGTTACAGAGTTCATTGCAAGGCTTAGAGCAAGAATAAATGAGATGAAAAATTATTAACCACTAACCCAAAAAATAAAATTTTATAATGAGAAATATTTTAAAAGTAATTCTGTTTTTTGCTATATGTGGTTTTGCGAATGCGCAAAATATGCAGACTGACACCTGCCCTAAGAACCCATGTAATAAGCCTACAGGCTGCCCAGATAAAAAATATCCTTATCACTTTGACTGCTTTATTTCAAGTGGTCAGACTATCGTTAATGATTTTGAAACTTGTATATCTAACCCACACGCGTTTATAACACAAAATGGTACAAAAATTATGCCAGCGAGGATTAAACTCCCACTTTGCGCAGAGTTTGATAAGGATACATTGTATAATACAAACAATCCTCAAGAAAAAATGTATGATACTTTTTGCTTATACCCAAAGCACAAAAAGGTAGTTGCGGTGAATGATACTGCTATTGTAAAAGATACCGTTTGCATTTTTGATATAAAGAAAATTCATTGTGATTTAGCTGTGGTGCTTGATGAATGGAATTGCCTGTGTGATAAACAGAATGATAGTTGTAAATGTAAATTAAAAATTAGATTTAGTAACAGACCAGAGGATTTTTTAGGTGAACCATTAAGTAGAGTTCTTGGAATAAATCGAACTAAAGAAGCAGGAATAAATAAAGATGATTCCTGCCGCGGAAGATGCCCAACAGAGACAGGAATATTTATTAACTTTAGTAAAGGGGTTACTGATAGAAGCGATACAGTAAATATATTTTACTATAATGGTGAAAGCAGCGATTCAACCATGCAAAGCAATCTACAAAAATTAAGAAGTGGAATTGGTGGGCAAACAAAAGCAGTTTCGATGAGGGATTTATTAGAGCATGAGTTAGGGCATACTTTATTACGAATGGAATATGTGGACTCAACAGGTAGGGGTACTACGCATTATTACGAAAGAGATTCACTCGGAAATAAGATATTAAGTCGATGTGATTCAACAATTGATGGAATTATGCGGGGTGGAGGAGGAGGTGGAAATGCAAATCGTGAAGGGCTATCACAAGATGATAAATGTATGTTTATGAAGCTATATTGCCAAAGTGGAATAAGTGAGGTGGAGTTTTCAAGCAGTGATGCAAACCGCTCTACAATTATTGCATATCCTAACCCAACAAATTATTCACTTCATATAAAATTTAGAACTAATAGGGCGCAAAACGTAAAGGTATTTTTGATTGATGTAAAAGGGAAGAAAATTGAAGATGATTTGATTAAACAATTTGAAACAGGAGAACAATTATTTACAATTGATGCAAGCAGTTTTAATAATGGCAAATACTTCTGCACTATTGAGCATGATGGAATAACTGAAACTATTTCTTTTGTAATCCAAAAATGAGAAAATTATTTTACACAACAGCTTGTATATGGCTTATTTGCTTGAGTTGCGGATTATCTCAAAATGTGGAGTGGGTGAAATTAATTACAGGTAGTATAAATAACATCGACTTGGGACACATCTTTATAAGCGTTAATGGTGCTATTCTTTTTTCACAGGCTTTTACACCTGATACTTTACTAACTATTGACGACCAAATAATAAATCCAAATAATTATGGGGTAACAGAATTTTTTGTTTCAAACGTAAAAAACAATGGTACTATTGGCAATATAAAAATTCCTCAAAGTCGTAAAAAACATACTCTTAATGGTTTGGTGGTAGATGGTGATATGAACAGTTTTATAATTGGTGAGTATAATAATCTTGCAATATTTGATAGCATTATATTAGATAAGTCAGGTCAAACAAAAGGGTTTGGTATGTTTTTAATGAAACTTGATTCATCATTAAAAGTTAAATGGGCATACCCAATCTCATATTACAATAATGGAAGTTTTGGCACCGCGCAAGGTAAGGCTATAACCATAGATGAAAGTTCTTTATACTTCGCTGGGCTGTGCAGTGGTGGAGTAATAGCAAACAATGATACACTTAACTCTACAGCTTTTATAATTAAATCAGACTTGGAAGGCAATAATAAATGGGTAAAAAAAATTTATGGTAATCTCGGTTCATCGCAATTGTTTAACTACGGTATGCGACTTTCTAATGATAAGAAAAAAGGGTTGTTATTTGCTTCAAATATTTCTTATAAGGGAGCTATTATTATTGATTCTGTAAAACTAATTAGTAAAGAGAATGATATTCTAATTTCATTATTTGATACTTTGGGTAATTTGGTTTGGACAAAAATACTTGGTGGAGAGAAAACAGAAATTATGAGTGATGTGAAACTAATAAATGAAACCGTGTATGTAAGCGGTTTTACAAGTGGTGATATGTATATGAATGGAGAAAGAGTATTTAAAAATTCATCAACTTTTGTAATTGCCTTGAATGCAGGAAATGGTGAAAAAAAATGGATTAAAGACTACGGGAAATATTGTGGATACCCAAACTTGGCAGTTTCTAAAAATAATTTATTTGTTAGTGTAGAATTTTGGGATACTGTCTTATCGAACAGAAAATACATCCCATTTAAGAATGAAAAAGATACTTATTCAGCAGATATTTTAATTGAGCAAATAAATTCAAGTGGTGATGTATTATTTAGTTTTAAAATTGGCAACAAAGGAAGCGAACGGTTCCCAATTGTTGGCTTGGACTCATTAAATCACTTATACTTGATTTGCAACTTTGTTGGAGTGCCAGATATCCTAGGAATTTCTTTTGATGCTCATTACGGCTCATTCTTAGCAAAAATAAAATTGCCTACTTTATCGGTTAATTTAGAAGATAAAAATAATTTACAAGTTTTAGAATCAGAGGAGTTTGTAAAAATTAAAATGCCCGCTAAACCCCATAAATCCTTGCTTAGTTGCTTTAATTCAATTGGAGATAAATTATTTACTAAAGATATTTTACCACTTACAGATTTTATTGAATTGAGCAAATCAACTTTTAATAACGGTAAATACTTCTGCACTATTGAGCATGACGGAATAACTGAAACTATCTCTTTTGTAATTAATAAATGAGAAAATTATTTTACACAACAGCTTCTATATGGCTTATTTACTTGAGTTATGGGTTATCTCAAGAGGTGGAGTGGGTGAAGAAAATTGTAGGTAACGTCCACTTTCTAGATAAACCTTTTATTGAAACTAACAGTAATTCATATTGCTTTGGTTTTAACTTTTTGTCTGATACAATAATTAATATTGATAATAAAATTATTGACCCATTAACTACTCAAAAAGGCTTCTTTGTTTTCAGGTCTAATTTCAGTAATGAACTTATAAAAATTACTCAACCACTTTCCAAAAACAAAATTTTAATCCGTGATATTGCTTTACTTAATCAAGGTTATTCCTTGATAATAGGTGAATACTATGGACTAGCAATCTTCGATTCTGTAATTTTAGATAAATCTGGGAAGTTAGTTGGCAATGGTCTATTTTTAATTAAGTATGATACCACAGGTAAATTAATTTGGTCTTATCCAATAAAATATATAGATTATGGTTCAGCTCAAGGAGAGGCTTTAACTACAGATAAAAATGGTAATATATATGCGGCTGGGCTATGTGGAGGTCGGATAATATTAAATTCAGACACTTTAAGTGGTTGTCGAGGGTTTATTTTATCCACAGATTCGACTGGAAGAACAAATTGGATAAAAAAAATATACGGAAGAATTGATGGTCAGAGCTTTTCCACTAACAATATGGATATAATTAGTGATGACTTGAATCATATTGCATTTGTAAGTAATGTTGCTGAAAGTGGCAAGGTAGGTATTGATACAACAATTTTTACAGCGAGAAATTCTGATATATTCATTGCAATGCTTAATAACTCTGGTAAAGTATTATGGAGTAATTTAATTGGAGGTACATATTTTGATGAAGTTAACGAAGTCAAGTCAAAAAATGGGATTATTTATCTAAGTGGCCATACTACTGGTAACTTGCAATATAGAGGTGAAATTTTGGTAAAAGATAGCAGTTCATTTGTCATGGCTTTAGTAGCTGAAACTGGGAATCTTATGTGGATACAAACATTTGGTAATGCTTCATCTCCATCAATTGCACTTACCAAATTAGGAGAATTAGTAGTATCTTTTTCATTTAATCAACCCATTTCGATATTTAATAAAACTATAGTACCAACACTATCTGAATATTCTACATTTGAGTATTACTCAAGTGATATACTAATTCTGATGTTGGATCATTCAACTGGAAGTATTCTATGGCAAACTTCAATTAATGGGATGGGAAACGAGCGTTATCCGACTATTGCTACCGACTCAGTAAACAATATATACATTATATCTTTTCTTCAAGGAAGAACAGAATTAGGAAATTTTAACTTTAATATTCCTTATGGCGCTTTTTTAGCAAAAATAAAATTGCCTACTTTATCGCTTAAATTAGAAGATAAAAACAATTTGCAAATTTCAGAATCAGAGGAGTTTATTAAAATCAGGATGTCTGCTAAGCCGCATAAATCCTTGCTTAGTTGCTTTAATTCAATTGGAGAAAAATTATTTACTAAAGATATTTTACCACTTACAGAGTTTGTTGAATTAGACAAATCAACTTTTACTAACGGTAAATACTTCTGCACTATTGAGCATGACGGAATAACTGAAACTATCTCTTTTGTAATTAATAAATGAGAAAATTATTTTACACAACAGCTTGTATATGGCTTATTTGCTTGAGTTACGGATTATCTCAAAATGTGGAGTGGGTGAAGAAAATTCATGTAAATACTCATATCTTAGATATTTCTCAAATACAAGTTTCAGGTAACGGAAATTTATGTATTGGGCAAATGTATGTTTCAGATACAACAATGAAAATCGATGAAAATATCTTTGCTCCTGTTATGCATAATAAAACAGAATTTTACTTGGCAACTTTAAATTCTAATGGCGAAATTTTAAAAATCATTCAGCCACTTGGAAAGGAGCGTAGAAGCATACATGATTTGGCAATTGATAAATATGGGAACTATGTTATTTGTGGTGGTGCTTCTGGTAGAGCCATTTTTGATACGATTGTCTTAGAGCAAAACTCTATGTTTGCTTTGAAATATAATTATGAAGGCAAATTACTTTCTTCTTACAATAGTAGACCTTATTTACAATATAGCGGTGCGGAAATCATGTCTATTGATGTTAATAATTTCGATAATTCTACTTATTTTTCCGGGGCTTTTAGTCGGTGGTTGATTTTAGATAATAATGATACTTTAAAAAATGATGAACTATTTTATGGTGGAGGATATTTAATCAAAGTAGATTCAAATAATAAATTACTTTGGTCAAAGAAAATTAGAGCGAGAATTGATTGGAAACCTGTTTTCTATTACGAAAATGCTATTGTTTCAGATTCAACTGGAATTTTATTTGGTGCGAATATCCATGAAAATTTTGACTATACTTTTGACACCAGATATTACAAGGGAGTAATATGTTACCGTTACCATCATAGCTATAATCGTTACCATAATTACCCATCCATAACTTAAATTCAAATACATAAACATAAACTTTGAACCAAAACAATTCAACTACTATTAAACCATTTTTAGTGGTTTCCAATGCTGAAAAAGCTATTGAATTTTATACTATTAATTTTGGTGCTGTTGTGTGCATTAAGCATAAAATTGGTACTAATAAATTGATTTGTCAAATTGCCATTGAAGGGGCTGAATTCTGGGTTGGTGACAATGATAATGATACAGATGTTTCACCTAAAGTTGCTTCATTAAGTAGCATTGTAAGGTTAGTTTTAAACACAAAAAATGCTGATTCCCTTTTCAATAATGCCATCAAGAATGGTGCTACTCTACTTTGCCCAATGACTACTGAAAATGTATGGAGAATTGGAAGATTAATAGACCCTTTCGGGCATGTTTGGGAAATAGGTTATATTTTTTAACTAAACTTATGTTTCTTGATTTAATTATACTGAAATTTAGAAACAAACAATCCCAACTAATTACTTAATTGGGACTGCCTTAAATGTTTTCACTACGGAATAATCCTTATTGTGATTTGCTTCGGTACAAATATACTAAATTTGTAATGTTAATTTCATTTTTTCAAATAATTTCTTAAATATAATTTTTAACCTTTTTAAAATTCATTATGAATACAATTCTTGGTTTAGATATTGGAGTAGGTTCAGTTGGGTTTGCTTTAATTGAACTAATCGAAAACGATGAACCGAAAATTATTACAACTGGTGTAAGAATTATAACTCAAGACCCTAACTTTCATGGCAATTTCATTTCTGGGAAAACTGCAAGTAAAAATGAAGCCAGGCAAAGTAGCAGGTCTGCAAGGCGAAATTTACAGCGTTACAAATTAAGAAGATCTAAATTGAAAGATGTTCTTTTAAAACTAAATATGTACCCTAATAATGAGTTATTAAAAAATACTTCAAAATTAGAGCTTTTTACTTTAAGAAAAAAAGGATTAAGTCAAAAATTAACTTTACAAGAAATTGGAAGAATATTTTTAATGTTAAATGCTAAAAGAGGATTCTTAAGTAATCGTAAATCTGAAGCACCAGAAGAGAGTAAAAGTGAATATTTAATTAAAATTAATCAACTTAAAAAGGAAGTTCAAGATAAAACGATTGGAGAATATTTCTATAATAAAATATTAGATAATCCTGATTATCAAATCAAACAAAATATTTTTCCTAGAGCAGAATATATTAATGAGTTTGATACTATTTGGAACAAACAAAAAGAATTTTACCCAGATATTTTAACTGGTGGTTTGCATAAAAAAAATGCAAATACTTTATATAGAAAAATAAAAGAAGAAATTATTTATTTTCAAAGACCATTAAAAAGTGCTAAACATTTAGTTGGGAATTGTACTTTTGAAGCTCCAAGAAAAACAACGCCTAAGTCTTCACCTTATTTTCAATTATTTAGAATTTATCAACAGTTAAATAATATTGAACTTACTAATCTAGATAATTCTAAAAGGAATTTAACTTCTGAAGAAAGAATTATAATTTTTAATGCTTTACATAATCCTGATGAATTGGATAAAACTGGGAACTTAACTTCATCAAATTTATTCAAACTTTTAAAATTAAATAAAAATTTATTTACTATTAATTACCCTAAAATTGAAGGGAATAAAACTCTTATAATTTTATATAAAGCATTGGTAAAAGCTGGTGTAAAAAAACCAGAACAATATTTACAATTCGATCCATTTATTGAAGAAGAAAAAAATGGTTTGTATCAGCTGTGGCACATTACTTATAGCCTACAAACAGATGAAGAAATTTGCAATTCTTTAATTAAACATTTTAAATTTAGTGCTGATGAAAGTAAGATAATTGCTGAGAGTATTAAATTTACTTCAGATTATGGAAGCCTAAGTAGTAAAGCAATTAAAAAACTTTTGCCATTTTTAAATGAAGGTTTGCACTATGATAAAGCATGCTTGCAAGTTGGTTATAACCATACTCCTGAAGTAAACAAAGAGGTTATTGATTTGTTAGATTTTATGCCAAATATAAAGCCTAATGAATTAAGAAACCCTGTGGTTGAACAAATTTTGAATCAAACTGCAAATGTTGTAAATGCAATTATTAAAAAATATGGTCATCCTGCCGAGATTAGAGTAGAGCTTGCTCGTGAGCTGAAAAATAATGCTAAAAAAAGAGCATATATAGATAAATCTAACAGAGAATTAGAGTCAGAAAACAGTAAAATAAAATCTATATTAATTAATGACCATAACTTTAAAAGAGTGAATAGCAGAGATTTAAAACGTTACAGACTTTGGGTTGAAACTGATAAAAAATGCTTGTACTCTGGGAACAATATTCCATTTGTAGATGTGTATAATGGTAAAGCTGAAATTGAACATATTCTACCTAAGTCAAGAGCTTTTAGCAATGCTATGAGCAACTTGATTTTAGCTTACATGGACGAAAACAGAGTCAAAAATCAAATGACTGCTTTTGATTATATGTCAACTAAAAATGATACTGAAATAGTTAGATTTAAAAACGAAACTAAAAGACTTTTTTATGATAATAAAATTAGCAAAACAAAATTAGATAATCTTTTATGTGAAGGAGAAAATATTCCAGATGATTTTGTTGCAAGGCAACTTAAAGACACACAATACATTTCTGTTGAAGTTGTTAATAGATTAAAACAAATTTGCGGTTCTGTAAAAACTACTACTGGTTCTGTTACTGATTTTCTAAAAGATAGATGGAAACTTAATGATTTGCTAAATGAAATTAATTTTGAAGATTATAAAAGAGTAAGTTTAACTGAAATTATTGAAGTTAAAGATAAAGTTCAAGTTACTCACAATAAAGAAGTTATTAAAGACTTTACAAAAAGAAGTGACCAAAGGCATCATGCTGTTGATGCTTTAATTGTTGCTTTAACTACTGATTCTCATATCTTTAGGCTCAATAATTTAAACAAAGATTATGCAACATATAAAGATTTAAAAGAATCAAGTTATAATATTACTGAACCAATTAGAAATTTAAGATACAGAGCTAAAGAATTTTTAGAATCTATTTTAGTCTCTTATAAAAAGCCTTCAAGCAAGGTAATGAGCCGTAAAGTGAATAGATTCAAAACTAAAAATGGGACTAAAGAACAAATTACTTGGTCTCCTCGTGGAAGTCTGCATGAAGAAACTATTTTAGGACAGATTAAACAATATAAAGTTGTTAAAATTAAAGAGGCTTTTAATGAGCCTGATAAAATTGTTTCTGATTTACTCAAAAAATCTGTTAACTCAATTCTTGATGATAACAATTCAAACCCATCTTTAGCAATTAAATCTTTAAAGAAAAAACCCATTATAATTAATGGAATTGAAATTGAAACCGCTGTTATGTGGAATTACTTATACACAAAAAAGATAGGCTTGAACGATTCTATTACTCCACCCCAAGTTGAAAAAATAATTGATAAAAAAATTCAAAGGTTAGTAAGAGAAAGGATAAAAAATTCTGGTGGAAATATTAAAGCTGCGTTTAAGGATTATGCAAACAATTTGATTTATATTGACAAAGCAAAAAAATTGCCAGTTAAAAGAGTTAGGGTTGAAGATAATGGAAGTTTGATTCAATTAAAAAGAAGTGAAGGGTTTGGTTACGCTTACACTAAGGGGAACCACCATTCAATAATATACTCTGATAATGATGGGAACTTTGCTGAGAAAGTTGTTTCTTTTTTTGAGGCAACTCAAAATTGTTTGTCTAACTTGCACACAACTGGAACAATTTACCCAATTATAGATAAAAAGGATTTGACTGAAGATTTAAAATATAAATATTCGTTGCAAAAGAATGACTTGGTTTTAATTGGCTTAAACCCATTTGAATTAGACCTAAATGACTTTAGCAACAGAAAAATTATTGCTAAACATTTGTTTAGAGTACAAAAAATGAGTAAGGGACAATATGTTTTTAGGCATCAATTTCAAACAACTATTGATATTAATGTTGATTTTTCAATGAAAAGTATAAGTAGTTTAAAATATTTTCAAGATGTTTATAAAATTAAACTAAATCATTTGGGTGATATAATTAAAATTGGGGATTAATATTATTTAAATCAATTACATTATTTATAGGGGTGAAATTATTTTCATTCCTATTTTTTTTTAACAACAGAAACTAAAAATTACAATTTTTTTGCTAAAAGAATTGAATTATAGAATTAGATTAGTTTGTTTAAAAAATTGCAATGATTAAACGAGTAATTTATATTGGGAACCCAGCACTGCTCAAAACAAAAGATGAACAGCTTTTAATTGAATTTACAAGTGGAGAAAATAAAGGGGAAACAAAAGTGATTCCAATTGAAGATATTGGTTTGGTTGAAATTGACCATTACCAAGTAATGATTTCGCATGGGGCAATGAACAGATTAATTGAAAACAATACTCTCGTTTTAATTTGCAATAGTAAGCATATTCCATCTGGGCTTATGCTCCCATTTGAGGGGCATACAACTTTTTCTGAAACGCTTAGATCTCAAGTTTCAGCCACAGAGCCACTCACCAAGCAACTTTGGCAACAAACAGTAAAATCAAAGATATTTAATCAAGCAAAATCATTGGAATATGCAGGGGAAAATTCTAATGCACTTAAGGAATTGTTAAAAGAAGTTAAAAGCGGTGATACAACTAACACCGAAGGAAGAGCAGCAAATATTTATTGGAGAAAATTTTTTGGCAATGATTCTGATTTTAAAAGAAGAAGGTTTGGAAGCCCTCCTAATCATTTATTAAATTATGGTTATGCAATTCTGCGTTCAGTTATTGCACGTTCAATTGTTGGCTCTGGCTTGCTTCCAGCTTTAGGAATACACCATAAAAATAAATATAACCCTATGTGCTTGGCAGATGATATAATGGAACCATACAGGCCCTATGTTGACAAATTAGTGTTAGATATTGTTACTGAATTTGATGGTGATATACCTGCTGAATTAGATAAAAACTTGAAATCAAAATTATTAATTATTCCAGTTATGGATATTGAAATCAACAATGAAAAAAGTCCTTTGTTAATTGCAACAAATAAAACAACTTCAAGTTTGGCAAAATGCTTTTTGGGTAAAACTAGAAAATTAGTATATCCTCAATTTCATTATTAACATTTTTACTTATTTGAAAAACGACCAATCACAACGATTAAGCCTTTATAGAATTATGTGGGTATTTGTATTTTTTGATTTGCCAACTGAAACAAAACAAAATAGGAAAAACTATACTAATTTTAGGAAGGCATTACTGAAAGATGGATTTGCAATGGTTCAATTTTCTATTTATTCAAGGCACTGCGGAAGCTATGAAAATTCAATAGTTCATGTAAATAGAGTTAAATCTAATTTGCCACCAGCAGGTGAAGTAATGATTTTTAGAATTACAGATAAGCAATTTTCAGATATGGAATTTTTTGCTGGAAGAGAAGAAGTTGATTGCCCTGATATACCACAACAATTAGAAATGTTTTAAATAGGATTGAAAAAATTGATTACTAGCGAACTTATTTTCAGTATAATCATCATTTTTTTGTTTAAAAAAACGCCGAAACCCACGGTTTAATGCGGTTTTCGGCGCAAGTAAGATATTAAAAATATCACTTTGAAAGCAAATCACAACGCTATAATATTATTCTTAATAATATTATCTGATATTAAAAATATCACTTTGAAAGCAAATCACAACCCATCGACAATAAATGTAAATACAAATCAGATATTAAAAATATCACTTTGAAAGCAAATCACAACTTGCAGTTATAGTATTCAGGAATAAAAATATGATATTAAAAATATCACTTTGAAAGCAAATCACAACGAAAAAGAACTTTATTGCCTTATAAACAAAGATATTAAAAATATCACTTTGAAAGCAAATCACAACAATAATTGAATGCAATTTTTTAATATTAAAAATATCACTTTGAAAGCAAATAAATATTAAAAAATATCACTTTGAAAGCAAATCACAACAAAAGGCATTAATAATGCTTTAATCGATATTAAAAATATCACTTTGAAAGCAAATCACAACAGACGCTCGAAGAATAATTAATGGAACTGATATTAAAAATATCACTTTGAAAGCAAATCACAACTCGATTACTTGAGTTGTCGCAACATCGCCAGATATTAAAAATATCACTTTGAAAGCAAATCACAACCGTTTAGTAGTTTTAATCTGATTCTCTAAGATATTAAAAATATCACTTTGAAAGCAAATCACAACAACGAATTTATAGGCGTTAATTCGCCATCAGATATTAAAAATATCACTTTGAAAGCAAATCACAACTGTGAAATATCTGCTAGATTTACGATTTAGATATTAAAAATATCACTTTGAAAGCAAATCACAACTAAAATGCGTAACTTTTCGCCAACCTTTTAAAGATATTAAAAATATCACTTTGAAAGCAAATCACAACAATATATTGATGTTATTCTTAAACTAATTGGATATTAAAAATATCACTTTGAAAGCAAATCACAACACTGAATACCTACCTTCAAATTGTTTCTCTGATATTAAAAATATCACTTTGAAAGCAAATCACAACCGGTATCGTTTAAACTTATATTTTGCGAGGATATTAAAAATATCACTTTGAAAGCAAATCACAACTAGTGAGTAAATACTCTTTGAAATCATTACGATATTAAAAATATCACTTTGAAAGCAAATCACAACACAACTTTCATCAAATTAGATAAAATTGAAGATATTAAAAATATCACTTTGAAAGCAAATCACAACCATTTGTCTCGTGGACAGTTTTCGTTAATAGATATTAAAAATATCACTTTGAAAGCAAATCACAACTTGTTACGTCTGTAGTTGTTTCATTCATTTGATATTAAAAATATCACTTTGAAAGCAAATCACAACAGTTGTTCAATTGTATTCTCAATATTTTTAGATATTAAAAATATCACTTTGAAAGCAAATCACAACGGCGAGTGAAGTTGATTCTCCCTGCAAATGGATATTAAAAATATCACTTTGAAAGCAAATCACAACTTCTTAAATTAATTGAAGACGGAAAGATGGATATTAAAAATATCACTTTGAAAGCAAATCACAACGTACAAATCAAACTTACATCGGCGGAGGTTGATATTAAAAATATCACTTTGAAAGCAAATCACAACCAAGTGGGGCTGCAATTCAAAATGACAGCTGATATTAAAAAATATCACTTTGAAAGCAAATCACAACACACGTCCTTAAGTATATTTTTTACAAATGAGATATTAAAAATATCACTTTGAAAGCAAATCACAACTTCTTCTTTCTTTCTTAAATGTTTATATATGATATTAAAAATATCACTTTGAAAGCAAATCACAACATGATATGCTCGCAACTTTTAGCGAAAGTTGATATTAAAAATATCACTTTGAAAGCAAATCACAACTAGTTGTATTGTTAATCCCATTTACTATTTGATATTAAAAATATCACTTTGAAAGCAAATCACAACACATTTTATTACTCTTTAAAACATTTTTAAAGATATTAAAAATATCACTTTGAAAGCAAATCACAACAAAAATATAATAGCTTACAAATACAATTTAGATATTAAAAATATCACTTTGAAAGCAAATCACAACGCACTCCTAAAGTTGTAAATTTTAGACCGCGATATTAAAAATATCACTTTGAAAGCAAATCACAACACACAGCTTTATGGGTGGATACGGTTCACAGATATTAAAAATATCACTTTGAAAGCAAATCACAACACGAGGAATATTCGCATCCACAATTTTTAGATATTAAAAATATCACTTTGAAAGCAAATCACAACAAATAATATCTCCTAAATTTTTTCTGTTCCGATATTAAAAATATCACTTTGAAAGCAAATCACAACGGATTGCAATTTGATGACCCTAAAGCAAATGATATTAAAAATATCACTTTGAAAGCAAATCACAACATCATGGTCTCATGCAAGTTCATTGTGGGAGATATTAAAAATATCACTTTGAAAGCAAATCACAACACTCGCTCATTTTGTTTGTTTGTTTGTTTGGATATTAAAAATATCACTTTGAAAGCAAATCACAACCGTTAAACCTATCGATTTCAATAACTTTTTGATATTAAAAATATCACTTTGAAAGCAAATCACAACGCCTGCGTTGTAACAAATGGAGTTATATTAGATATTAAAAATATCACTTTGAAAGCAAATCACAACCACTCGAAGTTATTGCAAGTTTTAAAAAAGGATATTAAAAATATCACTTTGAAAGCAAATCACAACAAATGAAAGGGAGTTAACAATTGGGGAAGTGATATTAAAAATATCACTTTGAAAGCAAATCACAACCCTAACCTTCTCAATACCATTTAAAAATAGATATTAAAAATATCACTTTGAAAGCAAATCACAACTACATACTGAATTATCAAATAATAATTTGAGATATTAAAAATATCACTTTGAAAGCAAATCACAACCATTTGCCACGTGGACATTTTTCGTCTATGGATATTAAAAATATCACTTTGAAAGCAAATCACAACAACACTTTAAAACAATAAATAAGGTGCAATGATATTAAAAATATCACTTTGAAAGCAAATCACAACATATATTGGCGATGTTGCAACAACTCAAGTGATATTAAAAATATCACTTTGAAAGCAAATCACAACTTATTTGCAATTGGATCTATTTTATTGTTTGATATTAAAAATATCACTTTGAAAGCAAATCACAACCAACAAATAGCACTTCATATCAAATCCTAAGATATTAAAAATATCACTTTGAAAGCAAATCACAACTTGTTAGGCTGTAATTTTGAAAATAGAGATAGATATTAAAAATATCACTTTGAAAGCAAATCACAACTTCTTCTTTGTGGCATTCCGTATTCAGCAGGATATTAAAAATATCACTTTGAAAGCAAATCACAACTGTGTTTGTCATTTTATTCACCTTTGTTTTGATATTAAAAATATCACTTTGAAAGCAAATCACAACTGGCTGAGCTGTGCAGTTACGGGGTGGGTCGATATTAAAAATATCACTTTGAAAGCAAATCACAACACAAACATACCATTTAAATTTATTTTAAAAGATATTAAAAATATCACTTTGAAAGCAAATCACAACTCTATTGGATCGCGTTAAATGGTGATATTTGATATTAAAAATATCACTTTGAAAGCAAATCACAACTAGTTCCTTTTGTTTTAATAAACTTCCTAAGATATTAAAAATATCACTTTGAAAGCAAATCACAACAGACTGGAAGTGGTTTAAAATTTACAACTTGATATTAAAAATATCACTTTGAAAGCAAATCACAACAAATATATGGAATGGATTAATCAAAATTTAGATATTAAAAATATCACTTTGAAAGCAAATCACAACATTGTATTTTTTTGCCTTCAATTTTTTCGCGATATTAAAAATATCACTTTGAAAGCAAATCACAACGATTTGTAAAGTGCAGGCGAAACATACCAAGATATTAAAAATATCACTTTGAAAGCAAATCACAACGATGCAATGGTCGAGGAAATTGAAGAGCGAGATATTAAAAATATCACTTTGAAAGCAAATCACAACGAACAACTGGGGGGCAGGAATAGAAGACTTGATATTAAAAATATCACTTTGAAAGCAAATCACAACGACGATGGAACTTTAGGCGAGGTAAGCGTTGAAATTAAAAATATCACTTTGAAAGCAAATCACAACATACAGTCATAAGCTTGGCACTCGCTTACTGATATTAAAAATATCACTTTGAAAGCAAATCACAACGAGAATATTTGTAATCAAAATTTGATTGAAGATATTAAAAATATCACTTTGAAAGCAAATCACAACAACAATAAAATTGCAAATGAAATAATAAACGATATTAAAAATATCACTTTGAAAGCAAATCACAACAAATGCCTTTGTCAAAATAACTGGACTTTTGATATTAAAAATATCACTTTGAAAGCAAATCACAACGGACTAAAGAGAAAATATATGGTGTTGGTTGATATTAAAAATATCACTTTGAAAGCAAATCACAACAGTTGCTGTCAGAACTAAAAGGTTTAAATTGATATTAAAAATATCACTTTGAAAGCAAATCACAACTCCAACGGTAAAAGAACTTTCAGAGATTGGGATATTAAAAATATCACTTTGAAAGCAAATCACAACGCTCGACATAAATTGTTTGGTTTGATTCAAGATATTAAAAATATCACTTTGAAAGCAAATCACAACCCTGTAGGGAGATTTGTTATGGCTATTCATGATATTAAAAATATCACTTTGAAAGCAAATCACAACACTAAATCTCTTATTTGTTTGATTGTGTTTGATATTAAAAATATCACTTTGAAAGCAAATCACAACACCACTTCAATTGATGCCGTGCCTGCACTGGATATTAAAAATATCACTTTGAAAGCAAATCACAACACTTCTTTATTTTTAGAAAACTTAGTGGATGATATTAAAAATATCATTTTGAAAGCAAATAACAACACTATTTAGGGGACATAAATTTGTCAAGATGGTGAATGGTATGCCAAAGCGGGTTCCAAGTATATGGAAGACTGAAAGAGTTGGTGGTAGCAATAACTGCCTTGTTGATGTGCCTGTGAAGGACTGGGTTGAAGGATTGTGCTTTGATACCGGATGCACTACACCAAATGGCGATGGTGATGGGAACCTTGGTCTAAACAAAGAAAACGAGCCTGAACAACATCATTCTTCAAAATAAAAAATGAAATCAATAGTAGTATTAATTCTGTTGGGTTTATGTTCAACTGCCTTAGCTCAAATGCCACACAATTGGCAGAAGGTTATGGATTTCAAGGAGGCATATATTGCATCTATAAAAAATGGTGAGATATTAGATTCCCTAAATGCTGTAACCTTAGTAAAAGAAATGTATGAAGATTCGGCTGGCAGAACGAGTTATCATGAAGGGCTAAAGCGTTCCACAGACAGGGGAAGGACTTGGGAGTGGGTTTGGACGAAGTTCAAATTTGAGGCTACACGTATATCATATCCAAGTAAGAATACTATTGTTGTTGGTGGAAATAATCGTTTTTTAGGGGTGAGTAATGATTCCGGGCAATCTTGGCGGGATTTTCAATTTCCTAAAGAACCTGGGGAAAACAGCTATGATGCTTGGAGTCTATCTATGTTTGATGATAAACATGGCTTGATAAACATTACCGAACTTCAATATTATGGGGATAGTTTCATTTACAAAACAGATGATGGCTGGCAGACATATTCTAAGGTAATCCCACCAAAGGGTTATTATTATCCTAATCCATTAGGGGATAGGTCTCCTTATATGCAAGCCTTGACTAAAACAAATTATTTTGTAAAGTTGGGCATCTATTTTGATACCACACGTAAACAAGTATTTGGTAAAACAACAGATGCAGGTTCGACTTGGAAAATAATTACCGAAGATGAGATATTTTATGAGCGAAGCGACACTATTCAGGGGGTCTCATTTGATTTTGCAGATTCTTTGAATGGTTGGGCATTAGGTAATATGCGGTATAAAGGGGATAATGTCCCTTGGTGTATGTTATCTAAAACCACCGATGGTGGCTTAACTTGGAAGAAAGTTAATGAATACACAATGCCTTACCATAAAGGTAAGCAATATAAAGGTGCGAGCTATAATGGTGGAATAAGTGTAACAAATGATTCTGAATTTATTATAGCAATGCCCTTTGCAAGCAGAACCAAACAGAACAAAAATGATTGGAAAATAGATTCTGTTGATTTGGAATATTGGTATAATCGGGTATTTATTAATGCGCGTGGAAAAACTGATACTTACTTAGCATATTTTCCGGGGACGAAAGATATACTAATGGCAGACTTTGGTGAATACAAGCCAAGCGGAGCAATAGAAGAAGCAAGGGAGGGTATTGCAAACCTTTACCCCAACCCCGCGCAAAACCTCATAAACATTGGTTTGCAGGGTGTTGGTATTGGCATAAGTGAGGTGATATTGTTTAACAATATAGGTGAAAAAGTAATGAGTAAAATTATACCAAGTGGGGTAAAAGATTTGCAGTTAGATGTAAGTATTTTGCCTAATGGTATATATTCGGCGGTGATAAAAGAAGGAGGAAAAACAACGGTAAAGAAAGTAGTAATTACAAAATAATTTTTTTATAAAGGTTAATCAATCCTACTAGATTATTTAAAAGATATTTTGTTCTTGGGCAAGGGGGCATGCCCCCTTGTCTGTGAAGGAAGGTTCCATAGTGCTTTGCGGGTGTATCAAGTTTTATGCGGTTGTTCCCCAAAACCCAGTAGGAATGAAACTGTTATATCTATTGTTCTATGAGGTTTGAGGGTTTTTAAGAAATAACTTTACAAAACGAAAGAATAAATTTTGAAGGATAAAAATAATTATTAAGTTTGTTTTGTAAAAAAAGGATACACTTAATTGATGATAAATTGCAATTTCTAATGGAGATATAAAATAAAAAATAAGGTTTTGCTTGCTTTGTATCGCCTCCGCACAGCAA
The DNA here is from genome assembly GCA_016700335.1 of Chlorobiota bacterium. NCBI lineage: Bacteria > Pseudomonadati > Chlorobiota > Chlorobiota bacterium. The sequence goes on along the minus strand of CP065014.1, from coordinate 804,932 downwards.
CCTGACATAAACTAATTCCAAAATTATGTTTAAAGAAACTAGAACACCGGTAACCATTGTAAAAGTTTGTCTAATGGTTATCATTTTCTTTTCATTTGCTGGGACAAGCCAAAGGGCTTGGGGGCAGAATGAGAACCCAGCTTTACCACCACCAAGTGCGTGTGTGTCATGCCAATCAAATAACTGGATGAAAGTTCCAATGAGTTATCCGTATGTTTGCCCTGACAATTCGATTTGTACTTTGTGGGTAGATGTTCTTATTCCACTTGGTTGCGGGAGTTGTGAGATTTGGATAGGTGATATTACCGAACCAACAAACTGCTCTTGTTATGGCAATATGAATTGGAATGATATGGTAAAAGGGGCTGTAAAAATAGCACTCACCTATTATCAACAATCATGGTTCCAATGTAGTGGTAATGCAGTTCATGTATTTACAGCTGGATGCCTAAGACGGACTGACCCAATTACTCTTCCACCATTTTATCCAGGTGGGCAGCCACAAACTATTCAAATGATAATTCCTTGTGGAGAAAGTTGTTGTGAAAATGTTTATGATTTTTCTACAAGCCCTCCAACACTCGTGAGTTCTACTGTTCATGGTAATAACTTAGATAATTGTCAACCAATGTGGGGACCAATTAAAAATAATATTTGTTATACAATGGGCTGTGATGATGTAGTTCCATACATAAAACAGAAGAAAGAAAAAGAAACACTTACCAATAAATAAGTAACCATGAAAAAAATAATATTCTTACTTGGTATTTTCTTTTGTAGTATCAGGATAGCTAATGCCCAACCACACATTTGGAAGGAGGTATTGAATCTTGATAATAACGATCATGCTCCAATACTTTACAAAGGTTGTATATTAGATTCCAACAGTATGATTATACCACTTCAGATGGATGATATATTAGGCTTAAAAGGGCTAGTTGGTACAGTATTAAGAACAACTAATGGTGGGAAAACTTGGGATTATCTGGTTCCACGTTATACAATTGAGGCAACAAAAGAGACCTTATTTCCAAGAGTTGCAGATTATGTTAGTAAAGATGATATATTTATTGGGTGCCATTTCAATCACATTTTAAAAACAACTAATGCAGGTATAAACTGGGTGGTAACTTCATTACCAAGGTTTTCTACAAATAACTCTACCCAATTAGAAGATATCGCATTTTTAAGTATGTATGATAAAAATGTAGGAATCGCTTTGGTAGATAGTGAAATCTTTACTACAAATACACATCTATTTTCAACCACTGATAGTTGGAAGAGTTTTAAGGAAGTAAAAATACCAGAGGGATATTTCGTGGCACAATCAGTTGCTGGGAGTTATAGGGGTTTTGTTAAATGCTTAGGGCACGGAGTTTTTTTATGTAAGGTATTGGATAAAAAGACAAGTAAAGAAGAGTTCTTAGCTAGAACAACAAATGGGGGCGATAGTTGGCAGATAATAGAAGATCCTTTAAACTCACATATAAGGCGTGATTCTATTCAAGGGCGTAATTTTTCTTTTAAGGATTCATTGACAGGTTGGTGTATGGGGCATGTCTATCCAAAAGATCTACTTAAAGATACTACAAGAGGTTATTTATCTAAAACTATCAATGGTGGTAAAACTTGGGAATACATTGGTGAGATAAAAATGCCGATAGACTTAGATACAGTGAATAAAAATAGAAATACTTGGTATATGGGTTTTCACAAGTCCGATGATAAAAATTTGCAAGTAGCAACACCACTTACAAGCCGTTTAGGAAAGAAGGGTGAATGGGTAATTGACACTGCACAAGTATATCTATACTGGACCAAAACATATTTTGATTTGAGGTTTGGCGCACCAAATATCTTTATGAGGGTAAACGAGAATGTTATAATTAAAGACTTTGGTGAATACACGCCAAGCGGAGCAATAGAAGAAGCAAGGGAGGGTATTGCAAACCTTTACCCCAACCCCGCGCAAAGGCTGATAAACATTGGCTTGCAGGGTGTTGGTTATGGCATAAGTGAGGTGATATTGTTTAACAATATGGGTGAAAAAGTAATGAGTAAAATTATACCAAGTGGGGTAAAAGATTTGCAGTTAGATGTAAGCATTTTGCCCAATGGTATATATTCATTGCTGATAAAAGAAGGAGGAAAAACAGTGGTAAAAAAAATAGTAATTACAAAATAATTTTTTTGTAAAGGTTAATCAATCCTACTAGATTATTTAAAAGATATTTTGTTCTTGGGCAAGGGGGCATGCCCCCTTGTCTGTGAAGGAAGGTTCCATAGTGCTTTGCGGGTGTATCAAGTTTTATGCGGTTGTTCCCCAAAACCCAGTAGGAATGAAACTGTTATATCTATTGTTCTATGAGGTTTGCAGGTTTTTAAGAAATAACTTTACAAAACGAAAGAATAAATTTTGAAGGATAAAAATAATTATTAAGTTTGTTTTGTAAAAAAAGGATACACTTAATTGATGATAAATTGCAATTTCTAAGGGAGATATAAAATAAAAAATAAGGTCTTGCTTGCTTTGTATCGCCTCCGCACAGCAACCTGACATAAACTAATTCCAAAATTATGTTTAAAGAAACTAGAACACAGGGTGTTCTCAGTGGAAATGCCGCAACGCGTTTAACTTATCAACCATACTAAAAATTTGTGTAATGGTTATCACATTTACAACACTACTGGGGACAAGCCAAGGGCAAGATGGAGGCGATTTACCAGGACCAAGACCATAAATCTGGAAAGTAGAAAGAACAGGTGGTAGTGATAATTGCCTTGTTGGTGTGCCTGTTAAGGATTGGGTTGAAGGATTATGCTTCGATACTGACTGTAGCATTCCTACAACTGGTGGAGATGGGAACCTTGGTCTGAACAAGGAAAATGAACTTGAACAACATCATTCCTCTAAATAAAAATGAAATCAATAATAGTATTACTTTTAATGGGTGTATGTTCAACTGCATTGGCTCAAACGCCGCATAATTGGCGAAAGGTTATGGATTTCGAGGACACACACACCGCAGACATAAAAAGTGGCGAGATTTTAGATACTCTAAACGCTGTAACTATTGTTAAAGTATCTTATGAAGATTCAGTTAAAGGGTTCTATTCTCGTGAGGGGCTAAAGCGTTCCACAGACAGAGGAAGAACTTGGGAGTGGGTATGGTACAAATTCAAATTTGAGCCAGTTTGTCTATCATATCCGAGTAAGAATACTATTGTTGTTGGTGGAAGCAATCGTTTTGTTGGGGTGAGCAATGATTCCGGGCAATCTTGGCGAGAGTTCCAATTCCCCAAAGAATTCGGATCAAATAGATATGATGTATGGGATATATCTATGTTTGATGATAAGAATGGTTTAATAAACCTTACTGAACTTGAATATTTTGGGTTCAGCTATATTTACAAAACAGATGATGGGTGGCAGACATATTCTAAGGTAAGTCTGCCCAAGGGTTATTACTATTTTAACCCATTGGGGGGTAGGTATCCTTATATGCAAGCATTAAGTAAAACAAATTATTTTGTAAAATTGGGTATTGTATTCGATACTATAAACAAACAAGTATTTGGTAAAACAACAGATGCAGGTTCGACTTGGAAAATAATTACCGAAGATGAGATATTTTATGAGCGAAGCGACACTATTCAGGGGGTCTCATTTGATTTTGCAGATTCTTTGAATGGTTGGGCATTAGGTAATATGCGGTATAAAGGGGATAATGTCCCTTGGTGTATGTTATCAAAAAACCACCGATGGTGGCTTAACTTGGAAGAAAGTTAATGAATACACAATGCCTTACCATAAAGGTAAGCAATACAAAGGTGCGAGCTATAATGGTGGAATAAGTGTAACAAATGATTCTGAATTTATTATAGCAATGCCCTTTGCAAGCAGAACCAAACAGAACAAAAATGATTGGAAAATAGATTCTGTTGATTTGGAATATTGGTATAATCGGGTATTTATTAATGCGCGTGGAAAAACTGATACTTACTTAGCATATTTTCCGGGGACGAAAGATATACTAATGGCAGACTTCGGTGAATACACGCCAAGCGGAGCAATAGAAGAAGCAAGGGAGGGTATTGCAAACCTTTACCCCAACCCCGCGCAAAGGCTGATAAACATTGGCTTGCAGGGTGTTGGTTATGGCATAAGTGAGGTGATATTGTTTAACAATATGGGTGAAAAAGTAATGAGTAAAATTATACCAAGTGGGGTAAAAGATTTGCAGTTAGATGTAAGCATTTTGCCCAATGGTATATATTCATTGCTGATAAAAGAAGGAGGAAAAACAGTGGTAAAAAAAATAGTAATTACAAAATAATTTTTTTGTAAAGGTTAATCAATCCTACTAGATTATTTAAAAGATATTTTGTTCTTGGGCAAGGGGGCATGCCCCCTTGTCTGTGAAGGAAAGTTCCATAGTGCTTTGCGGGTGTATCAAGTTTTATGCGGTTGTTCCCCAAAACCCAGTAGGAATGAAACTGTTATATCTATTGTTCTATGAGGTTTGCAGGTTTTTAAGAAATAACTTTACAAAACGAAAGAATAAATTTTGAAGGATAAAAATAATTATTAAGTTTGTTTTGTAAAAAAGGATACACTTAATTGATGATAAATTGCAATTTCTAAGGGAGATATAAAATAAAAAATAAGGTCTTGCTTGCTTTGTATCGCCTCCGCACAGCAACCTGACATAAACTAATTCCAAAATTATGTTTAAAGAAACTAGAACACCGGGTGTTCTCAGTGGAAATGCCGCAACGCGTTTAACTTATCAACCATACTAAAAATTTGTGTAATGGTTATCACATTTACAACACTACTGGGGACAAGCCAAAGGGCTTGGGGGCAAGTGGAGAAACCACCGTGTGCAACCTGCGAGACTGGGTGGAACGCCTCCTATTTTAATGGATTCTCTGTATGTGGTGGAGAAAATTTCTCAGAGCGCATATTCTGTAACTTTAGAGTTTATTACAGATATACAAGTTGTGGTAATCGATGTGAATTATATGTTGACTCAATTAACTTTGATAATGCCTGCGACCAATTCTGTACTAATGATTACAGAGCAAGAATTAATGATGCAATTAAACATTTAACTTTCACACGTGGGGGTGGTTTTCCGTGTTATACAACAACAAATACAATAGCCATTATAACTTCGCAGTGCTATAAATCTAAAACTATAACTACAATACTTCCTGGGCAGCCTCCGATAACAAATAAAATGATGGTGTCATGCGGAGATGCCTGCTGCATTACTGTGTATGACAGAAGTACAGTTCCATCAACTCTTATTGGTCAATCATCAACGAATGGAAATTGTGACGAAGCCTATATCAGTGGTGTAGCTCTTGACGGTGTATGCTATCACTTTGGTTGTCCGGATCTTAGCAAAACATATGACAAGGATAAACCAGATATAAATATCTCAAACGCTAAAATTAAAAATTAATTATATATATGAAACTAACAATCTTGATATTACTCTTTTCTCAGACTCTAAATTGTCTTAGCCAGCCGCACCTCTGGAAGATAGTTAATGGCGGACCTGCTGGTGATCAGTGCTTTTTTTTTCGGGGGTGAAATAGTTGATTCTTTGAAGTCTTACATTGTATTCAATCATACCGATAGTGTTAATAATTTGTTTTATAGCTTAAGTAAATCCACAGATGGGGGTATGTCATGGAAAATACAAAAATCATGGGGTATAAATGATAGAGTTTTCCCGATGTCAATAGCCTACATTAGCGATGAGATAATGTATTTGGGCTGTTGGTTAAACGGGGTAGTTCTTAAGACCACGAATGGTGGTAAGAATTGGAGTATGAGATATATTGATACAATAGGAAGAACGATTCATATTAAATTAATAAGTATGCTTGATGCGGATCATGGAATATTAATATGTGATAATCTTGATTCAGAGACTGCAAGATATTACACCACAAATGATGGCTGGGAGACCTCGAATGAACTTATTCCGCCGAAAGATTATCAATTCTTGATGTCAAATGACTTTCTAGGAAGGAAGGGCTATATCAATTACTTAGAGCCAAACGTAATAGTCTGTAAAGTGGCATCGCCCATATATAAAGGTGATGCATTTGCAAGAAGTACAGATGCTGGAAAAACTTGGAGTGTAGATACGTCTGTGTTTTCTGTGGGAGTTGAAAATGGAAGGTTAGCGGACAAAATTTATTCGTTCAGAGATTCAAAAAATGGGTATGTATTTACATTTCAATATACCGATACATCAGATAAAACAGTTCAATATTTTTTTGCATCAACAACGAATGGAGGTGTGAGTTGGAGACCTAAAGGTAAAGTTGAGGTCGTAAAAAGTGATTTTTGGGGAGGTCCAACAGGGTTACAAATGGAGAATGATTTGAATGGTGTAATTTATGCACCAGTAATATGCAGAACGAATGACGGGTGCAAAACATGGGTTAGGGACTCAGTGGAGTTAGTCCCTAATAGGTTACCATTAATGGGTAGTGGTCTCAAAGTAGGGAAAAAAGCAGGTATTTACTTGTTTATAGCAGATGGTACTAGGTTAGTGAAAGATGCAGGCCTGTTATCTTCTATTGGTTTAAAGTCAACATTGGATAATTATCGTGTTAGCCTTTACCCCAACCCCGCACAAAGGCTGATAAACATTGGCTTGCAGGGTGTTGGAGTTGGTGTAAGCGAAGTTACTTTGTTTAATAATATCGGAGAGAAAGTAATGAGTAAGGTTATATCAAGTGGGGTAAAAGATTTGCAGTTAGATGTAAGCATATTGCCTAATGGTATATATTCATTGCTGATAAAAGAAGGAGGAAAAACAGTGGTAAAAAAAATAGTAATTACAAAATAATTTTTTTGTAAAGAAAAGTAAATCCTCTCAATTACTCACCTTACGCAAAAAGGTCATCAAAAATGGGAATTATGCCGCACTTAATGCTGATAGATTTTTAAGCTCCATGTAACATACTATTTTACATCCCCCTTACTGCCAAACCACGCATAAATGCTACAGGAACTATGTTCTCTGAATATACCTCATAAAATATATCTGTTTCCCTTACTTGACCTTCATACATATCCTTATACTTTATACTATCCTGACCACGCAACAAATTCTTTAACGCTCTTGTTAAGGCTGTGTCATTACCCACCTCTGACCACAAACCTGAATGATACGTATATACATCATCTGTATCATGTATCGTTATGCTTCTACCTCCAACAGTAAGAGTTGTATCTTTACCAAATTTTACCGTATCTAATAGATTCATCCGAAAACGCATATCACGCATTAATAGGGGGATAATTGGCTTACGTTTATCTTTTGTTGTATCAATAATATTCAACCACTCATACGCCGTTAGGGTATCAAATTTGTCTAAAGGTGCATCTGCGCCATAAGGGTAAGGTCTACGATAGTTCTGCTTTGTTATTGGAAACTCATGCCATAAGTTATACAGGTTTGTCCCTTTGCCACCTCCTAAACCTATTCTACGGTATACCTTCACCCGCGCAAATGGGGTTGTATTGGGGAGATTTGGCCATCTCGTAATGTAAGGCTCGCCCCTTCTCTGTCCTGAATCAGGAAGGATAGCAACATTCAAATCAAGCATGTTGTAGTTCGGTTCTTGGGAGTTAGGTGGACCTCCGGCTATGTTCAATGTGGCAGGGTTTACATATAGCACATTGTTGCTTAAATACTGCGAACCACTTGATATACGGTATGCGTGCAAACTATCCTGCTGACGAAACCAATGACCCCCTACTGCTAAATATAATCTCGATGGGCTTATACGGCTATTGTAATCTACCCTATCTCCATATACCACCTCTTTAAATGGCATGTTTTGAACTGTATCACCACCTCCCAAATCATAATAATAACTTATACAACTGTTCACCCAAGTCGCGTCAAACTTGAAACTTGGAGTGTATACCGATGTTATTCCACTATCTCGATATGCCTTATATGTATCATACCACATACGCCTGAACCAATCTCCACGATATGTTACCTGCTCATCTACATTTAAGTATTTATTCAAACTATCAGGATCCATGTGTGGCGTATTTAAGACTTTCCTGTTCCTTATCATATAGGTGAAACTATCCGGTAAATTGTATAAATCTATAAATTGTATTCCAAGTGATTTGTATATCTTCGCACTGAAATCTCCGTATAAATGCGAATGGGTCCCCCATATAAATTTCTGCTCAAACTTACTATTCCTATCATAACCCAAATATTTTGTAGGCGGGGCTGGTTCATGCTCTTCTTGCTGGGTGCTGGGCGTTGGGGCGGGAGCTGGTTTGTTGCTCTCCATCTCCCTTTTTATTCTATCTGCTTTCTCTTTGAGCGTTCTTTGCATCTGCTCTGTTTGGGAATGTAACATAAGAATGTTACTAAATATACTAATTACTATCAACAAAATAATTTGACTAATCCTTCTTGCTATTCTTCTAACTATTCTTCTAACTATTTTTGAGTCCATGGATATTACCTTTTGTTTTGAGTTGTTATTTGATCACTATTCTTCTTCTTAGAACTATTCTCTGTTAAACGCAATTTTCCAGTTGTTATCTCTTCGCTATCTACTCCTACAGATTCATGCGGTAGCTTACGCCTCTTGCCTTCTATGTTTCCCGGTACATCTTTGCTCGGCTCTAAAAACGTTAGTAATCTTCCGCTGATAACTGCTAATACCCATTTCTTATTCCCAAGTATATCTCCTAAATCTGCTCTCCCATCACTTACACCATGATAAATCGCATCGGCTAATGAATCCATTTCTACTCCTGCCGTATATACGAATGAGTAATTTGCTCCACCTCCACCCCAAATGTCATGAATACCGTCAAGGTCTATATCCCCCAAATCAGGGACACCAGGCCCACCTTGCCATACCGGGTTTATTCTATAACAACTCCAAATACTCGCCCAAGGTTTATTCCACCAATGTTTGCTATTTGGTGTTGCTTTCTCTTCCCCTTTTCCATATATCTCTTTTAACCTTTCACCTTTTACTCCCGCATATATTTTTAATTCCCCATCTTTACCTACTAACAATTCAGGAAAGCCATCACCGGTTACATCAAATATGTTTGCATCATACCAACCCAATGAATCCATATCAAACTCTTGACGCTCTAAGCTATCAGGTAGATTTCCCTGCCTGCCGTATAATATCCCGTATATTAGCCTGCCGTCTCCTCGTCCACCATAGTAAATATAATCCTCATACCCATCACCGTCTTGGTCTATTACTCTTACTATACTGGTACCTATTGTTCCAATTGGTCTTATATTCCAATAACTTTTATCATAAAGCCTGCTCTTATCTCGTCCCCAACGCTTTCCTTTCTCTCCAAGATACATCATTACAAAAGGTAGCTCTACACTAAGATTGGGTTGCTTATAGGCACTAATCCCTCCCCACATTAATATATCATCCACTCCATCATTGTTTACATCTGTTTTCGCGGGAACAGTCCTTGCGCCAAGCCAAGCATCATAACCATTACCAAGCCTAACTGAATCCCGTGTGCTATAGCTCGGTCCCCAGTATACCACCACATAGCTTAAATCTCTATACCGGGTGTTACCATAGCTTGTATCACTTAGCTTATCATAGCTCATCACTATATCCACGTTACCATCTTGGTCGTAGTCCCCATAACCTCCAAATCGCATCTGCAACCTACTTGAGGTGTCGCATATATCTATACCTTCACTAAACTTCGGTATTCTACCCTTTACTCCATAAAATAACTTCGGTAGCCTTCCCCAATCTGTCTTCCAATACATTATTATCCAATCATCTATACCATCTTTGTTCAAGTCACCTAACTTGTGCAGAGTTACATCGTTGTATGCACCTTCAGCAAGCATAGTGCCTATTGGCTCAAGGCACTTGGCATAAGGGTTACGTGGGTCTGAAACATTGTTAAATCCTTGCAAACAATCAGTTCTTTGCCCTTTGCTTACGCTTACAAGCAGGGCTAGCAGGGCAAGCATCAAATACAGATTCTTCTTCTTCATAATTTTTAAATCTTTTTTTGTTTTTTTGGTATTGATTAAGATACCAGAAATATAGTTGTAATTAATTTGATTAATTGCGAGTCGAGTGCAAATTAATCAATTTGATTTTAAATAGTTGAGGTGTAAGAATAAATAATTCAGGTTTCAATGCCAACCATTTTTCAAGTGAATCAAAAGGTCTTGTGTATCTGTGGTCTATCTTGTTTGTAGCGCATTTTATATCTAACAAAGAAGGCTTTGTGCAAAGATTATTCTTTTTACTATTGACTATCTATTTATAGATTCAAGTCCGTTGTCGGTGAGTATCAGCGTAATTTTAAATTTGAAATAGTTTGTGTAGAAGTTCCAAACTGAGCAGTTAATACCACCGCAGAGTAATGGAAGAGTGCGTAAAGGGAAGGATTATTTGGGTAATAGGAATGATGTAATAGAGAATATGAAGTTAAATGGGCGAAGAGTTGGGAGGAGAATAGTGTTTATCATTTACGAAGTAGGAACGAGAATGTGATGTATAGATATAAGATAACATTTGGAGAGTAGGAGAATAGAGAATCAAGAAGTTGTTTAATAAATAAAGTAATTGAATTCTTAAAATCTTTTTATAAACTAAAAATCAATTATAAGAAATTTTAATCCAGCTGATATTAAAATTAAAAACAAACATCCAATTATAATTTTATTATTAAATATTTTTGTACCCAAATATGAGCCTATTAATCCTCCAAATATTACAGCAATAATCCAATAAAAAATATTTGAATCTATTTTGTTAAATGCTGTAACATGACCTACTAAGCCAGCAATTGAGTTACATAAAATGAATAGAGCAGAAATTCCTGAAGCTTTTTTTAATGAAGTTTGATTTGTTAAAATGAGAATAGGTGTAAGAAAAATTCCACCACCAACTCCAATCAAACCCGAAACAAAACCAATAATAGCACCAAGAGATAATTTCCAAATTAGGGGCAAAGATTGAGTTGTATTTTTTTCAGTTTTTATAAACTCTTTTACAAACAATATAATAGCTGAAATTATTAAAAAAATTCCTGCAATTAATTTGAAATATTTTGGTGGAATAGCTACATAACCACCAATGAATGCCATTGGCAGAGCAGTTATTATGAATGAAAAAAAAATATTTTTATCGAAGTAACTTTCATTAATAAATTTATAAGAAGCAATACTTGCAACAACTATATTTAATATTAAAGAAGTTGGCTTTATTGAATCAGGAGCAAATGATAAAAGTGCCATAATAGCCAAATAACCAGAAGCACCTGCATGACCAATTGAGGAATATAGTAAAGCAATTACTGAGAATAAAATGAATGTTAATACAAAAAAATTATTTGTCATATTTACCAAAATTTAAAATTATAACCAATGCTTTATTCAATGATTAGCTTTCCAAATGAAAATATATATTTATCTGTTTGTAATCTTTAATGGTACAGACCACTTACTATATTTTGCTTTCATTAGTTAACTTTAATTCTCTCCCTATTCGGTAATTACGATTATACTCCATCGTTATTATGTATTTCCCTGATACAAGAGATTCAATATCTATTTCAAATTTGCCGATGCTGCTATTCTTCCTACACTTGTTCCGACTGCATATCTTCTAAATCTGATGGGGTCATAATCAACAATAGTATAAAGGTATTTCATAATACGGCGCAAAGTATCATTTGAATAATCAAGGCTATTTAGATATGCTTCAATCTCATCCGCAGTTTTTACTTTTCTCAAACTATCAATTACAATATACCCAACCAATACATCAATCGGCATATCTGTTGTGTAGGCAGGCGCAGTAAGTGCTTGCCCTTGTTTTGATGCGACTCCAGTATAACTATAGCCTAAAGCGCATGGCGGCGCAGGGTAGCCCCCATTTTGAGCCGATAAGAATTGTGAAGTGCTTACAAATAAACTCAATGTAGCAACAAAAAGGAAAGCATTGAAGTGTTTCATAAAGGAATAACAAATTAAAAAATGTGAGAATAAAATACTAAGACTTAATGCCGAAGAGAAATTTTAAAAAAAAACTTTAAACTACACAAGGAATATTTTGTAAAATTTAATAAATATTTTTTAATGATTATCTTCAAACCGAGTAATTAAAAAAATATTTATTCGATAAATTAGGTAAAATGTTATGCTTATTGTATTGAATTTCAAATGGGCAAAACTATACAACAAAAAAAACCTTGTAAAGCCCGCAAATACTTACTTTCACGATGAATGAATGAACTGCGCTATGTGTTTAAATGATACTAAATTTTATGCCTACCTTTTAACCACAAATTTTTCTGTCCTTTTTTCTTTTTCTGTTTCTACTACATAAAAATAATTTCCGTTTTCTGTAAGCAAAGTGTTATAATGAATTGAGCTTTCTCCTGCTGGAAAATTGTCTACATCTAATATCAAATGTAAGTATAAAGCGGTCTAATAAATAACCTTGTAAAGCGCTTAAATACTTGCTTATACAGCAACTAGATAAAACCTTATATAGCTACAATTGGTATTATAATGATTTCCTTATTAAACACAAAAAAAGCCGAGCATTGTTATTATAACTTTGTTCGGCTTTTGATTTTATTATTTTTTGTATTGTAAAAACTCGTATTTATGCGACTTACAGGACATTTTAATGAGGCTAATTTATTCTTGGATTTGGTATGACTTACTTTTTTTGATTTTTTGGATCATTCCGTTCTTCTTCTAATTTATTGATTTTCAGAGCCATCTGTTTTCTTTCTTTTTGCCATTCTTCTTTTTCTGAAAGATGAATCTTGAATTCTTCTTTTAATACATTAATTTCATCTGTTAATGTAGAAACAAGTTTTTCTTGTATCTCCATTTCTCTACAAGAAATTGTAACTGTGTTTGCTACAATTGAATCAATTTGAGTTTCAATACTAATGTTCATGACTCCAAGTTTTTCCTGAATTTCACTAAGTGGAACTTTAAATTTCTCTGCCATTAACTCAGCTATTTCTTTTTTGGTTCAAGTTTTTCGTTCATAAATTTAGACACCCATTCTCGAGACCTACCTATACTATTTCCAAGTTGGGTCTGTCCGATTTTATTTTTACGCATTAACAATTTTATTTTTTGAATATCAAGTTTCATATTCCCTTTCAGCAAATATAAATTAGAATATTTCACATACCTCACATAAATCGTAAAATGTGAAGTAAATTACCATTGATTGTGAGTTTTTTTACCATGAATTATCTTTAAGTTAAATCTGAAAATATTTGCAAATTATTTCATCGTAATTTTAACTTTTCACATTTTAATTTAATATTTTTTAATGAAAAATTACTTAAACTCACGCCGACTCATAACGGCGAATTGCTACAAGAAAGTTTTATCTATTTCTGCATTTTTTGCTATTTTGCTCTCAGTTTTCTTAACTGGTAATTTAATTGCACAACCAGTTCTATTAAACCCCTGTATGGCTGAAAATGACTGTTCAGATTCACCTTGGGGAATATTTGATGCTGAATTCCATATTTATATTTACAATAGCACACATGATACTATTATTGCGGAGTGCGATGATTCTGTTTGGTATAGATACAGATAGAATAAATGCACGGGTAAATATGAATTTATACTTGATTCCCTATATGGTTGCGACACATCAATAACTAACGATAACATGAATTCTATTTTACACCAAGCAAGAGCCAAAATTATTTTAGATAATATGGTTGGTAAAGCTCCTTCAAGTTCTGGGATAACATATCTTGAGAATGTATTTATCTATTCTGTCGGTTGTTTTCGTAAAGTATGCTATATCAATCCAATCCACCAAACCTCGACTCGAAAAAAAGATGAAGGGAAGATAGGTATGTCGCAGTCTCGGGGTGGGCCACAGAGCTATAAAGTAAATGGGGGCATTGGAGAATCGGATAGATATTATCCTGATTATACTTGTAAATATATTCCTTGCCCTGGTGTTACCTGCTGTTCTGTTCAGTATAGATTAGAATATATTGAAGGTTGGCTAAATCCAAACCCCTTGCTAATCAATAAAACGAGATATGGTTCACTCGAATGCCCGGCTATTCCAGTTGGTAGTACTACGGTTCAATGTAAATCAGTTTGCGATTAATTAAAATTACTAACAACCTCTAAATTACTTTTATTTAGAGGTTGTTAATTCAAAAAAATATTTATGAAACATCTAATTATTATCTTTCAATTACTTTTATTTACAAGTAATCTTCTTATTGCGCAAACGTACCATGATGCTCAATGGGTTGTATCCGATACCATATACAACAAATCAAATGGTAGAAAAGTATCAGTTCGTTGGAATGATATCCGTGCTTGTAATTCTGCAAACTGTATGGCAATTGGGAACCCGAATAATGTAAAATTTCTTATCAGAAGAACTACTGACGAAGGTAAATCTTGGGAGACTGTTTTTGCCGATTCATCTCTTGTGATAAACGGTAAACTCTACCCTTTTATGGATTTATATGATTTGGATTATCCTAATAAAAATTTATGTGTTGCATGTGGAGAAAGCCCTTACATTGTTAGAACGTCTGATAATGGTGGCACTTGGCAAAAAGTCTTAGTTACTGATACTTCACAGAAATTATGGTCGGTTAAAATGAAAGACGAAAAGAATGGCTTGGCGTGTAACAGAACAAATATTGTAGTTACAAATGACGGGGCTTTAACTTGGCAGAAAGTCCCTTTGCCAATTATTGATTCGGTTACTGTCCGCCCTACTCGTTGCCAAATGCTTGATGAAAAAAATTTTGTTTGTATTAGTTTTTATAAAGTAGACTATGCAAATGGGATTTATGATTATGCAATTTGCAGAACTGAAGATGCGGGAAAACACTGGTCAGCGTTTATATTCAGAGATGAACCTGAAAAAGGAGAATTCTATTTTGATTCACTTAGGTCACAATATGTAAGCAACTGTGTAAATGAACTGAATTTTACAAATAAGAATGAAGGGCTTTGTATTGGTCATAGAACCACAGAGGCAAATAATTTTATACGTAAAGATATTATTTACCGAACTACTGATGGTGGCAGGACTTGGCAGAAGGTTAGAAATCAATTTTCAGAAAGTAAAAAAGGGCTTTTATCACTATCATTTTATGATGAACTAAACGGTTTATTATGTGGTTACGATGGCGAGGTTTTAAGAACCACAGACGGTGGTAGAACTTATATTGAAGAATCAATTGATCCAAACGGGAAAGGAGTGTTTTTTTTCTCTGCCACTATGGTAAGCCCAGTCAAAGCATTTGGTGCTAATAGAAATGGATATATCTTTAAGTGGTTGGGACCGGTTGTTAAAGGTGTAGAGGAAAGAGATTCAAAAAATGTATTCTCTATTTCCCCCAATCCAGCAAGCAATTATTTTACAATTAATAGCAAAGGGCAGCCCGCTCAATACCGAATAGTTAATGGGCTTGGGGAGTTTGTATCCAGCGGCGTTTTATCACTCAATCAGACTAAAATTTCAATAGAAAATTTTAGTAGCGGAGTTTATTTTGTAACTGTAAAAACCACTAACAATGTTTTTACTGAAAAGTTGATGGTTCATTAACTATCATACTTACTATTTTTTTAATAACTCACCTTACGCCAAAAGGTCATCAAAAATGGGAATTATGCCGCACTTAATGCTGATAGATTTTTAAGCTCATTGTAAGCGGATTGTTGTGAGGCTAAATAAATCTGAGCTTTCATTTCAAAATGATTTTTGTTGGTTCGCAATTTTAAAAACTCAAGTTTGATATAGGCTTCTATTGATAATACAAAGTGATTCGTTTGTGTTTTTATTGTTTTTGTTGGAGCTTTTGCAAACCCAGTATTACTTTTTATTGATTTGTGATATTCCTCTACGCCCAACCGTTTTTTGTAGATTCTAGTGATTTGGGCATCCAATAAGTTCTTTTCGCTACAAGCCAAGTACAACTCCCCGACTCTACCATTCTCGTTTTTGAAAACTTGCTTTAAAAGCAACAGCGGAAAATCTACTTCTTTCAACCAAACCTCAACGGCTTGTTGTACCAGCTGTAGCTTATTAATACTTTTGTATAATTTATTCTCTTTATCCTCTAAGCATAATGCCACTTTTCGATTGCTTTTTACTCCCATTATAAAATCTCTTTTCAATTCTTTTTTTCAACAAATTATGTTCTCTACCGAGGAATACCAACTGTCGGCTAATACATAATTGAAATGCATCTTGTTAGTACAATCTCTGAGTATTTCTCTGAAAATCTCATTTTTTGTCTTACTACTTTTGCGTTTCGGGTTACCCGTTTTGGGGTCATCTTCCCACAAATCTTTCTTTACAAACTCAACCCCAACAGGCAATCGCATCCCTCCAACCTCTATCAAAGCCGTTATAAAATTCACTCCTTTTACAGACCTCCCAAAAACATGATCAATGTGCCAACAATTCAATTCACTCTCGTCTGTATATCGTTTTTCTTCTATCGTATCATCAAAAGTTAAGGTTATCAATTCTTCGGATTGTGTCAATTCTTGAACATATACTTTTGCTGTTTACCACACAAATTTGCTGTCATAATCCCCCATAGATTATGCTCGGGTAATTTTGTCATGCTTGACGGACAACAACGATCCCATCCCTGTTGCTGTGGTAAATGAACTAGATGTAATCAAATAATCACTATATAAATCCGCAAAATTTTCCATAAAATTTTCCATTTCTTAACTTGAAAAGTTATTATTAATTCACTTGCAAATGTATTCAATTTTATTCTAATTCTGCGTAAGGTGAGTTAGTAAGAGAAAAAGAGTTTGCTTAAAAATAAATTTTTATTAATAATTCACTTTTTTCTTGCGTATTTTTTTTTTTTGACTATGTTTGTAAGTGAAAGGTGTGTAAATCCTATCAATTAAAGAGTTGGTACCACTTTATTGGAAGTCCTTCACATTCACTTCGTCATATGAGGTGCTGGCATCTGACCCAATTCAATTATTACCTTAGCAAAAAATTATATCTTAAAAACACTAAATTTTTAGACAATGAGAAAAAGAATTATTTTAATTTTGAGCCTACTGATTGTTTCAGGTGTATTCCTCAATGTACAAGCAACAAAGTTTCAGACTAAACCCGAATGTATAGCTTCTCTAGTAGGTAGGACCTCAGGTAAATGTGCTTCAGGTTCAAAAGTATCTAGATGGGATGTCTATGTATATTATGAATCCTGTACTGGTAAAGTGTGGGAAACAACTTATGGATGTGATGGTGGTGTTTCACCAAGAGCATTAAACTATGACCCTTGTAATGGTGGAACTTTTAAAAAGCTAAGGGACGGATATTCTGTTGATGTTAGTATACCTACTAACATAGAAACATTAATACTAAACGCCGATTTACAAACACCTGGAGGTAATACTGGGCTCTTTTTCTATATAGACGAATGTATTTTCAGAGCAGTAAATCCTATTTCTCAATCTGAAATAGATGAAGCGAACAGGGCGTATCAATTATTCTTAAATTCTGGGATCAATCTCAATTAGTATGAAGCAATCTATTCTGGTATTTATCTTTTTGTTCATAACAGAGGTTTCCATAAAATCTCAAGTAATTGTTTTCAATTCCTCATGGAATGAAGGTAAGTCAGCTTGGGTTTCATTGGTATTACTTGATTACAAAGAGCCAAAGTTGTACCAATTTACATGGGGGGCTAATGGTGAAACTTATTGCAGTTATGCTACCTTGACAGATTCAGTCGTATTACCATTAGTCTATGATGAAGACGTAGATATATCAATAATGAACTCGCGTAAGAATATTGCCAATATACCTAATGGCGTTACCTTTAAAGATAATGTTGGGCATATCATAAAATTTCAGAATATCTCGGAGAGTTCTTTAGAGTATATGAAAAATAAGTGGTTAGAATTTTCTTCAAAAACTGATGTGTCAAGTGGTAAAGGGTTAGCTTATTTGCCATTTCAACCATTTGGTATAAAGCCAAAACCTATTAATTATAATCTTGAGAGCCATTAATATAATTTGATTTTAGTAATAGAGAAATATCTCCCCATGAGCAGTTGGTTTGTTTATGGGGAGATATTTTTGTCATTTATGAAGTATTGTTTAATCAATTGCATATATGTTAAAGTAAAGAAATCTAAAAACAGCCTGTAAGCCGCGTAGGCACAGCATATCATAGCTACTTACCTTATTTTTTTAGCTTTAAAAATAGACCTAAGATTTTTAATACTAAATTTTTATTAATAATTCACTTTTTTCTTGCGTATTTTTTTTTTTTTTGACTATGTTTGTAAGTGAAAGGTGTGTAAATCCTATCAATTAAAGAGTTGGTACCACTTTATTGGAAGTCCTTCACATTCACTTCGTCAGATGTGGTGCTGGCATCTGACCCAATTCAACTTTATTTATCAGCAGACTACGAGATTATAAAGCGAACTTTACTGATGAAAAATAATGGTACTCTTTAGTTTTAAAGTCTTCTTACAAACTTTCCTTTATCTATTATGAAAAACTTATTACTAATATCTATTATGAAAAACTTATTACTAACCTTTTCGCTTACTTCTCTCTTTTTTACTACAACTTTTGCTCAGGACACAACACTTCTTTCCCCGCCATGTTTACCAAGTTACCATAGTCTTTTTTTTAGTGAGCAATTTGAATTAAACACTTCACCCTTAGCAACTGATATGCCAATTGATTGCTTAATTGGTTACATTGGTAATGATAGTTTATGCAAGTATAAATTATCTGATGTATTGATAAATGGTATTCGGAACCAAACATGGAATGATACAATACGCAAGTCTTTAAGATACATATATGCCATGTCTGACTATGACCCTGTTCGGTTTGAAAATTTTAAGGAGACTGGAGTAATTGGAAGATATAAAAGCCCACGAGACGAAGCAATTAACCACATATTAAAACGTGTTAGAGAGGGGTTATCTCCAAATCCTTTTTTGGATTTCATGTTAGTCAATACTTCTATAATTGCACATATTAAAGTAACAAATGTTGTAAATGCTTATGACCCTGGAGCCGCTTGGGCAAAGAGTGGAAAGATAGTTAGCTCAACGATATTAGACCCAATAAAAGGAAAATACATACCATCATGTGTGAGCCTTTTCCCATCATCGGAACTAAATAATACACAAACACCTCAAAACACTTTAAAACAAATATCAGATTCTGGTAGTTGTTTACAATATGAGTATGCCACAGAGTGGCTTGGAATTCATGGAGGTGAAAATGATTATTTGAATCGAGATAAAATAGATACTTTGCTTGAAGCAAAAGCTGAGAGAGAGTTTATTGTTTTTCTTGAAGTTAGAAGTAACTGTAATCAGAATTATATAGATTATTATACTCTTTATCCTTGCCGCGATAATAGCCGTTTTCGTTATGTTTCAATATATCCAGTTATCAATGGACAAGTTAGCTTTATAGAAGATTTTGGGTATGGAACTTCACTTTCAGTAGGAGAATTTAAAGCAAGATTAAGAAATCGTATTAACGAAATTAAAAACTTCTAGCCCACTAATTAAATTAATATGAAACTAACACTGTTTTTTTGTATTTGGCTTGTTATAATAAATTTTAGCAATGCACAAACCACAGATTGTGGTAAGCCTCAAAAATGTGATGATAAACTGTACCCATTTATGTATTGTGATTCAAACCAAAGGAAAATTGTTTATAAATGTACGTCAAATCCACATAATGACACAATAGGTAAACCGTTAAGAATTAATTTACCACTCTGTGCTAAATTTGATAATTCATACAATTCTTGGCTTGCAGGTGATACTCTAAAAGATAAAATTTATATGTACGATACAAATAGAATCATTAAGTATAATGCTATAACTAATAAGCCAGATACAACAATTAAGATTGATACCATTCTTGTTTTTGAAAAGAGCAAGATGTATGGTGATTTAAAAACTGCGGTGGATGAATGGAATTGCCTTTGTAATAAACAAGATGAAGAGCCAAGTTGTTGTGTGAAAATAAGGTGGAGCAATAGGGGAATAGATTTTAGTAATGATAGCATAAATGTTCAGGGAATTGCTCCAGGATCACTATACACATCTACAACAGATACTAACTGTGTTCGTGTGTGTGATACCCAAAATGTGGCAGTGTTCCTAAATTATTCAAAGGCTCTAACAAATAGAAAAGATAGCATATCAAGACAGTTTTATAATGGTGATAAGCCTTGGTTCCTTGATAGTTTAGATATAGCACGTAATAGAACTCTCTCACTCATCCAACTTATCCAACATGAACTTGGGCATTATTTAGGATTTCTTCATTTTGATGAAAATGAAGAAACTGGCAGGGTTTATAAATGCAAATCGGATACTTCTGTAGGTGTTATGAATGATGGGGGTTCAGCATATCCTAATAGTCCAAGATTGGGTCTGACCAATGATGACAAATGCAGGTTTATGAAATTGTATTGCCCAGAGAAAACATCGGGTGTTCAAAACAAATTAGAAGTTTCAAAAAACTGCTTAAAAGATATTTACCCAAACCCTACAAGTAAATCATTAAAAATACCATTTGAACTAAATAAATCAGAATTAGTGAAAATGTGTATTACTAACCTGAAAGGAAAAATATTGAATCAGGTTTTTAAAGAGGAACTAACTCAAGGCAAATATACTCTTGATTTGGATATAGCAGATTACCCAAATGGTATTTATTTTCTTCAAGTTGAAATGGGCAAAACAAAAGCAAATAAAAAATTTATTATTAACAAATAAACCGTGACGAAACTTAATTACATACTGTTTATGTTGGCTGTTTATTTATCTAATATAGTCTTAATACAAGCACAAGATTTCAAATGGGCAAAAAAGATTATTGATAAAAAAACAACTGGTTGTGCGTATGTAAAAAGAATTACAATTGATAAAGAAGATAATATCATTTTAGCAGGAGGTTTTATTAAGGACGTTGTATTTGCTGACACCACCTACAAAAGCTATGGATATAACGATATATGTTTAATGAAATATAGTTCAACTGGAGAAAAATTATTTTTTAAGCAATTTGGTGGAAGGCAATCCGACCAAGTATATGGACTATTTGTAACTCCAAATTCAGATATTTACTTATGTGGTTCGTTTCAGGCAACCGCAATATTTGATACTTTAGTTTTCTATAAAGCACCACATATTTCAGACTATACTGAATACTATGACGAGATTTTTATTGTTGGTATAAATAAATCAGGTAAATTATTTTATGGAGAGCAATATAAAACTGGACCATTTAGAAATGAAGGACATAATATAGTTATTGACGCTGACGATAATATATTTTTAACTGGTGTATTCCGTAGCAGAATTAAATTCAAGGATAGTTTACTATTAGAGGGCGATCCATTATTCCTAACGAAAATAAATTCTAACCGCAATACTGAATGGATTAAGGAATTAACAAGGTATAATGATGACCTTTTTGTTGGTAATTTGTTAATTGATTCTCAACGTAATTTATTAGTTACAGGTAGAATTTCTCGGGTAGCTGATTTGGATGGGGTTAGTAATAAGATAAATTATCATAATGTTTTCATAGCAAAATATAGCTCCAAAGGGGAATTTATGTGGTATACAAATTTTGATACCGATAGAGAATACCCTATTAATCTAGCATTAGATAGCAAAAGTAATTCAATAATGACCACCACATTTAATAATAAACTTATTGTTGGAAATACCATGTTAACTACAACAGGAAATTATAACGGATTTATTGTAAAGCAAAATCAAGTAGGTGAAGTTATTTGGGCGAAGCAAATAGTATCAGATAATTTTAATGTGGCTGGCAATGCTATAATTGATAAAAGTGATAATATATTAGTTACAGGTAGATTTTTTGGTGAGATTAAAATCGGAGATAAGTCTGTTCAAAGCAATGGTCTCTCTGATATATTTATTGCAAAATTAGATGCCAATGGAAACACTTTGTGGCTTGCTACAATTGGTGGAAAAAATTATGACTATGACCCAATTATCAACTATAACAGTAAAGGGAATGTGGTGTTATTGGGAGCATATGATTTTACCACAACCATTGGAAATACAGTATTAAATTCTGACACATCTGGCAATACATTTTTAACCGAATTTTCAGAGCCACTAACTTCTGTTCCATCT
Organism: Chlorobiota bacterium; assembly: GCA_016700335.1. Taxonomy (NCBI): domain Bacteria; kingdom Pseudomonadati; phylum Chlorobiota; species Chlorobiota bacterium. The sequence continues at coordinate 782,676 of CP065014.1, read as the reverse complement.
GAAAAAACAGAGGCTTATAGATTAATCGTTCAGGATAATGGAGATTATTTAATTGACATAGATGGTGAAAGTATTACCGCTCAAATGTATAACCTATTAGGCGATGAGGTTAGAAAGTATACAACCAAAAAGATTAGTACATCTTCATTAATGAATGGGGTCTACTATTTAAAGATTTCAAACGGTCAAAATTATTTTTTAGAGAAGATAATTATTCAACATTAAAATACATGATACTCTGAATCAAACAGTGCATAATCTTTACTGTATTTAAAATTTGTTTAGGATTTTTTCCAACTGAAATATTGCTCATAAAATATTTGATTTTTTTTGTGAAGATAAGCCAATAATTGAATTTATGAGTAAAGAATTTTCAAGGTTTTAACTTTGTAAAAGAAAAAGAGTTTGCTTAAAAATAAATTTTTATTAATAATTCATTATTTTCTTGCGTATTTTTTTTTTTTGACTATGTTTGTAAGTGAAAGGTGTGTAAATCCTATCAATTAAAGAGTTGGTACCACTTTATTGGAAGTCCTTCACATTCACTTCGTCAGATGAGGTGCTGGCATCTGACCCAATTCAATTATTACCTTAGCAAAAAAATAATATCTTAAAAACACTAAATTTTTAGACAATGAGAAAAAAAAATATTTTAATCCCTTTTTTGTTAGTAGCTCTATTTTTACTATCATCAAATTTTTATCAATCTTATGCACGTTCTGTAACCTCAAACGGACCCTGCCCAAGTGGCTCTGAGTGTAATGAATGGATATATACAGCTGTCTATGCAACACAGGTTTCAGGTAATGGAACAACAAGTGAATATTTAGTATGTTCAATGGGTGTAGGCTGTAATGGCAAATCTTGGAACTCTTGTGGTATTTTAGAAACCCCAGCGGACACCAACTCAAACAGGACAGAAAGATTAAAAGATACTCCTGAATTATTAAAGCAGTTTTACAACGATATAAAAAAAGGATTAGCACTAACTGGTGAAAAATTTAATTCAAATTATAATAAATTTGAAGACCATAGTAATACCATAATAGTTTCTCCAAAAATAAATTCCATTGTGGAGTTGGTCAATATGAAAACAGGAGAAGTGGTTCACCGTTCATCAATGGTAAAAGGAAATGATGTTGTAGAGCTTGATAAGAAGAACTTAGAAAATGGAGTATATGCAATCGTAATTCGAGATAAGGATAATAATATGGTTGGTTTAGATGCTGTAATAAAATAGTATTTTTTAGAATATGCAAAATCCTCTAATCAAAGACTAATTGTTTAGAGGATTTTTTATTCGTTGTTATTTCTGAAATATTTTTTTCAATATTAATTCAATGTATAAAGCATAGTAACCTAACAGCCTGCAAGGCTTGTAGGCACAGAATGTTACAGCTAATTATCTTGTTTTTAGCTTTTAAAAATAGGCCTAAGATTTTTAATAATAAATTTTTGTTAATAATTCACTTTTTTGCTTGCGTATTTTTTTTTTGACTATATTTATAGTTGCAAGGTGTTTGAATCCCGTCATTAAAGAGTTGGTATCACTTTATTGAAGTCCTTCACATTTACTTCGTCAGATGAGACGCTGGCATCTGACCCAATTCAATTATTACCTCAGCAAATTTTTTTTTTAATTTTCGTAACTTCATGAAAAAATTTAAAATCATACCGAATGGTATGAAACTGATATTATTTACTATCTCATTGTTTCCAATCTTTAACAATATTTCATTTGCACAAGAGGCTGTATCTCCCCCGTGTAAGGATATCCAAGATACACCTTGGAGTGCAGCAGCTGATGGAGATGTAAATGGTAAGTATAATGTAAAACCAGATAAAGTTTTTGCTTCCTATAACTTTTTAAAATTTTATGACTCGTGCGATGTAGGTTATCAGTTCAGTGAACTTCAAATAAATTCCAAAAAAATAAAATTACAGAATTGGTGTATGGAGAAAGTAAGGAGAGAGTTTAATAATGATAGCCTAAGAAACGCAATGAGCCGCACTTATAGTTTTTTGGCTAGACCTGGGGATACTATATTTTTTTTTTAGAATTTTTTCATGGTATAATACAATAAAGCAAAACCGTGTATATTCATCATCAGGTAACATTTCGTTTTCTGTAGAACTTATTGATGCAACTAGTGGTAAAAGGTTGGCTTTATTAGATAGCGTATTTGTTAGGAAACAAACAGTGCCAACAGTTTCTCCTATTATCTCATCAATGTTTCCAATGGTCTTTAAACCTAAATATATTATTCCTAATGGGGTAAATGAAAGTAATTGCTACATAAGGGTATCAGGATACCAAGGGGAAGGTAGTGAGTATTATATTTACAGGAAAGATGAAATGACAATAGATATTTCTACAACATTTCTTAATGACCCAGATTTGATACAATTTTCGAAGGGTGTTAGTAATTACCAACAAATTATAAACTTTTTAAACTAATAAATAAAAATGAAAAAATATAAAATATTAATGTTGGCAGCTGCAATACAAGTTTTAATAGTTTCAAATCTTCTTGCGGATGTTGCTGAAAAATACAAAAAGAATGGTTGTGAAGCTTATGTAGGTCCTGGTCCACACTGTTATTGCTATTATATTTATTACGATTCCAATGGAAACGGAGAAGAAGACTTTTATGAAGCACGTTCTGGGAGCTATTGTAAACTCACCAACGTTGGATATTGGTTATGTTACTCTGATGGTGACTGTGCTCCGAGACCTCCAGTGGATAAATAATAGATAGCAGTCCCTTTGTTACAGGGCTATGAGAATTTGGTTAGAGATTCTTATACTTAAAAGAATATCTCATTTTGTAGGAACTTGGTAGTTTATCAAGTTACTACATTTATTTAAGACCATTAATACAAAATAGTTCAGCCCCTAAAACCACGTATCTATGCGGCTTACAAATTTTCTTTTAATTAAACCGATTCATATTTTGTTTTTATATTCACATATCTGTTACTATTCAATTATTTTTTATCACTTTAAATTTTTACTCTAATGGAAAAAATTACTCTGCTTCTTAACTTTATTGCTGTTAGTTACTAACCTATCTTTTGCTCAAAATGAAACGGGAACCAGGCCACTTACCAAAGATTGTGGTCAGTTCAGAAAAATTTGGTATGATTCCACAAATTCTATGTTTCAGGTTAAATATCCTATCATTCAGTCTATTCCTCCGATTTCAAGTGATATGCCTATAGATGTTATACTTTCGTATATTTATACAGATAGCTTGGTTAGGTTCTTTGAGAAAGGAACGAGAAAAAAAATCAATTCATGGACAACAATGAATGATACTTTAAAATCATCAGTCGTAGCACTTTATAAAATGGTAGATTATAATCCTATGATATTTAGGCAATATGATGGTGAAACTGGGCTTAATTCAGTAATGAGCGATTTAAAAGATGGGTTTGAAGAGACTACAAAACCATCTCCATGTGTAGATGTAGATGGTAGATATAGAATGTCCCCAGGTTTGTTACGCCACCAAATAGAAGAAAAATGGCTAACACTTTTACCTGGTGAAATGAAAAATAGCATTAAAATGTTTTCTCTGTTGCGTTCTGATTATATTTTACGTGTAAAAATTCTTTCAATAGATTCTACCGCAAACAAATACATAGCAGTTGATAGAATGACCAACAGGTATAAAGTACTTGCTGAGGAAATTGATACAATCAAGGGGAAGAGATTCCAGCCAGTAAATTACAGTTTGTTTAATACTTCGGAGATAATTAGACCCAAAATAGAGTTTCAATATTCGCCTTATGAATATAATGCAATACGAAGATATACAAGATTAGCAGATGCCCAAAAAGATAGTGCCTTTACAAATGGTTTAGGTGAATTTTGTATGCATAATAACCAAGAGGCAATAGTATTTTTAACACATGAAAATCCTTTATATGATGCACAAAATGATTATTTTGATTTAGGTGTAGCATCCGAATGTTTAAATGCCTTTCCAATTATTAAAGGAAATGTTCGTGATATTAACCATGTTTAGAATACAAACACTCTCCTAAATTATGGTTCTTGGAAGCAGAATGCTGATTCATTAATTCAAACTATTATCAACAAAACCTATTAAATTTAACAATGAAAAGTTATATAATAATACTTATAGCACTCCTTTTTAAAAACAATATTTTAGCACAAAATTGTGCACATTGTAAAGATAGAAAATACCCTTACTTTGTTTGTAAGGGTGATGTAATTTCCACTTTATGTACAAATGATCCGCAACATATAGGTGATGGTTCAAGGGTATTAAAGAAATGTCTAACTTCCTTTAATTTAAACAATATCAATTATGATGATACTAAAAGCCCATACCCAGTTGGAAAACGTATTTTTCAAACAAAAAGTGGTGTTGAATATGATGTTTATAGTGGGACAAAGGCAAAAGATTTGGTTAAAAAAGGACTGAGTGATTGGATGAATTCATGTGCAAATGGTAATGCAATTGATAATACAAACTGCGATGATTGTACGTTAAAAGTCCAATGGGCAAGTGATATAGCAGAATGGAAAAATTTAGATAAGAACCCAACATCAGAACATGATCCAAATAATGTTTTAGCTTATCTTTCTGAACAACAATTTAAAGTTGCTACTGGAAATCAAAAAGATTGTAGAGTTGATTGTTCTTCTTCAAGAATAGTAATTAATGGAACTAACTCATTTTTAGGTGGGACAACTAGACCCCCTTATAATTTTTTTTATACAGATAGAAATAATAAAACATATCCACAAAATGATCCAAAAGTTGAAAGAGAATATTATGATTTTTATGGTGTAATTACTCATGAAATCGGACATTGGTTAGGGTTTGCTCACTCTGACCCAAATTGCCAACCTGGAGATAACGCTCAAAGGAATATGATGACTGGTAGTGGTCTTCCATCATATCAAGACCAAGATTTAACAAATGATGATAGGTGTCGATTTATGAAATTATATTGTTGTCTGCCAAATTCAGGAATAGAAAATGATTCTATTCTAGTAAATTCGGACTTCACAATATCATCAAACCCAGCAAGGAGTGGGTCTGTGGTGATAGAACCATCAAATAGTGGAACAATAGTTAGATATTACATAAATGATATAAACGGTAAGATACTTATTGTAAAGGAGAATAGCAGCATCGGCAAATTTGAAATAGATATTGAATCTCTTGTATCAGGGAAATACATAATAACGATGGAGTATAATCGTAATTACCGAATAGGGAGAGAATTAAAGTTAACTAATGAAAGCAAAATATAGTAAGTGGTCTGTACCATTAAAGATTACAAACAGATAAATATATATTTTCATTTGGAAAGCTAATCATTGAATAAAGCATTGGTTATAATTTTAAATTTTGGTAAATATGACAAATAATTTTTTTGTATTAACATTCATTTTATTCTCAGTAATTGCTTTACTATATTCCTCAATTGGTCATGCAGGTGCTTCTGGTTATTTGGCTATTATGGCACTTTTATCATTTGCTCCTGATTCAATAAAGCCAACTTCTTTAATATTAAATATAGTTGTTGCAAGTATTGCTTCTTATAAATTTATTAATGAAAGTTACTTCGATAAAAATATTTTTTTTTTCATTCATAATAACTGCTCTGCCAATGGCATTCATTGGTGGTTATGTAGCTATTCCACCAAAATATTTCAAATTAATTGCAGGAATTTTTTTAATAATTTCAGCTATTATATTGTTTGTAAAAGAGTTTATAAAAACTGAAAAAAATACAACTCAATCTTTGCCCTAATTTGGAAATTATCTCTTGGTGCTATTATTGGTTTTGTTTCGGGTTTGATTGGAGTTGGTGGTGGAATTTTTCTTACACCTATTCTCATTTTAACAAATCAAACTTCATTAAAAAAAGCTTCAGGAATTTCTGCTCTATTCATTTTATGTAACTCAATTGCTGGCTTAGTAGGTCATGTTACAGCATTTAACAAAATAGATTCAAATATTTTTTATTGGATTATTGCTGTAATATTTGGAGGATTAATAGGCTCATATTTGGGTACAAAAATATTTAATAATAAAATTATAATTGGATGTTTGTTTTTAATTTTAATATCAGCTGGATTAAAATTTCTTATAATTGATTTTTAGTTTATAAAAAGATTTTAAGAATTCAATTACTTTATTTATTAAACAACATAACAGAGCATTTACCTAATGTTTTTATTTTTTTACAAGTATATAAAAAAAATTTAAATCGCAGAATAGTAAAAGTAAAAGTTGTAACAACTTATATTTAAAATTTATTGTGTAACTCAACAACAACTTAAATAAATAATTTTACAAAAATTTCATCCAGTTATTTTCTCATTTAATTTATTTAAAACTTAATGCTTGCACTGGGCGTAATTTTCCTGCAACAAAAGCAGGAACAAAGGTTGCAGCAAAACAAAGCAAGTAAGAAGTGGCAATAACAATTAAATAATCTGAATAATAAAAACTAACTGGTACTGCATCAACAAAATAGATTTCAGAGTTAAGTGGAATAAGTTTCCATTTGTACTGAACAAAAGTAAAAGCCAAAGAAATCACTAAACCTATAATTAATCCAATAGTATTAATAATTAACCCTTGAATTATAAATATCCATCTGATGTTAGATGGTGTTGTTCCAATGGTGGCTAAAGTACCAATTGATTCAGTTTTTTCTAAGACTACCATTAACAATGTACCAATTATATTAAACACTGCAACAATTGTAATTAAGCCAAGAACAATTGGAATTGGCTTACGCTGTAAGTCTAGCCAAGCAAATATAGACTGGAAGGTATCATACACAGTTCTAGGGTACATGGGGTATTCAAGAACAGTTTCTAAAATTCCAGAAGTAAAATTAATTGAGTCGGTATTCTTAACTAGAATATCACAACCGGTCATTTTATTTTCATCTATTGAAGCTATTTTTTTTACATCATCAAAGCAACCATAAATATACATATTGTCATATTCTCCAATCCCAGTTTGATAGAACCCAACTATTTTAAATTGTTCAACAACTGATGGGTTGTTGGAATTTGGCAATCCGTTAGAAGCAAATATTGTTGCAATATCATTTATTTTTAAATTTAACTTAACACCAAGTTTTTTTCCAATAACAATTGAACCAGGTTTTATGTTTTTAAATTCCCCTTCAACCATTTTATTTCTGACTTTAGAAACGTCTTTATCAATATAAATTCCTTTAAACAAAATCCCTTCTAATCCTTCACTGGTTCTAATAATTCCCTCTTTAGAAACAAATGGCGAAACCGATTCAACATTTGGTACAGCTTTAATTCTTTCAATAATTGAGTCTCTATTTTTAATACTCCCACCATCAAATTGAGTAACTTGAATATGCCCAACAAAAGAAATTAAATTAGTGTTAAGTGTTTTATCAAAACCATGTAAAATTGTTAAAGAAATAAGCAAAGCCATTACTCCAAGAGCAATACCAATTATTGCAACTGAAGTAATAAAATTCATAAATTTTTCTCGTCTAACTGAGCTTAGATATCTAATTGCAACAGAAAATAAAAAAAGGAATTTATTGATCATCATAAATACAACCAAATATAATTTTTATTCATCAGAACTTAAAAGTGAAGAGAGCATATCACTTAAAATAACTCCAGATTCTAATTTTGCACAAGAAATCATTGAATATTCCGATAACCCCCAAAGCACGAACTCCATAATAAAAAGCTTTTCTTCTTCAGATACATTTACTTCTTTATCCTCAGTAATCATTTTATCTACAAAGGCTTTTAAAGAATCAATATTGAGTAGATTTTTTTTGTATTCTTTATTAGAGATATCATAACCAATATCAATAACGTTACCAAGATTAAACCATTTAATAATTTCAGTATAAACACTTTCTTTGTTTTTATTTTTCTTTTCGGGAGAAGGATATAGCAAAGTAAAAGTAGTTTTAATAGCCTTTGAAACAAGGTTATAAGCCACAGCCACCGCACCCTCTTGTTCACCTTCATATACCATTTCAACCTTACCTGTTATTGCTGGAATCACACCTTGAAAATCTGATATTCTAACTGTTGTTGATTTTTCATTATTCATAATCATTCTCCTTTGTGCAGTACTCAACAAATTTTGATATGCTGAAATTGAAAGCCTTGCAGAGACACCACTTTTTTGATCTACATATTCACTTTTTCTTGCTTCAAAAGAAATTTGTTCTATTAATTCTTTTGCAATTTCTGGCACGAAAACTGAGTTTATAGATTTTACTTCTTGATTAGTTATTTCTATTGCTTGAACAAGATTTTTTGGATAATGAGTAAGAATTTGACTACCAATTCTATCTTTTAAAGGTGTAATAATAGATCCCCTGTTTGTGTAATCTTCTGGGTTTGCTGTAAAAATAAATTGAATATCAAGAGGTAATCTTAACTTAAAACCTCTAATTTGTACATCACCTTCTTGCAATATATTTAACAAAGCCACTTGAATTCTTGCTTGAAGATCGGGCAATTCATTTATTACAAAAATTGAACGGTTAGATCTTGGAATAATACCATAATGAATTACTTTTTCATTAGAGATTGATAATTTTAAATTAGCAGCTTTAATTGGATCAATATCACCAATTAAGTCAGCAACTGAAACATCAGGAGTTGCAAGCTTTTCTGAATATCTATCATTTCGGTGCAACCAACTTATAGGTGTATCGTTTTTGAGTTCAAGTATTAAATTTTTAGCATAAGTAGAAATTGGATTTTGAGGATCATCATTAATTTCTGATCCATTCACATAAGGAATGTATTCATCTAATAAGTTTATCATACCCCTAGCAATTCGAGTTTTGGCTTGCCCTCTTAATCCTAATAAATTTATGTTATGTCCTGACAAAATAGCTCTTTCAATTTCTGGAATCACAGAGTTTTCATAACCAATTATTCCATTAAATGCAGTTTCATTTTTACTTAAAAATTTAATTAAATTATCTTTTAATTCTTCCTTTATTGTTTTATATTTATATCCTGAATCAATTAGCTCTCCTAGAGTTTTTAGCATTAAAAATTATTTTTTGTATAAGATTATGTTTAAAGAAATTGTAAATGAATGGTAAAATCAAATAACGTATTTTAGTTATAATTATTTCCTAAAGCAAATATAAAACTTAAACTATATAAAAATTTGAACTTTAAGCTTAGAACATATTTAAATTATATAATCAGTTTAATAAAAATAATTGATATGCAATTCAATGAATTGAAATTGATATTATATATATTTTTTGTTTTATCAACTTTTAATAGTTCAATTTTTACAACAAAAGTAGAAGCACAAAATGTATCATCACAAATCTTTTTTGATGCAGTTTCATTTGCTTCAACGAATTCTCAAGATGATTTTTTCTGTGATATATATATTGCTATCCCATATTCAACTTTAGATTTCTCTCGGTTTGATGGGAAATTTGCAACTAATTATAGTTTGAAAATAACAATTAAAAAAGATGATAAAATTGTATATGATTCATCGTTCACAAGAATAATTTCAACGTATAAATACAACTTAACAAATGGTACTTCTCCAAAATTTGATTTTTATCAAAATAGGATATTGTTACCAATGAGTAATACAAATTATATTGCAGAGTTGGTGGTGAAACCACTAATTAATAATGAAACATTTTCAATAAAAAAAATTGTTGCATTCAAATCAATAGATAATTTAAACTTTGCTTTAAGTGGATTATTGCTTCTTTCAAAAGTACGTGAAGATATTTCTGGGTTTGCAATTACTCCATTAATTTCCGAAGATGTTACAAATTTATCTGAAGGATTTTTTATATTTTTTGAAGTCTACAATAAATCTAACAAGAAGGAATTTAAGTTTAATGTAACTTTTAAAAATGATAAAGGAGTTTCACTTTCAAATCCAATTTGGTTTGTTAAGAAAGCAAATGATGGAACAACCCAACAATGGATAAAATTGCAAACAAGTGATTTACCAAGAGGGTTTTACAATTTAGAATTAAAAGCTTTTAACACTGAAGATTCAACTAAACCAATTGCAATTTCTAATAGATCTATTAAAATTTCTGGAAGTGAAAATTTTCCTATAACTGAAATTGAACTAAAAGAAACATTAGATAAAATGCGGTATGTGGCTTACCAAGAAGATATTGACAGAATAAATAGTGGGATAAATATTTCTGAGAAGCTAAAAAAGTTAACAGAATTTTGGAAAAATTTAGATCCTACACCTAATACAATAACCAATGAAGCAATGGATGAATATTTTAAAAGAGTTAATATATCAAGTAAAAAATTATTCAACATTTAGAGATGGATGGAATACTGATAGAGGAAGAGTTTTAATACTTTATGGCGAACCAGATGTTGCAAATAATGACCCATTTAGAAGAGATGGAAAAGCAGTGGAAGTATGGCAATACAATTTTCTTAATAAAACATTTACATTTGTGGATGATAATGGATTTGGTGATTATAGGTTAATTACTTTACTTTCACAAAGTGAGAAATTTAGATATTCCAATTAAACTTAAATTATAATTCTTTACTAATTTTTTGTTTTTATTGTTATAATTAATTGTTGTTTCAAAATATTTTTTTATCATATATAAAAACAAATAACTATAATTATAATCAAATTAATAATGATTCAGTTCTTAAAAATATTATCTACAATTTTAATCACTCAATATAATATTACAGCATTTGATATTGATACGCAGTTAAATATTTATACAGTTAGTAAAGATAATAATTTAATAATAAAATATTCTTCCAATGAAGATTCATTGTTCTCGGTTGGTGGATTTGGTAGTTCAGAAAATAGCTTTGATAAACCAGTATCAATAACAATTAATTCGCTGAATGATATTTTTATTTGTGATTATAATAACAATAGGGTTCAAAGATTTAACAAGAGTTTGAATTTTATTAAATCAATTTATTTAAGAGAAGACCCAATTGAATCTCATAGGTTTGGTTATCCGCTAAATGTTGCAGTCTCTAGAGCAGGTAATTTATATATTCTTGATGGCGAAAACAAAAGAATAATAGTTACAACACCATTTGGTGAATGGCTTAATACTTATTTAGGAACAATTTCTAAAATTAAGTTGTTAAATCCAAAATTAATTAAACTAGATTTGAATGATAATATTTATGTGCTTGATAATAACAAGATTATAATGCTTAACCCATTTGGAGCTTATGTTAAAGATATAGTTATTCCAGATTCATTTGTAGTTGAAAGTTTCTCAATTCTAGATAACAAATTAGTTGCAATTTCTGATAATTTTATTTACATTTATGATTTGGAATATTCTTCCAAAATAGGGTTGATATCTTTAGAAAAAGGGGGTAGTGATATAAAAATAGTTAATGATAATTATATTGCAATTTCATCAACGAATAAAATATTTTCTTACAATATTAATTAATGATTAAAGGAATAACAATTGGTTCAGATTCACAGATTAAGGATTTGGGATTCATTGATCTTCAGAATTACATTATTGAAATATATAAAGAAATTGAAGCAGGAATAGAGCCTACCACTTTATGGATTGACATTTACAAACCTACAATTGAAGAAGAAAGTATTTTAGAAAATATTTTTCACTTTCATCCACTTACAATTGAAGATTGCAAGAATGAAAGTTACAATATTCGTGGAGGTGAGCATTTACCTAAGCTAGAAGATTATGATGATTATCTTTTTATAATAATAAATCAAATTCAACTAAATAGAAACACTCAAACAAACAAATTTGAATTACAAACGAATCAGTTAAATGCATTTATTTTAGATCATATAATTATAACTCATCACCTAAATTCTTCATCTGCAATTTTAAAGGCACATGAAGCTTGTATCAAAAACCCTAAAATATTTCATCATGGTCCTGACTTTTTATATCAATTAATTTTAGATGAAGCAGTGGATGAAATTCAACCTATTCTTAATAAATTTGATAATGTAATAGAAAAGCTTGAAGACGAAATATTTAAAACTCCTACTCAACTGATTCTTGCAAATATACTTTCATTAAAAAGAGATTTATTTAAAATTAGAAGAGTAATTACTTATCAAAGAGAAATAACATATAGGTTATCTAGAGGTGATTACAAGTTGATAACAGAAAAGGAGAGTATTTTTTATAGGAATGTTTATGATCATTTAGTTAGGGCAACTGAAATTACAGAATCTTATAGAGATACTTTAAGTTCACTTCTTGAAGCTTATTTATCAACTGCATCAAATAAAATGAATGAGGTGATGAAAGTTCTTACAATAATTTCAACATTTTTTTTACCCCTAACTTTTATAGTAGGACTTTACGGAATGAATTTTAAATTTATGCCTGAACTTGAATGGCATTATGGCTATGTAATGTGCTTAGGTTTAATGCTTGTTACATCAACTTTTATGTTTTTATTTTTTAGAAGAAAAGGTTGGTTATGAAATTAATTTCAATTAGATAATTCTTTTACCCATTACTGAAGCTACTAAATCTGAAGCTAAAACAGCACTCTTGTTTTTAATATCCAAAATTGGATTTACTTCAGCTATGTCAAGTGAATTCATTGCACCTTTTTCTGCAATTGTCTCCATAATTAAGTGAGCTTCTCGATAAGTTAATCCACCTGAAACTGGCGTTCCAACTCCTTCAACAACAGTAGGGTCAACGCTATCTAAATCGAAAGATACATGAATATGATCGCAATTTGATTTTAACAAATTAATTGCGTCAACAATAACTTTTTGTATTCCTTGTCTATCTATATCTGTCATGGTATAAGTTGTTACTCCATGAAATTTTAATAATTCTTTCTCACCTTTATCAACAGACCTTAAGCCAATTTGAACAATATTTTTAGGGTCTAACTTTACAAAATCTCCACCAACTTTTCTAAGCTCTTTTGGACCTAATCCAATTAAAACCGCAACTGGCATTCCGTGAATATTACCAGATGGGGAAGTTTCTGGTATATTAATATCAGAGTGTGCATCAATCCAGATTACACCTAATTTTTTGTTATTTTTTTTACAATAATTTGCTACTCCAGAAATAGTTCCAATTGCCATTGAATGGTCTCCCCCTAACACTAACGGGAAATTACCTTTTGATAAAACGCTACTAACTTTTTGAGCAAGTTTTTCACATGCTTTTTCAATTTCAGGTAAATATTTTAACTTATGATTTTTAATTTTTAGTACTTCTGGCATACTAATTTCAATATCACCATCATCTAAAACTCTATATCCTAAATCCTCTAATTTTTGTTCAATGTTTGCAATTCTTAAAGCAGATGGTCCCATATCTACACCTCTTCTGTCAGCACCCAAATCCATTGGAAAGCCTATGATATGTATAATCTGCTTTCTATTTTTTGAAGTTTTTTTAATATTCATATAAAATTATAATAATTGCAAAAATACACTTTATTGATTAACTAGTTTCAGCTTAAGTTATACTTCAACAACCTTTTAGGAACTAAATTAAAAATAATAAAATTGTTATTAGAATTTATATGAAAAAGAGGTAATTGGTAAAATCAAAGGCTTTGGTATGAGGGCTACGCCAAATACTGCTGAGAGGTGTTCATTTTGAACTCTTACACCAATCATAGAGGCTGTGTTTTGAGGTTTTGTAATATCACCATTCCATATTTCTCCAACCCAGTTCATATCATCACGACCAAATAAAGGCATATCAAAGCCCATTGCAACTCCAAATTTGGAAGTATAATAAAATTTTACTCTAGTGGTATCATAATTGAACAACTGAAATTTCAAATTTACTTCATCAGGTCCGGTTGCTCTTGCATGAAACATAAATGAATATCTACCACCATAAAAAGGAATGGTTGCAACTGAATAAATATGAGAATACATAGCTTGATCTCCTAAAAAAGTATAAGTACCACCGATTGCAACTTCTAAATCATTACTTCTTTCAATTGTATATTTCACACCTAGATGATATAGTTGAGAATTTAATGATAAACCAGGTATTGCAGTCATTGCTGCAGATATTGTAGCTCCATAACCTAATCCAAAACCTGCATACATAAATCCTAATTCATAATTTGTAATAAACCCACCAGGACCATTTGGTGAAGCTGTTGGCATTAAATAATGAAATGGTCTGTGAGTGTATGGTCCTTCAATTAGTGTAAATTTATTAATTAAATTTTTATCTATTGAAACTTCTCCTAAGGCTGTTTTTAATGTGATAGTTGAATCTGTAAATTTAGAAATTGTTCCTCTTACTGCATCACCATTCTTTAACCTTACCATATATTGAATACTATCTAATGACTGAGCTTTTAAAGAACTTAATGTTGCAAACAGGATTAAAACTGAGATATATTTCAAAAATTTAATCATACTTTTTTTATTTAAATTTATTTCTTAACGACGAAAAGAGTTTATATATATATATTTAATTTACTTTACAAACCAAATATATGTAGAATTTGCAATACTTAAAAGTCATTTTAGAATACACAACTTATATTAAAAATCTAACTTAAAATTGCTTTTATTTGATTTAACTTTTTAATAAAAAAATATCCTTACTTAAAATAAAAGTAAGGATATTAAAATTAATAATTTAGGTTGTTAACCAATAAATTTTTCTCTCATTTGAAAATGTAAATAAAGAACTATGCCAGTAAAAACTATGCCTCCAATTAAACCTCCAATGCTTAAATAGAGAGCTGTATTAGTTACAATAGTATTGATTAGCCCTACAAGCCAACCATAATAAACAAGCACCCAACCGGTTCTACCATGCTTTAACAAACTTGGGACAGAAAATATCATAAGTAAAATTGAAATACCTGATATAATAGATGTAATCAAAATCATACCACCCATTCCAACTTCCCCACCAAGTACTGAAGCAGCACTTCCAATAATTCCAAAGCCAAATAATGCTAGGAGTCCAATAATACCAAAGAAAGCGTAAATCATGTAACCCCATGGAGCAATTTTAGCTAAAACATCCTTAATATTATCAGGGAATGGCGGAAGTTTATCAATAAATATCAGTTCCAATTGTTCTTCTAAAATAGCTTTTTGCCCTTCTTGAGGCATTAAATTGTTAATTTCATCCATAAATTTTTTATTGGTATAATAATTGATTAGATCAAGTGAAAAAACTAAACGGAACTACCACCAGAATCTATAGCAACACCACCAGGACCAACATAAGTGGCATCACCAAAACCTAGAATAAATAATCCAACTACAAAAATACAAGCAATCCCAACTCCTGCACCTTTTCCAAAGCTTTTAGCTAATTCTATATATAACATAATTCCTACAATTAAATTTACGAATGGAATTAACATTAAAACAATCCACCAAACTGGCTTTCCAATTATTTCAAGAAGAATAACGATATTGTAGATTGGTACAATAGCAGCCCAACCAGGTTTCCCAGCCTTTTCAAAAATTTTCCACATAGCAGCAACAACTGCTAAAATAACGATGAGGTAAACTAATACTGCAACTATGCCAATTCCAGTTCCTGTTGATTCATCCATAATTTTTGTTTTTTTGTTAGATATTATTTACCTACTCTGTTAAAGGTTTTCGGTTACCCCTTAGTATAAATTAAATTTTTTTTCAAAATTTTAATAATTAAATAATCATCCTAATTGATTCAGCTGCAACAACTTGATTAAATTCAAATGCATTTTTTTTATAGTTAATAATATCAATTATTGTACCTATAAAACATAATCCGCCTGTAAAAAAATACAAAAGACCCATAGCAATTTGTTCTGTTAGAAATCTTTGAATTCCAGCCGCACCAACAAAACCAACAACAGTTGCAATTAAAATAAGTTGTGGATCACGTCTTTTATTTGAATAAAGAGTTAAGAACTTTACTTTTTGAGACTCATCTAAATTCTCTGTTAATTTTTCTAAAAACATTAACTCTTCTGAATCAAGATTTTTAAGTGAGAGATACAAATTATTATCCATAAATTTCTTTTTACTTTTTTAAAATACTAATTATTCTTTTTAAAATTATTAATAATGCAAAAAAACCAAACCAATGACTTTTAAAGGATTCTGATATATTACCATGAATCAAAAATGAGATTGATTTACCAATACCACATCCAGGACACCATTTAAAACCCAAAAATTTATAAATGCAAAAACTATAATTTGAATTTGAATTTGGATTTATTACTGATAAATAAACAAGTGAAGAAATCCAAAACATTAATTCTAAATTTGTGGATTTACTTATTAATTTGTTAGTAAGAATATTCATTTCTAAAAAAATACTTTATTTGAATTTCATAAACAAATTATTTATAAATTTATATATACTATTGAAAATATTACCCTCCAAAAGAGAACATTCCTTTGAATAATTGGCTTAATCCAGCCATTCCCAAGCCAACAACAAGATATGTGATTGTGCATACCATTATAGATTTACCTTTTTCAACTCTTGCAATTACAGAGATTCCAATTGCAGAAACAATTAACCACCAAATTGTAAAAGGATTTAAACTTCCAAATAAAAATTTCAAGAAACTATTCTCACTTTTCATGATTTGATTTAAACTAAAAGAAAACTCGTTATCAGTAATCAGAATTGCAATTGCACTAAAAACAGATTCAATTAAACTGATTATTCCTGCAATCATAGTCACAGCAAACGCAGTACTAAAAACTAACCCTTCATTTCGCTCTTTTTCTAAAATTCTAGCAACAATAAAAGTCAATAAACCGAATATAGCCCATATTAGTGGTGTTCCAACTATAATACCCAACATTCCAAAAATCATTGTCATACTCCCCTGAGTCATCATTTCTCTTGCTTTATCAATTTCTTCATCACTCATTTTACCATCTTTTTTCATCTTTTCAAATTGAGCCATCTGTTTATCTAGAATAACTTTCTTCATGCCATCAGATGTGGTTGCAATAATCATTGCAAAAGAGTAAGCTACAATAGAAAACAATAAACCCCAAATTATTATTGATTTCTTTTTAGTGCTGCTTAACAAGCCATCAAAGGCTTCTGTAGGAGAAGTAAGTACTTTTGCGAACCTATCAAAGGGGGTAAGTTCATCTATTGGATTTTCATTATTATATATTTCATCAGGTTCTTGAATTTCCTGAAAATTATTATTCTCTTCCATTAGTAGATTAACAAAATTGTGAATTGATTGAAAAAATAAAGTTTCTAAATTTTTATTAATGTAAATTAATACTTTTTTACAAAAAAATATCAATTTATTTCAAGGTTATTAATCAGATGAATTAATTTTTTATCTGAAGAGAGATAAATTAAAGATTGGTTGGGAAAATAAAGTTATTTAAAACTCAATTTTTATTCTATTGTGTTTGAAGTTTCATCTTTTTGTTTAAAATAATTAAAAACGGCTTCTCCAGTTTTATCACCTAACATATCTTTTAGCTCTTGAATTAGAGCTAATTGAACACCTCTTACAGATCCGAATTTTTCAAAAATCTTCAATGCAGTTTTAGGACCAACGCCATCAATATTAGTGAATTCAGTTTGTAAAGTCCTTTTATCTCTTAAAGATCTATGAAAAGTAATTGCAGTTCTATGGGCTTCATCTCTAATTTGTTGAAGCAACCTCAAACTACTTGAAGTTCTTGGTAAAATTAAAGATTCATCTTTTCCAGGTACAATAATTTCTTCTAGTCTTTTTGCCAATCCAATAAGTGGAATATGCTCTAAACCTAGTTCTAACATTGCTTCCATAGCAGATGATACCTGCCCTTTTCCTCCATCAATTACTATTAAATCTGGGAAAGATAGTCCTTCATCAATGACTCTTTTATATCTTCTAAAAACAGTTTCTTTCATTGTTGCAAAATCATCAATTCCAATCACATTTTTAACTTTGTATTTTTTATATTCGCTTGGTTTGGGCTTACCATCAATAAAACAGACCATTGAACTAACAGGTTCACTACCTTGAAAATTGGAGTTATCAAAACAATCAATTCGTCTTGGAGGTTTATCTAAAAACAAATCTCGTTGTAAAGAACTTAAAGTTTTTGGGATAACATCTTTGACTTTCATTTTTTGTATTTTCAAATCCTCAAGTAAAAATTTTGCATTAGTTTGAGCCATTGAAACTAACTTCTGTTTGTCCCCTTGTTTTGGGAAAACAAGTTTTACTTTTCCCTCTTTTCGTATGTCCGATAAAAATCTTTCTATCAAATCAACATCTTCAATTTCTGATGGTAACAATATTTCTTCTGGTACATCTTCACAAGTTAAATAATGCCTTCTAATAATAGAAGTTAGAATATCTTCTTCTGGCATTTCCAACACTCCGGTTAAATAGTGATGTTGTTTTCCTGTTAATCTTCCATCTCGAATTTTCAATATTACCGCACAGGCATCTTCATCTTGTGAACAATATGAAATAATATCTCTATCAGTCAAATCATCAACAACAACCTTTTGGTTACCTCTATATTCTTTTAATTTAGTTAATCTATCTCTGGAATGTGCAGCTTTTTCAAACATTAAAGCCTCTGAGTAATAAGTCATTTCACGTTCTAATTCATTTTCTAAGTCTTTTGTTTTTCCTTTAAGAACTCTTATCACTTGTATAATCATTTCATTATATTCCACACTTGATTGGTATGCTTCACAAGGACCTAAGCATTTACCTATATGATAATCCAAACAAATCTTAAATTTATTTTGTTCAATCAAGTCTTTTCTTAAATTTAAATCACAAGACCTTATCTGAAAGATTGATCTAATGGTTTTAAGCAAATATTTCATATACTTCAAATCTGTATATGGTCCAAAATATTTGCTACCATCTCTAATTTTTCTTCTTGTTGAAAATACTTTAGGAAATGGTTCGTTGGTTACTCTTATGAATGGAAATGATTTATCGTCTTTTAAAAGGATATTGTAACGAGGCTTGAACTTCTTAATTAAGGTATCTTCAAGAATTAAAGCTTCAACTGGTGAATCAGTTACAATTATTTCAATATCAAATATTTTATTTACTAATGCAATTGTTTTGGGATCTTTAGGTCTTCCCTCTTGAAAATAAGATTTAATTCGGCTTCTAAGGTTTTTTGCTTTACCTACATAAATTACAATCCCTTTTGAATCGTAATATTGGTAAACTCCAGAATCAGTTGGAAGATTCTGTATTTTATCTAAGATATTTGTTTCATTTTCCAAATAATCAAATTGTAAAATCTGAATAAATTATAAAAACAAGAGATGAATTCTTCAAGAATAATTAGTTTAAACAAACAAAATTTATGTTAACCAAATTTAAAAATAGAAATAAATTATCAAGTTAGAAAACAAAATTTATTTATGTAATTACAAATAATTTTCTAAAATTAAGTAAGTATTAAACCCAAGAAACTGCTTGTTCCTTTATTGTAAGAGTTTTAGTAAAAGAATTTAGTTCTGCTTCAACACCAATAGGAATTGTTAGTTTACTTTTTATATGACCAATCGATAATCCATAAACTACTGGGATATTAAATTTACTTAACTCTTCTTTAAGCACTTGTTCCAAAGAAGTTATCATTTTGTATTGTTCATTAACTTCTGTTAATTCACATTTTATAAATCTACCCAAAGCAATACCTGCACATTGTTTTAACTTTCCAGATAATCTTAACTGAGTTAACATTCTATCAACTCTGTAAGGTTCTTCTCCAACTTCTTCAATAAATAGGATTTTATCTTTCGTATCAATTTCATACGGAGTACCCATTAATGATGTGATTAAATACAAATTACCCCCTACAAGTTTTCCAGAAGTCTTACCTCCAACAATTGTAGAAGCCTTACTTTCACTAAATATTGTCGTGCTTTTAAACTCCTCACTTTCAAAAAATTCTCCTGCTGGCTTTTGGTTCATTAAAACCCTTTTAAAAGAATCCAAGGTAAAATCATCAAAATTTGAATATGCTACAGGTCCATGAAAAGCAACCATATTAGATTTCTGATAAACAGCTGAAACAAGCGCTGTTATATCTGAGTATCCAATTATAATCTTAGGATTTCTTCTAATTTCATCAAAGTCTAAAAGATCTAGAATTCTCATAACACCATACCCACCTCTGATTGCCATTACACATTTAACAGTTGGATTTCTGATCATAGTCATAAAATCATCAGCTCTTTGCATATCTTGAGCAGATAAATATCCAAAACTTTTAGTAAGATAAGATCCAAGAATTACTTTGAAGCCTAAACCTTCAAGTATTCTTTTTGCAGCTGTAATTTCCTCATCATTAACTCCACTAGCAGGAGCAACAATACCAATAGTATCTCCAATTTTCAGTGCTGGTGGTTTGATTAAACTATTTTGATTGTTTCGATTTGAAGTATTTTTAGAATTAGACTTAGTGAATAGGGTTGAACAAGCAGAAAGAGTAGATAAAACAGATAATCCAATAATACCTTTAATAAATTCCCTTCTTTCCTCTATTTTAAATGAATTACTTGTATTATGAATTATCTTTTTCAAATTAAATAAAATATAGTAATTCAAAATAATTAAAAAATACTATAGAGCTTCAATACCAGCAGCAGAAAGCCTTTCTTTAATAAAAGAAATAAGCTGAGTATGAGATAATGAAGTTCTTGAGTTTGATTCTAAAACTGCTTCTTCAATTGAAGTAATAGTACCCATAAGGTACAAATAAATGTGGTAACCTAACCTGATTCCATCATTCATTTCTAACCATTCCAAATTTTCTACAGATGAATAAGCAATACTAGCCAATTCATCTTTTGTCATATTTTTTATTCTTGATGTTGAAGTAGTATCATTCATAGAAAAAAAAGTAAATTGTTGATATAAGAATTAAAATATATTTACACAAAGATAATTCATACTTCTCAATAAATTGTCTCTGATTCAGATAAGATATCAAAATACATTATAAAAGTTTGAATTATAATTTTTAATTTTAACTAATTATTACAATCTAGGAGTATTCCAAGAAGCCAATCCACCTGATCTTAAAGACTTCATTGATCCAATATTTAATGCAAGTACCATTGCTGAGAAAAAAAGCAAATAATGTAGAAATGGAATTTTAATATTTATTTTATGAAACAAAAATGTGATAATTATTAATGATATAGAAATCAAACCTAAATTTGCAATTAACCAAAATATAATATTTGAATCAAAGTTTGGAAAAGTCAATAAATCATTATCTAGTTTATAACATAGAATAACTGATAATACAATTGTTGTAATTGCTGGTATAATAGAAATATTCCTTAATAATCGATGAGACCACATTTGGAATCCTATCCAAGACCTCCATGGATACTTAGTTGATTTATAACTTAAAATTGTTGACATTGCCTGCTCACCAACTCTTATTCTCCTTTTAAATTCAGACTCTAGACTTCTTTTATTTATTTCATAAATTTTTGCTTCTCTATCAAAACAAACTCTAAAACCATTATCAGGTATTGATATTGTTAGATGCAAATCATCACTCAATCTATAATCATCCATAGGGTAATAAGATCCTTTTCTAACTGCAAAACAAGGTCCTGTAGGAGCAACTGTTGAGTAAAAGTTTGCTTCATTTGAACGGAGATTTGTTTCAATTTGCAAGAATTTTTTCTCACCTTTATTTCCAATATTTTCTGCATTATCAGAATACAATATATTTGTAACAATACCTCCTACAGTAGGGTCGGTAAATGATGAAACAATTGAGTTTAAGCTATCTGGTGGCATTAATATATCAGCATCAGTAAATATAATTATTTCTGAATCAGTTTCTTGAGCTAATTCATAAACAATTTTAGTTTTACCTGTACGTTGAAATTTTTTTAGAAATATTGAACTATTAATCTTTTGGAACTCCTCTATTATTTCATCTGTTTTATCTGTTGAATAATCAGATCCTATATAAAATGAAAGTAATTCCTTAGGATAATTTAAATCTATATAACATTGTAGCCGTCCTCTGATTAATTGTTCTTCATTATGAGCTGCCATAACAAAAGAAACTTTAGGCTTGTAATTAAAATCCCTTTTTACTTTTGTTCCAAAAAATTTAGATAAGAAAGACAACAAAATGGGATACAAAAAATAAACATATATTAACCAAAATATAGATACATAAAGCAATATTTGAATTAACAATGTCACTAGATTATTAAGTTAAATGCTTGATTAATTTAATCTCATCTTAGAATAAATAACTAATAATAATTGTTTGATGAGAGAAAATTTTGAACGTAATCAGATATTCCATCTTCAATTGTAGTAAAGCCATCTTTATAACCAGAACTAATTAACTTCTCCATATTTGCTTCAGTAAAATACTGATAAGAGTTTCTAATGTCATTTGGAGTGTCTATAAACTCTAATTCAAGTTTAAGATTCATTGCTTTGAAAGTGCATAATGTTAAGTCAAAAAAACTTCTTGCAATACCACTTCCTAAATTGTAAATACCATTTTCAGGTTTATTCTGATACAAAAAATAACATACTTTACAAACATCTAACACATATATGAAATCCCTTTTTTGCTCTCCATCTTTCACATTATTAACATGAGATTTAAACAACCTCATTTTCCCATAAGTTCTAATTTGGTTAAATGCTTGATATACTACTGATGCCATTCTTGATTTATGATATTCATTTGGACCATATACATTAAAGAATTTCAATCCATACCAATTTGGGGGAGATGTCTTTTGTTTTAAAACCCATTTATCAAATTCATTTTTTGAAACCGCATAAGGATTTAAAGGCTTTAGTTTTGGAATTAAATCATAATCTTCAGTATAACCAAATTCTCCTAGACCATACGTAGCAGCACTCGAAGCATATATTAAAGGAATTGATTTTTGTGAACAAACATTCCACAATTCCTTAGAAAAATTTAAATTTAAAATTTCGAATATCGAATAGTCTTTTTCTGTTGTATCAGTCCTTGCGCCAATATGGAATAAAATTTCAATTTTCTCACTACAACTCTTTAACCAATTTATAAAAACTTCCCTTTCAATTTTTTCAGAATATATTTTATTTTCAATATTTTTTACTTTAGAAATAAATGAAAAATCATCAACTATTACGATATTATTTATTCCTTTGTCATTTAAAAACTGAATCAAACAACTACCAATAAAACCTAATGCTCCAGTAATAATTATCATCACTATTTGGATTTATGTTCTAAAATATATTTAGCTCTTACTGGCATTGCATCTTTTTTATTTAGACCACCTATAGTAGCAATGTAATATGCAGAACCAAAACACAATAAAATTGCTATAGTAGCAATAACGATTAAAAACTTTCTATTTTTAGAATTTAACTCACTGGTTCTATGAGTTTTATAATTATAAGTATTTTCCATTTGTTGTTTATACATTTTTATCAAAATTATTGATTTTTATAAAATTGGAATTTTAAATATTATTTTACAATTTTTTAAAATATGAATTCTACAAATCAAGATTCTGATTTAAATCATTTATTACTTACCATCACCTAGTAAAACTATTTTTTCTCTACCTAGTTTTACGTTTTTAGTAGCATTTCTAGTATCAATAACCACATTAGAATAATTCACAACTTCAGAGTAATCAATATCTGTATGATCAGTTGTGATAACAACTAAATCAGCACTTTGAAGCAATTCAATACTATATTTTTCAGAATTTAACTTTTGACCTAACAAATCCATTTGGGGAATAAATGAATCAACATAAACCATATTACAAGCCCCATCTTGTTTTAAAAGTTCCATAACTCTATGAGCAGGACTATGCCTTAAATCATCAACATCTCTTTTAAAAGCAACACCTAAAATTACAATTTTTGCAGTTTTTAATGTAACAGGTAAATGTGCAATTTGATGAAGTACCATCTGCTTGACGTAAAATGGCATTGATTCATTTACTTCAGCTGCTAAAGTAATAAAATTTGTTACAAAATCATGTTCACGAGCAAGCCAACTAAGGTAATATGGATCTATTAAAATACAATGTCCACCAATACCAGGACCAGGATAAAATGGCATAAAACCAAATGGCTTAGAAGCAGCTGCATCAACAACTTCCCACATGTTTACACCCCCCATTCGATCGCACAACTGAGCTAACTCATTTACTAAAGCTATATTTACAGATCTAAAAATATTCTCTAAAAGTTTCTCCATTTCAGCAACTTTTGGAGAACTGACTTCGATTACTTTATCTATGATAATTCTATTTGCTTCTGCAGCAATTTTAGTACAAACAGCAGTAACACCTCCAACAACAATAGGAGTATTTGAAGTGTGCCAATTTTTATTACCTGGGTCAATTCTTTCTGGTGAAAAAGCTAAATAAAAATTCTCACCAATTTTCCAATCATCATATTGTAAAATTGGCAAAACATAACCTTCAGTTGTATTTGGGAAAGTTGTACTTTTTAAGATAATACATTGCTCTTTTTTCCGATTTTGAGATATTCCTTCAGCTGCTTGAAGAATGTAAGAAATATCTGGTTCTTTATTTGGTGTAAATGGAGTTGGGACGCAAACATAGATTACATCACAGTTAGAGCAAACTGAAAAATCTGTTGAAGCTTGTAGTTTTTTACTTTTTAGTACTTGATTTACTTCTTCATTATTCAAATCTTGTATATAATTAACACCTAATTTTAATGAATCAATCTTTCTGGAATCAACATCAATTCCCCAAACATCAATTCCATTTTTAGCAAATTCTACAGCTAATGGAAGCCCTACATAACCCAGCCCCACAACGCCTACGGTGAATTCTTTGTTTTTAATTTTCTCTAATAAACTCATTTTTTTTAAAGTAAAAATATTATTGGCAATTACAAATAAATTATTTTATATACAAATTTAAGGTTAGAACAGTTAACTCCATAACTTTTTAAGTTACAATACATTTCAATCATTATAAAGTTGTTTATTACGTAACACTCATATCGTTTTTAAATTAAAAAAAGCAACAATGAAAAATTAATCAAAGTTGCTTTTAATAAAAATTTATTAAATACAATATAAAATTTAACCAACAATTTTAATAACCTTAACACTATTCACTGGAGAGTCATTTGCAAATAATGTACAAATATAAGTGCCTTGAGGAACTGGAATTCCATTATCATCATTCCCATCCCAAAAAATTGGGTAGTCACCTTGAGGATGCACTCCGTCATGAAGAGTTCTAACTTTCCTTCCAATAATATCAAATACTATAATTTGAATTTTTTCTACATTTGGCATCTTCAATTGAAAAGTTGTACTTGTTCGAAAGGGATTAGGATAAACCCTGCGAGCAAGTTCTAACCCAGTGTTAGCATTAAGATGTGATGATATAAGTAGTACAAAACTAAGTAATGTAACTATTAATTTATTTGAAAAGAAACTTTTCATTTTTTTAACCGATAAATGATTTTAAAACTTTTAATAACCAAAACTAAAACAAATCAACTTGAATAATTTAAAATACAAATTATTAAAAATACTTAATTACTAATTTACAAATTTTAATAACAGACGATCTAAATATTATTAAAATGTACTTTTATTAAATTACAAAACAAATAACAATCAACTAATAGAATTCCAAAACATAATCTTCTTTTAATGGAAGTTTTAATGAAACAACGTTAATGACAAATTGGTTAACTCCATTAATTTTAACATTTGAAAACCTTTTGTAAGACGAAAGACTAACGTTGCTTTCTGTTGTGATAATATTTAATGAAAAATCTCCAACTTTTGTTTTAATATTTAGGTTTGACAACACTGGAGCAATTTTTAATTCACCATCAGAAATTTTTATGCCACACAAATTTTCAATAACCATAATTATCCATTGAGCCCAACCCCAAACAATAATCCCGTTTGGGGGTAAACCTTCTGAATTTCTCTGACCATAAAATTCATGCCAACAACCACCTGAACCAGCTTTTTCAATTAGCCATTTTAATGTTCTTTCAGATTTCATATAATCTTCCATTATAAGTTGAGCTTGCAAAGCAAAACAATTTCCAAATGTCCAAGCTCCTGGTGAATCTTGGTCAGAATCATTTGGACATCTAGCATAGCCACCTAAACCATTAGTATTCCATAATTCTTCTATAGCCGACATTGTTTCAACAGCTTCTATAGAATTGTTTTCAACCATGCCATATATTATTGGGAGTATTGAAGTAATATCAGGCTCAGATTTTTTTAAGTTATTCCTAAAACTAAAACCTTTAAAATATACTTCATATTCTTCCCTTTGAAAATCTGAATTGCTAACCATATATTCCTGAACAGTTTCATCTAACAATCTTCTATGAATAAATTTATTTTTTTCTAACAGAGAATATTTTTTATGCCTTAATGTTGCTTTAATTAAATTATTTGATGATTTCTTCCATAAATTAAACTCAGCTTTATTTGATAATTGATTTGCAATTATACTAGCATATTGCAAACCATAAGCACATAACACTTGATGACCTAATTCAAATCCTTTATTAACACCCATCCAACCTAATCTTTCCCAAAAATCTCTTTCACTTAATAACAAACAAGATTTATGTACAAATTCAGGTCTTAAAACATAATTAGCTATAGATTTAATTTTTATCCAATAGCTTTTAGTTAATTCTAGATCGTTAGTATAATCTAAGTATGATTTGATAGTGCAAAGCAAAGCGCCATTTCCGTTTAACTCACTTTCTAAGCCATTCCTAAATCTATTAGACTCCATAATTTCACCATTATCTGAAACTATTTTAGAAAATATATTTGTTATAAGTTCTTGCGCTAAATTCTTATCTCCAGATAATATTGCTGCTTTTGTAACATAAGCCGAATCAAGACCCCATTGCATACCATATTGCCAGATAGATGCATCAAAGCTTCCAGTTTTTGAAACAACAGCTCTTAATCCAATTTTAGCAACATTATACAAATGGCTCACTTTAGATCCTAAACTATTATCTTTATTTAAGTTATTAGTAATATTTTCAAATTTTTTAGATTCAATCCCAATTAATCTATAATCATTCAAACTATATACTAAAACAATATCTTCCTCTTTAAGTTTATTATCAAGTTTTTGAATTGTAATAAATCTTTCAAAAGTACTCGATTCTCCAATTGATTTTAAACTAATATTTGCGTATCCAGTTGCTTTCAAACAATTATTATCTTTGTAACTAAAATCGTTAAACAAAGCTGGGTTAGCATACAAACTAACAACAACTTTATACTTAGTAACTTTATTAAATTTTACTTTTATTTGCCTGAATAATGATGAATTACAAACCATAAATTTTTCTTCTACATTTATCTCATTATTCCCCCAGCTTACAATTATACAAGCTTTATCTCCATATCCCCATTCAACTTTTGTGTTTTGGTGATCTGGTGTATATCTTTTGCCATTAGCAAGTATAAAAATTGTTGTTTTAGAGAATCCAAATTCTGGATGAAACAATAGTGAAGAGTCTTTACGAGCCCGTTTCTCTGGGTCTTGTAGTATTAATCCATATGGTGTCATTTCATGATTTTTACTCCATTGAATAGCACATGTTAATCTGCCATCACCAATAAAAAAATATTCTGTTTCTGAATTATATATATTTGAATCTGAGTGCATGTTCTGCAACTTAATATAATGGCTAATAAATAAATTTAAAAAATTAGTTACAAGGTGTTAAAATTCGAT
The DNA here is from genome assembly GCA_016700335.1 of Chlorobiota bacterium. Taxonomy (NCBI): domain Bacteria; kingdom Pseudomonadati; phylum Chlorobiota; species Chlorobiota bacterium. The sequence continues at coordinate 754,899 of CP065014.1, read as the reverse complement.
GAGTATTTGAATTATAAAAAAAGACCAATTTAATAATGAATTACAAATCAATTTAAAAAACCACACTCTTTTGTTCATATATTCGTTATTATTGGTTATGATTTGTTAGTTTTGCAAACTTTTTTTAAAAATATTATGAAAAAAATATCTATAGATTTAAAAGTTAATTTGAATATCCCAGTAGTGCCATTAAAGGAGATAATTGCATTACCACAAATATTTTTACCAGTTTTAGTTGGCAGAGAAAGTTCATTAAAAGCAGTCGAAGAAGCTTATGCGGGTGGAATTAACGTGTTTTTAGTATTACAAAAAAATGCAAATATTGAAGATCCAAAAGCTGAAGATCTTCATAAAAATGGCACAATTTGTAAAATTTCTCAAATGTTAAAAATGCCAGATGGGAAAATTAGAATGTTAGTTGAAGGTATCAAACAAGCAGTTATTTCTAATGTTAGAACCAAAGATGGTAAAATGTATGCAGATTTATCAGTACCATTAATTCCATTTGAGAACAAGAAAAAATTTACAGTTTTAAGTTCTCAAATTACAAATTTGTTTAATGAATATTCTAACCTTAATCCATTTTTACCTAAAGAATTTATTCAAACAATAACTTCTGAAGTGGATCATTTAAAAAGGTTATATTTAATGTTATCAGGATTAGATATTAATGCTGAAGATAGACAAAAGGTACTTGATGAAGTTTCAATGGAGTCAAAATTTTTGATTATGGCAACTTTGATTCAAGAAAAAATTGAGAGAACAAAAATAGAACAAGAGATAGATGATAAAGTACAAGATACTATGCAAAAATCTCAACGACAATTTATAATTCAAGAACAAATTCGTGCCCTTCAAAATGAATTAGGTGATGATTTTGAAGCATCTCCTGATTTGGCAAAAATATTTGATGCAATTAAAAAATCTGGTATGCCCCCGGCTGTTCATGAGAAAGCACTTGAGGAAATGGATAAGTTGAAAAAAACACCTTCAATGTCACCAGAATTTGGAGTAAGCAGAAACTATTTAGAATGGATTTCATCAGTCCCATGGACAACTCACACAGACGATAATCTTAATGTAAATAATGTTCAAGAGGTTTTAGATAATGATCATTATGGTTTAGAAAAAGCAAAAGAAAGAATTTTAGAATATATAGCTGTGTTATCTTTAGTTAAAGAAATAAATGGGCAAATACTTTGCTTAGTTGGTCCTCCAGGAGTAGGTAAAACATCACTTGGTAAATCTATTGCTCATGCTTTAGGTAGAAAATTTGTTAGAATATCTTTAGGTGGTGTTCGAGATGAGGCGGATATTAGAGGTCATAGAAGAACATATATAGGTTCTATGCCTGGTAAAATAATTCAATCAATGAAAAAAGCTGGTGTTGTAAATCCAGTTATTCTTCTTGATGAAATTGATAAAATGAGTAATGATTTCAGAGGTGACCCAGCTTCAGCAATGCTTGAAGTGCTTGATCCAGAACAAAATAATGCTTTCAATGATCATTATTTAGAAGTTGATTATGATTTATCAAAAGTTTTATTTATTACTACTGCCAATGTTTTGCATCAAATTCCTCTTCCTTTGCAAGATAGAATGGAGATTATTCAGCTAAATGGATATACTGACTATGATAAAATTGAGATAGCAAAAAGACATATAATTCCAAAGCAAATTATAGAACATGGTTTAAGTAGTTTCAATATTTCTTTCAACGATGATTCTATACGAAAAGTAATTAGAGAATATACTTCTGAGGCTGGTGTGAGGAGTCTTGAAAGACAAATAGCAGCAATATGCAGAAAAATTGCTAAAGAAATAGTATCAAAGAAACCTGATTTGTCAATTGTAAAAAATGAAACAAATTCTGATGTTGTAAAAGCTAAAAAGAATACTTCAAAGAAAATACTTAAAACAGAAATTTTAGTTGATAATGAATCTGTTGAGAAATATTTAAAAGTTCCTCAATTTAGAGACTCTCAAGAAGAACATGAAGATATGATAGGAGCTGCCAATGGGTTGGCTTGGACTTCAACTGGAGGCGATACATTAACTGTTGAAGTATCTATTGTTCCTGGAATTGAAAAACTAACATTAACAGGACAGTTAGGTGATGTAATGAAAGAATCGGTTGTTGCTGCTGTAACTTACATTAGGTCTCATGCAACCCAATTAGGTGTTTCTGAAAGTTTCTACAAAGGTAAGGAAATTCATGTACACGTTCCAGAAGGTGCCATACCAAAGGATGGTCCTTCGGCTGGTATTACAATGGCAGTTGCAGTTGTTTCAGCTGCTGCTAAAATTCCAGTAAGATGGGATGTTGCCATGACTGGAGAAATAACTTTAAGAGGTAAAATTTTAGCAATAGGTGGCTTAACTGAAAAACTAATTGCTGCTAAAAGAGCAAATATTAAAACAATTATTATTCCTAAAGATAATGTTAAAGATTTATCAGAAATTTCAAGTAAGGTAACTGATGGTTTAGAAATTATACCAGTATCTTATCTTACTGAAGCTGTTCCTTATATTTTTAGAAAAGGTTAATGACTTCTTTATCAAAATATTTTTAATACATTTTATTTTTTTAATAAACCTTTATTGAATTAAAAAGTCATCAACGTAACTTTGTGAATTTGAAAAAACCAATTAACTATTATTATGCATAATAAACTATTTACAATCTTAGGAATATGTTTGTTGAGTTTTGGGTTTGCTCATGTAACTTTAGCACAACCTAAAGTAGCGAGCACTGACCCAGACATTGAGCAACAACTAAATTTATCTGATGCTCAAAAAACAAAATTGAAATTGTTAAGGTTAAAGTTTAAAGCTGAAACTAAAGATATTAATATTGAAATCGCCAGATTAGTTGATGAAGAAAGAACAATAAAAAAAGAAACTCCAACAAATCTGGTTGCACTAAAATCTGTTTTAAAAGAAAGAGCTGAAAAAGAAGTTGAATTATCTTTAGCTCTTAGTAGATTTGAAGAAAAACAACTTGCAATTTTAACAAGCGATCAAAAGCAACTTTTAAAAAGATTGAAATCTGAAAAAGATAAAAATCAAGATTAAGATAGCTCCAGTTTTAGAGAAAAATTTTAAACCATAATTTATTGATTATGGTTTTTTTATAATGCCCTATTCCATTTAGAAATGAGATTAACTAATTTATTATTTTATTTGATAATAAGATTTTTCATTTAAAATTGTTATCAACTGTTTTATAATTTAGGTTTATTTAAATCTTTACAATATCCAACCATTATTACTTTTAACTTCATTAATTTTCAGATTCGTATTTTATTATTTTTATGGATTAACTTTTGAGTCCTTTTGATTATCTTTGTTTATTACTTGAAAGAATAAAATTAATTATAATTAGTCAATAGATTCCTTGTCCTACTCATTTTAGAACTTATTTTCAATTGTTTATGAACATACAAGAAGTTACAAATTCATATCAAAACATTATAATTCAAATAGCTTCTAGAACAGGCACAGGTAGTGGATTTTACCTAAAAGATTATAATTTAATTGTTACTAATAAACATGTTGTAGGGGAAAATTCTGAAGTTGTAATTTCTGGAAAGTTATTTCCACAAATGTTAAGTAAAGTTCTTTTTAATGACTCCTTACATGATGTAGCTTTTTTAGTTCCACCAAAAGACATTGATTTTCCTACTGCTAAAACTTCACTACCTCATTCAGTTAAGGATGGGGATGAAGTTGTTGCAATTGGTCATCCTTACGGATTAAGTTATACTGTGACTTCTGGAATTGTATCAAAAGCCGAAAGGATTCATGAAGGTACAAAATATATTCAGATCGATGCTGCCATCAATCCAGGAAATAGTGGTGGAGCTTTAATAAATATGGATGGTGAAATAGTTGGGATGAATACCTTTATAATTAAAGGTGGCGATAATTTAGGATTTGCACTTCCAGTAGAATATATATTGGAAAATTTAGAAAACTACAAACCTCATTATGGAACATTTGCAATTAAGTGTGAATCTTGTGGTAGTGTTGTTACAATTGAAACGCTTGATGATGGTAAATATTGCTCAAGTTGTGGTGTTGAAATTAAAATGCCACAATTAGAAACTGAAGAAAAAATAATATTGTCGAATGCAGCTACAATTATTGAGAATGTACTTGTTAAATTAAATTATGATCCTAAGTTATGTAGAAAAGGAAGTAACAATTGGTCTTTAAAAGCTGGTAACTCAATTGTTACAATTAACTACCATTTTCAAAGTACTGCGGCAATTATTTTTAATTCACTATTGTGTCAGATACCCAAAACGAATATTTCTCAATTGTATGAATATATGCTCAAAGAATGTGGAAAACCAGGTTCATTTAATTTAAACATAGTAAACCAAGATGTTTTTATTTCATTTGTTGAATACGATACGCATATAACTGAAATAAATGCATTTGAATTTATTTCTGATTTTCTTTCAAAGGCTTCTAATTATTATGATGTACTAATAAATCAATATGGTGCTTTAGTTAGAGAATTTGAATAAATAATTTGGATGATATATTTTGAAAGAGTCCGTAAGGTATTTTATAGTATCTTCTTCGGACTTTTTTTAATATTATGTAATTGAATTTTTTTTGTTTAAATCATTTTATAGTTTTAAGTATTAGAAGAAATTGTTAATTAAAAAATTATTATTTCATTGAAAAGAATTCTTGACCAAATAAGTAATAGTAAGGAATTAAACACTTTAATTGAAGAAATTAAGGTGTCAAGAAGTATTAAGATTAAAGGTCTAGCTGGGTCATTAAAATCTTTATATCCATCATTAGTTCATCAAAGAACAGGTGAACCAGTGCTTATTATAACAGAAGATCCTATTGAAGCAAACGATTTGTACACTGATATTTGTTCACTCATTGGAGGAGAGAATACAACCCTTTATCATGAAGAGCACCACACTCAAGTAGCAATAAGAGAAAGTGTTGAAGCTGAGTTAGTATCATTAACCGATGCTTTAAAAGTAATTTCAAGCCAACCAAACAGAGTTATTATTACTGATATTGAATCATTAATAGCTAAAGTACCCCCACCATTTGAAATGAATTCAAGTTCATTGAATTTAAAACAAGGGGATAATGTAAATATGTTAGAATTGGCTCATAGGCTTGCATTAGGAGGATTTGAAAAAAATGAAATTGTTTCCTCAATTGGTGAATATGCTGTACGAGGTGGGTTATTGGATTTGTTCCCATTAGGACTAACAAATCCATTGAGAATCGAATTTTTTGGAGATGAGATTGACTCTATTAGAGAATTTGATACAATGTCTCAAAGATCTATAAAAGAATTCAATGAAATAGATATTACTACAAGAGTTTTTCATTCTGATGATGAAATTAATTTATCATCAACATTGATAAATTATTTATCTGATAGCACTTTAATTTTTGTTGATGAACCAGAAAGAATATTTGGTATGATAAACGTGAAAGTAGATGAGAGATTTTTGTCATCAATCAACAACTTCAAGCAAATATTACATTCTAGTTTTTATAATGACGAAGTAATAGTTGTAAATTCTGAATCACAACCCTTGACAAATGCCACATTAAGAGAAATATGCAATTTAATTAATACGTTTTATAAAGACAATTACAAAATTTATATACTCTCTGAAGGAATTGACGCAAAAAGAAGAATTGAGGATTTATTGGAAAGTGAATGTGATAGAGCATTTGAAAGTGGTGAAGAATATTCATTTAATCCTGTTGATTTAACACTCACTCAAGAAAGTTTAGCACAAGGGTTTATATTAAATCAAAAGAAAATAGCAATTTTAACTGAGCATCAGTTATTTGAAAGAAGAAGAACTAATATTAAAACTTCTTCCAGAAATAAAAAGTTTAAAGGATTTACATTTAGAGAATTAAAGCAATTACATAAGGGTGATTATGTTGTTCATGTTGATAAAGGGATTGGGCAATTTATGGGTCTTGAAACAATTTCAGTAGCTGGTGCTGAAGCAGAAGCAGTAAAACTTAGATATGCAGAAAATGATTATCTTTTTGTGAACTTGAGTTTTATAAATAGATTACAAAAATATTCATCTAAAGAAAGTACTGAACCAAAACTTAACAAACTTGGTACTCAAGATTGGGAAAGAACTAAAGCTAAAGCAAAGAAAAGATTAAAGGATATTGCAAGAGAGTTGATTACTCTTTATGCTGAGAGAAAAAGACAAAAAGGCTTTGCTTACTCAACTGATACTACTTGGCAAAGAGAACTTGAAGCATCTTTTATGTATGAAGATACAGATGATCAAGCTAGAACTACTGTCGAAATAAAAAAAGATATGGAAAGCTCTACACCTATGGATAGATTAGTTTGTGGTGATGTTGGTTTTGGGAAAACAGAAGTTGCTGTTAGAGCCGCTTTTAAAGCAGTGCAATCAGGAAAACAAGTCGCAGTTCTTTGCCCTACAACAATTTTGGCCCAACAACATTATAATACTTTCAGAGATAGATTAGGCCGATATGCTGTTAATGTTGATTTACTTTCAAGATTCAGATCAAAAAGTGAACAAAATTCAACACTCAAAAAGTTAACTGAAGGTGGGGTAGATGTATTGATTGGAACACATAGAATTTTATCAAAAGATATTAGTTTCAAAGACATTGGTTTGCTAATAATTGATGAAGAGCAAAGATTTGGTGTTTCAGCTAAAGAAAAATTAAGAATGATTCGTGCTAACATTGACACATTAACTCTTACAGCAACCCCAATTCCCAGAACTTTAAATTTTTCTTTACTAGGTGCAAGAGACTTATCCTTAATAGAAACTCCCCCAAGAAATAGATTACCAATCCATACAGAACTAATTCAATGGAATGATGAAACAATAAGAGAAGTTATTCAAAATGAAATTAAACGTGGTGGGCAATGTTTTTTTGTTCATTGGAAAATAAGTGATATTGAAGATATTTCTGCAAAAATTAGAGAACTTGTTCCTAATTCTAGAATCACAATAGCACACGGACAGTTATCCCCAAATGTTGTTGAAAAAAATGTAATGGCATTTATTGAAAAAAAATTTGATATCCTGATTGCTACAAAGATTATTGAATCAGGGATTGATATTCCTGCTGTTAATACAATGATTGTAAATAGAGCTGATAAATACGGTTTGGCAGAGCTGTACCAACTTAGGGGAAGAGTTGGTAGATCTAATATCCAAGCATTTTGTTATATGATTGTTCCACCATCAGCAAGTATATCAAAGATTGCAATGAGAAGGTTGCAAGCTATAAGTGAACTCACTGATTTAGGTTCTGGAATGAAGCTAGCAATGAAAGATATGGAGATAAGAGGAGCAGGGAATTTACTTGGTGGAGAACAATCTGGTTACATTGATGACATTGGTTTTGAACTATATCAGAAAATAATAGATGAAGCAGTAAGTGAGCTTAAAAACGAAGAGTTCAAAGGTATGTTTAATGAAAATATTGAAGAAGACAAACTTCCATTTAATGAAGCAATTACCATTGAAACTGAACAAGATGCTTTAATTACTAAAACATATATTCCCTCAGATTCTGAACGTTATGATTTTTATTTAAGAATGTATTCAAGTCGTGATGAATCTACCATAACAAACATTGAAAATGAAATGCGCGATAGATTTGGTAAGCTTCCAGTTAAAACTGATCGTCTATTTGAGGTTGTTAAGCTTAGACTTTTAGCTATGAATACTGGAGTTGATAAAATTATTCTTCAACATAATAAAATGATTTTAGAATTACCAAACGAAAACAACAAACTGTTTTACGAAAAACATTTCAAAAAAATTCTACAATCTATTAGTAAAATTCCAAATTCCAGTCCAGAGGCAAAAGGAAAATCTTTAAGGGTTATTATTGAAGGTGTAAATAGTATTCAAATGGCATATAGTATTATTAATCAAATAGTATTGGAGTTAAAAATTGTATGAGATTTGTAAAAATTAAATTTTCAAAATTAATTCTTGATATTTTCAGTATTTATTCTTGAGATGTATCTTGAGATGTATCTTGAGATAGATGCAAACCTCCATCAATAATTAGAGTTTGCCCTGTAATATATGTTGTTGTAGTTGCAAAAAAATAAACAGCAGAAAAAATATCTTCGGTTGAGCCATATCTTTGCATTGGAATTTTTTTAACATCAATTAGGTTTCCTTCTGCTGGTTCATCTTCTAAATTTATAGCTCCTGGAGCTACAGAATTAACTGTAAAATTTGGTGCTAAAGATCTGGCTAATACCTTGGTTAATTGAATTACAGCTGCTTTAGAAACATTGTAAGGAATTCTATCTTTCCAAATTTGAATGCCCCCAAGTGAAGAAAAATTTATTATTCTTCCTTTAGTAAATAATTTTGCATAAGCTTGAGAAGCAAAAAATTCTCCAAATAAATTTACATTAAAAACTTCTCTCCATAGCTCTTCATTCACCTCTAATAAAGTACTTTTCGATGGATATATTCCTGCATTATTAACAAGAACATCTATTGTTCCAAAATATTCTTTTGCTTCTAAAATTGCATTATAAATTGATGCTTTATCTTTAACATCACCTTTAAATAATTTTGCTTTAATACCATACTTTTGTAAATCAAATAAAGTATTTTCTGCTTTATCTTTAGAAGAAAAATAGTTAACTGCAACATTCCAACCTTGTTGAGCAAAATTTAATACCAATGCTCTTCCTATTCTTCTAGCAGATCCAGTAATAAAAACAGTTTTATTCAAATTAAATTATATTATGGGATAAAAAATAAATTGGAATTTATACAACAATAATTAATCAAAAATTCTTAAATTTTCACCATCATATTGAGCATAAACAATGCTAGGGATAGACTCTTTATGATAAAAATTACCATATTTATCAATTCCTATTGCTCCAGCAAATCCATCAAATTCATTCAACTCGGCAAAAGTTTTTTTGAATGAATCTTCTATTGTTAATCCATCAGTTACTCTAATTACAATTGATGATGCCAAAGCAACTCTTACAATGTCCTCACCAATACCAGTGCAAGAAACTGCACAGTTCTGATTCGCAAAATTACCAGATGTTGTTGCAGAATCTGATATCCTTCCTAGCATTTCGAATCCTTTTCCACCAGTAGAAGTAGCAACTGCAAGATTTGAATTGTCATCTAATGCAACACAACCAACAGTACCAGAACCATTCCCTGCTTTACGCAAATTATATTCATCTTTCCTTTGATCAGTAATTGGGTTGTAATATGAAAAACCTATTTTGGAAGCGAATAAATTTGCACCTTCTCCCCCTATAACTTTATCATCATAATCTAATAATTTTTCAGCAACTAGAATTGGATTTTTTATGTTTTGAATATTAACTACTCCAGCGAATTTTTTAGTAACTCCATCCATTATTGAAGCACTCATTCTAATTTCTCCATCACTTTGTATTTGAGATCCAGTTCCAGCATTGAACCAATGAGAATCTTCTAACAATGATACAACATAAGATACTGTTTGCAGTGACGAATGATTTTTTAAATAATCATAACCTAATAAAATTATCTCCTTTAACGAATCTTGTTTTGAAATTTTAGTATTCAGATCTGTTTCATGTTCACTAAAAAAACCACCATGTATAATTAATTTACACAATTTATATTTTAAGTATTATTTATAGATTATTTCAAGACACATATAGTAGTCAATATTAATTTTCATCATTTTTTTCTAATTGATGTACAACTTCTGAAATATTAAATTTATGTTTTTCCAAATTATATTTATCTCCTTTAGCTAAAACATGTACAATCAAATTACTTATAGAAATTGGTTCACCCATATTAATTTGGGTAATATTTGTTTGATCTATTTTCCTGCCATCAACTAACATAACTAACCCAGAACCTATTGCCTCCATCAATTTACCTTGAGTAATTAATAATCCAGTATCTTCACCAAGACCAATACCTAATACTCTCGGATTACCAACAACGGCTTGAAACAATCTTCCAATTCTTCCTCTATGAACAAAATGAGTGTCAATAATAACATCATCTATTAAACCTAAACCAGAAGTAATTTTGATCTCACCTTTTAGTAAAGCTTCACTTGCCGAACCTTGATAAATCATATTTGTAGAGCAGGCAGCAGCTCCAGCTGAGGTTCCAGCAATAAGAAATTCGTGATTAAGATATTTGTCTTCCAATAAATTATGGAAATTAGTTCCACCTAAAATTGATGTTAATCTTAATTGATCGCCTCCAGTAAACATTACTATATCAGCGTTTTTCAGTCGATTACAAATGAGATCACTATTTGCAGTTTCTCTTGAAAGAATATTCATAACATCAACATTTTCAACACCAAGGTATGAGAATGCTTTAACATATTCTTTTCCAACAATTTCGGGGATTTGTGAAGCAGTTGTTACAACTTCAATTCTTGAGAAAATACCTTTTGATGACTCGATAATAATTCTTTTTAAAATTCCTTCTTCAAAAAAATTTATATTTTTTTCAATTTCATTTTCATAATTTTTTTCTGTAAAACTTCCTTTATCAACAGCCCCCCCTATGATTATTAATTTTCCTTTTGGTGTCATATTTTATAAATAAATTTAGTCGGCAAAAATCGTGAATTTTATATACTCTTCAACAAAAATAAATATTTTAATTCGTAAGTGAATTTTTAGTTTTATTTTGTTATTGAAATATATCTTAATTGTAAAAGTAATATAAACAATGTAATCATTAATTTTTATTTGAAATTTGTAATAATTAAATTGTTTTCAATTCCAGTATATTTTTATTCAATTAAATCATTCTAACTTTTTTTCCAATCAATTAATGAGAATATTAAAGATACAAGCTTTGCGAGGTCCTAATATATGGAGTATTAATCGTAAAAAATTAATTCAAATGAGAATTGATTTAGAAGAGTTAGAGCAGTTACCAACAAATAAAATTGAAGGCTTTAGTAATAGGCTTGAAGCAATGTTCCCATCAATGTATAGCCATAGATGCAGTAAAGGAGTTCCTGGAGGTTTTTTTTCAAGAGTAATTGAAGGTACATGGATGGGTCATGTTATTGAGCACATTGCTTTAGAAATTCAAACCTTAGCAGGAATGGACACAGGGTTTGGCCGTACTAGAGAGACAAAAACGTCAGGAGTTTATAATGTAGTTTTTAGTTATATGGAAGAAAATGTTGGAATGTTTGCTGCAGAATCATCAGTAAGAATTTCTGAAGCTTTGATTTCTGGAGTAGAATATGATTTAGCATCTGATATAAAAAAAATGCGTGAAATTAGAGAGTATGTTAGATTAGGACCAAGTACTGGTTCGTTAGTAGATGAAGCAGTTGCAAGGGATATTCCATGGATAAGATTAGGTACAAATTCACTTATTCAACTTGGTTATGGAAAAAATCAAGTTAGGTTTCAAGCAACTATAACACAAAATACTAGCAACATAGCTGTTGATATTGCTTGTAATAAAGAGCAAACAAAACGAATGCTTGATATGGCATCTATACCAGTTGCTAAAGGTTCTATTGCAGTTGATGAAGAGGATTTGAAAGATATTATTGATAGTATCGGTTATCCAATTGTTTTAAAACCATTAGATGGGAATCATGGTAAAGGAGCATCAATTAATGTAAATAACTTTGAAGATGCAATTGCTGGTTTAGCTTTTGCTCAAAAATACTCTCGTAAAGTTATAGTAGAAAAATTTGTAACGGGATTTGATTTTCGAATATTAGTTATTAATAATCAAGTTGTGGCTGCTGCCCAAAGAGTTCCAGCAAATGTTATTGGAGATGGAATCAATTCAATAGAAAAATTAATTGAAATAGAGAATAAAGACCCTAGAAGAGGATATGGACATGAGAATGTTCTAACAGAAATTGAAATTGATCGCGATACTCTTGATCTACTTGAGAAATTAGATTATACTATAGATTCTGTTCCTAAAAATAATGAAATTGTTTATTTAAAATCGACTGCAAATTTAAGTACTGGAGGAACTTCAATAGATATAACTGATATGCTTCACCCAGAAAATATTTTTCTATCTGAAAGAGTATCAAGAGTCATTGGTCTTGATGTGTGTGGAATTGATATAATGGCAAAGAATTTAACTGAACCACTTTCAGAAAATGGTGGTGTGGTTTTAGAGGTAAACGCTGCTCCAGGATTTAGAATGCATTTAGCACCTGCTGAAGGTTTACCACGCAATGTTGCTTCCCCTGTAATTGATATGCTTTATCCATTAGGAAAACCTTCTAGAATACCTATAATTGCAGTTACTGGTACAAATGGAAAAACTACTACTACAAGGTTACTTGCACACATTGTTAAAAACTCTGGTAAAAGAGTTGGTTTCACAACTTCAGATGGTATTTATGTTCAAAATCATATGCTTCAAAAAGGTGATACAACTGGTCCAATGAGTGCAGAATTTATTTTAAAAGATCCTACAGTTGAATTTGCATTATTAGAAACCGCTCGTGGAGGTATTTTAAGAGCAGGATTAGGCTTTAGTAGATGTGATATAGGTATTATTACTAATATACGAGAAGATCATTTAGGATTAAATGATATTGAGAATTTAGATGATTTAGGAAGAGTAAAATCGGTTGTTGTAAAAAGTATAAAAAATGATGGGTGGGCAGTATTAAATGCATCAGATGATCAATGCGTTAAAATATCAAAAGATTTAGATTGTAATGTATCATTCTTTAGTTTAGATGAAAACAATCCTATAATAGTTGAGCATTGTAAAAAAGGTGGCATTGCTGCAGTTTATGAGAACGGTTTTATTACTATAAAAAAAGGAGACTGGAAAATTCGTATTGAAAAAGTAACAACAATACCTTTAACATATGGTGGCAAAGCTAAATTTATGGTTGAAAATGTTTTAGCTGCATCATTAGCTGCATATCTGTGGGGTTTTAAAACAGAATTAATTAAACTTTCTTTGGAAACATTTATTCCATCTCCAGCATTAACTCCTGGTAGAATGAATATATTTAACTTTAAGAAATTCAAGTTAATGGTTGATTTTGCACATAATCCTGCTGGTTATACAGCAATTGAAGATTTCCTTACTTCAATTACAGCCACAACGAAAATTGGTATAATTGCTGGAGTTGGCGATAGACGCAACCAAGATATTACTGATTGTGGTATGATTGCAGCGAGAATGTTTGATCATATAATAATTAGACAAGAAAAACATTTAAGAGGAAGAGAAGCTCAAGAGATTATTGACCTTATAGTTGAAGGGATTAAGTCTGTAGATAAAATTGTAACATATGAAGTTATTCCAAAAGAAGTTGAAGCCATTAAGCATGCAATTTCAACTGCAGAAGAAGGTGCTTTTATTACTGCATTAAGTGACGTTGTTACTAATGCTATTGAGATTGTTCAAGTATATTTGGATAAAGAATCTGGGTTGTAATTTTTAGTTTTAATTTAAAAGCCTAACCAAATTTCAAATCGGTTAGGCTTTTTATTTTTTAATTATTCTAAAAAAATATTTGCTAATAATCCAAAGAGTAAATTATTTAATATAGTTGTTCCCAAACTCTTAAATCATTTTCATAAAATAATCTAATATCATCTATACCAGTTTTTAACATTACAGTTCTTTCAATCCCCATTCCAAAAGCATATCCAGAATATTCATCTGGGTCAATATTACAATCTTTTAAAACACTTGGATGAACCATTCCACAACCTAATATCTCAAGCCAACCTGTCCCTTTAGTTATCATATAATCTTTATCATTATTTAATCCCCAATAAATATCCATTTCCATACTTGGTTCTGTAAAAGGGAAGTAAGATGTTCTAAATCTAAATTTTGTTTGATCTCCATAATATGCCTTTGCAAAATCTACTAATACTCCCTTTAAATTTGCCATGGTAACATCTTTATCAATGCATAACCCCTCAACTTGATGAAACTCTGCTAATGCTCTTCCAGAAATTGCTTCATTCCTATACACTCTTCCCGGCATAATTGCTCTAATTGGTGGCTTATTCTTTTCCATAAATCTGATTTGAACCGAAGATGTATGGGTTCTTAAAAGTATATCATCCTTTCCTTCATGTTCCACAAAAAAAGTATCTTGCATATCCCGTGCAGGATGATCCTCAGCAAAATTTAATGCACCAAAATTATGATAATCATCTTCTATATCTGGACCCTTTGCAATTTCAAATCCCATTCTTGTGAATATGTTTTCAATTTCTGAAATTGTTTGCATTACTGGGTGTTCTGCTCCATGATATAACTTTCTAGCTGGTAAAGTTAAATCAATTGTTGATTCAGATACCTTGGTTGAGTATTTTTCAGTTGCTTCTTTATAAACTCCTTCAGCAAATAATTTTAAATCATTTAATGACTTACCAACATCTCTTTTCATCTCATTGGGTACATCCTTTAACTTTTCAAACAACTCTGCAACCTTTCCTTTTCTTACAATGTATTCCAATTTAAAAGCTTCAGCTCTTGCAATTGTTGAAATCTCATGTAACTCAGATTCTATTTTTTCTTTTAATTTTTGTATTTCTTCTTTCATATATTTAATTTTATCTGATAAAAAAGGGATTGTAAGTTATCCAATTTTTCAATTAAAATGGAATTTAAAATTTAATTACTTTTTATAAAACAATTTTGTAAGTAATATACAATACTACTAAGTTTATTTTGATTGAGCAAACTCTTTGTAATTAATAAATTAAACATTTTCATTAAAGTTTGTTTTGAAGATTAGTTTACAATTATTTACTTCATATTTTTATTGATTCTTAAATCACTTTCTTAACTTTGAAAATATTTATTTTTAATTAATGAACAAAACAATTCGTAGAACATTTAAAAGATTTGTAAATACATTTGGGTTTGATATTAGCGCTTCTAAAACTGAAGTGCAAACACTCCCAGATATTTATTCTAATAAAGATTTTATTAATATCATGAATGAATGTAAAGAATTTACAATGACCTCCACTGAACGTATGTACGGACTTTTTTCTGCAATACAATACATCGTAAAAAATAATATACCTGGAGATATTGTTGAATGTGGTGTATGGAGAGGGGGAAGCTCAATGATTATTGCAAAAACTTTGAAATTGTTAAATGATACTTCTCGTGAAATTTTTATGTATGACACTTATGAAGGAATGAGTGAACCAACTGAATTAGACGTAGATTTTTCTGGCCAAGTTGCTGAAAATAAGTTCAACAAAATTATTGATGAAAAAGGCAAACCAGTTTGGTGTTATGCTGACTTGTTTGACGTTTCAAATAATATGAAAACAACTGGTTATCCTTTCAATAAAATTCACTTAATTAAAGGTAAAGTTGAAGAGTCAATACCATCAACAATTCCTGAGAGAATTGCCTTGTTAAGGCTTGATACCGATTGGTATGAATCAACTTATCATGAGTTTATGCATTTATATCCGATATTAGTAAACAAGGGAGTTTTGATTATTGATGATTATGGCCATTGGCAAGGAGCAAGGCAAGCTACAGATAAATATTTTTCTGAAAACAATATCAATATGTTGTTGAGTAGAATTGATTATACAGCTAGAATGGGAATCAAAACAATATAATATTTTTATTCAACAATTAATTAAGTTATTGACATTGCTTTCTTAAAATAATGCATTGTTTTAATCAACCCTTCTTCTCTTTGAATTACAGGCAACCAATTTAAAATATTCTTTGCTTTTGTTATATCAGGTTGTCTAACTTTTGGATCATCTTCTGGCAATGCATTAAAAATAATTTCACTTTTAGAATTAGTTATTTTGATTATCTCTCTTGCTAATTCTAACATAGTAACTTCATGTGGATTTCCAATATTAACTGGGTCTGATTCATTTGACATAAGTAATTTATAAATCCCGTCAACTAAATCTGTAACATAACAAACAGACCTAGTTTGAGATCCATCGCCAAAAACGGTTACAGGCTTATTAAGTAGGGCTTGAGACATAAAAGCTGGTATTGCTCTTCCATCTTTTATTCTCATTCTAGGACCATATGTATTAAAAATTCTAACAATTCGAGTTTCTAATTTATGATAAGTATGATATGCCATTGTTATTGCTTCAGCGAATCTTTTTGCTTCATCATAAACACCACGTACACCAACTGGATTAACATTACCCCAATAACTCTCTTTTTGAGGATGTATTAGTGGGTCACCGTAAACCTCTGAAGTTGAAGCAATTAGAAAACGAGCATTTTTAGCTTTTGCTAAACCTAATGCTTTATGAGTACCTAATGACCCAACTTTCAGTGTTGGAATTGGGTGTTGTAAATAATCTAATGGGCTTGCAGGACTAGCAAAATGGAGAATGTAATCTAAATCACCTTCAATAAAAATATAGTTTGTAACATCATAATTTATAAATGAAAATTTACTATTCCCAAAAAGATGAGCAATATTATCAGTTGAACCTGTTATCAAATTGTCTAAGCAAATTACTTCATGACCTTCACTTAAAAATTTTTCACATAAATGTGAACCAAGAAATCCTGCTCCTCCAGTTATTAATGTTCTAGACATAAAAATGATTTATTTAAATTTATGATCTTGCAGTTTTTAAATGTGAATTATAAACCACAAAATAATCATGTGTTTAATTTTTATGTTACTAATTTACAGAATATAAATTAGTTTTATTAAGCCAGTTTTTTATTATAATTATTCCTAGAGGAGTTAAAATTGATTCAGGGTGAAATTGAATACCACGGATATCAAATTCTCTATGTTTAAAACTCATAATTGTTCCATTAGAAGTAATTGATGTTATTTCTAAAATATCTGGGAATCCATTATTTGATACTGCAAATGAATGATACAAACCAGTATCAATTTCTGAATCAATACCTTCAAACAAATAATCATTAGCTTTTATAAATGCTTTCATCTGTTTGCCATGCCTTACTGTTCCTATATTCATCAAACTTGCTCCGAATGATTCAGCAATGGCTTGATGACCCAAACAAACACCAAGTATTGGTTTAGTTTTATAAAATCTATCAATTATTTCATACATAATTGGGTACTCCCTTGGTAACCCAGCTCCTGGAGAAAAAACAATTTTATCGAAACTTTTAACTTCATCAATAAGTATCTTATCACTTTTTATTACAACAATCTCATTGCCATCTTTTGCTTGTTCTAATAGTTGAAATAAATTGTATGTAAAGGAATCATAATTATCAACAATAAGTATTCTCACTATTTTTGTAGTTTTTAAAAATATAAATGTTACTAACAATAACTGAACTTAATTAAATGTAGTTCTATTTTAAGTATAGTTTAGAATAATTTGATTTGTTAAGTTTTAATCAATTTTTAATTTTTATAATTTCAATTTGAATATAAGTAAAGCAATAAAACTAATGAATAATTATGGTAGTAATTCTCAACCATTTTTATTTGTGATTGATTTTGAAATGCTTAATCCAATTGTAATACAGTTAGATCAAATTGATGGTAATGAAATTTTATATAAGATAAATGATTATTCTAATTTTAAATCAAATAATTCAATTCTAAAAGAAAAAATTAAATTTCATTTTGAAGTAAAGCCTCCTACTTTCCATAATTATTTAGAATCTTACAATGAATGTATTGAAAATATCAAATTGGGAAATACATATTTAATCAATCTAACTTTTCCGAGTGAAGTAAACACTAATTTAACTTTTTTAGATGTATTTAAAAGATCTGATTCAAAATACAAATTGCTTTTGAAAGACAAATTTGTATTGTTCTCACCTGAAACTTTTGTTAAAATTAACAATGGTATAATTTCATCTTATCCAATGAAGGGGACTATTGATGCAGGAATTGAAAATGCTGAAGAAATAATTCTTAATGATTCAAAGGAAAAATGTGAACATGCCACAATAGTAGATTTAATAAGAAATGACCTTAGCATTGTTTCAAAAAATGTGAAATTAGAGAAGTATCGTTATTTAGAATATATAAAAACTTATAATAAAACTCTCATTCAAGTAAGTTCAAAAATAACTGGAATTTTAAGTAAAGATTACAAAAATCACATTGGTGATACTCTAATCTCACTCCTTCCAGCTGGCTCTATAAGTGGAGCACCAAAGAAAAAAACTTTAGAAATAATTAATAAAGTAGAAAAGTACAAACGTGGATATTACACAGGTGTTTTTGGTTACTTTGATGGAGTTAATCTTGAAAGCAGCGTTATGATTCGTTTTATAGAGAAAACCTCTAAAGGATTAATTTTCAAAAGTGGTGGTGGAATAACATTTTTAAGTGAAGCATATAAAGAATACAACGAATTAATAGATAAAGTTTATGTCCCTTTTATTTGAGTCAATAAAATTATTAGATGGTGAGTTATATAATTTAAACTATCATATTATCAGAATGTTTAAATCTCAAGATATGTTGTTTAATTTTAGTAATAAAGAACACTTAAACAATATCATTTCTAATAGAAATTTGCCTACGATTGGACTCTATAAATGTAAAGTTTATTATTCTGAAGTAATTACAAAAATTGAAGTATCGAAATATAAATTTAGAGAAATTAATTCTTTAAAATTGATTCACAATAATGAAATTGATTATTCATTAAAATATTCAGATAGAAAATTACTTAATAACTTATTTGATAAAAAAAATAATTGTGACGATGTTTTAATTATAAAAGATGGATTTGTTACTGATACTTCATATTCTAATATCATTTTTAAAATTAATAATTATTGGATTACTCCTAATACTCCATTGTTAAAAGGGACTTGTAGAGAAAGATTAATTAGCGAAAAAATGATATTTACTGATGAAATTAAATTAGGAGATTTAAAAAAATATTCATCTTTCAAATTGATAAATTCAATGAATGATTTCAATGATTCAAAAGAAATAAATGTAGAAAACATTTTTTAAAGTATTTTTGCGATTTGAAAAACTAAAAAATCTAAATGTACTTAAATTTATATTTAGAATAAAAGTATAAAATAAAATTTATGACAAGGGGTCCAATTTCTCAATTTATAGAAAAAAATTACTTGCACTTTAACTCTGCTGCATTAGTTGATGCAGCCAAGGGATATGAATGTCACTTGATTGAAGGGGGTAAAATGATGATTACTCTTGCTGGAGCAATGAGCACTGCTGAGCTTGGGATATCACTTGCTGAAATGATACGAAATGGCAAAGTTGATATAATATCTTGTACAGGAGCAAATTTAGAGGAAGATTTGATGAATTTAGTAGCACATAATCATTATAAACGAGTACCTAATTATCGTGATTTATCACCAAAAGATGAATGGGATTTATTAGAAGAAGGATTTAATAGAGTTACTGATACATGTATTCCAGAAGAAGAGGCTTTTAGAAGATTACAAAAACATATTGTTGAACTTTGGACTGATGCAGATAAAAAAGGGGAAAGCTACCTTCCTCATGAGTTTATGTATAAGTTATGTTTGAGTGGAGTGTTAGAGAAATATTATCAAATTGATCCAAAAAACAGTTGGATGATTGCTGCTGCTGAAATGAATTTACCAATCATTGTTCCTGGTTGGGAAGATTCAACAATGGGAAATATTTTCGCATCTTATTGTATTAAAGGAGAACTCAAACCTACAACAATTAAAGGTGGTATTGAATATATGACTTTTTTATCTAAATGGTATATCGATAATTCAGGAGGAAAAGGGGTAGGGTTCTTTCAAATTGGTGGTGGAATTGCCGGCGACTTCCCTATTTGTGTAGTTCCAATGTTATATCAAGATTTGAAAATGCATGACATACCTTTTTGGAGTTATTTCTGTCAAATATCAGATTCAACAACAAGTTATGGATCTTATTCTGGTGCAGTTCCTAACGAAAAAATAACTTGGGGTAAATTAGATATAAATACTCCTAAATTTATTGTTGAAAGTGATGCTACTATAGTTGCACCATTAATTTTCGCATGGGTTCTAAATCAATAATTACAATTTTGTTCTTTTATATTTTTAAAGTTTTTGTTTCACATTTTTTTGTAAAACAAATTATTCTTTAGTCATTTACATTGATTTTTAAATTTTATTTTTCTATTAACTTTTTACTTTTAAAATAGTGTTAAGCAGAGTCACACAAATTAGAGATGAACTAAAGCGTTTAGAACTAGACGCAATTATTATAACTCATGTACCTCATATTAGGTACATAGCAAATTTTACTGGTACTTCAGGCACTTTGGTTATTACCCCAAATAAAAGTGTGTTTTTTACTGATTTTAGATATGAACAGCAAGCCAAAGAAGAATTAGGCAAAATGTTTGAAACTTGCATTACAAAAAGTCCTTATGAGGAAATGCTTAAATTAAAATTAGTAGAAAAAACTAGTTCTATAGGTTTTCAAGAAGCATACACAACAGTTTCACAATATGATGATATAAAAAGATGCTTTAAAGAAGCTAAAATCAAGAAGACTAAAGAGTCGGTTAATAGAACTGTTTCAGTTAAAACTGATCATGAGTTAACCTTAATGCAAAAAGCTGCAGATATAACTGATTTGGTGTTTACTGATATTCTTAAAATAATTAAACCAGGTATTTCAGAAATAGAAATTGCAACTGAAATTAGTTATTATGGTAGAAAGTATGGTGCAGAATGCGAAGCTTTTGATATTATTGTAGCTAGTGGTGAACGTGGTGCTTTACCTCATGGTAGAGCTTCAGATAAAAAAATAAAAAAAGGTGATTTAGTAACTCTTGATTTTGGATTTAAGTATAAAGGGTTTTGTAGTGATATGACAAGAACTATTTCAGTTGGTAAACCTACTCACCCTAAAGCAAAGGAAATTTATGATATTGTATTGAATTCTCACAATTTAGGAATTGAAAATGCTAAAAATGGTATGACTGGCAAAGCACTTGATGATGTTTGTAGAAATGAAATTAAAAATGCAGGTTATGGTGATATGTTCGGTCATTCAACAGGACACGGCTTAGGTATTGAGGTTCATGAAATGCCTCCTGTCTCACAAGGTGGTGGAAAGTTCTTGCTTAAAGAAAACATTGTAATTACAATCGAACCAGGGATTTATCTTCCCGGTGAAATGGGAGTTAGAATTGAAGATGATATTGTGATTACTAAATCTGGTGCAAAATCATTAAATAATTCTTCGAAAGAATTTATTATTATATAAAATATTTTGATAGCTAATATTACTTTTTCAGTTCTAACATAATTGTTTGATTTTTAGATATTGATAAAGATGTTTAATTTTAGTAAGTATCAAAAACTAAAAATTTAATTAAAAAAGTGATAAGCGAAAACGAAAAAAGAGATATTCAGCTTGCTATCAATTTGTTAGAGGATGAAAACTATCCAGTAAGCAAATCTGAGACAGAAGTTCTATCAGAAAACATTTTACCAACATATTTTAACTTACTTGTCATTGCTTATTATTATCCTCCAATGGGGCTTAGCGGTGTTCAGAGGATTGCCAAATTTACTAAATATTTACGAGAATTTGGTTGGCAAAGCACTGTTGTAACTGTTGGGAATGTTGGTTATTTTGCTTATGATTATTCTTTATTAGATGAAGTATTGGAAGCAGAAGTTATTATTGAACAAACAGACACAATTGATCCTTTAAAATTTTTTAAAAGGAATAAAAATAAACCAGTTGAAATGCCTCCAGATAGACAGAGAAGATTTTTGTCTAAATTATCACAGGTTTTTTTACAACCTGATAATAAAATTGGATGGAAAAAATTTGCTCTTAAAAGAGTTGATGAGCTTTTTGCAAAGCAAAAATTTGATGCAGTTTTGGCAACTGCCCCACCCTTTACTTCTTTAGTTATTGCTAATGAAATCCAAAAAAAGTATGGTATTCCTTTAGTATTAGATTACCGTGATCCATGGTTAGATAATAAAAATCATTTTTATGCAACACCTTTCCATTTTAAACATGCTTATAAATTAGAATCTGAAGCAGTTTTAAATGCTGATGCAATAGTTACAGTGAATCGTAGAATTAAAGAAAGTTTGATGTCTAGATACAGTCATTTAACTCATGAAAAAGTACATGTTCTCCCAAGTGGGTTTGATCCACACTCAATGAAAATTGGAGCTAGATTTCCAGCAGACAAACCAAAAGAAAAATTTAGAATTACATATAGTGGAATTTTTGATGCAAACCGTTCACCAAAATTTTTCTTCAAAGCAGTTATGCAAATGTTTCAGAATCATCCTGAAACTAAGAATAAAGTTGAGTTATGTTTTATTGGTTTGCTTTCAGAAAAATACATGGATTCTGCAAAAGATGCTGGAGTAATTGGTGCACTTAACAATACTGGATATATTAACCATTCTGAAGCAGTTAGCTATTTATTTGGTAGTGATGCTCTTTGGCTTACTATTTACGATCCAATTATTACCCCTGGTAAAATTTATGAATATATTGGAACAAGAAAACCTATATTAGTTTTAACACCTACAAATGGTGCTATGATACAAGTTCTTAGGAATTATGATGCTGCTTATTTTGCTCAACCAGAAGATATAAATAGTATTTCCAATGCTATTTATGCAATGTATAAAGCTTGGGAAAATAATGAGTTACCAATTGGAAATGAAATTGTATCTAAAGAATTTGATCAGAGGAAACTTGCTGAAAACCTTTCAAGAATTATTTCTCATACAATGAATATTGAGTAATTTTTTATTTGAATTTAGGAAATTTTAACTTGGATTATTTGATTATTTCAAAATATAAAGTATAGTTATTTAGGTAAATTATTTGATGTGTATTTACATTCAGGATAATTTGTACATCCATAAAAAATTGAATTAAATTTTCCTCCCTTTCTTTCAACTATACTACCATTCTGACATTTAGGACACTTTATTGAAGATTCAATTTGCTTTGTATTTGTACACTCCGGATAATTTTTACAACCATAAAATTCATTTCCTAATTTTGAATTTCTTTTAATCATTTCACCCCCACATTTATTACAAATTATACCTGTTGAATCTATATTTTGATTCTCAAATGTTGATCCCTTCAAATGTGATAATAAAACTCCATTATTTATATTTAACTTGTTTTGAGTTTTAAAATTTATTGAGTTAGGACCTAAAGATCTAAGTAAGGCAATTTCAAGTGGTTTGTAAAATTCTTTCATTACATCAATGTATTTTTTTTCTCCTAATGCAACTAAGTCCAATTCTTTCTCCATTAAATTGGTAAATTTAGTATCAAACACTTCAGGGAAATTTTTTGTAAGTAAGTCGCAAACATCAAAACCCAAAACTGTTGGTTTTAGTTTCCTTTCTTCCTCAATAATATATTCTCTATCAATTAATAATGATAAAATACTTGAGTAAGTACTTGGTCTTCCAATTCCTAATCTTTCCAATTCTTTTACCAAAGAACTCTGAGTAAATCTTGGTGGTGATTGAGTTTTTTTTTCTAAAACTTTAGGATTTTTTATATTTAAATCTAACCCTAACTTTATTTTTTCAGACAAAACTTGATTGTTAATATCTGATTCTTCAATAATTTTAGATTCATCAACATCTTCGGAATAAACTTTCATCCAACCTTGAAATTTTTGTTTTTTCCCCTCTGCTCTAAATAGAAATTCACCCCCAGAAACTTCTATTAATGTTTGGTCATAAATAGCAGCGCTCATCTGGCTTGCAATAAACCTCTGCCAAATTAATTCATATAATTTTGAAGATTCGGAATCAAGATATTTTGAGGCTTCTTTAGGAGTTATCTTAATATTTGTTGGACGAATTGCTTCATGTGCATCTTGAACATTTTTCTTTGAATTTTTTTTAATCGCTTCAGATTTTTTCTTTGAAACATTGATTTTAAGATACTCCTTTCCATAGTTTTCATAAATAAACTCTTCAGCTTTTTCTTCTGCCTTCTGATTTATTCTAATTGAGTCTGTCCTCATGTATGTAATTAATCCTACTGACCCCATTGAACCAAGTAAAACACCTTCATAAAGCTTTTGAGCTATTTGCATAACTCGTTTTGTGTTCATTCTAAGTTTCCTTGAAGCATCTTGCTGTAATGTTGAAGTTATGAATGGTGGAGGAGAATTTTGAGTTACCTCTTTTTGTGAAATATTGCTAATTTTATATGATTGATTTAATGCTTCAGTACGAATACGGTTCGCTGTTTCTTCATCCGATATAAAGAAATTTTTTAGAGATTTATTATTTTTATCACTATGAGAGCCTTCTGGCTTTTTAATTTCTTGATTTCTATATCTTATTAAAGTAGCAGTAATTTTATCTTTTTCAATTGATACAAAATCGGCAATAATATTAAAGTAAACTATTGGTAAGAATGAGTTAATAATTCTTTCTCTTTCAACTATAATTCTTAATGCAACAGATTGAACCCTACCAGCTGATAAACCTTTAGCAGATCGATCCATATTCCTCCATAAAAATGGTGAAACTTTATATCCAATAAGCCTATCCATTACTCTTCTTGCTTCTTGTGAGGCAACCATTTCTTTATCAATATCTCTAGGATTTTGAATGGCATAGATTACTGCATCTTTTGTTATTTCATTGAAAGTAACTCGTTTTATTTTTTTAGATTTTCCTTTAAGTTCAGCTTTTATATGTTGTGCAATAGCTTCTCCTTCTCTATCTGGATCAGTTGCTAAAAAAACATAATCGCAATGTTTGGAAAGTTGAATTAGCTTTTTAATAACATCCCCTTTACCTTTGATAGTACAATATTCTGGAATAAATCCATTTTCAATATCTACTCCTAAACCATCTTTTGGGAGATCCTTTATATGACCAACTGATGCATCAACGATGTAATCTGAACCTAAGTAAGAATTAATTGTTTTTGCTTTTGAAGGTGATTCAACAATGACTAAGTTTTTCAAAATAATTATTGTAGGATTTTAATGAATTTTTGAACTGACCAAGCTATAAATATGGTTATACAAGCAACGCCACATTTGAAAGCAGCTACAAAAACTGATATTGATATTTCACCTTTCCATAAACCATGATTTTTTTTATAAAGCAATCCAATTTTTGATAAATAATATTCTGCAAATACAAAAATACAGAATACGAAAAGTGATTTCCACATATTTGTTGATTTATCAAACTTGAAAAATGAGAAAATAGCACTGCTTATAAGTATTACTGAAATAATTAAATTTGAATTAATTAATATAGAATTGTATAAATAAAATTTACTTAAATCAGCATCCGATGATGATACTTGAACAACTGCCAATACAAAAATGGATGAACATAATATAATTTGTAAAAGAAGATATATGTTAAATGATTTTATGTACATAGTTATAAATAAAACTAATAAGAATTCAAAAAAGAAGAACCTGGAATTCTATAGAAGATATGATAAATTAATAAGTGAATATAATTAACAAGTTAACTATTTATTAAAATAGTTGTATTAAATAGTTTATAAATTAAACATCAATTTAAATTATTTGTTATTAAAGTCATAGAATATTTAGCTCAATATAATCTTAAATTTCTAAATTTAAAAATACATTTAATCTCAACACTAACAATTAATAAAAGGACTTTTTGTTCTTAAATTTGTATTTTTGTTTTTTATAAAAATTTATGACGAAATTTAATCAAGCTATTATAATTGGAGCATCGAGTGGAATTGGTGAAGCCTTAGCTCGAGAACTTGTTAACAACGGATGTATAGTTGCATTAGTGGCAAGGAGGGGTGATTTACTAGATAAATTATGTTCTGAAATTAATTCGAATTCAGATAAAATTAAAGCTTATTCTTATGTTCATGATGTAGTAAATATTGACGAAGTTCCAGAACTTTTTCAAGTTATCACAAGACAATTAGGAAGACTAGATGCTATTTTTTATACTGCTGGAACAATGGCTAAAATTACTAAAGATGAATATGACACAAGTAAAGATTCATTGATGATTAAAGTAAACACAATTGGCGCGATTGCTTGGATTAATGAAGCTGCAAGGAGATTTGAAAGAATTAAGAAAGGTACTATTGTTGGTGTTTCTTCAGTTGCTGGAGATAGGGGAAGAAGCCGCAACCCAGCATATTGTTCAAGTAAAGCTGCACTGAACACATATTTAGAATCAATAAGAAACAGAATTGGGAAGTTAGGAGTAAAAGTTCTCACAATTAAACCTGGATTTATTGATACTGAAATGACAAAAGGAACAAAGGGTTTATTTTGGCTTATCTCACCAGAATCTGCTGCTAAAATGATTTTAAAATCAGCATCCAAAGGTAGAAAAATTTCCTATATTCCTGCTAGATGGAGATTAGTAATGTTTATTATAAAATCAATTCCATCTTTTATTTTTAGGAGACTTTCTATATAATTGAATTTATATTCTACTGATAAAATTGATTATTATTTTACCCACAAATTAGAGTAAACAACAAAATATATGAACGATATTGAATCAATAAAACAACTTAAATTAGATGTTGAAAGTCTCAGAAAAGAAATATCTAAAGTTATTGTTGGTCAAGATAATATTATTGAACAGTTAATTATTGCTTTAATATCAAAAGGTAATTGTTTGCTTGTTGGAGTACCTGGTTTAGCAAAAACTTTATTAATAAGAACAGTTGCACAAGCATTAGATTTGTCTTTTAGTAGAATTCAATTTACACCTGATTTAATGCCCTCTGATATCACTGGAACTGAAATAATTGAGGATAATAAATCTACTGGTGAAAAAATATTTAGATTTATTAAAGGTCCAGTTTTCTCAAACATTGTATTAGCTGATGAGATTAACAGAACACCTCCAAAAACACAATCAGCTTTGCTTGAGGCAATGCAAGAACATTGTGTAACTGCAGCAGGAAACACTTATCATTTAGAAGAGCCATTCTTTGTATTAGCTACTCAAAATCCTATTGAGCATGAAGGTACTTATCCATTACCTGAAGCTCAACTTGATAGGTTTATGTTTAATATATTTTTAGATTATCCTTCATTTGAAGAAGAAGTACTAATTGTAAAACAAACTACAACTTCAAATACTTTTGAACCTCAAAAAGTGTTAGATTCAAATCAAATTTTATCAATTCAAAATCTAATTCGAAAAGTTCCTGTAGCTGATAATGTAATTAAATTTGCTGTAAAACTAGTTAACATTTCTAGACCCAAATCAAGTAATACCCCTAGTTATATTAGTGAGTACTTAAGGTATGGAGCAGGACCAAGAGCTTCACAATATTTGATTCTTGGTGCAAAAGCTTTAGCTGCAATTCAAGGCAGATTCACTCCAAGTATTGAAGATGTTAAAGCTGTTGCTTTACCAGTATTAAGACACAGAGTTGTAACCAGTTTTAATGCAGAGGCAGAAAATGTTTCTACTGATGAAATTATAAACAAATTGATTAAGGAACTATTGTAATTTTTTAATATGCAAAAATTAACCCAAAATAAAATCATATTAGATTTAGGTAAACTTAATGCAAAACAGAGTGGATTAGGTGAATATGGTTTAAAATTTGGTGAAACTATTAGTAACAGATCTAAAGAATTCAATGAAAAGTTTAACTTAAAATTTTATTTTTTTCTCCCAAAAAAAGAAAGTGGAATATTTGGAGATAACGTTAAATACATTAATAGGAAACATATTTTTAAATTATTTAATCCTATGATTCAAAAATTTGATATTTGGCATTCACTAAATCAATTCTGTAAAGTCAAACCTTCACCATTTTCAAAAAATTCAATAACTACAATTCATGATCTAAATTTCCTATATATGGAAAATGATGAAATCATAAAAAAATTAATACTCAAACATACAAAACTTTTAAAAAGAACTAATTACCATATTAGTATTTCTGAGTTTGTAAAGAAAGATATAATTGATAATATTCCATACAAAATTAATCCTAAAGTTATTTACAATGGAGTTAGTAATTTAATTGGGTTTAAGCAGAGTAAACATAAAGATTTTGATTATACAAAACCATTTTTTTTCCACATTTCAAGACTTGCAACAAATAAAAATCCTGAATCTATTTTAAGAGTTTCAAAATTAATACCGAATTTTGATTTTGTTATTGCTGGCGATTTACATCATCCTCATTCAAATTACCTAATAGAGTATTGTAAAAGTAATAATTTAACAAATGTAAAATTTTTTCATTACATTTCTGAAGAAGAAAAAGCATGGTTTTATGCTAATTGCAAAGGTTTTATATTCCCTTCACTTCATGAAGGTTTTGGTATGCCTATTATTGAAGCAATGTATTTTGGTAAACCTGTTTTTGTTTCTAATTTATCTTGTTTACCAGAAATTACATCTACCTATGGATACTATTTTACAGATTTCTTAGAAGAAAATATGAAGAACGTTATATTGAATGGTTTAAATGATTTTGAATTGAATAATCGATCTAAAAGTGTATCAGAATATGCTGAAAATTTTTCTTGGAATAATTGTATAGACAATCATATTAAATATTATAATGAAATTATTCAGTTATCTAAATGATTTTTTTTAATAATAGAATTTGAAATTTTCAATAAGATTGATAAAATATTTCAATTGAAATAAACAATAAAAACAAATTTAGTAATCTATCTAATTTTTCTTTTAATTTAGATAGTTAATTGTTTGAATAAAAGTTATTCAACTTACCGAATATTATAATTTGGAATTCAATTGCTCCTTTTTAATTAGTTTATTTTAAATACTTAAATAATGAATAATTTTTCTAATAAGTCTATCAAAAGTATTTGCTTCCTTTTTGGTGGTTTATTATTGTTTAATTTTCAAATTTCAAATGCACAAAAATCAGACTTAGATTCTAAAGGAAATGAGTTTTGGGTATCATTTTTAGAGAATTTTGGTTCATTAGGATTTGGCGAAGAATCTAGATTAGTTTTATATGCTTCTTGCGATAAGTTAACAAATGTTTCAGTATATTTTGGCAATGATCCTACCACTCAATATAAATTCCCTATCACTAAAATTAATACTACTTTTGAAATCCCTATTCCATTTGATATGGAGTTAAATAGTAATGATACTGGAGTTTCAAACAAATCAATTTTAATATTAGCTGATGATGAAATAACTTTGTATGGTGCAAATATTAGAACCTTATCTGCTGACGCTTTTCTTGGTTTTCCTGAGGATGTTCTTACACGACATTATATTGTTCTTTCTTATCCAAATGGATATTCTGATCAACTAGGTACAGGAAATGGAACTTTTGATATGCCATCAGAATTTTCAATCGTTGCCCCTTATGATGGAACTGAGATAAAAATTAATCCATCACCAGGCACTTACATTAATAGTAGAATAGACGATAATCAATTTATTGTCAAATTAAATAAAGGTGAAGTATTTTTTGGACAAGCTAAAACAGGTATTTTCCAAGATGTAAGTGGAACTGAGCTTTCTTCAACCAAACCTATTGCTGTTTTTGCAGGTGTTAGAAGAACATCAATTCCTGTTTCTGTAGGTAATTATAGAGATCATTTATGTGAACAAATTCCTCCACTCCAAATATGGGGCACAAAGGTAATTGCAACTCCTCATTTTCCTATAGCTTTCTATTCTCCTTACAAAGCTGTAATCAGAGTTTTGGCTGCAATTGATAATACAAATTGGACAATTAATGGAGTTGTACAAAAGCCATTACAAAAAGGTGTATCTACTCAAGTCAATCTTGATCTCGTTATGTTTATTTCGGCAGATAATCCAATTCTTGTTGCTCAATACGAACATTCTGTTGGTCCTGATGAATCTGGGAATGGTTTTGGTATAGGTGATCCTTTTATGATGATTATTCCACCTTATGAGCAATATGATTCAATATATAGTGTTCAAAGTATAATCGATTCAGGCTTTGATTATCATTTTATGAATGTTATAGTTTCAAAATATCATACTGATAGTTTAACAATAGATGGAACAATTCCTAATGCAAATTATATTGATGTTCCAGGCACTCATTTTGTATATGCTCAAATAGAAGTTACACCAGGTTCACACCTTGTAAAATGTGATTCAGCTTTTGGATTATGCTTGTATGGATTTGGGAATGCAAATTCTTATGGATACATTGGTGGTATTGTTTTTAAGAAAATATTTTTTGATTACCAACCTCCACTTATTGAAGACTCAATTAAATGTGATGAGTTAAGTGGAATTGCTTTTGATAGTAGAATAATAGATTCTGGGATTGATTCTTGTTATGCTTTACAAATAAATAATATCAATTTGAATATTGATAATTTTAAAAGCACGAAGGATACTGTCAAATATAAAGCAAAATTATTAGATCAGTATTTAGATGGATTCTTAGGTATTATTGCAATTGATTCATCTGGAAGATCTAGAAGTCAGTTCACATCAATTCCAGGCTTTACAGTTAGGTCAGTTGGTATGACTAATTCAGCTTTAAATTTAGATACAATAATTCATTTAAATAATCAAGTAGTTTGTAGAGATTTTGAAATAGAAAATTATGGGAAGTTTCCAAGAACTATTTCTAAAATATCTATTCAAGATTCACTTCAAGAATTAATAACAAATGGTTCAATTAAAATTATCGGACAGTTACCAATAACTTTAAAGCCAAATGAAAAAGCTAAATTTCAAATTTGTGTTGAAGGTTGGGTTAGAAATTATCCTATTACAACAATTTTTAAAATTGCAGATAGTTGTTTTGATAGAGAAGTAATCTCAATTTCTATTATTGGTATTACCGATACTGTACCACCAAACCTTAAGTTCAATTTAAGACCATGCGGTTCAGAAGCTGATTACATTGTTACCGAATCAATTGGTAAATCAGCTGGAATTAGCAATGTACAGTTTGATTTGTTGAATTGCAGTTTAACTAATGATTCAGTGTTAAAGAACTTACCCTCCTTTTATGTTGATTTTAATTTACAATTGATAAATAAATTCCAGGATGGTTTTGTAAAAATTACTACAACAGATTTTGCTGGAAATAAATCATATAAAACTGATACTTTGTTTGGTTTTACTATTAAAGGCGTTAACCCACAAACAAGTGATTCTGTTGGATTGAGATATATGAAAGATTATTTGTGTGACACAATAAGTTATAATAAATGGAGAACTGATACATTAATTATAAGCAATTTTGGACTTGGATTAAAAATAATTTCTAAAGTTAATTTTAAAAACAATATTTCATTTAGTGTTGCTCCATCCATTTTCCCTTTAGTCATAAAGCCAGGTAGATTTGCTAAATTGCCTGTTAACATTTATGGTAGTCAAGTAAATTCAATTACTGATACTTTGATTTTAAATAACGATTGCAATGTAGAAGAACAAATACCATTCACAATTAATATCAAAGCAGACCAATCATTTGGAGATGATTGGTGTAAAAATAGAATTTTGTTCAATCCTACTAATGGTACAAATATTAATTTTATTCAAACTCCAATCCCAAATCCTATTAAATCTAGAATTGCAAAAGTTGATATTGGTTTGAAAAATGATGATGAAGTTAATTTAAATATTTATTCTTTAAAAGGTGAAAAGTTAATAGAAATTATAAAAAAAGAATATCTAAAAAAAGGTATTCATCGATTGACACTTGATTTTAACAAACTAGTAAGCGGTTCTTATTATTTAGGTTTTTCAACAAAAAATAATATCGAATCATTTACAATATTTCAAATAATTAATTAATTTTTAGTTTGAATTATTTGTTATATAAACTTGCTTATTTATACTTTGAATTTAATATAATAAACTCTTATCTCTTTTATAAGTCAATTGTTTTTATTTCGTAACTTTTATATAATATGATTATAAATAAATCTAAAATAATTTGTTCAATAGTTCTAATTTTTACTATTTGTTCCAATTTGAAATCTCAGGAAATTGAGGCAACTGTAAGTGCTAACTATGATAAAATTTCTCAAGATTCTAGAGATGAAATTGCAGGTTTTGCAGAAGAATTAAAGTCTTATGTTAATTCTACAAAATGGATAGAATCTGAATGGCAAGGTCCAAAACTTGCCATGACTTTTGGAATTACTTTTGTAAATGTTTCAGGAAATTTATACAAAGCAAAATTACTTATTGGTAGTCAAAGGAATATTGGAAATAACTCAAGCTCACCAATTCTTAAAATTTTAGATGATGAACAAAAAAATTCTCCAGATGATGGTTGGTCATTTTATTACAGAAGAGGTCAGCAATTAAGAAATGAACCAACATCTTATGATGATATTACTAGTTTAATTGATTACTATGTTTATATAGCATTAGGTTTTGATTTTGATAGTTATTCAATATTTGGTGGAGATGCAATGTTTGCAAAAGCTTATAGTATTGCCAACCTTGCAACTACTAGAGGTTTAGATGGATGGTCGTCAAATATAAAAAGTTCAAGATACTCTAGATACGGTCTTATTAAAGAATTAACTGATATTCGTTTTCAACCAATTAGAAGTTTTGTATATAATTATCATTATAATGGTTTAGATTTATTGTTAAAAGATAAAGCTAAATCTTTAGAAACTATAAGTAATTTGTTCTCAGATTTAGTTAGAACAATAGATAAGTTAGTTGAACCAACTGTATTGATAAGAGTTTTAAATGATACAAAATTTCAAGAATATTCAAGTATCTTTAAGGGTTATTCCCAAGATCCACTTCTTTGGAAGAAGTTAAAATATATTGATCCTGGTCATACACAATTTTATGAAGAAGCAGAAACTTCTAGATAAATTTGTTTACTAATTAAATAATTTGTTTCAAAAAAACAATTTATTTGTCAATATTTATAAACTTTTTTTATGGTTTATTGTCATTATAAATACAATAAAAACTTAACAACTCATTTAATTAAAAAAAACATGTCAATGAAAAAATTTTTATTTTTATTTATCTTTTTATCTTTTGTTGGATTTAAATTGGAAGCTCAAACTCTTAGAACTTCTTTAAGTTTAAATACAGGTTCTCAAGGAGATTTAAAATGGTCATCTAGCAATGATTTTAAAAGTCAAGATAACTTACAAGCAAGTGCTAAAACTTATTCTATTGCATCTCATCCTTTATGGTCAAATTTAAATGGCTCTCAATGGATTAACACAAATAAAACTTTCGATAATGATAACAAAGGTGAATATCAATATCAATCTACATTTGAATTAAAGAATGATGCAATTGTAGCCATTAATTTTAAAGCTTTAGCAGATGATGATGTAGAAGTACTTTTAGATAATGTTGTTATTTTGAATCGTCAATGGCATGCGTACTTAGATCCAGTTTTCGTAAATCATCAAGCTAGTTTATTAAAAGGAAAACATATTATAACTTTTAATGTTTGGAATAGTCAAGCAGTTGCTTCTGGATTATGTGTTAGTGGAAAAATAACTAATTTATCTCCAGTAAAATTAGAAGATGATGCAACTATTTCTTCAGTAATTGAGAACTAAATGTACTAATATTTATAAATCATAAAATCCCTACTATGTCTAATTTACTAGCTAGCAGGGATTTGTTTATTACATTTAATTATTTAATATTCTACAAATTGAATTATCAATGCTCATCATTTTTAGTTGCACCTTCATGGAATAAATGTCTGATATCCTCATTTATTAATGGTACTTCAACAACAGCATCTCCATAAATTTTGGACTGACAACCCAATCTAGAATAAATTGTTAATCCCTCTGCCTCATCTAATTGATCTGCTTCATCATCTTCCATCTCTGAAAGTGTTTCAAATCCTTTTTTAACAATAACATGGCATGTTGAGCAAGCACAAACTCCACCACAATTATGTTGCAAATCAATTTCATTTTGCATTGCTAAGTCTAAGAAATTTTCACCTTCAAGCGCATTCACAGTTATATTCCATGGCATAAAGGTGACTTTAAATATTTTTTTTTCTGACATTTAATATTTTAACTTTAAAATTGGTTGATTTATTTATTTGATGCAAAAATCAATAATAAAATTTAAATAACGAACAATTGTTTTAAACATTGATTTTTTTATCATAATCTTCAATTATCAATTTAATTTAACTTTTTTTAGAATACGTTATCTTTGTCAACAAATATTTTTAAAATTCTAACAGAACTTATTATTAAATATTATTATTAAAATTAAATATTAAAATTGAAACTTTTAGTTGTTGATAAAACTGCATTATTACGAAACAACAGAATGAGATATAATCTTCTTTCTGAGGATTGTAATATAGAGTTAACTCTTTTAACAACAAATAAATGGATTGAAAATACTAAACCTTTCCTTTACGAAAAATCGACTACAAAAGAAAATTATAAAACTATTGTAGGCAAAGTTTGGATGCATGGTCATGCAATGTTAGCTGGATATTACAGTGGAATGATTAAAGCTTTTTACAAATCACAACCTGAGATTATACTTTTGCTTGAAGAGTCGTTTTCAATTTTTGCTTTACAAACAATTTTTTTAGCTAAAATTTTTTCTCCTACTTCAAAAATTATTTTTTATAATTGGCATATTTTATCATATCGATATTTTCCACATAAATTAGGATTTTTGTATAGATTTATGGGGACAGCATTAGCTGGGATGTGTGATGTTGGGTTATCTCATCTTCCAAAATCAAAGCAAGCATTAGATGATGCTAGAAGTGGTGTTCGTTCATTGATTATGTTTCAGGGCTTGAATAATTCACCATTTACAAACAATTTAATTACCAAAGCTGAAGGAAGGTTAAAGTTGAATTTAACCAAAGATTCAATTTACTTTTTATATGTTGGAAGATTGCTTGAGCCTAAAGGAATTCAATATGCAATTAATGCAATTCACGATTTA
Source organism: Chlorobiota bacterium (assembly GCA_016700335.1). NCBI lineage: Bacteria > Pseudomonadati > Chlorobiota > Chlorobiota bacterium. The sequence continues at coordinate 719,986 of CP065014.1, read as the reverse complement.
AGATTAGAACTTAATTTAGATTTAAGGATGATCATTTTAGGTGAAGGTGATTTTAAAAATGAATTAGTAAAACTGGCAAATGAATTATCAATTTCTAAATTCATAAATTTTTTCTCAAGTGTAAAAATAGAACAAGTTCCATTATTTATGCGCTCTGCAGATTGTTTGATATTACCTTCAAAGAGTACTATCCATGAACAATTTGGCAGAGTAATTGCCGAGGCAATGTTTTCTGGAACATTTGTAATAGGCTCAACAAGCGGTGAAATTCCTAATGCTATTGGTGAAGATGGTTTTGTATTTATTGCAGATAATCTGCAAGATTTAAAAATTAAAATTTGTAATTTTATTTTTAATAAAGGTGAAGTTGAGAATATTATTAAAAATGCGAAAGTAAATTCCATTAAGAAATATTCAGTAAACTCTTTTGTTGAAAAATTAAAATCCCTCCTAAATGAATTGATCTAATCCATTTTTATTATTGAATTCCTATTCTTTTTAATCATTCTGAAAATTTAGATAAAAGAATATCAAACTTTTTTCTTCGTAATTTAGCACTTCAATTTTATAAAACTTCTCTTTTCATGTCGGTAAACAATAAATCTACTAAAGTAAAGCATACTTCAATTGAAGGAGTTACCGTTCAAGGAGCTAGGGTACATAATTTGAAGAATGTTGATGTATTCATTCCAAGGGATTCACTAACTGTAATAACAGGACTATCAGGTTCTGGGAAATCTTCATTAGCTTTTGATACTATTTATGCTGAAGGCAGAAGGCGTTATGTTGAAACTTTATCCCCCTATGCAAGGCAATTCCTTGGTGGTATTGAAAAGCCAGAGGTTGATTTGATAGAAGGGCTTTCTCCTGCAATTTCAATCGAACAAAAAACTATTTCTGGCAGTCCAAGATCAACTGTTGGAACTGTCACTGAAGTTTATGATTTTTTAAGACTTCTATTTGCAAGAGTTGGCGTTCAACATTGTACTAATTGTGGGCTGCCAGTTGTTCGCCAAACAATTGAGCAAATAATTGATAATATTTACGAGAAATATTCTTTACAAAAAATTTCAGTATTAGCCCCAATTGTAAGAGGTAGAAAAGGGCATTATCAAGAACTATTTGAGAAAATTTCTAAAGATGGTTTTACACGAGTTAGGTGTGATAAAGAATTTAAAGAAATCATTCCTGAAATGAAATTAGATCGGTATAAAATCCATTCAATTGAAATTGTAATTGATAGAATTGATGTTAAAGAAGAATCAAAATCTAGGTTGTATAATTCGATTGAAACAGCTTTAAAGTATGGAGAAGGAAGCATAGTAATTACTGTTTGGGATAATATGTTAATTCCTGATGACATTTATTCAGAGAAAAATTCTTGCCCAAATTGTAATATTTCATTTGAAGAACCTGAACCAAATTCATTCTCATTTAATACTCCTTATGGTTATTGTAGTACTTGCCAAGGTTTAGGTGAACTTTCTGGATTTATCGAAGGCAAAATTATTCCAAACAAAAATCTTTCTTTAAATGAAGAGGCAATTGCACCTCTAGGCAAACCTGATAGAACACCAAATTGGGCACAGATTGAAGGTATTGCAAAGCATTTTGGATATGATTCAAATACACCTCTTAATTTGTGGAGTGATGATGCTTTGAATATATTGTTCTATGGTGACAAAAAAGAAAGATTTGAAACAACAATTACTTATGCCAATGGCAGAACTCAAATTTATCAAATGAAGTTTGAGGGATTATTAAAAATGTTAGATAAATATTTTTCAGAAACAAAAAATTCTGCTTGGAAAGAAAGATTAAGTGCGTTTATGAATACAGAAGTTTGCAGAGATTGCTTTGGAAGTCGCTTAAAACCAGAATCATTAGCTGTAAAAATTGATAATAATAATATTTTTGATATTTGTAAATGCTCATTAAGCGATGCATCACAAATAATAAATAATTTAGTTCTTTCATCAAGACAAATGCAAATTGGCAGGTTAATTTTAAAGGAGATAAATGATAGAATTTCATTTTTACTTGAAGTTGGTTTGCATTATTTATCATTAAATAGATCTGCTAAAACTTTAAGTGGAGGTGAATCGCAAAGAATTAGGTTAGCAACTCAAATTGGCTCACAATTATCTGGGGTTATGTATGTACTCGATGAGCCTTCAATTGGATTACATCAGCATGATAACGCAAAACTTATTCTTTCTTTAAAGAAACTTAGAGATATTGGTAATACAGTAATTGTTGTTGAACATGATAAAGAAATGATTGAATCTGGAGATTATATAATTGATATAGGACCTAGAGCAGGGGTTAATGGAGGTAAAATTGTAGCTGAAGCAAACACATTAGATTATCTGAATTATGTTAAAGAAAGGAAATTAAATTCTAAGAGTATTAATTCAAAAGATAAATCTAAATCGAATAAATTATCGAAAGATTCTACAAAGATATTTTATGGGAATAACATATTATATTCAGATAATTTAGATTCTTTAACATTAGCTTATTTAAGCCAAACTAAAATTATTGCTATTCCTAAAGATAGAAGAGTTGGAAATGGTAAAGAGATTGTATTATATAATGCAACAGGTAATAATTTAAAAGATATAACACTTAAATTACCACTTGGAAAATTCATTTGTATAACTGGTATGAGTGGATCAGGTAAAAGTACTTTAATGAACAGAACACTTTATCCGATTTTATCCAAGCATTTTTATGATAGTGTAACTGTTCCAATGCCTTATAGTAAAATTGAAGGTTTAGAATTTATTGATAAAGTGATTGAAATTGATCAATCACCAATTGGTAGAACTCCAAGAAGTAACACTGCAACTTATACAGGATTGTTTACTTTGATTAGAGATTTATTTGCTCAGCTTCAGGAATCAAAAATTAGAGGTTACAAACAAGGTAGGTTCAGTTTTAATGTTGCTGGTGGTAGGTGTAACGAATGTGAAGGTGCTGGAATGAAAACTATTGAAATGAATTTTCTACCCGATGTTTTTGTTACTTGCGAATTCTGTAATGGGAAGCGATATAATAGAGAAACTTTAGAAGTTCACTTTAAAGGAAAATCTATTTCTGATATTCTTGAAATGACTGTTGACGAGGCAGTAATATTTTTTCAAGATATTCCTAAAATTCAAAGGAAAGTTCAAACTCTCCAAAATGTTGGTTTAGGTTATATTAAAGTTGGTCAGCAAGCTCCAACTCTTTCTGGCGGTGAAGCACAAAGAGTTAAACTTGCAACTGAGTTAAGTAAAGTTCAAACTGGTAAAACATTTTATATATTAGATGAACCAACAACTGGTTTGCATTTTGAAGATGTAAATATGTTATTAAAAGTGCTCCAGTCTTTAACTGATAAAGGGAATACAGTAGTTGTTATTGAACATAATTTAGATGTTATTAAATGTGCAGATTGGGTAATAGATTTAGGTCCTGAGGGTGGAAAATATGGTGGTGAAATTGTTGTTGAAGGTACTCCTGAGGATATTATTAATTCAACCAAAAGTTTAACTGCTAAGTACTTAAAAAAGGAATTAATTCCAGATTAAATCTTTTGTTTGATGTTTAGGGGTTATTTTTTTTAAAATTATTTTTAAAAGTATATTATTAATGCAAGAAATTTTAGACGATAAATTTGATTTAGTTGCTATAACCCTTGAAGGCTTAGAGGATACTTTAAAAGCCGAATTAGAGTCCTGTGGTGCAAAAGATATAGGATTAAGAACAAGGGCTGTAGTTTTTAAAGGAGATAAAAGACTCTTGTATTATGCTAATTTAAAATTAAGAACTGCTCTTAAAATTTTAAAACCTATTTTAAATTTTAAAGCAAAATCTGAATATGAATTGTATGCTAATGTAAGAAAAATTGAATGGGATAAAATAATTTCAATTAAACAAACATTTTCAATTTCAAGCTCGGTCTATTCTCAAATTTTTACTCATTCACAGTATGCAACTCTAAAAGTTAAAGATGCAATAGCTGATTATTTTGTAGATAAATATGACTCAAGGCCAAGTGTGGATACTGATAACCCTGATATAAAGATACATCTTCACATTTATGAAAATCAATGTGGAATTTCTTTAGATAGTTCTGGAGAAATTCTTAATCATAGAGGATATAGAGCTCATTCTGATACTGCACCAATTAATGAATGCCTTGCTGCAGCTATGATAATTTTATCTGGTTGGGATGGAGATTGTGATTTTATAGATCCAATGTGTGGATCTGGAACAATTGCTATTGAAGCTGCTTATATTGCTCGAAATATTGCACCAGGATTACTTAGAGATGATTTTGGCTTTATGAGTTGGGCAGATTTTGATGAGCCATTGTATGAAGAAGTATACGATAAAACTTTAGAAGAGATTAAAGATTTTAATCACAGTATTTATGCTTTTGATATTTCTCAAAAATCTATTGATTTAAGTACCAAAAATGCTGCAATTGGAAAAGTTAATGGTGATATTATTTTTGGTGTACAGGATTTTTTGGAACCAATTAATTCTCCAATTAAAAATGCTTTAATAATGTTCAATCCACCTTATGGTGATAGAATGAAAAAAGATGATATTGATTTCTTTTACAAATCTATTGGTGATAGTTTAAAGAAAAACTGGATTGGAAATACAGCATGGATTATAACTTCAAATTTTTCAGCACTTAAATTACTCGGTTTATCAACATCAAAAAAAATTAAACTTTATAATGGAGCTCTAGAGTGTAGGTTTGTTAAATATGACTTATATAAAGGGAGTAAAAAAACTAAGTATTCTCAAAATCAAGATTCTCTTCCAGAAATATTAGATTGATTTGATTTTGAAATACATTTGTTAAAAGAATAAATCGTAACTATTTAATAGTTTTTTGAGTTAAAAAAATTAGAAACACAATTACTGCAACAATGTAAGAAGATGCACTTGCAATGCCTGCTCCAAGCTCTCCATATTTTGGAACAAGAAAATATAGTAGTGAAAATTGCAAACTAATTGATATTAAAGTAGCCCAAATTGTTTTACTTGCTTTACCATGTACTAATAGCATTGGTCTTGCCCAAAAGAAAATAACAGCCGATGAAACTCCAATAATCATTACTAAAATTACGTTTAAAGCCGAAATATATTCTTTACCTAAAATTCCTAAAATGTATCCACCAAAAAAATACATGCCAACAAAATATGTAGTACAAACTAAAAATAGTATTTTCGTTAACATTATTAATAATCCTCTTATTTTTTTCTGCTCTCCAGTTGCTGAGAGTCTTGAAATCTCAGGATAAACTGCTGTTAACAACGGATCTGAAAACATAAGCAAAGAACCAGAAACCCTTGATGCAACCTTATACAGACCTACAACTTGAGCTGCCGAATTTACTGGTGATAAAGCTGAGATTACTAATACATCAAGTTTAGATGAAATAACTTTTAATGTACTAGCAATGTTAGTACTGAATATAAATTTTATTATTGATTTTTTAAGGTATGCTATTGAGTTTGTATTACTTATAAATGGATTTAAATTATATTTAGAAAACGATTTAATTGCAATTGAAATTGTTACAATAAAAAATGATACATCAGCAATTAAAGAACCTATTGCAATCAATTTAATATCAGGGTGATTTAAATATAACAACGTAAATATCAACAGCTTAAAAACAACCCATCCAATATGGAATTTAATTAAAGTTTGAAATTCATTTATTACCCTAAAATATGAACCCAAACATCTAACAGTAAATTTGAAAGAAGCTCCAATGCTTACTATTGTTAAAATAAATAAGTATTTCTGATCTATGTTAAACCAGTTAAGAAACAATTTATTCAAGATGAGAATTAAGATAAAACCCGTAACACCTATCAATAAATCTATCCCCATTAAAAATCTAAGTAATGAACTAATCCCCTTTGTTCCTATGTTTTGTTTAACTTCGGGCAAGTATTTAATAACTGCTTCACCAGTCCTAAAATCTAATATACCATAAACTAACTCTGAAATGGAATACACTATTGTGAATGTACCAAATAAAGCTAAGCCTAAAGATTTGGTAAAAATGAAAGTTTCAACAAAAGAGGATAATGCAACTGCTATTTGAAGAATGACTGCCAAACTGCTATTTTTAATTACTGACCTTGCTACTGAATCATAATTTTTAATTATATACTCTTTGAATTTCAATTTATTTCTTTAAAATATAAAAGATACTTTTTTGGTTAAATTCCTTAGTTTGCGACAAATTTTTTTGTTAAAATTCATTATGGCAAAAATACTCTTATTTGTACTATTTATCCCTATTATGGCATTCGATTGTAACTCTAATAAATTAAATGCAACATACCAAATAGATGAATTAAATATGGAACCAAAGTTAAGTGATAAGTTGTTTTATTTTGCATTTTATAATTGTGAAAATTTGTTCGATAATATCGATGATCCAATAACACGAGATTCTGAATTTTTACCTTATGGTTCTAAAAAATGGTCACAAACAAAATTTGAACAAAAACTAACTAATATTTCTAGAGTTATTAATTCAATGAACGATAATAATGGTCCAGATATTATCGGGTTAGCAGAAGTTGAAAATTACAATGTACTAAAAAAATTAAATGATGAGTTTTTACATAAAGATGTTTATGATATAATTCATTTTGATTCTGATGATTTACGAGGAATTGATGTTGCAATGTTATATAAAAAAAATGTATTCAAACTAATTAGTAAGTCTATTTACAAAATTGATTTAGGTGTTAATCAGGACCCTACTCGCGATATTTTAGTTGTAGATTTTAAATATGATAATAGAAATTTTACTGTAATTGCAAATCATTGGCCCTCAAGAAGAGACGGACAAGCCGCATCAGAACATAAAAGATTTAAAGCTGCTGAAGTTTGTGCGAATATTATTGATTCAATTTACAAAGATGATCCTATGAGTGATATAATTATGATTGGTGATTTTAATGATGAACCATTCGATAGATCTATGGTTGAAGTTATGGATGCTAACAAATATATTGAAGGAAAAGAATTCTCTCATAGAATGATAAATACTTCGTGGGGTTTAACTAGTAACAACAGATTAGGAACTCATTTTTATGATAACAAATGGAATATATTAGATCAAATTCTTTTTTCAAAAGGATTGCTCCATTCACCTGGTTTAGTAATTCATGATAAAAGTGCTCAAATTTTTGCCCCTGATTTTTTACGAGATGACTTTGATAAAAAAAATCGACCACCATATAGAACTTTTGCTGGAAATGAATTTATAAAAGGTTACAGCGACCACTTCCCTGTTTTTATTAAAGTTGGTTGGGTTGATTAATTATTTTTGTTTAACAAATTTATAAACTAAAGTTACTTTTATCTACAATATTATTTCAATATATTTTTCAAAAATAAACTACATTTATTATCAACAATTCAACTGTAAAAATTAAAAGAGTACGTGATGGCTTTGATGATATTTCTTTACCAAAATACGCCACTAATGGTTCAGCTGGAATCGACATTTGTGCTGCTATTAATGAAGAAATAACCTTACTTCAATTTGAAAGAAAACTTATACCAACTGGTTTTGCAATTTCTATTCCATATGGTTATGAAGCTCAAGTAAGACCAAGGAGTGGATTAGCTATAAAAAATGGAGTTACAGTTCTAAATTCTCCTGGTACAATTGATTCGGATTATAGAGGAGAAATTAGTGTAATACTTATTAATACTGGAAATGAGCCATTTACAATAAAACGTGGAGACAGAATTGCTCAAATTGTTATATCTAAATATGAACAAGTTTCTTGGGATGAAGTTGATGAACTTGATGAAACTTCTAGAGGAATTGGAGGTTTTGGTAGTACTGGTATTTGATGTAAATTATAAATTTAACAAAGTATCTACTTGATTTATTTATTAATATTTTTTCAACAACTAATAGCTAGTTTTACTCATTTAATTGGACAATATGCTGTTCAACATAATGATCCTGTATTAGTTCTTTTTGTTAGATCCTGGACTGCAGTTATATGTTTGTGGTTGTTTGTTTCTATAAAACAAAAAAAAATAAATTTATTTGAAGGAATCGATTACCAATCGTTTAAAAGATTGATAATATTGGGTTTATTAAATATCCCAATTAATCAATACTTGTATTTAACTGGTCTTCGCGATACAACCCCAGCTAATAGTGCATTACTATATGCCATGACACCTGCAATGGTTTTGATTATTGTTTTAACTTCAAAATTTGAGAAAAAATCATTTAGAAAAATTCTAGGATTGACAATTGCATTTATTGGTGCTTCTTTTATTATGTTTGAAAGAGGAGCAGATTTCCATAGCAAAACTACCAAAGGAAATATCATAATATTTCTTGCAGTTGTTGCTTGGTCTTTGTTTACTGTTTTAGGAAAACCTATAATTATGAAATTCGGTGCTTTAAGAGCTACATTTTTACATACTTTATTTGGTGCAATTATTTATTTACCAATTGCTTTTATTGTAACAGATTTATCTAAGATAAGTATTATTGACTCAAAGAGTTGGGGGAGTATTTTATTTTTAGGGATTGGTGCTTCATGCTTTAGTTATGTTCTTTGGTATTATGCTTTAAGTAAGTTAGAGCTAAGTAAGGTAGCTATTTTTCAGAATCTACAACCAATTCTTACCACTATTATTGCATTATATTTAGGAAAGGTTATACTGACAAATGAACTTGCAATTGGTGGGGTTTTAACTTTGATTGGGGTACTATTGGTTCAGTTTGGATAAATGAATAACATACAAACTTAGTATTTTAATTTTATGATAATTTTATGATAAAACTTTTTTTGACCTCTCATAATTGGAATAAAATTTATTTTCTAATTTTCAATTTCTTGTGATATAAACTTGTAATAATATCAGAAGCAGGAAAATTCATAATAGGTGATACAATAAAATTATTTATTTCAATTTTTGCTTCATCATATATTTTGGCTGATAAATAAGTTAATGCAAGTTCTGCTTTGAATATATTGTTTTTAGGTACTAATTCAATTGCTTTTTTTAAATGCATTATAGAATTATCTAAGTATCCAACAGGTTTGTATCCTGTTCTTAGTTTCATCCACATAGAAGTATAATTCGGGATTTTATTACAGTTCCTGTGCCATATTCCAAGTGAAATATGTGCAATTGGGTTATCATCAATATCAATTGCAACCTCTGCATGATATCTTGCTTGCCAAATCATAAAAGAATCAACTTTACACCAATTTTTGTTTGATATTAATAGGCATATTGCAAGTGAAGCAATTGCATGTGCTGTTGAAGAATCATCTTTCATCTTTAATGCTAAGAATGCATATTTTTCCATGTTAGTCAAATGACCTATATATGCAGGATGATTTTTATCATGGTCTAAAATAAATATCTGATAAAAGTTCGCTCTTGCCAAGTAACAACATAGTTCTGCTGATGGATACTTATTGTAAAGTTCCTCCCATAAATGAATTGCTTTAAATCCATTTTTAGCTAATAAGGAAATGTATCCTTCTTGCAAATATTCTGCAATAGGTTCATTAATCTCATTTATAAACTCGTTATTATTGTTTTGATTTATTATGGTTACTAAATTATATTTTTAATTAGTAATTTGTAAATGGATTCTAATACTTTTAAAAAGTTTATGCAAATTAAAACCCTTATCTTAAGAATTAATAATTTTATGGCAATCAAATTGTAAAAATATGTTCCCAATAATAAATATTCATATTGATAAAAATATTGCAACTAAGAATTTTGTCTGTGATTTGAATGAATGTAAAGGTGGTTGCTGTACTTCGCCTGGAGGAAGAGGAGCACCATTACTTGATAGTGAAGTTGAATTAATTAAATCATCAATTGATTCAACTTTAGATTTTCTACCAGAATTAAATAAAAAAATAATTTTTGGAGCAGGAGCAATTGAAGGGAGTAGAGGTAATTATGCTACAAGATGTGTTAATAAAAGAGATTGTGTTTTTGTATATTATGATGAATTTAAAGTTGCAAAATGTTCAATTGAAAAAGCCTTCTTTGGTGGTAAAACTAATTTTAGAAAACCCATTAGTTGTCATTTGTTTCCAATTAGAATTGAAAAAACACTATCTGGAACAACTTTTAGATTTGAAGAAATTGATGAATGTAATGCTGCTATAAAATTGGGTGAAAAACTTCAAGTTCCTTTATTCGAATATTTAAAAGATGCATTAATCAGAGGTTATGGTGAAGAATTTTACCATGAATTCAAAAAAAGTTGTGAGAATTTAAAAAAGTAGTTTCATATTAAAATAAATACTTTTTAATTTTAATTTAATTTAATAATTTTTTATTTTTCAGTTAAATCCAAATTTATTATATTAAGTTGACTTATATTTTTGTTTAAATTGTTTATTGTATATATTTTTCAAAGTAGTTATAAATGGAATTTCTAATTATAGATGACAGTGTTGAATTTTCTGGAGCAACAGCAGAAATGCTTAATTCTGAAGGTTTTAAAGTTCATGTTAGAAATAGTGGTGAAGATGGACTAGCATTTTTATCTCAAAAATCTACTAATATTTCATTAGTCCTTTTAGATGTTAGAATGCCAGGTGGAATTGATGGTATTGAAACATTGGAAAACATTATTAGGTTTCATCCTAAAATTCCAGTAATAATGTTAACCGGAGAGAATTTGATTGATTTAGTAGTTTCAGCAATTAAAATTGGAGCTGTTAATTATGTTTCTAAGGATCAATCTAAAAATGAATTATTAACGACTATTAAAAATGTTTTTGAAAAAAATGAATCTGAAAATTCATTATCTGATTATTCAATTTATGGAGTAATTGGAAGAAGTAAGTTATTATTAGATGTTCTGGAAAAAATTAGGTCATGTTCAAAATCAATGATATCAGTATTATTAACAGGCGAAACAGGGGTTGGTAAAGATGTGTTAGCAAGAGCTTTGCATAAAATGAGCCCACGATCTAATAAGCCCTTAATATCAATAGATGTACCTAATATCCCAGCAACTATGTTTGAAAGTGAATTATTTGGTCATACAAGAGGAGCATTTACTGGTGCATCTGAAAGTAAATTAGGATTAGTTCAAGCTGCAAACGGTGGAACATTATTTTTAGATGAGATTGGTGAATTCCCAATTGAACTTCAATCAAAATTTTTAAGAGTTTTAGATTCCCAAATTGTACGTAAACTTGGCTCAGTTTCTAATGAACAAGTTGATGTTAGAATTGTATCAGCAACTAATAGAGATTTACTAGAAAATGTAAAGAATAAATCTTTCAGAGAAGATCTATTTTATAGGCTTAGAGGAATTGAAATTTTTATACCACCCTTACGTGAAAGGATTGAGGATATTGCACCATTGGCTGAAAATTTTCTTTCAGAATTTTCTACCAGAAATAAATTAAGTGTTAAAAGATTTTCTACAAGTGCAATTGAACTTCTTGAAAGGCAAAGGTGGAATGGTAATGTTCGTGAATTGAAAAGAGTTACTGAGGCAGCTTCAGTTATGACTGAATCGGAGGTGATTAATCATTCAGATTTAGCTTATGTAATGGAACAATCTAATCATAGTTCAAAAACACAAACTACAGTTATTAGAGATTATAATGATGTTCAATTAATAGCTAATCGTGCAAAAAAAGATGAACTAGTTAAAATGCTTAATCAAAATGAGTGGAACATTACAAGAACAGCTGCTGAATTAGATATGGAACGTTCTACTTTATCAAAGCAAATGAAACAACTTGGTATCATTAAGCCTAAACCAATTCCTTAACGAGTTGATTCTAATTATATTTCAATTTAAAATTCCAATACATTTTTAAAGTATTATTTTATGCCTACTTACGAATATCTCTGTAAAACTTGCAATCAAAAATTTGATTATTTCCAATCAATGTCATCCAATACATTAACTAATTGCACTCTTTCCGATTGTAAGAATTCTGATGATTCAATAAAAGGAAAAGGTGAAGTAACTCGAATAATTAGTGGGGGTTCTGGTTTGATATTTAAAGGTGATGGATTCTATATAACTGATTATGTAAAAGGTGAAGGTAAAGTTAACTCCAAATCAAATACAGAAGCAAAAACTGAATCTAAATCAGATAATATTTCTAACAGTAATACAAAAGATTCAGGTTCCGATATAAATAAACCAAACAGTAATCAATCCGAAAATAATTCTGTTCAAAAAGCAGTTGATTCAAAAAGTAATTCAGAATCTTCTAGCATTAATAATAATTCAAGCAATTCTAATTCAGTAAATGTTGAATTAAAATCAAAGCAAGATTCTTCCAAATCAAATGAATTAAAATCTAATAAAACAAGTTCCAATAACAGTAAGTGATATTATGAATAAAATCTTTTTAGATAACTCTATAAAATTATTTAAATATTATAAGTCTTTAGGGGATAAAGCTCTAAGTCAGTTACAACCTCAACAAATTTTTTCTCAATTAAATGAACAAACTAATAGTATTGCAATAATTATCAAACATCTAAGTGGTAATATGCTTTCAAGATGGACAAATTTTTTAATTGAAGATGGAGAAAAAGAATGGCGTGATAGAGATAATGAATTTGTTGTAAATGAAATGAATCTTGAAAAACTATTGATTCAATGGGAAAAAGGCTGGGCATGTTTATTCAATACTTTAGAAGAAATAATACCAAATGATTTAACGAAATTAATTTTCATACGCAATGAAGGGCATACAGTTACAGAGGCAATTATCAGGCAGACTGCTCATTATGCTTATCATGTAGGACAATTAGTATTGCTTGCTAAATATTTTTCAAATGATAAATGGGAGTCATTATCAATTCCTAAAAACAAATCACAAGAATTCAACAATACAAAATTCTCAAATGAGAAATATGTAAAAAATTTCACTGATCAATAATAATTTGAATTTTTTAATTCCATTTTTCAATTAATTCATAATGAACAAAATATATTTTTCAATTATTTTATTTTCTTTTATGATTTTTTCGTGTAATAAAATAAATGAAATCCCAAAAAGCAATGATTCCTCAAATAAAATTCCAAATAGTAAAATTAAGATTGGATTTCTCGATATTGTTGAAGATGCAACATTAGCAAAAGCTAGAGAAGGCTTTGTTAGTGCCCTTAAAGAGAATGGATATCATGATAAAAAAAATATTGATATTTTATTCAGAAATGCTCAAGGTGATATTACAACATTAACTCAAGCTGTAGATTATTTTGTAAGTGAGAATGTTGATTTGATTGCTACAAACTCTACTATTTGTACAATTACATCTGTTCAAAGAAACAAAGAAATTCCTGTTTGCATGATGGTTTCTCCTTCTCCAAAAAATGCGAATTTAACTGACTCATTAGGTAATCCACCAAAAAATCTTTTTGGGATTTATGAAACCTTAGATTATATTGATACAGCTGTAAACTTAATTCCTACAATATTACCAAGCGTAAAAAAAATTGGAGCAATTTATAATCAAGCTGAACCTCAATCTCAAAATGCTTTAGATAAATTAAAAGATAAATGTAAAGCATTAAATTTAGAACTTGAAGTTTTACCAGTTAATAATTCTTCAGAAGTTATGTTAGTTACAGAAACTTTATTGAGTAAAAATATTGATGTTTTTTTTGCATTACCAGATAATGTTGTTTTTTCGTCTTTTGAAACTATAGCAAAAAGTTGTAATAAAGCTAAAGTGCCAATTTTTACATGTGAAGCTGGTTTAGTGCAACGTGGTGCAGTTGCAGGGTTCGGAGCAGATATGTATGCATGGGGTCATGCTGCTGGTTTGCAGGCAGTGGAATATCTTATTAGTAAAAAATTACTTCCAAAACCAGAACTTTTGAGGAAAAGACAAAAAATGCAGAACGAAGAAGTTGCTATGTTATATAATATTAAATTTGATAGTAATTTTATTAAGGTTCATTAGTTAAAATTAAAATTTAATTATTGAATTAAACTTCAAATGTTTTTGATTTATTTAAAAATAATCCAATTATTTTGTTTAAAATATTGTTAATCTAAATACCCTTTTTCTCTCATCCAAACATCGTTATATACTTTGCCAACATACCTACTTCCATGATCATGAAGAATTACCACAACAAAATCATCTTTGGTAAATTTTTCTTTTAACTGTATTAATCCCTGAACAGCAGCTCCAGCACTACTTCCACAAAAAAGCCCCTCCTCAGTTGCAAGTCTTCTACACATTATCATGCTTTCTTTGTCCTCAACAGTTTCAATATGATCTATAACAGTTCTATCGTAATTGTGTGGTAGAAAATCTTCACCCATACCCTCCACATCATAAACTTTTGCAAGACTTAAATCAATTTCACCAGTTCTAAACCAGTTGGCTAATATACTCCCTTTTGGATCAACACCATAACTTTTAAAATTTGCATTTTGTTCTTTTAAAAATTTACTTGTTCCACACAAACTCCCACCAGTACCAGTACTTACAACTAAAGCATTAATTTTACCATCAGTTTGATTCCATAATTCAGGACCTGTACTTTCATAATGAGCTAATCTATTACTAAGATTATTATATTGATCTGATAACCATCCATTGCGTTCAATAGCAATTCTCTCTGCAACTTTATAATAACTCCTTGGGTCCTCTGCAGGGACATCGGTTGGGCAAACAAAAACTTCAGCACCCATTGCTCTAAGTATATCAACTTTTTCTTGGCTCATTTTGCTTGCCATAGTAAACACACATTTATAACCCAAACTAGTTGCTGCAAGTGCTAACCCCATACCAGTGTTTCCACTTGTACATTCAACAATAGTACCACCTGGTTTAAGTTTTCCAGTTTTTTCTGCATCTCTTATAAGTTTTAATGCTAACCTATCTTTAATACTATTGCCTGGATTAAAATATTCCACTTTAGCGTAAACTGGACAAGGGAAATTTTTAGTAATACTATTTAATTTAACTAATGGTGTGTTTCCTATTGTTTCAATTATATTATTAAAAACGTTTTTCATAATTAGGTTAATAATTTTGAATTTATTTGATAGTTGTAATTTTTATATAAAAACAATTATTAGTATATTTAACTTAAAAATTATGCTGTTATTCATCTTAAAATTAATCACTTTTAAAGTGATATTTACTTTTTACAACATTATTACATTTACTTTTTCTCCAATTTTTCCTCCTGTTGATTCTTCATCAAAAACAATCAAACAATTTGCCAAACTCATGCTTATTAATGCCCCACTTGATTGAGTGCCAGTTGAACGAACAGTTAATTCCCCATCTTCATTGTTACAAATAATGCCTCTAATAAAGTACTTTTTATTATCATTTTTATTTATATCATGAAGAAGTATTGCTTTAATTTTAATTTGATTTGAATTATCCCCTAATAATAATTTGATTGCTGGCAATACAAATAATTTATATGTAACTAAAGATGATACTGGGTTTCCAGGTAATGAAAATACATAACAAGTTTCTGCATTTGGTTCTTTGTAAGTTCCAAACATAATAGGTTTTCCAGGTTTAATGTTTACTTTGTAAAATAATACCTCAACTCCCATTTCCTTAAGTACTTCAGGTAGTAAATCATACTTCCCCATTGAAACTCCACCAGTTGTAATTAAAATATCATACCTCAATCCAATTTCAAATTTATCTAATAGATCTATTTTATTGTCTTTTGCAATTCCAATATCAATAGGTTCTCCACCCGACTCATTTATAGCAGTATAAATTGCAGATGCTGAACTGTTTCTAATTTGATTTTCTAAAGGAATTTTGTAAGGTTCAATTAACTCATTTCCTGAAGATAATATACCTATAATAGGTTTTGTTCTTACAGGTACATTATTAATACCCAAAGAAGCCAATACCCCAACATCACTACTTGTAATTAATTTTCCCTTTGGAATACTTATATCACCAGAATGGATATTTTCTCCTTTTTTCCTAATCATTTCTCCATATTGAACTGATCTTCTAATACTAACAATTCCATCTGATTCAGAAGTTGATTCAACTTCAACAACTGCATTAGATCCTTCAGGAATTTTTGCCCCTGTCATTATTCTAACACTTTGATTAATGTTAACTAAACCTTCAAAGTTTTTACCTGCGGAGCTTTCACCAATAACTTGAAGTTCCTTTGGCCATTCAACAGAAGCTTCAGTAACGTCTTCAGCACGAATTGCAAATCCATCCATTGAAGAATTATCAAATAATGGTAAATCTTCATTTGAAACTATGTCTTGGCTTAAAACCCTATTTGAACATAATGCTAGTGGAACAGTCTCTTCAGGAGTTATTCGATTAATGTTTTCTTTTATTAAATTTATGGCTTCCTGAAAGTTAATCATATACTAAATCAATGTTTATTTTTTGCAAAAGTAAGCAATTCAATATAAGTTAACATTGTATGTATTTCAATAATTTTAAAAAGTCCTAAAATTCTAAAATTAAATTTATAATTCTTCATTAATTAAATATCACTATTTTTGCCGACTTTATGAGTATAATTCAAGCAATAATATTAGGATTAGTTCAAGGGTTATCCGAGTTCTTACCTATTAGTTCAACTGCCCATTTAACTTTGGCAGGAAAATATATGGGTTTAATCGATTTGTCTAATCCTGAAAGATGGACAGCATTTATTGCTATTATTCAATTAGGAACACTTGCTTCAGTCCTAATATATTTTGCAAATGATATAAAGGAAATTTCTAAATCTTTTATAACTGATAACTTTTCAAGAAAGAAATTCTCAGAGCAATCAGACCAAAGTAAAATGGGATGGTTTGTTATAATTGGTACAATTTCAATTGTTATAATTGGATTAGGTTTTAAAAAAATCATTGAGGGAGTTTTAACTAAAAATCTGACTGTTATTGGCTGTTCACTAATAGGATTAGCAATAATACTTTTTATTGCTGAAAGAACCGCTAAATTGAAAAGAGGTGTAAAAGATTTGACAGTTAAAGATGCTTTTCTTATTGGTACAGCCCAAGCATTAGCTCTTATTCCTGGCTCATCAAGATCTGGAACTACTATAACAGCAGGACTATTCTTAGGACTTAAAAGAGAGACTGCGGCAAGATTTAGCTTTTTGCTTTCAATACCTGCAGTACTTGCTAGTGGGCTTCTAGAGTTAAAGCAATCTTTTCATTATATTAATTCTAATGATGCAACGTCAATTGTGATTGCAACAATTGTTTCTGGTATATCTGGATATTTTTGTATTTCTTTCCTTTTAAAATATCTTGTTTCTCATAATACAAATGTTTTTATTATTTACAGAATTTTACTAGGTGCAGTAATACTTTATATAGTTTATAAATAAAATTTTATTTTTTGTAAAATTTCTAATTGATAAATATTTTCATTTATTTCAAACTTTATTCATAAAATATAATTCTTAAAAAACAATTTATTAAATCTAAAATATTAACATGAAAAAAATATTTTTAATTCTTGCAATTCTAACTTTAAGTTTAACTTCTTGCAAGAAATCTGATTCAGCATCTCAATCAACTGATTCAACAAAAGTAGCAGATACTGCACAGTTAGCACCACCACCAACTACATCAACTGATACTACAAAAAGTATAGATGTTAAACCAATTGCTACTCATTCTGGTGTAATTTCTACAGATATGGGAGATATTGAATTTGAACTTTATGGAAAAGATGCTCCAAAAGCTGTTGAAAATTTTGCTGGTTTAATTAAAAAAGGTTATTATAATGGAATCAAATTTCATCGTTGCATCCCAAATTTTGTTATTCAAGGCGGAGATCCAAGTAGTAAAGATAATTCTAAAAGAGATCAATGGGGTATGGGAGGAGAAAGCATTTTTGGTAAAACTTTTGAAGATGAATTAGCGCCTACTCCTAGTTTTAAAAGAGGTTACATTGATGGATGTTTTGCTATGGCAAATTCTGGACCAAATACAAATGGAAGCCAGTTTTTTATATGCAGTGGTCAAGGTGCTCAAACTTCATTAGGAGCTATGCCTAATTATACAATTTTTGGGTTTGTTACCAAAGGTATAGATGTAGTTGCAAAAATTGCTCAAACAGGTGCTTCAGGTGAAAAACCAGAGAATCCAGTTACTATGAAAAAAGTTACTATAAAAGAAATAAAATAATTTTATTAAAATTTAATTCACAGTTATTTTATAAAATATTTTTGTTATTAGTTTTTTATGAGAGACAAAAACATAAGAATATTTTTGTCTCTCTTGTTATTTTTCAACATTACTTTTCAATTATTTTAAAAATATTATATGAAGAATATTATCTTGTCTATCTCGTTTGCTATTGCATTGTTTGTGAATGGATGTTCATCTACTAAAACAACAAATATTAATACAAATAAAATAGATCCTAATGCCCCTATTGTAACTCATAAAGCTATAATGGAAACAAGTATGGGTAAAATTGAAATTGAATTATATGGAATTGATGCACCAAAAACAGTTGCTAATTTTGTAGGTCTTGCTGATAAAAATTTCTATTCTGGTATTTTATTTCATAGAGTTGTTACAGGGTTTGTTATTCAAGCTGGAGATCCAAAATCTAAAGATCCAGCTATGAAGCAGTATTGGGGACAAGGAGGGGAAAGTATTTATGGCAAAGAATTTGCTGATGAGCTTAATAGTAATACACCAAGTTATAAACAAGGTTATGTTCCAGGAAGTTTAGCTATGGCAAATAGAGGACCAAATACAAACACAAGTCAATTTTTTATTTGTTTAGATAATGCTGAAGGTTTACAAAAAAATTACACAATGTTTGGAAAAGTTACTAGTGGAATGGATGTAGTTAAAAAAATTGAAGCTAGTGAATCTACTCAACCAAAAGTTTATGTTGAAATTAAATCTTTAAAAGCAACAAGTGTTAATTAATATGAAATTTATATTATCATTCTTTATTTTTTCAGTTCTTTCAATTAAATTTTTATCAGCTCAGAATCCTGTTGTCACTAACATTGCAATTTTAAAAACAAGTTTAGGTGATATTAAAATTGAATTTTATGGTGAAGATGCACCAAAAACTGTAGCAAATTTTTTAGGTTTAGCTAAACAAGGATTTTATGATGGTATTCTTTTCCATCGAGTTGTTTCTGGATTTGTAATACAAGCTGGAGACCCTCAAACCAAAGACTCTACTTTAAAAGATTTGTGGGGAACTGGAGGTGAAAGTATTTATGGCTCAGAATTTGAAGATGAGCTAAATGCAAAATCACCTAGTTACAAAAGAGGTTATGTTGAAGGAGTTGTTGCAATGGCTAATGCAGGTCCTAACACAAATACTAGTCAGTTTTTTATTGGCTTCGGTAAAGCTATTAATTTACCTAAAAAATATACAATTTATGGTAAAGTAATTATGGGTTTGGATATTGTTCACACTATTGAAAAAGTAAAAGTTGATGCAAATAGCAGACCCTTAATTCCAGTTGTAATAATCAGTGTAAAAGAAGAAGTAAGTGGGCTAGATATTGAGGATGTTAATTCTAGAATTGATTGTTTAGAATTAAAATAACATTCAAATTTAAATTATATTTTAGATTTAATTAATAATAAAAAACAAATGAAAATAGCATTAAGCATTTTTTTTCTCGGAATATTTTTAACAATTATGACAGAAGCACAAACACCGGTAGTAACAAATGTAGTTCTTATGAAAACTACAATGGGAGATTTTACAATTGAACTTTATGGAAATGATGCACCTAAAACTGTTGCTAACTTTGTTGGCTTAGTAAATAAAGGTTTTTATGATGGAATTTTGTTTCATCGTGTTGTACCAGGATTTGTGATCCAAGTTGGTGATCCTAAAACGAAAGATTCAACAAAAAAATCAGAATGGGGGACAGGTGGTGAAAGTATTTATGGAGCTTCTTTTGAAGATGAATTTAATCAAAATGCTCCAAGTTATAAAAGAGGTTATGTTGAAGGTTGTATGGCTATGGCTAATGCAGGACCTAATACAAATTCAAGCCAGTTGTTTATCTGCTTTAGTGGTGCTGAAAGTCTTCCAAAAGCATATTCAATTTTTGGCTTAGTAACTAAAGGTATGGATGTTGCTCATGCAATTGAAAAAGTTGCTAGAGATAGAAGTGATTGTCCTATAACACCTGTAAAAATTATTTCAGCAAAGGAAGTAAAATCTATAAGTTCAGTAGATAAAAAAATGAAAGTTGCAAAAACTACAATTTCAGATTCTACTAAATCTAAAATTAAAAAAATTAAAAAATCTAAGACTAAATGATCTAGAAATTAAATTTATTTAGATTTAATTTCAAAAAATTATTAATTATAAAACAACAGCCATCATAACTTTTTATGATGGCTGTTATTGTTTCTATTGTTTATTCTTTTTAAAATTATTTATAAATTTTCTAATCCTACAACCTGTTTCATTTTGTTAAATGTTGCAAATTGTTGAATAGTTTTAATGAGTAGTTTTTTATCTAACTCTTTTAAAACAACACCAGTTTCTAACCAGAATTTTTTGATTTCAAATACAGAATCTTTTCGGTGTGCTTTAGCATCTAATTTTCCAATTAACTTTCCCTTTAATAAAATTGGAAGACAAAAGTATCCAAATTTGCGCTTTGATTCGGGAGTATAACATTCAATTTTATAATCAAAATCAAATAATTCTTTAACTCTTTTTCTATCCCATATTAAAGGATCAAAAGGTGATAAAACAGTTGAATGTGTCGGTTTTAATTTACCACTTATAATATCATTTATTAATTGAAAGTTATCTTTATGAAAGTAAAATTTGTTTTTAAAACCTTCAACTTCTATTTGATTAATATTTTTATTTTCTCTAATTTGTTCTTGAACTAATTCTTTAGAATCCTTTTTTTTAAGCCTGTAATAATCATAAATCCATTCCTCTTTAACAATACCTAAATGAAGTATAGTTCTTTCAATAAATATTTTTTTTACTTCATTAATTGGAATCACTTTGTAATCTAACAAATTTGGCTTTACTCTAATTGTTAAATCATAAATCCTACGAAAATTAATTCTATTTTTAATCATTAATTCTCCCCTTGTAAACAATGCCTCAAGAACTAATTTTTCAATTTTCCAATTCCACCATCCACCAACATCTTTCTTTTCATCATTAAAATCTATAGATGATACTGATCCATTAATTTCAATGTACTTTAACATTTTTTTTATTTCTTCCTTGTGTTCATTAACAAACTTCGAATGGTAATGCCAATTATTACTTTCAGCATTAAGCATTATGCTTCTGTAATATACAAAGTCAATATCAGCTATAAAACAAGCCTCGTGTGACCAATACTCAAACAAGTTTCCATTTTCTAAATTTTCAATTAACCAATTATTTTCAAAATTTCCAAGCCTACTAAAAAGGACAATATATGGGCTTCTTTCAACCACATTTATAGTATCAATTTGTAGAACTCCTAATCTAAAAACAGCCTTTACAATGTCTTCTTTATTAGGTTTGATTTTAGGCTTTGTTAACAATCCTGTTGCGCCTAACATAATGCTTTGAGCAACCTTTATTGTAACTTTTAATTTTTTAAACAAAATATATAAACAGCATTTTTAAATAACAATTTAAAAAATAAATATTTTAATTTAACAAGGATAAACTTAACTTATTGGATTTTGTGTTATTGTATATTCATAGTCATTTACATTTTTTTCATATAAAAACTTTTTCTCTGCATCACTTTGATTGAATGCAAGAAAATAAGATTTGTATTCATGATTATCAGCTTTCTTCTTCCATTTAATTGTAAATGAATACTCTGTTTGTTGGTTAGATCTATTTGTTTGAATGTAGCCTAACATTTTGTTTAAACAATCAATTGAACTTTTTCCTGAATAAGAATGAAGTAACATATATTCACTATGCCTTTCATTATAAGTTAATAGATTTAATCTTACAGTTTCATTATCACTTGTTATATTTATATGATAATCAAAATGAGGTGAAACACCATTATCTTCTCTTAGTATTTCCATAATTCTATGTTGAAGCTGAATTTGTTCTAACTTGCGGTCAAACTTACTCATTGTATTTTAGTAGAAATTATTATGTCAGAATATTGTTTAAAAACTATTTTCAAAGATAAAGAAAATGTCAGTTATTACAGATCTAGCTGATAGACTTTGGTCTGCTCAGTTTTTAGGAATTCCTTGTAAATCATTAACAGAAACAAATCCTGATTTTACAATTGAAGATGCTTACAAAGTTCAACAAATTAATGTAAATAAAAGAATTAACGAAAAGGGATTATTTGATTCAAAAGCAAATTTAGTTGGTAGAAAAATTGGAGTTACTAGCAAAGCAGTTCAAGATTGGCTCGAAGTTTACGAACCTGATTTTGGTGCACTTCTTAATGATATGTGGGTTGGAACACATTCAAAAGCTGATATTACTAAATTACTACAACCTAGAGTTGAGGGTGAAATTGCATTCGTTTTAAAAAAAGATATTGATGGTGAAAATATAACATCTGCTAAGATTATATCAGCCATTGACTTTGCTTTACCTGCAATTGAAATTATTGATTCAAGAATTATAGATTGGAAATTTAAAATCGAAGATACAATTGCTGATAATGCTTCTTGTGGAATGTTTGTTTTAGGTACTCAACCTATTTCATTGTTTGATACTGATTTGAGGAAAATTCAAATGTCATTATTCAAGAATGAAGAATTATTATCGGAAGGAAATGGTGCTGCTTGTATGAATAATCCAATTAATGCTGTTGTCTGGTTGGTTAAGAAACTTAATGAATTTGGTACTCAATTAAAGTCGGGCGATATAATATTATCTGGTGCTTTAGGTCCCGTTTCTCCAGTTGTAAGTGGTGACTACATTAGAGTCCAGATTGGTAATGTTGGTGAAGTTGCTGTAGAATTTTAAATATAAATATTAGAAGTTTTTTAAAAATAATTTGTTAAACTTATATTAAACTATAATTATATAAATGATTGAGGATAAATTTATAGAACTTAAAGAAAAGTTAAATGTGACTTTAGGAGAAAATTTAGGTATTGAAAAAATTACTTTTGTTGAGGATGAGTTAATGTCACTTACAAATGAACAAGCTCAAGAATTATCTATTTATTTTGGAAGTCAATTCTTAATAAAATTACCTTTAAAAGAGAGAGAATTTTTTGATTGGGTAAAAGAGCAAGATATTGATGTATGGCAAGATCTATGGGGCGATTGCGAAGAACCATATTTTGTTAGCATGAGTTTTTTACAAGATTTTTTACCAAAAGCAAGAGGATTCCCAATATGTGATTTGCAAAAATTTGATAATTATTATTTTTCTCAACATAATATAACTTCAGAAAATGGTTCACCATTTTGTGATGCCTCACTTGAAGCAGTAAAAGCAGGTGGGAAAATTAGAATTGATCAAGCATTTATAGTTGAAATATGGAGAGCACCAATTGATATTTGGAGATTTTCATACATGTATAATACTCCTTTGTTTGCTGTTAAAGAAATGGTTGAGTGGTTGCTAAAGGAAGAAATAATAACAAAGACTATTGATTCAGAATTAGAATCTAATACAATAAATAAGGATAATGAAAATTTTATTGAAGATGATTTGTTTAATAATGATGGGTTAGAATCTGATGAGTTTAATGATATAATAGATTAGATAATAATAGAATGAAAGTTGCAGCTTTACAATTCTCTCCAGTAAAAAATGATGTTAATTTTAATTCAAATAGGATTAATTACTTACTTGAAAATATTAATTCAGATTTGATTGTACTGCCTGAACTTGCTTCAACTGGTTATTTTTATATTAATAAAGAGGAGCTTTATACTATTTCAGAAAATCCTGAAAATTCTGATTACTGTTTGATGATAAGGAGTTTATCTGAAAAAAAAGGTAATGTAATTATAACTGGTTTTTCTGAAAAAACTAATTTTGGATTATTATATAATTCAGCTCTCATAGCAATGCCTGATGGAAGTTATAAAGTTTACAGAAAATCTCATTTATTTTACAAAGAAAAAATAATTTTTACACAAGGTGATACTGGTTTTTTTGTAATTGAATGGGACTCAGTTAAGATTGGAACTATGATATGTTATGATTGGAGGTTCCCAGAAGCTGCTAGAACACTTGCGTTAAAGGGAGCTGGAATTATAGCTCACCCTTCTAATTTAGTTGCTTCAAAAGCATTATGGTCACCTGTAATGCAAAGCAGATCAATTGAAAACAAATTATTCACAATTACATCAAATAGAAGTGGAATAGAAACCAACTTAAATGAAAGTTTAGAATTTTCAGGCGAAAGTCAAATTACAAATCAATTTGGTGAAATAATTGAATCCTGCAGTAATACATTTGAAGGTGTAATTGAAACAAATATTGAACCAAAATTAAGTCAAGATAAATCTATAAATTTTTACAATAATTTACTTTCAGATCGTAGAAATGATTTGTATGAAATTTAGGTTTACTGATATTATTAGGAGTTAAATAACTAGCAATTAATGCATATTAGAATTATAAATATTATTAATAAAAAATATTAACTACTAGAATTTGTCACAAATTGCAAACCTCAACTCCTTTAAAAGCATCATTTTTGGTAGAAAATAGCCACTTTGCTAAAAAAAGGCTTTCAACTGGAATATTTTCCTTAAATTCGCAACTTGCAAATTTTAAAATCTGAAAATTTAACTCACAACTACAATTTTATTCAAGAAACATAATACGGCTAAAAGCCTAAGCATACTTGTGGCAACGAGTGAGATTACTCCCTTTGCTAAAACCTCTCCAATTGCTGATTTATTAAGTGAGGAGGTGTTAGGTATGATAGAACTCGGGCATGATGTTCGAGTAGTTATTCCAAAGTATGGTCATGTATCAGAACGTAGGAATAGAATTCATGAGATTAAAAGGTTAATTGGAATTCCAATTAATGTTGCTGGAGAAGATACTCCTGCAACAGTTAAGAGTTCACAAATTATTAATTCCCGTGCAAAATCTCAAGTATATGTTATCACTGGTGAAAAATATTTAGATCCTTACAAAGGTATTTATAATGATGAAGTTACTGGTAAACCTTTTCAAAATAATGATGAAAGGTTTATTTATTTTCAAAAAGCAATTCTTGAAACATGTTTCCAATTAGGTTGGAAACCAGACATAATACATTGTCATGGCTGGCAAACTGCTTTAGTTCCCTTGCTTATGAAAGAACTTTATAATGATAAAAATTTTTTTTCACATACAAAAACTGTTTTTACATTTAGTTCTTTGGAAGATCAAGGAGTATTCCCTATTTCATCTTTTGATAAAATTGGGTTAGCAAAAAAATATCTCAGCTCATTGGAACATAATGGTAAATTGAATTTCATGAAAGCTGGTTTACTTCATTCCGATATGATTACAACAGTAACTACTGGAAATGCTAAAAGAGTTTTAGAACCTAAGCAAGCTAATGGTTTAGAAGATATATTAAAAAAACGTAAATCTAAATTGTCTGGCATTTGCTATGGTGTTGATTCAGAAAAATGGAATCCGAAAACAGATAAATTATTATTAGATAAGTTTACAGTTGATGATCGTGAAGGAAAATTTGAAAATAGATCTTGGCTACTTGAAAAAGTAGGCTTTGATGATAATACAGATATTCCTATTTTGTCTATAGTTGGTTCAATGAGTGAAACAAGTGGACATAAACTGTTTTTTGATGCTTTAAAGGACTTTGGTTCTATGAATTTACAAGTCATTATTGCAGATAAAGGTAGTGATAAAAAATTCTTCGGAAATCTACAAAAGGAAGTAAAGAAATATAAGAATATTAGAACATATTCTGAATGTAATAATGAAACTGAACATCTAATTTATGGAGGTTCTGATATTATGTTGTTTACAGATTTAAGTAATTTGAGCCATGTAGAACATTTAATTGCAATGGATTATGGTACTGTTCCAATAGTTCCAAATCATTCAGCATATTCAGATATGTTTGTTGAATATGATAGGAAGAAAAATGTTGGAAATGGGTTTGGATATGACTATAAATTAAAGAATATGTTAGTTGCAATTAATAAGGCAGTAGATTTGTATGAAGATGAAGTTGCTTGGGATGAATTGCAAGTTAGAATAATGAAAGAAGATCATTCTTGGAAAGCAATTGGTCAAATTTATATTGATACAGTTTATAGGGTTAAAGAATAGTTATAAATTAAACACTCTGTTGATAGTTATATGAAATTTTTACCGGTGTTTACTTTTTTAATCGGTCTGTTTTTTTATTCTTGTAGTGATGCTCCAACAACAATAGGAGGTGATTATATTCCAACTAATGTTGAATTTAAATCCTATATTCTTAAAGCTAGCGAATTTGAAATAAACAGCAAAATTGCTGATGCTTCAAATAGTTCAGCTGAATTTTCTCAGGAAATGTTAGTTGGCTCTTCAAATGATGGTACAATTGCTCATGGATTATTCTATATAATTGATTCATTGTTTATTGCTAAAGGATCACGAGCTGAAAATAAGGCAATTAGTGAAGTTGTTTTAAGGTTAAGACCAACAGGATATAGATATGGTGACACTACTAATAGAGAAGGAGGTTTTGACGTTATAGAAATTCCTCAATCGCTTGCAGGAAACGTTAAATGGAACGATTCTGTTATATCAAAAATTCAAAATGCAACTTCTATTGGGTCTTTTACTGGTAAGTTTTCTGATACAACTTTTATAAACATCCCTTTAGATAGAGTTCTAATTACTCAGTTTTTATCAACTTATTTAAAAGATGGTAAAATTCAAAAGATGCTCTGTTTACGTTCTAGAGCTGATAGCAAGTCAATTGTTGGAATTTGGGGATCTAGTGGTAATGCTGGTGTTATTGCAGATTCATTAAAACCACAATTAAAAGTGAGTTATGGTGATACTACTTTAACTTTAATAGCATCTGCATCTAATTGGATTTCAAAATCATTTGTTAACCCTGGAGTTGGAAAAATTGTATTTGCTGGAGGAGAATCTATTAGAACTTTAATTAAATTTAATCTAGACTCTATACCAAAAGATGCTGTTGTTCATAAAGCCGAATTAACATTAACAGTTGATACTAATTCCTCTAAATTTGGAACATTTAAACTATCAAGATATTTAGTTGGTTATTCAGCATCTGATAGTACAAAAGAGAATTTAAAATCAGGATCAATAGTTTCTACTTCAAGGAGAGCAGCAAAAGATAGTTTATCATATTTAAATACTTTCTCATTTCCTGTCTTGGGTCCTATTATTTCAGATTGGTTATTGTTTTCTAGAGGTTCTGGTAATCAAAAGAATAATGGGATAATATTCGCTCTTAATAGATCTCTTCGCTTTGATCAGCCATTAGAAGTAAATAGTGTTGACAAATTAGTGTTTTATGGAAATGATACACAGGATACAACAAAAAGACCTAGATTAGCTATTACTTATTCTATAAGTTCTAATAAGTAAATTTTCTATTTTGCAAAAATTTTTATCTACTCTATTAAAAAATTATTTTAACAATCTTGAAATTTTTATTCTCAATTTAAATCTAGTAAATTAGATATTAGTTCTAAATTTAAATATTCATTTATTTTTATTTATTAGTTTTGTAATTCATATTTTCTTTACATTAAAATAATCTTTTTATAAAGATTTGATATTTACAATTGGTCATTCAGCTTGAAGTATTGATGAATTTATTTTGTTACTTAATTATTATAAAATTGATTTTTTTCTTGATGGAAGTATAATACCATATTCTAACTTTAACCCACAATTTAATTGAGAAGATTTAATGAATTAGTTAAATAAAAGAAATATGGGTTATGAACATTTTATTGGGTTAGGAGGATATAAATTGGCTAATGAAATTATTTCAAAAGCTAAGTCTTGTAGTTAAAGAGGTATAGGGTTTGGAAAATATACAAATACAATAGAATTCAATACTGCACATCATTATGCTATTGGTTTAGCTTCTACTCAAAAAACTGTATTGATGTGCACTGAATCTTTACCAGATAAACTTCACAGGATTTTAATTTCAGATGCATTATCTTAAAATGGTGAGGAAATTTTACACATTATTTCTAAAGATGATATAAGAACACAAAACATTGGACTTTTTTAACATGTATCATTTTTAATTTTAGATCTCTAATTTTCAAAAGATTTTTAACAATTTTTCATATATGAGAATGACATTTAAAACTTCTATTTTCTCAATTTTGGCAGTTACTATATTTTTAGTTTCTACTGGATTTGAATGTGCATCAACCGAGATGACATCTGCAAAACTTGCAATGAGAAATAAGGAATTTAAAAAAGCTGAAGAACTTCTTAAAAAAGAAATCTCAGCTAGACCTAATAATGCTGAAGCTCATGGTGCTTTGGGAAACGTTTATTTTGATACAGAAAGATTTGTCGAAATGGCTAATGAGTATAATATTGCTCTTGGAATTACACCAAATACTTTTAAACCTGAAGAAATAGGAGCAATGGGTGCTCGTAAGTATAACGGTTGGATAGCTTATTACAATAAATTTTCCGAAACTTATAATAAAATTGCAATTGGTGATAAAAAATTAACTTCACTTGCTTTAGCTTACTTGGATTCATCCGAAATAATGCGTCCAAATTATCCAGATAATACTTTCTCAAAAGGAAGTATTCAAGATTTAGCTGACGATGAAACTGGTGCAACAAAATCATACACCAAATATGTAAATCTAATCACTAATGATTTAGATAAGGGATTAGATAAAGGGCTAACTTTAGGAATGACTCAAGAACAAGTTGCTTCAAAATTAGGTCAACCTAATGAGAATAAAATTGATAAAGGTTATGGTTTTACAAGATATCAAAAGGATGATCTTTATGTTTATTTTGGAGAAGATGAAAAATCAAAATTAGCTAAAGTTGAAGGATGGAAATTTTATGGAGATAACTCAAACATTCAGGATTTTTATAAACAAACTTCAACACCTTTACGTAGTTCAGCATTTTATCATTTAGGTTTTAATTATTATAAAGCTGGTGATAATGACAAATCTAAATATGATGATGCAATTAAGATGCTAACTTATGTTAGGAGAATGGATCCATCTCGTGAAGATGTAAATAATATTCTTTCTGAAACTTATATTAAATCAGGTAAATTATCTGAGGCAAAAGCAACCTTAGATAATCAAATTGCTTCAAATCCAAATGAACCAGCTACTTATATTAATTATGGTAATTTACTTTTTGGATTAAAGGATTTTTATGGAGCAGCTATAAAATTTCAATCTGTTTTGAAATTAAATCTTAATGATGATGATTCAAGATTACATACAGCATTGTTTAATTTAGGTGCTACTTTTAAAAACATAGGTGGGAACTGCCAAGATAGTATTAGAAAAGTTGTAGGGAATAAAGAACCAAAACCTGATCAACTTCTTGCTTTTGAAAAACCTTTAAGAGAATCAATTAAATATTTTGAAAAACTTAAAAAAATAAAAGGTAAAAGTGCCGATTTTGCAACACTTTCAGAACTTGGAAATTTATATGATGTATTAAATGAAAAAGAGCAAATAAAAACAATCATAAAGGATCTTGAGGGAATTGAGAATATAAGTGATAACTCAACTAACGGTCAATACTGGAGGTCAATGAGTAGATTATATCTTTTAATTAATGATGTTAAAAAAGCAGAAGAGAGTGATAAAAAAGCTTCAAAATATGATAAGTAATTCTTAATTCTAAGTTTATATTATCAGTAAAAGTATCTAAATTATTTTAAATATTTATTAAAACTAAATAATGGCAAAGAAAATGAATGATCAAGATAATAACCAGGGTGGACAACAAATAAATGTTGAATTAGGTGAAAAAGAAGCTGAAGGAATATATTCCAATCTTGCTATTATTTCCCATTCTCCTGCTGAATTTGTTATTGATTTTACAAGAATATTACCAGGAGTTCCAAGAGCAAAGGTTCATGCTAGAATTGTTATGACCCCACAACATGCAAGGCTATTATTGAACGCTTTAGAAGATAATATTGATAAGTATGAAGACCAATATGGTGCTATTGTTGTAAATGGTGGCACTACTGGTGGGGATTTCAATTTTCCAATTCCTGATGTTGACGAAAAAGCTAATTAATTCTTGTTAAAATTTTATATTTTATAGACCTGTAGGTTAATTGCTTACAGGTCTTTTTTTCACCTAATTGGAATTTTATTTTAGCTAAATTTGTTTTATAAGTTAACTTGATCCTTATCTAAATAAATTTAAATTTCCTTAAATGAATACTAATCGTGAAGGTAGAAATACATCCGCTGAAACTATTAACAAATCAGAACTTGAAATTGAATCTGTTCTTCGCCCAGCATTTTTACAAGAATTTATTGGGCAGAATAAAGTTGTTGATAATTTATTAATTTTCATTGAGGCTGCAAGACTTAGAGGGGAATCACTTGATCATACTCTTCTCACCGGACCTCCTGGCTTGGGAAAAACAACTCTTAGTTATATTATTGCAAGAGAAATGAATTCTCAAATTAAATCTACTTCAGGTCCAGTTTTAGAAAAGCCAGGTGACTTAGCTGGATTACTTACTTCTTTAAATCATGGTGATGTTTTATTTATTGATGAAATACACCGTTTAAGCTCTGTTGTTGAAGAGTATTTATATTCTGCTATGGAAGACTTCAGGATTGATATAATGATTGACTCAGGTCCAAATGCAAGAAGTGTCCAAATTTCACTTCCACAGTTTACATTAGTTGGTGCAACAACCCGGCAAGGATTATTAACTGCTCCATTGAGAAGTAGGTTTGGAATAATTAATAGATTAGATTATTATAACGTTAATGAACTTTATCAAGTTGTTACTAGGGCTGCTGATATTCTTAAAATTCCAATTGAAAATGATGGTGGATTTGAAATTGCTAGAAGAGCTAGAGGAACACCAAGAATTGCAAATAGATTGTTAAGAAGAGCTAGAGACTTTGCTGAAGTTAAAGGAAATGGAGTTATAACTAAAGAAATTTCTTTAATTGCTTTAACTGCCCTTGAAGTTGATGAACATGGCTTTGATGAAATGGATAAAAGAATTATTACCACTATAATTGAAAAATTTAATGGAGGTCCTGTAGGGTTAAACACACTTGCTGTAGCAGTTGGTGAAGATGCAGGTACTTTAGAGGAAGTATATGAGCCATTCCTTATTCAAGAAGGGTTTATTCAACGCACACCAAGAGGACGAGAAGTAACAATGTTAGCATACAAACATTTTGGAATTGATCGAAAGAATAAAGATGAAGCTCAATCTGCTTTAGGCTTCTAAATAAATTATTTTTTAAATATAAATTCTTTAAATTCAATTTAAATTTGATTTTTAAATTCCACAATTTTTTATCACTAATACTGAATAATGTCCTCAGATAAACTTCAAAAACGTTCTCCATTAATGAGACAGTATCACCAGATAAAAGAAAAGTATCCTGATACTGTTATGCTTTTTAGATTGGGTGATTTCTATGAAACTTTTGAGGGAGATGCGGAAATAGCTTCAAGGGTTTGTGGAATAACCTTAACTAAAAGAGCTAATGGATCTGAGGGAGAAACTCCCCTTGCTGGATTCCCTTATCATCAACTAGATAATTACCTACCTAAATTTATTAAAGCAGGATTAAGAGTGGCTATTTGCGAACAACTCGAAGACCCCAAACTTGCTAGAGGAATTGTTCGTAGAGATGTTGTTGAAGTTATAACTCCTGGAGTTGCAATGAGCGATAAGATTTTAGAATCAAATTCTAATAATTATCTAGCAGCAATTTATATTGAAAAAGGTAAAGTTGGAATAGCATTTTGTGATGTTTCCACTGGTGAGTTTTCTACAACTGAATCAAATTCAAATCTTCAAGAAATTTTAGAAACTATATCTCCAGCTGAGATTCTAATTTCCAAATCTCAAAAAAACGAGATAAAAAATCTAAAATTATCTTTATCACCCCTAATTACAAAACTTGAAGAATGGATTTTCGATTTAGATTATGCATCTGATAGATTAAACGAACACTTTGGGACTCTCTCTCTTAAAGGCTTTGGAATACAAGGAATGAGGCTTGCAGAGATTGCAGCTGGGGCAATTATGCATTATCTTCTTGAGACTCAAAAATCAAAATTAGGACATATTAAAAAACTATCTATTTATCATCATGGTGATTATATAGCTCTTGATTCAGCCACAAAAAGAAATCTGGAAATTTTATTTTCAACTAATGGTGGTTCTAAAAACGGATCACTATTAAATGTTATTGATAAAACTTCAACTCCTATGGGTGGAAGGTTGTTAAAAAGATGGTTAGTTCATCCACTAAGATCTGTTGAACAAATTAACAAAAGATTAAATGCTGTTGAAGATTTATATAATAATACAAATATTTCAAATGACCTTGAAAAGGCTCTTAGGAGTGTATCAGATTTAGAAAGATTAATGGGCAAGTGTGCTACCAACCGTGCAAACCCGAGAGATTTAGGATTTATTAGAAACACTTTAAGAGTTATTCCAATTGTTTGTAAACTTATGGAATCTTGCAACTCCATAACTTTAACAGCATTAGGGAAATCATTTATTCCAATTCCTGATTTAATTAAAAAGCTTGAAGAGGCTTTGCCTGAAGAACCATCAATTAATATTGGTGAAGGAAACGGAATTAGAATTGGCTATAATACTGACTTAGATGATATTCGTGAGGTTATTGCTGGTGGTAAATTGTTTATTGAAAAAATTCAAACTCGTGAAAGAATTAGAACAAATATTCCCTCTTTAAAAATTGGATTTAATAATGTTTTTGGTTATTATATTGAAATTACAAACTCAAATAAAGATAAAGTTCCATCTGATTATATACGCAAACAAACTCTAACAAATGCCGAACGATATATAACTCCTGAGTTAAAAGAGTTCGAGGAAAAAGCATTAAACGCAGAGGATAGAATTGAACAAATTGAAAGAAAACTATTTGTTGAACTAGTTTATTTTACAAATGGATATATTGAAAGTTTATTAAGAAATGCTAGCTTAATTGCTATGATTGATTGCTTTACTTGTTTGTCAAAGGTTGCTCATCAAAGAAATTATGTGAAACCAATTGTAAATGATTCTGATGTTTTGGAAATTCATAATGGTAGGCATCCAGTTGTTGAAACGCTATTAAAACATTCCGATGTTTTTATTCCTAATGACACAAATTTAGATCTTAATAATAATCAGATTGCAATTATTACCGGACCCAATATGTCTGGGAAAAGCTCATTACTACGCCAAGTTGGGCTTATTGTATTATTGGCTCAAATAGGCTCATATGTGCCAGCGGAAAGTGCTGTAATTGGAATAGTCGATAAAATTTTCACTAGAGTTGGGGCTCAAGATAACATAGCTGCTGGGGAAAGTACATTTTTAGTTGAAATGAATGAAGCTGCAAATATCCTAAATAATTCTACAAATAGGAGTCTTATTTTACTCGATGAAGTAGGACGTGGTACATCTACTTTTGATGGCATTTCTATTGCTTGGTCTATTGCCGAATATATCCATGATAAAATTGGTGCTAGAACTTTATTTGCAACTCATTACCATGAATTAAATGAACTATCAGAAAGATTTAATAGGATTAAAAATTTCAAAGTTGAAGTTCGTGAACATGCTGATAAAATTATTTTTCTAAGGAAAGTTACGCCTGGTACGGCAGATCATAGTTATGGAATACAAGTGGCTCAAATGGCAGGCTTGCCAGAAGAAGTAACTGAAAGAGCTAAAATTATTTTGAAGCAACTTGAAGGAGAAAATTCTGAATCACTAAATGATAATTTAGTTGAAGTTCAAGATACATTTAATGAAAACACAATTAAAAATGTTCGTAAAACTAATGGGAAAAATATTTCACATCAACCTTTACAATTTTCATTATTTGAAATAAATTCAGATCCTAAAATCGAAAAATTAAAAATTGCTTTATGCAATATAAATATCAACGAACTTACCCCAATTCAAGCAATTCTTGAATTAGAAAAGTTGATAAATATTTTAAAATAGAATTATTGATTTTAATTTTTTTCAATTCATTTTCAGATATTTATTATAAAAAATTCTATTTAAACTAAACGAAAAAAAATAGTGCATACTTATTTAAAAGAATATGTTATGTAAACTAAAGGATATTTGATTAACAATAGTTTAAAGGGATTAAATTGTACTTTTTGAATAAATTTTTATAGCAAATACTTTTTGTAAAAAATAGAAAAATTATTCTCACTTATTTTTTTTTAAAATATTTCAATCCAGAAAAAATCTTTTTTGAAAGTAATTGCTTCATCATTTGAAGAATTATTTGAAACAAAGAAAAACCTTCTCCACCATTTTTACTACTACTAAGCATCATTTGAATATCACGCAAATCATTGCTTGAAACTCCACTAACCATATTGCTCCCATTATTGCTCATTGTTTTTCCTACATCTTTCAGCAGTTCTTGTAAATTGTTTGCCATATCTTCTAGTTGTTTTTTTTGATTAGGATTTGGAGCGTTGTGCAATAACATTTGAATGTGTTCAAATAATAATGCTGCTTCTCTCAAAGCATCTGCATCAAAACCACCTTCAAAATCTAGTTCAATAGCATTTAACAATTCTTTAAGTTCATCAATTTCACTCTGATTTAATTTGAAAATATCATCTAAAACTAAATCATTTATATTAACATATACTTTTGATAGATACTCAATTTCTCTTCCATATTTTAACTTAATATCATCAATAATCATCAACTTTAATTGATTAGTTCTGTGCTCCATATCTGTTATTTGAGAGCGAAGGGCTTTGCTTGTTATTGTGCCAGCTGTAAATTCTAGCTCAGCTTTTAAATGCCTTAATTCTTCCTCCATTTTCTTAAGATCTTTTTGTCTTGGTGCATTCCCTCTTGATGCAATATCTCTTAAGTATTTCTCATCAGGAACAATAGTTGTGCTCCCAATTTTTATAGTGTTTATTATAATGCTTTTTCCTATACCTTCTTTAATTTTTTCAATATCTAAATGGCAAGCACCGTCTGTTACAAGTAGTATTTCTGCCCCTTCCAGACTAGAACTTTTTTTTATATCATTAATTGCAATCATAATTGCTTTTTCCATTACAGTACCATTACCAAGTTTTTTTAACCTCATAACGTACTTTATTAATTTTTTCAAAGAATTCAACTCAGTTGCTTTCCAAAGAGATCCAACCTCTGTATCAAAAGTTCTGAAGTAAACATGACCCAATTCTTTTAAATTTCGTTTTAAAAATACAAATACAACTGCCTTTGCCATTTGGATTCTGTGGTGTGCTGACATTGAGGTAGAAGTATCAAGAAGCATATAAACTTTTTGCTTGAAATTATTTGGATTATAATCTTTGCTAGAGCTCTTAAATGGTACTATTACTGGATTCTTTGGTAGGTTTATCCATAAAGATCTTCTTGATAATCTTTGTAAAAATACATCATAGGGTAGAGCATATTGAGTTGGAAGAATAAGTTTTACATCATTTAGATTTCTCATTAATGTAGATTCATATTCTTCTGGAGTATCTGTAAAGTTTTTGTTAGGTCTCCATTCACGTCCATTAACTTTTCCAGGCTCAATAGCTGAGGAAACAGTCATTACTTGTTGAATAGATTTAAATAGTTGGGAATCGGGATTTTCAATAACACGGGCAATTTCGAAAACTGAAGTAAAATCTTCTGGTAATGAATCCTCAATATCTCTAAAATAACCGAACTCTTCCATATGTTCAAAAAATGAACTATGAGTTAATATTTCGTGCTTCATTATTGATTTAACTTTAAATAATAATTTTACATTTAAACTTTAAAATTTTCAAATAATATTAACTGTATTGGATTAAGAGATTACAGCAATTTTTTTTGATGATTCTTTTTCAATATAATCTCGTATTGCAGGTTTTACAAAAATGGAATCTAGGTTCATATCAACTAAAGAATTCACAAGAACACTAATTCGTTTGGTTAACATGTGTCTTTTGTTGAGAACTAAAACTTCTTTTTCTTTAACAACACAAATCCCACCTTCAAAATCTCCTATTTCAAGTCGAATTTTAAAACCAAGTTGCTCTGCAATTAGTTTTAATTCCTGATATATATCTTCTTGTTTCTTTGTCATTTAAAATACTAAAAGTTTGAATTATTTATTAAGCAATTTACAAAAGAAGTTTAAGTGAAAAGAGTTGTTTCTTTTTGTATAATAATTACTTTAATCAATTAGAAATTATTATTAAAAAATTAAGAATTGATTAAAATAATCATAGTCTTTAAAATTAAATTCTAAGGATTAATTAATTTTTAACTCAATGAAAGTTCTCGCATAATTATATTTACAATTCTCTCTGCAGCTCTTCCATCCCAAAGTGGAGGAACTTTTGAATACAAATTTTGTGCGGTATTAGTGGCAATTCTTGAAACTGCATTTTTAACCATTTGAGGTTCTATACCAATTAAGGTATTAGTCCCAAGTTCAACTGTTGAAGGTCTTTCTGTACTTTCTCTTAGAGTTATACAAGGTACTCCAAGCCAAGTAGTTTCTTCTTGAATGCCACCAGAATCAGTAACTACACCTTTTGCACCCCTTACCATAGTAATAAAATCTTTATATCCAGCTGGATCTAGTAGTTTCCATTTTGTTAAATTTAAATTATTTATTATCCCACTATCTTTTAATGTTTTCATAGTTCTTGGATGTACTGGGAAATAGATTTCACAATCACCAGCCCCATCCTCAATAGATTGAAGCAAAGCTTTTAAATGTTCGTGATTATCTACATTACTAGGTCGGTGAAGAGTTAGAACAAAATAATTCCCTTTTTGTGGCGCAGAATTGTTAGTACAAAAATGTACTAATGTATCAATCATTGTATTACCAACAAAGAAAATTTGTTCGTACTTTTTGCCATCATGAAGTAAATGTGTTCTTCCACTTTCTTCTGTTACAAAGAACAAATCAGTAATAGAATCTGTAACAATTCTATTTATTTCTTCTGGCATTTCCCTATCGAAAGATCTTAAACCAGACTCAACATGAGCAACTTTTATATTTAACTTTTTAGCAACAATTGAAGCCGCTAAAGTTGAATTAACATCTCCATAAACAATAACTAAGTTTGGTTTTTGTTCAATACATACTTTCTCAAACTCAATCATTATCTTAGCAGTTTGTTCGGCATGAGAGCCGCTTCCAACACCTAAAAATAGATCTGGTTTGCCCATACCAAGTTCTTCAAAAAAAATATCACTCATAGCTGCATCATAATGCTGACCTGTATGCAATAACAAATGAGTGACATTTTTAAGTGAATCAAAAGCATGCTTAACTGGTGCTGCTTTCATAAAGTTGGGTCTAGCTCCAACAACAGAAATAACTTTTATCAAAATATATTTAAAGAATGATTTTATTAAAAAATATGATTGAAAGATTGGTTATCAAAATTAAATATTACGTACTTAACAAAGTTGAAAATATTATAAAATTTTGTTACTAAATATTTCCAATTATATCAATTTATATACAAGTTAGCTTAAACTCAATGCAAGTTTTTTACCAAGATTTACATTTTGAATTTTATTCCCAATTAGGAATCCTTTTCTAGAATTAGATCCATCTTCATTTGCAGAATATCCATTTACTATTATTTCATCATTTAAAATTATAGCATTTGCTGCAACAGGAGTATGGCAACCACCTCCAAGAGTTCTTAAAAACTCACGTTCGCAATCCACACAAAGCCTAGTATTTTCATCTTCAATACTCTTGAGCAAATCAATAACTTCAATATTATTTTCTAAAGATTGTATGCCCAAAGCACCTTGAGCAACTGCTGGAATCATTACATCAACTGGAATTACTTCCCCTATGTTCTCAGTAATACCTAGCCTTTCAAGTCCTGCCAAAGCAAGTATCATTCCATCCCAATTATTATCCTTATATTTTTGTATTCTAGTTGGGACATTTCCTCTTACATCTACAATATTAAAATCTGGTCGAATAGCAAGTAGTTGTGATTTTCGTCTAACAGAACCTGTTGCAATTTTCGCCCCATTAATTAAATTATTTAGAGTTATACCAGGCTTTGCAATTAATACATCTTCAGTTCTACCCCTTGATGGCACACAAGCTAATATTAAGCCTTCGGGCATTTCTGTTTGCAAATCCTTTAAAGAATGTACTGCAATATCTATTTCATTTTCCAACAAAGCATTTTCCAATTCTTTTGTGAATAAGCCTTTACCACCAATTTCACCAAGTGATTTATTTAAAACTAAATCACCTTTTGTGTTAATAATTTTAATTTCACAAATTAGATTTGGGTTGCTTTGTTCTAATTTTTGTTTTATATGTTTTGCCTGCCAAATAGCTAAAAGACTACCTCTGGAACCAATTGTTAAATTTTTCAATTTTAAGGAAGTATAAATTTTGAACTACAAAATTAACTATAATCATCAACTTGAATAGTATTTCTCTTAATTTGTATCTAACAATTATTATTAATTATTTAAAAATATATTCATTTCAATGGAACCTATATTAAATTATGGTAACTTAATAATAAATTACATTCTATGAAATATTCTAACTTTATTAGGTGTCATTTTATTTTCTTTTAATAGATTTTAATTATTAAATAAATTTTCAAACAATATGAATCGAAGAGAATTGTTAACATTTCCTACCAGAATAATTTTAAAAAGTAATCTGGTACAATTTAATAAAAGTCAGAATCATAGTTCTGAAACAAGAACTTTATCGGTCGGGATGGAATCATACACTGGCGAATGGACGTATAAGCAAGCCGCACACTTGTTAAGAAGGTGTATGTATGGTGTAAAAGATTCTGAGATTAGAAAAGCAGTTTCTGATGGACTTGATAAAACTGTTAAAACATTATTTGCGTCTTGGACTCCACCACTTGATGAGTTAAGCACTTGGATAAATCAAGAACCGCAAGTTAAACCTGAAGGAAGCCCACCTACCCAACAACAACTACAGGATTTCAATATTCTATATACTGCACATAAAATTCAATATCAAAGATGGTTATTAAAAACCATGGTTAACCAACCTGTAACATTACAAGAAAAAATGGTTCAGTTTTGGAGTAACCACTTTGTAACAGATTCAGATACTGTTAGATATGCAGAGTTTATGAATTATTTATCACAAATGTTTAGAACTAAAGGTTATGGTAATTTTAAACAAATGGTTAGAGATGTAACAACTGATGTTTCAATGCTAATTTATTTAGATGGGGTTAAAAATGTATATAACGCTAAAAAGCCTGGAATAAATGAGAACTACGCACGTGAAGTTCAAGAACTTTTCACTATGGGAGTTTATGATTGGAATGGTAAAGAAAATTACACACAGAAAGATATTTCTGAAATGGCAAGAGCTATTAGTGGTTGGAATTTAACTCTAAGTCCGAAGGGAGGAACTGATTTCAGAACAAATCTTTATAGAACATTGACCTC
Source organism: Chlorobiota bacterium (assembly GCA_016700335.1). Taxonomy (NCBI): domain Bacteria; kingdom Pseudomonadati; phylum Chlorobiota; species Chlorobiota bacterium. Next base: position 680,335 of record CP065014.1, on the reverse strand, counting down.
TACTTTTTTCCCTGCTACATGGGATCCAGGTGATAAAACTATTTATGGCAAAACTGGTAAATGGAAAGTTGATGATGTTGTAGATTTAATGTTCAGTGAAAGAGGAGATTCTATTTCTAAATTTATTTGTGAAAAGATTTATAAGGCATTTGTTTATAATGTACCAGATAGAGGTGCCATAGGTGATATGGCAAAAACTTTTGTTGATGCAAATTGGGATGTAAAAACTGTTTTAAATTTGTTGTTAAGAAGTGCTCATTTTTATGATGAGTCAAATTTAGGGGCAATAGATAAAAGTCCTTTTGATTATATGATAGGCTTAGTAAGGTCATTATCTTTAAATGGAATTCCAGATTTTACTTTATCTGATACAAGTAGGTTATCATCAAATTTAAATACTAGATTAACAACTATTGGTCAAGAAATTGCAAATCCACCAAATGTTAAAGGATGGGAAGGAGGAAGACTTTGGATTAGCGTATCTACATTACCAACAAGGCATAAATTTTTGTTAGATGTTATGGATGGTAAAATAACTAGTAAAATAAATAATAAACAGACACAGATTTATACATTTGATCCAATTTCATTTGCAAAAGGATTTCCAGATTACGATGATATTCACAAATTAGCTGATAACATGAATCAATTTTTCTTGAGCACTAAGCCAAGTTCTAAAGAAGCTACTTTATTATTTAATACTTTATTAGATGGAGGAGTAGATTACGAATGGAAAATTGATGATCCAGCACAAAAAGCAGGAGAAAGAATTAAAAAATATATTAAAGCAGTTGCAGTATTAGCTAAAATGCAGCTAACTTAATTTCAGACATGTTTTATCAATTAAGAACAGTATAGTATCTAGATCTTTTAAAAATTTTAATTACAAAATCTAACAAATATATGAAACGTAGAAATTTTATTCAAAGACTTGCTTCAACTGGAATTGTACTTCCAATTGCTTTAGGTATGCCGAAACTACGAGCATTTGCAGCTGCTCCAGAAGGCTCACCCTTTATGAAAATATCTGGATCTAATAATGATAATATAATGATACTTATTAGGCTTGCCGGTGGTAATGATGGATTAAATACAATTATTCCTTATAAAGATAGTAATTACTATAATTTACGTTCTTCAGATTCTGTTGCTATTGCTGAATCTGAGGTTATTAAATTACCTGATTCAACTACTCTGGGTATGCACCCTTCATTTAAGCCATTACTGGATTTGTATAAAGAAGGTAAAATGTCAATAATTGAAAATGTTGCTTATCCAAATCAAGTTTTATCTCATTTCAGATCTACTGATATTTGGCTATCAGCTAGCGACTACAATATCTTTGAAAATACTGGATGGTATGGAAAATATCTTGAAGAAGTTCATCCAGATTATCCGAATGTTATGCCTAAGGATCCATTTGCAATTGAATTTGGTCAGTACTTATCAACAACATGTATAGGTGTAAATGGAAATATGGGAGTTGCTATTCAAGATACTAGCTATATTCCAGGCCAACCAGATGTAACTGATACAATTGCAAAAACTCATGCTGGAGATGAAGAAGAATATGTTAGATCAATTATCCAACAATCGAATGTATTCTTAAATTCAATTTCGGATGCTTCAAAAAAAGTTACTGCAAATAAAGTAACTTACCCAACAGGAAGTCAGTTAGGGGCTTCACTAGCAAGCGTTGTTAGGTTAATTGCATCTGGAATGAAAACATCAATGTACATTGTAAATGTTGGTGGGTATGATACTCACTCCGATCAAATTCAAAGACACGAAGTTTTATTAGATGATTTAGCTGGATGTGTATTAGCTTTACAAAGAGATTTAGAAGCTTTTGGATTAGATAAAAAGGTTTGTGCAATGACAATTTCTGAATTTGGCAGAAGACCAGCTTCAAATGGTGGTGGATCTGACCATGGTTCAGCTGCTCCACAATTTGTTTTTGGTACAGGTGTTATTGGAGGTATTATTGGTCGCGAACCTAATTTAACTGATTTAGATGAAAATAAAAATATTAAAATGCAGTATGATTTTCGTCAGATTTATTCAAGTGTTTTAGGGCAATGGTATGGAGCAAGTGAATCTCAGATTCAACCCAAACCATTACCTCGTCATTTTGATCAATTACCAATTTTTGAAAAGACAACAACTGGAGTTTCTGTAAAAGACGCATTAGCTCAAGGAGTCAACCTTGGGCAAAACTTTCCAAATCCTTCTAGCAATGGTACTATAGTTCCATTTGATGGTATTGTCAATGGAATTGATGCTACATTTGTATTGAATACTATGGATGGAAAAGTGGTTTTTGTTTCACAATTACAACCAGGTCAAACTTCTTATAAAATTGATACTAAAGGTTTAGATGCAGGTAATTACATTTATTCTATTAAGTCAGGTAATATCACAAAGAGTAAAGTCATGACTGTTGTAAAGTAAATTAAAATAATATTTTATGTTCTCCTTACTAAAAATTTGAAAATTTTAGTAAGGAGTTTTTTTATACTATTTAATACGAAAGTAATAAATTTACTTTTATGAATAGAAGAAAATTATTTTTTGTAAGTCTTTTAGGAAATAAAAAAATTATTTATAAAAACGATTAAAATAATTTTACATCTTATTTATTTAAAAGACTTATATTTGCGCTCGCTTTTTTAGAAAATTCAATTGGGGCGTCGCCAAGTGGTAAGGCACCGGTTTTTGGTACCGGCATTCGTAGGTTCGAGTCCTTCCGCCCCAGCAAAGAAATTAGGTTCCAGATTTATACATTGTTAACAACAAATTAAATATTAATTTAAATTATATTTAATTTTTAGATAACTCGTTTTAGATTACTTATGCTAAAGATTGTAAGCGGAAGGTCAAATCAGATTTTTGCCGAAAAGGTTGCTTCATCAGCTGGAACAACATTATCAAAAGTAATTATTAGGAATTTTTCAGATGGAGAAATATGGGTAAAATATGATGAGAACATTCGTGGTGTTGATTTATTTATAGTTCAATCCACTCAGCCTCCAGCAGACAACTTAATGGAATTTTTGATGTTAATTGATGCCGCTAGAAGGGCTTCAGCAAAAAGAATTACAGCTGTTATTCCTTATTTTGGTTATGCAAGGCAAGATAGAAAAGATAAACCTCGAGTTGCAATTACTGCTAAATTAGTAGCAAACTTAATCACTCAAGCTGGGGCTGATAGAGTTATCACAATGGATTTACATGCCCCTCAAATACAAGGTTTTTTTGATATTCCATTTGACCATTTATATTCTTCTCCTGTTATTTCAAGTCATTTTAAAAATTTGAACTTGGAGAATTTAACAGTTGTTTCACCAGATGTTGGCGGACTTAAATTAGCAAGAGCATATGCAAAAAGGTTAGGTGCAGGTTTAGCTTTTATTGATAAAAGAAGACCAAAGCCAAATGTAGCTGAAGTTATGCACCTTGTAGGTGAAGTGGAAGGAAAAGATATTTTAGTAATTGATGATATGATTGATACTGGTGGCACTTTTATTAATGCAGTAAACGCAATTAAAGAAAGAGGAGCTTTGAAAATTTATGGAGCATGTACTCACCCAGTATTAAGTGGGAATTCATATGAGCTTATAGAAAACTCAGCTTTAGAACTTTTAGTTGCAACTGATTCTTTACCATTAAAAAAACATTCAGATAAAATTTTAATCAAGTCAGTTGCAGATTTATTTGCAGATGCAATTTTGAGGATAAATGGGAATGCTTCAGTATCAACTTTGTTTGATGATTAAAATTTATTATTATAAATAAAAAAAATAATTTATATAAGATTAATTAATTCAATTAAAACTGAAATAATTAATAGATTTCAAAATAACAAATACCTACTCATTAATCAAGTAGTTATACTAAACGAACCGAAGCAATGAGCGAAATTAAATTAAATGCTCTCAAAAGAGAGTCAGGAAGATGTGCTGCACGCGATATGCGCAGAATAGGCACTATACCAGGAATTTATTACCATAAAGGTGAAGAACCAATCTCAATTTCTGTAAAAGAATTAGATTTACGTCCATTAATCTATACTGCAGAATCACATATTGTCAAATTAATTCTTGATGGTGAAGAAGATAGAACTTGCATCATGAAAACATACGACTTTCATCCAACAACAGATAGAATAGTTCATTTTGATTTACAGGGAGTTTCAGGTGATGAGACTGTTCGTGTTGAGGTTCCAGTAGTATTAAAAGGACAATCAATAGGAGTAAAAGAGGGGGGTAAACTTGAGTTTATTGCTCATAAATTACAAATCGAGTGTTTACCAGCAAATATGCCAGAACATATTGCAGTTGATATTTCTACTCTTCAAGTTGGACATTCAATTCACGTTAGCGATTTAAAACTTGAAAATATAAAAATAACTTCTTCAAGTAAAATTACAATTGTTACAGTTGTTCCACCAAAGGATGAATCAGCTGCATCAACAAGCAACCAACCTGAGGTTATAATCAAAGGTAAAGCTGCTAAAGCTAAGTAAATTTTTTTTTGGGATTAACAGATTATGAATGTTATTATTGGTCTTGGCAATCCTGGTGATAAGTACATAAAAACAAGGCACAATATTGGTTGGTTAGTGTTGGATGAATTTGCTAGACAAGTTGGAGCTAAAGAGTATCAAGCTGGTAAAGGTGATTTTTACTTTACGAATGCAAGTTTTTCTAACAAAAAAATATTATTGGTTAAGCCAACTACTTTTATGAATCTTAGTGGAATTGCAGTTGAACAAATTCTAAATTTGTACAATATTAGTACTAATAATATTTTAGTAATTGCTGATGAAATTCAATTATCTTTAGGTAGAATAAAATTAAGTGCATTTGGATCTTCTGGTGGTCATAATGGAATACAGAATATTGTGGATTATTTAGGGACAACTAATTTTCCTAGACTTAAATTTGGAATTGGAAACGATTTTACTAGAGGTGAATTAGCAGAATATGTTCTTTCTGAGTTTCCTCCCAATTCAATAGAAATTGTACAAGAAATGATATTAAAATCTGTTGAAGCAATAAAATTATTTTTAGTTGAAGGAACTGAACAAGCAATGATTACTGTAAATCAAAAGATTAAGGTTATTACTGATTTTAATTTGAATAGTTCAAATACTGATTAATGTTAGATGAAATATAAAATAGATTTATAGATTATTCATTAAATTTATTTTATAATAGAACTCCTGCTCAAGTTAAATTAAAATTTGAGCTGTTAAAAAAAACAAAACAATAAATAAACATCCATAGGAGGATAAAATGGCAACAAACAATTTTTATGAAATTACAGTTATTCTTGATGCAAACTTTGATGATAAAGCAATTCAAGTAATAATTGACAGAACAACAGAGTTCATTGGGAAACATGAAGGGACTGTAAAAAGTACCGATCATTGGGGAAGAAAGAAACTTGCATATATAATTGATAAGAAAACAAATGGATATTACTTTCAATTAGGTGTTGATGCACCAGGGAACTTCGTTCATCTATTAGAGCGTCATTTTTATATTGATAATGATATAATGCGTTATTTAATTATTAATATGGATGAAAAGGAATTGAAAAAACGTTCTGAATCGATTGAAGCATTAAATAAAGTTGCTGCAGATATAGAAAGACTTTTAAATCCTCCTCCAGTTGATACTCAGAACTAATTTTTCTTATTATTAAAATTAATGTTGAAATAAATTTAATTAACGTTGAAACAAAATTATGGCAGAAATTAAGATGCCGGAGTTAAACTCCGTAATGATTGCAGGAAATCTAACAAAAGATCCAGTAGTTAGATCAACTAGAAATGGTACACCAGTTGCAAATTTTTCAATTGCTTCAAACAGAAAATTTCGTGGAAGTGACAATAAATGGCAAGAAGATGTTTGTTATGTAGGTGTTGTTGCATGGAATAAACTAGCAGAAAGTTGTTCATCAAAACTTCATAAAGGAAGTGCAGTTGTTGTTGAAGGTGAGCTACAAAGTCGTTCTTGGCAAAGTGAAGAAGGTTCAACCAGATCAACAGTTGAAATCAAAGCAAGAAGAATTCAGTTCTTAAATAAAAGAGTAAGTACAGATGGTACAACTCACGAGGATGAAGGTGTAACAGTTTTTGAAGATAGTTCATATGAAGTTGATTCTTGGAGTGCTTCAACAGATGATTTCTCAACAATGTCTGAAGTTGGAGATGCATCTCGAGATGTTTAGTAAATAATAAAATTATACAATATCATGAAAGTTATATTAAGACAAAATCAAGAAAATCTTGGTACAATAGGAGAAACAATAGAAGTAAAGGACGGATATGCTCGTAATTTTCTAATACCAAGAGACATTGCTTACCGTGCTAGCCCAGGTGCTATTAGAGCTATTGAAAGTGAAAAAAAACGTTACCTTATTAAAATGGTTAAATTCACTGATGATGCTAAAGCTAAAGCAGCTCTTTTAGAGAATGTATCTGTAACTCTTGGGGTTAAAGTAGGTGAAGATGAAAGAATTTTTGGTTCTATTACAACAGCTATGATTGCCGATGAACTTTCTCGTCAAGGTCATACTGTAGATCGTAAAACTATAGTTTTGAGCGAACCAATCAAAACTCTCGGAGCGCATGACGTTCAGGTAAAGTTACATCCTGAAGTTATTGCTACTTTAAAAGTCTTTGTTGTTGATAAAAAATCTGAAGCTCAATAGAATCATTTTAGATTTCTTTAGTGTAAAGAAATTATTTAGTGTATTTTTGTAACTCAGACTTTTAGTCTGAGTTTATATCGCGGGATGGAGCAGTTGGTAGCTCGTCGGGCTCATAACCCGAAGGTCGTCGGTTCAAGTCCGGCTCCCGCTACAAAATTAAAAACACTCAAAGAATTAACTACTAGTAGTAAATTCCTTGAGTGTTTTTTTAATGTTTAAATTAATTATCTTTTATTATTAAAATAAATAGAAAATAATTACTATTAATTTGAGGAATTACACCAATAAATATTTTATTTAAAATTACTATTGTAACAAATTCATATTTTATACAAGTAATCTATATATCTTTATATTAAAAGTTTTATTTTTTCTAATTTAAAAAATCAAAATTTTTCAATTTATAAGTAATTGAACATTTTAAGTTAAACAAGTTTTTCAAATTTTAGAATTATACCACAAAATTATTGAGTACAAACCAATTAGAAGAGCAAACCAATGAGGTTAGCGGGAAAATTATTAAAGGAAAGCAAATTATTCATTCAACAGAAATTGAAGTTGAAAGAGCAGTATTAGTTGGTATTGTAGTTTATCCAAATACTAAAGAAATTGTAGAGGAACATTTAGAAGAATTAGCATTATTAGCTGATACGGCTGGAGCTTTAGTTGTGGATAAATTTATGCAGATTTTGCCACATCCAGATGGTAGATACTACATTGGAAAAGGTAAAATGGAAGAGATACGAGATATAATTGAAAGAGATAAAATTACTTTGTTCATTGCTGATGATGAACTTTCACCAGTTCAAATTAGGAACCTTGAAACTCAATTCAAGATTAAAGTTCTTGATAGAGCAGGATTAATATTAGATATTTTTTCTTCTCGTGCAAAATCAAGCGAAGCTAAAACTCAAGTTGAATTGGCTCAATTGCAATATCTGATGCCTCGTTTAACAAGGATGTGGACACATTTATCAAAACAATTTGGAGGGATTGGAACTAAAGGTCCGGGTGAAACCCAAATAGAAACTGACAGAAGGGCAATTAAAATTCGCATTGCATTACTTAGAGAAAAGCTTGATAAAATTGAAACCCAAAGAGAAACACAACGTAAAGGTCGTGGTGATAAGTTTAGAGTTGCACTTGTTGGCTATACTAATGCTGGCAAATCTACATTAATGAATGAATTGTCTGGAGCTGGAGTTTATGTTGAGAATCAACTCTTTGCAACCTTGGATGCAACTGTCCGTTCAGTAGATCTAGAACATGGAAGAGTAATGTTACTTTCAGATACAGTAGGATTTATCAGAAAATTACCACAACATTTAATTGCTAGTTTTAGATCTACTTTATCAGAAGTTAAAGAAGCTGATTTATTGTTACATGTTGTTGATTCAACTCAAGTAAGTGCACTAGATCAAATTCAAGTTGTAAACGAAACTCTTTCCCAAATTGATGCCCAGAACATTCCAATTATAATGGTTCTTAACAAAATTGATAAATTAGTTAAAGATGATGAAAGGTTATTTGACTTAAGGAATTTAGATTCAACATCTATATCAATTTCTGCTCAAAAGGGTTTAGGAATTCAAACACTTAAAGATCGCATTATATCTGCTATAGAAGATACTTTTGTTGAACAGTTGATTAAACTCCCTTTAGAAAATTATTATGTTGTTTCTGGTTTACATGATTTAGCTGATATTTTAAAAAAGAAATTTGATAATGAATTTGCTTATTTAAAAATTAGATATGCTAATAAAGTTAATCAGAGAATTCAATCTGCATTAGCTAATGCAAAAGCGATTAAATTGGAATATAAGGACATAGATTTTGAGAAGGAATAAATTTCAAAAAAAATTGTAGACGATTGTAGGCTAAGATATATATATATTCTTAGCCTATTTTAATTTAATTCTTTCAAATTATCTTTTGTTGTAATTTCATTATCTTTATTTCTACATACGTAATCTGTAAAAACCCATGCAAGCATCATATTTAACGCACCAGCATATTGAGTAAATTGACTTGATGTATTATTCATAATTAATGCACAAATAATATAACCAATTACACCAGCTGAAAGTGCTCTTTTAAACTCATCACTTTTATCATTATTATATAAAAGAATAAAAATTGGATATAAAAGTAGAAATAGAAAGTAAATTGCAATTGGGATTCCAAATTTAAACAACGACCATATATAACCATTATGTATATAAGACCTTGTAATAGTTTCTTGAGTTAATGGGTCATAAAAACTATAATTAACACCAAAACCTACACCTAAAATTGGTGATCTTGCAATGTATCCTTTAAGAATTGTAGTTGATTCAGCTACCCTTGACCCTAATGATACATCACTTGCAACAGAAGCAACGCTACCAAGCCTTGATGAAACTGCTATACCAATGTTCTTAATAATATTAGGAAATAGAACATACATTAATCCAGCCCCTAAAAGTACTGATACAATTATTGCTAAATAAGTTTTTATTGAATTTTTAAATTTAATCCTAGTGGTCATAATAACAACTGCTATTAATCCACTTACAATTGGTCCCCTTGAAAATGAAATGGTTAAAAACAACAAACCCAATGCTGAAAGAATCAATGATATTAAAAGCATTTTTTTTGCTTTAGCATGTGCAAAGATTGTTGAACCAATAATTAAAAGTACGATTGAAATTGGCTCATTTGCTGTTTTACGACCTGCCAAAATTTCCCATTGAAAAGCAGCTTTTAATATATTTTGACGATAATATACTAAATTTGTAATGCCATTTATTAATGCTAAGAGAATTAACATTAATAGTAATATTTGTATATCTTTCTTTGAATTTAAAGAATTCCTAATAGGAAAAAACATTAAAAAATCTAATATGATAACCCATTCTTTTATATAATTTAAAGGGTTACCATTATTTAACATCATTGTAATAAATGATGTAACACTCATAATTATAAAGAAAGATAATAACAACACATCAAATCCAGTTTTAGCAATTTTTCTTTTATGAATTATCAATTCTTTAATAAACCAAACTGGAAGCCCAACTAAAACTGAAACTGAAAACATTACCTCTTGAATACCTATTCCCTCTTTCTGATTTACAAGAATTAAACAGTGCATTAATATTACTGCATAAACCCAAATTTTTTCATTTAACCAAATGCAATAAACTACTAAAATCCCTAATGGAATACCTATAAAAATAATTTCAATTGGAATACTTGTTTTTAAAGATAAAGCAATTTCTTGAAGTGATTCTGCTGAGTATAGAGCAATTAAAGTTCCAATAAGTGCAATTACAATTGTTAGAAAATCAATTTTTAATGATTTTAAATATGTATTAAATTTTTGCAAAAATTGATTTGATATTATTCTTCTAAAGAATGGTTAAATTGTAAAATTTATATGTTTAATTATTTTATTTATAATTAAATATACTCCACTTTGATGAAGCTGCTCGAGGATTGTTTCCAAATGTTTTATCTAATCTCCATTTGTAAGTTCTACCATTGATTAATCTCTTTCCATTATAACCAATTTTTTGAATTGAATTTGATAATGGAATTGAAAATTTCTCTTGCCATAATGTATCTAATGGAATATTTTTTTCATCATGATCTACCTCATATACTTGAATTGAAACCTCACCTCCAGATATATTATTAAATGTAAATGTAGAAACACTATCAGTTACTTCACCTTTTGGAAACTGCAAAATAGGTTTTTTAACTAAAGTGAAATTAACTGTATCAGAAGATGGTCCTTCATTAGAATTATCAATTTTACTAAAACCTTTTACAAAATAAAAAAATGTTTTTTCAATATCAACTTCAGGATCAATAACTATTGAATCTACTTCTCCAGAAGCTGCAATAAGAATTCTAATTTTAACAAACTTAAATGGTACTCCATTAGAATCAACTTCAGAACTTCTATATAGATAATAACCACCAAAATCTTTCTTAATTGAAGTTTCTTTTAGTTTTAGAGAATTATTCCATTCTATAATAATTGCACCAACGCCTTCTGCATCTGGGTAAGGTCTAATACCTGAATCAATAAATGGAGAGCCAGAATATGGAATCATTTTTGGAGCTGGAGGCTGAGTCAGATCAGGAGCGACAGAAGAGCAAGAATAAACTAAAAAAATTACAGCTATTAAAATATACTTTAAACTTAAATAAAAATTGAAATTGTAATTTTTCATGATTCAAATTTGGTGTGAATTATTTTTATGGGTTAACAACGCTTTGAGTCTTTTTATTCTCAATGAGCTTATCAAAGTTAAACGAAACTCCAATTCTATGAACATTACCCAATTGATTTGAAGAAGGTGCAAGATATGCATAATCAACATCAAAAAAATTAAAATTGACTCCAGCGCCAACAGCTAAAGTTGAACTATTTAAACCAAATCTGAAACTAAATTGTTTTCTATATTCTGCCTCAATTCCAAATTTGTTTTCACCGCCATACAAACCTGAATGATCATAACTTGCAATTATTTTGAGCTCATATTGCTTTAAAGGTTGTTGATAAGAAAAACCAAAATTAGTTACTGACCTAATTTCTTCTTCTTGTTTTGTTTGTTCCCAAGAAAGAGTTGAGCCACCAATATCTTTAATACAAACTCCACCAGAAATAATTGGCCAATCATCTGAGAGAACAATATCTTGCATATTAATTTTAACTATAAAACCAAAATCAATTCCAATAGCAGTAGCATTATTATCAGCTACTGATTGACGTATAATTTTTAGATTGGCACCAACTGGAATTTCTATTGGAACTCTTGAAACACTCCAACCAAAATCTAAAGATGGAGTGAGATTTTTAGCAAAACTTAATGAGAACAAATCTTCGTTGTCTGAAAAAGTTTCGGAAGGTGGTGAACTTTTGATTCTTTTATATCTTTCGTAAGCTGTTGGAATTTTAGATAAATCGTCATAATATGGAATATCTGTTACTGCAAACCTCATCCAATTAATAGAGAGTCCAATTGTTTTTACAGGCATAGTCCAACCTGCAAAATAATACCCAGCTAATGGAGTACCAATGCTTCCATATTGAGATGAATACATTCCAGATAAAAGTTTATTTTCTATTAATGCAACACCAGCAGGATTCCAATAAAAAGCTGATCCATCATTAGCTAAGGCAGTAAATGCACCACCAAGTGCTAAAGCTTTTGCACCCAATGGAAACTCTGTGAATGCGGCAACATAACGCCCATCATTTGGTAACGAATTACTTTGAGAGAATCCTTTAGTTAAACAAAAAGCAAAAGTTATTATGTAAAGTATTCTCATAAATCTATATTTTTATTCTTTACATTGTTTAATACTGGTGTCAAAACTATTTCTAATAATTTTAAAATTGAATATATTTTGAATATAAAAATTACTCTTTTTACTAATTATTGATTTAAGAGTTCTCAAGTGAAAACTCCTCTTTCATTTTTTCAAGAAGATTTAAAATTACATAATGAAATACAACAGTATGCACACTTTCAGCTGTACACATATCATTTAATGGTACATGAACTTTTTCATTTACAATATTGATAAGTTCACCACCATTAAATCCAGTAACGCCTATTGTCTTGATTCCATGACTGTTTGCATACTCAACCGCTTTGATAACGTTTTTACTATTTCCAGAACCAGAAATAGCAACCAATACATCATCTTGTTTTGCGAAAGTTCTAAGCTGCTGAACAAACACAGAATCATATCCTTCATCATTACCTAACGCTGAAAAGAAAGCAAAATTATCAGTTAATGATAAAGCTCGAATACATTTTATTTGATTTACATTTGCCCTTGTACCCTTTGCTAAATCTTGTGCAAAATGGCTTGCATTTGCAGCTGAACCTCCATTACCTATAACATAAATTGTTGAACCTCTTTTGTAAGCTTCATACAATGTTTCAATAAATTGTTGTACTTCTTCCTCTATTACTGAGTTTATTGCCTTATTTGTATAATCTTTATAATCAGAAAAATTCATCATAATTATTTACGAATATATTTATTTATTAAGTTAAGTAATTTTATAAAAAATTAATTCAATTTATTTAGTTTCAAATAAATGAATTAAATTAAGTAAATCTAAACAATCATTTGGTAAAACTAAGGTTCATTTTAACTATGAAAAAATTACAAATAGTAACTGTAATAATATTTGGATTATTCAAGTCTTTATATTCTCAAAACCCAACACAAATACAAGTTGAAAAGGTACTAAATTCAATTTCACAACTAAAAAAATGTGACTATAATGTTTTGACAGCTAAGTATTATACAATGACGGATTTACCTACTACAAAATTACAATTAGATACTTTAATTAACAATCCAAAAGGTGATATGTTCTGGATGTATAGCAGTTGCGGATTTTATTTTAATACAAAGAATAAATTGGATTCAATAACAAAATGTAAGTTTAGAGAACTTTGGAAAAAATATACACCCTATAGAGGTGACACTGAGAACCATTTTTTGATGTATTATAGTTCTTTATTGCTATTTTCACAAGAATGGAAAAATCTAGATTCAACTTTTTGGTTTAATGGTAAAAGTAGTATTGAAAATTATAACGAATCTAAAGAGTACCTAGAAAATTGGATTAATGAATCATCAAAATATGGGATTACAGAATGGGATTCACCAAGGTATACTTATTACTATATTACACCACTTATTCTATTACATGATTTTGTTCAAGATCCAATTCTACAAAATAAATGTACAATGATGTTGGAGTTAATTCTAGCAGACTATTCCTTTGATTACCTAAATGGAAATTATTGTGGTGCACATTCAAGGGATGGAGATAATTCTGTAATTAACCCTCTAAAAGCTGAATCAACAAGTTATGGGCAACTTTTTTTTGAGGATGAAATAGATTTTATATTACCTGATTTAGTATTTGCTGCTTTAAGTAATTTTAAATGTCCACAAATAATAAAGGAGATTGCTCATAATCGTGAAAAAAATACTATAAACATAGAACAAAAACTATCTAGAGCATTTATTCGATTCTCTGATAAAAGATATAAAACTATATTCAGATATAATTTCATGACCCCAAATTATTGTATGGGTTCAATTTCTGGAGATTTAATTCAGCCAATCCAACAGCATTCATTTGATATAACTTTTAATTCAAAAAAACATAATAATACAATTTTTTCACTCAACCCTCAATCTGATTCAAAAGAACTAGGTATGTTCTTTCCTGAAGAGCCAGAGCTAATAGCTGAGAATATAATCAAATCAAAAGCAAGTTATGGTAATGAGAATAAATGGATTGGAGGTTCATTTTATGAAAAAATATATCAATTTGAAAATACACTTTTATCAATGTATTCATTTCCAACAAATAGCAATTCTTTACATTCTGATCTTTACATTCCAAAAACTGTTGACACTATTTTTAATTCAAAGTCTGGTTGGATTTTTTGTTTATTTGAATCTACTTTAGTTGCAATTTACCCAATTGACAAAAATTATAAATGGATTGATGAGGAGGCAAATTATAGAATTAGAAGTTTTTCAAATAAAAATGGATATATTTTTGAGTGTTCAAATGATCCAAAAATAAATTTAAATTTATTTAAAAATATAATTGAAACCAAAACTAAAAAGGATTGTTTAAAAGTCCAGAATTCAGTTTTTAGTTATAAAAATTATAAGGGAATAAAAATAAAGTACGATTTTACAAATAAATCATTTATATCCAGTTCATCACAATTTTTAGATTATAATTATTTGTTTAAATCTGATAATTGTGAATCAATTTTAGGAAGCGGTGTCATCAAATTGTCTTTTAAAACCAAAACTAGAACAATAGATTTTAACTCAAATAGGATATACTAGTTTTAATTGATTAACCTTTAATAAAAATTTTGTTTTATTTGTTGTTTCAACCCTGAAATAATTTATTACAATTTGAAACTGAGATTCTTTCTTATTAATTTATTTATTCTTTACTTTAGTAACAAGAATTTAGTATTTAAATAGGAAGTGTTTTAACTAACTTTCAACTTCTAACTCATGTCAAAGATGATTGGTATTCAAAAAGAAATTCCTAAAAAATGGAATGAATTAGTGATTCTTGCAATTGTATTTGTTGCAATTTTTGGATTAGGATTTGTAAGATAAATTTAATTGTCTTTTATAAACAGCTAATTACATTTATTAAAATTTTATTAAATTTCTAGGGTATCTTGTATATATTGTAAATTATATTTTTTATAGTTGCAGTATTTACAAGATATTTTTTTAATGTACTATGAGAAAAGTATTTATTTTTATCTCTATTTTAAGTTTTTGTTTGTGCTTATTTAGCTTATATTATCTGGGTTTTAAAGGAAATCAAGTTAGCGATATCGAAAAAAATGTAAAAGAATTTTTTGGCTTAAACAAAGATTTATTTGTAAATAAAACTTTTAAAAAAGAGTTTTCATACCAAGTAATAGAAACATTTATTTTAAACCTTAACTGTTCGAATTTTGGTATAGAAGTTTTACATGGTAAATCAGAGAATTTATTAATAACAGTATTAATTGTTGGTGACTCTTCGAATTTTAAAAATTGTAAATTAGATTCAGATTATGATAGTATAAAAAAAAGTATTAAATGTAGTTTTAAATCAACAGATGAATTAAAATTTGGAAATGAAAATAAAATAATTATTGAATCACCAAATGTAAATGTTAAAAGTCAAATTGTAATAGAAAATGGATATTTGAATTATAAAGAATTAAATGGTGATGTAGAAGTTAATTCAGTTAATTCCAAAATATTTGTATCTGATATAAATGGAAAAATATTAATTAAATTCGAATCATGGAGATGTTTTTCTTGAGCGTTTAAATTCAAATGTAGACGCTAATTGTATAGGATGTAAAACATCAACAAATTTGAATAAAGGTAGCTTTAATTTAAAATCAGATGGTGATATTGTTATAAAAAAGCATTTTGGTAATGTTAAAGCAATATCTTATTTAGGTGAAATTTATTGTGAATTACCAGAACAATCGCCGGCATGTAATTTAACATCTGAACGTGGGAATGTATTTATTAAAATGTTCAATACTGTTAATGTAAATTTGAAATTAAATGCTATTAATGGAGAGATAATAAATACAATTCCAACAGATACAATTTCAATCAAAACTCCACTAAAATATTTCAATGGAACAATTAACGGTGGTGGTAAAACTATTAATGCAAAGTCACAAGGAAACATTTCTATTCAAGAAATTAAGGACTAAATTTATAATTTTTATGTTTAAATAAAATAAAAAGCCCTCAAACCAAAATAGGATTTGAGGGTTTTACTATTTACAAATGAATTAATTCCAATTTCTAACTAAATCTATAATTAAGCGAGCACCAGCACCAGTCCCTCCTTTATTCAGGTATCCTTTTTGTGAAGGAAATATGCCAGTTCCAGCTATATCAATGTGAGCCCATTTATAATTTCCAATAAAATGTTGAAGGAATAATGCTGCTGTAATTGATCCACCTAATTTTCCACCACTATTTTTAACATCAGCAATATCACTTTTAATAAGTTCTTCATATTCTTCATGCAATGGCATTTCCCAAACTCTATCATAAGTTCTTTCACCAGCAGATTTCAACTTAGAGTTAAAATCTTCATCTTTACCAAACAAACCTGAAGTAACATTACCTAAAGAGACACAGATTGCACCAGTTAGTGTAGCAAAATCAACCACATGAGATGGTTTATATTTATCAATAAATGTTAGGCAATCACCAAGTACAATTCTCCCTTCAGCATCAGTATTATCTATTTCAGCAGTTTTACCATTCATGAATGTGATTACATCTCCTGGCTTGTAAGCAGTTCCTGATGGCATATTTTCTGAACACCCAATTACAGCAACAACATTTTTCTTTAACTTCAAACTTGCAATTGAATGCATTGCTCCAACAACAGCTCCAGCACCACCCATATCCATTTTCATTTCACCCATTCCAGCAGCACCTTTAATTGAAATTCCACCAGAATCAAAACAAAGTCCTTTTCCTACTAGACCAATAGGACGTTCTTTACCACCCCCATTATATTCCATTACAACAACTGCTGGCTCATATTGGCTTCCTTGGCTAACTGCAAGAATTCCACCCATTTTATTCTTAACTAATTCTTTTTTACCTAAAATTGTAACCTTTACACCTAATTTAGAAAGACTTTTTGCTCTGCTAGCAAGTTCCATTGGGAAAAGTTCGTTCGATGGAGCATTTATTAAATCACGTGAAAAACAAACCCCTTCAGTAATGCATTTTCCAATTCTTACACCTTCTTGAACTATTTTAATATTATTTTTTTCTGTTAGAAGAATTATGTTTTCAATATTTACTATATCTTTTTTCATAGTAAAATATTTATTGTAAGAATAAGTCCCTAAAACAGATCCTTCAATAGTTGCTACAGAAATATCTTCTAAACCTAAGTTTTCAATTGTTGGTAATAAAAAAGCAATAGTTTTACATTTTAAAGCTTTAGCCCTTTGTGAAGCACCTGCTGAAGCAACTCTAACATTTTCAATTGTAACTTTAGATGTTTCACCCAAACCTACAACAATTGTTCTACTTGATTTTTTAGAACCTGAATAAGCAACTGATACTGCTCCTTTTTCAGCTGTAAAATCACCACTTTCAATTAACCCTGATAATTCAGGATATTTTTTAGTTTCAATTTTATAAGATTCTTTTGTAAAAAATAATACTGTACAATCTGATGTAAAAGATTGTGGTTTATACTCTTGAACTTTTATATTCATTATTAATATTTTGTTTTAAGAAAAATGCTGAGTAGATATGATAATTTTAAAGGTCGCAAATTTAAGTAAAAAATTTGTGATATTTATAGGATAGACAAAAGACGAAACAATCTTTAAAACATTATATTTTATTTACAGAACCTTAAATTTAATTAAAGAATATTTTAAGATTATAACTTTTAATTGATGAAATGATTAAATAAAATAATTATGATTTAATTCTAGAAACCCTTTTTGATATATTGGTACAAATCTCATAGGGTATTGTATTTGAGACTAAAGCTAAATCCCAAGCAGTTTGAGAATTATTACTACAAATAATTACTTCATCTTCAACTTTTATTGGATCATTTCCAATATCAATCAAAATTTCATCCATACAAATTGTTCCAGCAACTTTGTATTTTTTCCCATTTATAAATACATCAAGTTTATTTGTCAAGCATCTCATTAAACCATCTGCGTATCCTACTGGAACAGATGCTATAAATGTATCTTTAGTTGTAATATATTTTTTAGAATAACTTATTGGAGTGTTTTTTAATACTTTTTTAATATTAGTAATAGCAGATTTAAAAGTAAGTATTTGCTTTAAATTACTTTTAGATTGTAATGGAAAAGTTGGGTGTAAACCATAAAGAGATAATCCTGGTCTAACTAAATTATAATGTGAAGAAGGATAATTCATAATTCCTCCACTATTTGCAATATGAACATCTCTGAACTCAAAACCCGCATCAATACTGGCTTTTAGAGTTTTATCAAAAATTGTAATTTGTTCTAATGTAAAATTTGAATAGATTTCATCACTACATGAAAAGTGAGAACACAAGCCAATAATATTAATTTCTTTTGAATGTTTGAGATAAGTTAAAATATCTATTACTTCACTTGGCTCACATCCATTTCTTGTCATTCCAGTGTTTACAAGCAAATGAACATTAATTGATTTTGATAAACTTTCACCAATACTACAAATTTTATCAACTAAATTCTTATTTGAAACAACACATTCAATATTATATTGAAAATATAAATTTAGTTGATTTGATATTGGAGGAGTAAGAACAACAATAATAGATGATTGAGTTAAATTTCTTATCTGAATGGCTTCTTCAATAGTTGCTACACCAAAATAATTTATTTTTTCATCTATTAAAATAGGGATACAAATTTCGACAGAGTGTCCATAACAATCAGCTTTAACTATTGCCATAATTTTGCAATTATCACTTATAACATCTCTTATTACAGAAATATTATTTCTTAAAGCAGAAGTACTAATTACAGCTTGAGTAGGTCGCAATTCATTTAAAAAATTCGTTCACGTTGTTTTGGTTGAACTAAAATAAGCAGAATTAAAATTATAGAGATTATTGAAAGCATAAATGTGAAGCCCTCAGGCATGAAGTCTTTATTCATTAATATAAATTTGTAACCATACCAACCTAACACAAACAATGAGGTAGTCAACTCAATCATCATGGCTTTTCTAGAACCTTTTTGCATTGGGAATGCACTTAAAAAAATGATTAGCCCTGCAATTAATCTCCCAATAAGAGACATACGTTTGTCTTCTTGTTGGAAGCCTGTAATACCTGCGGTCATCATTAGAACTGCAAACAGCATTTCATAAAGTGCTGCAATCCTCATTAAAGTTGAAGGCTTATTATTTAACTGATTTGGTAAATCCATTTATAAAAACAATATTATTACTTGATTTAGTGTAACAAAGTTAAGGAAATTTAATTGCTAAAACTTGAGTTCTAAATATTTATCTAATTGAATTAATTTATTGAACTTTAAAAAATATTTATTAAAGATATTTCAAGATGGTGTTTACAAACAATTTGATTCTTATCTATTTATAGAAAATTTAGAATAATCTACATTATCTTTAATCGATACAATACAAATATAGTTTCCATTAGGCAGTTTAGTACCATTATCTAAAACGCTATTCCAATTTATATTTTGTACTCCAATCTGTAAATCCTTTTTAACAATTTCATGAACTTTCTTGCCCGCCAAATCATAGAAAGTTATAATAACATTATTTTTTTGAGTTAACATAAAGTTAATATTTAAATCATCTTTAACTGGATTTGGATAAACATTCAATTTGTAATCATTTTTATTTTCTGACTTTACATCAGTTGTGCCATTAATTTTTTTCTCAATTACAAAATCCCAAATTCCTCGTGCATACGTTCCAAATCTTACTGTTTTTGACTTTGGTAAATACTGAACAGACCAGTAAACTGCATCTGTTGCTTTTGATCCTCCCATGTAACTCCATTTTTTTGATGAGAAAGAAAATATATAAGGTCCAATTTCGGTTGCAGCAAAAAGATATTCTTCATTTAAATCTGAAGCAATTGCATAAACCAAAGTTTTGGGTAAATCATTATTCATAGCAGTAAAAGTTTTTCCATTATCCTCGCTTACTAAAACTCCTGCAGTTGAATATCCACTTCCCGCAACAAAAATTCTACCTAACTTTTTTTCTGATGGGAGAATTGCATTACCATAAAAATAATGACCATCTGGTAATTTTACTGAATCAGTTTTAGTCCAGTTTTGACCATCATCAATTGATGTAAAAAATTTTGATTTATTAGTAATAACATATCTATATTTTCCGTTTAAAGTACTAATACCGATTGCTGTTATGGCACCTTCACCAAAATCAAATGAATGTTTTTGCCATGTAATATCATTATTCGCATATGTTAATTTCCATAATCTTGCTTTTGGAATAACAGCATTTGAATCATCACCACCAGCTAACCAACATACATTTGATTGTAGTGGTTCTGGAGCTAACTGAGGGATCCATAACTGACCTTTAGTAATAAATTTTGAACTTTTGGTTACAAAAGGTTCCTCCCCTGCTTTAGGATAATAAACAGTAAATCCAGGATAATTATACCAAATACTTACCCCCTGATTTGATGAAACTATTTGACCATAATCTCCACTAATTAATTGCTTGAAATTTAAAATTCCAATAGAATCTTTCATACACCTTTGTAAGCCTTGATCTTGAGCACCAGCATAAATTATATCATTATTATATGGCAATGTATAAACACTATAATACTGAGCATTATTCATTTGGAATAGTGTCAAATTTCTAAATGTTTTAAGAGAATCTCTTGAGAAAAATATACCACCATCTGTGCCAACAGCAAAGACTTCATTATTTTTTTCCCTAAAAGGAATTATTGCTTGTATATCAGCATGAGGAAGTTCAGCATTATTACCATAATATGAATCCCATTTTGAAGCCCTTACAAAATTTGTATCTCCATATACAAATGATTTCCACAAATCAACCGCACCAGTAAATATTTGATTTGGATACATTGTTGAAGCAGTATAACTATTATTATTATATATGCCTAATATTGCAGTCCCCCCTTCAAAATTTTTACCATTATCATTGGAACTATAAATCCTTGATGAGTCCAATTTTCGTAAGATGTAAAAATGAATCCCATTTGATGTTTCAGTTCCTGTTAGAAATTGATCTGAAAAAATATTATTATCTTTTGGAAAATTCATTTTATTTCTTAAAATTAAAGTGTCATTAGGACTTAAATCATAAATTAAATCTTTTTTAACAACATATACTTTTCCAGAACCATACTTTTGTGAGAATATATCTATTTGATTATAATTCTTAAATGAAGTATCAGAATCTATTTTTTTAAAAGTAACACCAAAATCTTTAGAAGAATAAATCACAGGAATTGAAGTCCATCTTTTAGAATAATCCCATTCATTACCTAATGCATAAATCACATTAGATCCTTCCTTTAAAATTGCTCTTTTCCAACCACCCCATTTTTTAATGTCATCAAAACCTTTACATTCAACCCAATTAAATCCATCATCATCAGAATAAAATCCAGTTTTATCACCAATAACAATTAATCTCATTTTTCCATTAGGAAGTTTGATTAATCTCATGAAATTAGTTTGAATTTTTTGATTATCATTTAGGCACCTCCAATTAATTGCATTTGGTACAGGTTCGGAAATATAATTCCCTTTCCAAATATGACCACCAGATGAAGCAGCAAAAATTATATTCCTTTCAAAGTCGATATCTATATAAACTATTCTTCCTGCTGTATTCCCACTTCCTCTTTCATTCCACTTCCCAATCAAATTTGCTATAGTATCTTGTGAGAAAAAGTTAAGTTTATTTTTACTATCAGATTCACGATTTCTTGCTTTAACATTTTCCTCGTCAATCACAAATCGATTAACACCAGGCTCAATTCTGTGCATAGATTCAATCCATTCATCCCTTTGAATTTTTTGTTCAATTTCTTCTTCTTTATTTAGAGATTTAAAAATTGTTTGTGAATGGATATTTGTTAAATCAATGGCAAATACAAAAAATATAAAAAAAGTTTTCATTTAAAATAATTACGAATATTAATTGTCAAAAAAGGTGTTAAATCAGAACAAATTCAAGTAAATTGAAATAAAAAAAATCTAATTAAAATTGATTCTTAAATTTGTTCGATATAGAATTAACAAAATTAAATAATTTTAATATTTAATTAAAATTATAAAATTATATCCTAACAATTATAATATTTATGAATAGGAGAAACTTTCTAAAGTTAAAAAATAATAAGGAAAATTCTAACTTTAAATTAAACTCAAAAACACCTAGTTTAGTTCAATATAACGGAGAATGGAATGAGACTGTTGCTTTACATTTACTAAGGCGAACCGTTATAGGTCCTACTGTTTCTGAAATCAATTCAGTTGTAAATATGGGTTTAGTTGAGGCAGTTAATAAGCTAACAACTGCTGAAACAACTTTACCTCCTCCATCAAGATTTGTTGGGACTTGGTTAGATGCAAACATTTTATATCTAGACCCTGGCACATCAAATGCTTCAGTATTTATAGAAGAAATGAGAAGGTGGTGGATTGGTTTAATGATTAACAATGGATTATCTGTTCGAGAGAGAAT
The DNA here is from genome assembly GCA_016700335.1 of Chlorobiota bacterium. NCBI lineage: Bacteria > Pseudomonadati > Chlorobiota > Chlorobiota bacterium. The sequence continues at coordinate 657,784 of CP065014.1, read as the reverse complement.
GGTTTTATTTTGGCATAATCATTTTGCTTCGGACTATTTAACTTCTTATACAGATGCAAGATTTTTTTATAATCAGAATCAATTGTTTAGAAGAAATTCAGTTGGGAATTTCAAACAAATGTGTGTTGATATTACAACAGATAAAGCAATGCTTATTTTTTTAAACGGCAGAAATAATAAAAAAAATACTTTGCAAGAAAATTACTCCAGAGAACTTCAAGAGTTGTTTACAATTGGTTTGAATGATAACAATGGTAACCCAAATTATACTCAAAATGATGTTAGAGAAGCAGCCAGAGCACTTACTGGTTGGGAATGGTTGTTTGAACAAAACCCAGGTGCTACGGTGGAGAATAATTTACTTACTGGACATGATAATACTGATAAAAATTTCTACAATAAAATTATTAAGGGGGATAATTTGGGTTCAGTAGAATTAAACTCATTAATAAATTTAATTTTTGAAAAAGAAGAAACATCAAAATATTTAATTCGTAAACTCTACCGATATTTTGTTTATACAGATGTATCTTTAACTCCAGTTACACCTATTCCAGAAGTTATTGAAGAGAATATTATTACTCCATTATCAAAAGTGTTTAGAGATAGTAATTGGGATGTTGGTAAAGTTTTGAATGTTCTTTTTAAGAGTGAACATTTTTATGATGAATCAATTAAAGGCTCTATGATTAAGAATCCTGCTGAATTATTTGTATCTGTTATAAGACCAATGAAATCGGGTGAAATAAAAGATGAATTTTTATTGCACTTTTTTCAACAAGAATGTACGGCTTTAGGGATGAATTTATTTGCTCCTCCTGGAGTTCAAGGTTGGCAGTTTCATAGGTCTTGGATTAGTACTACTACATTACCTAGAAGGAGAACCGCAACTGATTCAATTATAAATGGTAAGAATTTATTTTACACTTACGTTCTTAATCCTATTTTTCAAGGAGTTGAGTATAAATCAGGTTCAGCAATTTTCAATGTAATGCCATTTATTAATTCATTGTCTGGAAAAAATGACCCTGATCTTTTAGTCAAGCAAATAGCAAATCATTTGCTTGCTTATTCTCCAAACGATAAAACTTTCAAGCAAATAAAAGATTCATTGCTTCAAGGTCAACCCGATTATGAATGGCAAAATATTTCTGATAAAATTAAAGAGGAAAGAATAAAATCCATGATGAAATTTATTATGAGATTACCTCACTTCCAGTTAACATAATAATATTTTTTAATTTAATTTTTACAATCAATTAATGATTAGGCGTTCATTTATAAAAAGAAGTTCAGCAATTGCATTACCTTTAATAGTTAATGGCTTGGGTTTTAAAGCTGTTGCAAAAAGCAAACTAAGTAATTTGTTAACTCAAATTTCCAATGATAGAGTTCTTGTAATTATTCAACTTGAAGGGGGGAACGATGGCTTAAATACTGTTGTTCCAGTTGAAATTGATATGTATTATAAGCTTAGACCAAATATTGGAATTAAAAAAGAGACTGCATTACCTATTATTGGTGAACCACAATTAAGATTCCATTCTGCTATGACTGGAATGAAGCAATTGTTTGATAATGGAGAATTAGCTGTAATTGAGAATATTGGTTATTTAAATAACACAATGTCTCATTTTGAAGGAACAGAAATTTGGAATACTGCTTCAAGCCGTGAGTTAAAAAATAAATTAGATACTGGTTGGATTGGAAGATTTTTAAAAACTGAATACCCTAATTATCCAAATGTAACCCCAACAGATCCACCAGCAATTCAAATTAGCCCTGCAACTTCATCATTATTTGCTGGACGTGGATCCTCTATTGCAATGTCTTTAACCGATCCAACTGAATTTTATAATTTAGTAAATAGTGGTATAAATAAACAAGATAATATTGAGCCTGATACTCCTGCTGGAAGAGAATTTAACTTTGTAAATTTAGTAGGTTCTCAATCTGTTCAATTTGCTGATTCAATCAAAAGAGCAGCTTCTAAAGCTGCTAATTTGGTAACCTATCCAAAAGATAATTCACTTGCTGAAGAACTTGCAATTATTGCAAGACTAGTGGCTGGTGGTCTTCAAACAAGAGTTTATATGGTAACTTTGAAAGGATTTGATACACATGCTTCACAGCTTCAACGTCATGATAAACTACTTAAAACTTTATCTGATTCAATCAAAGCATTTTCAGATGATTTGAAAAAACTTGGCGTAAAGGATAAAGTTACTGGAATGACTTACTCAGAGTTTGGAAGAAGAGTTAATGATAATGGTTCTGGTACTGATCATGGAATGGCATCAAATCATTTTGTATTTGGATCTCAAGTTAAAGGTGGAAAAATTTTTGGCGGATTACCAGATTTTAATAACTTAATCGGTGGGAATGGTGATTTTAATTTACAATTTAAAATAGATTATCGGTGTTACTATGCTTCAGTTTTAAAAGGTGTTTTTGGAATTTCTGATAAAAACATTCCAGCTATTTTTCCAATTTTTGATTGCAAAGATATTCTTTCAATTGTTAATGCACCAACAACTGGATTGCTCAATACAAGTTCTATTAAGAAACTTAAACTTAGTTAAAAATAATTCCATTATACTTGATTCAAAAGTAATTTGAACAAAATGATATAAAGATTAATATTTTCAATTTTCTATGTTTGATGGACATAGTTTATTGATTACACAAATTGAACATTTTGGTCTTCTTGCAATGCAAATTGCCCTACCATGATTTGCTATTAAATGAGAAAAATTAGTTTGCTTATTTTCTTGAATTATTTTTAACAACTCGAACTCAATTTCATCTGCAGAATTTGAATTTACTAAAGATAATAAATTTGAAATTCTTTTTACATGAGTATCAACCACAATTACTGGTTTGTTAAAACAATGACCAAGAATAACATTTGCTGTTTTTCTTCCAACGCCAGGTAATTTCAGCAGATTTTCCATTGTGTTTGGTACTTCCCCACCAAAATTATTTACAATTTCATAACTTGCATTTTGTATAGATTTAGCTTTGTTTTTGTAAAACCCAGTTGAGAAAATTTCTTTTTCTATTTCTTCTAAAGTTGCTTTAATATAATGATGTGGAGTAGGAAATTTTTCAAACAACTTTGGAGTCACTAAGTTTACTCTCAAATCAGTACATTGAGCCGCTAAAATTGTTGCAATAAGTAGTTCAAATGGTGTGTTGTAATCTAAAGCTATTTTTGCATCAGTATATTCATTTTCTAACTTTTCAATTATTACATTAACTCTGTTTATTAGTTTCTCTTTAGAATTCATACTTTTTAATTTAAAATTGAAAACAAATTTACAAACTTTACTTCTGTTTTTGTTTTAATGAAATTATTTATTAGTAAATTTCATAATTCTTCTCAACTATCTTATAAAATTTTGAACAAATTATCTGTTAACTATTTTCAATATCTTATTTTTGCAATGTTAGAAATTTAAATTTGTACTTACATAAAATTTCATTAAAATATGCCTCTTAGAACTGATATTAAATCTGTAATTGTAATTGGTGCTGGTCCTATTGTTATTGGTCAAGCATGTGAATTTGACTACTCTGGTACTCAAGCTTGTAGGGTTCTTCGCGAAGAAGGCATTAGGGTTATTCTTTTAAATTCTAATCCTGCAACTATAATGACTGATCCAGAATTAGCAGATGCAACATATGTAGAACCAATTACAGTTGAGATTTTAGAAAAAATTATTTCAATCGAAAAACCAGATGCAATTTTACCTACAATGGGAGGGCAAACAGCATTGAATGTTACTGTTCAAGCGGCTGAAAAAGGTATTTTAGATAAATATAATGTAAAAATGATTGGTGCAAATTTGCAAGCAATTAAAAAAGCTGAAGATAGAGAATTGTTTTTAGAATCTATGAATAATGCTGGGCTTGAAATGGCAAAAGGTGGTTTTGTTGAAAATATTAATGAAGGGTTAGAATTAATAAAGCAAATTGGATACCCTGCAATTATAAGGCCTAGCTTTACATTAGGAGGGACTGGTGGTGGAATTGCTTATAATGAAGATGATTATAGAATTAAACTTGAACATGGATTAAATGCAAGCCCTATTAAAAGAGTTTTAGTTGAAGAATCTGTTATTGGTTGGAAAGAATATGAGCTTGAAGTGATGAGAGATTTTAAAGATAACGTTACCATTATCTGCTCAATTGAAAATTGTGATCCTATGGGAGTTCATACTGGTGATTCGATTACTTGTGCACCTGCTCAAACCCTTACAGACCGTGAGTATCAAAGAATGAGAGATGCTGCAATTAAAATAATGAGAGAAATTGGGGTTGAAACAGGAGGATCTAATGTGCAGTTTGCTTTAAACCCAAAGAATGGAAGAATGTTAATTATTGAGATGAATCCAAGGGTTTCTAGGAGTAGTGCTTTAGCTTCAAAAGCTACTGGATTCCCTATTGCAAAAATGGCTGCCAAACTTGCCATTGGATATACTTTAGATGAAATTCAAAATGATATAACCAAAACCACTCCCGCTAATTTTGAACCAAGTATTGATTATGTTGTTGTTAAAATTCCTAGATGGGATTTTCAAAAATTTAAAGATGTAGACGATGAACTTGGGGTTCAAATGAAGTCAGTTGGTGAAGCATTGGCTTTTGGAAGAACTTTCAAAGAAGCACTTCAAAAAGCCCTTCGCTCTATGGAACAAGGTAGATATGGGTTTGGTGGTGATGGCAAGGAAAGATATAAAATTGAAGAGATGAGTAATGAACAAATTTTAATTGCTTCAAATGATACCATCAATCGTTTAAAAAAACGTACTTCAGAAACTATTTTTGATATTTATGATGCTCTAAAATTCAATATCTCAATAGATGAAATTGCATTAATTTCTGGATACGATATTTGGTTTTTAGATCAGATGTTGCAGATTGTTGAAATGGAAAATGAATTGAAATCTTTTGCACATAATTTGAATTAAAAAAGTTTTACTTGTTCTTTAATTAAAGATATTAAAGAAATTTTATAAATTGATTTATTTAAGATTAATTTTATTTGATATTAATTAATTGTTCAATTATTTTACTTGAAGATTTTCCATCAACAAATGTTATAACTTTTACTTCTTTTACAAATTCACTTCCAACAATATATTTTTCACCAAATTTTGCGGAAGGATCATAATCACCCCCTTTTACTAACACATTAGGCTTTAATAATTTAATTAATTCTAATGGAGTTTCCTCGTTGAAAATTGTTGTATAATCAACACACCTAAGCGATGAAATCACCTCTGCTCTTTCCTGTTCAGTTATCACAGGTCTTGACTTTCCTTTTAATTTTTTAACAGATAAATCACTATTAATTCCAACTATAACTACATCCCCTAATTTTGAAGCCTCTTCCAAATATCTTACATGGCCAATATGTAATAAGTCAAAACAGCCATTTGTAAATACAATTTTTTTATTTTTTTTATGTAGATCTTCACACACAGAAACTAATTTTTCTAAAGTAAAAATTCTATTATAATTTGTTAACATTATTGATTTCAATTATTTTTAATTTGACAATTAGAAGCATAGCAAAATTAGCATTTTACAAATAGAAAGTTATTTTTTATTAAACAATTGTATTTTTGCGAATTAAACAATATGTAATTTTATATTAATGAATAATCTTACATTCATTGAAGTTATAAATTATTTATTTTATTTAATGAGCTTAAAATCAAATTTTAAAATATTAACTTTCTGTTTTCTAATATTTTCTTTTTATGGCTTCATGCCCGAAGGAGAGCAATACTTTATTGTAAAATTCAAACAAGACTCAACTGAATTTAAAGTTCGTGACAATATTGTAAAAATAAAAAAAGCTCCTTTTGTAATTCAAATTGAAATGAAAAAAATTAATGGTGTGTTTTTGAATGCTTCTTACAATAGTGATTTTTTTGATAAATGTGAAAAACTTGATTGTAATATTATAGGAGATGTTATTTCAAAAACTATGGCTGAATCCGATTTTAATTCAGATAAAGAATTGATGATTGATGATAGTAGCTTTAGTTATTGGTTCTATGACTCAAGCATAAATTGGCATAGATTTGATAAAGACATAACATGTAAGAATGATGTTGTATTTGCTACTAAAACAATTTCCATTTTTAATTTACCGGTTAATAAAATAATTTCAAAAATTGCAGAATCTCCAGAATTTTTATACTTAGTATTTTTTTCTATAAATGAAAATAAAGATAATCATTCTAAAACTATTTCTCAAAAAGCAAAATATAAAATTAAATGGAAAACTACTGCTAAATCATAATTAAAATTTACTTGGCATATCAAACAAAGAATCATTAACTTTATTATTGACTTCTATTTTCTCATAAAAACTTCCACTTCCATATCCATTGCCTTCTGAATCTGCCCCTTGAACAAAGTAAGGTAAAACAATTCCAAATTCTGTTTTCCTGAAATCTGAAAAAAGACTATTAGTTGTATTTTCAGAATCTTTAGTTTTTACTTTTATATCCTCACGAAGTATGAAAAATGTTTGCACGTCTATATAATAATATATCATATCGTTTTCCTTAGTTACTAATCTTATTTTATAAACATCATTCCCTTCCACATCCTCTAATCCCAAATACTCAACGCTTGAACCATCAGTTTTATAATTCAATAAATGACCTTGTGGATCTGAATTTAATATCGAAGTTTTAATACTCATTTCATTCATTGGGTCTGCAGTTCTTTTACCATTAAATGGAGAATAGCTCCAACCTTTCCCATTTTTAAATGCTGATTTTTTTACCATTCCCTGCCATGCAAATTCTAGATAATTTGCTAATGGGTTTCGAGTTAATAGATTTAATATTTTTGCTTTCTGACCTCCATTCATTTTCACATATCCATTATATGATATGCTATTAACTTTTCCCCAAAGCTCGGAACCACCAATAGCGTTAATGTGTTTGGAAATTATTTCTTCAACTTGTTGAGAAAAAGTTGTAGTTAAATTTAGAATCAATATTAAAAAAATTAGAATATATTTCATACAAATAATTTTGGTTAATTGCCTTTAACAAAATGTAATTAATTTACAAATTGCAAACTATTATGAATTGCAAATTTATAATATTAAATTCAAACTAAAATTGTTGTTAATAATTAGAACTTAAAAAATATTTTTTATTATTATGTTTTGCAATTTAAAAAGTTGGGAATTATAGAAAAAATATTCCATTTATAAACCTATGCTTAGATTAAAATTAAACTGAAAACTTATATCAGGATAAATTATTTAAAATGAAACTATTTTTTGAAAATGTTAATGCAATAATAGATTATCTCTAAGTTATAACAATCTTTCCAACTAGTGTTGAATCTAGTAAAATATACTCTTTGTTAGAATTAATGTTTTAAAATTTGATTAAATTTAATTAAAAAAAATAATTTAACTTAAGAACTAACAACACATTGAATCAATGAAATTTTCCTTTGCTTAATTGAAAAACAAAGTATATATGCTATGCAATTAAGCAGCCTTCCTATGGTATAAATGTTGTTGAAATTCAATAAATAGACACTTGATATTGGCAACTTCTCCCAAAATTTCTTTAGCATCTTCTAATGATTGATATTTGTTTGTCAGCAAGATTGGTAGTTTATCTTGATCAAGTTCTTCTACGCCTGTCTCAATGTATTTGCTCAATACAAATTCTATAAATTCTCTTTGTTTGTTGTCAAGCAATGCAAAGATTGTCGCTTGTGCTGCTGCTACTCTTGCTTCTCTTGTAATTGGTTTTATGTCGCTGTTAAATACATATTCCAACACATCAAACAAGTCGCTTTTTTCAGCGTCAATAAGTTTTTGCAAAGTGGTCAATTCGTCTTTGCCAAAACCTGCTGCATCTAATTTTTCTAAAAGTGTTCGTCTGGTAAGTGGATTGCTCCAAAGTGTCCGCAATTCATCTTCACTTTTGAAAAGGTTTGGCAATTCGCCAAACAGGTTATTCAAAAATTCTTCTGCTGAAATTGGTTTGCCGTCTGCACTCCAAAAAGAAGTTGAAATCATTGACTGAATTTCACGTTCCTTTCCGTCTTTCAATTTTACTTTGATGCGTTTGTGTTTTTCTTTTTCTTCACCTTCATCATCACCGTCATTTGGCTCTTTTGGTTCTTTGGGCGGTGTTGGTGGTTTTGGTTCGGTTGGTTCAGGGTCTAAAGGTTCTCCGTCCCATTCAGGGTCTGCAAAATGGTGGTAAGCATCTACAAAATCGTAAATGGTAAAAAAGTCTTTGCCGTCAAACAAACGTGTTCCTCGACCTACAATTTGCTTAAACTCTATCATTGAGTTTACTGGTCGCATCAAAACAATGTTGCGAATGTTTCTTGCATCAACTCCTGTTGACAATTTTTGCGAAGTAGTTAAAATGGTCGGGATTGTTTTTTCGTTGTCTTGAAACTCACTTAAAAACTGTTCGCCTATTTCTCCATCATTGGCAGTTACACGAACACAATAATTCGGGTCGGTGCTTTTCTTGTATTGGTTTACCAAATCACGAACTGCCGCAGCGTGGTCTTGTGTTGCACAAAAAATAATTGCCTTTTCTTTTTGGTTGGCATCGTCCATATAAATCTGAACACGTTTTGCCTCTCTTTCTTTTATTTCAATAATTCTATTAAAATCAGACTCCTTGTATAATTTACCTTCTTCAATTTCCCCTTCTATTATTTGGTCATCGCTTGTGTAGATATAATCGTCAAGCGTTGTCTTGATGCGTTTTACTTTGAATGGCGTAAGGAAACCATCGTTGATGCCCTCTTTCAGCGAATAGACATAAACAGGTTCGCCAAAATATTTATAAGTATCAACATTGTCTTTGCGTTTTGGTGTGGCGGTTAAACCCAACTGAACAGCAGGAGAAAAATATTCTAAAATGCCTCTCCAGTTTCCTTCATCGTTTGCTCCGCCACGGTGGCACTCGTCAATAATGATGAAATCAAAATAGTCGGCTGGATATTGTCCAAAATTTGGTTTCGGCTTTCCTTCTTTGTCTTTGCCACTCATAAACGATTGAAAAATAGTAAAGAAGATGCTTCCGTTTGTTGGCACTTTTCCATCTTTCTTTACTTCGCTTGGCTTTATTCTTACCAAAGCATCATCGGCAAATGCTGAAAAAGCATTGAAAGCCTGGTCTGCTAAAATGTTTCTGTCGGCTAAAAATAAAATTCGTGGTCGCCTTAATAATGGAGAATTGACAGTTGAGAATTGAAAATTTGCATCACTTTCAATTTTCAATTTTGCATTTTCAATTACGGAAAGGTTCCAACGTGTTTGAAATAATTTCCACGCTATTTGAAAAGCTATAGCTGTTTTACCTGTACCAGTAGCAAGTGTGAGTAAAATTCGGTTTTTACCTTTAGAAACAGCTTTCAGTGTTTTTTGAACTGCAATTTCTTGGTAATACCTTAGTTGCCAAGTGCCACTTTTATCTTCAAACGGAACATTTGCAAATTTTTCAAACCAACCATTTTCAATTTTCAATTTTCCATTGTCAATTGAACCAAAGGTTTTATTCCAAAGTTGTTCGGGGGTTAAATAATTGGCAACCAAACCTTCTGCACCTGTTTTCATACAGATGCTATAAATTTCTTTTCCGTTGGTGCTGTAAGTGGTTTCTAATTTTAATTTCTCTGCATATTGTTTGGCTTGTGCCACACCTTCGCCAACGCCTAAATCATCGCTTTTGGCTTCTACCACTGCCAGTTTAATTCCTTTGTAAACCAATACATAATCGGCAGTCAGTTTTTTTGCTCTTACGCCACCTGTTTGTATTTTACCTGCTGTAATATTGTATTCACGAAGGATTTTAGAACCTTCTACAACGCCCCAACCGCAAGCCTTTAACTTGGGGTCTATGAGTTCTGCTCTTGTTTCTGCTTCGTTCATTGTTTGGTTGGTTTAAATTCTTCTGCAATCATCCATTTTTCACGCATTCGAAAGGCAGGAATGGTTTGCCTTTTGGCTTTGTTAGCAGCCACATTTGGTTTAATGGCGTTTTGCGATGCCCATATTGAAACTGGAATTATTTTTTTTGCTGTAAGAATGGTTATTCGTTTGTGCAATGTTTCTTGCATTAAAGAGGCAAACAACTGGGTAAAACCTCCAAATTTCATCGTTGATTGGTACTGGGGAAACAGTGGATAGTATTCCGTGTTTTTGCTTTTGTTTTGAATTATTATAGGAGGATACCCTGCATTCATTAACTGTAAGTTAATAAGCAATCTGCCCATTCGTCCATTTCCATCTACAAAAGGGTGAATGGTTTCAAACTCTGCGTGAAAGTGTGCAATAGCATCTAAAAAATAGCTGGTTTTATTTTGGTTGTAATTGTCCACCAACTCTTGTATTATAGTAACTACAAACTGCGGATTTGCTCCCAAGTGATTGCCAACCCTTACCCATTCTTTTCCACTGCGAAACCTACCTGCAATTTTGTCGTCAATGTGTGTAAGCAATGTTTTATGTAAACCTAAAATCAGTTTGATATTGAATTTTGATTTGTTTTTTTCTAATAAGGTTTCGGTCAGTATTGCCAAATTTTTGGCTTCGTACACCTCTCTTACATTTACTTTCCGCTCTAAACTGCTACCTGCAAGAATTTTTTCGGTATCTTCTAAACTAAGTGTTGAGTTTTCTATTGCATTTGAGTTATAAACCATTTCGGGAATTTCGGCAAGGGCAATTTCTTTTAGCAAAGGCTCATTGCCCGTTGCCAAGTTTATGTATTGCTGATGCAATGCCTCTATTTTATTTTTTGTTGTTTGGTTTATCATTTTTTGACTACAAATTTACCGTGAAAAATTGTTAAAATATACATATTTTCACGGTTAATTGTTGTTTACTGTTTTTGGTTCGGCAAGCTCACCATTGAAAGCCTTTTGCAAAATACTCTTTTTCAACTCATCTAAATCATTTATTTTTTGCTGATAAATGATTTCTAATTTTTTGGTTTCAGCTGATAAGGCATCCAATTTTTGAACGATAGTTTGTTGTTCCTTTATTGATTTTGGAAAACAAATAATGAATTCATTTTTTAAAGTATTTCTTGCCAATTCTGTTTGCCCACCGCAACCTTCGCCTCTTTTAGAAATTTCCTCTTCAATAAAAATTAAAGCCCAACCGAAGAAGTCTATAAAAAACAAATCCGTAATTGGTCTAACAATAGTAACGTGAGAATCAACTGTAACATTTTTCAATTCTTCTCTTACTTGAGCTACTCTTCCTAATGTCCCTGTTCCAGTAGAATTTATAAGCACATCACCAAGTTTAACCATTTTTTCTGGGCTAATTTTCTTTAAAACTCCATCGTGAAATCGTGATTGCTCAAAACTTATTTTATGGTCACGAATACATTTTTGGTTTAAAACAATTACTCCATCTTTTTCAAGATACTTTGGAGAAACGCCACGATTAATCAATTCGCAAATCTCTCCTAGTTTCTTCTCCTTCCAACCTTCTCCTTTATTCTCAAACACCCCTTGCAAATAACTTTCAAAAAGTTCTTTGGCGTTTTTGAGGTTTTGTTCGGCATTGGCTTTTGCCTTGGCTATGGCGGCAAAGGCTTCATTTAATATGGCTACAATGCGTTGTTGCTCGGGAAGAGGTGGAAGAGGAATTTCCAACTCAGCTATCATAACTTTAGTTATAACAGTTTGGGCTGCTCCTTGTGAAGAACTTCTTAAATAGTCAGTTTTTCCTGAAAGAAAATAATATAAATAATTCTGGTCTAATTTATTTTTTATTGGTCTTATTGCAGCAACAGAACGACCAATTGCACATTCAATTCCGAAATTAATTTTTCCGATTGTTGCACCAACAACACATAACAGAATATCACTACTTGAAGCTAATTTAAGTGGCAAGGTTGTCCATTCTCTGATTATAGGAAACACTTCGTTGAACTCACCAACTTTTACAAAAGGTACTCCTTTTCCGTCTCGATTACATTTCTTACTCGGTGGAGCTTGACCCATTATAATTTCAATTGCATTTCCGAGATGCTGAATATTAGAAATCATCTTCATATCAGTTCCAATATTGAGTTTAAAATATCTGCACTTGTTGTCTGAATCAGAATTTCCCTGATTTTAGGATTAGTAGGATTTCTTTTATTCATCATCGTTTCCTTTTTCGTAGCCTTCATAATAGTAGGATTGTTCTATGCCCTTAAAAATAATTTCTCGGTTGTTTATTTCGTCCGTTAAATTGGCTACAAGCAAGGTTCTTAATTCCAAATCGTTAATGGGGCTGCGTTCCATTGCTTGCAGGTAAAGTTCTTTGCTTACAAACTGCCAGTTTACCAATTTTTGCAAGCGTTTTTTCAAAATCATATCAAGCCATATTCTCATTGTTCTGCCGTTGCCTTCCATAAAAGGGTGAGCAATATTCATTTCTACATATTTGGTAATAATTTCTTCAAATGTGTTTTCGGGCAAAAGTTCCACTTTTGCCAAAATATCTTGCAAATAAAAAGCCGTTGCAAAACGGAAACCGCCTTTTGAAATGTTGTGGGTTCGTATTTTACCTGCAAAGTCAAACAGTCCATCAAACAAGTATTTGTGTAAATGCTGTAAGCCTTTGGTTGTGCCAATTTCAATTTTGTCAATGTCGCCAGTTTCAAAAAGGCGATAAGCGTTTTCTAAACTTTTTTTATCTAAGCCTCTCATAATGGATAATTGATAGTTGACAATTGATAGTTATTTTTTCGCATTATTTTTTGTGGATTTTATAATTGAGGTTAAGAGTTTCAATATTTCTGTCAAATCTGATTTCAATGAAAGACTTATTTTTTCTTCTAAATAGTTTGATTGTTCCAGCAACTCAATCCAATATTCGGTTTCGTTGGCTTCCTTCAATGCTATTGCCATTTTATGCACAAAGTCAGCACTGCTTTCTGCTTGTTCAGCTTCACGAACCATTGCTCCAATACTTGTTCCACTTCTAAGCATTTGTTTGCTCAATACATATTCCTTTTTCTGCTCACACAGAAATTGATACGCTTTTACAATTCTCAAAGCGAAAGCAAACGACTTATTTTTAATGATGTTCTCTTTCATTGTCAATTATCCATTATCAATTGTTAATTACCCTTTTCAATTATCAATTGTAAATTGTCCATTATCAATTGAGACTCTTCATCCAAGGCTTTCATTTGTTCTAAAATTTCTTGCGGTTGGCGTAGGGCAGCTTCAACTTTTTTATTGGGGTTTTTGGCGCTAAGGTCAAAGGTGCTTTGGTCAATGTCTTTTACTGCTATGCTCCAAGAGTTTTCGCTTTCGGCTTTTGTTTTTTGCAGTTCAATAAAGTCATTCAAATCTTTTTCGTTCAAGGCATTGGTCTTGCCCAAATTTCTATCTAAGTTCAGTTGGTAAAACCAAACCTTTTTAGTTGAAGAACCTTTTTCAAAAAACAACACTACTGTTTTTACGCCTGCACCTGTAAAAGTTCCGCCCGGCAAATCTAATACGGTATTCAGGTTGCAGCTTTCAAGTAGCAACTTTCGCAAACTCACAGAGGCGTTGTCGGTATTGCTCAAAAAAGTGTTTTTAATTACCACACCTGCTTTACCACCTGCCTTCATAATTTTAATAAAGTGCTGCAAAAACAAACTGGCGGTTTCGCCAGTTTTTATTGGGAAGTTTTGCTGCACTTCTGCTCTTTCTTTTCCTCCAAATGGCGGATTAGCTAACACAATATCGTAACGGTCTTTTTCCTGTATGTCGGCAAGGTTTTCAGCAAGTGTGTTTGTATGCACAATGTTTGGTGCTTCCACACCGTGCAAAATCATATTCATTGTGCCAATGATGTAAGCCAATGATTTTTTCTCTTTGCCGTAAAAAGTTTTTTTTTGTAGGATTTCCATATCATTGGTGGATAAGCCTTTGGGGCGGGGGTGAACCCCACCCGTACGAAGAAATTCGTATGCTTCCACCAAGAAACCCGCTGAACCAACTGCACCATCATAAATTTTGTTTCCTATTTCGGGTGCAACAATTTTTACTATGGTTTTAATCAAAGGTCGTGGCGTGTAATATTCTCCACCGTTACGCCCAGCGTTGCCCATATTTTTAATCTTGTCCTCATACAAGTGGCTCATTTCGTGCTTTTCAGCGTGGGTTCTAAAACGCAATTCGTCAATACGGTTTATTACTTCACGCAAATTATAACCGCTTTGTATGCGGTTCTTTAGTTCGCTAAAAATCTCTCCAATTTTATATTCAATTGTGTCAGCACTTTCGGCATCAGATTTAAATTTTTTGAGGTAGGGGAAAAGTTTAATATTTACAAAGTCAGATAAGTCATCACCTGTTAATGCTTTGTGATGATCTAGTTCGAGAAGCTCACTATCAGCTTTTTTCTTTTTGGGTGCAGCCCAATTGTTCCATTGAAATTCGGCATCAATGATGGGTGTGTAGGTCTTGCCGGTGAGTTCGGCAGCTGTGGCTTTGTCCTTTTCAAGATCATCCAAATATTTCAGGAATAATACCCATGAAGTCTGCTCAACATAATCTAATTCACTGCCACAACCTGCATCTTTGTGCAGTATGTCGTCTATATTTTTAAAAGTTTGTTCAAACATTATTTACTATTTTTTTAGGTCGCTATGTTAAGTTCTTTAGTTCTGTTTCATTCAATTATTATATTACATTTCATCTCATATTTCATCTCATATTTCTTCTAAAATTCTCTATTGAATATACTATTGAATTTACTCTAAAATTGTCTCTTGTTCAGTTTTAAGGTGTGGACGGTGGGCTTTGGGTGTGGTTGATTAAAAATATCTGTGCTGCAAAATCTTTGGATTATATATTGGTTCACATTCAATTAAAAAATACGGTTTAATTGAATTTTTCAAAAAAAGATTTGGGTTCATTTTTAGTACTTAAATTGAATTGCAATATTAAGACTTTTCTCAGAATAGTTCTTCCATAATTTTTCTAATACATTAATTGTTTTTGAATTATATTTATAATAAGATGAAGAACTTTTGATGCTTATGAGTGGAATATAAAGTGTTATATAAATCGACTACTATTTTGAGTGTAATATTAACATTAAAATTATTGTTTCATCATCAAAGAAAGTGACATTGTACTTCTAATTCTTAATTGTATTTTACTACAAATATTGTTTGTTTCACTTAGCTTGACTCAACTCTAGAATGATTTTTTATATCACCAATTCTCAATAAATTAATCTCTTTTAGTGTTATTTTTTCTTGTTTTTATATTTTTTATTGATAACAAAATTTAGAATTATGCACTTAAATTTTAAATTAAAAATAGTATTTTTTATTTTAAAATTTCACACAATCATTTACGACATGTATTATAGTTGAGCTAATAAAATTTATACAAACCATTTGAAGAATTCTATAAATTTCAAAGAATATTTAATCATTTAATTTTGTGAAAATCTTAACTAAATTGGATGTTAATATTTTAATATTAGGATTAAATTTAAGTGATAATTATCTTAGATTTCAACTAATATTTTAAGTTTTAAATCATCTATTTAAAAATATATTTAATTTAGTTTTACTTTACAATGACTTCAAAATAAATTGTAAATTGAAGTCTTATTTTTCTATTATACTTTTTTCAAATTACTTATTAAAAAAAACAGTAAATCATTTATTTATTATGAAGATTGAGCAGATATATACTGGTTGTTTGGCACAAGGGGCTTATTACATAACAAGCAACGGTGAGGCTGCTATAATTGATCCATTAAGGGAAACTAAGCCTTATATAGATAGAATTACTAATGATGGGGTGAAGCTTAAATATATTTTTGAGACTCACTTTCATGCAGATTTTGTAAGTGGACATTTAGATTTAAGCAACCTAACGGATGCAGATATTGTATATGGTCCAAATGCAAACCCTAATTTTAAAAGTATAATTGCGTATGATAATCAAGAGTTTGAAATTGGGGATATAAAAATAAAAGTACTTCATACTCCTGGGCATACTCTAGAAAGTTCAACATATTTACTAATTGATGAATTTGGAAATGATTATTGTATTTTCAGTGGTGATACACTTTTTTTGGGTGATGTAGGCAGACCAGATTTAGCTCAAAAAACTGGTAGTATAACCGTTGAAGATCTTGCTGGATTATTATATGAAAGTTTAATTAATAAAATTATGCCATTACCAGATAACATTATTGTTTATCCTGCACATGGTGCTGGTAGTGCTTGCGGTAAGAATATGATGAAAGAGACTTTAGACACCCTTGGCAATCAAAAGAGAATGAATTATGCACTCAATCAACCTGATAAAGAGACTTTTATAAAGGCAGTTACAAATGGTTTATTAACACCTCCAGGATATTTTAGTATGAATGTTGCAATGAATAAAAATGGATATAATAGTTTTTCGAATGTGTTAAAAAAAGGACTGACAGGATTAAGTATTGATGAATTTGAACAAATGATTGAATTTAATAATGCAATAATTCTTGACACTCGTGACTCTAGTGAATTTAGTAAATGTTTTATTCCAAATTCAATTAACATTGGTATTAACGGAGATTTTGCTCCTTGGGTTGGTACATTAATTTCAGATGTAAATCAAAATATAGTTTTAGTAACTGAAATTGGGAAAGAAGAAGAATCTGTAACTAGGTTAGCTCGAGTTGGGTTTGATAATCAATTAGGATATTTAGTTGGTGGAATTAATAATTGGTTGGAAAATGGCAAAGAGTCTGACAAAGTAAATAGGATAACGGCAAACGAATTTGCTGAGAATATAAAAGATAAAAATGAACTTATAATTGATGTAAGAAAAGAGAGCGAGTATGAAACTGGTCATTTAATAAATTCTTCAAACAAACCTCTTAATGAAATAAATAATTGGATTAATGAATTGAATCCAAATTCACATTTTTATATTCACTGTGCTGGGGGTTATAGAAGTATGATTGCTTCGAGTATATTGCTTTCAAGAGGATATAGAAATTTTTCAGAAATTGAAGGTGGTTATAGTGAGATATTAAAATCTAATTTGTTAGAACCCATAAAATAAAAATACAATTTCTTGAAGATAAAGTTAAATTAATTCAACATAAAATTAAAGTAGTTATATTAAAAGATGAGTTCATTATTAAAATTTTTTAGATTCAAACACAAAATTATTATCTTGAATATTTTAATAATATTTAGTTTGATTATTCAATCATGCAGTAAACCAATTGACTCTATAAAGCCTAAAGTTGGATTAATTACTGAATCAGTTTATGCTTCTGGAATAATTAAAAGTAAAAATCAATATATGGTTTATTCAACAGTTGCGGGCATTATACAAAGTGTGTTAGTTAAAAAAGGTGATGTAGTAAAAAAAGGAGATCCATTATTTATTATTAAAAATGAGACCTCAAAAATTAATACTGAAAATGCAAAAATATCAACTGAATTTGCAAACAGAAATATTAATGGTGACAAAGTAAATGAGCTTAAAAATGCAATAGAAAATGCTAAAAGCAAACTCTTAAATGATTCTCTTTTGTTAACTAGACAAAAGGAATTATGGGATCAACAAGTAGGTTCAAAATTTGATTTAGAACAAAGAGAATTAGCTTTTACCAATTCAAAGAATAATTATTTATCTGCTATTTTTAGGTTAAATGATTTAAAAAGACAATTAAATTTTAATGCTGAACAATCTAAAAAACAATTGGCAATCAGTAAAACAATTGCCAAAGATTATACAATTAGAAGTTTAGTAGATGGTAAAATTTATAGCATTACAAAAGAGCAAGGTGAATTGGTTAGTTCGCAAAGTCCAATTGCAATAATAGGTAACTCAGATAATTTTAGCAGTGAATTGCAAGTAGATGAAAAGGATATAGTTCAAGTTAAAATTGGTCAAGTTGTTTTTTTATCTTTAGATAGTTACAAAGGAGAAGTATTTGAGGGATTAGTGAACTTTATTAACCCTATTATGAATGATAGAACAAAAACATTTACAGTTGAAATTGAATTTACAAAGCAACCTCCACAACTATTTCCTAATTTAACAACTGAAGCTAACATTGTTATAGCAAAAAAAGAAAATGCTATTACAATTCCTAGATCATATTTAATTGACGACTCATTAGTTTTAATGGAAAATAAAGAAAAAAGAAAAATTGAAATAGGTTTGAAAGATTTTGAGAGAGTAGAAATATTAAGTGGAATAAAATCTGAAGAAACAATTATGAAACCTACTAAATGAACTTATCATTGATAAATTCAATTTCTATTTCCCTTCTTTTAGCAAGATGGAAACAATCTTTAGTTGCAGCTGTTGGGGTTACTTTTAGCATTACAATGTTTATTGCATTGTTAGGTTTTATGAATGGGCTAAATGATTTGCTTGATGGGCTGATTTTAAACAGAACTGCACACATAAGGCTATACAATGATATCAAGCCTAATTTGAACCAACCAATTAATTTATCGAAAGACTATTTAAAAAGTTATAATTTTATCAGTTCTTTAAAATCTAGTGGTAGTAGAATTGAAATTTATAATAGTAACGCAATAATGAATGCCCTGAAAAAAGACCCAAGAGTATTAGGGGTTGCTCCGAAAATTATTGCACCTGTATTGTATAATGCTGGAACAATTGATATTACAGGAACTGTTAGTGGAATTGATGTAATTGAAGAAAGTAAATTATTTTTTTTCAATGATTACATTAGAAAAGGAGATCCTATGAATTTGAAAAATGAGGGTAACAGTATAATTTTGGGTGTTGGAGTTGCAGATAAATTACTTGCTGAATTAGGAGACATTATTCAAGTAACAACTTCAAAAGGTGACAGGTTAGCTTTAAAGGTTGTAGGATTTTTTCAATCTGGTATTCAAGATATTGATAAAGTTCAAAGTTATGCTTCAATTGCCACAACTCAAAAATTGTTGGGTAAATCAAGCAGTTATATTACCGATATACAAATTAAAATTAAAGACTTAAAACAAGCACCAACAGTTGCATTAGAATATAAAAAATTGTTCAATACTGATGCTGTAGATATTCAAACTGCGAACTCACAATTTGAAACGGGATCTAACATAAGAACTTTGATTTCTTATGTTGTTGGAATTACTTTATTGATAGTTGCTGGGTTTGGAATTTACAATATTTTAAACATGATGATTTATGAAAAAATGGATACAATTGCAATTTTAAAAGCAACAGGATTTTCTGGAAAAGATGTAAAAAAAGTATTCATAAACATTGCTATGAGTATTGGAGTTTTTGGTGGTTTATTTGGTTTGCTTTTTGGGTTAATATTATCTTTAATAATTGACACAATTCCATTTAACAACGCTGGATTACCTACAATTAAAACTTTCCCGGTAAACTATAACCCAATTTTCTATATAATTGGAATAGTTTTCTCTATTGTTACCACATACTTAGCTGGTTTTTTTCCAGCAAGAAAATCAAGCAAAATTGATCCAGTAATAATTATTCGTGGCAAATAAAATGTCTGATATAGTTCTTGAATCAAAAAAAATAGTGAAATATTTTAAAGACCCAGTTACTGTAAAGGCTTTAAATGATATTAGTTTTTCAATTAATAAAAGTGAGTTTGTTTCTATAACTGGAAAATCTGGATGCGGGAAATCTACTTTATTATATATATTATCAACAATGGATACTGATTACGAAGGTGAATTATTTATTGATAATGAATTGATAAATGGTAAATCGGAATCAGAGTTATCTAAAATTAGAAATGAAAAAATTGGATTTGTTTTTCAATTTCATTATCTGCTAAATGAATTCTCAGTTGTAAAGAATGTAATGTTACCAGGATTGAAATTACAAAAATATTCTGATAAGGAAGTTGAATTTAGAGCAATAGAAAAACTCAAGACCTTAGGAATTGAAAAGCTTGCAATGAAAAAAGCTAATCAACTTTCTGGTGGTGAAAAACAAAGAGTTGCAATTGCTCGGGCATTGATAAATGATCCTTTAATTATTATGGGTGATGAACCTACTGGCAACTTAGATAAAAAAAATAGTGATATTGTTTTTGATATTTTCAAACAACTTGCTGATGAGTTTAAACAAACATTACTTATAGTTACTCACGATCAATCTTTTGCAGATAATACCAACAGAATAATTGTTATGGAAGATGGAATGATTATTAATTAGTTTACAATCAATCTTTAAATTTTAACATTTATTTACTCAATTACTAAAAAATTTAATTATGATTTACTTCGAAAATAGATTTATTGATTTCTTCAATCAACTTAAAGAAAATAATAATAAAGTATGGTTTGATGCAAATAGGAATTCTTATGAAACCTTTGTAAAAAAGCCTTTTTTTGAATTTGTAAATGAGTTCATTCATAACATTCAAGTTCATGATCCTAGAATACAAGTAACTGCTTCCGATTCGATTATGAGAATTAATAAAGATATTAGGTTTTCTAAAGATAAAACGCCTTATAAAAATAATGTTGCAGCTTTAATCTCATTAAAAGGAAAAAAAAATAAATCATTCCCAGGATTATTTTTTCAAATCTCAGCTGAATTTGTAGAGATTTATTCTGGAGTTTATCAGCCAGATAAAGATCAACTTAATAGTATTAGAGAATATATTGCTACAAATGGTAAAGAATTTTCAAATGCATATTCTGATAAAAATTTCATAAAAAAATTTGGTTTAATTCAAGGAGAAAAATCTAAAAGGATTCCAGCCCAATTTACTGATGCAATAGTTAAAGAACCTTATATAAGTAATAAGCAATTTTATTTTTCAGCAAAGCAAAAATCTGAAATTATATTAAAAGAGAATTTTATGGAAATCATGATGGATTATTATTTATCAGGAAAAATTTTGAGTGATTTTTTGGAGAAAGCAATCAATATTTAAATCGAGAATTTGAGGTAAAATTGTCACTTCAAGTTTTAAAATATTAAACAATCTAAAAAATTACAATATAGATTTTTATTTTTTTATAATCATACTACTATATTAAATTTTCATAAAACAAATAAAAAAAAAACATTATTTTATTGTTTTAAACGATAATTTTATATATTAGCACAAATATTCTATGAAAAGAATATTATTAAAACTCTCAAAACAACAAATTTTCATTTCTATTAATCAAATACAAATCTCAAATGAAATCTATTTTCAAAATTGCAATTTTTACAATTGTATGTATTTTTTCTAGTAGTATTGTTGAGGCTCAAATGCCAAGAACTATAGCCTATCAAGGTGTACTAGCAAATACAAATGGCACTTTTATTCCTGATGGGAATCACTTTCTAAAATTGACATTGTATACAACTCCATTAAATGGATCATCTGTTTACACTGAAACTCAAAACGTTTTAGTAATTAAAGGGATCTTTAATTTAGTTCTTGGAACTGTAACTCCAATACCTAATTCTTTATCATTTGATGTTCCTTATTTCCTTGGAGTAGCAGTTGATGGTGGTACTGAAATGTCACCTCGTACAGCACTTTCCGCTGCACCGTATTCAATTTTTTCACAAATTGCAAATCAAGCTAATTCATTAGCTCCTGGTGCAACTGGTGCTGTTACAACACTAAATGGACTTTCTGGTGATGTAACATTAGAAGGACTTGGTTCAACCTCTATTTTTAAATCTGGAAATAAAATTTCAATTTCGTCTTCTGGTGGTTCTGGGGTTGGATCTGGTATTCAAAAATTTGAGAGTATTGATGGAACAATTTCTGTAGCTTTCCCAAGTGGACCAGTTACATCAGTAGGTTTAACTGATAATACAATTACTGGAGCAAAAATTTTAAATGGAACAATTGAACCAATTGATTTATCTCCAAGTGTTCTATTCTTACCTCATCCACCAAATGGAGCTGCTGGTGGTGACTTGCTTGGAAGTACTTATCCAAACCCATCTATTGCAACTTCTGCAATTAATAGTGCTAAAATTTTAGATGGTTCAATTGTTAACGTAGATGTTTCTCCTACAGCAGCAATTGCTTATAGTAAATTAAATTTATTAACAAGTATAGTAAATAACGATGTTGCTCCAACTGCTGCAATTGCATATAGTAAACTAAATTTAAATAACAGTATTATTTCAAACGATATTGCTAACAATAATGTTACTTTACCGAAAATAAGTACAACAGGAGCATTAACAGGGCAAGCAATTACTTTTGATGGAACTAATATAGTTTGGGGTGATGGCTTATTCCTACCCTTTTCTAAAACTGTAAATTCTGGTAGTACACTATTTGATCTAACACAAACTGGTGCTGGTGGAGTTGGTAATTTTAAAATTAATAATGCTGCAAATATTTTAGATGCTGTACGTGGTGAAAGTAATGGTACTGGATCTGGAGTATTTGGGTTTTCGACTGGAACTGGTAATGCAGGGAAATTCCAAATTTCAAATCCATCAAGCGTAACTACAGCTGTAAATGTATCAACAAATGGAATAGGTTCAGGAGTTAGTATTCAATTAAATAATGCATCTAATGGTGCAAGGGGAGTTGATGTATTACAAACTGGTGTAGGACCTGGAGTTTTTGCTACAAGTGCTGGTGGAAATGCTCTTTGGGGTATTACTTCTTCTATTTCAGCTGCAGGCGTTATAGGTGACAACACTTTCGGTGAAGCTGTTGTTGGTCGTAATAGAGGAGGAAATGGAGTTGGTGCTGTTGTTGGAAGAAATGATTCTTCGGGTTATGGTGTACGTGGATTTAATACAAAAGATGGTATTGGTGTTCTAGGGCAAACAGGAATTTCTGGTGGTACTGGAGTTGGTGGAAGATTTGAAAATGTGAATGCTGCAAATGGTAATGACGCTTTGCAAGCTGCTACAAATGGAACTGGCTGGGCTGCCAATATTACAAATTCAAATAATTCTTCTTCTTCAAGAGGAATAAGAGTTTCAACTACTGCAAATCAGGGTGGTAATGGTTTGACTATAGCAAATGGTACTTTTTCTACTTCATACCAAAATCCTTATTCTTCAGGATCAGTTGTTGATGATGCAATTCTTGTAGTTACAACCGCAGGTAATGTTTCAATACCGACTGGAGCTCCTTTAGTTGATGGAGCAAACATACATTTAGTAAATAACTCAGGTGGAGTTGTTACAATTACTAATACAACTGTAGGTGCTTTTAATGTTAACCCTGGTAGAGCTGTAAAATTGCTTTTTGTTTCAACAGTTAGTGGTGCAAATTGGATTCCAGTTCAACCTTAATTTTAATAATTCAATAGTATGAAAAATATAAAATCAATTGTTATATTGTTATTGCTGATAGGTTATAACTTATCTGCTCAATCAACTATAATACCTGTTAGTGTTATCTCGCAAGGTGCTACCAAAGCTTCTGCTGGAACTATGGTTCTTGCTGGGACTGTTGGACAAACTGTTATTGGTTTTTCTCAGAATCCTGCTCTTTATAATTACCAAGGTTTTTGGAATTCTATTTCTAGATATATTATTTTTATCTCTGATGTTAAAGAAGAAGTTTTTAATTCTTCTTCTTCTAAATTACTTGGTTTAAAAAATTATCCGAATCCTATTGTTGACAACTCTACTTTTGAGTTTAACGTTTCAGCAGCTAACTTTGTTTCACTTAAATTATTTAATTCTCTTGGTAAAGAAGTTAAATCTCTAGTTGATGGTTTTCGTGAACCTGGTTTGATTAAAGTTTCTATTTCTGCTAATGAGCTTGGTTCTGGGCAGTATTTGGCTGTGCTTAACGTTGGTTCTAAAACTGATAGGATTAATGTTATTGTTTTGAAATAGTTTCTTTGATTTATTCTTATTAATAAAAAAGCCGAACTGATTTATTTCAGTTCGGCTTTTAGTTTGTGTTTTAAAGCTATTTTACAATTGAAAATTTCTTTAAAATATATTTTTTGTCAACTAATATTTTTGCAATATAATTTCCAGATTTTAGTTCAGTCAAACCTAAAAAAATATTCTCAGTTGGAATAACCTTTCTCAAAATTAAATTACCAATTGAATTGTAAATATAAACTTCTTGTTTAGTATTTCTTCTTAAAACATTGATTAAAAATAATTTCATTCCTACAATAACTATTAAACTAATTTCCACATCGTTATCTATTTTTCCAATAGGTGCTTTATAACAAAAATTTCGTTGCTACCATTTACAGTAACTGCGTTACCATTTTCAGTAAACTTAACGGAGTTAAATGTTTGAACATTTGAGCAAATGATTGAGTCACTTGTTCCAAGATGCCAAATTTTTCAACCATCAAATGTAAGTAAAATAGTGCCAGTTGAGCCTACTGCAATACCTTCATTTGAGTTTTTAAAGTTGATGTTAAAAAGAAAACCAATACAATCTTTGTAAAACAGACTATCAAAAATTAAATCCCATGTTTCTCCGCCATCCAAAGTTATATAAATAAAGCTCTTTTGTTGATAGCCAATAAGCCCAGCACCTACTTTTCCACCAATAGCCCAACCCAATTTTTCATTTAAGAAAAAGAAACGGTTACAACTATCAGGTCCTTTTCTAATTGTCCAATTAACTCCCTTATCTATACTTTTAAAAATTACAACATTAGGAACTCTTTGAGCAATTCCAATAATTACATTTTCACTTGGCATTGCTAAATCACTAATTGTTAATGACTTTGGGGAATAAGCTGTAAACATACTATCAAACTTAAAGGTATTATAACTTTCCCAACCATTAAATGTCATAAATATTGTTGTTGGATTTTCAATTATCACCCCATTTTGGGAGTTTAACATGATTATTTTTTTTAAATATTCACTTCCAAAGTCATAATTTTTCCAAATGATTCCCCCATCAGTTGTTTTGTACATATTGCCTTCATAACCTGAAATAAAGATTGTTTGTTTATCTATCATTGTAAGATAGAACATTGGTTATTTAGTCTCAAAAACTTTAAACCAATTGTATCCTCCATCTGTACTCTTGAATATATGAGCGTTAATAGAACCATTATTTCCAATGGCATAACATGTATTGCCAATAGCCTTTACACTAGGAAATCCTAATCCAGGAAAATGAGCAGTTTTATCCCAATTATACACTTGTGAATAACAAATATGAGATAGAAATAATAAGAATATTACAAGATTTTTCGAAACTTAATTCATATAAAAAAGATTTGATGTTTTCAATTTATAATGTTTTAAACCTTTACTTTTCATTTGTTTGAATTGTAAAGGTTTTTTTTAATTTTAATCAACTATAAATTTAAATTTTTTAATCACTATTTTTGTCAAAATAAAACTATTAAACTTTGAAATCAAATATGTTAACAGACAAATTTTATAAAGAATTAGGGAAACTGTTTTATGCAGTTGCAATAATTGATGGGGAAATAAACCCTAAAGAATTTAACGAATTAAAAAATCTTGTAGTAACTGATTTAGTTCCTCTTGATG
The DNA here is from genome assembly GCA_016700335.1 of Chlorobiota bacterium. Taxonomy (NCBI): domain Bacteria; kingdom Pseudomonadati; phylum Chlorobiota; species Chlorobiota bacterium. Next base: position 632,308 of record CP065014.1, on the reverse strand, counting down.
AGAAAGAAGATAAATTTGGTACAGATTCAGCATTTTTAACTGAATTTGAATTTGAGATTTTTCAAGAAATGAATATAAGTTCAGAAAAAGCATATAGTTCCTTTATTGCTTATTATAATCAAAATGAAATTTACTTTACAATTAAAGTTAAAGAAATTATTTTAAAAATTGCTGATTCAATTGCAAACTCTTTTAAAGGCAAAAATAAATTAGAAAGTGATTTTCTGATTAGATTGAAATCTGATCTAAAAATGTAAGTTTTTAATATTTGGTTTAAAAAATATTCACTCAATTAATTCTCAAGATTCCTTTTTAAAAATTTGAATTTTAAAAATTATTATTAATGAGAAAAGATTTAATACAAAAATATAATGTACCTGGTCCGCGATATACAAGTTACCCAACAGTACCATATTGGGAGAATTCAATTTCCATAAAAGACTGGTCAAATCTAGTTAAACAATCATTTGATCAAAGTAATGAAAGTGAGGGAATAAGTATTTACATACATTTACCATTTTGTGAAAGTTTGTGCACTTATTGTGGTTGTAATACAAGAATCACAATTAATCATTCGGTTGAGAAGCCTTATTTGGAAGCAATTTTAAAAGAATTTGAAATGTATATTTATATATTTCAGAATGTACCAAAAATTAGCGAAATTCATTTAGGAGGTGGTACACCAACTTTTTTTAGTCCAGAAAATCTTACATTATTAATTGAAGGTATTAAATCTTTTGCAACTATTGATTCTAATGCTCATTTAAGTTTTGAAGCTCACCCAAATAATACAACAACAGCACATTTAAATTCATTATTCAATAATGGATTCAAACGATTGAGCTTAGGAGTACAGGATTTTGATGAAAAAGTACAAGTTGCAATTCATAGAATTCAAAGTTACGAACAGGTAAAATTTACAACCAATTCAGCAAGAGAAATTGGATATGAATCAGTTAATTATGATCTTATTTATGGATTGCCTTTTCAAACTATTGAAAGCATTGAAACTACAATTAATAAAGTGTTAATTATTAAACCAGATAGAATTGCATTTTATAGTTATGCTCATGTACCATGGATAAAACCTGCACAGCGTGGATATTCTGATAGTGATTTGCCAGAACCAGAAACAAAGAGAAAGTTATATGAAATTGGTAGAGAATTATTAGAAAAAGGTGGTTATTCAGAAATAGGTATGGATCATTTTGCACTACCCAACGACTCACTTTTCAATGCTGTTGAAAAAGGAACTTTGCATAGAAATTTCATGGGCTATACTTCAAGCAAAACTCGCTTACTGATTGGGTTAGGTGTATCTTCTATTAGTGATAGCTGGAGCGGTTTTTCACAAAATTCTAAAAACCTTGAAGATTATTTGACTAAGGTAAATTCAGGATTATTACCAATTTTTAAAGGTCATATTCTAACCAATGAAGACTTAATAATACGTCAACATATAATTAATATTATTTGCAAATTTGAAACTTCTTGGAAAGAGCCACAAAATCAATGCCCTGCTCTTTTTGAATCTTTAGAAAGATTAAATGAACTTATTCAAGATAACCTAATAATTATTGAAGAATCAAAATTATTTGTAACTAAAGAAGGTAAAAATTTTATTAGAAATATATGCATGGCATTTGATTCTAGACTACACAAATCAGAACCTACCATTCAATTATTTTCTCAAACTGTTTAATTTTGAAATTGTATTTTAATCCCAATGTTTTGGGATTTTTTTATTAAAATTTCTGAATTAAATAATCAGTAAATTTAACTTTAACTATGAATTTAGTAGGTCAAAATATATTTATAACAGGTGCAACATCTGGGATTGGTAAGGTTGCAGCACTCAAACTTGCAAATGATGGTGCAACTGTAATTGCAACTTATCGAAATGATGAAAAAGGGGAAACTTTATTACAAAACTTTAAAGACAATCACCCTAATTCCAAAGGTAAATTAGAACTAATTAAATGTAACTTATCTTCATTTGAATCAATATCAGAGGCTTGTAAAAAAGTTAAGAATAACTATGATAATTTAGATGCAATAATTAATAATGCAGGTATTATGAACTTTAGTTTGATTGAAAGTGAAAATAAAATTGAAGAGATTTTTCATGTTAATTTATTAGCTCCTGTTTTGATAAGCCACTTGTTAATTAATTCATTGGAAAAATCGGATCTAGGTAAATTAATTTTTACTACATCTGGTCTTCATCAAGGCAAAATAAATTTCAATAATATTGAACTAAAAATTAATTTTTCTGGATTTAAATCTTATAGTCAAACTAAATTAGGTTTAATTTTACTTACAAAGTTGTTTGCCATAAATCTATCCAAATCAAATATAGGAGTTTACAGTAATCATCCTGGGTTAGTAAGAACAGATATAGCTAGAACAGCTGGTATTTTTTCAAAATTGTTTTTTTATTTAATGGGTAAAAGCCCTTTAGAAGGAGCTAAAACTCTGATATATTTATCTGAAAATGAAAATAGATTTTTGAAGTCAGGTGAGTATTATGCTGATTGTAAAATTACAGAAACATCTAAAGAGAGTTATAATATAGAAACTGCTACAAATCTGTTAAATGTTTGCAAAACTTATCTTATTAATTGGATTAGTTACCCATCTGCAATATTCCCAAATTCTTAATTTATTATTTCAGGAATAAAACAAGTAAAAAGCTTTTTAGTTTTAATAATTTTAATATCTTTTTATAAAAAACAATGGTTGATAAGATTAAGTACATTGCAATTCTTAGGGGAATTAATGTTGGTGGGAATAAATTAATTAAAATGGATTCTCTTAGATTAATGTTAGAGAACATTGGATTTGAGAATGTTAAATCTTACATTCAAAGTGGTAATTTAATTTTTAATTATAAGTTATCAGATTGTAAAATTTTAGCTCAAAATATTTCAGATAAAATAAAAGAACTTCTCTTTTTTGATGTTCCAGTTATTGTATTAGGAATAAATGAATTAGAGAAAATCTATGAATCTAATCCTTTCTTAAAAATATTAGAACTAGATATTTCATATCTTCATATTACTTTTTTATCTGATGTTCCAAAGAATGAAAAATTGTTACTACTTCAAAAAGATTTTGATAATATTGAGTTTAAAATAATAAATAAAAGTGTTTATTTGTTTTGTCCTTATGGTTACAGCAAATCAAAATTGACTAATAGCTTACTCGAAAAAAAGTTAAATGTAACAGCAACAACTCGTAATTTAAAAACTGTTATTGAACTAATTAAAATGGCTAAATCCAATTAGTATTTCAGTTTTATCTTTTGTATAAAAATTTATTTATAACGAACATTAATTTTAAATCTAAGTATGAATATTAATCATCAATACAAACTAACTCTAAAATGGACTGGAAACAAAGGGCAAGGTACTAATGATTATGCTGCTTACGAGAGAAGCCATAATATTAATATTGAAAATAAAGTTGAATTACAGTGTTCTTCAGATGCACCATTCAGAGGAGATTATACTAAACATAGTCCAGAAGATTTTTTCTTAGCATCAGTTTCATCTTGCCACATGTTATGGTATCTTCATCTTTGTGCAGACTCAGGAATAGTTGTGTTAGAATATACAGATTTTGCAGAGGGAATCTTATCTGTATTTAAAGATAAAGGTGGTTGTTTTACAAAAGTTATTTTAAATCCATTAGTTATTGTGAGCGAAAGTTCTATGATAGAAAAAGCTATTGAACTACACAATAAAGCCAATCAAAATTGTTTTATAGCAAATTCATTAAACTTCAAAGTGGACCATATTCCTACAATCAAATCAATAAAAGAAAAATAATTAGAAATAAAAATCCATTCATAATTGTTGATATTTATAATTTTAAATAAAATTTATTTTTACAAACAAACATAAAATTCCTGATTTATGAACCAATTTTTTATTGATGAGAATATTTCGCTTGCTAAAACAATTCATTCAGATTTTTACACCTCTCAAGATATTTTCTCCCTATCTAAAGAAAAAATATTTTCAAAAAGTTTTCAGTTTATTGGTGACCTAGATTTGTTTCCAGATAATGGATTTGCATACCCAATTACATTTCTGGAATCATTTCTTGATGAACCCCTAATTATTCTTAAAGATAACAATTCAAATTTAAAGTTAGTGAGTAATGTATGTACTCATCGCGGAAATATACTTGTAAATAAACCTCAAAATTTAAATCAAATAAGATGTGGTTATCATGGTAGAACTTTTAATTCAAATGGTGAATTTCAATCTATGCCTGAATTTGAAGGAGTACAAAATTTTCCATGTAAAGATGACAACTTAACAGAATTGAATATTTTTAAATGGGGCAATTTGCTTTTCTCCTCACTTAATAATGATTCAGATCCATTAAAATTTTTTGGTGAAATGATTGATAGAATGAATTTCATTCAATTAGATAAATTAGTTAGAAGAGACGATTTGAGTAAAGATTATTATATTGAAGCAAACTGGGCTTTATATTGTGATAATTACCTTGAAGGATTTCATATTCCATTTGTTCATAATTCATTGAATAATGTTTTAGATTTTGAGAACTACAATAATGAAATTTTTTATCCATATTCAAACCTACAATTAGGAATTAGTAAAAGTAAGATTGGAACGTTTGATTTACCAAAAACATCGCCAGATTATGGTAAATTTGTTGCAGCTTATTATTTTTGGGTATTTCCAAATATGATGTTCAATTTTTACCCTTGGGGATTATCATTAAATATTGTAAAGCCATTGGCACATAACAAAACAAAAATTTCTTTTATTACTTATACTTATGATGAAAGCCTAATAAATATAGGAGCTGGAGTAGGCTTAGATACTGTTGAACTAGAAGATGAAGCTGTAGTTGAATCAGTTCAAAAAGGAGTTAAAAGTAGGTTCTACAATCAAGGTAGGTTTTCAATTAAAAGAGAAAAATGTACTCACCATTTTCATACACTTCTATCAAAGTTCTTAAATAGTTAATTTCTTATTATATCTTTAAATCAATTGAAATTTATAGAATTTTAACAATAGAGGTGTTAACAAAAAATGTTAATAATTCATTAACTTACTTTTTTTAATAAATTTTTATTAAAAAATTTCTCCAATTTAACATTATTTGTACTTTAAAATGTTAAATCCTAGTTTGGTAAATCCTTTAAAAATATTAATGTGGTTATTGATATTTTTCATGTTAAAATTAATACCGCCTAAAAGCAAAGCCTAACTTATAAAGAAAATAAATTTGATTTCAAATAATGAGGAGCTATTAGATTGTCCAATTCTTGAATATAAAACTGGATCTGTAGAAATTAGAGAAATACAATTGATGGAATAATTTCATTTACAATTTTTTTCAATATAGTAAGAACATTTTATTATTATTTTTAATAATTTTGATTATCAAATATTTATAAATTATTTTTCTAAAATTAAAATGAAAATTTTAAAGCGACTTCTAATAGCAATATTAGGTATCATAGCATTATTTTTAATTATAGCCATATTCGTTAAAAAGGAATATGTAGTTAAAAGAGATATTGTAATCAACAAACCAAAACAAGATGTTTTTAATTATATAAAATTTTTAAAAAATCAGAATGAATATAGTAAATGGTCAAAGATGGATGCTAATATGAAAAAAGAATTTAAAGGAACAGATGCAACTATTGGATTTATTTCTTCATGGGATAGTGAAAATAAAGATGTAGGAAAAGGTGAACAAGAAATTGTAAAAATAACTGAAGGCTCTAGAGTTGATTATGAAATTAGATTTAAAATTCCATTTGAATCAACAAGTAATGCTTACATGTCAACAGAAGAAAATGGACCCAATCAAACTAAAGTAACATGGGAGTTTAATGGGAAAATGAATTACCCAATGAACTTAATGTTGTTATTCATGGATATGGATAAAGAGATTGGAAGTGATTTGAATATAGGGCTAAATAATTTAAAAGGCATACAAGAAAATTATAATTAAAAAATTAATATTAAAATTATTTTATGGCATCAATTAATCCTTACATAACATTTAATGGAAATTGTGAAGAGGCTTTCAATTTCTATAAATCGGTATTCGGTGTTGAATTTCAATTTGTTGGTAGATATGAAAATATGCCACCAGAATACAATTTTCCAGAAAGTGAAAAAAACAAGATCATGCACATTTCATTACCAATAAACAATTCCACAATTTTATTTGGTGCTGATTCATCAAATTCATTTGGTGGTGATATGAAATTTGGTAATAATATTGCAATTACAATTAACACTGAATCAGAAGAAGAAGCTAATAAATTGTTTAATTCTCTTTCAATTGGAGGTATTATTACAATGCCAATTGATAAAACATTTTGGGGAGCATTGTTTGGAATGTTTACAGATAAATTTGGTATTAATTGGATGGTAAATTATGATTACCCTCAGTCTGAATAAATTAAGTTTGGTAACAATAGTGATATTAATCAACTAAAATAAAGAATTCATCCTATAATAAATACTAATTACCTTTTATATAGTGATGGTTATAATTCTACAATTGCTTCTCAAATAATTAGTTAAGATTTAATAGACAAAGCTATTATTTTATGCACTTTTTTTTTGAAATTGAAGTTATTAAACTACCAATTGTTCGTGAAATAATGTGATTAATTAGAATTCATTATTCAAGAAGCAAAGCAAGGTTAACATTTGATGGCGAGATTATTTAATTTTAAAATCAAATCTTATTGGAAATAATTTGTATTCAAAGTCAGAATTTGAATTAGAAAATATTCATATTTATTAGAACTTGGATAATGTGTATATAAAAATTATTGTATATACTTTAAATAAATTATATACAATTAGTTATCTAAATTAATTACAAAAGAATTTAGATATATTTTTGATAAAACGTATTTATAATACAATTATCAATTCTCACAATTATATAAATATTTTGTTTTCCAATCCTAAATTTTATTTGAGATTTATAAATAATTTTTCAAAGAGTAATTTGCAATATTATTTAGACAAAAATTGTGGATAGTACTTCTTAAAAAGTATGAATTGTTTTCTAAAATTTCAAGTCTCAAATTCTAAAACAAATATTATTTCATTAAATTTTAACATCATTTTTTAAATTAATCTCCTTTATTTTTATTATCTAAATCAATATGAAATTCTTTGCAATAATAATTATTACTCTTTTACTAACCCAAATATCATTCAGTCAAGATATAACTGGCTCTTGGAATGGTATATTAAAAGTCCAAAATATTCAACTTAGAATTGTATTTAACATTGTAAAAACTGATTCAAGTTATATGTCAACCATGGATAGCCCAGATCAAGGTGCAAAAGATATTAAAGTAGATTTTACCTTATTTGAAAATTCGATTTTAAAACTTGAAATTAAGGATGCAAAAATTAAGTTTAATGGAGAACTTAAAGATAAAATTATTGTTGGTAAATTCAATCAAGGTGGCCAAGTATTTGATTTAAATTTATCAAAAGAAATTATTGAAAAAGACAAAGTTTCCAGACCACAAGAACCATTAAAACCATACCCTTATAAAAGTGAAGATGTAACTTTTAATAATAAAAAAGCAAACATTAAATTAGCTGGAACATTTACTTTCCCGAGTTTTGGAGAAGAATTTCCAGTAGTTGTTTTGATATCTGGAAGTGGACCTCAAAATAGAGATGAAGAGCTTTTGAGCCATAAACCTTTTCTTGTTATTTCAGATTTTTTATCCAGAAATGGTATAGCAGTATTAAGGTATGACGACAGAGGAACTTATGGTTCAGAAGGAGACTTTAGTAAAGCAACTTCATTAGATTTTGCCTCTGATGTTGAATCTGCAGTAGAATTTTTGAAAACTAGAAAAGAAGTTGATATAAAAAAAATTGGATTAATTGGTCATAGTGAAGGTGGAATTATTGCACCAATGGTAGCATCTAAATCTAAAGATATCAGATTCATTATTTTGCTTTCTGGCACTGGTGTTTCAGGTGATAAATTATTGTTAACTCAGCAGGAGTTAATTAGTAAAGCTTCTGGAGTTCCAGAATCTGAAATTATAAAATCTAATGCTATAAACAAAATAGTTTTTACTATGATTGTTAAGTCTAACAATATTATTAAATTGAAAACTGATTTAAATAATTATTTGATTAATGAGTTAAAAAAATTAAACCAAATAGATAGTTCAAATGAAGCTACTCAAAAAGAATTAATTGCAAATCAAGTTAAACAAATTACAACTCCTTGGATGATGTTTTTTTTAAAATATGATCCAGCAAAAGCTTTAGAAAAGACTAATTGCGCGGTATTAGCTTTAAATGGGAGTAATGACTTACAAGTATCTCCAAAACAAAATTTAGTTGCAATTTCAAATTCTTTAAAAAAAGGTGGTAATAATAATTTCACAATTAAAGAACTACCAAAATTAAACCACTTGTTTCAAGAAAGTAAAACTGGTTCCCCAACAGAGTATTCTACAATTGAACAAACCTTTTCACCAATTGCATTAGAGGAAATTTTATCTTGGATAAAAACTCAAGTCAAATAGAATAATTGATTTGTAATATGATAATTTTACTATCGATTATTTTAATAATCATAATTGAAAAAAGTTGTTAATATTATTTATTTAAAAAAACAGATTTTTTAATTTAAAAAATATTTTAAGAATTTAAAATTATTTAACAATTATTAGTTTTTACTTAAATTTTCAATTATTAATTCAATCAAATAGTTATATTCGATGCCATTCAAAGGTATTTTCTATAAATTCTTAAATTATTTCATTGATATGAAATTTGTTTAGCATGGAATTATCGAAATTTGTGGAACTGCATTACTCACCTCAATTGCTTATATAATACATGTTTAAGACAAGTCTAATAACTTATTTTAATAGATGATTGTAGAACTGTAAATTGGAATTACTCTAAAAGTATAATTAATGAATTTCAATATTTTATGACAAAGAAAATTATAAAACGCAATCTATTATTTAAATAATGTATATCAATAAAAATTTAGAACTTTAAATTTGATTTTAATTATCAATAATATTTTTAACTTTTAATCTTAAATATTTAACATGCCACCAATTGTAATTGATTTATTGTTTTTTGTTGCTGGAGCAATTTTTGTAGCAGTAATTTGTTTTATAAAAAAAAATCATGAGAGTAAAATTACTCATCCATCGAATCAAAGTGAATTTATATCATGGCAAGAAGCTCAAAATTTGATGAACGATTATTCGAAACATCCTATCTATTGTAAAGATGAATCTGGAACAATTGTACCTTTAAAAGGGTTTATGCTTGAGTCAAATGATATTAATGAAATAATTAATTTTAATAGAAATATTCAACCTGGTGAAATTGTTTCTCAAGTAATGATTTCATTTGGATCAGTTGGTAGTTTTGAAAAAACTATTCCAGGAAATGAAGTTCTATTGTTTATCCAAATCTGAAAGTTATAATAAATGGTGTCAAAAAAGTTGGGGAAGAATATATTCTATTAATTCCGACTAACGTATCAGATTTTTCAGATTCTGATAAAAGCTCTATATGTGATCATGCTTCACCTTGTCCTCCAAATTGCCCTAAGCCTCCAATTATAACTACTACCCCACCAGTTAATTTAGTTCCTTAGTGGAAATTATATTTATTTTGATAATTTTAGAAATAACATCAAACAAAGTTTAAAACAATAATATGTAATTTTATTGTCATTTTTTAATTTTAGATTTTTACATTATCAAAAGTTAATTTATTAGTTGAATTTGACTTTACTTTTTCATAGATTTTTAAGTCCAAAATAAATGTTAAAATAAAATTAATTTATACTTATCACATTAACATTGTGATAAGTATAAATTTTATTTTAAAGAACTTATTATATTTAATAACTGATTCTTTATTTTTAATAAATATTACTTTAAAATTTTATAATAATAGTTGAATTTAAATTTCTACAATATATTTTATTACAGTTTGCTGTTATTATCATTAATAGTCAGTGTAAAATTTTTCATTAAAATTGAACAACCATATAAGTGGATTGGGATTTTAATTTTGCAAGGTGTGATAAGTGAATTAATAGCACATATAGTTCCTTATATATTTATTTATTTTAACATGGAACGTACTAATAGTATAGTTTACCATATATCAACACCAATTGAATTTATAATTTATGCAATAATTTTTAGTAATTTTTTCAATAGTAAATCCTGGGACAAGATATTATTTATCATGGTAATTCTATTGCTATTAACTGAAGTTGTAAATACAATTTATATTCAACCGTTAAATGTTTCAAACACAAATATTTTCATTTTAGAAAGTTTATTTTTAGTATTTCTTTCATTAGTCCATTTTTTGAAAATTAGAGAAAACACAAGTTACTCTAACATATTTAAAGAAGGTGTATTTTGGTTCAATAGTGCAGTATTGTTTTATTATTCAATAAACATTTTAATATGGGGTTTCCATAGTATTAAAGTATATCAGCTAAAGAACCCACCTTTAATAATATATGATATATTGTATATAATAAGTGGTTTATTGTACTTAACTTATGGGGTATCAATTTTTTTAAATTCAATTTCAAATAGAAATAAATTAGAATTATCTTGAATGAAGTATCACAAATAAACTCAAATGATGTAACTGTTTTTTTTATAGCAGGATTGATTGTATTATCACTTTTGTTTGGGTTTATATTGTATTTTATTTTTTCTTACCGACACAAACAGAAAGATTATAATTTATTACGGACTCAGAAATTTGAAATTGATACTCAAAAACAAGAACTTGAAGTATTAATCAATGAGTTAAAATCAACTCAAGCCCAACTAATTCAATCCGAGAAAATGGCTTCACTTGGTGAGCTAACTGCTGGAATAGCTCACGAAATTCAGAATCCATTAAACTTTGTGAATAATTTTTCTGAAGTTAATTCTGAACTTATCTCTGAAATGATTGAGGAAATTAGCAATGAAAATTATGTTGAAGTAATTTCATTAGCAAATGATATTAAGTTAAATGAAGAAAAAATTACTCATCACGGAAAAAGAGCAGATGCAATTGTAAAGGGTATGCTCCTACACAGCAGAAGTAGTAATTCAATAAAAGAACTTACGGATATTAATGCATTAGTTGATGAATATGTTAGGCTTTGTTATCATGGTTTAAGAGCTAAAGACAAATCTTTCAATTCTAAATTGATTACTGAATTTGATAAAAGTATAGGTAAGTTGAATATAGTACCTCAAGATATTGGAAGAGTTATTTTGAATATCCTTACTAACGCATTTTATGCTGTCAATGAAAAAAAATTATCTTCAGTTGTTGATTACGAACCTACAGTTTATGTTAGTACAAAAAATATAGGGTCGAATATTGAGATTAGAATTAAAGATAATGGGAATGGAATTGAACAAAATATTATTGATAAAATTTTTCAACCATTTTTCACAACAAAACCTACTGGTCAAGGTACAGGTCTTGGTTTATCATTAAGTTATGATATAATAAAAAAGAGCCATGGTGGTGAATTAAAAGTTGATACAAAAATTGGTGAGTATTCTGAGTTTATAATTAAACTGTAAAAACACATTCAAATTTACTTTATGAAGATATTAGTTATTGATGATGAAGTTGATATTCAATATCTCTTTGAACAAAAATTCAGAAAAGAGATTCGTAATAATGAAGTTGAATTTGTATTTGCATTTACTGCTGAAGATGCTGTAAAATATATGGATATTCACAATCATGAAGTGATATTGATTTTAACAGATATTAATATGCCAGGAATGAGTGGTTTGGAACTTTTGAAGTACTTTAAGAAACATTACATAGATCCTTCACCAAAAGTAATTTTAATAACTGCTTATAGTGATGATGAAAATTATAATTTGGCAATGAAACATGGGGCAGAAGATTTTCTGACAAAGCCTATTGATTTTAATCATTTAAAAAAGAAATTAAAAACAATTTTTATATGACAAAAATATTAGTTGTTGATGATGAAACTGATTTAGAAATTCTGATTAAACACAAATTTCGTCAACAAATTCGAGATCAAAAATATGTATTTATTTTTTCAATAAATGGTAAAGATGCTTTATTGAAATTAAAAGAAAACTCAGATATTAATATTATTTTGAGTGATATTAATATGCCCGAAATGGATGGATTGACACTGCTATCAAAGATCAATGATTCATATCCATTAATAAAAACTATTATGGTTTCTGCCTATGGAGATATGGAAAATATTAGAACATCTATGAACAGGGGAGCATTTGATTTTGTAGTTAAACCAGTAAACTTTGAAGATTTGGATCTTACAATTGAAAAAACTATAACACAAATAGAGCAGATGAAATCTACTATACAGGCAATCAAAGAAAATAATATTCTGAAAATGTATGTAGATGAAAGTGTTATAAATTTTATGGGTAGCCATGAATTTGAAGCATCGATGTTAGTAAATGAAACTGTTGAGGCAACTATTGCATTTATAGATATTTGTAGATTTACTTCAATAAGTGAAAAAGAAACTCCAGATATTGTTGTTAACTTACTTAATACTTATTTCGATATAATGGTTAAGGAGATTATTTTACAAAATGGTTTGATTGACAAATTTATTGGAGATTGTGTAATGGCAGTGTTTAAAGGATCTTACCATTTAGATAGAGCCATTGAGGCTTGCTTATCTATCCGAAAAAAAATTGATGAACTTCCAGATTTCATTGGAAAAAATGTATATAAACCAAAAGTTTCAATTGGAATAAATAGTGGCGAAGTAGTTTCTGGGAACATTGGTTCTTTAACTTTAAAAAGACTAGATTATACTGTTATTGGAGATACTGTAAACGTAGCAGCAAGGTTGCAATCTCTTTCTGGTGTGAATCAAATTTTAATAACTGGTGATTGTTATGAAGTTGTAAAAGATTCTTTTGTTTGTAAAAAAACAGATGAATTGATTTTAAGAAATAGAGAAGTGCATGTTATTAGTTATGAAGTTTTAAGTTAATTTATGTTAGATTAATAGAATATTTTATAATTATTAAATTAATAATCTTCTGAAATAAAGACTAAATTAACATGACATCATTTATAAATTTTTTGAAATATATTATACTATTTACTTTCATAATTGTTGTTTTTTCCTGTGGAACAAGCAATCAAACAATTATAGAGAAGCCAGTTCCAAAATACAATAATCCAAACTTAATTTTATTTTTAGTTTTAAGAATTAGTAATGATTCAATAAATAATAAAAACATTATTGAGGTAGTTAGTCATTCAAAAAGCTCTGGCAAATTCAAACCAAATACAGATTCAAATCCTGAATATGAGAATGATTTAAGTTTTGAACTTTTTGATCAAGGAAAATTAATCAGTTCAACTATTATTGAACATCCACTATTTAAAACTGTTGAGTTTACTGATGAACTTAATAATCTTACTAAAAAAATTGTAAAACTTAATAAAAAGGAATTTTTTGTTAGACTTCAAATGACAAACGATTCGAATAATGTAAGGATATTTGAAAAATTAAAAAATGGTTCTAAAACAGAGTTAAACAATGTAAAATTATAATCTTATGAAAAAATTAATTTATGCTTTTGTTGCTTTTATTTTCACAATTAATTTTAGTAAATCACAATTATTAAAAGTTGATACTATAAGTTTTAAAGGAGATGTAAATAAGTATATTAACTTTGTTATTATGGGGGATGGTTATACTTTAACTGAACAAGATAAATTTGTGTCAGACGCAAGGAAATTAACAGATTATTTATTTACTCAATCGCCTTGGTTGAATTACAAAAACTATTTCAACGTTTTTGCTATCAGGGTTGTATCTGCTCAATCAGGAACTAAACATCCAAATACAGCTAATGATTGCAGCACTGATCCAGTACCTGTTTCAAATCCTAATACTTACTTCGGTTGTTCTTTTGATGCATATGGTATTCATAGATTAGTTGTTGCCGAAAAAGCATCAAACATTGCAAATGTGCTTTTAAATAATTTTCCAAATTATGATCAAGCTTTTATAATTGCTAACTCAATTTATTATGGTGGAAGTGGAGGCGATTTTGCAACTTCAACAATTCAATCAAATAGCAATGAAATAAGTGCTCACGAACTAGGGCATTCATTTGCAAAGTTAATAGATGAATATTATGCTGGAGATGTATATTCTCAAGAAGGAATTAACATGACCAAACAAACTGACCCTTCACTTGTAAAATGGAAAAACTGGATGGGTGTTGATGAAATTGGTATTTATCAACATTGCTGTGGAGGGCAATCAAATTTATGGTACAGACCACATAATGACTGCAAGATGAGATATTTAAACAGACCATATTGTAATGTTTGCAGAGAAGGTTTGATTGAAAAAATACATTCATTAACTAATCCAATTGTTAGTTATTCACCAACAACTCTTGAAGTAAATTCTAATAATAAAATTTTATTATTTAGATTAAAAGAAATTATGTACCCAGTCCCAAATACTTTAAATATAAAATGGGAATTAGATGGAATTAACATTTTAAATAATGTGGATTCTGTAAATATAGATCCAAATAATTTATCTAATTCCAAACATTTACTCACCGCAACTGTTACAGATACTTCAGATATGATTAGAATAAATAATCATTCAACAAAACATTTTAACCTAGTAACCTGGACAATTGATAAAACCTCAAATACAGGAGTTAAGTTGATTAGTGAAGATAATAAGTTATCGTTTTCATTATATCCAAACCCGTCTAGCAAAATTTTAAACATTAATATTTCAACTGAAAAAAAATTAAATGCTTCATTTAAAATAGTTTCAATTGATGGTAAAGTAATTCAAGAAATCTCTAATGAAATTATTATTGATGGGAATTATACTAAAGATATAATAATTGGGAATCTAACTTCTGGAACTTACATTTTAGTAGCAAATTTAAATGGAGTTAATTATTCACATTTATTTGTAAAAGAATAATAAAGATTGATAAAGGAGTTTAATTTATACAAAAGTATTTCTTTTCAATTGAAAATTATTGGAACCATTTTGTGTTGGTTACACTGATCCATAAAAATTTTAATCTAATTAACAAGTTTACTATTTCCATTAATGAAATATATTTTTAGATATTTATTAACTCTTTTTACTGCAATAACATTTTTTGTAAATGTTTACAATGTAAAATCGCAAGGATTATATTTTCCACCTGTTAACCCAAATGCTAACTGGGATACAATTTCTCCATCAACCTTAGGTTGGTGTGTAAATGAAATCATACCTTTATATAATTTTTTAGAACAAGAAAATACAAAAGGATTTATCGTTTTAATTGATGGTAAAATTGTTATCGAAAAATATTTTGGCACTTTTACAAAGGATAGTGTTTGGTATTGGGCATCAGCGGGTAAAACATTAACTTCTTTTCTAATAGGTCAAGCTCAAGAATCAGGTTACTTATCTATCAATGACGTTTCATCAAAATTTCTTGGTAAACATTGGACAACTTGTACTGATGAGCAAGAGAATAAAATTACAATAAGAAATCAGTTAACAATGACTACTGGTTTGAATGATGGTGTTTCTGATAACCATTGTTTAGTGGACTCTTGTTTGAATTACATTGCAGATGCTGGTACAAGATGGGCATATCACAATGCTCCTTATACTTTGCTAGAAAAAGTATTAACAAATGCAACAGGACAAAATATAAATTTATTCACTGCAAATAAGTTAAAAAATTTAACTGGAATTTCAGGAAGTTGGTTTACAATTGATTATGATAATGTATTTTTTAGTAAAGCAAGAAGTATGGCAAGATTCGGTTTGCTAATTCAAAACAAAGGTATTTGGAATAATGATACACTTTTAAAAGATAAAGATTACTTTAATCAAATGGTGAATCCTTCTCAAACTTTAAATAACTCTTATGGATATTTGTGGTGGTTAAATGGAAAAAATAATTATATGCTTCCAACATCTCAGATTATATTTCCAGGTTCTTTAGCTCCTTTTGCACCGCAAGATATGATTGCTGCACTCGGTAAGAATGGGCAGATTTTAAGTATCTCTCCAAGTAAAAGAATCTTATTTGTTAGAATTGGTAATCAATCAGATAATGCTGAAGTCACAACGATTTTATGCAATAAAATTTGGCAAAAATTAAACGCTGTTATTTGTTCATCTAATTCGATTGAAGAATTTGAGAATAATTCTGAACTTTATATTCTTCAAAATTCTAGTAGATCTTATATTAAAATTGAATCACCAAATAATAATTTAATTGATATTTTGGACATCTCAGGTAAGTTAATTGTAAGTACCTATGTTTTAAAAGGTACAAATTCAATTGATATTTCTAAGTTTCAATCAGGAGTTTATTTTTTGAAATTTAGAAATAATGAAGGATTTAAAGTGTTGAAATTTGTAAAATAAATTAGTTAATCTTTGCGTTACACCAATTATTTTATTTTTAGTGTTTTTATTTGAATATACCAATGAAAGGAGTGGATGTAATTTTTATTTAAGACTTTGTATTATAGTTAATTAGATTAATATTACAATTTTATATTTTATGAGTAGTATATGGTTTACAAAAAATTTAAATATAAATGCTTCTCAATATTGATCTTATCAATTTATCTAATTATTTCAATTCATATTTATAATAAAGTATTTGCTGATACTAGTTTTAAATTAAAAACAAAAGAAAATTCTGAGATTCTTGTTAAAAATGAAATTGATACGAATTGTACAAAAGGAAAAGCTGAACCAATAATTTCAAATAAAAAAATTCTAAATTCAACTTTCAAATTACAATCAGATAGTATAACTGGAATTGAAACTTTATACTTTCCAAACAACGAAATAGTAATTATCAAAAACTGGGGTTGTGAATATTATAACTTAACTTTTAATTTTCAGACTAAGAGATTTAATAAAAACATAACTGACCTAAAATATTGGTATAAGAAATCATACATTCTTTTAAATGAAGTTTCAAAATTTATCAACCCACCTATAAATATTAAAGAAGGTATTCAATCCCTAAAATCCTATAAATCTAAAAGTAAGAAAATAATATTATCGAAAAAATTAGTTTATGGAAATGGTGAAATTCCAACTTTAGTTTCTGTTGATAGCATTTCTAAACGACCGAATAATTTTGTTAATATTCAAATTACATTCTCATACGGACCATTATAATATTTTAGAGTAAAATATTTGCTCATTTTTATCAATCATGATCTTTATTAAAAGTTATTTACAAATCTAATTATGAAGAAAAATGTATTAATCACTGGATCAAACAAAGGAATTGGATATGAAACAGCTCGTCAACTTGGATTGTTAGGTTTTAAAATTTTTATTTCAGGAAGAAATGAAAACTCATTAAATGAAGCTTGTACTAATTTAGCTAATTTAGGAATAGATGTATCAAAATTATTAATAGATGTAAGTGATTTACAAAGTATTTATAAAGCAGAAGAAAAATTTTCTAAATTAGGATTTAAGATTGATGTTTTAATTAATAATGCAGCAATACTTATTAAAGAAGATAATAGCATATTTAATATGAATACTAACTTGATAGAAGAAACAATTCAGACAAATTGTTATGGACCAATTAATGTTACTCGAACTTTTCTAAAACACCTAAATCCTTTTTGTAAAGTTATTAATGTATCGAGTGGGGGTGGATCTATGACAGATGAAATTGGTGGATGGTCTCCATTTTACTGTGTTTCTAAATCATTATTAAATTCAATTACACGTCAGATGGCATATGAACTTAAAGAGAAAGACATTTCAGTAAATGGAGTTTGTCCTAGTTGGGTTAAAACTGACATGGGTGGTCAGTTTGCTACAAGAATGGTAAGTGAAGGTTCAGAAACAATTGTTTGGTTAGCAAATGAAGCACCAAATGAACTAACTGGTAAATTTTTTAGAGATAAAATCCAAATACCTTGGTAATTTTAACTTTTGATTTTTGATTTTTTTTATTAGGTAATAAATAGTTAAATTGAAAAATTATGTTAGTAAAAATCACTTTAATACTTATAATGTTATTTTGTATCAATTCTTGTTCTGAAACACAATATATGGAGACAGTTCCCTATGTTGATTTGAATAAATTTATTGGTAAATGGTATGAGATAGCATCTTATCCTCAGAGCTTTCAAAAGGGTTGCCACTGTACAACTGCAGAATATACATTAAGCAAAGATGATTATATAATAGTTGAAAATAGGTGCAACAAAGATAGTATTAATGGTGAATTATCTTATATAAAAGGGAAAGCATTTATTGAGGAAAATTCTGGAAACTCAAAATTAAAAGTACAATTTTTCTGGCCTTTTCGAGGTAAATACTGGATAATTGAATTAGCTGAAGATTACAGTTATGTTGTTGTAAGCAACCCAAATAAAAAGTATTTGTGGATACTTTCAAGAACACCAAAAATGGATGAACAGATTTATCAAGGAATACTTGATAAATTAAAATTGAAACAATTTGATTTATCAATTCTAAAAATGACACCCCAATTTTAAAGTATAATATGTTTTCTATTGAAAATTTGATTTAAACAATTATTTGAACAATAATGCAGTTAATATTACAGAAGATTCAAGACCTTCCCCGCTTTGGCTTGCCTTTTGGGCAGGTGCAGATAAAGTGCTTCCATTAATATATGGAGTAGCAATGGTTCTAATTCCCTTAAAAACTTTACCTCAAAATGAATGGGCTATTTGGACTGTTACTCAAATGATATTTATGATTATATCAATTGTAGCAGATTTTTTTGTACTTCAACCAATGGTAAAACTTGGCTCTGAAACTAAAAGTGGTATTGCTCCATTGATTGTGGCTTCAACAATAATATATACATTATTTTGCCTTACCGTGACTTGGGTAGTAATTTTATTTGCTTTACCCTTAGAAACATTATTTAAAACACCAAATTTGTCATTTGCTTTTCCAATAATGGCTTTGATGATTTTAAGTACAATAATTAGAAATATTTCAATTAGAATTTTACAAATTTTTTATAGAATTGCCACTATATTTATTGTAGATTTAGCTTACTTCTTGCCAATTGTTTGGCTTATGTATTGGGGGTATTCTAACAATAAATTAAATAATGCTGAGTTACTTATTAACTATAATTACTATGCTTTTATTCTGAGTTCTTTATGCGGATTTTTTGTTTGCACACCAGACATAATTAGATCTTTAAAATCAAAAACAAATAACGTTAGAACAAGAATAAGAATTAAAAATGAATTCATAACATCATTTAAAAAAATAATTCAGATTGGCATACACCAAGGTGGAACAGGTATTCTAACAGTTTTACAACAACAAGGAGATGTAGCAATAGTTAGCGCAATAAGAGGGGGAACAGTGGCAGGTATCTACAATGCTGCAAGATTATTTTATAGAACATTTGATGCCATACGAGATGCAGTTCAATTGTTATTAGTGCCAGCAGTTTCTAGGGCAAACTCAACAGGTAAACATGAATCAGTTGAAGCAAAAGCAATTCTAGCAACTGCCTTATTATTTGTATTCTTTTTACCAATTACAGTTTCATTAATTTTTTTAGCTCCTGTTATAGTTGATACAATAATGCCAAAATATTCAACCGCTGTACATGAATTTCAATGGCTTTTTACAAGTGGAGTTGCAATGCCATTTATAATAGTACCTTCTGCAGTTTTGCTTGGAATTGGTAAATCAAAGGAACTTTTTTATGGTACTCTAATTGGTACAATAATACTGTTGTTGTCTGGGATTATATTAACTTGGTTTGAAGGTTCTGTTGGTATGGCTCAAGGAGTTTCAATTGGGACATTTGCAACTGCAATTTTGTTAACACAAAAGATGAATGAACAAATTCATTTTACTTTAAAATCAGTTCTTAAACAATCAAAAAGGTTACCAGCAATTTTCAAACAAACTATTATTGACTTAACTAAATAACTATTTTTTATTAAATTAATTTTTGTAAAAAACCCCATTTTTTACTATTCCTGAAATCATGTTAATTCCATAATGATAAACAATTTCAGGATAATCTTCACAATTAAAAATTAACATATCTGCGTTTTTTCCAACTTCAATAGATCCAATTTTATCTGCTAAACCTAAAGCAGCAGCACCATTTATTGTGACAGCACAAATTGTCTCTTCAATAGTCATCTTCATTCCCATTGTTGCAAGTGCCATTGTCATTTGTAAATTCTCACACATATTTGAGCCTGGGTTACAATCACTTCCAAGCGCAACACAAAGCCCTTCTGAAATCATTTTTCTTGCTGGTGCATAATCTAAACCAAGGAAGAAAGCTGTCCCAGGAAGTAATGTTGCAACTACATTATTGTTTAACATTGATAGAATACCCTCATTTGAAATTCTTAATAAATGATCAGCAGATATAGCACCTACTTCACTAGCAAGCTCAGCACCACCAAAGGAAGATAATTCATCTGCATGCAGTTTTAATTGTAATCCATATTGCTTTGCTGCTAGAAATATTTGCCTTGCTTCATTAGTAGTAAAATATCCATTATCAGAAAATACATCACAAAAAGTTGCCAAATTTCTTTTACTAATTTCAGGGAGCATTTGTTCAGTTATCTCATTTATATAGCCAGTACGGTTAATTGAATATTCTGGTGGAATATCATGAGCTCCTAAAAAAGTTGCAACAATAGTTTGTGGTGTTTCAAGTTTTAAATCAGAAATAACTTCTAATAATTTAATTTCATTAATGTAATCCAATCCATATCCACTTTTAATTTCAATGGTGGTTGTGCCATATTTAAAAGAGCTCAAAGCTAACATTTTTGCTTTTTGTAAAATCTCTTGTTTAGATGTTTTTCTAACTGACATCATAGTACTTTTTATTCCACCTCCTTCTTCAGCTATTTGCATATATGTTACTCCTTTCAATCTTTTAACTAACTCACCAGATCTTTCACCAGAAAAGACAATATGAGTATGTGAATCAACAAAACCTGGCACTACAGTTTTATTTGAACAATCAATTATAACATCATAATCGGAATTAGTATTTAATTCTGATGTTCCAGCAAATTCAATTATATCATTGTTAATAACTACATCAGCATTTTTAATAACTCCAATATCTTGCATTTGATTTCCACTTCTTCTCATTAATGGTGATTCAACAGTTACTAGAGTTGATATATTTTTCAAACAAGTTCTCATACTTTTAAAATTTATTATTTTCTGAAAATTTACAAATTAAACTGGTATTATACAATTTGCCAAATTGTTTGCTGGTGAGTTAACAAGATTAGATACTTGATATGCATTCATAAGTTCATCTGGATAACATTTGATTATTGTTTTTAATTCACGTTCAGTTGCC
This sequence comes from Chlorobiota bacterium, assembly GCA_016700335.1. Classification (NCBI taxonomy): domain Bacteria; kingdom Pseudomonadati; phylum Chlorobiota; species Chlorobiota bacterium. The sequence goes on along the minus strand of CP065014.1, from coordinate 610,836 downwards.
TTTGGATCTAGCCAAACATTAATATCTTCAGGTGATAAAATAACGGGCATTCTATTATGAATTTGTTGTAAGTAATTATTTGAATCTGTTGTTACTAAGGCACATGTATGGGCGGAGCTACCATCAATCATTTTGGGTGATGACCACAGAGAAGCTATTGCAAACGGTTCACCATCTTTCATAGTTATTCTATAAGGAATTTTCTCGTTTGCATTTTTTTGCCATTCATAATATCCATCAGCTATAACCGCACAACGAGCACTTTTAAAAGCACCACGAAAAAAAGGCTTTTCACTTATAGTCTCCCCTCTTGCATTTATAACAGGCTTTATATCTAAATCAGGCTTTGCCCATGTGGGAATAAATCCCCATTGTAGAATATCTATTCGAGGCATAGGATCAGCTATTAAAGCTAACACAGGTTGGCTTGGTGCAATGTTATATTCTCTTGGATGTTTAAGTTGAGGTATTACTCCAAAACCTAAAGACTCAAGAAATTCTTCAATATCAATTGCTAATGAAAATCTGCCACACATATACTATTATTATATTATATTATCTTTAGAATTAAATATTGTATCTAAATAAAATCAATCAAAAAAATTTAATTTTAACAATTAAATTGATTAAAAAACAAAACTTAATTAAATTAATATTTCAAAATTAATAAAGGAAAATTTTAATCAACAAAATTTCTCATTATTATATATAAAGATATGAATTCCTTTGTTGAATAATAATAATTAATACATACCGTTTCAATTTAAAGAAATAAGTAATTTTGTAATCAAATTAAAACTCTTGAAATTGAATAATAAAATTAAAGTTGGAGTAATTGGTTCTGGTCATTTAGGTAAAATTCATACTAAACTTTGGAAACAAGTAAATGATGCTGAGTTGACTGGCGTTTATGATATTAATACTGAGACCGCACAAAATCTTGCTGACGAGCATGGTATTATAAATTACAAGTCAATTGAAGATATTATATCCTTTAATGACGCAATTGACATTGTAACTCCAACTTCTACTCATTTTGAAATAGCAGTTCAATCAATAAAAAACAATAAACATTGCTTTATAGAAAAACCAGTTACTGCAAATTCATTAGAGGCAGAAGAACTTTATATTTTAGAGAAAAACTCTAAGGTTATAATTCAAATTGGTCATGTTGAAAGGTATAACCCTGCTTTTACTGGAGCAGTAAAATATAATCCAGCACCAATGTTTATTGAATCTCATAGGCTCTCACAGTTTTCACCTCGAGCAACAGATGTATCTGTAATTCTTGATTTAATGATTCATGATATTGATTTGGTTGTTAACTTGGTTAAATCACCTTTAAAAGAGATTAGAGCTAGTGGTGTGTCAGTTTTAAGTAATGAAATAGATATAGCAAATGCAAGATTAGAATTTGAGAATAATTGTGTAGCAAATTTAACTTCAAGTAGAATTTCAAACACACCTTTAAGGAAAATGAGGTTGTTTGCACAAGACAGTTATATTTCTATGGATTTCATTCAGCCATCAATTGAAGTTTTTAGAATGACAAATGGATTCGATTTGGATAAAACAAATATTATTACATCAATTGCTGGAGCTAATGGAACTAAGAATATTTTTTATGAGAAACCTGAAATTGATAAAGTCAATGCAATTCTAATGGAGTTAAATTCTTTTATCAATTCTATTAAAAATAATACTCCATCCGAAGTAACATTAAATGAAGGTAAATATAATTTATTTGTTGCTGAATCGATTCTATCAAAAATTGCTGAGACAAATCTGAACAAATAAAAATTATAACTTAAAAAATCGATTTATATTTTGAATTCTTGTTATAGGAAAGTGATACTTTTATTAATTTTATTTTTTGGATTTAAATCATTTGCTTTTGCAATTGGTAATAGATTTAAAGATACTGTTAGTATTATTACTTTCAAAGGATGGGAGTTATCTGAGTTAAAAATTTATTCAATAAGAGGTGTAAAGTTAAATTCAAAAGTATTCGATTCAGTTGTTACAATTAAAGCATTTGAGGATAAAATAATTATTAATTATGATACTTTATCAAAATGTAAAGTAACCAGTTTAACAGGTGGATTTATAACTTTAAAAAAAGACTCTTTAATTAAAAGAACAGTTAGAGGGGTTGTTTATATTAGTTGTTCAAATGGTTTGTTAAATATAGTATCAAAAGTTCCAATTAAAGATTATTTAGCATCAACCTTAGCTTGCGAAACCTCCGTTTCCGAACCAATAGAATACATGATTGCTTTATCAGTACTTCAGAGAAACTATTTTGTATCACATTTAGCAAGACATGATTCTGTAGATTTATGTGATAACACTCACTGCCAAAAAGCATTTAGTAAAATTGTCACTTCAAAGCATTATACTGCAATTTCAAAAGGACTTAAAATTAGATTAGGTAAACTTGATACAATTCCATGTTATTATTCTGCCAACTGTGGGGGTAGAACTTTAACTCCATTGGAAGTATGGAATAATGAGGAGTATGGATATTCCTCAATTGAATGTAATAACTGTTCTAAGGGTAAGTATTACAGATGGGTAAGAGAAATAGTATCCACAACTAGAGTTGATGAATTCCTCAGATCTGCAAATGAAACTCCATTTATAGATGATAATTTTAAGATAAGATTTGGTAGAGAATTTGGATTTAATATTATATTAAGTAACACAGTTGATAAAATTGAAAAAAGAAATAAGAAATTTATAATTCATGGTAAAGGCTTTGGTCATAGAATAGGACTTTGTCAGGAAGGAGCGATAATGTTAGCAAAAAAGGGATTTACACCAATGGATATTTTAAGATATTATTTTCCCAATGTATCAATAATTACAGATATGGAATATTTTTTAGATAAATAAATAATTTAAAATAAAATCAATAATAATTACTAAATTTTTCTAAAAAAAACAGCATTCAATATTTAAAATATAAAAATTGAATGCTGATTATTTTACTAATTATTTAACTTTAGAACTATTCAATAATTAAATCTTTTCCACTCGAAGAACCATTCACTTTAAGTAGTACCCAATATTTTCCAGGAGATAAATCGGTTGTATTTAATAGAATTGTATTTGAACCTTTATATACAAACACCTCAGAATTTTGAACAATTTTTCCTTCACAATTATAAAATTCTAAAGTTGCTTTTGAATTTATTTCAACATCAAATTTAGCAAAAGCCTGATTATTACTAATAATGTTTGGAGCTATCAAAAAATTGTTATTGTTATTATTACGTATTTCAATAGGTGCAGAAGAATATTTAGTAGTATCAATAACAACATTTTCATCTCCATTAAAATAAAGAGTAAATGCAAAATAAATAAGCATCATTTCATCTGTAGTAGATTCTCCAAGCCTAACATCTTTTGGAGGTTTGTTTGGGTTATGAGTGTTATTAGTAGTATTATCATAAGTTGCTTCACCATAAAGAATACTCCCTTTAGGTAATTTAATTAGTTTTTGAAATGCATAATTTCCTTGCCAATGAAAATCCCAATCATTTATTTTGACCAATTGAATTGTATCACCTGTTGGAGTAACTGCATATGATTTAATTTTAGTACCAATTAAATGCATATGTGGAGCAATATGAGTAATAGTTGCATCAAATGGAATTGTATACTTTGCATTAAATGTTTTTACTTTATTTGCAGGAATAAACAAAGGTCCATTCTGCAATACTGGGGCAGTATGAGTAATTATATCACTAAAAAATAATGGTCTAATAAAAGGACTATCATCAAATAAAAAGTTGATTTTAGTTTTATCTTTTTTACCTATTGAGCCAGCAGGATAATGAATCTGTAAAATTATATCGGTATTAGGTAACAATTGAATGCCCATACCGGCAGGAAAATAAGTTGGTCGTGACCCAGGCACCCAAGCTGCAATAAGTTGAGTGGTAGTTGATCCTGTTCCACCAAACCCCTTAAAACCAGGTTTAGGATCTGCTTGGTCTAATAGCCTTGGTTTTCTTGAAGTATCTTGAAATACTAGTACGTGGTGTACAATTTCTCTATTACCAGGAATTAATTCAATTGCCTTAGCATATTTTAATATAGGTAAGTTAGAAGGAATTACGAAATATCTGTACTCATCGTTGCCACCTTTTGCAGCTTCGGAAGTATATTCATCCATTGTTAATGATAAACTAGGAGTACCTAACTCTGAACCATCTTTAAAAATAGGTGGATTAGGTGCTTGTCCTAAATCTCCAGAAGGTGCTCCATCACTAACCCAAGAAACAATTTTTTGAATCTCAATATCAGTTAATCTTCTTTCACCAACATAATGACGATAAGAAGGATCAGCGGGCCATGGTGGCATTTTTCTTTCAAGAACTTTAGAAGGTATTAGTGCTGAAACTGAACTTGCTTCATTATATGTTGTTAAACTAAATGGAGCTATCCCACCAGCTCTATGGCATGAAACACAATTTTTGTAAAAAATTGGAGCAATATCTTTACTCCAAGTAGTTGATTGTGCTTGTATGCAATTAACAATTAGAAAGCAAAGTAAAAATGAGTAAATTAAACGCATAATAATATATTATTATTAAAAAAAAAATAAGTATCTATTAATTTTAAACAGTTCCACAATCGTTTTATATACTATTGTAATTAATAAATATTAAAAGGAAATTAATATTTTTAAATACACCTAAACGTACATAGCTTCTCTTTCAGTTATAGGGTTTCTACCATTTTTAATTTGATCTTGAATAAGCAATAATCCTTGAATCAAATTTTCAGGTCTTGGAGGGCAACCTGCAACAAAAACATCAACTGGGATAAATTGGTCAATACCTTGTACAACTGAATAAGAACGAAACATTCCACCTGAACTTGCACAAGCACCCATTGAAAGCACCCATTTAGGTTCTGGCATTTGATCATAGATTTGCCTAACAACCCAAGCCATTTTATAAGTTACAGTCCCTGCAACAATTAATAAATCTGCTTGTCTTGGAGAAAAAGAAAATCTCTCAGATCCAAATCTTGAGCAATCAAATCTAGGTCCTGCAAAAGCCATCATCTCAATAGCACAACAAGAAATTCCTAATGGCATAGGCCAAATCGAATTTTTTACGAGCCCAACCTATTGCTGATTCAACTGTAGTTGTTATAAAACCTTCTTTTTCTAATTGATCTATCATAAAAATATAAACTTTAATTTTTAATCTTTTTATAAAAACAAAACATAATAATTATCTCATATGAATTTTAAATTTCATATGAATTTTAAATTTAATCCCATTTTAATGCACCTTTTTTCAATATATAAATATAACCAGCAAATAATGTTGTTATGAACAATACCATTGAGATTAACCCATTTGTGCCAAGCTCTTTAAAGTTAACAGCCCATGGATACATAAAAACAACTTCAATATCAAAAAGAATAAACAACATCCCAACAAGATAAAACTTAACAGGAAATCTGTCTTTTAAAGATGTTATTGGCCTCATACCAGATTCATAAGTCTCTAATTTTTCTTTATTAGGTTTTTGCGGACCTAACCACTCATGTGCTTTTACTGAAACTAAACCAAACCCTAGACCAGCTAGAATCATTAATATCACTGGTAAGTATTGTTCAATCATAATTATAGGAATTTGTATAAATTAAACTTAAGTATTACCCAAAAATAAAGAAAAAGCGTACTATATATTTTTATTTTTTTTAAAATTGATTGAGTAAATCCTATTTAAGAAATAGTAGCCAAGTTATCTTTTACTTTTTTTTCCTGATTTAATGTCATGTATTACTTTAGTAACAGCACCCATTATTCTAATATCCTTAGGGACAACTTTAATAGGCTGATATTTAGGATTTTCTGCAACAAGCATAATAAAACCGTTAGAGTATTTTAGCCTTTTAATTGTTTGTTCACCCTTATCTTCCATATATGCAACAACAATGTCACCTTCCTGAACAGGCAGAGAGCTATCTACAACAACCATATCTCCATCAAAAATATCAGCACCAATCATAGAATCACCTTTAGCATAAATACAAAACACATCATCTTTATCACCTGTTAAAAAACTGTGTAAATCAACTTGTTTATCAACATACCCTTCAACTCTATTACCCAAACCAGCTGATGTAGGTTCTAACATAATTGGAACTAATCTTTTCCTACTTAAAACAGGTTTTGAAGTCAATGATTTTTCATAATTAGCTGCTAATGATTTCTCTCTTAAATCCCATCCAGCATCATTCTCAGCAAACATTTCCCCTTCACCAGTAAGTAACCATTGTATATTACAACCAACGTCTGCCATACGTTCTAAAAGCTTTGCTCCAGGCTTTTGCAAACCAGATGCATACTTATGAAGAACACCAGAACTATTATACCCAATTGCATAACCAAGTTGATCTAGGTTTCCAAATACTTCTTTTGCAAATAACAATATTCTTTTCATATAGTTGCAAATATAAATAAAATTACTTTTTAGAAAGATTTTTCTTGTCTGTCTAAATAGAAAGTTTTATATTTGAATCAAATAAAGTTCAATCATAATTTTATCTTAGTTACAGACTACCCTATTTACTGTTAGAATAATTCACCAATTTTTTATTTTTGTTAGTTTTAGTTTATTTTGGTTTTTCTATTTTTGATGATTTTTAATTTAAGAAATTTTCTATAACCTTTTTTTAATGGAACAAAATAAACTAGATATTTCAGGAATAGCATTAGTAAGTGTTTATGCACATAACTTTGAAGAATCATTTAAATTTTATAATGAGATAATTGGATTAAAAGAGTTTAATCCCATGGGTTCTGAGGCATGTTATTTTACTTTCGGTAAAAATGGTGGGATGTACTTAATAGGAGGTCATCATAAGTTTGATTTTCCTGAAAAAATTGTTAGAACTACTTTTGCATTTGAAGTATTTTCAACTTTAGCAATGTTTAATCATTTAGTTTTAAATAATATTCTTACAATCCAGTCAGAACCTATGAAAATGAATACGCAAGTTAGTTGGTTTCAATGTTACGATCCATCTGGAAATATATTAGAATTTTGTGGTGGAATAAGTTAACTTAATTGAAAGTTGTTTTTCTTAAGTCTGTTAATTACTAACAATTTAAAATCAGGACTATAAAGTAAATATAAGATAATTTTATAGTTAAAATTTTTACAAATCTTAAAATGAAGATTTTAACAAAAGTAGATAAGTTTCAAATTGGATTCAACTAATTTTTTATATATGTTTTACAATGACTAAACATTTTTTTATTAAATCCATTCAAATTTCCAAATTGATTTTTAAGTTCCAAATAATAATTATAATTTAAAATTAAACAAATGTCAATTTCATCAGATTTTTTAGCAGAACTTAGACATGAATCAAACACAACTAAAAAGTTATTAGAATTAGTTCCATTCGATAAAGCAGAATGGGCACCTCATGAGAAAAGTATGAAGTTAGGAAGGTTAGCCAGGCACGTTGCAGACTTGCCAGATTGGGTTAATACAACTATTACAACTGACGAGCTTGATTTTGCAAAATCAGATTCAAAGCCATTTAATCCTCAATCTAATGAAGAATTAATTGCTCACTTTAATGAACATCTTAAAAAGGCTGTAGTTGCTTTAGAAAATTCAACAGATGAACTTTTACAAAATCCTTGGACAATGAGGCAAGCTGAAAGAGTTTTCTTTACTCTTCCAAAGCAAGCAGTATTAAGGGACATGTGCTTTAATCATTTTATTCACCACAGAGCTCAATTGGGAGTTTATTTAAGAATGCTTGATATTCCATTGCCAGGTTCTTACGGACCTTCAGCAGATACTCCAAACATGATGTAAATATAAATTTAGTCATTTTAAAACTTATTTGATATTATTTTTTAAGGTACAAATTCACAACTAAATTAAACGTTTAAACCTAATATTTTAAATGCAACTATTAACCTCAGCTCAAGTTTCAATTACTATAAAATCAAGTACTACCCAAGTATGGAAAGCACTTTTATCAAATGAGATAGTTAATAAATACTATTATTTATATGAGGATATTTTAAATTTAGCTGTTGGTTCAATTGTTAGTTTTAAAAGGGCTATTAATGATTTAGAAATTACAGATACTGGTTCACTTGTTGAGTATATTGAAGGCAGTTTAATTAAATTTAAATTCTTAAATTCGTCAGAAATTTTACCTGGAATTCAAGAAGAATTTTATGAAATAACTTACAAGTTAATTGATAAAAATGGATTTACTTTTATTTCAATTCATCACGATGGTATTGAAAATGAATCTAATAAAGAACAATATGAATCTCATTGGGCTTTAGTGTTAGACAACCTTAAAATTTTATTAGAGAAGATAAATTAAAAAATACAGGATACTCTATAAATATAGGGTATCTTGCTTTATTTTTATTGATTGAAAATTATATTTTTTAATTATTGTAATTCCTAAAATTTTGTTAGAAAATTAATTAGGAAACTTATCTTTGTTTATCAAATATCTTTGTTTAATTATAGCTTCCACTGGTTTACCTTGAGGAGTGTAATCAGTATCAATAAAAACATCTAATTGATTTTCAATATCTGAATACCATTTCCATATGAATCCTCCTGCTAACCAATTTTCATTCCAAAAGGTATCAAACAAAGCTACATAAGAATTAACTTGTGACCTGTAATTCACAGCATTTTTAATTGATAGATTTTCTATTTCCCATTGTTTCCAAGCAGTATAATTTACACTTCTGTAACCATATTCTGTAAATAGAATTTTCTTTTTATTTTTAATTGAAATTGCTTTTAAATCTTTTTTTATATCTAACCATTCATTTTTTAATGTTTCAATGGAAGGCGTTTTGATTTTCAATAATGGGAAGTATGCATCAACTCCTATGAAATCTAGTTCTGACCAAAATGGTACATTATGATATTCATCCCAATTCGCTGCATAAGTTAATTTACCTGAGTAGTATTTACGTACTGAATCAATTAAATAAAACCAAAATTTTGGTCTCTCCTTTACGGCATTTTTCCATTCAGTACCAATGCAAAACATTTCAACTTTATTTGAATCAGCTAATTTTGCTAACCTCAAAATGTAATTTATATAGTTTCTTTCCCAAACTTTCCACTTATCATTTGATAGATTATAATCACCTGCCCAGCCTTCACCATCTACCCAAAAATGGGGTTTTAATAGAATTTTTAATTTGGAATTTTTAGCGAATTTTATCATTTCCTTAACGCCGTTGTATTTATCTCCGTACCAACTATCTGAATTTTCATATCTGATTTCAGGATTATTTGGTGTAAGAAAAGCAAAAGGACAAATTGCAACCCAATTAGCATTAATTGACTTTATTGTATCAATGGGATTTGAGTATACTTTTAATTTTGGTGATACTATATTTACTCCATTAATTTTTTGTGAAAGCAAAGTAATGGGAAATAGAAATAAAAGAAGGAACAACTTCATTTTTGATTTTAGAATTGGTTATAAATATTTTTATTAACCAATTCTAATAGAACCGCAAATCACATGATTCTTAGCTCCAGTTACATTTGGTACGTTGGATCTTATTTCATTTAAAGTTTCATTAGCTAATATAGCAAAGCAAATTGATTCTTTGGCATCCACTGGTAAATTATACTTATCACTTGAACTAAATGTTGTTCCAACAAATTCCCCTTTCAGATATTTTATTATTGCACTATTATGAAAACCACCACCACCAATTATTATTTCATCAACTGATTCTTCATTTCTACAAAAATTATTTATTCCCATTGCAATGCTTCTTGAGGTAACTGCTGTAATTGTAGAAATAATATCTTGATTTGATAAACCAATACTTCTACCTCTTACTGTTAAAGCTTTAGAAGTTTCTTCACCAAACTGTTCACGTCCAGTACTCTTAGGAGGTTTTAAATGATAATATTTCTTGCTAAGTATTTCTGTTAACCATTCTTCGTTAACTTGTCCAGTTAAAGCCACATCTCCATTTTCATCATATTTCTTATTATAGAATTCCAACATTGCAGAATCAATTATCATGTTTCCAGGACCAGTATCAAATGCAATCAAATTATCTAAGGTAGTATTTTTACCTAACCAAGTTATATTTGAAATTCCACCAATATTTAGTGATACTTTATTTACATTTTTATCATGTAACAACAAATAATCACAATAAGGAACTAAAGGTGCACCATGTCCTCCTGCGGCAACATCATTAGTTCTAAAATCATTCACAACAATTGTTGCAAGGTTCTGAGCAACCACACTACCTGATCCAATCTGTATTGTAAGGCCAATTGGTTTTCTATTAGGATTATGAAAAACAGTTTGACCATGTAATCCAATTGCATCAATCATATCTATTGATAAATTGTTTGTTTTAGCACAATCCAAAATTGAATCTACATAAATCATTCCTAAATCAATATCCAATTCAAAGCACTCTCTCATTGTAAGATTTCCTTCGCAAGCTGCATGTAACCTATCTTTTAATGATGATTCAATTGGTATAGATTTAAAAGCAATTAGCTTATGTTTTGTATTAATTGAGTAATTACTAATTTCAACAAATGCAACATCAATTGCATCTAATGAAGTTCCAGACATAACACCAACAACAACTTTAGTAACTTTATTTCTATAATTAATTAATTTAGACAATAGCTTTATTATTATTTTTAAGAAAATTGATATTGCAAGAGTAAATAATTTACAAGGTATAGAAGATTAATTAATTAGGTTCTTCTAACTCGAAATTTTATAAAAGGACGAAAAGACTTTATACCTAACCTTTTTGGTTTTAGAAATTCAGTTATTCCTTTACCTGAAACTAAATTATTCTTAAAGTAAATTTTGAAATCAGAAACAAATCTATGATAGAATGGACCTGATTCAGGTTTATATGATTCATTTACTTCAACTTTAATATCATCATTTGAAATTAATATTCGAGATGGATATTTAAGTGTCCAGCTTTTTTTAGAATGACTCATAATAAAATCAAAATTTTTACTTTGATATAGAAGTTCATGATTTTTAAATAATAACAATTGAGAGAATTCAATCTCTTTTTTTTCTTTACTCAATATTTTAAAGTATACTAAGGAGTATTCATCACCAATATATCTACCCCAAAACCAGTCAACATCTAACTTATGTAAAGGTGTTAAACCATAATTTCTATCATGATATGACCTACCTGAAAAATCAATTGTCTCGTCATTAAATTTTAATCCAAAGGATGTGTATAAATGTAAATTTAAATTAAAAGAACCAACCAAATTTGCAGGAACCCAATTGTGATTATCATCTAAATTATTTGAGGTATTAGCTATTGTTTTTAAATCTAAATCAGGGAATGATAAACTTATTCTTCCTGCTACTCTTTTTGTTCCAGTTGCAGAAGAAGAATGAATTTCAATCTCAAATTCTTTACCTAGTTTAATAACTTTACAAGTTAAAATATTTTCGTTGAAAGAAACATTTGGAGAATCATTTGTAAAGGTACTATGAGAAGAGTTCGCTTCATTTAAACACCAAAATTTCCTTACACCTTTATAGTATAATGAAAATGAAAATGCTGAAAAGTCCTCTGGATTAATATGAGATCCATTTAGAAAAGAGTAATCAATTTCTTTTGTATAGTGGGGAGACATAGGGCAACCTTTAAACCATATTGCAGTAAACCCCCATAATCCGTCATTTGATAGTCCATCAAAATAAGACCATTCGTAACCCCCTGAGTTCCCGATATTATGAAAATAATCTTCTTCTGGATTTCTAATTATCATTGTGTAAAAATAACAACAAATTTCAATGTTAAAATGTTTAAAGAATTAAGAATTTGATTACGATAACAAAATAGAAATTGAACTTAAATCAATTATATCTTCAACTGAACAACCTCTTGATAAATCAAAATATGGTTTATTTAAACCTTGAACAATAGGACCAATAGCTTTTGCTCCAGCCATTCTTTGAGCCATTTTATATGCAATATTTCCTGCATCAAGATTAGGAAAAACAAGTACATTAGCTTCACCTTTTAACTTGCCATTTGGATCTTTTATTAAAGCAATATCAGGTACAATAGCTGCATCTAATTGTAACTCACCATCAATTAATAAATCTAAATTTGTTTGTTTAATTAACTTTATTGCCTCAGTAATTTTTGAAACATTTGAATGTTCAGCACTTCCTTTTGTGCTAAAAGATAATAATGCTGTTTTTGATTTAATGTTTAATAACTTCTCAAAGTTTTTTGCAGTTACTATGGCAATATCTGCTAACTGCTGAGAATTAGGTTCTGGAATAATTGCACAATCAGCAAAAGAATAGATTTTATTTTTAAATTCAATTAAAAAAAATGAAGATACAGTTTTATTATCTTCAAGAAGTCCAATTGTTTGAATACCAGCTTTTATAACTTCCGCAGTTGTTGATATAGAGCCAGCAACACAACTATCACAAAGTCCATTTCTTAGATACATACCAGCAATATAAAGAGGGTTATTCATTATTTCTTTGGCTTGTTCTATAGAAATTCCCTTGTGTTTTCTAAATTCATAAAACTCATTAATTAAATTTTTATTTAATTCTTCAACAGACTTATCAACTATGTTTATTCCGTTTATATTTATAAAATTATCTTCCGCTAAATTCTGAATTTCATTTTTATTTCCAAACAAAATTGGTGTAGCAATATTCTCATTTAACAAAACATTTGCAGCCTTCAAAGTTCTAATATCCAATGAATCTGGCAAAGCAATTTTTTTATTAAATAATTTTGCTTTATTCTTAAATTCATTTAAAATTGTAATCATACAATAATTATTTATTCTTAAATATTATTAACAAATATAAGCCTGTTAACATTCATTATTTAAACTAATGGAATTTTAATATTGAAATTATTTAAATTTAAAATCTGAATATTATTATATGCATTTATATTTATAACTTGCATCCTCTTAAATTAAGTTAATTAAATGAAGATTATAAAAAAAATAAATAAAAAGTCAATTTTCATATTTGTAATTATCTTACTCATAGGTTCAATTGCTTGGAAATTGCCTGATAATGTAGATTACATAAGGATTGCAAAGGTTACCGAAACTTTTGCATCTGTTTACAGAGAGGTGTCTTTAAGATTTATAGATACTATTAATCATGAAGATTTTATAGTAACTGGTATTAAATCAATGTTAAAAACTCTAGATCCGTATACAACTTACATAGATAAAAATGACAAAAATGAATTAGATTTATTATTGCAGAATCAATATGGAGGAGCTGGTATAAGTGTATTTGCACGTGACAGTTCCCTTTTCATAAATGAATTGTTAGATAATTATCCAGCAAAAAAAGTTGGATTGAGAATTGGTGATAAAATAATTTCTATAAATGATATTAATCTTCAAAATTCAACTGTTGAGAAAATGCGTGAGGTAATTCGTGGAACGCCAGGTGGAGTATTGAAATTCGTTATAAAAAGGGGTGCAATACCTCAACCAATCTCTTATTCACTTATTCGTGAATTGATTCAAGCTAAAAGCATTTCATATAGTGGACTCCTAAATGATAGTACTGGTTATATTAAACTGACAAGATTTTCTCAAGGAGCACCATTAGAATTTAAAAGTGCATTAAAAGAACTTCAAGTAAAAAATAGTATTTCATCTTTAGTTATAGATCTTAGAGATAATGGTGGTGGTCTATTAGAATCTGCAGTTTCAATCGCAAGTAATTTTGTTCCAAAAGGGAGTTTGATTGTTTCAACAAAAGGACGAGACACAAATGATGTAAAATATTTTTATACTGAGGAAGTACCTATTCTTAAAAATGTAAAAATTGCAGTTCTGATAAATAAAAATTCTGCTTCAGCTTCTGAGATATTAGCTGGAGCTATTCAAGATCTTGATGCTGGAGTAATTCTTGGTCAGCCAAGTTTTGGTAAAGGTTTAGTTCAAACCCTTCACTGGATAGGGCAGAACATTCAGCTTAAAATTACAACTGCAAGATATTATACTCCATCTGGAAGGTGTATTCAAAAGTATACATATGATAAATCTGGCAAAGCAATCATTACAAATGATTCTATCCAACATGAGTTTTTAACTACTTCTGGTAGAAATGTTAAAAGTAGTGGTGGCATTCTCCCAGATTCAATATTAGCGGTTGATACTAGTTCTTTTGTTTCTCAGCTTAACCGTTCTTGGGTGTTTTTTGATTATGCAACTTTGTTAACTTCCAATATGAATTCAATTCCAATTGATTTTAAAATAAGTAATGATATTGCGAATTCTTTTTTTAAATACGTTATTTCATTACCAAGTAATAAACTTCCTGATAACTTTGTTTATAAAAAAGTAAAAGAATTTGAAACTTTTGCAAAAGACAAAAATGTTAGTAATTTAATTATTAATTCTATATCTGAAATAAAAAATGAAAGTATCAAAAATATTAATTTATCTTTAAATTCTAATAAAGATAATATTTCAAGATATATTTTGAGGGAAGTATACTCAAGGTTCAATGGAACTAAAGATAGAGTTCAATTAGGATTGATTGATGATAATCAATTACAGTCAACAATAATTTTTTTACAATCAAAGGTAAATTATTATTCAATGTTACATAAGGATATTAAACAAGATTAATTATTAATTATTAAAATTTATGATCAAAAATTACAACAGAAGAGATTTCGTTTCAAGGTTATTTGGGGCAACGGTTATGTCGATGGCAGCACCTGTTATTTTAGGTGAATTAATTCCTACTCTATGTGCAAAAGCTGGTGTTTTATCAGGTATTTATTCATTTAAGATAACTGATTTCCCAGCCCTAACTGTTGGTGGTTTGGTGTGGATTTCTGTTCCAAATATGCCAGCACCATTTAAAAATAAAAAAGTTATTGTTTACAGAAAATCAGAAACTGAATTTATTTCTTATTCAGAAAGTTGCACTCATCAAGGATGTAGTGTTGGAGAAACAAATTTCAACTCAACTACTAAAAAACATGTTTGCCCATGTCATGGTTCTCAGTTTTCAGCAGAAGGTTTAGTAACAAAAGGACCGGCAACAAGTGATTTAAACTCATTTAAAACCACAAATGATGGAAGTAGAGTTAACATAGAAATTCCTAATTTAACGACAGGTGTTTATAACAATTCTGATGGTGATAATTTTATATCAAATGTTGAAGAATATGATAATACTGTCTCAATCAAATGTCGTTTTGTTAATGGATGTGAAGTTAAAACTACTATTTATTCTATTGATGGTAATGTTATAAAATCAAAAATGGAAACTTATAATGTTCCAAATGAGTTGTCAACTTTTAAATTAGATAAACCTACATTATCTGGCACATATTTGTTCGTTATAAAATCTTCATTGGGTATTGAAGATGTAAGGAAATTTACTATCGTTAAGTAATTATTATTTATTTTTTAAAAAATAAAATTAACATTCCTGTATTTATATAGGAATGTTTTTTTAATTAATGTTGTAACTTTAATCAAATTAAAGGTGTCATTAATTTAAACTATATTTTAAATAATTTAAATAATGCAATCTGTAAATTCAAGAAGAGACTTCATTTCAAAACTATTTAGTGCAACAGTATTATCGTTTACAGCCCCTATCGTATTAGGTTCACTTACACCTACATTACAATCAAAAGGAAACACACTTTCAGGAATTTATACTGTTAAGTTAAGCGATTTTCCTAATTTATCGAATTTAAATGGAATGGTTAGGCTATCAATTTCTGGAATAGGGAAACCATTATCTACACTTCCATCTAACCGAAAAGTTATTTTAATTCGAGAAAGTTTAACAAAATTTAATGCAGTGTATGAAGTTTGCCCACATGAAAATTGTAATGTTGGGGATTTTAATTCAACTAAAATGAGGTTTGTTTGTGGATGTCATGGTGCAGAATTTGATGTTGCAGGAGTTGTAAAAAAAACACCAGCTCGAACGAATTTATTCCAATTTAAAACTACTTTCGATGAAAAAGCAAATACTGTACAAATTGAAATACCAAATTTAACAACGGATTTAAATAACTCAATTTTATTAGAAAATAATGTTTCTGAAGTAATTCTAAAAAATGGATCAGCCAACTTAACCGTAATTCTTAACGAACCGAGTAATTTAATACTCTCTTTATATAACATTAATGGTGTAGAACTAGAAAAGAATTCAATATATTACGAAACAAGTAAAGTTCCGCTTGAAATTAGATTTAATCAACCATCACAAAGTGGAGTATATTTTATAGAGATAAAAGATTTGAATAATTTTAGAGAAATTAGAAAATTTTCAGTTAATAAGTAAGTGGATATTTTTTTATATATTTGTCTTTTATAATAGTTCAAAAAATTTAAATTAATAAATTACAAATGTCATTATTTGAAAATGTATCACAGTTGTTGAGCGGACCTGCATTACAACTAATAAGTAGCCAGTTAGGAGCTGATCAAGGTAAAACACAAAGTGCAATTCAAGGAGCATTACCATTAATTATATCTGCTTTATCTAAGAATTCATCAACTCCAGAAGGAGCTAATTCATTAGTTAATGCTCTTGATCGAGATCATGATGGAAGCGTGGTAAATGATATTGCAGGTTTTATTGGGGGAGTTATGGAAGGAACAAATGCTGCAAATGGTGCTGGAATATTACAGCACTTATTAGGAGATAAACAACAGTTAGCTCAACAAGGAGTTGCTCAATCAAGTGGACTTGATATGGGTCAGGCTGCACAACTTTTAACAACATTAGCCCCAATAGTAATGAGTTACTTAGGTCAAAATAAACAACAAGCAGGTTTGGACGCAAATAACATATCAGGGTTTTTAGGAGATCAACAACAACAAGCTCAACAGTCCACACCAGGGATTTTAGGAACATTAAGTAATTTAGTTGATATGAATCATGATGGTAGTCCAATAGATGATGTACTTGGTTTCATTGGAAACTTTATGAAGAAATAATTTTAATTCATAATATGATATTAAAAAGGGGTGAAATCAGTTTCACCCCTTTTTTTTATATTATATTTTTAAATGATAAATTTTAATACTTGATTAAACACTAATTAGTATAACCTGAACTCATAACCATTATATCACTTGGATATTGATAAGAACCAACTGGTGTTTGAACTGTAGGTCTTACTGATAATTTCAATCTAGTAGTTGAACCTTGTGCTCCACCTAAAGCTAATGCTAAGTTAACCAAATCGTCAACTCCTTTATCATTAAAAAATTTCATTAAATCCAATTGTATTCCTACTGGAATAATTGTTGACTGACCAGCTCCAGGTACATTAATAGGTTGATTAACGACCCCATTTATAGTTGTTCTATCATCAATCAAAAGAGTCCAATTCATTTTTGTCAATGTAATTGCATTGCTATTACTACTTGAATTACCAGATGTACCATTTGGATTTTTAGCAGATACATTTAATGTAAAATCAACTGGTAATTGTTTTTTTGTTATCATATTTGTTAAAGATAGCATATCAATAATGCTGAGTTGAGAAGGCTGACTTATTTTACTAACATCAATTCCATTTAACTTGAAATTATTTACATTATCAAGTTTGAATTGTAAATTTTGAAGATTCTTAGCCAAGTTAGATATTGTGCTACAACTTTGAATACTAGTTAAAGTTATAATTGAAACTAATATTAAAAAAGGTATAAAAAAGATTTTTTTCATTATTAACTTTTTGATTTTAAATTATTGATTATTAAATTTTAATTTGATTTAACAACAAAAAAACATTCTAATATTTTTCTGTATATTTCTTTTGTAAAATCTTACCTCAAAAAGTTTAAGATAAATTTAAATTACTTTCTAATACTTAACAGCATTAATAAATGCTTTTGCGTTTTCAACAGGTGTAATTGGTAATATGCCATGACCAAGATTTGCAACGTATCCACGATTATCATCTATTTTGCTTAACATCTTTTTTGTTTCTTCATGAATTTTATCAGGATTTGTAAGTAATAATACTGGGTCAAGATTCCCTTGAATTGCATATTCAATCGGTATCTCTTTTTGAGCTCTATTGATATCAATTTGCCAATCAATACCAAAACCACTTGCATTTGATTTAGTTATTGAATCGTAACTTCTTAGCCCTTTTGGAAAATACAATACTGGAATATCAGGGTAATTTCTGCGAACTTCTTTTATTACTATTGATGCAAATTCTAAACCAAATTCATTATATTTTTCTTCAGGTAATAAACCAGCCCAAGTATCAAAAAGCTGAAGCATATTAGCACCACTTTTGATTTGACCAATCATATAATTGATTAGCTCATGAGTTAATTTTTCAAACATTTTTTTTGCAGCTGAACTTTCATTATAAATAAAAGTTTTAAATAAATCGAAATTTTTAGAACCAGCACCTTCAATCATATATGCTGCAAGAGTAAGGGGAGCTCCAGCAAACCCAATTAATGGAACCTTTCCATTTAAATTTTTTTTAGTAAGTGATATTGCATTAAAAACAAAATCCAATTTATCAGTTACTGATGTTTGTAAATTATCAATTGCATCCACAGTTCTTATTGGCTCAGTGAATCTTGGTCCTCCCTTACCTTCTTCTACTACAAGATTCATTCCCATAGCTTCTGGAACAACTAATATATCACTAAATATTATTGCCGCGTCAACCCCAACCAAATCCACTGGTTGAATAGTTACTTCAGATGCAAGTTCAGGATTTTTACAAAGTTCTAAAAAAGTGGTTCTACTCCTTATTGCCCTGTATTCTGGAAGGTATCTGCCAGCTTGACGCATCATCCATACTGGCGGTCTTTCTACTTTTTCACCTTTAAGTGCTCTTATTAACAAAGAATTGTTTTGATCATTCATATTAACTGCAAAAATAATGCAGAAGAACTTAACAACACATATTTTTTGATTTAAATAATGAATTTATATTGTGTTTATATCATAATTCTTTAATAAAATTTTATTCACTTATGATATCACATATAATTTATATTTTATCAATGGTTTAGTTAACTATTCATTTACTTTTTAAGAATTATTTAAGCCAATTCACTACTACTAATTTCATTATTTTTAACATTTTTTTTAAAGTAATATTATTAGATTTTAATTAACTTCTAAAGTATTTATTTACTTTTTTCAAAATAATTACTTGTTGAGATTGAATTTTAAATCATAATATTTTTAATCTAATTATTACCTACTACTCATATTAGTCATTTATCGAATATATTTATTTCACTTATCAAAGGGAATAGAATTTACACTAATAAATTCTTTTCGTTTGAAATATATATTTTACTCTTCATTACTATTGGAACTAATTATTGTTTAGCCCAAAAAACTGGGCTTATTAGAGTGAGTGATTTAGATTTTCATGAAGTGGAAATTGGCAAACTCTCTGAGTTTACGTTTATAGTTGAAAACATTTCAAATGTTATTGGAGAGGACATTATAATTAGTTCTGACTACATTTCTAAAGACCCTATTTTTTCAACTATTGATGGTTTTAATTTCCCAATAACTATTAAATCAGGAGGATTTTTTGTTTTCAAGGTTGGGTTTCAACCTGTTTCAGATCAACCATATTCTGACACTATTATTTTTAAATCTAATGCCAAAAATTCATTAAATGGTGATAACAAATGTATCTTAAATGGGTTAGGAATTAAGTCTGATTTTGCTGATGTGAAGTTTGATTGGGGTAGGAGAAAAGTGAATGGGGGATATTTATCAAATTTTGTTTTAAAAAATATAGGGTTAGCAGATGTTGAAGTAACAGGAATTTTATCTGCAGTTGGAGATACAAATATATTTTCAATTTATAATTTAAGCCTGATTAAAAAGAAATTGTTTAGAAAAAATGATTCTTTTTATGTTGTTATTACTTATCAACCTAAAGAAATTGGTTACCATAAAGTTGAGTATATTTTATCGACAAATAAAAAATACCTTACTTTTAAAATTAGTTTATTTGGTACTTCAGTTCAATCAAAACTTTTTACTCAAAATTTTGACTTTGGTTTGATTGAATATGGAAATTATATAAAAAAAACTAAAATTCCATTTTACATCGAGATAAATGAATTTTCAGATTCTTTAACAATTTCTGATATTCAAATTGAAAGTGATAGTAATAAACTTGGAAAAGATTATTCAATATCTAACAAGCAATCTATAAATTTCCCATTCACATTTAAATTAGGTTCTCAAGATACTCTTTGGTTAGATATAGAATTTACTCCTAAAGATAGTGGATTTAGAAATGCAATTATTAAACCAATCATACTTTTTGATTCTGATAACAATTCAAATGTTGAATGTAAACTTGAAGGTAGAGTTGAAAAAACTTTTTTAATTGGATCTGGTGATAGTATTAATAATTTGTGCTACCCAGATTCAGCTATACTAGAAGCTAAAATTACCAACACAAGTAGAACATTTCCTATTGAAATAAGCAATCTAAGGTTAATTGGTGAGTTAGATAAATTTCAGATTTTAAATATTAAGCCATTTGAGAATTTTTCTATAAATCCTAACGAAACAAAAATTATTCGAGTTAAGTACAAAAACAAAATAGACGGATTGTTTAAAACTGCCTTGCAAATAACAAATTCATCAAGTGAAAACGATAAACTATTTGTTAATATTGAAGGTGGA
This sequence comes from Chlorobiota bacterium, assembly GCA_016700335.1. Taxonomy (NCBI): domain Bacteria; kingdom Pseudomonadati; phylum Chlorobiota; species Chlorobiota bacterium. The sequence continues at coordinate 590,090 of CP065014.1, read as the reverse complement.
TCAGTAAATGTAAATTCAAAACTAAATGTTACAATAAATAAATTCTCAAAATCATTACTCCTTAATTTATTAGATTCATTTAATCTAAATGTTTCATTATCAAATTCATTTTATCCTTTCAAAATTAATCAAGGGATTCTAACCATTTATTATGATTCAACTTCATCTATATTTTTAAATACATTTTCCTATGATCCAGATAAAATTAGTTTATCGATAATTTCCAACGAGACAAATCCAGGAAAAATTGTAATGTTGATTAATTTTCTCAATGATGATTTTGATGTAAATAATTTATTACATCTTAATTTCTCAATTCCATTTACAAAAAGTAGAATTAGTAAGTTTTCTATCAAGTTAGAAATACCAGAATACGATTGTGTTGAAGTTGAGAATGATTCTGTTTTTGTATTAATTAATGAAATCTGTAATAATGAATTGTTTGACAAAAATAATTTCATGATATGCAACCCTTACCCAAATCCATTTAAATCTAATACTATACTTAAATATACAATTGGATTTGATTGTAATGTAAAAATTGATATTGTAGATAAATTGGGGAATCATATAATTCCAGTTGCAAAAGAATTCAAGCAAAAAGGCATTTATGAAAAAGAAATTTCATTTGAAGGATTACCTATTGGTTCATATTTCCTTAGAATTTGGGTTGGAGATTTATATAAAAATTTTCTAATTTCATTAATCAAATAGTAGTTTTTGATAATTAGATATTTTAAAAATTTTGATTTAGAATTTATTTTTTAAGATTATTATGACTGAAACTATTTTGAGATAATACATAAATAATAATCTAAATTTATAAAGTTATTACCTGATCAAATTCTTATTCCGTAAATTTGCAATCTAATTTTTTGTTAAAAACTTAAATCGAAATAATAAATCTTACTAAAAATGTCTCTTGATATAATGATGCCTAAAATGGGCGAGTCTGTTCAGGAAGGAACTATTTTACGTTGGTTAAAGAAACCAGGTGATACTATAGAACGTGACGAAATAATTGCTGAAATTTCAACAGACAAAGTTGATACTGAAATTCCTTCTCCCTATGCTGGAGTATTATCTGAAATATTATTTGAAGAAGGATCAACTGTATTAGTTGGTGTTGTTATTGCTAAAATGGGAGATTTAAACGATAAGTCTGTAAGTCCTCAACCCCAGTTAATTCATGCACCTGAACAGATTAAAGCACCTGAGCAAACTATTGTAGAAATAAAAGAACAAGATGTTATAATTGAATCACCAGTAGATATAAATGATAACTCAGTTAAATCTGAGATTAGAATGCCAAAGATGGGTGAATCTGTTCAAGAAGGGACTATTTTAAGATGGTTAAAAAAGATAGGTGATTCAATAGAACGAGATGAAATAATTGCAGAGATTTCAACTGATAAAGTTGATACTGAAATCCCATCTCCATTAGCAGGTTTTTTGGTTGAAATTGTGGCTCAAGAAGGGGCTGTTGTTCCTGTGAATGAAGTTATTGCATACATTTCATCATCAGTAAAGGGTACTAGCAACTCAACTTCTGTTAGTAATAATCCAATTGCTAATAAAATTGTAAATGTTGAGAATAATCAACAAGTTAAAATTGATAATGCTATTACTTCTAATTCAGTAGTTACTCAATCATTGCCTGGAGTTCCAATCCCTAGAAATTCTAATGGTAAATTCTATTCACCACTTGTTCGTTCAATTGCAGAAAAAGAAAATGTATCTCTTAATGAATTAGACTCAATTAAAGGGAGTGGTGATAAAAGTAGGGTAACAAAATCTGACTTATTAAATTATTTAAATTCTAGGAGTGCAATTTCTCAAGATGCTAACCTGGACTCGAATAAAGAATTAAAACAAACAACTGCTCAAGTTTTTTCATCACAACCAAAGCCTACTCAATCGTATACTAATGCAACTCAGCCAAACCCAGATGTTGAAATTATCCAAATGGATAGAATGCGTCAGCTTATTGCAGAACATATGGTTCGTTCTAAACAAACTTCTCCACACGTATCGGGAGTTGCAGAGGCAGATTTAACTAAAATTGTACATTTAAGAGAAAAACATAAAATTGCATTTGAAAAAAGAGAAGGTGTAAAGTTAACTTTTACTCCATTTTTTATTTATGCTATTGCTAAAGCTTTAAGAAATAATCCATGGATAAATGCATCAGTTGAAGGAACTAATATTATCTTGAAAAAGAGAGTGAATCTTGGTATGGCAACAGCTTTACCAGATGGTAATCTAATAGTACCAGTAATAAAAGATGCAGATAGATTAAGCCTTTCAGGTGTTGCACATGCAGTTCATAACTTAGCTAACAAAGCCAGAACAAAGGCTTTGACACCAGATGATATTTCTGGTGGTACATTTACTTTAACTAATTATGGGGTTTTTGGAATGCTTCATGGAGCACCAATTATTAATCAACCTCAACTTGCTATATTAGGTACTGGTGCTGTTCAGAAAAAAGCAGTTGTTCGACAGATTGAAGGAAATGATATGATAGTTATAAGATCTATGGTTTACCTTTCTATTTCGCATGATCACAGAGTTATTGACGGAATGTTAGGTGGTAAATTTTTGTCTGATGTTGTTTCTATTTTAGAAGGAATTGATGAAAGTGTACTATAAATAATATTAGTTTCAATTTACTTAAGAACAAACCCGCTTAATCTTTTTTTACTTTTGCGGGTTTGTTTTTTTTAATTTACATCTTTGATGAAATATTTTTTTAGAATATTTTTTAAAATATAAAAACTATCTATAAATTTAAGTTTTGAATAATTTCTTTAATTAATATATCAGATAATGGGAATTGTTTTAATGATTTTTTTAAGTTGTGGAGTTTTATTTCTAATTTATTATGGATTCGGAATTGTAAATAGAAAACCCCCAACAACAGAAGAACTAGCTTTAGGGCAAGAAGTTGAATGTCATCTTTGTAAAAAAAAACTTTCAGAGAGCAAAATGATTCACAGAGATAAAATAGCAGGTTTTGTAAATTATTTTTGCGGTGATTGTATTGAGGGTTTACATGATGAATACTTAGAAAAATTTAGAGGATCTGGAAATTAAAACCATTATTATTACTTTTTTATTTTAATTTTTTTATAATGAGAATAGAAGATGAAATAAAACAAACAAAACCATTTAGATCTGAAGAACAAAAGGCTGGAATAAATCTTATGTTTACTTCAAATTGGTATTTATCAAAGAAAAAAAAATTTTTTGAAAAGTATAATATTACATCCCAACAATACAATGTATTAAGAATTTTAAAAGGTGTATATCCTAGTGTTGTTTCAACTTGTGTTATTATGGATAGAATGATTGATAAATATTCTGATGCATCAAGAATTGTTGAAAGATTATTTACTAAAAAATTGATTGATAAGAATGTAAATTTAAATGACAAAAGATTGGTTGATGTAAAAATTAATTCTATTGGAATTTTGTTAATTGTTACAATTGAAAAGGATATAAATCAACTAGATAATTTTATGAGTTCATTAAATCAAGAAGAACTCATTTTACTAAATAAACTCCTTGATAAACTTAGAAATTAGGATTGTAATTAACTTAAAGTTTATTTTATTATTCTTAATAAAAAAATTAGTATTTTGAAAAAGAAAAAGATGTTTGGGATTATAATATTTCTACTTACAAATTTATATTTATCTTATTTATCAAATCTATCAGCTCAAGAAAATAATAAAGATTCAAGTATTTCTAAAAGTATTATAATAAAAAAGAATCCAACAGCAGCAGTATTATTTTCAATTATTCCAGGTGGAGGGCAGTTTTATAATGAACAATATTGGAAAGCCCCGTTATTTATGTTATCATCTGGGTATTTGGTTTATAAAGGTATTCAATGTAATACACTTTTCACTGAGAATTCATCTCTTTTTGAAAATTCAATTATAGGAACTTCTGAGAATTTAACATATAGAACCAGACGTGATTTATACAGAAATGATAGAGATAAAATTATTCTTGGATTAATTGGGGTAATTGGATTGAGTATGATAGATTCTTACGTTAGTGCTCATCTTTATGACTTTGATGTAGATGATAAACTTACATCAAATTTAATTATTACTCCAAATAATATTTCAATGAATCTTCAAATCAAATGGTAATAGTAATTTGTTTAATAATTAATAAACTACTCATCTCTTTTTATAACTGGTAACCCATTTCCAGGATTGATTTTCTTAACTAATGGTTTATTTATTTTAGTATTTTTGGGTATAATTACTTTTTTTACTAAAGGGTTTTTAACTAGATTTTGTGTAGGGTTGTTATTTTTTAATGGCTGTAATGCTGTTTTTTTTGAATTAACATTTTGATTAGATAAACTCCCATTAGTTTTCAAATCATTAGTTGTCTTAACCACATTTTTATTATTAACAAAAGATGTACTATTATGTACATTCTTAGCATTTAAAGGAGTTTTTGGGACATTGTTACTTTTATCATTACTAACTTTTGTTTGAGTAATTGGTTTTGAATTAGAACTCTTTTGTTTAGTAATTGAAGATAAATCTTTCACCATTCTCTCTGGTAATTTGTCTTTAACATTTTTGAGTTTACCATTATTATTTAAAGAAGTATTACCTAATTGAATTTTTTTATCAACATTAATAGTAGTTGATAAATTATTATTGTTATTTCCAAATCCACTTTGATTAATTGATTTATTTTCATCAAGCAACTCCTTAACTTTAGCAGTGTCTTTAAGCAAACTACCTGGTTTTACTGCAACAGTTACATTCACATAGGAATATTGTGCAACAGATGTGTATGCTGATAAAGATTGAGCAATAATTAAATTTGCCTCATAAGATTCAGTTTCCTTATAAGAAATTTTTCCGAGTGAAAGTCCAGCAATTGCAAGCTTTGCTCGAGCATCATCAATGTTAACTCCAATTAGGCTAGGCATCATAGTTTGTGCTACAGATTTGCCTCTAGAAATCATCATATCAACCTTTGTTCCTGGTCTTGCCATAGCAGTTGGTTGCATAGATTGACCTGAAACTTTGCCAGGTTCAATAGTATCACAAAATTCATAAACAATTTCACCAACATCCATACCAACTCTAATTAGATTTATTCGAGCCTGCCTCAATTCCAACCCAATTAAATTAGGTACAAATTCTAAATTCTCACCACGGCTGACTGTTAAATATATTCTTCTACCTTGCTTTGTTTGAGAACCTGCATAAGGTAATTGCATAACAACTGTTCCAGCTGGAGATCTTGCATCAAACCTAGGTTCAGATTTTTTAACTTCAAATCCTAATTTTACTAGTTTATCTTCAGCTTCTTCATATTTTATTCCAAGTACATTTGGAACCTGTGCAACTGCTCCAAGCTTTACATACCAGGGCATTATAACTTTATCTAAAAGAACAATTGCTCCAAACCCTAACAAAATAGCTAAAAAAGCAAATAGAATTATTTTCCATTTACTAAATCTTTTTTTGTTATTTAAATTACCCTGACCTAAATTATTTGTAGTATTACGACTCACAGAACTAATAATATTAGATGTTCTGGGCTTATTTGGTTCTCCGCTAAAATTCATTAATATTTAAAATTTCAATTGTAATACTAAACAATATTTGTAAATTAAAGTTTAAATTTTCTTCACTTAAATTATGACTAAAAACTATGAATCCGTTGCAAATTATTTTTGTTATTATTTATAAATATCTAAAAAACAATGCCTAGTATTTTTTCAAAATTGTTGTATTTTTTTAAAAGTCCTAAAATAATACCTAATGTATTAGTTCTTTCAAAAATTGACTGCCATTTATGTGATGAAGCAATAGATACAATTCTTAAGGTAAAATCAAAACATAAATTTAATTTAGAAATTATTAAAATCAATATAGGTGATAATTGGTATGAATCTTATTGGGATAAAATCCCTGTAATTTTTATACATAAAAGATTAGCATTCAAATATAGATTAACTGAAAATGAATTTATAAAAAAATTAAATGCTAAATATTAGAATTGTTTGATTGATTTCTTTTAGATTCTAATTTGTCAAACAACCCATCAAATGAAACAATAAACTTACTTACCCCATCTTCGAGTAAATTTTGCATTACTAAATTAATATCAATCCCAACTTCTGAAAGATTTTTTAATACTTCATCAGCAGAACCAATTGCTGAGAAAATATTTTTTGAAGTATCAGCATGATCTAGAATACCAACAAGAGTTTCAGGTGGAACTGTATTTACAGTGTTTGGTGCAATTAGATTATCTACATACATTAAATCTGGGTAAGATGGATCTTTTGTTGATGTACTAGCCCAAAGTGGTCTTTGTGGCTTTCCACATTCATTAGCAATCTTATTCCATCTGTCACTTGAAAACAAATTTTGATAGTGTTGATAAATAATTTGTGTGTTGGCAATTGCTGCTTTTCCCTTTAAATTTAACGCTTCAATTGAACCTATATTATCAAGTTGTGAATCTATCATTCCATCAATTCTACTTACAAAAACACTAGCAACAGAATTGATATTTGAAATATCACCTCCATTAGATAATCTTTCCTCTAAGCCATTGATATAAGCATTTGAAACATCTATATATTGTTGTAATGAAAACATCAAGGTTACATTCACGTTAATCCCTTTTGAAATGGTTTTTGTGATTGCAGGTAAACCTTCTTTAGTTGCAGGAATTTTAATCATTAAATTTGGTTTATTAATCATAGACCAAAGTTTTTCTGCTTCATTTATTGTGCCTGTAGTATCAAAAGCTAATTTAGGGTTAACTTCTAATGAAATAAATCCATCACTTTTATTTGATGAATCATAAACCCCTTTGAGTATATCACATGCAGACTTAATATCATCAATCATTATTCCTGTAGCAACTTCAGATGTAGTTTTACCTTGAGAATAAAGTTCCGTTATTTGAGAATCATATTCATTACCACTTGCCACTGCCTTTTCAAAAATGCTTGGATTTGAGGTCATGCCTCTAATACCTTTGGCAACATATTCTGCCATTTTACCAGATGAAATAAAATCTCTACTGATAAAGTCATACCAAATTGATTGACCTTGATTTAGAATTAATTCTAGAGGATTCATTTGTTAATTTAAAATTTTAAAGACAGAATATCTAATCATAAGTTATTATAATTGGCAAAACTAAAAGTTAAGTATTAATTGAACGAATAATTTTTACATTAGGTTATTTCTAACTAATTTTATAACAGATATTCACATTATAATTATTCTCATTTCATATTAAATAGTGAATAGATAATTTTAATACTTCAATTTAAGAATAAAATAAAATTTGAATTTTAAAATATTTATTCATTTAATTTCAATTAAATTTTATTTTCGCGGTTGTTATTTTAATTAATATTTTTTTCCGACAAATTTTTAAACTAAAACCTGATACAAATACTATGCTTTGGACACCAGATCTAGCCCGCTATCTTGAGGAAGCACCTTGGCCAGCAACAAAGGAAGAATTGCTTGATTATGCTAACCGCACTGCTGTTCCACTTCAAGTTATTGAAAACCTACAAGAGCTAACAGATGACGAAGAGGCAATTTACGACAACATTGAGGATATTTGGCCTGAAGCATTTAATCATGATGATATGTATATGGATGAAGATGTAGATGATTATTAATAAATTTGTTAATTAATCATATATTTACTTTTATACAACCCAAATTGATTTATTAATTAAGGGAACTTATTGTAACGAAATTTAATAATATAATTTTGTTAAAATATCTTCCCTATTTTTATTTTTACTCATATATGAAAAATGATCAAAATAAATATCTAAATTTTAGTTTAATTCTATTTGCTCCTTTCTTTTTTTTGATAAACTTCTATAATTTATCAGCTCAAACAGAAATACAAGAATTAGCTTTAACACCAGTAATTACTAAGGTTTCAATTGTTGGGAATAAAAGTTTTACTTCAGATATTTTATCAACTCTCTTTTCAACTAAGTCTAGCGAATCAACTCTTAGAAACGGTATTATGTTACCATTTTATACACTTTCAATTTCAAAGTATTTCAATTCACAACATGACTCAATTCTAAAAAAAAGAATGGACGAACTTTCTATTCCACCTCAAAGATTAGATATGAAAAAATTGAAAAATGATTTAGAAAAATTGAGATCATTTTACTTCGATAACGGGTTCCATTCTTCTAAAATATATTGTAGTTTGAAAAGAGATACTGTAAAAAATATTGTTTATCCAACATTTGTTGTTAATGAAGGTCCTCCCTATTTATTAAACAATATTGTATATTTAGGTTTAGATTCATTAGAAACATTTATAAAATACAAAATTGGGAATGAGAATAGGATAAATTTAATTGGAGAAAGGTTTTCTTCGGAATTACTATCTCAAGATAGTGGTAGGGTTGTTAATATCCTTCGTAATCAGGGTTATCCATTTGCTAGTGGTACTCCTGGAACACTTGGTTCTGTAAGTATTTTTGAAGATTCATTGAATAATAAATATCTTGATAGTGCAATACTTTTTTTTACAACAGGATCAAGATATAAATTTGGAAAACTTGACAGTAATAACTTTAAAATAAATATTGGGAAAGCTAGTAAAACTTTAAATAAAAAATTCATTTTTGATATATGTCCTTTTAATGAAGGAGATTGGTTCTCTGTTAATAAATTATCAGAATTTGAAGTTTCTTTAAGAACACTTCCTTTTGTTTCCAAGCTACATATGAAAAATGTAATTGATACAATAACTAATCAAATATTTGTAAGTATTGATTTAGAACTCACAGAGTTAAGTGGCTTGGAAGGTGTTCTTTCATTCTCTTTAACTGGAACTGAATCTATAAATGATACTACTTTTTATGGTTTTAGTGCTTCAGCAAATGGTTCTTATAAAAAGATGAACATAACTGGAAATGCAGATCAAATTGGTTTTAAAGGTTCAATAACTTTAAATGCCTTAACCAATTTCAAGCAATTATTGTTGAATGATTATCCAAATTTATCATTAGGAATTGAATATCTAAATTCTGCTTATTCTGTAAATTTCAATGTTGGTTATAGTAGCGAAAAATCACCTTTAAATACAAGTAATGAATTAAATAATTTCTTTGGAAATATTACTTTTGCAAAAGGGATAAAATTTAATACTTATACTTTTTTTCAAAGAGCACTCCTTAATTTCAATTTGAATTATAAGGAATATATAGATATTAATAGTTACAATGCAATAGAAGTAAACAATATTTTCTCAACTTTGAATGGAACTAATTGTGTAGATACTAATAGAATAAATGGCGAGATTTCAAAGTTACTGATAGAGAATATTTACAAATTACAATATTCACAAGGAGATGATTTAGATTACGTAACTAATCCACTTGTAAAAGATAATTTTGATGCTCTAAAGTTAAAAATTACATTGAATGGGAATCTAATTCATGATAAAAGGAACGATTTCTTTAACCCAACAGATGGGAATATCTTAACTTTAAATACAGAAATTGGAACACTTGGTTTTAAAAGTTTTTGGTTGAAATTGGAATATGATTACAGATGGTATTATCCTTTAAATGCTAATTCTTCACTCGCATTTAGGAATCATGCAGGGTGGATTATAGAACCAAGTGCTCTAAAACTTACTCCCCCTCAATCACGGTTTTTTGTTGGAGGAGCAAATAGTTGTAGAGGTTGGGAAAATAACAATTTGTTAGCCACTGTACCCCCACCTCCTCAAGAGTTTGATCCATTAATTAGAAGTTGTATTGCACCATTAGCTCAAAGGTTGTTACAGAAGAGTATAAGTATTTTTGGTGGTATTGGTGTTTTTGAAACAAGTTTCGATTTTAGAGTTTCAAGGTTATTTAAATTACCAGAAACAAACTCCTTTAATCGTCAGTTAAATAATATTGGTTTAATTATTTTTATAGATGCTGGGAACGCTTTTTATCGTGATTTTCAAAATGAAAGTTTAGCAGGAACTAATATACTTGATCATATTGCATGGTCATTTGGTGGTAGCTTAACTTATAACACTCCTGCTGGTATTATTCGATTCACTCCTGCTTTGCAAATCTATGAACCAATCTACCCAAATTTAAATTCGATTAGTAATAGATATTTTTATAAAAGATTTTCTGATGCTTGGACTTTTCATATTTCATTAGGACAAGCATTTTAACTCAGTAGAATTTAAATAAAAAAAATCCCAACTGAAAAGTAATATTACAATTTCATTTGGGAAATTATCTATAAAATATCTTTAAAAAAAAAACTACTTATGTTCCAACAGCATATTCATTCATATATTCAATTTGATCAGAAGTTAAAGAATCTATATTTATACCCATTGTTTCTAATTTCATTTTAGCTATCATTTGGTCTTGTTCTAAAGTAATATCATAAACCTTATTTTCCCAACGAGTATCACTCTTATCCATTTCAGCTAATCGAACTTGTGATAAAAACTGATTCGCAAACGACATATCCATAACTTCTGAAGGGTGCCCTTCAGCTGCAGCCAAATTTACTAACCTTCCTTCTGCTAGAACATAAATTTTGCGACCATCTTTCATTATATATTCTTCATTATTATCCCTTATTGTTCTTTTAGAAACAGAGAGCTCTTGTAATTCGTCAATTTTTATTTCACAATCATAATGCCCAGTATTACAAACAATTGCACCCTCTTTCATTGAAGCAAAATGTTTTCCAGTTATAATATCTTTAATACCTGTTGCAGTAATAAATATGTCACCAATTTTTGCAGCATCTTCCATTTCCATTACTCTCATTCCTTCTAAAGTAGCCTTTAATGCAGCTGTTGGTTTGATCTCAGTAATTATTACATTTGCCCCCATTCCTTTAGCTCTTAAAGCAACACCCTTTCCGCAATGTCCGTATCCTGCAACAACAATATTTTTTCCAGCTAGCATTACAGATGTAGCTCTAATAACTCCATCTAATGTTGATTGTCCTGTACCATAAACATTATCAAAATCCCATTTTGTTTCTGCATCATTTACAGCAATTACAGGATATTTTAAAGCTCCATCAGCAGCCATTGCTCTCAAACGATGAACACCAGTTGTAGTTTCTTCAGTACCACCAACCATGGTTTCAATTAAATGAGGATATTTGTTGTGTACAGTAAAAATTAAATCTGCACCATCATCTAATGATAAGTTTGGATTAATTAATAAAGTCTGATCAATACACCAATAAAACTCTTCTACATTTAATCCATGCCAAGCATAAATTTTGACACCCTCTTCAGCTAAAGCAGCTGCAACTGCATCGTGAGTTGATAATGGATTACAACCAGACCATGAAATTTCTGCACCAGCTTCTCTTAATGTTCTAATTAAAACTGCAGTTTCTTTTGTTACATGTAAGCAACCTGCAATTCTATAACCAGCAAGTGGTTTTGTTTCTGAGTACTTTTTTCTTAAAGACATCATTACTGGCATTCTACTTTCTGCCCAGTCTATAAGTTTACGACCTTCATCGGCTAAACTAATATTAGCAACTTTGTATTTTCCTTCTACTTGATCCATTTTCTAATTTGTTATAATTTTATGTTATTAATTAATCTTTTTTAAAAATTTTTGCTATCATTATTTAAAATAATCTACTTAATCGCTTTCATTCTAAAATAGATATTTTCAGGTCGAAAAATATATGCAAACAATTGTTCCCATCTATGAGAAAATTTATTTGCTAACCAAGCAACTCCAGTAATCCTCCAAAGTTTTGGGAATTCAATTGTTCGTTCCAAAAATTTGAATCTTGATTCTGTATATAGTAAATTTGGTTTATCAGCATTAAATCCATCAAATGCATAAATGCTAAAAAATCTTTTATGTGTTGGGTCTCCGTAAGCATAGTATCCAGCATAATGAGGAGTTCTTAAACGAAGTTCAGCCCCATTTTTACAGACTCTATAAACCTCATTTAATGTTCCTGGTACGTTTTCGAGATGCTCTACAACATCTTGCATAATTACTAAATCAAAATAATCACTTTCTAATGGATATGGAAAATTATCTAGATTATGTAAAATATCTGCATCTGAAATATTGCTCAAATCAACACCTACAACTTCAATTGCTTGGCTAAACTCAGGGAAATCATTCTTTTTATTTCCACATCCAAGATTAAGAACTCTCATAAAAAACAAGATATTATAAATGAAAGTTCATTATTAAATTGTATTAAACACAAACCCCTTACAAAAAAAAAATTGTATTTTTCCAATTATTTAACTGCCTTTTGAATTTGTTTTACTAGGTTTGTCTGTTCCCATGAATATTCTGGTTTACCAAAGTGTCCATATGCAGCAGTATTTCTGTAAATAGGACGACGCAAATTCAATCTTTTAATGATTCCTTTTGGAGTCATATCAATCTCTTTAAGTAAAATTTCTGATAACTTACTATTACTAATTTCTCCTGTTCCATGAGTGTCAGCATATAATGAAACTGGCTCTGCTACACCTATTGCATAAGAAACCTGAATTGTACAACGGCTTGCTAGTCCTGCTGCAACTACATTTTTTGCTAGATGACGAGTTGCATAAGCTGCACTCCTATCAACTTTTGATGGATCTTTACCACTAAAAGCACCCCCCCCATGTGGAGCTGCACCACCATAAGTATCAACTATTATCTTCCTTCCAGTTAATCCTGTATCTCCATGAGGTCCCCCAATTTCAAAATTTCCAGTTGGATTAACATGATAAATTGTGTTTTTATCCAACATATTTTTTGGCAATACTTTTGGAAAAACATATTTATTTAAATCATCTAAAATTGACTTTTGCATTATTGCAGGACTTTTAAATGGATCATGTTGAGTTGAAACAACAATTGTATGAATACGTTTTGGTTTGAAATCATCACCATATTCAATTGTTACTTGACTTTTAGAATCTGGACGTAAATAAGACATTGGAGAGTTTTTCATTTTTCTTACTTCTGCCAATCGCGACATAATTCGGTGAGAGAACATCAGGGCTGCCGGCATTAACTCTTGAGTTTCATCACAAGCATATCCAAACATCATCCCTTGATCTCCTGCACCACCTGTATCAACACCCATTGCAATATCAGGAGATTGAGAATGCACAGCATTTATTACTCCACAAGAATCTGCATCAAATCTATATTCTGGCTTTGTGTAACCAATTTGTCTAATTGTTTCTCTAGCCACATCATCGAAATTAATATAAGTTTTAGTAGTAATTTCTCCACCAATAACCACCAATCCAGTTGTACAAAAAGTTTCACAAGCAACTCTTGCATTTGGATCTTTAGCAATAATTGCATCAAGTATTGCGTCAGATATTTGATCGGATACTTTGTCTGGATGCCCTTCAGAAACAGATTCAGATGTGAATAAAAACATTTTTAATAAATTTATATTTTTTGTTGATTAATTTTTTAATTTTCACTAAGATACTATCCTAAATATAATTCAGAATTAGCACCTATATTTACTTTTCTCCAATTGCCTCTTACTACACTATTATTTCCAATAATTGATTCATTTAGCATTGCTTGCTCAACCAATGCATTATCCCCAACAATTGAATTTGTTATAATAGAATCTTTAACTATTGCACCCTCAGCAATTGTTGCAAATGGTCCTATTACAGAGTTTCTAATTTGTGCACTTGGAGCAATATGTACAGGAGGATTTATTACCACTCCAGGTAATTCTCTCTCTAAAGATTTTTTATCGAGTAGGTGACGATTTGTTTCAAGTAATGTTTCAGGCTTACCACAATCTAACCAGCCATCTACATTAAATGTTGTAAATTTTTCACCACGATCTATCATTTTTTGTAAAGCATCAGTTAGTTGATACTCACCTTTGTTACGTTCATTCTTAGTCACCAATTCATCTAAACATTCAGATAATACTCTTGGTTGTTTAATGAAATACAATCCGACAATAGCTAAGTTTGTTGTTGGAAATTCTGGCTTTTCTATCAATTTACTAATAGACAACCCATTCAATTCTACAACTCCAAATCTACGAGGATCATCAACTCTTTTTACACCTATAGAAGAAACTTTACCAATTAGTACTGGGCGTAAATCTACATCAAAAATAGTATCCCCTAAAATTATCAGAAGTGGTTCATCTCCCAAATCTTCCTTTGCTAACATAATAGCATGACCCAAACCTTGTGGTTCTTTTTGCTCTATAAATTTTACATCAAATGTATAATTCTTCCGAACATAATCCTCTACCATTTCCCCCATGTAACCTACAATAATAGTTGCAGATGTAACCCCTTCCGATAGTATCTTATCTAAGATATGACCAAGTATTGGCTTTCCTGCTACATTTAGCAAGACTTTTGGAGATGTATATGTATGTGGTCTTAACCTACTCCCAAGACCTGCAACTGGTATTATTGCTTTCATAGTGGGTGCAAAATTAAGGAATGTAAAACAAGTGTATTGAAATAATTTGTTACGGTGGATTTTAGAATTTTAGTATAACAATTTACTTTAAAAATGACTGAATATCACTTACTTTTCCAATAAAAATAATAGATTTATTGGAAGAATTTTTCTACTTAATAAATTAATTTGACTTCTTTAAATTATTACTACTCTTATCATTCAAAAAACTAATTCATTGCTTTTAAACTCTCATTTAATTTAATAATTGCATCACTAAAATTAGCTAGTTTATTTTTTTCTGATTCAACAACATTTTCTGGAGCACCTGACATAAATTTTTCATTATTGAGTTTAGACTCTACACCTTTTATCTGACCTTCTAATCTAGAAATCTCTTTTATAATTTTTTCTTTTTCTTTATCTAAATCTATCAAACCTTCTAAATGAACGAAAACTTCACATCCGTAAATTACCTCACTTGCAGAAAGATTTGGCTTTTCAATTTGATCTGAAATTATTAAATTTTCAATTTTACCTAATAACTTTAATAATTTTTCAGAAGATTTTATAAATGTTATTAGCTCAAAATCTGAAGATTTAATTGATACGTCAATCTTTTTACTAGGTGATGCATTTGCTCCACTTCTCATTCTTCGAATTGACTCAATTAAAAGTTGCAAGATGTTAAACTCTTTTTCAATGTTTAAATCTATATTTTCTTTTTTATATTTTGGAAATTCTGCAATACAAATTGATTCGTTATCATTTCTATTATATATATTTTGCCAAAGTTCTTCTGTAACAAAAGGCATAATTGGGTGAACCATACATAGAATATTTTCAAATAAACTAATTCCAAAATTAATTTGTTTTTGATTACTCTCAATTGAATTTCCTTGAGTTTCAGCTTTTAAAAATTCAACATACCAATCACAAAAATCTCCCCATACAAAATCATAAATTAACTTTGAGTATTCGCCCATTTTAAAATCTTTTAACGCACGTTCTATATTAAATAATGAATTATTAAAACGTGATAAAATCCATTTGTCAGAAGTTGTAACTGGTATTAAATTCGTATGCTCACTATGAATGTATTCAATCTCAACAAAATCTTCATTAATTAAATCTGATTCATTAACTTCTACTTTAAAAGCATCATTCCTTTTCATTAAAAGGAACCTACAAGCATTCCACATTTTATTTGCAAAATTCCTACCAAGATCGCACATTTGCTCTGTAAACCTAATATCTTGACCATGAGGAGCAGAATATATTATTGTAAATCTCAATGCATCTGCACCATATTTTTCTATAACATTCAAAGGGTCGGGCGAATTACCTAATGACTTTGAAAGTTTTCTTCCTTTTTCATCTCTTATTATTGAAGTAAAATAAACGTCCTTAAATGGAATTAAATCTTTTAATTCTTTCCTTTCAGATCCGTCAGCCATATTAACAGATGGCATAAATTCCAATCCTGCAATTATCATTCTTGCAACCCAAAAGAAAATAATATCTGGTCCTGTAACTAATAAATTTGTTGGATAAAAGTATTTCAAATCTTTTTCATTTATTTCATCACTTCCCCAACCATGAACAGAAAAAGGCCATAACCAACTTGAAAACCAAGTATCTAATGCGTCTTCATCTTGTTTGATTACAACTTCTTTTGATACATTTAATTTAGTACGAGCTTCATCCTCATTATGAGCTGCAGTATATTGACCAGATTCTGTATAATAAACAGGGATTCTATGACCCCACCAAAGCTGCCTAGAAATGGGCCAATCCCTAATATTTTTCATCCAATTATTATAGGTTTTTGTCCAATGCTCAGGGTGAATTTTAATCAAACCAATATTTACAACTTCAATTGCTGGTTTTGATAATTCTTTCATTGACATAAACCATTGATCTGATAAAAAAGGTTCTATTTGCTCTCCTCCTCTTTCACTAAAACCAACTGAATGTATGTAGTCTTCTTGGCTAATTAATGTCCCTTCAAGTTCTAAAAGTTCAATTGTTTTTTTCCTTGCAATAAACCTTTCCATTCCTGCAATTGGTCCAGCAAGATTGTTCATTGTCCCGTCAGGATTTAAAGTATTTATTATCTCAAGCCCATGCCTAATTCCAACTTCATAATCATTTATATCATGAGCTGGAGTAATTTTTAATGCACCTGTACCAAAATCAATTTCTACATAATTATCAGCAATAACAGGAACTAATCTGCCAACTACTGGAACAACTACATTTTTCCCAATAAGATGTTTGTACCTGATGTCTTCAGGATTAACTGCTACTGCAACATCACCCCAAATAGTTTCTGGTCTAACGGTAGCTATACAAATTCCTTCTCCTCCATTTTCCTCTTTATACTTAAGATTATATAATTTATCTTTAACTTCTTTATGAATCACCTCCTCATCGCTAATAGTTGTCTGCATTTTAGGAGACCAGTTTACTATTTTTTTTCCTCTATAAATTAACCCTTTATCAAAAAGTTTGACAAACACATCAGTCACAGCTTTTGATAATGTAGGTTCCATAGTAAATCTTTCTCGACCCCAATCAACAGAAACACCTAATGATTTTAGTTGTTGGAAAATTATACCACCATATTTATTTTTCCATTCCCAAACTTTCTCAACAAATTTTTCACGTCCAAGTTCCTTGTAATCAATCCCTTCAAGTTTCAAAGCTTCAACAACTTTGGCTTGAGTTGCTATTCCAGCATGATCTATACCAGGAATCCAACAAGCTTCAAACCCACTCATTCTGTGCCACCTAATATATAAATCCTGAATAGTGTTGTTCAACACATGGCCTAGAGTTAAAATTCCTGTGACATTTGGAGGAGGAATAACAATTGTATATGGAGTTTTTCCTGAAGATGAATCTGCTTCGAATAGTTTATTATCATACCAGTATTTATACCATTTATTTTCAGACAAGTTTGGATCAAAAGATTTTGTGAGCATAATTATATTAATAGAATTTATTTAATTTAAAATCAAGCAGATTTAGTTTTTACTTTTCCTTTACTATTTTTAAGAATTAGATAGCCTATGAAACCTGCTGAACATGAAGATATAATAATAGCAAGTTTAGATTGAGAAATAATTTCTTCATTTTTAAAGGCAAGCATTGTTATAAAAATTGACATTGTAAAGCCAATTCCAGCAAGAAAACCAACACCAATTATTTGATTCCATGTAACACCTTGTGGCAATGAAACTAGTCTAGATTTTATAGATAAATATGTTGCTGATAATACTCCAATTGGTTTACCTAAAATTAACCCCAATCCTATTCCAAAACAATGAGGTTCAACTAAAGCACTAAAAGCATTAGAATTTATAACAATTGATGTATTTGCTAAAGCAAAAATAGGCATTATAATAAAATTTACTGGCTTCAGAAGCATATGCTCTAAATTAATTGAGATTGACTTTTTAGAATCTTTATCTAATGGAATTACAAAAGCAAGAAGTACACCAGATATAGTTGCATGAATACCAGATCTATACATAAAATACCATAATGGTATGCCGAGAACTAGATAAACCCATAATTTTCGAACTTTCAATTTATTCAATCCATAAATAAAAATTAAAGTAAATAAAGCGTACAAACAAAATTGCAATTGAAATCCATGCCCATAAAATAATCCAATAATAATTATTGCTCCTAAATCATCAATAACAGCAAGTGCTGTTAAAAATACTTTTAATGACGATGGAACTCTTTCTCCTAACAATGATAAAACTCCTAAAGCAAATGCAATATCTGTGGCAGATGGAATTGCCCATCCTGAAATTGTATCTTTCCCAAGATTACTTAATATATATAATAATGCAGGAAATACCATTCCAAATAATGCAACTATAAATGGCAATACTCCTTTTTTAAATGTAGATAATTCACCAATTACTAATTCCCTTTTAATTTCTAATCCAACTAATAAAAAAAATATCGCCATAACAAAATCATTTATCCAAAATAATATATCACCAGGAATTTTAATTTCATTCAATGATAAATTTATATTAGTTTCCCATAATTCTGGATACCAGTTTGTTGTATTTGCAAGTATCAATGAAATTAAAGTACAACCTATTAGCAAAATTCCCCCAGATTGAGAACCATCTAAGAACTCCTTTAAAACATTTAACTTTTTATTCATTTTAAATTAAATTGATAATTTTTATCGCAATTTAAAACTTATGATTGAATTGACTTACCAAGCAATTAAATCAATGTTTCTATCAATAAAATTTAAAAAAAATTCTCATTATTTATAAATTATTTTTTTTGTATAAATTTTAACTTTAGGTTGAAAAATATTTCTTAATAATAAAATTGATAGAACTATTTTTGAAATATATTTAACCTAAAAATGTGTAATTTTCACTAACAAGTTATTTTTTTACTTTTAACCATCAAATGATAATTGCTGTTGCAGGACCATATTCAGCTGATACTGAAGAAAAAAAAGAAATAAATCTAAAGAATTTGAATGTTGTTGGAGCTAAGTTACTTGAATTAGGTCACGTACCTATAATTGGTATAAATGCTGCTTTAAGAGTAATTGAGCAGTCAAATACTGTTGATAAGAACAAAGGAATCATGGATATTTCTATGGCAGTTTTAAACTGCTGTGAAGCTCTATTAATAATAGGAGAAAGTCCTGGTGCTTTAAAAGAAAAATTTTATATGAAAAATTTAGGTCGTCCAATATTTCATTCAATTAATGAAGTAATGAAAATCTAATTTAAGAGTAAAAGTAAATTCTATTTTTCCTTATTAAATTCTGCAATTCTAAATTATCGTCAAATCAAAATCAAATTATACTAGTAAATTAATGTCAGTTCAAATTATTGTTGGTGCTCAATGGGGAGATGAAGGAAAAGGAAAAATAGTGGATTTACTTGCTGAGAAATCGGACATAGTTGCAAGATACCAAGGTGGAGCAAACGCTGGTCATACTATTGTTGTGGGTGATAGAAAATATGTTCTTCATTTGATTCCTTCTGGAATTCTTCATGATGGAGTAATTTGTGTAATTGGAAATGGGGTTGTTATAGACCCTACAGCTCTTATGGAGGAAATTACTCTTCTTGAATCTTTTGGAATTTCTGTTTCTGGTAGATTAAAAATTAGCCATAATGCTCATTTAATAATGCCATATCATAAGCAACTCGATAAGCTTCAAGAAAGTGGTCAAAGAATTGGAACAACGGGCAGAGGGATTGGTCCTGCTTATATTGATAAATATAATAGATCTGGTATTAGAATTGTTGATTTGTTGGATAGAGATAAACTCTCTGAAAAATTTAGATCTGCAATTCAACAAAAAAACAAATCATTTGACAAATTATATGATTCAGTTCAGTTAGACGTTGAAAAGACTATTACAGAATATCTGGAATTTGATAAGAGAATAGATTCTTTTATTACCGACACAACTTACTTTTTAAATGACGCAATAAAATCAGGCAAAAACTTGTTACTTGAAGGTGCTCAAGGTGCTTTATTAGATATTGATCATGGAACTTATCCATTTGTTACAAGTTCTTCACCTACTAGTGGTGGTGCTTGCACAGGGCTTGGAGTTCCTCCAACATCTATTACAAATGTAATTGGAATAGCAAAAGCTTACTGCACTAGAGTGGGTAACGGACCATTTCCAACTGAACTTGTAGATGGAATTGGTGAAACTCTTAGAAGTGAAGGACAAGAATTTGGAGCTACTACTGGCAGACCAAGAAGATGTGGATGGTTAGATTTATTTGCTTTAAAATACTCTTGTATGATTAACGGAGTGAAAGAAATTGCTTTAACTAAATTTGATGTTTTAAATAAATTCTCAGAAATAAAGGTTTGTACAAGTTACACTATAGATGGAAAATTTGTAAAATATTTCCCTAGTGATGCAGTTACACTAGAGAAAGTAATACCAATATTTGAAACTTTAAAAGGTTGGAATACTGAATTAAAAAATTTTGATGGTTTTGATAATTTACCTTCAGAAGCTCAAAATTATATTTCATTTATAGAAAATTATTTAGAAGTAAAAATATCATCAATTGGTACAGGACCCGCAAGAAATCAAATGATTCTAAGATAAATCATATTTTTTTATTCTATATTTTTTAAAGTATATCCTGTTGCAATTTGTCAGGATCTAATTTTATAACTAATAATTATATTTATGATAAGGGATAAAATTGTAATAGCAATTGATGGTCCTGCTGCTTCAGGAAAAAGTACTACTGCAAAGTTGGTTGCAAAAAAACTCAATTTAAATTACATTGATACAGGTGCTATGTATCGTGCAATTACTTTAGCAGTATTACAAGCCGGAGTATCCCCGAGTAATAAAGATGATGTAGAGTTCATTGCAATGAATGTAAATATAAAAATTGAGCATGATAAAGAATTTCTTTTAAAAGTAATGCTTAATGAAATAGATGTTTCTAAGGAAATTCGTAAAAATGATATTTCTAATAATGTTTCAGTTGTTTGTATGTATCCACTTGTTAGAAAAAGAATGGTTGAGTTGCAAAGGGAAATGGGTAAAAAAGGAGGCGTTGTTTTAGATGGAAGAGATATTGGAACTGTTGTTTATCCTAATGCTGATGTTAAAATTTATATGATAGCAAATATAGAATCAAGAGCTAAAAGAAGATTTTTGGAATTAGAAAAGTCTGGTGAAATAATTGATTTAAAAGATTTGATTAAAGATATTTTAGAACGTGATAGAATTGATTCAACTAGAGATGAAAGTCCACTAAAAAAAGCAGATGATGCAATAGAGTTAGATACTTCTAATATGTCAATAACTGAGCAAGTTAATTCAGTTTTGAAAATTATTGAAACTAAAACAAATGTGTTATAAAATAAAATAGTATGAACTTTTTTAAAACAAAAATTATTTCCAACTTGTTTCAATTATACTACCTTTATCTTTGTCTTTTCTAATTTTCAAATACACATCAATTTCCTGCTTGACTTCTTCCACATGTGAAATTACACCAACAATTCTGTTTTCATTAAGTAACGATTTTAATGTATCAAATACATTCTCAAGTGTAGATTTATCTAATGAACCAAAACCTTCATCTAAAAAAAAGAAATTCTGTTTAGAGTTACTATAAGTTTGAATACTTCCAGATAATGCTAATGCTAACGAAAGTGCTGCTTGAAATTTTTGCCCACCAGATAAAGTAAAAGCTCCTCGAACTTTTCCACCATTTAAAAAATCTTTTACTTCAAAATTATTGTCTTCTGTTACAACTAGTTTATAATTCTGAGAAGTCATTTTATAGAATCTTTCATTTGCTGAATCGCAAAGTTGATTCAAATAAACTGAAATAATATAATCTAAAAATCCTTTTCCTTTTGCTACAAAATGTGATTTTAGTAAATTTAAATTGAAAGCTCTGATATTTAAATTCTCTAAGTTATTATTAAAATTACTTACTTCTATTATTGCTTTTTTATAATTGCTAATGGTTGATTTTAAACTTCCTTCTGAAACTCGTAACTCATTCTGTTCCTTTGTTACACTATCTAAATCAAACTTTAATTTTTCATGTAATTCACTATTATAAACTTCACCATTTGATTGATTAAAAAAATCTAATTTATTTTTTTCACAAGTATTAATATCAAGTTTAAACTGTTCAATCTCTTTTCGAACTACTTCAACATTTAGGTTTTTATTTAAAATTACATTAACTTCTTCTACATTATTGAAGTTGTTTTCAATTAACTTTTCATTTAACTTCTCAATCTCTTCTTTAAGTTGAAACTCAATATCTTCTAGCATAGTTTTCTGAGAAATTATTTGTCCATCTAATACATTTTTTTTAATCTCAACTTCCTTAAGTTGTTTTTCTTTTATTTCAAAATTATTATCAATTGATATTATCTCCTGGTTTAAGCTCTTAATTTTAATTTCAATTTGAGTATTATTCATCATTTCTACTTCTTGAAAATTGCTCAATTTTACCACTTCCTTCAAGGTATTACATTTGGTCTCAATTGTAATTAGCTCATTCCCATACTTAAGTATTTCACTTTCATCCTGTTTTTTATTTTGATTTTTTTTATCAATATCATTCCTCAACTTTTCAATAAAAGATTTACATATTTCGATTTGCTCACTATTTAACTTTGCAATTTTATAGTTGTTAATAATCTCATATTCATCAATCAGTTTATAATCACTCCATACAAACAATGCATCATGATTTTTTAAATCATTTTGTTGTTTATTAATTTTTTCATTTAACCTGATATTTGAGTCCAAATAGATTTTTTTATTTGAATGTAATTCTTTCAATTTTTCGAATAATAAATCTAGACTTTTAATTCTTTCTTTACATTTTATCTTTTTATTATCATTAATGTAATTATTCTGTAAATCATTCGTTACCAATGGCTTTGGGTGCTCAAGAGATCCACATAATGGGCAAGCTTCTCCATTAGATAATGTTTGTGTAAACTCTTTTAATTTTTGTTGAACTGTAACTAAATTTATCTCTTTATCTATGTGAATAATTTCTATTTCGATACTCTTTTTCTTGTCACTTATTTGATTACTAATTTTAATTTCATTATTTTTTATCAATCCATTTGAGATTGCATTTTCTATTGTATTTTTTAACTCTTCTTCAATTTTTAAAATTTCATTTAAATTAAATTTATTTTCAACTTTAGTATCATCCAAATTTTTCATGAAATTATTTTTCAAATTGAACCAATACTTAATTTCAGAAAGTGTTTGCAAATTACGTGCAGTTAAATTCAAATTTTCAACTTCATTTATTTTGACATTTAATTGCTCATTAATATTTTTAATTTCAAAATCATAATTTTCAATACTTCTCTTAATTTTATCTATATTTATTTTTTTTCTATTTAAGGAAGATATTAAATTATTTATTTCAATTATGCAATTAAAATCATTTACTTTTTGAATCAAATCATTTTTATTTTCATATTTAGTTTTAATTAAATTGAATTCCTCTAATAGACTTTCTAAGGAAACTTCAAGTTTAATTCTGTCTGATTCATCACTTTTAATTGATGAAACTTTTGAGGAATATTCAATTTTTTTGTTTTCAATACTCGAAAGCATAAATTTAAACTCTCTGTAACATTTTTCATAATTCTTCAACTGATTAGATTTTTCCAAATAGAATTGTTTCTTAGAATTAAGATTTTCTAGTCGAGAATTATTTGCATCTATCTGATTAAATATATTTTTTAACCAGTCATATTTTTTGTCTTGGGTTGAGAACTTATCTAATATTTCATCATTCTGTTCAATCAACTTTTTAACTTCATTTAGATTCCTTTCTTCGTTCTCCAAAACTTCATTAGAAACATCTCCAATTTGTGATATCTTAGCATTTATTTGATTTATTTTCTCATTATTAATTTTATCTAAATAATCAATTTTTTTGTAAAGATTATATTTGCTTAAGTCAAATATCTCCTCCATCATTGATCTTTTATCTGTCCCACTTAGTTCTAAAAATTCTTGAAATTTATTTTGAGGAATAATTACTGTTCTTTTAAAATTATCATAACTTAAATTTAATATTAATTTTCCATCAATTGATTCTAATGGCATCCATTGTTCATCAATTTTTTTATAAGCTTTACGATCAATTGTTTTTACATCTTCAAATTTCTTTTTGTTCCTTTTTGCCGAAGCAGTAAATCTATATTCAATTTCTTTCCCGTCAGATCCATGAACAAATATGAAATCAATATGGAATTCATTTGAAAGTAAATTCATCATATTATAACTACGATTTTGTTGCTTATTCATTCTTACAGTTTCACCATACAATGCATAAGTTATAGCTTCTAAAATTACAGATTTCCCACTCCCAACTTCTCCAAAAATTCCAAACAACCCAGACTCTGTAAGGTGCTTGAAATTGATGGTCTGCTCTTCTTTATAAGAATAGATTCCTTTTAATGTAAGTGAAATAGGTTTCATTTATCTTCTGTTATTTCGGTTGCAATTACTTCTCTAAACAATTCCATCAATTGATTATTCGGTTTTTGATTAGTTTTCCATTCAAAATAATCTCTATACAATTCCTCAATATTTTTATTCAAATCAATATTTCTTGTTAAGGAAACCTCATTTGGATTAATACTAGTTTGAGGTATAATACAATGAATTCTTTTATGTGCCATTCTCAATCTCTTACCATCTTCATCCGAAAAACTATTTTCTGAAACAATAGTAATTTCTACAATTGCTTCAGAATTTTCAGTTAACCATTCAACAGCTTTATCGATATTATCAAAAGTACTTCTCAACAATTTCCTACCATTAACTAAAGGTATATCTTTAATAGTTACCTCATCACCTGGTTCAGCATTGATGAGAACTACATACTTTGTTTGGTTGGTTTCTCCAAAACTATAAGCAATTGGACTACTACTATAAACAACATTTTTCTCAATTGATATTCTTCTATGCAAATGACCCAAAGCAGAATATTGGATCTGTTTTGGAATATCATTAGAATAAATTACTTGAGCACCACCAACATGCAAGATTGATTTTTCATCTTCATCTTCTAATTCAATATCATTCCCTTTTTTAGAAAAAAACAAATGTGCGACTAACAAATTCACACCGCTATTATCACAATATTTATCAGCAATTTCTTTCCAATGATTTTTAAGAATTAATCTTAACTCATCTTCAGAATTATCTTGACCTAAAAAAGTTTTTAGAGTTTGTTCATTAGCATAAGGAGTTAATAAAACTCTAATAGGAATATCAGAAGTAGGCAACTTAATTTCAATAAAACCTTTATCACTTTTAATTATAGAAAATCCATTACTGACATCCAATAATTTTATCTCACAATTAGGATAACCAGCAAATATTATTCCACATTCACGTGCTAATACATCAGCAGAATCAACTCTATCTGGTGAATCATGATTTCCTGCAATGGCTATAACTGGCTTAGTACCATTATTAGTAAGTCTTTTAAGAATTGTATAAAGTAATTCGATAGATTCGCTGGTAGGGTTTTTATTATCAAACAAATCACCAGCAATTATAATTATATCTGGATTTTCTTTATCTGAGATTTCACATATCTCATTTAATACTTTTCGTTGTTCCTCAAAGCGAGAAAATTCGCCTAATCTTTTACCTATATGCCAATCTGCAGTATGAAGTATTTTCATAACAATTTTTAGTATAAGATATTAGAAAAATAATAATTAGAATTAAAAAATACAAACCTGATAAATAAAAGTTGTAGATGATAAAATTATATTTGTCATCTAAGTTTATCAATTCAAAGTAAGTGTTCTTTAGTTTTACCAAGATCTACTTTAAATTTTCAAAAGAAGAATTGATTGAATTTACTAAAATGTGTTGTCTGATTTTTTATTAAGTTATTTCAATACTCCTTAAAGGGTAAATTAATCTTCAATTAGGAAATCAATTAGCAAAATTATTTTTGAAGTAAAGTACAATTCCGATTTCTATTATTTTTAAGTTTGATTTGTTTAAAAAAAAACTCCCAGAAACTGAGAACTTTTTGATTGAGTTCTATAATCTGAGAGATTTCACTAACTTAGTAATAAAGTTTTTGAGTTGCTTAATCATTCATTACAAATAATTTAAAATGATTTGGTATTTATTATATTAACAAGCTAAAAATTAACATTATAAGTTTAAATATTTTTTTAGAAAGTAAAACTTCTTGAAAAATATATTAACCTATTAAATTAAAAAGGTAAATCATCATTTTGATTAGATGAAGGTGAATCATTATGTGAATTAGTATTTGACGTACCACTATTATTATTAACTTGTGCATTTGAACCAGAATTAGATTCATCATTTCTTTGACCAACACTATCTAAAAAAGCAAAATCGCTTCCTACAATTTCGGTTACATACCTAGTAACACCATCTTTATCATCATACTTCCTGCTTTGTAATCTTCCTTCAACATACATTTGGCTTCCTTTTTTCATATATTGATTGATAATTTCGCCAGGTTTCCCCCAGAAAACAATTGTATGCCATTCAGCACGTTCAACAGTATTCCCTTCTTTATCTTTATAACTTTCGTCTGTTACCATTTTGAAAGTGCATACTGGCTGACCGGTTTGTGTATATCTCAATTCTGGAGCATTGGGTTGAATACGTCCAATAATCATAACCTTGTTTAATCCTCTTGCCATTTTTTTAATAAATAATTTGATAATGAATTGTTAATTTGTTACTTATAAGTAACGCCTACTTATTATGAATGTGCAACTTATGAAATTCCTTCAAACAAATTTCAACTCATATTTCGTATTTTTAAAATATTTTTAAATTGAATTTAATTATTCATTTTAATTTTCTAAAAAAAGAAAAATAACAACATTAAAAGCAGAATGTCAATAGGAGAAAAATTAAAATCGGCTCGTGAGCAAAATAAATTAAGTGTTGCTGATATAGCCAGAAGATCATATATACAACCCAAGTTTATACAAGCAATTGATGATAATAATTTAGAGTTTATTCCAGCTTCTCACAGGAAACATTTCATTAAAGAGTATGCTAAATTAGTTGGTTTAAATTCGAATGAGGTTTTAGAAGAATTAGGAATTCAATCAAAACAAGTTCTTAGTTTCACTAAAGTAGATTTACCAATTGTTGAAAGTAATAATTTAAAAGCTCCAAGTTATTCTTTTAGTTCATTTGCACAAAAATCTGAATCTGAATCTCTAAATCCAAAAGATAAAAAAAATAAAAATCTTTCTTATTATACTAATACTCAAAGTGCATTTGATACAAGTATTATAAAAAATGTTATTTCAATTGTTGTTGTTTTACTTTTGATTGGAACTGGAATCTATTACTTTTACTTTAAAGTGGATGACACCTCTGTAGCTCAGAAGGGATTGCAGTCAATGACTAAAGACAATCAATTTGCAGACTCTCCAAGTGATGTTTCACCTAGATTTGATGATGATTCATTATCTGCAATTTTATCAGCTCAAATAAAAGATAGCTTAAGGCTTGATGGTCATGCAGTTGCACAGGTTTGGTACTCAGTTCTTTTAGATGGTTCTAGAACTGAAACTGGAGTGATAGATAGTGGACAGACTAAAACTTGGCGAGCAGAAAAAAACTTCAGAGTCTCTTTGGGTAATGCTGGTAATCTTCAATTATATCTTAATGAGAAACCATTAGGTGTTTTGGGACCAAAGCAATCAGCTGTTAAAAGTCAATTGATTGACTCAATTGGAGTACATAGAGTGACAGCAATTATTACAAAAAAGAGCTCAGTTGTTACAACAAAATCAAAAAAACCTAAACCTTCTTTGATGAAAGTTATAACGCCAACTGAAGTAAGACCATCCACCTCAGGGAATCCATAATTTTTACTTTAAAGAATTTTTATTAGAAAATATTTATAAATAAATAAGGCTTATAATTTTTAATCTCTCATTAAAAAAATGAAAAAGATATTAGTTTTAGTTCTATTAGTTTTAGCATCAATTATATCTGCATGTAAAAAAGATGCCCCAAAACCAGAAACGGTTTCAAGCTATACAGAATATTCAGATCCATCTTTAAAGTTTGGAGTTAAGTATCCAAAAGGATGGGCTCAGGCAGTTGACCCAGGTAAAGTTGCTATGTTTTATTCATCTGAAAAGATTCAATCTGGATTTACAGATTTTGATCCTCAAGGTGAGCGTGGTGCTAAAATCATGGTAGGATCAATGATTGGAGGTGATGCAGAATTACAAACATCTATTGAAGGAATGAAATCTGTTTTCACAGATCCAAACGTATTTAAAAATGAGGGGATTACAACACTCAATGGCATGTCAGCTACTAAAGTTAGTTATGCTTTTGATGTAGAAGACACTAAATTTAAAGCTGAAAGATATTATGTAATTAAAGATAGTGTTATTACTTATTTAGAAACTGGAGTAATAGGGAATTATGACGATTATAAAGTTATATTTGATGAAGTTCAAAAAGCTTTTGTAACTGGATCAATTGCAAAAGCTGCAGCTGTAGTTACTACTAATGATTCTGCTAATGCTAAGCCAGCAGATTTAACTGAACCTCCTTCAACTACATTAAAAAGTTTTTCTAGTCCTAATTTTACAATCCAACATCCAGCAAACTTTAGTCCAACAAATGGAAATAAAGGTACTGTTACTTTTACAGGAGCAAGAAATGATTGTTCAATTCAAATAGATATACTAGATCCTAAAGGAATTGCATTAGATAAAATAGTTGAACAAAATAAAAAGGCTTATAAGTCAGCTGCTTCTGCAACAAAAGTAGGTAATTTACCAGGATTCGTATTTAATTACAATGGCGGTAAGAACGTTGCAAGTAAAGCATATTTTGCAATGAATGGAGTTAAACTTTATCGAATAACTGTTAATTATTTCATCCCTCAAAAAGATAACTACTTGCCAGTTTTTGAGAAATGTATATCAACTTTTTCTTCTAAATAATTTTTTATAGAACAAATTTAATTTATATGAAATTTTTAAGGGATTGTAATTTTTTTTTACAATCCCTTTTAGTTAAACAAACTATTTGTTTTATAAAAACAACAAATTTCTAAAATTATTTTTCTGTCAATATTCTCCTTTGAATTATTGATGTAACTAATATTATTAGAAATACAACATATGCAATTGCTGATGCATATCCCATTTTATCAGATTTTTCAAAAGCATTTTCAAATACTTGGTAAACTAAAGTTGTAGTAGAGTTTAATGGACCCCCTTTTGTCATTACATAAATTTCAGTGAAAACTTGGAAAGACCTTATAGTATTAATTACAATTATAAAAAGTAACATTGGCTTTAATGATGGTAAAGTAATATTTTTAAACTGATTCCAATTATCAGCTCCATCTAAAGACGAAGCTTCATAAAGTTCACTTGGGATTGTTTGTAAAGCAGCTAAAAATAAAATCACATAATAACCTATTGCAATCCACACATCCATTCCCATAATTGCAAGTAAAGCTGTTCCAGTATTCATAAGCCAACCTTCCTTAGGATATGGTATTCCAATGAATTTTAAAAGACTATTTAAATACCCATCATGTGAAAAAAGATTTGTAAAAATTAACGAAAGAACTACAATAGAAGTAACAGATGGAATGAAGTAAGCAGATCGATAAAAATTTTTCCATCTTATATTTTGATTTAATGCAATTGCTAAAGCTAAAGCACAAATAGTTGTAAATGGAATTGTTCCAACTACGAATATTAAAGTATTACTTAATGCTTTTAAAAAAACTGTATCATTGAATAATGACTTATAATTATCAAATCCAATAAACACAGTTTCATTGCTAAGAGTTGAGTACTTTGTAAAACTTAAGTATAATGAATAAATTAAAGGGTAAAGCCAAAAAAGTAAAAGTGTAATTATCCATGGAGTAAGATAAAGCCAAGTAATTACAGGGTTTTCAGTTGCACTTCTTTTTTTTAGCATTATCTAAATACTTTAATAAAGTCAAATTGGAAATTTGATAATTTTGTTTACTGAAAAGATCTCCAGCCAAATAAATTATTTATATCTATCTCAACAACAGGGAACCTATTTGATATTTTTTCACTTTTCACCCATTTGATTAATTTGTCTAATGGAACAACTGTTTTTCTAACTCTACCAATTAAACAAAAACTTGCATCAATATCATAACAGAAATACCATAAAAACTCTTTAGATGCAGCAATCACATGAATCACTGTTCCAAACTCATGAAAGTGCGTGTAATATCTATTTGAAATGGAAATATGTCTTTCATCATCTTCAGGGTCTCTTTCGGTAATTACACATTTTAAATCAACATAATTAATATAGGAATTAAGTACATCAACAGAAACAAATTCAAGTAAAGTTCCTTCAGGAAGAATATCATCAGTAAGCAAAGAAGGGTTATTTGCACTTACATAATATTGGAATACTGATCTATTTTTCTTTAATTCAACTTTTCTATTTGGTTTAGAATCATTATTCTGAATTGTCAGAAAATCATTCTCATTAAGATTTAATATTTTCTTCTGAATATTTCCCATATTATTTAGTTAACTAAAATAAGAAGTTATTAAAAATTATATTACTTTTATTTGGAGTTATTAGTAAAATCAAAATTCTAATATTTGTAAGATTTGATATTTTAACCTGATAATAAAGTTGAAATTTTATTTAATAATTATTTTCTTAAATTTGTTTATAAAAATGATTTTAAAATTAAAATATATTAAATTCACAGTTGAAAAAATTTCTTTTACAGATTAGTCAAAAATGGATTGAAGAAGATAAATTAAGTTATTCTATCAAAACAAGTACAGCATTAACTTTAATTTATGTTGTAATATTATTCCCAGCAATAATATTAATCAACACTATTTTTAATTATGCATTCAAAACTTATACAAAAACTCATCCTTCAATTCAATTATTTTCTTTAGTATTGATAGCCTTATTTATATCAATTTCAATTGTAAATTTTATTGAATTTTACCTGACATACAATTACAAAAAGAAAAAATTTGAAATAAGTAAAGAATTAGAATCTATGTTTGAAAATCATGAATTAGATACAAACATTAGAAACAAATTGAGAGAGTTTTATGGTGATGATAATTACAGATTATTCCAAAATTTTACCATTTTTTCAGGATTAATACCTGTCTTTTATTTTCTTGGATCTTATAATTTTTTATTTGATGGAGGTGAAATTAGATCTTATTTAGTATCTACATTGTTTTCATGTCTCTTTTTGTTTTATGTAGTTTATTTCATCTATAAAAACAAAAACATTAATGAATAAAATAATTTTAATATTAATTGCAAGTATATTTATAATTGGATGTAATAGAGAAGAATCAAGAGTTAAAGAAATGATTGAAAACTTGGTTAGTTCTATGAGAGCAAATGATTTAAAAAAAACTTCTTCATTTTATGATGATGGAACTATTGAACCAATTACTTTAAGTGGAGATAGCAGTTCTATATACAGAATGGTAACAATTCCAGGTGGAAATAATTTTATATTGAATGACATTAATGTGAACCTAACTGGTGATAAAGAAGCTCAAGCTACATTACAGATAACTGCTGAAGTTATAAGGGAGGGTAAAGTTCAGGGGACTATGTTACAAAACATCAAATTACTCATAGAAAAAAATGAATATGGAGAATGGAAAATAATTTCAGGTAGTGAATCAAGATATTGATTACAAATCTTATAAATTTATTATTAACTCTAAATCAATTTAATTTTGTTTTTTATATCCTAAAATTAAACTGATTTTATTTTTGAAGAGCAGAATAAATAAAAGATTGGTATTATATTTTTCTCTTTCCATAAGGTAGTTTTAGAGTAGAATATTTTTAAAAATAATTTCTAGGTAATATCAAAAAAATCCAGTCCATCAATTTAATTTAATGGTAAGTCTTTTATTTTACTACTTTTTTAAATTCTTCAGGTAATTACAAACTCCAATTGCAACTGACTTAGCAATTTTGTTCTGTCCTGTTTTTGAGTTCATCAGAACTCTATCTTTTATATTAGTTAAGTAACCCATTTCAACTAATACTGCAGGCATTAATGTTCCTCCCAACACATAGAAATGAGCTTTCTGAATTCCTCTATTTTTTATACTTGTTCCTTTAGCCATGCTCTTAACTATCCAATTTGCAAGTTGCCAGCTGAATGCTTCATCTGCAATATCTACTTTTCTTTTCTCAGTTGTAAACAGAAAACTTTTTGAAAATAACATATCCATTCCATAACTTTTATTTTCTATAAACTCAGCAGAAGTAATATCTTTAGAACTTGATTCTAACTTTTCTCTGAAGATATAACATTCAAAACCATGTGCATCTTCTGGTGATTCAACTGCAGAATTACAATGTAATGAAACAAAAAGTTTGGCATTGTTTCTGTTTGCAATTCTACTCCTTTCTAATAATGAAATATAAGTATCGTCATCTCTTGTAATTATAATTTTTCCATTGGGAATCATTTGAGTTAACTCACGAACCAATTTTTTTCCTACAGATAAAGTAACGTTTTTCTCCATAGTTAAATCTTCATCAGAAATTGTACCAGGGTCTTCCCCACCATGCCCAGGGTCTATTACGATTGTATAATTACCTTTAAGTTTTAAATTTGCTATATCAATTTTAGTTTCATCTTTTTTTAGATTCTGATTATCTTTTGAATTGGTTTTAGTTCCTTTGCTTTTTGTATTGGAAATTTTAACTTTATCAGTTACTAATTTTTCTGAAATTGAATTAGTTTTATCAACTTTTATAACTTTAGTTACAATCTTTGAATCTGATTTTTTGGGGTCTATTTTACATATCTTTTTATTCTCAATTTTATTTTTATCTAGTGAATTGTTATTAGATAAATTATTTGATGGAATTACATTCAAAATTATTGTGGCTTGATTTCTAGTCAAATGATAATTTTCAATTTTATAATTAAATACTATATCAGAAACTAATACATCTTTTCTTTCAATCCTTGTTTTTACAGATTTAATGTTATTTCTATTTGATAATAATTTAACAATATTATTATTCATTAATACAGATTTCATTCTAAGCTGAATTGTATTAACATTTTTTTTCTCTACCACACATTTAGAAATTTTTACATTGAATTTGTAAACAATTTTAATGGAAGTTTTACTATTGGATAATTCAATTCCTTTTAGTTCTGAATATTTTATCTGTAAATTCTGAGATAACCCATTAAAAGTTAGGAATATCAATAATATATTTATAACTAATATTTTACTTATCATAATAATTAAAGTACATTTACAATTATTTGTATAACAATTTCAAATTAGAATTGAATCAATTTATTACATTTGAGATAATCTAAATTTTTAACACATATTTTGCATAATCCTCATTTTAAATTAATTAACTATTTTAACTTATAATTATTTATACTAATAAATGTTGCTATATTTTTATTAAACGTAACTTTATCATTTTATATGTTTTTATGCAACTTCAGTTTTAACGATAAAGTAAACTTACTAAATGTTTAAATTTTTGTGAAGTAATTTAAACAATCATCTAAAAAAAAATTTAATTCAATTAAATACATAAATGACTAGAGAACAACTATTAGAATCCAGTTTAGAACAGTTAGAATTTGAAAGAGTGCTTGAAGAAATTGCTCGTTGTACTACTTCATCGTTAGGTGTTGAGCACCTTGCAGATATGCTACCAATGATAGATAAAAGAACAATTGATTGGGAAATAAGTATGGTTTCTGAGATGAGATTTTTTTTACAAAAAGGAGAACAACCTCCTCTTAATGGTATTTATGATATTAGGAATGCACTTTCATTATCGAAAATTGCAGGAAGTATTTTGAATGGTGAAGATTTGATTCATATTGCAACAACAATCCAATCTTTAAGATTAGTACGTGATTTTTTTTCTACAAGAATAGATAAATCACCATCAATCAATGAGCTCACAAGTGAAATTCATTCTAATAAATTATTAGAAAGGCACATAACTGATACTGTTGATGATCAAGGTTTGATTAAAGATAATGCCAGCCCTGCATTGTATAAAATAAGAAGGGATATTATTGATAAAAGTGCCTCGTTAAGAGAACGATTAAATAGAATTTTAAGAAAAGTTTCTGATGAAGAACTTGTAACAGATGAATACGTTACCTTGAGAGAAGGCAGGTTGGTGTTACCAGTTAAAACTGAATACAAAAGAAGAATTCCAGGAATTATTCATGGTGAATCAAATACTGGATCAACTGTATTTTTAGAACCTGCCGAGATTTTCGATATGAACAATGAAATTGCAGAATTAACTTTTGCCGAACGTAGAGAAATTGAAAGAATCTTGAAAACTATAACATTAGAAATTGGAAATGATGCTACATATTTTCAAATTGGCTTAGATAAATTGAAGTTAGTGGATTCAATTTATGCACGATCAAAGTTTGCAGAAAAATATAATTGTATAGCTCCAATAATCTCAGAAAAAAGTGAGATTAGGTTGATAGATGCAAGACATCCTATTTTGATTTTAAGATTATCAAATGTTGTTCCCATGAGTATAGAACTTGATAATAATAAAAGATGTGTTGTTATATCTGGTCCAAATGCTGGAGGTAAAACTGTTGCAATGAAAACTTTAGGTCTAATTTGTATGATGGCTTTATGTGGTATGCACGTTCCAGCAGTTGAATGTTTAGTTCATCCTAGTTTTGTTTTCTCAGATATTGGAGACAAACAATCATTAGAAAATGATTTGTCTACATTTAGTTCTCATCTTTCCAGAATTAAAGAAATTTTGTTAAGAGCTCTTGAAAGCGATATAATATTGTTAGATGAAATTGGAACTGGGACTGATCCAGATGAAGGGAGTGCAATTGCTGCAGTAGTATTAAATGAACTGATTGAAAGGAAATGTTTTTCATTAGTTACAACTCATCATAGTTCTTTAAAAGTATTCGCTTATAATAATGAATTTGCAATAAATGCTGGAATGGAATTTGATGCTGCTCATATTACACCAACTTATAAATTCAATATTGGAAGCCCTGGAAATAGTTATGCTTTTGAATTAATAGAGCGATTAGGACTTCCCAAATCATTGATAATAGCTGCAAGAGAAAGGCTAGGTGAAGATAGGAATAACATGACTGATATAATCTTTAGAATGGAAAAAGATGCAGCTGAAGTTTCTAATTTAAAAAGTAAAATTACAATAGAAAGGAACTCAATTGAAGAGTTAAAAAGCAAAATTGAAATTCAACAAAAAGAATTTGAATCAAAAAAGAAAGAGTATCTTTTAGTTGCAAAAGCAGAAGCTCAATCAATAGTCAAAAATGCAAATTCTATGATTGAGAATGCTATTCGAGAAGTTAAATCAGGTGCATCACCAGATAGCATTAAGTTAATTAGGA
This sequence comes from Chlorobiota bacterium, assembly GCA_016700335.1. Classification (NCBI taxonomy): domain Bacteria; kingdom Pseudomonadati; phylum Chlorobiota; species Chlorobiota bacterium. Next base: position 554,609 of record CP065014.1, on the reverse strand, counting down.
ATGCTATTGCAACCTTACATAAAGATTTGTCAATTAAATCATCAGAGAAAATTGAACCATTAATTAAATTTGAAATTGGAGATAAAGTAAAAATGATAAATGGTGGTTCTAGTATTGGAGAGATATGTAATGATCCAGATAGTCATGAACATATTGTGGTTCAATTTGGATCTGTTAAGATGAGAGTTTATATAGGTGATTTAGAGAAAGTTTCAAATAAAGAGGCAAGAAAAACAGAAAGAGCAAGCTCTCGGAAAGTGTTAAATAGTGCTCAAGCTGAAACAAGAATTGATGTTAGAGGAATGTATGGTGATGAAGCTATAAAAATAATTGAACAATCTTTCACAGCTGCTTTAAATTCCAATATTTCAATATTAGAAATTATACATGGCAAAGGAACTGGTGCTCTTAGAGAACGAATTCATAACCATTTAAGGAATCATCCTATTATTGAATCATATAGGCTTGGTGAACTTACTGAAGGGGGTGCTGGAGTAACTTACGTTGTATTTAAGTAGCAAGTAAAATTAGAATTTCACATTAAGTCCGAAGCTTAATGATCCATCACTTAAGAAGTTAAAACCATAATTAATTTTATAATTACTAGTAGTTAATTTTTCTACCTCTGTTTTAGGTGATAATAAGTTTGCAAAATAATAACCAATTGCAACTCCAAGGGGTATATCGCTCCACCAATGAATACTTGTTCCTACCAAACCAATTGCTACTAATGAGATTATTGGATAACCAACATAGGGCAACCACTTTTGATCTGGATAATTGTTTTGTATGACAAAATATGTTGCTGTTGCAGTAGCAACATGCCCTGATGGGAATGCATCATAATTTGGAACATTATAAAAATAATCTTTTTGGTTTGGGAACAAACGCCATCTTCCCGTTGGAGTGGTTGCAACAAAAGGGCTTTCACGGCCAGTTGTATGCTTTAAAATCTGTATAATTGTTCCACATGAAAATATCACTTCAGTGATTTGTGAAGCACATCTTTTTGCTATAGAATCATTAAATGCAAAACCATATACTGCTAATGCGGCTGCAATACCAAATTGTGTTTTACCATCACCAATTCCTTCTCCAACATCACATGCAAATTTAAATGCAGGATACTTTTCATAAGGCTTTTTAAACAATTGCCATGATTCATAATCAGTATCAACTAATATCCAAGCGTAAATTGAATGTTCAAATATACTTATTATACCTTTGTTAGTTACCAGATATTTACCAAATTCAAACCAATCATTGGGTAAATTAGTTATCATTGCAAAGGGGCTTGGTAACTGATTTCTGAAACTTGTTATGGAATCCAATTTAACTACTTTTATACTATCATTTTTATTTGCAATTTCTTGACTAGTTGCATAAGAATTTTTGCTAAATGCTATAAAAATTAAAATTACTTTTAAGCACAATATTGAAATTTTGATCATCAAATCATTATATTATTTTATAACATAGTAAGTACCATTTGAATAAATATTTTTTATCAAAAATAGATTAACAAAAACTATTTTATCATCAATCTACATTTATAAAAACAAATTAAGCTTTCATTCTTGCCCCTTCTTCTTCGATTGTAAAAATCCAACCACAAATTTTTCCAATAGGCATAGTATCAAAATTTTCCCAATAATGTAAATTAAAATTCTCGCTACTTGATGAATCTTTTATTGATTGTGTTGAAACATATTCTACTATTTTTTTTAATCTAATTTTCCATTTTAAAATATTTTCAACTCGTAAATCAACCCAACCAGCATTAGCCCATTCTTCTATATTAATTATATTAGAAATGATTTTATCTTCACCTCTATAAGGTGGTATTTTCACTGATTCTCCTCTTAAAATACTAACTCCATCTCTTAATAAAATTGGTATTCCAATTGAAATTATTTTTGACCTCAAATCAGAATTAGTTTTAATTAAAGCCTCTGCTGTTTGAGATATTAATTCTTCATCTGAATTTAAAATTGATTTTATTGATCCTCCAACTAAGCCTAAAATGTGAGCTTCATAGAGTAGCTTTGATAATCTTGGTGGACCTAACATTTCAAATGCAACTGAGTTAATTGAAGTTTCTTTCTCAAGTTTTTTCAATCTATCGAGCGCTCTTTCTCTTAGTTGACCACCACGGTAAGTTGGTCCAAATACAGTTCCATCAAGCCCTGCAATAACATCATGGCCAGAATTACCACCCATAACTTCAAACCTAACAGCTTCAGCAATTTCTTCTGGAGTAATCATTTCCATTTGATCTAAAGAAGAAATAGTTTCAAATTCGCCTGTAGAAAATATTCCATTTTCTCCAGTATCAATAAAAGGAGCTGTTAAATTTTTGTTTAAATTAGTATAACAATTCTCTTCTTTTAAGTTAAACATTTCAGATACATTTATAGAATTTTCAGGAGTACAATCCACTAATGGAATTGGATTCCCTTTTCTTAAAACTTCGCCTGATTCTATGCGCTTCCAAGCAATTGTTGCAGTTGGCTTTATCTCTTTTATAATAGGACCATTAGGTGTTCTAGCCATCATAAACAATAACAAAGTATGTGCTCCTGCAACTGCACTTTTACTGAGTAGAACTCTTGAAGGTCTTTCTTCAGAATGAGTATATGGTATATTCAAACCCATTCCACCTGCTCCAGCAGTACCAATTTTTAGGTACATTCCAGAATCTGCGTCTTTAAGACCTTTAAACAATATCTGAATATGTCTGATTAACTGAGGAACATATAAAGTTGTAAGTAAATTTTCTGTTGCAGAATTTACGTTATCACCTTCATCAATTGCTTTGAGAGTAGCTCGAGCGGAAGTATAAATATCTTGGTATGCAATTGCAGTGGCACTATTAATACAATCAATTACAATATCTGGTTTGAACTCAATTAACAGATTATAAAGTGCAGACTCCCCAAGCATTTTATCGCTTAGATCCTCCATTATATCTGCTATTAATTCTCGTCTTTTAGTAACATCTATTATTAGTTCTGATTTTGGGGTATGCTTATATTCATTCCTTCCAAAGATATTTCCAGACCATGATTTTATCTCAATATCAGGATAATTAGTTTGAAGTTGATTTTGAGCATCATTTGCCTCTTTTTCGTTAAGTGATGTAACAATAAGACAAGATGGTTTTTCTGATAATATTTTTTTACAGACTGCATTTCCAACAAGTCCCCAACCTCCTAGCACAAGAACTCGACTTCCAGTAATTTTCATTTAATGATACAAGTAATTAATTTATTCGGTAAAATTTGCAACGCGAACTTAATTAAATAAGTTTTAACTCACAAGATATTGATTAAGCTGTATTTTAAAATAAGCACTTTGAAATAAACTTATATTTCAAAATTAAAAATCATATTATTACAATAAATATTACATAATCTGGATTATACTTATTTAATATAATTCAATCATATTAATTAAAGATTATATAAAGAAATGATTAATGAAAAGATTTTCATGTGGGTAATAATTAGGAATTATTCCAATTTGAAAAATATTTTAAAACCTAATAGGATAAAATATTAATTCAGGATAAATTTTCAAACAAGGGGCTGGATATTTATATAAGTTTAGAAATTTTTTAACTGCCATCCACCAGTCAGCTCCATCTGGTAACAACTTTTCCATATCATAATCGAATGATAAAAATAACTCATGATTCCCACCACCAACATATTCCCAATTTTTATCTCTTACATTTTTCACTGAGTTTCCAATTGCTAAATTCAAGAATTTAGGATAATAATTTTTGAAAGATTCTGGAAGTTTATCGTAAACACTAAAAGATAACCAGTTGTTTTTACTATCATAATCATGAGATGCTTCTTTAAATCTTTCATATTTTCCTTCAAATTTTCCTTTGATAAAATCAGAAGGATTTATTGAAAATTTGTATCTTACATTTGAAAAAAATGGGGAGTAATGTTGAGCAACTGGTAGTAAAGCTCCAACCAAATCTGCTCCAAGGTCTCCGAAACTAAATCCGAAATATGGCACAATTCCTTCCTTTGCAGTTATAAACCCATCTTCAACTTCTATTAGAGTTTGATGTAATATAGAAACTCCAGCCCCAAGCCAAAGTGAACTTACAGTATCAACACCAGAAAATTGAAGTATTTCTTTTGTACCTAAAGCGAGTGAATATCCCGCAAAAGCATGTCCAAATTTATCTGCTCCTTTAGCATAATTCCAATCATTATAAAAATTGAAATAAAATGAAGTGTCTGCTCCAGAATAAAAATGAGCTTGAGAAGACAAAGAATAAATTACGAACCCAACTGTTAAGCATATTGCAGGTATTAATCTTTCATATTTAATTTGACTATTTAAAGTATCCATATTAACTTTACTATAAGTTAAAACTTCATTTTTAAATTGAGCATTTAGGTTAATATTTAATATTAATGTGCCAAATATTATGAAACATAATCTATTCATATTTTATAATTCAAAAAATATTGTTAATTATTTATAATTAGACTTTAACACAAATATACAATTATAACATTTTTCTTCTTTTAGAGATATACTCTGTAAGTGCTGTATCAAAAGGAGTTGAAGTATCAATTAATAAATAATCAATACCTGAATTACTACATTCTTTTTTAAATTTTTTTAAAAAATTATTAATTGTTATTTGATAATCATTTTTAATTTGACTTGGTTGTGAAACCATTTGTTCACCAGTTTCCATATCACGAAAAGTTGCATTGTAATCAAAGTTAAAAGATTTTTCTAATGGATCTAGAAGTTGTATTGCAATTACTTCATTCTGTTTATGCCTAAAGTGTTTGAGTGCTGAAATACTCTCATTTATATCATCTAAAAAATCGCTAATTACAATTACAAGACCTCTACGTTTAATTCTTTCAGCCATTAGATTTAAAGCTTTACTAGACATAGTTCCACTACTTGGCTTAGCATCAGAAAGTACTTTCATAATTTCAGATAAGTAGTTTAATCTAGAATGAGCAGGGAGAAAACTATTTAACTTATTATTGTAAACTCCAGCACCAACGGCATCTTGTTGTTTAATCATTAAGTAAGCAAAAGCAGCTGAAAGCGAAAGTGCATACTCGAATTTATTAGGTAATTTTTTATTTGAACAATAACCCATAGAAGCCGATGAATCTAAAACTATATAACATTTTAAATTAGTCTCTTCTTCATATTGTTTTACATAAAACTTGTTAGTTTTACCATAAATTTTCCAATCAATTCTCTTAATTTCATCGCCAGGCATATACTGCCTATGTTCTGCAAATTCTACTGAAAATCCATGAAATGGTGACTTATGTAATCCCATAATAAATCCTTCAACAATATATTTTGCTTTTAGTTCTAATGAAGATATTTTTGAAACAATACTAGGATTTAGATACTTTTGATATTCCATAAGTTTTTGAATAATTAGCTTAATTACTTTATCAAATTAAATTTTATATATTTAATTTTCTTGAAGCAATAATGTTGAATAGGGCAACAAGTCAGTCTTGTTTTTTGAATGAGCGAGTATCATTAAATATTGTTTACCAGATCTAAATTCTAAACCATCAATTCTACCAACAATAGTTGTATCTGTTGCACTTTTGGTAAAAAAGAATGAATATTTTTTAGAATCAAAAGTGAAATTAAAACTTGGTTTTTTATAATCTAGAACAACTGGATCTGCCGTATTTGAACTTGCTCTAAATGCTAATTGATCAACACCAATAATTCCATTTATTATTCTAATTTTTGATTTATTACTTTCAACTATGTCATTTGTAGATGGAATTACTAACAGATCTTTAGATTCACCTTTGCCAATTGTACCAATAGTGTAACTATGTGATGTTGGTGAAAAAGTGGTATCACCTAAATTTGATTTTATAATTTCTTGAGTAACTGGAATTAAAGTTGTTGTTGCATACCTATAAGGTATTGGTGATAACTTTACTCCACTAATTTCAAATAATGCACTAGTATCGGTGTACAAGTTGAAAAATTGGGATTGTATTCCGTAGCTTATAATACTGTTAGGTTTACCTAACATATCAAAAACTACTATGCTTGGATTATTGTTAATATTTATTAGTGTTAAAATAAATGTTCCTATGTTAAATTTGTAAAACCCACCTTTGATAAATTTGTTTGAAGATGAATTGTTAAAAATTAGAGGATAATTTCCGATTGGAATTATTATAGGATTAGATATTCTTCCTGTTATTGCATCAGGAAATGGTCTTAGTCCTTCAGGGATGCCTGATGGAGAACCAGATCCAAATGTTAATGAAACTGTATCTGGATTAATACAATTTAATAGGTATAAATTTGTGCTGGTATTTAAAACATTTCTTTCAATTAATGAAAATGAAAAATTTTCGGAATTCCCTGAAATGAAACACAAATAGTCTTTACCAACATCAAATTTAACTGGTATAGAATATTTCCCTTTTGAGTTAGAAACCTCTAATGTATCCCCGTTAATATTTTTACAAGCTGTAGTGCTAACCTCCTTGGAATCTAAAAATTTCAAGTTAGAGAGTAAGTCAGTTACATCTCCTTTAATTTTAATGGAAATATCTATTGAATCTGATGTGGTATTTATAAACCTTAAATTACTTTGTGAGCTTTTAACACTATCACATACTTGTAAAGATGTTAACTTATTTGAAATTTCTGATTGAAGTATATACAATTGTTGTTTGCCATTAACTAAAGATGAAATTAAATATAAAATTTCACCATTACTAATTTTGAATTCTGCATTTGTTATTGGCTTCGGATTTTCACTTTTGATTAAGTATAAAGATTGAGTTCCAGGGGTAACTTCTTGATAAGAGACTCCACCCTTTGGTAAATTATTAAACAATATACCACCACTCTGACAACCCGATTTAATTAGATATTGACTTGAATCATTTATCCCTTGAATGAATACAATTTTACCACGGTTTCTACTAGCTAAATCAGTTTTCTCTTGTTTATTAGATTGCACTTCTGTTATTGAAACTGAATCTTTAGCATTAAATACAAAGTAAGTTATAATGACACTTTTATTAAGAATTTTCCTAATAAGAGTGTCAGTTCGATTACCTTTTGTAATTATTCCATAAGAAATTTGATTTGTTGTTGCGGATTTATGTGGAGTTGAAGATAAATATGAGATATTTTTTCCAAGATAACTTCCAGATAATTGCATATCTATATTAGCCCCATCTGACAAGTTAACACATCTTGTGTAAGTACTATCTGCAACAGGTGGATTAAGTAATCCAGGGTCTTCACTCATATCACAAGAACCAATGAAAATTAAAAATAAAGGTAAAATTATTACCTTATAAAACGACATCAATTTTTTATTAAAAATAATTTCTTTCATTATCTTTTGTTGTTTGCGAAAAAAAAACTTATTTTTGCAGTCCAATTTTTACTATCAGACTAATTAGGTTTAGATTGTTATGGAATCCTTGAATAAAAGTTTTATTGAAATAAATATCTCTAACCAAAGTGAAGGTGAGCATACTTATAAAATAACTTGCAATGCAAAGGATTTATCGTTAGAAAATTTTTCAGAAAAAATTGAATTAGATGTTTCTGTAAAAAGAGTATCAAACCAATTTTTTGTATCTTGCAAAGTTAAGGGTAACAGATTAAATGAGTGTGATAGATGCCTTATTGAATTTACAAATTTAGTTGAAGAATTTTTTAACATATGTTATGTTTTAGAAAATGTGAATAGCAGGCATTCAAAGTTGATGGGAGTTGGGAATGATGAAGATGCTGAAAATGATGAATATAGGTTTTTACCTCCTGAAACAAATATGTTAATTTTAGATGAGGATGTAAAAGATGTTTTTTTGACATCTACTCCACTTAAAAATTTATGTAAGGAAGATTGCAAAGGGCTTTGCCAACACTGTGGGGTTGATTTAAATATCAATAAGTGCAGTTGTGAAAATACGCAAATTGATCCAAGATGGGCTAAGTTATTGGAATTAAAAAAATGATATTATTACTTTAGATTAAAAAAAATATTTTATAAATTAAACTAACACAATAAGATGCCAAATCCAAAGAGAAGACATTCTAAGTCTCGCAGAGATAAGCGCAGAACGCACTATAAATTAACTGCTCCTTCATTTGGTAAGTGCCCAAAATGTAGTGAAGCTAAATTAAATCATACTGCTTGCCGTGCTTGTGGTTATTATAATGGAAGAGTTATACTAAGCGTTACCGAGACTACTTAAGAATTTTTTTTACTATAAATCGCAATTATTTATTTAGTTGCGATTTTTTTTTGTTTTAAAATGCTAACTATTACTTTATTTTACTATTATTATAATTTAGTTATTAATTATTTTCTAATTTATTTGATGCTATCTTTAATATATAAACCATTTTATTAATAAAGTAATGAAAGTATTATTTTCAATATTATTTCTATTAATTCCATCTTGCGGAGAAAACTCTATTTCAGAAAAAGAAAAATGGAAAGTGTCTCAAACAATTTCAGATATTTTATTAGTTCAACAAATATATAAATTTGATTCAATAAGATCTAATTATGCTATTGATAGTATAATTAAAAATAATGGATACAAAAACAGAATTGAATTTAATTTACAGCTAGAAAATTTGAGTAAAAACTCAAATAGTTTGAGAGAAATGTTTGATAGTTCTAACCGTTTAATAGATAAAGTAAAAAAGTAATTCTTAATTTAATCTTCATTTTTTATAATTACCCACCCGCATCTTTTGAATTTGAATTCAATCTCTTTAAGTTACATATTGTTACCCTATAAAGTTAATTGTACTTATTCCATCTAACTATATTAGCAATGAAATAAGTTTAAAAACAATTAAAATTGATAATTTATGAAACAGAAGTTTCTTTTTACAAAACTTACATTTGCTATTATTGCATATTGCTTTTGCTCTTTTAAAGCTACCTCTCAAAACTTTAGATTAACATCTGGTGATGCACATTTTGGGGCATTAATTGACCAGAATTACATTGTTCAAACTTGGGGAGATAATCATTTTGGTCAGCTTGGAGATAGCACATCCATAAGCAGAGATTATATGTACCCTGTTTTTAAAGGTGCATATAATGGTTCAGCATTTCTTGGAGACAATAATTCAAATAGAGTGTTCTCAATTTCAATTGCAGAGTTTCATGGTTTAGCTTTAACAGAAAAAGGTGAAGTTTTTTCTTGGGGAAATAACGGTAATGGTAGATTAGGTGTTAATTCAACTTCTGATAAATGGTTACCTGTTAGAGTTTTAAAAGGAGATTACCCTGGTACAAATTATTTAGGAGATGATTCATTGAATAAAATAATAAGTGTAATTGCTTATGGTGATGCTAGTTATGCTCTTTCTGAACTTGGTGAAGTTTACTCTTGGGGCTTTAATAGTGAAGGTCAATTAGGTACTGGCGATGTTATTGAATACCATTCACCAAAAAGAGTTTTAAAAGGTACTTACCCTGGAACAAATTTTCTTGGTGATGCTGCTTCTAATAAGATAATCCAAATTGCCGCAGGTAGTAATTCTGGTTATGCTCTTACTTCAAATGGTTTAGTTTATTCTTGGGGTACAAATTATAATGGAGAATTAGGTGATGGCACAGATACTTCAAGGTTAACACCAGTTCAAGTTATAAGTGGTGCTTATGGTGGGAATATATTCCTTGGTGATGATACAACTGATAAAGTTGTTAAAATTTTTGCTTCTGAAAACAATGCTTTTGTTCTTACAAGTAAACACAAACTTTTTGCTTGGGGATATAACTTCTATGGTACATTAGGAGATAATACAATGGTAAATAAAAATTATCCAATGAGACCATTAGCGGGTGATTATCCTGGAACATATATTGGTGATTCTCCATCAGACTTTATTGTTCAAGTTGCTGGTGGTCGTGCTCATACTCTTTTCTTAACTTTAAGTGGAAAAGTTTATGCTACTGGTTGGAATCCTGGTGGACAATTGGGTAATGGTACAACTTCAAATAGAGAACTTCCTGTACAAGTTAGATCAGGAACTTATCAAGGTTCTGCATTTTTAGGTGAGTTATTATCAAACCCAATATTAACAATTGGAACAGGTTATGCTTCAAGTTATGCAATTGATAAACATGGTGAAGTTTATTCATGGGGTGGAGATGATTATCCAAGACCAAAATTTAACATATTAATTTCTGGTGCTTTAGGTGATTGTAATTCTGCAATTAACCAAGTAAGACCAGTAAATGTAAAAGATGGTTCTTGTAATGATGTTTTGCTACCAGTTGAGTTAACTCTTTTTACTGCAGAAGCAATCAACAAAAACAATATTAAAATTAATTGGAAAACAGCATCTGAATCTAATTGTGCTTACTTTGAATTATCTAGAAAAACTAAGCTGGAAAACGAATGGGGTATTATTCAACTTGTTAAGGGAAGTGGTTCAACTTCAACACCTCAAAATTATGAATTTCAAGATGATATAACATTAGCAGAAAATGATAATATTATTGATTATAAATTAGTTGAAATAACAATTGATGGTAGTAAAAGGCATATAGCATCTTGCAGAGTGAATCTTGCAAATGTTAATAATTCAATGACTGAATTATATCAAGCAAACCCAAATCCTGCAAATTCTGAAACGAGTATTAATTACTCAATTTTAGAAGATGGTTTAGTTAAAATATTTTTATTCGATGTAAATGGTAAACATATAAGTACTCTTTTTGAGGGGTATGAAAAAGTTGGTAAGCATTCTCAGAATGTTAGTTTAACAGATATTCAATCTGGTACTTATAATATAAGATTTATTTCAAATGGAATTATTCTAAATAAAATACTTAAAGTTATAAAGTAACCTTTGTAAATTTTTATAAAAGAAATTCCTTGAAAATTTAATTTCAAGGATTTTTTTTAACTTAAATTATTATCGTTGATTTCTACTTTTTCATGAATTGAAAATCCTTTTTCCGAATGTGATAAACTAATTGCTTGTGTATAAGGGTCATGTTCAAAACATAATAACCAATTGTTTTCAAATGCTTCTCGAATAAAAAATTTTTTTTCATCTAATGTTGTTAATGGAAAATTATCATAACCCATTATGTAAGGTAATGATAAATGAGCTGATGTTGGAATTAAATCTGCACAATAAACCAAACCATTATTGCTATTGTTTATTTGATTTGTATCTTTTATTATAACTATTTGCATTGCCTGAGTGTGACCATAAAGAGGACGAACTTCTATTCCTGGTAATACTTCGCTAATACCTTCTAATTCCTCTATTAAACCCCAACTAATAACTGGTTCCCAATTATCTTGCATAAAACTAGCTCTATCTTTATCACTTGGATTACGAGCCCATTTTAGTTGTTCAGTTTGTACATAATGCTTTGCATTGGGGAACATAGGTTCAACTTCCCCTTTATCATTTAAAAAAGTTGAACCACCTGCATGATCAAAATGTAAATGTGTATAAATAAAATCGGTTACATCTTGTGGGTCAACACCTTTTTTCTTTAATTCATTTTTTAAAGTATACTCAGAATAATCTAGATTATAAATTTTATTTAATTTATCTGGCATCTTGTGTCCACATCCAGAATCTACTAAAATAGTTTTTCCATTACCTCTTATTAGTAATGCTCTAGCAGACATATCAATTCTATTTTGATCATCAAAATGAGGATATGCTTTGCTCCAAAGATTTTTTGGGACCACTCCAAACATTGCTCCCCCATCTAATGAGAACTTACAAGTTTCAATAATATCTACAATGTAATTACCTATTTTCATTTTAATTAAATTAATTTCTTAATTGTTGTAATTATTTAAATATTTCAAAATTTCAATTTTAAAAAAGAAATAAAAATACTTTTTAGATTATTTTTGTAAAAGATATTTATTCTCCATGAATATAGTTTCAATTAAAATTCTAATAGAAATTTTTTAATGACCAATAAAAACGGAAAACCAGTATTTTTAAAATCAGGTGCACAAGCATTAGCTAATTACCCTCATGCAAGAATTGCAAATGGGTTCATTTATGTATCTGGTGTTTCTTCAAGAAAAGAAGATAATACTCATGATGGCGTAAAAATAAATGAAGATGGAACTGTGGAACTTGATATTAAAGTACAAACTAGAGCTGTTATTAATAACATAAAAAAGATTTTAAAACTTGCTGGTGCTGATCTAGAAAACATTGTAGATTTAACAACTTTCCTAATTAATATGGAAGATTATAAACATTATAATGAAGCCTACAACGAATTTTTTGATTCATATACTGGTCCTTCAAGAACCACTGTAGCTGTTCACCAATTACCACACAAAAATTTATTGATTGAAATAAAAGTTGTAGCTTTAATAAATCATTTATAATATTCTTTCATTTTAAATTTTTTACTACTCTTTATCCATTTACCATTTATTAAACTACTAGTAGTAACCAAAACAGTTTTTCCATTTGAATTTGTTGCATCTTCAATTAATTCATAAACTTTCACCAAACCTTTTTTGGGAACAACTACGTATTGAGTTGTAAGATGCCAGCAACAACCCGATTTTGAGAATGTAGTAATTCTTTTATTTGTATGATCTACTAAAAACATACCCAAATTATCTGTAACAAGCTTTGTAAGTTCACTGCTAAATACAAATTGTTTTTTATTTGCATTATAAACATAAACATCATAGGAAGGTCCTGAATAACCACTATTATTGCCATTTCTAATAGCTAAGTCTTCTGTTCCATCAAAGTTAAAATCATCAAATATCAATGGGCTTTGTTCACCATAAAGTTCAACAACATTAACTGAAGGTGAATTTGAAACATCTAAGGAAAAATATAAATCATCAGAACTTAAAATCTGGAACAAAGATTTTGTACTTTTAACAAAAATTGAAATAGTACCTTTCCCTGAACATGTTCCATCTTCACATTTTTCAACAGTAATTTTTGAATAATAATTTTCAGAACCATTATTAATAGAAAACTCTTGTTGTGATTTTGCATCAGTAATTATTGATAAAAGCCCTAAAAAAATTAATAACTTAATCATTTATTATTATTGTTATTTTTATTGAAGTAATCAGCCCCACCTTCTAATGATAAATTTGAAATTTTTCCTTGAATTAAATCAAAATCAACATACAAAATAGCTCCACTTGTTACTGTTACCTTTACAGGCTTATTAACCCCTCTAAGAAAATTAGAAATAATAGCAGAAGAAATGGCACCAGTTCCGCAAGCCCCAGTTTCGGCTTCTACTCCTCTTTCAAACGTCCTTAACATAATGCCCAAATCACTTATTTCAACAAAATTTGCATTTGCTCCATCAGGTGAAAAATCAGTATGATTCCTTACAGATTTTCCCCATAAATTCAAGTCCAAATCTTTAAGACATAATGTTTGATTTAAGTCATTAATTTCATCAACAAATAAGACTGCATGTGGAGTACCTACATCAGCAAAATGACAAATTCTCATATCACCTAAAAGATTTAATTTGAATTTTAATTTAAATTTTTTTGGTTCAGGGAAGAATACTTTTACCCCTCTTTCAGTTATAATTGCTGAGTATTCAATCTGAGAATTTACAAAAGTAATTTTATCTTGAGTTGTATAGCCCTTATCAAATGCAAATTTCACTGCACATCTTCCACCATTTCCACACATCATTCCAGTACTTCCATCTCTATTAAAATATTTCATTTCAAAATCACATTGTTGACTCTTACAAATAATTATTAAACCGTCAAGTAAAATACTATCTAAATTCTTAGGGTTGCATAATAGTTCAGCAATTTGTTTGTAATCCGATTCGATTGGAAAATTTGATTCTTCTGCAACGACAAATAAATTTCCTGCACCTGACATATAGTAGTAATTTTGAGGCATAACATTTTAAAGAAATTATAGAATCGAAGTTATTTTAAATAAATCAAAGTTGAATATAGCTTTTTAAATTTTCAATTAAAACACTCATTAAATTAATAAATGATTATCAATCCAAATATACAATTTAGCAAAAACATAATATTTATAATAATATTTCTTTTATCAATATTTACATCCAAATCACAAACTTGGAAACAACTTGCAGATTCATTAAAAGATCCAATTATTGAAGCTACTTATATTCAGTGTGGTGATTCTGCGGAAGCTTTTTTAATATATGCAGATAAGACAGTTTATTATTCAAGAGGCTCACAAGCATTTTTTTATACAATGATGGAAGAGCAATTTACTGAAGTTCAAAGTTTAGATAAAAAAGCAAAGTCATTTGTAAATAAAGAAAATTCTGATACATGTAATATGTTAGCAGTAGTATTAAAAGGACCAAGATATGTACTTGTTAACACTTTAAATACAGATCCTGAAACAAGAGATATAAAGTTAAGGTTGGATTTATTGAAAAAGGATATAAGAGAAAAAATGTATCATTCAATTGATAAATTTAATAAACGAGCTGACGAAATTGATTCTACGATTACCCAAGAAGCAACTGTGAAAAAAGATAGAATACAAAAAAATCTTTATCTTTCTATAGTTGCAAAGCAATGGATGTGCAAAGGGAAAGTAACCATAAAGGCACTTATTAATAATCGAGGTTTTTCAAAAAGAGCATTTGTTTCAAATGTTGATTCAGAGGCAAAGTGTGCACCTTTGTTAGCAATTGCTGCATTACGATCAGTAAATTTAAGTGATTTTAGTGTTGCATTAAATAATGAAGGCAATCCAATTTCATCTTGGATTACAGTTGATGTAGAATTTGGAAAATGATATAAATGTTGAAATTATTTTTGAATATAAATTTATGTTTCTTTCAACTTTAAAAATATTTTTATATCATATAAAATCAATATTTACTTTACAAGCATAAATTCAACTCTTCTGTTTTGAGCTTTCCCTTCTTCAGTTTCATTGTTAGAAATAGGATTTGATTTCCCATATCCTTTTGCACTAATCCTAATAGGTGAGCATCCTTTATTTATTAAATAGTTTGAAACAGCCTCAGCTCTATTCTTAGATAATGTGAAATTATAGTTATCAGTTCCTTGGTTATCAGTATGACCCATTATTTGAATTTTAATTTTCTCATCAGTCTTTTTTAACATTTCAGCTAATCTATTTAGTTCTGGAAAAGACTCAGGTTCAAGCTCGTACTTATCATATCCAAAAAAAACATTTTTGATTAAAATTGGACTATTTTCAATAATTTTTAAAAGTTTAAAATTATATTCAATATCTTTAGATTCATTTGTTTTACTCAAATCTATGTTTGATGAAACTGGGTAATATCCATCTTTTTCAGCAAAGCAACCATAATTATTTCCAAGAGGTAAAACAATAAAATAGGTTCCATCTTGAGGATTGCTTCTCATCTCACCAACAACTTTATTTGTTGATAAATTCTCCCATTTTATTGGTGCATCATAAATAGGAATATTTTTTTCATCTAAAACTTTACCATGAACAACAGCAACAGGCTTTGGTTTAGCTGATTCAGGGAGTGTTGTAGAGTAGATTTCATCGAGCTTTGTGTTAGGGTCTTGTCTTGCATAATATGCTTTGTCGCCAGTTGTAGATATTTTATACCCCCAATCATCACCAGAAGTATTTACTTCTTTACCTAAATTAACAGGTTTACTCCAATCGGTCCAAGAAGTATCATTAAGCCTAGTACACTTAAAAACATCCAACCTACCAAGCCCAGCATGTCCATCACTAGAGAAATAAAATGTTTTCCCATCTGGATGAAGAAAAGGTGAACGTTCTGCAAAATGTGTATTAATGTTCTTACCTAAATTTATTGGTTCGCTCCATGTTCCATCAGGTTTTTTAGTGCATACATAAATATCTATATTACCCCATATATGACCGTGATAAGGAGTATCTTTTCTATGTAAATCTCCAATATTTCCTAATCTATCACTAGCAAAAAAAAGTGTTTTCCCGTCAGAAGAAACTATCAAATCACATTGCCAATAATCAGAATAGACTTCTTTAATTTCATTTGGATTGCTCCAACTTACTGTTCGCTGTTTGTGAGTTTCCATATTGAGGACAGCGTTTCTGCCAGAGTTTAACATGTATAAAGTATTTCCATCAGAAGAAATACCACTCGGATAATTAAAGCCATCATCATTAATTATCCCACCTAAATTTTTACTTTCTTGCCACTTATTATTTGCAAATTGTGAATAATAAATATCTTCATAACCAAACCCATCTGGTCTGTTTAGTGAGCAAAAATACAATCCTTTATTATCTGCCGAAGGTACAGGACCATACGTTCTAAATCCTGGAATGTTTATTTCGTCTGGTAATCTTTCAATGTTAATTACTTCATCTTTAGCATAAAGAATACTAATCACATCATCAAATTTATCTGATATATTAGGAAATAAGGGTTTGTATTTTAGATAAATATCTACAGCAGATTGCCATTTTTTTTGTTTTATATAAATGCCGGCTATTAAACCAACAGCTACAAATGAGTTTTCAGATGGAGCATTTTTTACTATATAAGCATCATATTCTTTTTTAGTTCTTAATGTTGCTTCTTGAAATAAAATTGGATCTTCTTCATCTTGAGCTACCAATAATGATGGTACTAACATCATACAAAAAAAAATAATGAGAAAGATTATTCTAATATAAGTTTTGATCATAATTACAATTTATACTCTTAAGAAAATTGGATATTTTAATAAAATAATATTCTTAAACAATTTTATATAATAGAAGTTATTTAATATTTTGGATTTAATTTTTCTTTTTAATTAACTCTTGTTTTAAATCATACATTATATTTTTTAAAATAGTATTAGAAATAACGATATCCGAAATAGAATTATGTTTAACACTTAAAAGTTTTTTTCCCTCGTCAAATGGTTCAATTAACACATCTCCAAATCCTATGTCATAGTTATCAATATCATTATTAAGATATTTTTCTACTTCTTTTATTTCATCTAATGTAAATTCTTTAATTAAAATCTCAAACAAAGGATCTTTTTCTTTTGTCTTTTTTATCATTTTTTTAAGTTTAATTACAACCAATCAATCTTGTATTATTATTATCAATTTATTTTTTAGTAAAATATATCTTAAATTATTTTTTAAATGTATCGAACCAAAACATATTTAATGTTAACAATGGACCAGCTGCAGTTTCGTGAACACCAAGTTTATTTGTATCTAATACAACATTTTTAGATCCTAAAGTTTTGAAACTGTTGTATGCATTAATTGTATTTTGGTAAGGAACCAAATCGTCTTCAGTAGAATGAGATAATTTCATTGGAGCAACTGGAGACCATCTTGTTAAATCATTCTCATACAATCTTCTATTAATAATAAAATTAGGATCATTTTGAAATTTTGAGATAAAATCATTTGTTAACATATCTCTTGGAACACTAGGTAATTGATAATTAATAGCTTGAGTAACATTAGTATACCAGTTCTCAATTGGAGTAAGATATTGATCTTTAAACACTTCTGAAAAGCTTGAATACATATTATAAACAGACTGATAACTAAGAACTGTATATGGTAAAAAACCAGGTGACCGATATTGTTTATTTGTGATTAATAAATTTGACATAACATTAGATAAATCATAAGGTCCTGCCATTGGGCTTGATGCAACAAGATTAAATTCAGTAGAATAATTTTGTTCTATTTCTTTATGAGTTGCCATTGTAGCATAACCACCCTCTGAATACCCATATAGAAAAAGTTGACTATTTAATTTCACTCCTAATCTTTTACACATCCATTTAGAAGCTCGTATCATATCAATAACTGAAGTAGCAGTTGGCTTAGCAACTACATAAGGGTGAAAACCAGGGGAATCTCCTAATCCTAAATAATCTGTTGCAGGAGAAACATATCCACCACTTGCGCAATATAAAATAGGAATTGTAGATTCGTAATTTCTAGCAGATGGAACATTGTTTCTTTCAAATACTGTACCATGTTGGTAGCTTGCTATTGGGTAAGATCCATTCCCACTATTAGGTATAGCTAAAAAACCTGAAGCATTTATTTTATTTCCCTTTGGATCTATTGTTTCATAGACAATTTTATATTCATCCACTCCGTTTTTAATTTTTACAGTCAAGTTCTGACTCCTCAAAAAAGAATCAATCTCAGATATGGTTGAACTTTTAATTAATTGTTTAGATACTATAGCACCTCTTCCTGAAGTTGGTTCTTTATTTAATGATGTTTCGTTACTTGTAGGATTTGTTTCACTACAACTAAAAATAAAAACTGAAAATAATCCAATTAAAATGTAAGAAAGTATTTTTTTATTCATTAGATTAATTATTCTTAAAATATGTTTTAAAATAAATATTAGGGATTGAACCTATTTTATTTAACAATGAAGTTGAAGCTCTTAAATGAAAAACATCATAATTGTTTTTTTCAATTCTACGCAAAATTTTTCTATAATTTATACTCATAATTTTTACAGTTATTTGGCTTTCTTTGCTCAACATTTTAATACCATTTTCTGCTTTATCATAGTAATAATCAGCCCTATTAATTTGATTCTTCATTAATTTAATAAAATTAATATTGATTTCTTTTTTAAACAAATCATCTCCACTTAATTCAAATTTATTTAATTCATCTTCTGGTAAATATATTCTGTTATTGTTAAGATCTTCCCCAATATCACGAAGTATATTAGTTAATTGCATAGCAACTCCTAAATCAACAGCATAATCTAGAGTTTCAGGTTTAGCATAACCAAATATAGGCGTTACCATAAGTCCAACTACTGAGGCTACCTTAAAACAATAATCATAAAGCTCTTCAAATGTTTTGTATCTGACCGATTTCTTTAAATCACTCATTACACCTTCAATCAAATAATCGGGTAGTGTTCTATCTATTTTATACTTTTTTAAAGTGTCTGCCCAAGCTACCATTATTGGATCTGATAAAGAATCTCCTGCATAAACTGAATCAAGATTAGATTGCCACCTCTTCACAGTTTTAATAACTAGCTCATTATTAATTTCACCATTTGAATCACCTACTGCTTTATCTATCAAATCATCAATGTACCTACAAAATGCATATACTGCATAACATGAGTTCCTTTTAGCTTTATCCAAAAATATAGATGCAAAGAAAAATGTTTTAGAATTTTCTAAAGTTATTTTACGGCAAATAGAATACGCACTAATTACATTTGTATTTTTTATCATAATAATTTTAGATTACGCTTTAATTCCTTTTATATTTTTTATGATATTATTATTATTGTGAAAATAAAAAAAGCAAACCATATAAAATGATTTGCTTTTGATATATTTTAAGAGCTCTTATATAATGAGCCCGACATAAAAATTCAGGTTGAACTTCTACTTTCAATTTATTCAACCCTCTTTGATGTGTTGAATGTGATTATTGGTTCACATTCTTTGAAGTTACACTTGATTTAACTTCATAAAAAAAATTCTGTTCTTATTTTTAACTCTCTGATAACGAATACGTTACCCAATTAATATTTAAATTCAGGTTTGAATTTAACTGCCATAGAATTAAAACTCGATTGCAAAATTCATATTTTAAGTTCGACAAAATAAATTTGAATGTGTAACCAAATTTTTTTAACCAATAATCCAAATAACAAACAAAAACAGTAATTTACTTTTCGGTAACTTTGATTAATCACACAAAGTTCTAACATAAAAATATTTTTATACTATTTAATTTTAACTATTTTTTTCTGAATAATATTATCATTAGAAAACAATTGTAAAAAGTAAATACCGCTTATAATATTAGTCATATCTAAATTAATCTCTTTTTGATTATTTGATATTATTTCACTAAACTGTATTTCACCCATCAAATTTACAATATTGTACTTTTTATATATTCCAAATTGATTGAGTTTAATCAAAGTATTACTCATAACTGGATTTGGGATAACACTAATTTTACTTTCATTGAATTTATTATCTACTCCGCCTATAGATTGCCTTAATTGAATAAAATTTCCACCAGTATTTGTTACAACATATAATCCAAAACTAGATCCATTACTATTATTTTCAGGTTTCATAAATCCTGATAAAATGATAACAATACTTTTACCACCAAGCCCCATAGTTTGCATTGGTAAACTAAAAGTTGCAGTTGTTTTTAAAGGATCACCACTTGGTTCTCTTAATCCAACATAAACATCATTTGTGGGATACTGAAAGTACGATTTAGAGTAATCTCCAAAATTTAAATTATCACCAATTGCTTTTACACTTCCAGGTGCCCAAACATCCAACTCTGGTGCATCCGTTGAACCATGCAATACAAGAATATCAGTGTTTTCAGAGCTCATTGCTCTTTCTTGTGCTAATTCGAAAATTGATATATTAATTGGTTTGAATGGATTATAACCAGTCAAGTTTACAATACCTTGAGCAGCAATAATATATTTTTTACCTGCAACAACAATTGGAGAATAACTTACTAACGCCTCAGATTCTTTATTACTTGTGTAAAGACCAATAGAAATTTTCAAAGGTCCAGCAGGTACTTCAATAAAATTAGTAGCAGTTCTAAAAGGTAAATCGTCAATTTTATCACCATTTATCCATACATCAACTTTTGCAACAGTTAGATCTGGACAATTATGGATTAATTGTATTTTAGCACTACCTTGAGCATAACTCGAAGCTACAAATGTGATAAAAAGAATTAATATTAAAAATAGTTTTTTCATGAGTATAGTGGAATTAAATTTATACAATACTTTATTTAAAACTAACAATTTAATTTCATTGGTAATTTAAAATTGACAAATCATGTTGTAACAAAATTCATCTAATTGTATTAGAACTAAGAATGAGAATTATTAGAAATGAATTTTAACTACATTAAATTCAAAATATTAAACTTCTTAAATTTTAGTTATCGAGAATTCGAGAAACTTCTAAAAAATCTTTAGTTGCTTTAACATCATGTACTCTAATAATTTTCGCACCCAATTTTAAAGCAAAATAATTAGCTGCTATTGACCCATACAACCTATCACTTTTTGAGTCATTTAACATTTTTCCAATTAGTGATTTCCTAGATAATCCAACAAGAGTTGCCACTCCCAAATTTGAGAATATCTTGTAATTTTTAAGGAGAGTTAAATTGTCATTAAATCCTTTTGAAAAACCAAATCCCACGTCAGCTATTATCTCCTTTACACCAGCACTCCTTGCACTATTAATTCTTTCAAGAAGGAATTCAAAAACTTCATTTACAATATTAGAATAAAAATACTCTTGATTTGATTTTCTATTTGATGGATTGAATCCATGCATTAGAATATAGGGGACTTGAAATTTTGATGCAACTTTCCAAATTGTTTCATTGTAAGTTCCAGCACTTACATCATTAATAATGCAAGCACCAACTAAGATAGCTTTTTCAGCAACTTCAGGTTTGAATGTATCAATAGAAATAATAGCATTTCTTTTAATACTTAAAATTTTTTCAATTACTGGTAATACTCTTGATAACTCAACTTCAATGGGAACAAATTCAGATCCAGTACCATAATCATTTCCTGGAGGACGGGTTGATTCTCCTCCAATATCGATGATATGAGCTCCTTCATTGATTAACTTAACAGCCTGAGTAACTGCTTTATCAACAGAGAAATATTCACCCCCATCATAAAAAGAATCAGGAGTACAATTTAGGATTCCCATTATTTTAACTTCATTGTAATTCATATTTTGAAGTTAGGAAATGAAACAAAAAAAAATCTATTTTAAAAAAATATTTATTGTTGAATTAACAATGTAGATGTTTTAAACATTAAAATATTTCGCCAAAGAATTATGAACTATAATAGCACTTGTTGATTGTTCAGGTTCAAGCATAAATTCTTCAGATAGCGATACTCCTATTCTTTCTGGTTTTAACAAATCAAATATTTTTGATTGATCTTCAAGATTTGGGCAAGCAGGGTAACCGAAAGAATATCTACTTCCTTGGTATCCTTGAGCAAAAAGCTTTCTAACATCTGTTGCATCATTATGATTAATTCCAAGTTCTATTCTTGTTGTTCTGTGCATATACTCAGCTAATGCTTCAGCACATTCCACAGACAAACCATGAAAATATAAATAATTTGAAAAATTACCATCTTGAAATAATTTGGCTGTATATTCACTTGCTTTTTGACCAACTGTAACAATCTGAAAAGATACTACATCAAACTCATTTAGAGATTTTGGTTTAAAATAATCTGATATACATAATTCCCTTTCTCCGTTTTGTCTTGGAAAATCAAACTTACAATATTCTTCAAAATTTTCTATTCCAGAATTTAAGTTTAAATCCCATTTTGAATGAAGTTGATTTGTTGATATATTTTTTGGTTTATAAATAATAAGAGAATTACCATCAGAGTTACAAGGAAAATATCCATACACGCATTTTGGCTCAATAAGTTTTTCTCTTTTTGCAAGCAATTTTAATTCATCAAGTTTAGGGTAAACTATTTTATCTAACTCATTTTTATAATCTTCATTTGTTTTAGATCCTTTTTTAAATAGCCATTGCCCACGTATCAAAGCAACTTCATTTATATATTCAAAAACTTTCTCAATTCTAATATCTTCAATAATATTTACTCCTAAAAAAGGTGGATTTATATTTTGATAATCTGGAATAACTTTTAAAACAATTTTATTCTCTAGTAATTTATTAGTGTTATTTTTTTTATAGATTAAACTTGTTATATTTCCATTATCGGTTAGATTTTCAACATTTGTAAAACCAAATGCTTTATAAACTCTATGATATAATTTATCATCTAGTGGAATATTAATAAGCAAACTCTCATCATTGTTTAAAGTTAATTTTAAGGCATTTATAACATCAATTAAGGAATTCTTTTGTTCATCATACAGCTTGATATTTGTTATCTCTTTAATATCATTTTCTATATATTTTAATGATACAAATCCAACTATTCCTTCATTTAATTTTACAACAAAAAGAATATCATCATTAAATGTAAAGTCAAATATTGATTTTATATCAATTGTATCTATTTCATCAGCAATATCTATAAATAGAGTCTCTCGATCTATTAATTTTCTCTTAACTGATACTTCATTCTCAATATTATTAGAACCAATGTTTAATATACTTTTCCCAGCAGAAATATTTTCCATAAAATGAAGTCCATCAAAAGCATCAGCAGCATAACCAACATTTTCACCATAAATACTTCTCAAGTCACTCTCAACATATCTTCTAGTTAAAGCAGCACCACCCAAAATTACAGGAATGGTAATTCCACGCCCTTTCATAAGTTCAAGATTTTCTTTCATAATTAATGTGCTTTTAACTAAAAGACCACTCATGCCAATTGCTTGAGCTTTATTTTTTTCAGCAGAATCGAGCATTAAATCAACAGCTACTTTTATTCCAAGATTTATAACTGTGTAACCATTGTTAGTAAGTATAATATCAACTAAATTTTTTCCAATATCATGTACATCTCCTTTAACAGTTGCTAAAACAATTGTTCCTTTTGTAGTAGTATCTTCTTTTTCCATATATTTTTCTAGAAAGGCAACAGCAGTTTTCATTGTTTCAGCTGATTGCAAAACAAATGGTAATTGCATTTGACCAGAACCAAAAAGTTCACCAACCACTTTCATACCATCCAATAAAATATCATTGATAATAATTAATGGTGTATGATTTTTCATGCCCTCTAATAGATCATCGCTTATACCAATTTGATCTCCATCAATTATTCTTAACTTAAGACGTTCTTCAATAGTGATGTTAGCAACGTCAACTTTTTCTTTCGTTGCTTTTTTTCCAGCATAATGAGCCATTAGCTCCATTAGTGGATCATATATACATTTAATTTCTGACATATTATTTTTTATAGTTTGCAAAATTAGCTTTAATTTATATTTTAATATATAAAGTTCTAAATGAATCAAAGTAACATTTGGTATATATTATACCAATTAGAAATACTTTCAATAAATTATTATTATTTTGAATTTAAAAAATACAAGAAATAATTCATAATCATATTTTAATAAAATGTAACTATCAAATACTATTTAGTGTTAATACGTCAAGAAATATAAAGTTATATTTAATTATAATATTTTAAAATTAGAACAAATATTTTGTTGCGGTGTTTTAGATAATGTGTCACATTTATAATTAATTTGAAGTATTATTTTTTTTAATTAACAAAGTATTTATTGATAAAGCAAATTTAAATAGCAACAATATTTTGATGAAATCATCTTAAAATTCATTAGAAAAAAAATAGAATGGCAAACAATTTTTCAAACAGAGTAAACGATGTAATAAGGCTAAGTCGCGAGGAAGCTTTAAGATTAGGTCATGATTACATTGGAACAGAACATCTTCTTTTAGGAATTATAAGAGAAGGTGAAGGAATTGCAGTAAAAATACTTCGCAACCTCGGTGGAGATTTATTTAGAATTAAAAAAGCTATTGAAGAGACAGTCCGTTCTACAGGCGGAACTCCAACGATTGGTAATATTCCATTAACTAAACAAGCTGAAAGAGTACTTAAGATTACAGGATTAGAGGCAACAATGTACAAAAGCGATATAATTGGAACTGAACACTTGCTACTTGCACTTCTAAGGGACGATGATAATATTGCTTCTCAGATTTTAGCCCAATTCACTATTACTTATGATTCTGTAAAACAAGAATTATCACAGATTCATTCTGGAAAATCAACTTCTCAATCAACAAGTACATCAACTGGTCAGCCAAAATCATCTCGTGAACGTCATGAAAGAGTGAAAACTCCTGTGTTAGATAATTTTGGTAGAGATTTAACAAAACTTGCTAATGATGATAAACTAGACCCCGTAATTGGTCGTGAAAAGGAGATTGAAAGAGTAGCTCAAATTTTATCTAGAAGAAAGAAAAACAATCCAGTACTTATAGGAGAACCAGGAGTTGGTAAAACTGCAATTGCTGAAGGTTTGGCTTTAAGAATTGTCCAAAAGAAAGTATCAAGAGTATTACATGATAAAAGAATTGTTACCCTTGATTTAGCTGCATTAGTTGCAGGTACTAAATATCGTGGTCAATTTGAGGAAAGAATGAAGGCAGTGATGACTGAGTTGGAAAAAGCTAAAGATGTAATTCTTTTTATTGATGAGTTACATACAATAGTTGGTGCTGGTGGAGCTTCTGGTTCATTAGATGCTTCTAATATGTTCAAACCAGCTTTATCCAGAGGTGATATACAATGTATTGGAGCTACAACTTTAGATGAGTACAGACAATTTATTGAGAAAGATGGCGCTTTAGATAGAAGATTCCAAAAAGTTATGGTTGAGCCTCCATCTATTGAAGAAACCTTACAGATTTTGATGAATGTAAAGAATAAATATGAAGAACACCATAATGTAAGATATACTGAAGAAGCTGTTAAAGCCTGTGTGTTTTTATCTGATAGATATATAACTGATAGATTTTTACCTGATAAAGCCTTGGATGTGTTAGATGAAGTAGGCTCGAGAGTTAGACTAAGTAGTATTGTTGTTCCACAAAATATAATGGATCTCGAAAAAAGAATTGATGAAGTTAAACTAGAAAAAAATCAAGTTGTAAGAAGTCAGAACTTCGAGGAAGCTGCAAGACTTCGAGATATGGAAAAAAGATTACAAAATGAATTAGAATTTGCAAAAGAAGAATGGGAAAATTCAAGTGAACAAAATATAGTTGATGTAGTTGAAGATAATGTTGCTGAAGTTGTTGGAATGATGACTGGAATACCAGTTAAAAAAATTGCTGAAGAAGAATCTTTGAAGCTTATGAAAATGGCTGATAAGTTAAAAGAAGAAGTAATTGGTCAAGAAGAAGCAATATTGCATTTAACTAAAGCTATCCGTCGTTCAAGAGCAGGTTTAAAAGATCCAAATCGACCTATAGGTTCATTTGTTTTTCTTGGTCCTACTGGTGTTGGAAAAACTGAATTAGTTAAATCTTTAGCTAGGTATTTATTTAGCTCTGAAGACTCTTTAATCAGAATTGATATGAGTGAATATATGGAGAAATTCTCAGTTTCTAGATTAGTAGGTGCTCCTCCTGGATATGTAGGTTATGAAGAAGGTGGACAGTTAACTGAGAAAGTTAGAAGAAAACCATATTCTGTTATTCTTCTAGATGAAATTGAAAAAGCTCATCCTGATGTGTTCAACATCTTACTTCAAGTTTTGGATGATGGTGTACTAACTGATAGCTTAGGTAGAAAAGTTGATTTTAAGAATACTATCATTATAATGACTTCTAATCTTGGTGTTAGAGATATTAAGGCAGGAGGAATTATGGGATTTACAGATTCTAAGGAAGCAGATAAATATGATGAAATGAAGGCTACTTTAGAAACTGCAATGAAAAGAGTTTTCAATCCAGAATTTCTAAATAGATTAGATGATACTATTGTATTTCGTCAATTAACAAGAGATGATATCTTTAGAATTATTGATATTCAGTTAAATAAGTTATTCAAGAGAATTATTTCTATGAACATTACAATAAATGTGACTGAAGATGCAAAACACTATTTAGCAGAAAAAGGTTATGATGATAAATTTGGTGCAAGACCATTAAGAAGAGCAATTCAAAAGTATATTGAAGATGAAGTTAGTGAACTTATTCTTCTTGGTGAATTACCAGTTGGTTCGGTTTTAAATATAGAATTAGAAAGTGGTAGTAAAATTTTGAGCTATAGAGTTGATGGTAAAATTACACCTGTATCAATTGTAAATGATGAATTAAATATTGAAATTACTAAATCTATAGAAGAGCCAACATTACTTCCAGCTGTTGATGAAAATGACCCAATAGAAAATTCACCAGTT
Source organism: Chlorobiota bacterium (assembly GCA_016700335.1). Lineage (NCBI taxonomy): Bacteria > Pseudomonadati > Chlorobiota > Chlorobiota bacterium. The sequence goes on along the minus strand of CP065014.1, from coordinate 527,652 downwards.
AAGAATACTCGTAAGAAAAAAAGTTGATATTCTAGATATATGTATATTAAAAAAAGATCAGTTCTTAATAGAGCTGATCTTTTTTTTAATAATTATCATTTGAAAAATGATTCCAATATTACTTTATCATAAATTCTACTCTTCTATTTAAAGATCTTCCTGCTTCTTTATCATTACTTGCAATAGGCTTAGTTTTACCAAAACCCTTAGCACTTAATAAACTTGAATTACATCCTTTAGAAACAAGATATTTCATTACGGATTCAGCTCTTTTATGAGATAAAGTAAGGTTATAAGCATCTGCACCTTGATTATCTGTATGTCCTAAAATCTCGATATTATTATTTTTATAATCAGTATTTAAAGTTGTAGCCAAACGGTTTAACTCTGCATTTGATTCTGATTTTAAGTCATATTTATCAAAATCAAAAAATACATTATTAATTCTTATTGGTACATTTGTAGTAATTTTAACTAACTTAAAGTCTTGATTAATATCTATACTATTTTTCTGTTTTAATAAATCTATATTTACTGTAACAGGGTAATATCCTTCCTTATTTGCATAAAATCCATAGTTGTTTCCTAATGGTAGAACTGCAAAATATGTTGCATCTTGAGGATTGCTCTTAAGTTCACCAACAATTTTACTTGTAATTAAATTCTCCCATCGAATTGATGCATCATATAATTTGTTTCCATCCTGATCAGTAACTTTTCCATGAATAGTTGCAACAGGATCTGGCTTAGCAGTTTTTGGCAGACCTATTGAGTAAATATCGGACTCTTTTTTATCAGCATCAAATTTTGCGAAATATGCTTTCTCTCCATCAGTAGTTATTTTATAACCCCAATCATCAGATGCGTTGTTTATTTCTTTCCCTAGATTTACAGGTTCACTCCACTTAGTCCAAGAATCATTGTTCAATCTAGTAGATTTAAAAACATCCATTTTCCCAAGACCAGCATGGCCATCTGAACTGAAATACAGTGTTTTACCATCAGGATGTATAAAAGGTGTTCTTTCAGTATAAGGAGTGTTAATTACACTACCAATATTCACAGGAGATCCCCATTTCCCATCTGGTTGTTTTTCGCTTACATAAATATCAGTATTTCCCCAACGGCCTCCATGAAAGTATTCTTTATCTTTAGCATGATAATCACCAACCCCACCACTTCTATCACTTGAGAAGAAAATTGCATTTCCATCTGGTGATAATATTGCATCCCCTTGCCAGCTTGAAGAATTTATCTCATTGATACTGTTTAAATCAGACCATGATCCATTCCGTTGTTTTGCACTAACGAAATTCTTCCCATTTCTAAAAACATACAATTCGTTTCCATCAACAGAAATACTATTTGGAGCATCGTTTCCTTTACTATTAACATCAGAAATATTTTTAGCATTTTGCCATTTACCATTTGAAAATTCAGAATAATATACATCTTCACCACCTTCCCCTTCAGGTCTATTGTTTGAACAAAAGTAAAGCCCTTTATTGTCTGCTGTAGGTTGTGGAATATAACTTTGAGTGTTTGGCTTGTTTACTTCATCTGGTAACTTGTTTGGTTTAATTCCTTCTTCCTTAGCGTTAAGGTTGGAAATTATTTTATCAAATCTACTTTCCATACCTGGGAACTTAGGTTTATACTTTTTATAAACTTCCATAGATTTATCCCATTCTCTGGCGTTCACATTTAATCCAGCAATTTTTTGAACAGCTACAAATGCATCTTCGCTTGGAGCGTTTTTATTTACATATTCCTCTAAACTTGGAATATCTTGTTTTGTAGTTCCATCTTTGACTATAATATCAACAATCTCCTTTGAAATTTCATCCACTAGTATTTGTCCAGCCTGTCTAACTAAGATGTTGCCTAAGTTTCCACAAGAAATAAAAAGTATTGAGATAATTGTTAATAACAAAAATTGTATTTTCATATTTTGATAATTATTTTTTAAATTATTTATAAATATAACAATCAAACGTAGCATATTTTATCAAATTCGTTGCACCTAATTTTAATTATTCAATATTTCTTTTAATCAATTAATAAATTAATCCAATCAACAGGATTTACTTTATCAATTGTTTTTCCAGCGTTTACATTTACAATTACTTTTTCATGAGAATGACACCAAGGTTCTTGTTTGCAAACAACCCACTCAGTGAAATATGCTCTTGTATTAGGCATTAGATTTGTGAATGCATAAATGTAATACTTTCCAATTTTTAATTTTAATGAGTAAGTATTCTTTTTTCTTGATTCAATTTGGGTGGATGAAACTGTATCTTTTGTTTCAACATTTTCAGCTATTACTCTAAAATCTTTTGGATTCAATGTATCTGGGTAATAGACTGTCCCCTTGATAATTCCAAAATCAGAATTTTGGTTTTTTGATTTATCTGTATTAAAAACTTGTGGTTTAGTTATTGAAATTTGAGGCTTCTTTCTTGCTAACAAATTATCATATACAAAAATAATTATGAATAAAATATATAGTTGATTTTTCAATTCTTTTTTATGTTTTTAATTCAGTATACTTATTAATTAAATAAATTTGAGATTTTAGCTTTTAGATATTAAATCTGAATTTATATGATACAATTAGTTTTAACTTAGTTTAGAAAGCATTGACAATATGGTTGATACTTGGTTTACTAGATATATTATCTAGATAATCTATTGCTACAATATCAAACCTCCCTTCAAAGTTTTCCAAGTTCATAATTTGAACAAATCCTTCTGCAACTTTTCTAACTTGTTTACGCTTTCCAATAGAAACTGCTAACTCAGATCCACCGTATTTATTATTGAAACGTGATTTAACTTCAATAAAAACAAATATATGTTTGTCTTTCATTACGATATCAATTTCTCCAATTCTACCTAATCTGAAATTTTTTTTTACTAGGGTATAACCTTTATTCAAAAGAAAGTTTAAGGCAATTTCTTCTTGAATCAAACCAATTTCTCGGGTATTCATTATGTAAATAATATTTGTTCTTTAAAGTATACCTAAAGACTTTAATTCCCAAAAGCACTTTGCTGTTATCTCAATATCTACTAATGCATTATGAGCTTCTGAAAAATCAGTTTTAAAAAGTTTAAAATGCAATTCCGATAATTTTGGCCATTTATTTCCATAAGGTCCTGAGATTTTACAAAAATTTGTAGAATTCATCATTGTACATAATTTTTTCTTTGATGCAATATTGTTATCCATTTTAAATCTCAAAAACTCAGCTCCAATAATTTTCTCATCAAAACTCATATTATGAGCCACTAAGCAGTTTGCAACATTAACATCTTGAATGAACTCATTTAAAACTTCAGTTATCTCAAAACCAGATTTTAAAGCTAGTTCATGCGTAATCCCATGTATCTTTGTTGATTCTTCAGAGATAATAAAACCAGATGGTTTTACAATGAAATTCTTAGTAGAAATTTTATTTCCAATATTATCATATACTAACCAAGCCAACTGAACTAATCTTGGCCAATTTTCCAAATCAGTTATTGGTGCTTTCCAGTTTTTTGGCAAACCAGTTGTTTCAGTGTCAAAGAATAAATACATATTTTATTTTTAAAGGTTACCTCTCAAATCTTGCTCCCTTTCAATAGCTTCAAAAAGTGCTTTAAAATTTCCTTTGCCAAATGATGTTGCCCCTTTTCTTTGTATAATTTCAAAAAATACTGTTGGTCGATCTTCAACTGGTTTTGTAAATATCTGTAGTAAATATCCCTCATCGTCCCTATCAATTAATATACCTAGGTCTCTTAATGGAGCTATATCTTCATCAATTTCCCCAACTCTATTTAGTACCGTATCATAATAAGTTTCTGGTACTCTTAAAAATTCAACACCCCTATTCTGAAGCTCTGTAACTGTACTAATAATATCATTAGTAGAAACAGCTATATGTTGAACTCCTGGTCCTTTATAAAAATCTAAATACTCTTCAATTTGTGATTTTTTCTTTCCTTCTGCAGGTTCATTAATTGGAAACTTTATAAACCCATTACCGTTACTCATAACCTTACTCATTAATGCAGAATATTCTGTTGAAATATCTTTATCATCAAAAGAAATTATTTGTTTAAAACCCATTACTTCTTCGTAAAAATTTACCCAAGTATTCATTTCACCCCATCCAACATTTCCAACACAATGGTCAACATACAACAATCCAGTCTCTTTTGGATTGTATTTACTTTCCCATTTTACAAATCCAGGGAGAAAAACTCCATTATAATTTTTTCTCTCAACAAAAATATGAATTGTATCACCGTAAGTATGTATTCCAGATCGAATTACAACCCCATTGTTATCTCTTTCTTCAATTGGTTCTAAGTATGATTTTGCACCTCTTTTCGTTGTCTCTTCCCATGCACATTTTGCATCATCTACCCATAAAGCTAGTACTCTAACACCATCACCATGTTTATACAAATGATCTGCAATAGGATTATCAATTTCTAATGGAGTTGTTAGAACTATTCTTATTTTACCTTGTTGGAGAACATAACTAGCTTTATTTTTCACTCCAGTTTCAGGTCCTGAATACGCTAATGTCTGAAATCCAAAAGCTGTTTTATAAAAGTGAGCGGATTGTTTAGCATTTCCAACAAACATTTCAATGTAATCAGTCCCTTTTAATGGTAAAAAATCTAACTCTTGTTCTTTAATAAGTTCTGTTTGAATTTCCATTACGTAAATTGAATTAAATATTTTTATTACAAAAATAGATATAAAATCTTAAAAATTAATATTTACAAATCTAATTATTGCTGAATCTATACAAGCATTTCAAATTATTTTAATTAAAAGTAGAATGATTTTTTTGTTTAATGATTGATTAATTAATCAATCAATCAATCAATTAAAGTTATTAAACAATATAAAATTTCTAATATTTATACTTATTTTAAAAAGTAATTATTATAGAAATTATTCTAAAAAATTCATAACCATCTCACTAATAAAATGCTATCAAATAATATAATTGTACCTATAAAAAAAGATCTAAGTTGGTGGCAGGGTTTCCTACATGCAAACTATTATGGGGCTGTATATGAAAGAGAACATTGGCGATATGTTGCAAAATCTATTATTAAAAGAACAGGTATTCCAAAAGGTTCAAAAGTTCTTGAACTTGGTTCTGGGTCAGGTGAACTATTAATAAATATGTCACAACTTGGAATGATTTCCACAGGTGTTGAACTTTCACCTTACTTAGTTGATCACTCTAATAATTCTGCTTTAGAACGAGGTTGTAATTTGAATATAATTCATGAAAATATGTTTAAATTTATTCCAAAAGAAAAGTACGATTTAATTCTTTCTGTTAATACTAGCTTTGGATATGGTTCTGATGAAGAAAATTTTGGATTAATAAAAAGTATTGGGAGTTGGTTACCAGTGGGTGGAAAATTTTTCTTTGATACTATAACATCTGATAATGCAAAGGCATTTGGCAGATGGACAGATAATGTTGCTAAAGGAAAACTAACAGTATATAATGGTTATGACAAAGTTTTAAAATTAATGAGAAGTTCTATTAAGTGGGTTTCTGAAACTGGTGAAACTTACATTTCGGAAGAACCTGAAATTGTTAAGCTTTACTCAAGAGATGTTTTAGTTAACAATTTATTACAATCTAAATTAAATCCTATCAGACTTCAAAGTGCAATGAATAGGGCTTTCAGGCAATCAGTAAATTCAGAATTCACAACTTGGTTAGCCGAAAAAAAATAATTCAAATTTTATGATATTTTTTTTCATTATTTAATATATAATATTAAGATATTAGTTAAATATTATAACTTTCTTTAATGTCATTTTTTGAAGTTTACTTGCAATATCATTTTTTGAAGTTACATCTTTCAATTTGATTTCAATTCCTGTTGCTTCATCTGGTGCAACTGAATCAATTTTTTGTGCTAATGTCATTGAGCATATTAACTCGTTATTTTTATCAAAATCTTTCCAATCAATAATTCCCAATACAACACAATGATAAATTTCACCAGATACTGAAATTAATTTAACATTTGAACCCAATTTAATATTCAAACTTGATGCAACATCTTTACCAAATAATATTCCATTTGAAATAGATCCAAATTTTTTAACTGATATTTTTGATAAATAATTTGATAAATTATCTACTACTATTTCCTTTTTAGGTATTACCCCTTTTAACCTCACAAATTTTGAATTAAATCCAATTGAAGCAATTGCATTAGTGCTTAAATATGGTAATGCATAAATTATATCATTAGAATATTTTACTTCAATAATTCTAGTTTTAGAAAGTGCATTTCGTATAATTGAAGTGTGTTGAAAATTACTTCTTTTAAATAAAGATACTGGTCCGTATTCTTCTTCATCAATAATTAAATCATTTGATTTAATAAAATCGTCATTTGATACTAATAGTTCAGCAGAACTATTTCTAATATTAAACTTATTTGAAGTTGCAACACTTTTTGATAAATCATTATATAAATCACAATCTTTAGAGTTTGCAATATTAATTTTCAAATTTAATTTCATAACTTGATTACTTATTTCATCAAAATTAGAATCTTTTGTTTTTATAAATATACCAGTTGAAACATTATCGCTCATTAAACAGAGCTCTCTAGCAAATTTCGAGTTTATCAAAATTATTCCAGAATTTTGTTCATTAACAAATTGCTTATCAACAATCACCCTAAACTCTTTTAAAATTCCAAAACTAGAAGTAATGTTAACTTTTTCTCCTTCAATAATTTTAAAATAACTTGCTGTTTTATTATCAAACAATATTTTTGGTTCAGAATTATCTAATTGATTTAATAATCTTAATATTGGTTTTTCAGGAAATATTTGTGAGTTGATTTTATCAGAATCAAATGATGTAATTATTAGCTGGGAAGTTGTAAGATTATTTTTACAAAAACCTTTAAATACAATTATAGGTGAATTAAAAAGGATGTTTTGATTTTGTTTTAAAGACTTTGAGATTTGCTCTGAGTTGAAGATAATAGAATGACTTGAACCATTTGAATTGGATGATACATCAGTTAGTACATTGAATTCATTATGAGTAATAACATTTTTATAATTTAATTTATTAACAGTAACAACAAACTCAGAATTTGGATTCTCATTTTTACATGAGAAATTAAAAACTAATAACGATACTATAAAAAGTTTTATAAAAATCATTTGATTCACACCTTTAACTAATCCAATGTTATTATTAATTTTTGCAAATCTGAATTATAAATACTATTATATAATTTTAATGGAAATATTCCATTTCCTTTTTTTACAGTTCCATTTAAATTATATTGAGTTCCATCACAAGGGCATGTAATAATGTTATTTATTGGATCAATTGCTTCACAAGGATCTCCACATTTTTTTGAAAGTACAACGAAATTATTTTTAGATAAACAGATTATCAGGACTGGGTATCCATCTTTTCCTTTTATAGTTTTATTTGTAACAGCCCATAATCCAGGAAAATTAATTTGAGAAGTATTAAATTCAAAAGTAAATGGAACTGGATTTAATGGTGGGGAATCTTGACATGAATTAATACAAACAGAAATTGTTGTTATTAAAACTATAACATATATTTTCAAAAAAAAATTAAACATATTAAAATTTAAAAAATATAAAACATTAAATAAGATAAAAACTTTAAATTATTCTGGAATTGTAATAGGTTGTTGAGAAGTTTTATTTCCAGTAACAGCTGGATGATTATTTATAACTTGTGAACTTGAATCAGGAGTAGAATTATCATCTTTTATTGGTAAAATTCGTTCTGCCAAATTGGCTATTGCATTTGAATAATCATAAGAACGATTATAATTCCTTAATGCCCTCCTTACGGCTACCATATTCCCTTCTATATAACCAGATCTGTTTAAATAATTAGCTACACTAAAAATTGCATCTGATGGATTGAATAAATTTACTTTTTTATCACCATTTCCATCACTAGAAAATTTCAAATAAGATGATGGTAAAAATTGAGCCCAACCAAAAGCTCCAGCCCATGAACTTTTAAGTTGTAAAATATCAATAGAGCCATTTTTTTCAATAGTTAATAATGCTTTAATTTCTTCAAAAGCCCAATTTGATTTTGTGATACTTCTTTCTCTAATTTTATTGATTACTTCATGTCTTTCAATAGAATCAACTCCAATTGAATCTAAATACTGATTTGTATTTTTTATACTTTTTAACAAACAAGTTGGATGAGACATCATTGCCATTGAAGCAAAAGAACTTAAAATTGGATAATCTCCAGTTACCTTTCCATGCCTAGTCTCACACCACAACAAAGCAGATATAACTTCAGGATTTACTCCATAGATTCTTTCAGCATTAAGAAGACTTTTACTGTATTTTTCAATAAAATTTTTACAAATTGAATCACTTTCTTCAGTATACATCCAAGAGTAAGAATTATTCTCTTTCAGCACTTTACTTTTATTAAATGAAGTTAAGGCTAATTTTGGAATAAACACAGTACTGTTATCTGCAAATTTCTCTCTAACCCAGCTTTCATCCCATCCTAATGCAACTAATTTGTTAACTAATGGAATAAATCGTAAATTAATTCCATCAGTCCTTTCAATAATAAAAGGTTTTCCTGCTTGAGTTTTTATTTCCTCATATCTTCTGTAATTCGATGCAATCATTTGCGCATTAATTTTATTAATGTCTGCAAATACAATAAATGCAAGTAATGTATTTAAGGTTATATTTATTATTTTATTCTTCAATGATATTAAAATACAACGAATATTTTTTTTATAAATAAATTTTAAAAATTTATTATTTCAATTTATTTCAAATTTATTAGTAGATATTAATTTCAATTTATTATAAAAAAGTTGAAAAAAGTTGAAAAAAGTTTATAAATATTTATTAATTCATTTGTTATCATATCTAAACATTAATTTTGCATTTATAAAAATTGGCTTTATATTTTTCATATCAAATTACAGCATTTAATAATTATCATGTTCGGAAGATATACAGATTCATTTAAAACTACAGAACAGCTCGCTGCCTGGAACACATCGGTTCAAGAATATGATTCTAAAAATTTTTTAAAATCAGTTATTTCATTTTTAGGATATATTCGAGATCCAAAAGAAGATAACGTTAGATGGATTGAAAAAGATGGTGTTCTTGAGTTCACAATTTATCAAGGTACACAGTTAATAAAATGTGTTGTAAATGATAAAGGAATTTCATGTGAATGTAAAATTGCTAAAATTGTAAAACCTAGTGTTTCCGCTATGAGAAGATTACTAGAATTAAATTTTGCTTTAGATTATTCACAGTTTGGCTTTAATGAAGATAATATTATCATTTTAAGATATGATTCTAAAGAGAATAATTCTCACCCAAATAGGTTGTATTATGCATTAAGAGAACTTGCTTTATCTTCTGATAAATATGACGATTCTATCAGTGATGATTTTTCTGCTTTGGAAATGATTGACAATATGAACACAAAACCACTTCCTATTGAACTCAAAGAATTGAAATATGATTTTTTTATTAAACAAATTGAAACTATTGTTTCACAAGTTAATAGTTTAGATTCTGAAAAAGATGCAGGTGCAATTTCTTGGTTGTTGATGAGTTTAGTATATAGACTAGATTATTTAATTTCTCCTCAAGGTGGTACTTGGTTGAATTTACAAAAGATTCAAAATCTATATTACACACAAGAAAATACACCTTTAATTGAAAAAAATTCTATTATAAAAATTGAATTAGAAAAATTGTTGAAATTTAATAAAGAACAATTTTGCAATGATATGTATGATGTTGTTAATACTTTTGCTATAACTAAAAATTCTAATCCTGAGGATATTAAATCTAGTTTATCTGAATCATTAAAAAGCTACTTACATTGGAATAATGAAAAGAGTATTAATATAGCATATTCAGTATTAGAGCATGGTATAGGGTATTCACTTTTTAATTTTTCTTTACCAAAAGTGATGAGAGATTTTTTTAAACTGTTTATGAATGTAATGTATAACGATTACTTTTTATCTTTAAATCAATTAGGGAAATACGTTGAAAATAATGTATATAACTCAAATGAAATTAAAAGTAAAATAAATGCAATTGTTTCAGATAATATAACAGTTTACCCTAAACTAACTTTCAATAATAACAGTCTAAACTGCAATTCTAAAATTGAATTTATTACTACATACTTATCAGAACTAATAAATGTTATTTCAAGTATGAGTAAATAATCCCGTTATTAATTTTCTCTTGAATATCTTCCACCTGCTTTTAAAATTCTATCTAACAACCCAATTGTAATTTCATTTTTTTGGGTGTAGATTATTACTTCATTCATTCTTAAATCGTCTGCTAATCTTAAATATTTGTAAAGTGAAGACTCAGACAAATTAAAGATTGTTTCATTTGGGAATTTGGGTTTGTGTTTATCTGTTGTAATCACAATTCGATTTAATTTTTCTTTAGGAATTTCTTCATCATCAAAAATTAATGAGACCTTCGTTTTAGGTGAATAATGCTTGTACTTCATTCCTGGGGCTTTTGGAAATTTATCACCATTATTTGAAAAAACTACTTTCTCCTGTAAAGTACTTTCAATCTCTTCTAAACTTATTATTCCTGGTCTTAACAACACTAGTTCTTTTGTTGTTGTATCTATTATTGTAGATTCGATTCCCATAGAACATTCTCCTCCATTGAGTATTCCATTTATTCTACCATTTAAATCATTTAACACATGTGATGCATTTGTTGGTGATGGCTTTGTGGAAAGATTTGCTGATGGACCAACTAACGGACCTGAATTTCTCAATAACTCATATGCAACTTTATGATTTGGGATTCTTACCCCGACTGTTGGCAATCCTGCTCTTGCAATTAATGGGATTTTATCATTAGAGTTAATTATAATTGTTAAAGGACCAGGCATGAATTTTTCAGCTAATTTTAATACTCTGGAATTAATTTCTCCTACTAATTCAATATCTTGAAATGAAGCAACATGAACAATTAATGGATTGTCTGAAGGTCTGCCCTTTGCAATAAAAATCTTCTCGATTGATTCTGCATTAAACGCATCTGCGCCTAACCCATAAACTGTCTCAGTTGGGAAAGCCACTAAATCACCATTTCTTAACATTTGAGCCGCTTGAAGAATATCCGTACATTCTTCAAACGACTCTGTTGCATTTAAAAATATTGTTCTCATTAAATAAAAAATTACTTCTGCTGATTTTCATTTTTCATAAATATATATCCACCCTTTACTGCTCCCCACACTTGCTCTCCAGCTGAATTGTAACCTCTATCCCATGTTATCATATCATCTAAACCAATTGAAACTTCAGATTTAGCATACTTTGCTCCTTTAAGTTCACTACTACATTCATTCCCATTTGTGCCTCCAATAAATCTACCATTTTTAAAATCTAAAATAACTTCGCAACCATTTTTACGATCGAGACTTGCAAAAGTTAAATCCTTTTCAAGATCTTTATTCTTCCATAATCCTATAAATTTTTTATCATCTTTTATAGTATATACTTCGCTTATACATTTTGGGAAATTTGGGAATATATGATAAATCCTTTGACGATATGGTTTGTCTTGAGCAGATGCTACAGCTTGTTCAACATATAACCAATGACCACCGGGCTTATCTTCCCAAACTCTTTTTATATGAAGTCTAATATCAAAATAATCAGAATCTGCAATTGATTGTTCTTTTGAAGAATAATCACCGATTAAATATTCTGAAAGAGTATCAGAAATATTTGGGGGCATTTTGGGGATATTGGGGTGTTTAATTCCTGGGGTGCAAGATGGTAGTATGAGAACTAAACTTAATAATGATATAAAGATTTCAGGTTTCAAATTATTTTTGATTTGATTTATTATTAACATTTTAACTCTATTATTTTAAAGTTGATTAATTATATATGTATTTAAATTTTTATAACTTTAACTTAGGATTTTGAAAAGGTTTGCAGCACCAATAACTCCTGAATCTTTAAGATATTTTGCTAATCTTAACTCTGATGTTGGTTGTATAGATTTTAAAAGTCTAGAATTCATTTCTTCATTAGTGCTTGAAATTAAAATATTAGATTCTGAAGTCCCTCCTCCAATTATTGTTAAATGTATATCCAGTAAATTCATTACAGAGGCTATAACCGAACCAAGCATTGCTCCTCTTTTTCTCAAAAATTCTATAGCAAATTTATCATTTTGTTCTGCTGCTTTGTTAATTAATTTTGGTTCCATTTTATTAAATTTAATCATGTCAACTAAAATAGAATCTGGATTATCCTTCAATTCATCAGTTGCTTGATCTGACATAAATTTTTGACCCAAATAAGATTCAATACATCCTCTTGATCCACATTTACATAATAATCCTTTGTAATCTATACTCACATGACCAATCTCACCTGCTCCACCTTTGAAACCACGAAAAATTTTCCCTTTACTTATTATACATCCACCAACTCCAGTTCCTAAAGTTATAAATATCATATCTGAAATATTTTTACCACAATTTAGAAATTCTGAAAGAGCTGCAGTTTTTGCATCATTGTCTATTCTAATTTCAAACTTCTCTCCTATGTTCTTTTTTAAAATCTCATATAGTGGTACTTTGTTCCATCCATTAAAATTTGGTGGGTAACATACCTCATTATTATCATTTATAACTCCTGGAACACCAATACCAATATAATTTATTTCAGGATTTACTTTTGTGAGCTTATCTATTCCCTTAATAATATTTTCTATAACTATAATTGGGCTAATTTCAGATTGAGTTGGTATTGAAAAGTTATATTGAATTTTATTATCTTTCAAATCAACAATTCCAAATTTTATTGTTGTTCCCCCAATATCACATGCGAAGATTAAATTTGAATTTTTCAAAAAATTTAAATTTTAAAATTATAATTTAAAATTTCTAAGTATTAAAAATCTATATATTAGAAATATCGAATAGTCAAAAATATGCATACTATGATTATTCTAGGTAAAATATAATATTAATAATTTTCACTAAATTTGTATAAATTCTAAACAGATTTTTATTTTTTAAAAATTTTTTCAAAACATTATTTTAATGGAATTTTCTGAAGATGTGTTAAATGTTCTTGATTTTTTAGAAAAAAATTCTTCTATGGGCTTACGGAAAAGAAATGATTTAGGTATTTTAATGGAAGTTTCAGCTCATAATAATTTATTTGAAGTTTTTAATAATCTACTTTTTACAGGTAGTGCTTATTGTAAAATTTATAATACATTAAAAAAAGAATCACAAGAATATGAAGGTTACAAATTACTCGAAAAAGAATTCGCATTAACAACTGAGAAAATTCTTGATCTAATAGCAAATATTTTATCAAATACCAACAATGACGAAGTTATTGATGGGTTTCAATCTAGGTATTACCTCACTTCTCATGGAAGTTTGAGAAACATAATTGATATTGCTTACGATTTGAAATTATTAAAGCAGATTCAAAATGATGGAAAAACAACTTAATTTAATTAACCATATTTCATCGAGAATTCAGTTTGTATATTTTTAATAGTTTATTTCATATGTTTCAATTTAATTTTCATAAAATTTAAATAGTTATTTTAAATTTGTTTATCATAATCAAACAGTATTTTTCGTCATTTATTGTAAATTATATTCAATAAATTATTATGCAAGAAAAAGATTTCTATAAAATATTAGATGTTCCTGAAACTGCAACTGAATCTGAGATAAAGAAAAATTACAGATTGATTGCAAAAAAATTTCATCCTGATTTAAATCCTGGTAATAAAGAGTTTGAAGAAAAATTTAAAGCTGCAAGTGAAGCATATGATATACTTGGTGATAAAAAGAAGCGAACTCAATATGATTCTATGAGAAAATTGGGTTACAGAGGAAGTAGCAATATCAATTCTGGTAATTCGAATTTCAATATCGATTACGAAGAATTTATGCGTAGATATGGAAATGCAACACAAAAAGAAAGATTTGATAAAAGTTCTTCTACAAAAAAGAAGACAGAATCAAATTTCTCTTTTGATGATGTAATTTCAAATTTATTCGGAGGGAAAAAAGAAAAAACTGCTCAACAACAGGCGGCTCAACAACATACACTTGAATCTGACGAACCTCAACCAACCTCAGACCCTTTCTTTAAACAAAAAGGATATAACGCTTATGTAGATTTAAAGCTAAATATTGTTCAAGCAATTATTGGAAGTAAAGTAAGTGTAAGAACTCCACAAGGGAAGAAAGTTACCATTTCTATTCAACCTGGAATTGATAATGGAAAAAAGTTAAGAATTCCTAAAATGGGTTTTTCAATCGATAATGGTTCAACTGGTGATTTATTCATAACATTAAACATACAAATGCCAAAAAATTTAACACCTGAGCAAATTGATTCAATCAAATCAATGGCAAAAGTATTAGGTTTAAAATATTAAAAGTAATATTCAGGTTCTTGAAAACAAATATATCATTAAGATAAATATTATTTTTTAATTTATTTCAGATTTCATTAATTAAATTTGCAAAAAATAATATAACTAATCTATTATTTTTTTAATTTCTTAACCTTTCTTTAGAAACCAACAATTTAAATGCAAATTATTTTCATTTCTTTAGTCTCATATTTAATTGGATCTATACCATGGGCTGTTTTGATAGGGAAGGCTTTTTACAAAATAGATGTTAGAACAAAAGGGAGTGGTAATATGGGGAGTACTAATACATTTAGAACTTTTGGTTGGAGGGCGGGATTAGCAGTACAGATACTTGATATATTAAAAGGTGCAGGAGCAGTTTTATTTGCAACTTGGATGTTTAACGGTAACTTACCTTTTCATAATGCTACTCCATTTGATGATTCAACAATCGTTAAAACAATTGCTGGTTGTTGTGCAGTTATAGGTCATGTTTGGACGATATTTGGCGGGTTCAAAGGTGGAAAAGGGATTAATACTGCAGTAGGAATGTTATTATCTATTGCTCCAATAGAATTAGCAGTTGCAGGTGGTATTTTTTTATTAATAGTATTTGCATCTGGTTATGTTTCTCTTGGATCTATTATAGCCGCATTAACTCTTCCAACAACAATGTTTGTTAGATACAATTTCTTTAAAGTTGAAATTCCTAGTTATGGTACAATTGTATTCTTTTTAATTGGTTTAGCATTGTTAATTGTTTTTACTCATAGAACAAATATTTCAAGGCTAATTAAAGGTGATGAGAACAGATTTAATAAACTAAAATTGTTTAAATAGATTCATATTTTATTTTGAAATTTTAAAAGTATTTATATAAAAAAAACAGTTCAATTTATTTACTAATTTGAACTGTTTTTTCTTTTTATTAATGATTATTATTTTGAGGTCTTAAATCATGTGCTACATAAACAGGACCATGTATTTTAGGAGAATTCCCTTCATGAAAATTTATACCCATATATTCATCAAGTTTTTTATAATCCATGAAATTTAAACTAATTATTTTTGTTGAAATTTCTTCGAACACTTCTGATTCTGAAAGATAACTCCACTTTGCTCCAGATGAATTTGCAAATGCTTTCAATATCTCAAATCCAGATTTAACTTGCCTAACTTCTCCTTGAGTCCATCTATCATTATATGATCCAAATTTATCTAATCTTGACTGCTTCATGCCCATTATTCTTAAGTTAGATTCAGTAACTAACACAGGTTCAAAATGCTGAACTAATCCATTAACATTTACAAATGTACCTTCTTTTTCGGCATAAGTAGCCTGAGGAATCAACGTTGTTGCAAATTCAGTTATAGGTCTTGAATTACTCCCACAAACAATAATAGCATCCATTTGTGTTAATGTTTCTGAAAGTTCGAAGTCTTCAGAAATTTTGTTTTCAAATTCAAATAAATGATCATCAATTGTAAGTATAGCCTTAACACTTAACTTAATCAAATCAGCTAATTGATGAGCTGAAATAATTTCAGCTCCACATATTTTTGCTCCATTAGAATTTGGAGTTCTATCAGATGTTTTTAATTTGTTATCTGCAAAATCTTTGTCATTATACTCACAATAATAGACTCTTTTTGCACCAAATTGTTCTTTTGCTAGTTTTACAAAAAGATAATTTTCTTCAATCGTTGCAAATGGTGAAGTAATAAATAAAATATCATTTTTATTTACACTTCTTAACTGAGATATTGCTGAAGTAATTGCTTCTTCAAATTTAGTTTCATTCTTATTAACACAATATTTGAGCAACCTATTATTATTCACATAATCGTATTCTTGTAGTCTGCCAGTATCACACATCCAATATTTGTTTACTTTCATGTTTACTCTTGGTTCTAACCTTAAAATCTCATTATCTCGAACTCCAGCTTGTATATTACACCCTTTTGAACATCCAGGACAAATAGTATCATTAAATGACATATCCCATACTCTTGATTTAAACCTGAAATCTTTTGAGGTTAATGCACCAACTGGACATATATCAATAACATTCATTGAATAACAATTGTCTAGAGAAGTGCCAGGAAAAGTTTCTATTGTTACTTTATCACCTCTGTTTACAAATGTTAAAGCTGGTTGTTCAGCAATTTCATCACTAAACCTAATACATCTTGAACAGGTTATACATCTTTCTGCATCAAAAAGAACTTCAGGACCTAAAGAAACCCTTTTATCTTTATGATTCTTAACTTCTGAAAATCTACTTTCTCCTGTTCCATGATTAAATGCATAATCTTGAAGTTTGCATTGACCTGCTTCATCGCATATTGGACAATCTAGAGGATGGTTTATCAGCAAAAACTCCATTATAACTTCCCTTGCTTTATCTACTCGTTCATTGTTTATATTTATCACCTGACCATCAACTACTTGAGTTGAACATGCAATTACTAGCTTAGGCATTTTTTCAACTTCAACCAGACACATCCTACAATTACCAGAAACTGAAAGCGCTGGATGCCAACAAAAATGTGGTACCATTAATCCATTTTCAGTAGCAACCTCAATTATAGTTTTCCCTGAAGCACACTCAATTAATTTTCCGTCTATTGTTATAGTTGGCACTTTATACTATTTTAGATAATGTTAAAAAAAACTTTTTAGATATAACAAAAATAAGAAATTACCAACTCTTTTTAATAGTTACTTTTAAATATTAAAAAATTTTTAATAGAACTATCTTAAATAATGAGATGTTTTAAGTTAAATATTCTATTTCTTATTAAAATAATTCAATTCAATCAATATTCATTATTTTCTATAATAACATTATATCTATCATCAAAAATATAAACTCAATAATAAATTTATTCACAATTGTATCTTTGTAATAATTATTAAAAAAAAATCCTATAATAAATTCAAGAATTAAAATTGTCTGCAAACAGATCTCAAGAAATAAAAGTTGGTTTGATAACTCTCATAGCATTGCTATCTGTAATTGGTATAATTATTTGGGGCAAGAGTGCTGGGCTTGGAGTAAACAATAAAACTTTATCAATTATTTTACCTAGTTCAAATGGAATTGAAGCTGGTGCTCCTGTAACAGTTTATGGGGTTAGATGTGGATCAGTAATTAGTGTTACCATTTCTGAAAATAAAGTAATTGCAAATGCAGTTATTCAATCATCTATAAAATTATATTCAAATGCAAGAGCTTCTGTACAAATGTTAGAGCTTACTGGTGGTAGAAAAATTGAAATTGAACCTGGTGATTCAGGTAAAGAAGTTAAAGATGATATTTTAATAAAAGGATATTCTCAAGGAGATATTTCTTCTTCAATTTCAAAGGTTGATTTAATAGTTACAGATGCCCAAATAATGATTAAAAAATTAGATACTACAATCTCATCAATTAATGGAATTGTATCTTCACCTGCTTTCAAACAATCTATTACAAATTCTCTTTCAAATACTGAAAAAGCAAGTTTGCAATTAAATGAAGTTATCACTCAAAATAAAGATGCAATCAAAAAGACCTTACTAGATTTGCAAAGTGCGTCTGTTGAGTTGAAAAATACTATAAATGAAATTTCTCCAATTGCAAAAAATTTAATTACAAATGCAAACGGAGCAGTTACTGAAATTTCTGGGAATGTAAAAAGTGTAAGTGCTTCAACTGAAAATACATTGAAATCTGCAAATGAAACAATTTTAAAAATCAATTCTTTAACAGAAAATTTGAATAAAATTACTGAAGGAATTAATAACAAAGACGGAATTATTGGCAGACTAGTATTTGATAAAAAGCTTTCTGATGATATTGATTTAACAATAAAAGAAACTAAAGAACTGGTTACAAAAATTCGTAAATATGGGATTAATACAAATGTTTCTATTGGTCAAAAACCTTGATTAATATTTATATCATAATTTAATTTTATCTATATTTGAATTCGAGTTGTGTTATAAATAATAATGGTTAAAAGAAATAACATATTCAACAGAGTCTCTATTTTCATTCTTCTTTCAGCATACTTAAGTATGTTGTTTGCAGGTGTTTCTCATATTGATTGTAATCATAATTGTAAATCCCATAGTATAGTTTCAGAAATTTCTTCTCAAGGAAATAGTTCTGATAATTTTAATCACCTATTAAAATCCTATACACTTTCAATAGAAGAAAAAGAATCTTTCTGTTTTTTCTGTACTAATGGATCAAACTTTTCTTCAACAATTAATAGTACACTAAATTATTTAAATGTTTGCCTATTCTCATTAAATTTAATAAACTATCACCCAATTATTAAGTCAAGTTCCAATTATGTAATTTCAATTCCAAGAGCTCCACCTACATTTCTATTTTCATAATAATTTTTTACATCAATTTAATTTGTTTCTAATCAAATTCAATATTTGTATTATTGAATAACAAACCAAATTATCTATTTATATCAAGTAATATTTAATTCAATAAAAATTGGATTGATTATTCTATTTGTAGTATTAATATTATCATAAAACCTTAAATCAAATAAATTAACATTGAAATTATTAATTTTATCAATCTCAATTTTCTTTACTGTATGCAGTTTATCATTTTCTCAAAACTCAAATAGTTTTTCTGGAATTGTGTTTGATAAAGAATCAAATAAACCATTAAATGGAGTAGTAATTGAGATTAAGGAATTTAAAATTGGTTCAATATCCAGTTCAGATGGTAGTTTTATCATTAAAAATATTCCTGAAAAATCTTTTATCGTTAGAATAAAATTGATTGGTTATGAAGAACAATTTCTACAAATTTCTGATCATTCTCAAAAAGTGAATGTTAAAATTTATTTGTTATTAAAAAATAATGTTACTGATGAAGTTGTTGTTAAAAGGAAAAAATATGAAGATAATTTAATTTCGAGCAACCAATCCAAATCTGTAATAGATGAAAATGAACTTGATAAACATAGAGGTGAAAATTTTTCTGAATCACTAAAGAATGTAGCTGGAGTTACATTATTACAAACAGGACCATCAATATCAAAACCAGTAATTCGTGGGCTTCATTCACAAAGAGTATTGATACTAAATAATGATACTAGGCAAGAAGGGCAACAATGGGGAAATGAACATGCTCCTGAAATTGATCCTTTTTCTGTTGGAAAAATTGAGGTATTAAAAGGTGCAAAGGGTGTAGAATATGGATCGGATGCAATTGGAGGAGTTATACGAGTTGAAGCACGTGAATTACCTGAGGAAGGAATTAATGGCAAAATACTTTTAAATGGATTTAGTAATAACAAACAATTCTCTGGCTCAACATTTTTAGAAGGAGCAAATTTATTAGCTGATGGCTTTGCATGGCGTGTTCAGGGGAGTGTTAGATATGCTGGTGATGCACAAACTCCAAATTATCTTTTGGCAAATACTGCCTTTAGAGAATCAGATGCATCAATCAATTTATCGTACAAATTTAATAGAACATCTTTTACGTTTCTTGGTAGTCATTTTAATACAAATATTGGTATTTTTTCTGGTTCTCATATATCAAGTTCAAGTGATTTATTGAGGGCTATAAAAAGTGATACTCCATTAGTTAGTAGATCTTTTTCATATGATATTTTACCTCCAGATCAAAAAATTAATCATAATATTTTATCACTTGAATATAAAACATCTACATCTGAATTAGGAACTTTTGACGCAAAATTTAGTTATCAACTCAATCAAAGGCAAGAATTTGATTCACACAAACCATATAGTGATTCATTAGCAAACTTATTGATTGGTAAACCTGCTATTGATATGTCACTTTATACATATACTATTGATGGTACACTTAATCATAATGCGGTTATGGGTGGATCAGGGAAGATTGGATTATCGTTTACTAGGCAGAGTAATGTTTCAGATGGTAAAAGTCAGTTCATTCCAAATTATCGAGTATATTCAGCTGGTTCATTTATCACTGAAGAGTTTTATCCTTCAGATGATTTGATTTTAAATTTTGGTGCTAGGTTTGATTATAGGAATCTTTTTGTTTATCAATTTGAGAATAACAAAATAGTTGAAAAAGAAAGAATTTACTCAACACTTTCATTTGATGTTGGAGAAATTTTGAAGCTTTCAGATAATTTTTCTATCTCATCAAACTTAGGTTCGGCTTGGAGAGCTCCTAGTATTAATGAACTTTTTGCAAATGGCGTTCATCATGGTACAGCTACATTTGAAATTGGTGACACAAACTTAATTGAAGAAAGAAGTTATAGTATTGATGCAACTCTAAGATATAAAACTGAAAAAATTAGAGGAGAACTAAGTAGCTATTTTATGTATTTTCCACATTTCATTCAGCTTTTACCAAAGCCTGAGCCTACATTAACTATTAGAGGTTCTTTCCCAACATTTTACTTTTCTCAAAATAAATCAACTCTAAAAGGGTTAGAAGGATTAGTAGAAATTTTTATAACTGATTGGTTTAAAATTGAATCTTCAGTTACTATTGTTAGGGGCGATAATATTGATAGCAATAAATTTCTATTTCAAATGCCTTCTGATAAATTTAGATTTAGTACTCATTTTCATATTGATGATATGAAATTTTTAAAAGATTCTTTCTTAGAGTTTAATATGAATTCAAGTTTTAAACAAACTAGAGAATTGTTAAATGAAGACTATTTACCTGCTCCTGATGGATATGTTCTATTTGGAATTAATGGTGGAACAACTTCAAACATTTTTTCTAAAGAGTTAGAATTTAATTTTTCAGTAGATAATTTATTCAACATATCTTATAGAGATTACCTTAGTAGATACAGATATTTTGCAGACGATATTGGAAGGAATATCTCTTTTAGAATATCTTTAGCTTTTTAGAATTTCATCTTCAATAGTTATAAACTTTCTTTACTTACTTAACTATTTATTTAAAAAACAAATCAAGTTTTTTATTAATTAACAAATCAAAAATGAAAAAATTATATCCAGTTTATTTAACAGCAATATTGTTATTTTTCACAATCTCTGCTTGTGAAAAATCAGTAGAACCAAAACTAACATCAGATCAAGAGTTAATTACAACAGTCACTCTAAATCTTTATGATTCTGCTAATACTTCGAATAAAATTTCTGTTACTTGGAAAGATTTAGATGGTGAAGGTGGAAAATCTCCTGTTATTGACACATTAAAACTAAAATCTAATGTTACCTATTTGGGTAAAATTGTTTTAAAGGATGATACAAAAATTCCACCTCAAGATATTTCTATTGAGGTTGAGAAGGAGAAAAATCAACATCAATTTTTCTTCAAATCAAATTCTGAATTAAATAATTTGTTGGGAATAATGGTTAATGATTATGATACAAACATTCCACCATTGCCTGTTGGACTTGAATTTAAACTTATTGTTGGTAAAACAAATGAGACTAAGAAAGGATTATTAAATATTTTTTTAAGTCATTACGAAGGAGTTAAAACAGTGGCACCAAGCCCTGAAACAGATGTTAATGTAGATTTTCCAATACAAATTCAATAACGATATTGTTTTACATTGATAATATTGAGTTTTAATAAAGTTAATTTTATTAGCATAACAAGATGGCAATAATTCTCACTAAATTAGTTTAAATGAAAACTTTAAAATCATATAAATATATTGATGAGTTGTTGAATTATTAGATATGGAATCTGAATTCGTCTTGAATTGTTGAAAGACATTTATTAATAATATTCAAAAGGCTATTTAACATTTTTAAAGCAATAGCCTTTTGTTTTTTATGACTTAAAGTTTATGTTTGTCACTCATTTATTTATAATTTTAGTTTATCATATTTTAGTACAATTTACTCAAAGTCGATTTTTTTAGAATACAGATTTAAAAGAGGTTTTATCATATACTGGGCATTGAAATTAAAAAAGTACTCCCAATTGCAAAATCACTTTCAACAGAATTACTACCACCTTGGGCTTCTATAAATTCTTTACTAATGCTTAATCCTAAGCCAGTACCTTCTGTTTTTTTGTTCCTGGAATTCTAAAATATCTGTTAAAAACTTTTGTTATATACTGAGGAGCAATGCCTTGGCCTGGCGAATAACAACATCAATATCATTTCTTTCTAATTGTTTTAAACCTGATTTACAATCGGAAGCTTGAAACACATTAAAACCTTCTAAACTCACAAGTTTTTCAATTAAGTTTCTTAGCTTTTCTTAATCATCAATTATAAGTATGTTGTTATTCATATTTATATATTTTACAGAAACCATATTTTTCAAATTCCATATTCAAGTATATTATAATTTTTTATAGAGTTAAATTTATAAACCCAATTCAGAATATTTTTTTGATTATAATTTTACAATTTCAAATTAGAATTAATATCCATTGTATTTAAAAAAGTATGTTAAATAATTAATATATTAGTTGACTCAATTTGACTAATACAATTCAAGTAATAAATTTTCTATTTACAAGGTTCAATTATTCTAATTGCAATTTTATCTCTGTTTTTTAGTAAAGGTTTTAATCCTTTTACAATAGTTGTATCCATTTTTGTGGCTTTGCTTTCTCTGTTTCCATACCCTACAGTTGCTTCAATTTTAATTGGATCTATGTTCTGATCTATCAACCATTTCTTAACTGATTCAGCTCTTTGTTCACTCAATTCACGGTTTTTCTTTGAATCTGATATATCATCACAATGACCTTGAATTAAAATGCTCATCTGGCTACATTGATTAATATATTGAACCAATTGTGTTAAACTTAATAATGTTTCTTTATCTTTTAAATCAAGTTTTGAACTGTTTTTTTGAAATGAAATTCCTGCAACTTCAAGAATATCACCTGCAAGTTTTGGTTCAGGGCAACCATTATTTTTTTCATCTCCTGATAATAAAGGGCATTTATCTTTTCCATCAATAACACCATCTTGATCAGTATCACTTTTTCTTGGATCAGTTTTTGAATTTTTAATTTCATACCCATCTGTTAATCCATCTAAGTCACTATCAGTTGAAGTAGGGAGTGTTTTATATTTAATTATTTCATCATAATCACTCAATCCATCATTATCAGAATCCCTATTGGTTGGATCCGTCTGAAACTGATTAACCTCTTCAAAATCATTTAATCCATCCAAATCTGTATCAGTTTGTGTTGGATCAGATTTATAAGTTAAAACTTCTTCACCATCATTCAACCCATCTTCATCTGTATCAATTTTTAATGGATCTGTAAAATATTTTTTAACTTCATCACCATCTTTAAGTTTATCTCCATCTGTATCAGCTTTTCGTGGATCAGTTTTTAGATTTAATTCTTCTCTATCAGTAAGTCCATCTCGGTCAGTATCTTTCTTTCTAGGATCAATTTGGAAAATAAAAATTTCTTCATAATCAGATACATCATCACCATCGGTATCTCGAAGCTTGGGGTCGGTAAAATATTTTGTAATTTCATAGTAATCACTCAAACTATCTGCATCAGTATCAGAGTTGCATGGGTTTGTACCTAATTCCTTTTCTTCACTATCAGGAATTAAATCTTTATCACAATCTATAATACCAAATAAATAATAACTCCCTCCTATTGAAAAATTTGCAAATGCATCGGGCAATTTATTTGGAATTTTATAATCATCTAAATAGTTAGTTGTTGAAATATTAAAAGAAGCTTTAACATTTAATGTTACATCTTCAGTTAAATAATATTCAGAGCCAACTCCTACAGGAAAAATAAAATTCAACTTTGAATAATTATTTTTATCATTATTTGGTAGTTTGTTTTTACTTAATAAATTCTTAGGAGAAAAGTAAATTGCCCCAAACCCAACAAAACCATAGGGAGCAAATTTATAATCTGTTAGAAAAGTATAGGAAGCAATTGCATCTAAGCTAAAAACATCAGTTTTTTTTTCATATTCACGAGGAATAAAAGTATTTGGATAATATATATCATTTTCATCACCGAAATAATTTTTATCATTAGCAATAAGATTATTGTCAAGAATATATCTTAATCCTGTTAAACCTAAAGTAGACTGAATTGCAAAATTATTTGTAAAATTATACCTCCCAAAAACACTTACATTAAAGGAATTTTTGCTTGATGTGAAAGTACCGAAATAAGTTGTTAAACCACTTTGAATACCTACTGAACCTCTTTCATCATGTACTTGACCAGAAAGAATCTGGACAATATTAATAAAAAATATTCCACAACTCAAAATTAAATATAAATGATTTTTAATAATTTTCATCAAGTTTGAATTTTAAATACAACAATATAATAATGAACTTAACATTATTTAATACCCATCTTTTTCATGATCTCTTCTGTTTTACTTACATCGCTTGGTACATCTACTGCGCAAGCTTTATGAGTTGTTTCAACACAAAGCAAATTCATACCATTTTCAAGCATTCTTAACTGTTCTAAAGCTTCATAATGTTCATAATTAGATTCTGGCAATAAGCTAAATTTTTCTAATGATTTATACTTATAAGCATAAAGCCCTATGTGAGAATAAAAGTTATTTTCAATGAAAAATTTTTCACAATCAAAATTGCCTACATCAAAGCTATTGCCTCTAACGTAAGGAATTGGACTTCTTGAAAAGTACAATGCTTTTCCTGTTATTGACTTTGTAACTTTAACAAAATTTGGGTTTAGGTATTCAGTTAAATTGTAAATCCTTATAATTGGAGTTGCACAATCGAAATCACTATTTTGAATAGCCTCTGCTAACGAATCAATTAGATTAGGAGAAACTAGTGGTTCGTCCCCTTGAATGTTTAATATATAATCTGCATTAAAACCTTTAGAAGCTTCAAAAACTCTATCTGTACCGCTATTATGTTTATCTGAAGTTAATACTGCATTCCCACCAAAAGATAAAACACAATCAATTATTCTTTGATCTTCGGTTGCAACAATCACTTCATCAATTTTTTTTGCTTGAATTGTTCTTTCATAAACTCTTTCAATCATTGTTTTACCAGTAATTAAAGCAAGAGGCTTACCGGGAAATCTTGATGAAGAATATCTTGCAGGTATAATTGCAATTGTTTTACTCATAATTATTCGCTAATATCACCAATTACTTTTGGGACACCAAAAAAACCTTCAATTCTTTTTGGTGCATTTTGAAGTGCTTCACTTTGCAATAACATCTTACCAATTATATCTTCTCTAGGTAATATATTCACTTCTTCTAATGAATTTGTCAAAGGCTCAATACCATCAGTATTTGCTTCATTTAAATGATCTATATAACCTATGATTTTAGTGAATCCCTCAGTAAAAGATTCTAATTCACTATCAATAAATTGCAATTTTGATAGTTTAGCTATGTGCAATATTTGCTCTTTAGTAAAATTCATTTAAATTATTTTATAAGGAATTGATTATGAGAATTAATTTTAATAAAAATTATATTTCAAAAATAGTGATTATCGATTTGAAATCAATCCATATAAATAGATTACAAATCCAAATCTAATTGAATTGAGATAGTATTGTTTAATGGTGAATTAATTTCTTGTAATGAACCTTCACTTTGAAATTTTCTATCATAATAAAATGTTTCAGAGTATTTTCCACTTAGAGAAATTTGCTCACTTAATTGCCATTTAGCAATTGCATAAAATCTTCTTCCACAACCATACATTATCGAGTTTGTGAGCTTTCCAGGTATGTCATTTTCAAATTCATAAAGTGCAGATTCAAAATTATCAGTTCGAAATATTGAAACCCTTGTTCTAAATTGTAAGTTTTCATTTGGTTTGTATGAAATATCTAAATATGACATATACCCTTGCGATGAAGATTTATTTGTACCAAAATCTACAAACGTTTTTTCAATTCTACATTTCAACGAAAAATCATTTTTTTTAGAAATGAAAATTGCTTCTATTCTTGAATTATAAAAATTTCTTTTGTCGATTATTATTTTTTCAATCAATTGTTTATCAATATTTTTATACGCATCATCTTTTGAAGTTGTCCTAAACCTACACTTAAAAGTCAGTTGTGAATTTAATTTGTATTCTACATATAATGCAGCATCAATATTACTTAATGGTTGAGGAACAAAATAAGTTCTTTCGAAAGACCGTGATAAATCGAAGTAAGTTGAAACTGAAAAATTTATCAATGGCTTAAATGCTAAACCAAAATATACCCCTTGTTCATTCTCTGGTGATACACTTTTATTTGCAAATATTATTCCTTTTGGTGAAAAATATCCAGCTTCAATATTCCTAAAATGAATAGATGCATCGAATTTAGAAAACTTTAAAATACTTCCTATAACAAGAGCATATTTATTAAAACTACTTTTAGTTAACTCTATGAAAAAACATGACTTGTCAAAATTATACTCACCACTTAAACTAATATTTACATTTTCATTTGATGAAAATTCATATAAATAATTCGACAAAAAAGGATTACTATATTTAGTTTTTATTATAGAAAATTCAACTTTCGCATTTGTAAATTCCTTTGAAATTGCACCACCAAAAATAATTTCTGAAAAATTATTATTTTTTCTTAATTCACTATGAGTTCTATTGTAACCATCAACAGATATGGATGAAACCTTCAATATAGAATCTGAGCTTAAATTTAATGATGCAGGCAATAACCTATTAGAATAAAATGTAAATCCTGATATTCCAGAAATAGTATCTTTTATAGATAACGAACAACCTCTTAAAAATGATACTTCTCCAGTTGATGAATAATTTGTTAATCCTCTCATAGATCTATAAGTTTGCTTTATAACTTCTTCAGATTTTCCACCACCACCAGATCCACCTAAAATTAAACCTTGACCAAATTCAGCATTAAAATCACCAATAATAATTTTACCCCAATTGAAATTGTATGAAGCAGATCCACTTATAAAAGCACAGAATGATTTTTTTACATTTAATTTTGATGTATCACTAACATTATTTTTGCCATAAATTTTTTCATAATTAGAATAATTAAAATTTAAAGTATCATTAATTGTAATTGGTTCACCAGCATCTTTTTCAAACAACAAATTTAAATACAATCCAAAATACTCTAAGTTTATTTTTGTTAACATAGAAGCCTCTGACCCTAAGTAAGGTAAACCAACAGAAATGGTGTCTGAATGATTAGTTCCTATACTATCAGATACAATTTTAATTCTTTTTAAATCACTAATATATCCCTTTCTTTTTTGTAAATCCTGAACAAATCTTGTTCTTAGAGATAGTTTAAAATCGTTAACATTAATTGCTTTTTCTTCTGGAATAAAAGTAAAATTATTTAATGCCGCCAATTGTTTTTCAGTTAAGAATTTATATTCATCAAAGTTTATTGATTTTGTACTATCTCTAAATTTAACAATTTGATTAGCATCTTGAATTGAAATTGAGGGGAGTCTTGAAAGCGAATTAATTTTAGCTTTCAAGAAGTTAATATGATTCTTTTTATATGATTCAAATTCATTTAGAATCGATTCATCACTTTCATTCTGAGATTGTTCCAATGACTCTTCAATACTTTTATCAATTGTTTCTAAATCTTTTTTATGGATTGATTCACCAGTAGTTTGAGATAAAATGATATTTTGATTTAGTATCAAAATAATCAAAATGAAAAAAGCGATGTTAGGTAGTTTTTTCATAATTCTTTATTAGGTTAAAGATTATATATTTTAGGGATCTAAATTTATTTTTACTAACATTAAAACTTAAAGAAAATAAAGAAGTAATTTATGTTTAATTCATAGTGGGTAAACAAAGTATTGATTATAAAACAATTGGTTCTTTAATTACTCCTCCTCCAACAACATCACATCCATCATATATAACTATTGATTGACCTTTAGTTACTGATTTTCTTGGGTTATCAAAAATCACTTCAATATTTCCGTTTTGGAGTTCTCTACAAATTGCATTATGCCCTTCATCTTTATATCTAATCTTAACAGTCAAATGTTTTGGCTCTATTAAATTATGAAATTTCATCATATTAACATTATCAGCAATTAATCCTTTACTCAATAGTTGGTCATCTGTTCCTACTTCAACAGTATTAGTTTCTGGATAAATTCCTATAACATAAACTGGTTCTGGTTGAGAAACAGCAAGACCTTTACGCTGACCGATTGTATAGAAAGGGAACCCTCTATGCTTTCCAATCACATTTCCATCTCTTACAATATCACCACCAGATACTTTCTCTTCTAAACCTTCAACCCTATCTTTTAAAAATCTTTCATAATTATTATCTGGAATAAAGCATATTTCATAACTCTCACTTTTATCTGCTATTGGCAATTTATATTTTTTCGCTAATTCACGGATATTAGTTTTATCAAATCCAGATAATGGGAAAAGAGTTCGAGATAAATTTTCTTGACTTACTGCCCAAAGAGCATATGATTGGTCTTTATTTAAATCATTTCCTTTAGAAATATAATATCTATCGTTTTCAACATTATGTTCAATTTTTGCATAATGTCCAGTTGCTATAAAGTCAGCTCCAAGAGCATCTGCACGTTTAATTAACTCTGCCCATTTAATTTTCTTATTACACATTACACAAGGGTTCGGAGTTTCACCAGATAAATAAGCATTGGTAAAATAATCAATTATTTCGTTTGAGAAGACTTCTGTAAAATCATATACATAATGCGGAATTCCAAGTTTTGTTGCAACTCTTCTAGCATCATTTATCCCATCAATTGAGCAACATGAAGTGTCATTACTTATGTTACCTCCAACATCTTCATATTTGTATGTTTTGATAGTAATACCAATTACATCAAAACCTTGTTCTAGAAGTAAACCTGCCGCAACTGAGGAATCAAGCCCTCCCGACATTCCTACAACTACTTTAACTTTATTTGGTTTGTTTAGTAAAATAATTTTTTGATTTAAATTCTTTTGTAACTATAGTAATTTATTATAACAATTACAAACTTATGATTAGCTAATAATTAAATCCAAATTTATTTTTTTATTATCTTATTATCTCCATTCAATATTTTTGAAACTAACAATAATAAATTTGAATCATTAGGAAAACTCAATACATTAAAAGCTTCATTAATCGTCACCCATTTAACATCACTAACTTCATGAGAATGAGTTTGTAAACCTTCTCCAATAAATTCCATTAAAAACCAGTAAACTCTTTTGGGTTTAAATTTACCTTTGTTAGTTGAATAAGTATAAGTTGTATCTGGTAATTTTTTCAATATAGAAGCACAAACCCCAGTCTCTTCTTCAACTTCGCGAATTGCAGTTTCTTCAGAACTTTCACTTTTTTCAATATGACCTTTAGGAAATCCCCATTCGTTATGCAATTTTAATAGAACCAATAACACTTCATATTCATGTTGAGCATTCTTCCTAACAACTACTCCTCCAGATGATAATTCAACTTCCTTTAAAATTGTTTTTGACAACATCTTAATTACTTTAACATTCCCTTTTAAAACCTCATATTTAAAAATATCTTGTACAGCCACAAATTTAATTTCTTCATATCCATTATTATCTTGAATTATACCTTCCCACTCTCTTACTAAATAAAATTTAACTGCAAAAATTTCATCGGTTGAATATGTAATATTTTCTTCGTAAAACAATTCACCAACTTTTATGTTAATTCTTAATTCTTCATTTAATTCTCTAATTAATCCTTCTTCATATGTTTCATTTAACTCAAGTTTACCTCCTGGGAACTCCCATAATAAACCATATTTAGACTTTTTATTTCTTTGACATATTAATATTTTTTCATTTGAATCAATTAAAATTCCTACAACAACTTCTGTCATATATCTAATAAATTATTAATTATTATGAAGTACAAGTTTGTAACAATATTTTTAACTTTAGTAAAAATATGAGTTTATTATTTATTTAAAGATTAGTAATAATTTGCATAAAATATTTTTTTATAATTTACATTATTATTAATCAAAAAAATTTAATCTAATTAGGAATGCAATACACAAATCTAGGAAGAACTGGGTTACAAGTAAGTAAACTTTGTTTAGGGACTATGAATTTTGGACCCTTTACATCAGATGAAGATAGCTTCAAAATAATGGATGAAGCTTTAGAGTTAGGAATTAATTTTTTTGATACAGCTAACGTTTATGGTTGGGGATTAGGTTCAGGATACACAGAAGAACTTATAGGAAGATGGCTACAACAAGGAGGTGGTAGAAGAGAAAAAATTGTTCTTGCTACTAAAGTTTATGGGAAAATGGGTCCTAATTTAAATGAATCAAAACTCTCTGCATACCACATTAAACGTGCTTGTGAAGACTCTTTAAAAAGATTAAAGACTGATCATATTGACTTATATCAAATGCACCATATTGACCGAGCAACCCCTTGGGAAGAAATTTGGCAAGCAATGGAACAGTTAATTCGTGAAGGTAAAATAACTTACGTTGGAAGTAGTAATTTTGCTGCTTGGAACATTGCTCAAGCAAATTGCATTGCCGATAACAGACATTTTTTAGGACTTGTATCTGAACAAAGTATTTACTCACTCAGAAATCGTCATATTGAACTTGAAGTAATTCCTGCTTGTAAAGCGTTTGGTTTGGGGTTAATGCCTTGGAGTCCTCTTGCTGGTGGTATGTTAGCTGGTATGTTAGCAAAATCTAAAGAGAAATCTGAGAGAAGAAGAGACCGTGAACCTTTAAAAGAATCTGCTAAAATACTTTTACCTCAAATTGAACAGTATGAAAAATTATGTAAAAAAATTGGTGAACGTCCTGCAGACGTTGCTCTTGCTTGGGTTTTAAGCAATCCAGTTGTTACTTCTCCAATTATTGGTCCGCGAACTCAAGCCCAACTTCATGAAAATGTAAAAGCATTAGATATTATATTGGATGAAAAAACATTGTCAAAATTGAATGAGATTTGGCCAGGACCGGGGAATCAAGCTCCTGAAGCATATGCTTGGTAAAGTAAAATATAGATTTTAATTATTTTAAAAAAGGACTTGATAATAAATTCAAGTCCTTTTACTTTTTATACCTCTAATCAAATTTAGTATCACTTTTGATAATTTAGTTTTATAGATTTACTTTGATTGTCAACTATCATTTTTAAATAATATAAACCAGTATTTAATTCATTCCCACTTAATTTTAATTTATGTTCTCCAAACTCCATAACCCCCTCTTCAATTGATTTAACAAGCTTTCCAGATTGATCATACAACTCAAATTTCACATTACTTTTATTTTGAATATAGTAATTAATAACTGTTTCATTTGTAAATGGTTCCGGAATATTTCTGAATAAACTAAATTCTAAATTACTATTAGTTTCATATATTTCTTTTAAAGTTGATGACTCACCAATCCATAAAGTTGTATCTTTTTGACATATTGCATTTGTAAAAATTTTAGCAGTAGTATTAAATTGACCTAATCTTGAGCTTTTAAACATTACATTAATATTTATACTATCTCCAGATTTGATTTTCGAGTTTAATAGTAAATTCTGATCTAATTTACTAATTGAAAAAGCAGATTCAGACCATACAATAGGACCTTTCCCATTTTGATCTATAAAAATCAATTCCCCATCACCAACATTTTTAATATGTAAAGGGAGCTCTTTAAATGTTTGATTATTTATAAGTCCGAAATTCAAATCATTTACAGAAATACATGGCTCATCTGATTTAGTAGAAGTTAATAGAACTAAATAGTTGTTGCATTTTGATTTAATAATTAATGTATCATTAAAATTCATCATATCAACTTTTGGGTTGATTTTTATTTTTATAATCAAACTATCAGCGATTGAAAGAACTACTGGTAGAGAATTGGATAACGATACTATTTCATATCCTAATTTATTTTTAAATTGAATTGAATCTATTATTAAAATTTTACCTAGATTACTTTTAACTATTAATTCTTCAACTGTTGAAGAAATTCCTAGTTTAACTTTACCAAAATTAATTAAATATTTATCTAATATAATTTTCTCTGCTACATATTGAAATGGGATTGACCATACTTGCCCAGTTTTACTAATTAATTCAATTGTATCTACTACATTACTACTTGGGTTGATAGGAATTACACTAAAATTGACTTCATTTAATCCAATTATTGATGTAATTTTTGATGGAGTATTCCAAATTATTTTTGTTTTATTAAAGTTAACAGATCTTACCATTCTGAACCCGGCAGAATTTTTAGATAAAAGACCAATT
Organism: Chlorobiota bacterium; assembly: GCA_016700335.1. Lineage (NCBI taxonomy): Bacteria > Pseudomonadati > Chlorobiota > Chlorobiota bacterium. The sequence continues at coordinate 494,877 of CP065014.1, read as the reverse complement.
AATTTGGCATTTATATTCAGCGATTTACAATCTTGATTTACTTTTAAAATAATAGAATCTTTTTTAAATAAAGTAAGTCGGTTTGGTGCTAATGGATAACCATAAGAGTGGGCATTCGTAGTGTAATAATCTGATGGATGTAACACTTTATCTTTACCTCCACCTTGAGTTTCATTACCATTTTTATCATCGTCTTTTTTCTTTGTTGTACCTGGTTGATATTGTTCTGAACCATTTCCAGTACCAGAAACATCACCAAAGAACTTACCTTTACCACTCTTTGATTGCACTATAAATTTCATTGCAGAATTTAATCCTACATTTGTCCAAACGTAAGGACTACCTGGAATTTTTCTATTGAAATTTATTTTTGTTACACTTCCTCCTTCATTTACAAGTTCAATATCATCTTTATTTAATGAATCTGTACAAATGTTTAAGTTATTGTCATAAGTTCCTGTAACAGGAGTAAAACCTGGTGCAAAAGTTACCCACTGTTCTACTGGAACCATTTCAACCATAAAAGGTGCCCAAGTATTATATGTTCCTGAACCATCTGTTGAATTTGCTACAACGAAAGAAACTGAAGTTGAAATTTTTGTAGCTTGAGTTGGTTTATCTGCCTTCATATAATATGCAGCTTGAGGATCAAACTCAATTCCTTCTCCATTAATACCAGTAATAGTTTCAACCAGTGTCCCTTGACCCAATTTCACATTTCTTTTTCTCATTGGCAAACCAATTGGTCCTGGATTAGTTAACTCTATATTAGTAACATCATCGCCAGATGTATCATTTTTACTTGTTCCATAAAATCTACCATACTCCCTTAATCTTACACCCCCTTTACCTTTAGCAGGAGGGATATCAGTTGGTCGTCTTGAATCCCAAGTTGGCATATATACAAATTCTTTCCCATGAGTTTCAATTGGTGCAACAGCTTCCATTAACATATTAAGCATTGTTGTTTTTCCAGCTCCATATAATGATCCCGTACGAATTCCACCCATTGTTCTTGTATTACCAGAAATCATTCCAACGGGTTTATCTGTAGTAACTCTAACCCCACCTGCATCTGGTTGGTTAACTCCTAAATTCCTTTGAAGAGTATCTACATCAGATTCAATCAGGTTAGCAAAATTTTCATTTAAAGTAAAACTTATTTTAGTGTCAGATGGGTAATATCTATGAGTAACAACATCACTTGTATAAGTAGGATCAGTTAAAGATACATGTGTATCTGAATCTAATGCAGCAACTACAAACTGGCCAACTGCTAATTTTGGAGCAGTTGAATATGTATATTCTCCAGCAGTAAATACATTATTGATTGGTTGGCCAGGTACACCAACAGAATAATAATCAGTGCCCCAACTTTCAGCTGGAAGTGGTGTCCATGCTTCTGTTCCAAATCTAGTATCAAACATTACATAAACAATAATAGGTTTTTCTGATTTTAATACAAACAATTTATTTGCTTGAGGAAGATTTGGAATTGTAATCTGAGGATTTCCACCTTTAACTTTTCCAGCTGTTATAACTTCGTACTTACTAATTTTATAAGCTTTTAAAACAACCTTCTCAAGTACACCATTTGGTTTTAACATTTCTAATGTTTGATCAACTCCAGAATAAATCATAATGTAAACATTATCTGGATATATAGTTGGGTGTCTAGCATCCTCAGTATTTCCAGAAGTATCTGGTAATGCGATACTATAAATTGTGCCCGACTGACCTTCTTCTAAGCCATACCTAGACTTTTGAGAATATAAATTTGATATTATTAGTGAAAAAAAAGAAATTGTAAGGACTATGAATATTTTGTTAGTTGAAATTTGTAGATACTTCATGGTATGGGTTATAAAAATGTTAAATAGAATTATTGTAATTTTTCAGTTAGGTATAAGAACACTTTACTTGAATATAAATTAGAATTTATAAATTATCTTCATAAAGTTTTATTTGATTTTATGATTGAATGATTTTTATTATTAATTATATCATTATAAATATTATCTGAACTAATATAATTTCTAGAATTAACCCATCTGGCGCATTGGGTGATTGCGCCATTGATAGATTTTAAAATATGGGAACACTTTTTGATTAATTGGACTTTAATCATATTTGAATGGGCGGGAGAAAATCTGTTTTCTAGCTTATTAATACTTATAAAACTAAAAGACACTAAATTGGAGTTAGAGTTACTAAAAAAATTAAAAAATAAATTCATATTAAAAATATATTATTATCAATTAATTAAAAATCTCATTAATATTTAAAATGTAATTATTTGAATAATTAATTTTATGATAAACAATTATTGTACCATAAATAAGTATATCAGTTTTTATGCTTGTTAGAAGGGATTCTTAAAATTTGTATTGTGATTAATTTGCACTGTTTGTGATTTTTTTTCACTAAATATATTTATGAAAAAATTTTTAAGTATGATACGAACTAAATGTTTTTTTTATTTATTTAGATTAGATTTAAAGTTTCAGTTCAACAATTTATTTTGTTTTCATTTAAATAAAGCAACATTTATTTGAAATTAATTTTAATCATTTTGTAATTTTGATATTATTATTAAATTTTTTAAATAATTATTAAATTTTTTAAATAATTACTAAATTTCATATTCTGCAATTTTATTTTTAATTTATAACAATTCAAATTTGATATGCCATTCTATAATAAGTTAGGTTCAATTCCTCCAAAAAGACATACTCAATTTCGAAAACCAAATGGCGAATTGTATTCTGAAGAGCTCATAAGTACTGAAGGTTTTTCTTCAATGTATTCTTTAGTTTATCATACTCATCCTCCCACTTTGGTTTCTGCTATTGGAGAATCTTTTTCAGTTAGGCCAGAAATTGTTGTTTCTAATAATATGAAAAGCAGAAGTTTGCTTACTTTTAAAGCTACTCCAATGGAAGATTATATTAAAAGCAGGAAAATTTTACTCTGTAATAATGATTGTCAAATTTCTGTTGCTGCCCCTAGTAAATCAATGACAGAATACTTTTATAAAAATTCTGATGCTGATGAAGTTATTTTTATTCATGAAGGTACTGGTGTTTTTAAAAGTATTTATGGAAATTTGAAGTTCGAATATGGTGATTACATAGTGATTCCTCGCGGCACTATTTATCAGTTTGTATTCGATACTCCTGAAAACAGATTATTAATTGTAGATTCTTTTGCACCAGTTTATACTCCTCAAAGATATAGAAATGAATTTGGACAATTGTTAGAACATTCTCCATTTTGTGAAAGAGATATAAGAGTTCCAGAACAATTAGAAACTCATGATGAACTAGGAGAATTTAAAGTAATGATTAAAAAACAAGGTGATATTTTCCCATATACTTATGCTTCACATCCATTTGATGCTATTGGTTGGGATGGTTATGTATTCCCTTATATATTCTCAATTCATAACTTCGAACCAATTACTGGAAGGCTTCATCAGCCACCACCAGTTCACCAAACTTTTGAAACTAAAACATTTGTAATATGCTCATTCTGTCCAAGACTTTTCGATTATCATCCACTTTCTATTCCTGCTCCTTATAACCATAGCAACATAGATTCAGATGAAGTACTCTATTATGTAGATGGTGAGTTTATGAGCCGTAAACATGTTGTACGTGGTATGATTTCTTTGCACCCAAAAGGAATTCCTCATGGTCCTCACCCTGGTACAGCAGAAAAAAGTATTGGTGCTAAAGAAACTTTAGAACTTGCTGTTATGGTTGATACTTTCAATCCATTAATGGTTACTAAAGAAGCATTATTAATGGAAGATCCAACTTATTGGGAAAGTTGGATTAAGTAAAATTTTTAATATAAGTATTATATTTATGGAAATTACATCTGAAATAGTTGATTTTTTCAGTACCTATTCAAATGATGAATATGCAAAAGGAATGAAAAAATATATGAGAGATAAATTTGAATTTTTCGGAATTAAATCTCCAATTAGAAAAGAAATTCAAAAAAAGTATTTTTCGGTAAATAAAATTCCTGATAATTTAGTTCCATTTATTAAAAGTTTATGGATGCTCCCTGAACGTGAACTTCAATACTTTGCAATGGATATTCTTTTTAAAATTAAAAAATTTTGGAAAGAAGAATACATTGATTTATTTGAATGGTTAATAATACACAAAAGTTGGTGGGATACTGTAGATTATATTGCTGCAAGGCTTATAGGTGAATACTTTGTTGAATTTCCAAGTAAAAAATTAGTGCTTACTAACAAGTGGATAACTTCAGAAAATATGTGGTTGGAAAGAACAGCTATAATTCATCAATTGAGTTATGGCATTAATACAGATTGGAATTTATTAAAAGAATTTATCTTATTTAAAATAGACTCAAATGAATTTTTTATTCAAAAAGCTATTGGATGGGCTTTAAGACAGTATGCTTATAAAAAACCAGATATTGTTTTAAGTTTTGCAAATGAATTTCCACTAAAACCATTAAGCCGTCGTGAAGCATTAAGGAGAATAACCTAAACTTTAAAATTTGAAGTAATATAAATAATGATAGCAATTAAATTCTTTTTTTAACCTAAATGATACCAGAAAAAGATTCAACAAATGAGAATTTACAAGAACAACAAATTGTAAATCCTATACCCCAACCATCAAAACCTGATGTCTCATTTGTTATACAGATGGGTATCGGTTGTGGTGGTACTATTGGGCTAGTAATTGTTTTTATTGTATTGTATTCAACTGCAATGGGTTTTACTCAGGCTTATGATATAGTAGCTGGTGTAATAGTTGCTGCTTTTCTTGTTTCAATTATAGTTATGAATTATATTGTTTATCAGAAAAATAAATGGAGTGGATTTGTTGCTGGATCTTTAGGTTTTATTGGAATTGCAATATTACTGTTTGGCCTTTGTGTTGCTATGATGTCAAGTAATTCATTTAGATAATCAACAATTTAATAGTTTTTTAAATTCAATTATAGTCATACTCAAAAATTTATATAACTTCACTATTGAAAAATTTTAAAACAGTTTATTCATGTTAATATTTAAATTCAAAATCGATATTAATTGTTGTCCAAGATGAGTTTCCAACTTTAATTGTACCATTATGAATAACTAAAACTTCAGAATTAACATTTGGTACTATAGTTCCAAAATCATATTTTCCATTCATATTTTTATCTTTAAAACAAGACACTTCATATTCTCCTTGAGCTATTGATTTAAATTCAAATTGTCCTCTATTTAAATTTTTTAAAAAATAGTTTTTTCCAGAATTTAAACTTCTTGCAACAACACAATAAACTTGACTTAAATCTTTACTTTCATCATTAATACTTCCAGTTAATTTTCCATTTTCAGAATTTTTTCCAAATCCAATTTTATAAATAATTGTTGTATCAATATTTTTCTTTTCACTTTTGCTTAAATTCTTTTTTTCAAAAAGTCTTAAATCAATTTCTAAAAGAGGTTTTTTGAACTTTGGGATTGAATCACTTAAATAAGCATAGAAATCAGATGGAGATATTTTTACTAATGTTAATGGGACTAATTTTCTAGTATTACTATCCTTCAGAACAACTGCATTTTTATCATCTAAAAAATTTAATTCACAATTAAAACTTAATAATAAAGTATCATTATTTGTAAACAATCCAAGCTGCTTTTCATTTACTCCATAAAAGTTAAAAGGGGTTAAATTGCATGAAATTATTTCATTGGAAATTGATATTCCCAAACTATCTGGCATTAAATTTAAAGCTGTATCTGCTAAATTATTACAACTAAATTTTAAAGATCCGTCTAAAACTTTTCCATGTTCCACAATTATTGAAAATGGATTTATTTTAGATTTCCAAACATTTAATATTTGAATTTTATTATTATTATTAATCAATTCAAAATTATTTACATTAATTGAAATCTCTGAAATTGGTTCACTAAATTTTAGTTCAGTTAATGAACAATCTATTCTTTTTGTTGAGAATAATTCTGGTGGTTTAATATCTAATTCTCTTCTTAGTTTAATTAAAGAAATTTTAGTTGGAACAACCATTGAAACAACATTAACATCACTTGAAGCACAGCCAAAAGCGTCGTTATCAATAGAATATAACATGTCATTAAATTCATCTGCAATTGCATATATACGATATTTCCCAAGTGGTAAGCCTTCAATTGAAAATATCCCTTCACTACTTGGCAAGGCAATATAATCGGGTTTATCAAGAATAGGGTTAGGTTCTTTTGTGTCATATTTAAAACAAAATATAGTTACCCTCTTATTTATATCATTTATTACTTGACCTTCAATTCGACCACTATCAATGTTTAAACCAGTTGAAAAACGAACAACTTCTTGCTTTAATAATTTATTTCCAGAAATATCAGTGGTACTGCTCCCAATTGAAATTGCATACGTTTTATTCTCTTGGAAAAGAAATTTTATCTCAACATCTTTTCCACTATTCCCCCAATTAATCTCCATTGAATTATCTGTTGGAGGCGTTATTACTAATGATTTTTCAAATGTTTCTTCCTGAATATATTTATCAAATTTAATTATTACTTTATCCTCCTTAAAATTAACTGTTCCACTTTTTGGTGATATAGAAATAATTTTCGGTGGAGTTTTATCATCTTCTCCACCAAGTGGCACAATACCTTGTCCGCTAGCACAGGCAGATAAAATAAAAGCAATTGATAATATTATAAAATTTAAAATATTAATTTTTTTCTGATTTAATAATAATTTTGTACAAAGATAAATTCTTAAAAATAAACTGCATAATAAAAGTAACTGTAAAATAAAATGGGTTTACTTTAATTTTATTTTAGATTATATTTTGTATATTTATTTAATGAATAATTTCAATCAAAAAATTCTTACCAAAAACTATTCAAAAAAATTTCTCTCTTAACAGTAAATATGAACTTAGATAATAATTTAACCCCTAAAGAAATTCTTAAAAAATATTTTGGATATAACAATTTTCGATCAGGACAAGAAGAGATTATTCACTCAGTTATAATGGGTGAAGACTCACTAGTAGTTATGCCAACAGGTGGGGGGAAGTCACTTTGCTTTCAAGTTCCAGCAATGTTATTAAAAGGTATAACTGTAGTTGTTTCACCTTTAATAGCTCTTATGAAAGATCAAGTCGATTCATTAGAAAAAGTAGGAATTAAAGCCACTACTATTAATTCAACATTAGAATTTGGCGAAGTAAGGCAAAGAATGACTGATATAAGGTACGGGCTATATAAAATTGTATATGTTGCACCTGAAAGATTTGAAAGTAAATCTTTTGTTGAACTCCTTTCTGATTTGGATGTATCTTTATTTGCAGTAGATGAAGCTCATTGTATATCTGACTGGGGACATGATTTCAGACCAAGCTATATTAAGCTCAAAGAAGCAATCGAAAGCATTGGCAGACCTACCGTTATAGCTCTAACAGCAACAGCTACCCCTAAAGTTCAAGAAGATATTGTTACATATTTAGGCTTGCTAAATTCTAAAAGATTTGTGCGTGGATTTGACAGACCAAATTTGAGATACAATGTAAAACCTTCAATCAATAAAATTAATTCTTTAGTTGATTTGTTGAAGTTAAAACTTAAATCACCTGGCTCAATGATAATATATTGCGGTACTCGTAAAACTGTTGAAAATGTTGGTTCACAACTTTTATCAAATAAATTACCTGTTACAATTTATCATGCAGGGCTTAAAGACGATGAACGCAATAATGCCCAAACTTTGTGGATTAATTCAGTTGCTAAAATCATTGTGGCTACAAATGCATTTGGGATGGGTATTGACAAATATGATGTTCGAGATGTAATTCACTTTGATTTACCTGGATCTTTGGAAGCATACTATCAAGAAGCTGGAAGAGCAGGTAGAGATGGTCTTCCAAGTGATTGCACATTACTTTTCAACAATCGAGATAGAGGGTTACAAGAGTTTTTTATTAGAAATTTATATCCTGAAAGAGATAAAATTGAAGCTGTTTATAATGCTCTTTGGGATTCATTAAATATTGGAATTGAGGGAATTTTTGAAGGTGTTTTTTTACCAAATGAAGATAATATAGCATTCCGTGGTAAAGTATCTCGAAGCGATGTTAATAGCGTAATTAACCTATTAGAGAAAAATAATATTGTTAGAAAAGTTCGTGCTGAAAAATTAGCTATTGTTCAGTTGCTTGTTGATAGTGAAAATATAAAACAATATTATTCACTTACTAGAGTTGAATCCAGAAAATTGACTATAATGGCTTTGCTCAGAACAATTGGTTCAAGCGAATTGAGTAATAGAATAATGATTAACACTGAAGACATGGCTAATAAACATGGACTTACAATTGAATTATTAGATGAAAATTTAAGAGCTTTAATGATGAATAAAATATTAGTTTATACACCACCAAACCAACATACTGGGGTTCAATTCATTAGCCAAAGAATTGAATCAAAACATTTACAGATTGATGAAAATGCAATTACATTAGGTCGAGAAAGAGCATTGTTTAAATTAAATTCAATGGAAGAATTTGCCAAAAAGAATAAATGTAGAAGAGATATAATATTGGAATATTTTTGCGCAGAAATTCCTAAAAAAAGTTGTGGTTTTTGTGATTATTGTAGAAATCCTAATTCCGTTATCGATATTCAAGCTAATATAACCCCAAGAATTTCTAGGGCAATGGAAACTTTTTTAGCTTGCGTAGTTGAACTTAACGGAAAATTTGGTTTGATGACTTATGTGGATATTTTAATTGGGATTACAAGTAATAAAAATGTATTCAGATTTAAATTGAACGAATATAAAAGATTTTCCGAATTAAATGATTTTAATAGACAAGAACTTGCAATGCTAGCTAACGGTCTTCTTGATGCTGGTCTGTTAAAAAGAACCGGTACAGATTACCCAATTATCACATATTCAGAAATAGGTATTAAATCAATTTCACATTTAAATATAGAAAGCTTTTTTGAAAATGGATATTAATTTTAAGTTAGTTAACTTAAACTATTTTCAATGTTAAAACTTTAATTTTAATTAGAATTAATTGTCAGTTTCCGTAGGTTTTATTATTGCAGAATGAGATACAGGTTCAACAGGAGTATGAACAACAGGTTCATCTCTTAAAGCTTCATCCATTTGATCTTTGAATTGCTGTTGTGCTTTTTTAAACTCACGCATACCTTTTCCGAAGCTTTGTGCTAACTCAGGTAATTTTTTAGGTCCAAAAAGAACCAATACCACAACAAGAATTAAAAGAAGCTCACCCCCGCCTATATCAAACATTTATTGTATTTAAAACTTTATGAATGAAAAACAAAAATATAGAAAGTTTTGTTTTATTGATTAATCTGACTAGGAGGTTGAGGTGGTTGTACTTGATTAGTAGTAGCTTCCTCAACATCTGTTGCTGCTTTTTTAAATTCCTTAATTCCAGAGCCCAAACCTTTCATTAATTCAGGAATTTTTTTTCCTCCGAAAAGTAATAATGCCCCACCAATAATAAGTAACATTTCAGGTGCACCTAAACCAAACATAATATTTTATTAGTTTAAAAATTAAAATTAATAATACAAAGTAACTTATATATATCAACCAACTCTACAATTTAAATAGAAACAATTAAGGAATCAATTAAAGATGAAAAAATTGCAATACCATCTGTTGATCCTAACATTAAATCGCATGCCCTTTCAGGATGAGGCATCATTCCTAAAACATTTCCATTTTTATTAACTATACCAGCAATGTTATGAACAGATCCATTTGGGTTTGATTCTTCTGTTAAGTTACCATTTATGTCACAATATTGAAAAACAATTTGATTATTATCTTGCAAAGTTTTTACAAGATTTTCATCAGCATAATAATTACCTTCACCATGAGCAATTGGAATTGAAAGAATTTGATTTTGAACTAGTTTTGATGTAAAAATTGTTTTGTTATTTGAAACCAATAAATTTACATACTTAGAAATAAATTTAGTATTTGTATTTCTTAACAATCCACCTGGGAGCAAACCAGCTTCGCAAAGTATTTGAAATCCATTACAAATTCCCATTACTGGACCTCCTGAATTTGCAAACTTCACTACTTCTTCCATTATTGGTGAAAATCTAGCTATAGCTCCACAACGTAAATAATCACCATAACTAAATCCACCTGGCACAATAACTGCATCAACTCCTTTAAGATCATGTTCTTTATGAAACAAAAACTCAGTATTAACACCTATAACATGCTTTATTGAGTAGTAAGCATCATGATCACAATTCGATCCTGGGAAAACTAGAACGCCTATTTTCAAAATAATAATTAGTAGTTAATAATTAAAAAATGATAAAATTACTAATTTAGTAATTTCAATTTAAAATTTATTCAATCTCAACAATATAATCTTCAACTATAGGGTTACTTAATAACTGATCAGCTGCTTTTTTTACAATATTTTCAGCTTCTTCCTTATTTTTTGCAACAACATCAAGTGTTATATGCTTTCCAATCCTTATGTGAGATATAGATCCATAACCCATAGAATTCAAAGCATTTTCAACAGTTTTTCCTTGTACATCTAAAATTGCTGTTCGCAATTTAACTGTTACTATTGCTTTAAAATTTAAGTTTGTAGACATTTATTTATTTTTAAAAATTATACTGCAAAATTATCTTGTTATACCCTACCATCCAAAATTATATTTTAATTATTTTTAAAAATGTTTTTACTAATCTCTTTTACAATTTTAATGTACTAACTAAAATCCATATTTTAATCCTAAATTAATTTATATTGTTTACTTCACTTTATTTAAAGACAAAATCTAACCTAAATATATTACATGCTACAAAAAATAATATTAGCTTCTGGTTCTCCAAGAAGGATGCAATTATTAAAGCAGATCGGAATTGTATTTGAAGTAGAAATCCCTCAATCAGATGAATCTATAATTGTTGGAGAATCACCTTCTGAATTAGTTATGAGGTTATCAAAACTAAAAGCAACTGAAATTGCTAATAAATTGGTTACTGGAATTATTATTGGATCAGATACAATTGTTGTGCTAGAAGGTGATGTTTTAGGAAAACCAATCAATAAATTAGATGCAATTTCTATGTTAAAAAGATTAAGCAATAAAACCCATAAAGTTTTTACAGGGTATTCAATTATAGATGTTGTAAATAAAGTAACAATTACCAATTTTAATGAAACTGAAGTAAAATTTAGAAACCTTGATGAAAATGAAATTTTTCAATATGTAGAAAGCGGGTCTCCTCTTGATAAAGCTGGAAGTTATGGCATTCAGGATGATTTTGGAGCTGTTTTTATTGAATACATTATAGGTGATTATTATACTGTTGTTGGTCTTCCAATTAGTAAATTGTATTTAGATTTAAAAAAAATAAATGCCATTTGAATTAAAAAAAAATATATAGTTTGATAACAATATTTTACAACAATTTATTAAACATTGGTTTATTTTTGTGAATGAATAAATATAATTTAATTAATGTTAAAAGGAATTGGTATTGACATTGTTGAACTCTCTAGAATTGAAGAAGCTAATCAAAAGTATGGTGATAGATTCTTAAATAGAATTTATACCGAACATGAACTAGCATATTGCAACTCTCGTGAAGCTACTAAATTTAAACATTTAGCTGCAAGATTCGCTGCAAAAGAAGCTTGCTCTAAAGCAATGGGTACTGGTATTGCTCGTGGTGTTTCTTGGAAGGATATGGAAATTCAAAATCTATTTTCAGGTGAACCTATTATGAAACTTTATGGGAAAGCTCTTGAAATATGCCAAGGATTAATTATTCATGTTTCACTAACACATACTAATACAAATGCAGCTGCTGTAGTTGTTCTAGAGCAATTGTAATTTACATATCTCAAAATTAAAATCGTTTTCTGGTTCTTAATTGAAAGATTTATTGTTGAGAATTTTCAAAAAATATGAAAAATTTATTAAGAAAAATATATAATCTTCACCCTTTGGTTGGATTTCCATCAGTTGTTAGAATCGGATTAAATCGCGAATTAAAACGTCAATTCTCTCGTCTAAAAAAAGGTGTGGTTATGGATGTAGGTTCTAAATTATCTCCATATAAAAGTTTAATACCTTCAACTGAATATCTTAGATTAGATATTGATCCAGATTCAAAACCAAATATCTGCTCAGATCTTCATTCAATTATTGGTTATGATAATTATTTTGACACTGTTATTGCAACAGAGGTTTTAGAACATTTGTATGATCCGCAGTTAGCAATTGATCAATTGTATAAAATATTAAAACCAGGTGGGGTAATGATTCTTTCTACTAGATTCATTCATAGGTTGCACCCAGACCCTCAGGATTTCTATCGTTTTACACCTGATTCTTTTAATCACTTAATGAAAAAATTTTCCAAGGTTGAAATTTTTCATCACGGTAACAGGCTTCAAACTCTTTGGTACATTTTTGTAAATAATAAAATTGCAATGCTTTTTTTACTCCCATTATTAAATCCAATTTTTGCATTAATCAATGTAAAAAAAACTGATTTCCCTTTGGGTTATGTTGTTTATTCAGTAAAGTAGAATTTCAAATTTATTTTAATTAAAAAAACCGACTAAGATTCTACTTGTCGGTTTTTATTAATTTAAATACTTTTAGTAATCACATTACAAATTTTATTGACCTCCGCCAATTAAAATTGGTGAATTACCTCTTCCATTCATAATTATAACTTTAGCATTAGGAGATGTAGCAATTTCTTTTTGAGCTTTAATAGATTCATATTGTAACTGATTATCAGTCAAACCTGATGCAATTGTCTTTTGATAGTCAGCTATACCCTGTGCCTCAACCCTTTTTCTTTCAGCTTCTTGCTTTTCTTTCTGAAGAACAAACTCCATTTTTTGTGCTTCTTGTTCTGCATTGATTTTTGCTTCAATACTACCTTGAACTGATGGTGGCAATGAAATGTTTCTGATTAAAACTTGTTCAAGTTGCAAACCTCTTTTAGCAAATTCAACATCAATAGATTTAATAATTCTTGTTTGAAATTCATTCCTTTTTTCAGAATAAAGTTCAACTGCTTGATAATATACAGCGTTATCACGAATATAAGTTCTTGTTATTGGTCTAACAATGTTGTCAACATAATCAACTCCTATTGTTTTTAAAATCTGAGGAGTTTTGTTTGGTATGACCCTAAATAATACTGTCATATCAATAATCACCTCTAGTCCATCTTTTGTTAAAACTCGAATTGCATCATCACCTTCTTTTTGCCCTTCGCTATGAATTTTTGACATAGTATAATTTTGAGTTTTTGCCTCAAAGATTTCTATTTCAGCGAGAGGATTAATTATGTGGAGTCCATTATCTAATACACCATCTTGTACTGTACCAAATAATTTTTGAACACCAATTTCTCCTGGCTCTATAATTTTTACTGAACTCATTAAAATACCCCCTATTAAAATTATCAAACCTAAAGTTAATGATAAAGTTTTGAAAATTGGTTTACCAGAGTTAGTAGCTAAAATTCTACCAATAAAGATAATTAAAGTTCCGAAAATTGTTGTAGTAATCATTTTTTTTAAATTTTTTTTCTGTCTATTCGACGAATTGTTGAAATTAATAATATAAACATCTATCAATAACTATGCCAAATAATCAATTATATACAAAATATTAATTAACTCTAATATTTATCCACCTTGCATAGCTGTTATCAATTCTATATTATCATTTTCTTTTAATTCATAGAATATCCATTCATTTTTTTTGATAATCAAATCATTAACAGCAACTGCAATTCCAGGTATGTCAGTCTGCACAGAATAATTATTCAATAAACTAAGCAAAGTTTTTAACTCTGTATCAATTGGAAATCCATTGATTGATATTTTCATTTTATCAATTTGTATTTAAATAAAATCTATCTAATGAAAACAATTCTAAGTATTTATTAGATTTATTATATAAAATTTTATCGCAAAGTAATTTAGCACTTAAAGGAGAAAATAAAACCCCATGTCTGTAATAACCTGTAGCAAAATACAATCCTTTTATCTCAGATTCTCCTATGGCAGGTTCGTTGTCATATGTCGCTGGTCTGAAACCAGTTCCTAACTCTAAAATAGGTAATTCATAAATTCCAGGTAGAACTTCGTATGCAGAATTTAACAATTCAAATATTTCACCAGCAGTATTTGAATTATCGAACCCTTTATCTTCTGTACTTCCACCAACAACCAAAGATCCATCAGATTTGGGAACTAAGTAAACTTCTGGAGTTCTAATAATATAATTTATTAATTCTAATTTTTTTTGATCTAGCCTAATTACCTGCCCTTTTACAGGTCTAACTAAATTTTTAATACCACATTGAGAGGCATATTTGTTTGATTTTGCCCCACAAGTAACAATAAAATTTTTAGCATTAATTAAAATATTATCAAATTTAAATTCTTTAACAGTATTGTTCACAATAACTAATTCCCCATTAATTACTTTTTCATGGAAACTAACTTTTTTATTTTTACAATTTTGGAATAAAGCTTTTATAAATATTCTATTATTTAACTGAATATCCGACTTTGAAAAAATACCAGTATTAATTTGTGCAGATAAATTTGGTTCTAATTCTCTACATTCTGAACCTGTTAACCAGTTAATATCTAATCCTAAACTTTCATACTCATAATACCTATGTTTTAATATATTTCTATCATCTTCATTTAAAGCTAAAAGTAAAGTACCTTCCTTTTTAAATCCAACATCAAAATTCGTTTCAGATTCTAAATTTGAAATATAATCTGGATAGTATTTCAGAGCTTCTAATCCGTAATTCACTATATTAACCTCCTCTATTTTTGATTCAATTAAAGGTGCTAACATACCAGCAGCATAATATCCAGCACCCTTACCAATTTCATCTTCATCAATAACAACCACAGATACTGAATTACGAACAAGTTCATTTGCTATTGTTAAACCAGCTATTCCTCCTCCAATTATACAAAAATCAAATATCATTTAAGTAAACCATTTTTTTCAAATTAATATTATACATTTCAATAAAAAAACTTACAAATACCCATCAGATTTAATTACTTCTTAAAGAAATAATTTTGTATCAAATATTCTAGAGTAAATAACCTAACAAGGCATCCAGAAGAAGTATTGATGAAGACGAAAGAGTAAAAGCTCTCACTGTTGAAGCTCCAACTCCTTCCGCACCCCCAGTAGTTGAGAATCCGACGTGACAGCTTAGAACAGAAGTTGCACAACCAAAAATAAAAGCTTTAAAAAGACCTGTTAATAATTCATTTATTGCAAAATATCTTTGTAAAGAACCAAAAAAATCTTCTGCTGAAAAACCAAATTTAACAACCATCAATATATATGATCCAACAATAGCAATTATATTTGAGAAAACTATTAGTACTGGAAGCATTATTGCTGTTGCAAAAACTCTTGGCATTGCAAGGTAACGGGCTGGTGGTATAGCCATCATCTCTAGTGCATCAACTTGCTCTGAAACAACCATTGTACCTATTTGAGCAGCAATTGAACCACCAATCCTTCCAGCAATTACAAGAGCTGTTAAAACTGGAGATAATTCTGTAAAGACTACAGTTGCTATAGAACCTCCTATAAAAGTTCTAGCCAATGAAACTAAGTTAAATTTAGCAAATAAATTTGTTGCCTGCAACGCAGAAATTGCCCCAGTAAATAAGCCTATCATTAATACTAATGGCAATGACTTAACGCCAATCTGAGTCATTTGAGAAATTACGTTCCCTCGAGTATGAAAAACTGTTGGTAAATACTTAATTACTTTCCCCAACAATAAAACAATTTTGCCAAGCTCTTCAAAAAAACTTATAATTTTTCTCCCAATAAATTGAATTAAGCTGATAATAAAATATTGATAAAAGTAATTGTAAATAATAGTTGTTACAAAATTCGTTTAAATCATCAAAATAAAACAAAAGAATTTTTTGTAAGTTTAGTAAATATTTCTTATAATTGTTTTTAAAATTATTTTATTTACCTTTTTAATTAATCCAAATAATTTATAACTCATAGCAATTAGGTTCCTTACTTTTTTACCTGCATCGCTTCTTTAATGAACTACACGGTGCAAAATTAAGATTTTCAACATTTTAACTCCGTAATTAAGTTATGTTAAGAACAACATTGCGTTCTCGTGTGCGATTAGCCAAATTGAATTCTTTTAATCAAATTTCACAAGATGAAAAGATTCAAATTGAAAAACCAAAACCAACCGTTTATACAAATCCTTTAAATGATTTGATTGATGACTCAACTTTCAACATGTTATTTGAAAATGACTTAATTGATTCGATACAATTAAGAAATTATCAAATCAGAAAAAAGTATTACAGTCTAAAACCAATGCTTGGATCATCAAATGCAATTGAAAGTTTACAAGAACTATATCCATATTTACAATACGATACAATTCGTAAGATTATATATAAAGCTGCATAAATTAGAAAATAAAAAAAAGAACTAAATTAAATTTAGTTCTTTTTTTTAGATCAATATTCTATTTCTAATAATTTATTTATACCATTCTTGTAGCGATTTTACATTTACTTCTTTAGTTAGTAATGATTTAATACCCCTTAGTGCAGCAGCTGCAGCTGAAGCCGTTGTAATAAAAGGCACCTTGTATTCCATGGATACTGCACCCATTCTTTTCTCATCTTCACGTGCTACTTCACCTGATGGGGTGTTTATAACTAATTGAACTTTCCCCTCACGAAGAAAATCTAATATGTTTGGAGAACCTTCAGATATTTTTAAAATTTTTGTATTTGGAATTTCACTTTCAGATAGGAAAGCACTAGTACCCCCTGTGGCAATAATTTCAAAACCCAATTCAACAAACCCCTTCATTGTTTCCGCTGCTCTGGGTCTTTTATCATTATCAGATAAAGTTACAAATATAGATCCAGAAATTGGCAAACTATTCCCAGAGGCAATTCTGGCTTTAACAACTGCTAACCCAACTCCTGAATCTATACCCATTACTTCGCCTGTACTCCTCATTTCTGGACCCAAAAACATTGATGATTTTGGAAATTTGTTAAATGGGAAAACAGATTCTTTTACAGCTGAATGCTTCAATGTCATCTGCATATCTTCTAATCCAAAATCTTTAATCTTTTCACCAGTCATTGTTCGAGCAGCATACTTAGCTAATGAAATTCCAGTTGCTTTACTTACAAATGGAACAGTTCTACTTGCCCTTGGATTTACTTCAAGTACATATATTATGCCCCTTTGCATTGCAAATTGTATATTCATTAATCCAACAACTTTAAGAGCTATTGCAAGTTTTTTTGTATAATCAATTAATGTTTCATATTGGTCTGCTGTTATACTATAAGGGGGTAAAATACAACTTGAATCACCAGAATGAATTCCAGCTTCTTCAATATGTTGCATTATACCACCAATTAAAACATCTTCCCCATCACAAATTGCATCTACATCAAACTCAAAAGCCTTTTCTAAAAAGTGATCTATTAAAACTGGATGATTTGGAGAGACAAGGGTGGCATTTATCATATATTCTCTTAAACGTACATTCCTATAGCAAATCTCCATTGCACGACCTCCTAAAACATAACTAGGTCTAACCAAAACTGGATAACCAATTCTCTCAGCAATTTCTACAGCTTCATTTTCACTTAAGGCTGTGCCCCATGCAGGAACTGGTATTCCAAGATTATCAATCAATTCACCAAATCTTTTTCTATCTTCGGCTAAGTCTATACCCTCTGAAGAAGTACCTAGAATCTTAACTCCACTATTTTCTAATTCTTTGGCTAACTTTAATGGAGTTTGTCCACCAAAAGAAACTATTACACCATCAGGTTTCTCAATCTCTATTATATTCATAACATCTTCATAAGTAAGTGGCTCAAAATATAATTTATCTGTTGTATCATAATCAGTTGAAACAGTTTCAGGATTACAATTTATCATGATAACTTCAAAACCTTTTTCCCTAAGTGCCATTACAGCATGTACACAACAATAATCAAACTCAATTCCCTGTCCAATTCTATTTGGTCCTCCGCCTAGAATTATTATCTTCTTTTTGTTAGAAATTACTGATTCATTTTCTATTTCGTATGTGGAATAATGATAAGGAGTATTTGCTTCAAATTCAGCTGCACATGTATCTACTGTTTTATATACTGGCATTACTCCCAATAACTTTCTAAGCTCGCGAATTTCTTTCTCCGATTTATTCCAAAGGTATGCTATTTGTCTGTCGCTAAAACCCATTTTTTTAGCTTCTAATAGTATATTTTTTACTTTTTCTGAATTTATATCATTCATATTTTGGTTTGAAACAGATACTTTAATAAAATAATTTTGCAAATATAACTCTTATAAAAATGGTTTTGAAAAACAATATAAAATTAAATTTTATGAAAATCTAATACCTTAAATTACTAGTGTTATTTTTGCCACAAAATTTAATTTTTAAATAAATACTTTTTGGTTTATATCTAAAATTCTATCTAACAATTTTGATATTAATTTTCTATCTTAAAATCAATAATTCAATAAAACAACAAATATTTTGTCCTTATTCTCTGCATCAAATTTAAGTAAAAGTTATAATGATTCATTATTGTTTGAAAACATTAACTTCGGAATGGAAGTAAGTGAAAGAGTCAGTATAATTGGTAGAAATGGTGTTGGTAAAACTACTTTTCTTAAAATTATTGCTGGAGTAGAAACCCCAGATACTGGTATAGTTGGTTTTAATAGAGAATATTCTTATGAATTTTTAGAACAACTACCACAATTTCAACTTCATGAAAATGTTCTTGAAGCTGTAATGAACGGCAAACGTAAAGTATCTGAACTCATAAATAGACATTCAGAATTATGTAAAAATTTAACATTAACTCATTTAGAAGAAGATGAGTTAAACAATATTACTTCTAGCCTTAATGAAGAAAATGGTTGGACGTTAGATACGGAAGCAAAAACTATATTGACGAAACTTGGAATGGATAATTTTGAATCTGATGTTATGAATTTGTCAGGAGGTCAAAGAAAACGAGTAGCATTGGCAAGAGCATTAATATCAGATCCAGATTTATTAATTCTAGATGAACCTACAAATCATTTAGATACAGCTTCAGTCCAATGGCTTCAAGATTACATTCAACGTTCTAAAATTGGCTTACTCCTTGTTACCCATGATAGATATTTTCTTGATGCTGTTAGCAACAGAATTGTTGAACTTGATAGGAATAAATTATTTTCTTTTCCAGGCAATTTTGAAAAATATCTTGAAAGAAAAGAATCTATGATTGCTGTTGAAGAATCAAATGCAGACCACTTAAGAAACAGACTTCGAACTGAATTGGTCTGGTTGCAAAGAGGGGCTAAAGCACGCAGATCCAAACAACAGAGCCGTATAGATTGGATTGCTAAAATGAAAGCTGAACCACCTCCACCTGAAGAAAAAAACATTAAGATTGAATTTGGTGCTGCCTTCTTAGGCGGTATTGTGATTAACTCACATAATATTTCTAAATCAATTGGTGATAAAATTCTATTCAATAATTTTAGTTATTATGCCGCCCCAGGGGATAGGATTGGAATTATTGGTCCGAATGGTACTGGTAAATCTACTTTGTTGAATGTAATGGCTGGATTAATTGAACCAGATAGTGGCAGTGTGAAAATAGGTGAAACAGTCAAAATTGGTTATTTCCGACAGGAGAATTCCGATTTAGATCCCAAAAAAACAGTTATAGGGGTGCTTAGGGATATTGCGGAATATATTAATGTTGGTGTTGGAAAAGAGAATTTTTTAACTGCAAGAGAATTACTTGAGAGATTTTTATTTCCAGTTAAACAGCACTTTGCTTTAGTAGAATCACTTTCTGGAGGAGAAAGAAGAAGGTTAGCATTACTTTGTGTTTTAATGGGTAACCCAAATGTACTATTACTTGATGAGCCAACAAATGACTTTGATATAGCTACTTTAAGCACTCTTGAAGAATTTTTAGATCATTTCAAAGGTACTCTAATTGTTGTTTCTCATGATCGTTCTTTTTTAGATAAAACTGTTAATTTTATTTATGCTTTTGAATCAGATGGAATTATTAAACAATACCCAGGGAATTATTCTATTTATCTTGATAAACTTGAAGAAAAATATGAAGAGAAACAAGAATTAAAAATTCAAAATCAAAAGGTAAATTTACAAGCTCAAATTATACCAAATGCTAATTCTGAAAAAACATTAAATCCAAAAATTACTTTTAGTGAAAAATTAGAACTAAAAGAACTTGAAAAAATTATATCTATTCTAGAGGAGAATCATTCTGAATTATCGAATCAAATTAATGATAATGATGGTACAGATTATAAATTAGTTTTAGAAATTACTGATAAATTAAAAACTGTTGACGAAAAATTAAATAAAAACCTTGAACGATGGATGGAACTATGTGAGAAAGAATAGTACATTCAACAACCCATGTTAGAAAAATAAAAGGTCAATTCAAAAATTCATGAATTGACCATTTAATATTGTATTCTAAAAGCTTTAAAAGATTTATCTCTTTCCAAATGGCATCATTCCTCCAGCATTGCTTTTAGGCATCATCATTCTATTTAGCCCACCACCAGCAACTTTACGCATCATTTTTCTCATATCATCAAACTGTTTTAACAATTTATTTACATCTTGAATATCAGTTCCAGAACCTTTAGCAATACGCTTTTTTCTGCTTCCGTCAATAACTTCTGGTTTTTTTCTTTCCTCTTTTGTCATTGATGTAATTATTGATTCAACTTTTACAAAGGCTTTATCATCAATGTTAACTCCTTTCATAGCTTTATCCATACCTGGCAACATACCCAACAAATCTTTCAAAGATCCCATTTTTTTTATTTGTTGAATTTGTTCATAAAAATCATCTAAGTTAAATTGATTCTTCTTGAACTTCTCTTCCATTTTAGCCATTTGCTCATCATTGAACTGACTTTGAGCTTTTTCAACTAATGAAACTACATCGCCCATTCCCAAAATTCTTGATGCCATTCTATCAGGATAAAACAACTCAAGGGCTTCAATCTTTTCGCCTGTACCAATAAATTTAATTGGTTTTTTTACAATTGATCTAATTGATAATGCTGCTCCACCTCTAGTATCTCCATCAAGTTTCGTGAGTATTACTCCATTTATATTTAATTTATCATTAAAAGCTTTTGCAGTTGTTACTGCGTCTTGACCAATCATTGCATCTACAACAAATAGTATCTCATTTGGATGTGTCCTTTCCTTTATCTTAACTACCTCATTCATCATGTCATCATCAATAGTTAACCTGCCAGCTGTATCAATTATTATGACATCTCTTCCAGTACGTTTAGCTTCAGTAATTGACTTTTCTGAAATGTTAACTGGTGTATCTCCTTCAATTGTAAATACTGGTACATTAATTTGTTCACCTAATGTTTTTAACTGGTCTATAGCAGCCGGACGGTAAGTATCGGCAGCAACAAGTAAAGGATTACGTCCTTTTCCCTTGAAATAATTTGCTAACTTCGCAGAATGTGTAGTTTTACCAGAACCTTGTAATCCGCACATCATAATTATTGTTGGTCCAGCAGCAGCTATATTTATATTCTCCTGCTCACCACCCATGAGTTCTATCAATTCATCATGAATTACCTTAACAATCATTTGGCCTGGGGTAACAGTTTTTATAACTTCCTGCCCCAAGGATTTATGCTCAACATCTTCAACAAACTTTTTTACCACTTCTATATTTACATCCGCCTCAAGCAATGCTCTTCTTACTTCTCGAAGTGCTTCAGTTATGTTGTCCTTAGAAAGCTTAGACTCTCCTGATATTTTTCTGATTGCTGAATCTAATCTTTCACTTAAATTTTCAAACATATCTATTTCAATTTGTTATTATTTTTTAGTTATCACTTTAGTAATTATTAATTACTTTTAGTTTGTAATTACCTATTTATTAAATTTTACAATTAATGCAAATAACTTTAAATCCACTTTTAAGTTTAATTAACTAAATTTGGATAAAATATTAATTAAATTAAAGTAACTTTTAATCTGTTATTGTTTCTTTCTTATAATAAAGAATTGCAAAAATACAACTTTACCTTTTAAGAAAAGTAATTTTTGAAGTACAATATTTTAATTATCCAATAAATCTATTTCTTGAATTTCCAACGTTTAAAATTCAAATTGTTTTTCACTATGAAGTTTTCAGGAGTTCCTTTTTTCTTATTATATCTGTGTTTAAATTCCCTATTATCTCAAACTGAAATTTATTCTCTAGTGAATGTTATTTCACCTTCTGATTCTATTTTAAATGTTGTTTCAACTTTAGATTGTGATCATTCAATAATGATTAATGGAGGATTGAAAGTGGCTTTGAGCAAAACTGATATTGATAAAATAATAACTGCTGGAGCTAAATTTGAAGTACTTATTCCAGATTTAACAAAGTATTATTCCGAACGTTCAGAATTAGACTTAAAGAAGTTTAAAAGCAATAATCTCTTTTCAAAAACAAATGATCTCAAGAATTTTACTTTGGGTTCATGTGCAGGTTTTTTAAATTTAAGTGAAATTGAAACTGCCCTAAGGCAAATGAATAATCAATACCCTGCACTCTCAAGCTCTCTGCAAGTTTTAGGTTTGTCAAGACAATCTAAGCCAATTTGGGGGATTAGATTATCTGCAAAACCAGAGTATGACAAAACTCTTCCAAAAGTACTATTTACAGCCATGCATCATGCTCGCGAACCAATTGGGATGATGAGCTTGATTTACACAATGTGGTGGCTACTTGAAAATTATGGGAAAGATTTTAATGCTACTAATATTCTTGAAAATTATTCAATCTATTTTGTTCTTGTTGTTAATCCAGATGGTTATCAAAAAAATATATCCGATGCTCCAAATGGTGGTGGAAGTTGGAGAAGAAATGTAATTGATGGGGATAAGCTAAAAAATAGTGTTGACTTAAATAGGAATTATGGACCTCAAGAATATTGGGATTCTCCAATTGGGGGTTCAAGCGATACACCAGGTAATGACACTTACAGAGGGACATCTCCATTTTCAGAACCAGAAACTCAAGCTATTCGTGATTACTGTCTAACAAAAAAATTTAAGTTAATTCTTAATTATCATTCTTATTCTAATTTGTTAATTGAACCTTTTGATTGGAAAAATAAATACCCTGTTTCTGATACTGATTATTATAAAATTGTTTCTCCTATTATATCTAATACAATTGGTTACGCAACTGGGTCAGCTAATATTACAGCTGGCTACAGTGCACGTGGAGTTGCAGATGATTGGATGTATGATTTTTCTAATGTTGATTATAAAACTATTACTTGGACTCCAGAAGTTGGTTCGTTCGAAGATGGTTTTTGGCCCATTCCAAGTAGAATAATTCCATTATGTAAATTAAACAATAATCTGAACTTAAATTTCATTCGATTAAGTGGTGCTTCACCAATTGTTTATGATTACAATATCATAATTGAGAATAATCACCCAATTTTAAATGTTGTTGTATTGAATATTGGTCGAGAAGGAATGACTCAAAATGCTACTCTTAAATTACAGAAACTAAGTGATACAATAATTAATATCCCAATTCTTTCATCTTTAAAAAAAGTAGAATTTAACATTCCTTTGCATGTTCTAGATTCAAATTTATTCTCATTAAAAGACTCAATTTCTATTTTGACAAATTATAATGGTTTTGAAAATATATTTTCATTTAAACCAATTTTACAAAATACTATTTTATTTGAAGATAACTTTGATTTAAATAACGGTAAATGGATTTTAGGTGATTGGGATTATGAAAATATTCAAGGAAGGGGTAAAGTAATTTCAGATAGTCCTTATAAAAAATATACTGAGTCTAGTGTAAATAACATACTTGAAATGAAAGAATCTATTTCACTTAAAAATTTAACTTCAGCCGATTTATCATTTGATATATTTTATGAAGTGCAAGCCAGAAATCACTCTGCTGCTTTACAAATACGAAAAGGAAGTTCGGGTATTTGGGAAAATATAGAAAGTCCTCAATTTAAAATTTCTACTTCTGATACATCATCAAACAGATATTATCTATTAGGATCCTCAAAATCTTGGGAGAAAAATCATGTAAATTTAGATAAGTATCTTGGTGAAGATGTATATTTTAGATTTGTACTTTCTACCCCAAAATCTCAATATAGTACCGACTTTACTGGTTTACAAATTGATAATTTGAAAGTGAAAGGATTTAAAAGTAAAATGAATTCAATTTATGATGCAAATGTATTGGAAAATTTCTCGATTACTTTAAATCAATTTTATAATGAGTTAAAAATCAATTTCAATCAATTTCAAACTTTAAATGTAAGAGTTATAATTACAAATTCATTGGGTGATATTGTTTTAAATGAAACCACCCTAAATCCATTTACTTTAAATGTTAGTACTTTAAAAAGTGGTACCTACTTAATAAAAATTTTAGATGGAAAAAATATTTATAATAAGAAATTTCAGATTGTGAGATAAATATTCATTAATATTTAATTATCCTAAAAACTCTAACAAACTGAAATCAAAAATTGAAAAAAGCATAAGTAAAAAAGTGAAGAAGTAAGCAACTCTATAAACTACCATTATGAAAAACTGTATTGAAAAGTATAAATTCATTAAGAATCAAAACCTTTAACTTCAAGAAAGACTTTAAACAGTTTCTATTATTACTTATAGTAATTTTATAATAATCGAAACAATTAAAAATCAATTAATTATCTTATTCAAGAAGGAAATAATTTACTCGTAAATTTTTATTTTAATATTTTTGGGTTAATACATTTTTTAAAATTTCAATTATAAACTAGTATTCTTTTATAATCTAATTGAACCCCTAAATCCTCTTCCAGCATAATATGATTGTGCACCGTTGTGATACACAAAGACTTTTCCATATCTGTAATCGGCAAATATTGCTCCACCAAGTTTTCTGATCTCAGTTGGTGTCTTCAACCAACTTGACGTTGTAGTATCAAAATCTCCAAGCATTTGTAATTCACCATATTCTTCTTCCGTTAATAGTTCAATCCCCATTGCATTAGCCATATCTATAACGTTATTTTCAGGAGCAAAATTTTTCCTTGATTCTAACCCTTCTCTGTCATAACAAAGACTCCTTCGTCCTTTTGGGCTTTCCTTTGAACAATCACAAAATATGTATTCCCCACTTGTTATAATATATTTAACTACATCTGGTTCACCACCACTAATTTCCATCTCATTAACTGACCAAAGTTTGCTAAGATTGGCAATTAATTTAGTTTGTATGTTTAACCATTTTAGATTATCATGCCGAATCATGTTATTATTGAAACGATCTTTTAATATTTCAAAAAGTTCTTCTTGTTGATTCTGTTTCAGCTCCTTTTTAAACATATTTTTTTTTCAAATTTATGACTTTTAACAATTTGATTAACAAAAAATGATAACTTAAAAATACAGTTTTCAATGGATTAAATAAAATTGATTAAAATTAGAACTATAAAAAACTATGTTTATACAAATAAATTTCAGACTATATTCAAAACAAGTTTTTCTTTTTTTAGTTAGTTTCAGTATACTTTTTAAAGTTGTCAAGAATTAATTGCCAACCAACTTTTTGCAAGTCTATTGGATTTTCATTTTCAGCATCAAAAACTATTTTTATAATTGTCTTATAATTATTTTGTTCAAATTCTACAGATACATTTCTATTATCAAGTAAAGTGTAATTAATACTTTTTTCTGAAATAATATTATTATAAGTACCTTCAAAATCAAATCCAAAACTACCATCTTTTGCTTCCATTCTTGCTTTATAAACACCACCAATTTTCAATTCGTTTTCTACTTTAGGGCAGCACCAGTCTGAGGAAGCGAAGTTCCATTTTATAATATGTATTGGTTTTGTATAGTAATCCCATACTTTTTTAACATCTGAATTAATTGTAGAAACAACTGTAATTTTTTGCATATTTTTTTTATTTAATTCTAAAATTATTTCATCTAAATTTTTCAATGTCATTGTTAACCCTTCTTTCATTCCCATCTTAATTAAAGCTTCCAAATCTTCTAGAGACTTATAACTAATAATTATTTTAACCAATGTGATATCATTTTTAACTTGAAAATTGACATTCCAATATTGACTTGGCAAATCCATATTTTGAATTCCATTCTCATCACAAAATTTATCTAAACCTTCATAACTTTCAATTGGGTTAATATTAAAATATTCCATTTTTCCCCAATGTTCTTCTCCATTTGGTCCGCACATAGCATAAAGCCAAAACCCGCCTTTTTTAAATTCCATTGTTTTAGTTTTTGCATGCCAAGGTTTTGGTGCAAACCATTTTTCGAGAAGTTCTTTTTTTGTAAAGCAGTTCCATACTATTTCACGATCTGCTTCAAACTCACGAATAATAACAATTTGTTTTTCATTTTTATTTACTTGAAAATCAAAGAATAAATTAGTTTTCATTTTTTATTTTTTTTAATTAATGATAATAAATTGTCTAATTGATTAAATCTACAATCCCATATTTTCTTTAATTGAGAAATCCATTTATCGATTTCTTTAAATTTATTGAAATCAAGTTTATAATAAATCTCTCGTCCTTGATAATCTTGTTTAACTAAATTACATTCATATAGAATTTTCAAATGTTTTGAAATAGCTTGACGAGTTATATCAAATTGTTTTGCAAGTGCATTTGGAGTCATTGAGTTCATAGCTATTAACATTATAATAGATCTCCTTGTTGGATCAGCTATGGCTTGAAAAACTTCTCTTCTCATTTCATTCAAATAATTTGTGAAACTAATCAATTGCAAATATTTGCGAAACTGATCGGATTCTTAATTATTATTTTTAATAAAAATAATATTTGTAACTTAAAGTATAGTTTTTAAGATAAAAACAATTTACTGTTAATTTATATTTATAATAAAACTTGGAGTGCAGGGGAATAAAATAAGTAGAAATTAATCACGATGTAACTCTGTTCAAATATGAAAGGATTACATCGTGATATAATTTTAAATTAGTTTGATTGATTATAATATCAACATTTGTGATTTATTTATATAGTATCTTTGAATCTCTTTCAAGAATGTTAGAATCTATCCAAATCCATTACTTTGCACCATGCTGCAACAAAATCATTTATAAATTTCTCTTTGCTATCTTCACAAGCATAAACTTCAGCAATTGCTCTTAATTCAGAATTAGATCCAAAAATTAGATCCACTCTTGTAGCTGTCCATTTTACCTTACCAGTAGTTCTATCTGAACCTTCAAAGATATCTCCAGCTTCAGATATAGGTTTCCAAGTAGTTTTTAAATCCAATAAATTTAGAAAAAAATCATTTGATAATAGCTCATGATGATTTGTAAAAACACCTAATTTAGAACCATTATAGTTTGTGTTTAAAACTCTCATCCCACCAATTAAAACAGTCATTTCAGTGGTTGTTAAATTTAACAATTGAGATTTATCAACTAACATTGCTTCAGCTGGAATATTTGCCATAGAAATATTTTTGTAATTTCTAAACCCATCAGCTTTTGGTTCTAAAACTGAAAATGATTCAATATCTGTTTGAGCAATTGTAGCGTCTGTTCTACCAGGAGTAAAAGGAACAGAAATTTTCAATCCCGATTCTTTAGTTGCATTTTCAATACCAACACAACCACCTAAAACAATGATGTCAGCTAACGAAACCTTTTTATCTGAAATTTGTGATTCATTAAACTCTTTTTGAATACTTTCATATTTTGTTAATATCTTTTTTAATAGGACTGGATTATTTACTTCCCAATTATTTTGAGGAGCTAAATTAATACGAGCTCCATTTGCACCACCACGCTTATCAGAACCTCTATATGTTGAAGCAGAAGCCCAAGCGGTAGAAACCAATTCTGAAACTGAAAACCCTGAATTTGCTAACATATCTTTTAAAATCTTAATATCTGTATCATCAATTAAAATATGATCAATTATTGGAATTGGATCTTGCCATATCAATTCCTCAGATGGAACTTCAGATCCTAAATAATTTGCTCGAGGACCCATATCTCTATGTGTTAATTTAAACCAAGCTCTTGCGAAAGCATCTTCAAAATCAGAAAAATTTTCATGAAAGCGTCTAGAAATTGTTTCATAGATAGGATCTAATTTCAATGACAAATCTGCCGTTGTCATTATAGGTGCATGACGCTTATTAATGTCGTGAGCGTCTTCAATTAAATTAGCCGATG
The DNA here is from genome assembly GCA_016700335.1 of Chlorobiota bacterium. Classification (NCBI taxonomy): domain Bacteria; kingdom Pseudomonadati; phylum Chlorobiota; species Chlorobiota bacterium. The sequence goes on along the minus strand of CP065014.1, from coordinate 466,437 downwards.
TCTCATCAGTAGGAATCCATTGATGAGCACCTGCAGGACTTTTTGTAAGTTTCCAATCATATTTGAACAAAGTATCAAAATAGCCATTGTCCCATGTGGTAGGATTTGGCTTCCATGCTCCTTCAATCCCACTGGTTATTGTATCTCCACCTTTACCAGTACCAAAACTATTTTTCCAACCTAATCCTTGTTCTTCAATATTAGCTCCTTCGGGTTCACGATTAACATTTGTTGCACTTCCAGCACCATGAGCCTTACCAAAGGTATGCCCTCCAGCAATTAATGCAACAGTTTCTTCATCATTCATTGCCATGCGGGCAAATGTTTCTCGAATATCTTTTGCTGATGCTAAAGGATCAGGATTCCCATTAGGACCTTCAGGATTTACATAAATCAATCCCATTTGAACTGCAGCTAAAGGATTATCTAAATCTCTTTTTCCACTATAACGGTTATCCCCCAACCATTCAGTTTCATTTCCCCAATAAATATCTTGTTCTGGTTCCCAAATATCTACTCTTCCACCACCAAATCCAAATGTTTTTAAGCCCATTGATTCCAATGCACAATTACCAGCCAAAATCATCAAATCTGCCCAAGAAATTTGTTTACCATACTTTTGTTTAACTGACCAAAGTAATAATCTTGCTTTATCTAAATTACCATTATCAGGCCAACTGTTTACAGGAGCAAAACGTTGGTTGCCAGTTCCTGCACCACCTCGACCATCTGAGGTTCTGTAAGTACCAGCACTATGCCATGCCATACGAATAAATAAAGGACCATAATGCCCATAATCTGCTGGCCACCAATCTTGAGATGTTTTCATTAAACTAAAAATGTCCTTTTTGATTTCATTTAAATCTAATTTTTTAAACTCTTCAGTATAATTGAAATCTTTATCCATTGGGTCAGATAAAGTTGAATGTTGACGAAGAATATTAAGATTAAGTCGATTGGGCCACCAATCTTTGTTTGAAGTTCCCATCCCTCCTATCTGTACTTTTTGTCCATGATTAACAGGACATTTACTTTCATTTGTATCGTTCATTGAAAATATTTATATTTTTAGTTTTTAATAAGTTTGCCAGTTAATTGAATTCCAATTATAAAATTATTTAGTTATTATAAAATGTATTTTGAAAAAAATATCGAAAGTAGCAAAAAAAATTCATTTTCAATATTTTAATCTTTTCTTAATAAGTTAATTTATATTGTTAAAGAATGAAAAGAAAGTATCTATTAGGATAATTTTAATTTTGAGTTTAGCTTTCATGTCTTGATTATTTCAAGCAGTATTTTCTATTTCTATAAATAAAATCAGACTTTTAAGAGAGAATAAAAAATTTTATAAACAATTTAATATCAATAAAAGTTTTACTAATATCTAACTCCATTTTTTCCTCATTTACTACAACTTATGATCTTTAATTACAAGTCATTTTTTTTCTATCAAATATATAAATCCTACTTTATTAGATTTAATTTTGATAAATATTATTAATGCAAAGATAATATTTATCAGTTAGAATGATTAGAAATTAAGTTGAAATCAAATAATTATTTGTTGAATTTTATTATGAAAAAATACTATTACTATTCTATTCTGTTTAATAAAATAGTTATTATTCCTATACATTTCACAAAATCTTGATGTTAAAATTCTCTAAATATTATATTAAATTTTGTGAATATTTTTCTGTTAATTTTTGAAATGTTTTCTTAAACTATAGTCATTTTATTTTTATGATAAGAATGAATCATAAGTTATTAATTTATTATAATTTAGTTAAATTATTCAATATTTAAATCTAATATATCATTAAATTTATGATCAAATTTTTTAGAAATAAATCTTTAACATTCTTGTATAATCTTTGCATCTAATATTAATATTTTTATACATTAACAAACCATATTGTTAAATTCAAGAATGCTTTTTAAAATTACAAAAAAAAGCGTCCTCCTAAGGTAGAAGAACGCTTAATTACATAAATTAATTATAAATGTTATTTAACAACCATAACTAGTTGCCTCATAATATTATCACCATCCTTTATAACTAACATATAAGTTCCACTAGCTAATTTAGAAACATCTAATACTGAGCTTCTATCATTTCCAGCAGTAACATTTTCGATGTTGAATAATGAAATTAATTCAGTTCCTTTTAAATCATAAAGTTTAATTTCAGAATTCAAATCACTTGATGTTGTAAAATCAACTTTCAAAGAGGTATTTGCTGGATTCGGAGAAAGCTTAGTAATAGAACCAGCTCCATTTGTTCCACGAAGTCCACCACGATCACAGAAATCATAAGCAGTAAACATTCCATCAAGTAATCCTAGATTCTTAACAATACCACCTTCCCAAACTGGCTGAGAGTAGAATCTTAACGGAGTTGTACGAGCATTACCAAGAAGAACAAACATTGGAATTTCTTTAATTAACCCATTAGTAGGAGGATTATTTACAACAACTTTCATAATACCTTCACCACCTTCATATCTAACTGGAGTTCCATCTTGTGGATAAAGCATTGTTCTATTAAATGCAATTTCAAATGTTACGCTTCTAATATTTGCCTCAGCCATTTTTACTGGAGTACCCGCAAATTCAACTCTTAAAGGGACTGTAGATTGATTTTTAACTTGAGAATTCATATCTAAAATTCTAAGAGCTGCTTTAGCAATTTTATCATTTCCTGTTCCTGTTAAAGTTCCAGTTAATTGAGCATCACATGGTCTATCAATATTTACTAACAGACTACCATTTTGAGTTCCATCGGTTGCAACATAACGGATTTTAATCCTCAATTCTTCACCTTTATTTAAAGTCGCAGGTAAAATTGGAGTTGTATTCATCACGATAAATGGAGAACTTGGAGAAGTTATTCCAGAAACATTTACAGGACTATTTCCAGTATTTGTAAACACCATGAATTCTTCTTTATATTCTCCAACGTTTACAGTTCCAAAATTAATTGAAGAAGTTGTTGCAGTTAAAGCAACTTTATTTACAGAAATTGAAAGTTGATTACTTACAGCATCTGGTTTACATTCATTTGAAACAACACAATCATAAGTTCCAGCATTATCAATTTTCAAATCTCTAACTTCATATATAGCAGTGTTAGCACCTAAAATAGGAGTTCCGCTTCTTCTCCATTGATAAGTAATACCTGTTCCTGTTCCATTTGCACTCAATACAAGCTTTGAATTAGTTCCTTCACAAAAAGTTGTGCCATTTGCTGAAATTGAAACTGTAGGAGGAGCATTTACTTTTAGATTAGCAACCCCACTCGCTGATGGAGATTTGCAAGGACCAGAAACTAAACAATCATAATCACCACCATCTGAAGTTTTAACTGGATTAATTATAAGTTTATCACCTGTTTGACCAGATAAATTTGCTCCATTTCTTCTCCATTGATAATTAACATTTGAACCTGTTGTTGTTACTGTAAAAGTAACCGATGACCCAGAACAAACAGACTGACTACTTGGGCTGGCTGTAATTGAAAATGGAACATTTACAGTTATAGTTGCTTTTGCACTATTTAATTTACCTTTGCAGCCTAATGTTGTTACTTCAACATCGTAAACACCAGCATCGGTTGCTTGTGCACTTTTAATTATAGAATAAGAAGGACCATTTGCTCCAACTATATCTTTACCATCTTTACGCCATTGATATGAAGCTCCACTACCAATAACCCCAATTGTTAAAGATATTGGGTCACCAACACATATTGATAAGTCACGAATATCGCTAGTTATTGCAGCTGGTTTGTTAACTGTTAATTTTGCTTTTACAGATGTTTCGTTTGGAGGACATCCACCAGTAACAACACATTCATAACTTGAAGCATCAGATGGATTAACAGAACTAATAGAGAAAGAAGCATTAGTAGCTCCTGAAATATTAACTCCATTCTTTCTCCACTGATAACTTACTGCACCTGTAGCAACTACAGTAAAAGTAGCTCTTTCACCCTCACAAACAGATACATCTATTGGCTGAGTTGTAATTTTTGCGGCTGATGTAATCGTCAGTTTTGCTGATGCATTAATGCTTGGAGTACAATCACCAGTAACTGTTACATTATAGGTTCCTGCATCGGTTGTTGCAGCATTGAATACAGAATATGTTGTTCCAGTTGCTCCTGGAATTACAGTACCATCTTTCTTCCATTGATATTGTAAATTCTGACCATTTGCTGAAACTCTAAATATAGCTGATCCACCAACACATATAACCTGATCAATTGGACCTTCTTTTAAAGATGGTGGCGTTTTAACAGTTAATAATACACCTTTACCATTAACAACTGTTGAACAAGCATTAATATAAACACATCTATAAACACCTTCATTAACAGCTTGTACATTATTAAGAGTTAAGGTTGTTGAAGTTGCACCAGGAATATCTACATAGTCTTTTTGCCATTGATATAAAATAGGAACAGCGCCACCAGCTGCAACTGTAAATATAGCTGATTGACCAGTACAAACTGACTTATCAACTGGAGATGTAGTTTCAAAAGGAGTTTGAACAACTTTTAATTGCATTGTGCTAACATCTGATGAAAGATTACAAACAGACGATTTAACAGTAACTCTATAGTATCCAGCGTTTGCACTAATCAATGAAACTATTGGGAATTGTGGTCCATTTGGTGCTCCAATAATTGGTAAATAAGGTCCTCCAACTGTAGAAGAATAAGACCATTCATAAATTAGATTAGCTGCTCCAGTTGCTTGGATACTAAACAAAATTGGTTCTCCAACACAACGAGTTAAATCAACTAATGGAACTATTATCCTTGGTTTACCAAGTACTGTAACAAGAATTTCAGTACTAATTAAAGCATCTCTACCAACAGGACTTACAACGTACCCACAAGTTCCAATTCCGGTTAAAGGCATAGTTGTTGATCCATTTGTAGCAGGACAACTAGCCAAAGGAACAGGAACAAAAATACTACAATCTGGTCCTACAGGTGCAGGAACTGCAGGTTGTGGAGTTGGATGGCAAGCACCTCCTACTAATATTCTATATCTTCCTCTATCATTTGTATCAATATTGGGTTTCAAATAATCTCTAGTAACTGCTCCGGCAATGTTTTTCCAGCACATTTGTCCTGGAGTTGAATCAAATTTTTGCCATTGGAATACTGAATCAGTTCCACAAGCTCCTACTGTCATTGCTAAAGTTGTTGCTTCACATATTTGTGGCATCTCCATTGTTGAGTTATTAACTCTTAATGTAGGAGAAGTTGAAGCAGCTGTTGTTGTTACTAACAAAGGTGGAGAAGCTGGTAATGGACTAACTGAAGGTTGAGTTAAATTCAAAGTTTTTAGAACTCTTATTGGTAATGATGCACTACATGTTGTGTAACAACCATTTGAAAGTCTCATTCTAACAAAATAGTTAGTGTTCATATTAATAGCAGTAATTCCAATACATGCAGCTCCAGCTGAAGCTGTTGTATTACAAGATACCAAAGAAAGAGTTGGACTTATTGTTAATAACGCACCCCCTATTCCTGAATTACCTAATGCAACATTACAAGGTCTGAATGTAAACGGCTGAGCTACATACGGATTTGTTGTATTCTGTGAATTCCCCATTACTGTCCAACACCAATTATCTGGATTTGGATCTCCAGGTACAACTGCACTATTTGGTCCTAATGATATATCCCAAACTGACGCCATTTCTGGTCCAGGTGCAATTGGAGTAGCACAAGGAGGAGTAGCAATAGGAACTATTGGTACTAAATCTGAAGAACTATTTGGGCAAACTCTAGAAGATGTTGCAGATACACTCGTTATAATTGGTCTACGACAAATTGTAAATGTATTATTATTTGGTAATAGATTTGGTAAAGTATCACCAAGTACTACGTTATTAGCCAAATATGCATTATCCCCAGAACGGATTCTAATTTTATAATTTTGACCACAAACTTGTCCTATTGGTACAACTGCATCACGAATTTTCCAGTCATAAGTATAACAATTATATCTAACACCAACGAATTGATCATTAGCAATTGTTGCTGGAATTGAAGTTTGTGAAGTAATCAAATCACCAGATGTTCCAGGAACTGCAACTGGCAAACCATTTGCTAATCCAGTTGAAACATCTACACCACCTGATGGTGTTATTACTAAACCAGTTGGCCAAGTTGCTCCACAATCACTAGAAAGTTCTATTTCAAATTTCTTCAAACAACCTGATGATTGCCAAGTAACACGCATGTATTGATCAACACAATATCTTGGAGAAATCAATGTTGCGTTTTGAACTAAAGGTACAATTGGTTGCGGACAATCTGCAGCTGGAATTGGTCCTAATCCAGCTGGAAGAGGAGCAACTAATGCAGGATTTGCCCGAATACTTGCTAATTGTATATCTGCTGGATAAAGCTTTGTAATAAACGCTTCATTTGCTCCACGAACTGTATTTGCTAAGTTAGGAACAGGAGTAACTGATGGTGGAGTATTATAAAATAAGCTATTCCCTGCACCACTTGTATTACCAAGAATAATCATATTTCCATTTATATCCAAGGCAACTCCATAACCAGTCTCTGGTACTGGACCGTTTACAACTGCAGGCAAAACACCACCACCAGTTCCACTTATTATAGTTGAATAACAAATACATCCTCCAACATCTAATTTAGTTGCAAATGCATCTGTATTTCCCCTTAGAGGAGCTGTATGGCGAATAACGTCTATAAAGTTTGCAGCAGAAATATAATCATCTGGAGCAGTTGTTGGAAAATCTGTTGATGCAGTTACTCCAGAAATGTGAGCTTGATTGCTAGCATCTACTCTAATGCCATAACCCGCATCATTGCCTGAACCTCCAATGAAAGTATAATAACCTATGTTAGGAGCTGCAGCTCCAGAACCGCTAATTGTAGTGTTTAATTTTACAACAAAAGCATCTGAAGGTCCATGTAAAATTGAGTTACCAATTGCGGATGTTGAACCTGGAACGCAAGGAGGGGTTGCCCAATTTAGTCCCCAATTAGATGCATTATCAGATTGACCTGTTAAATAAATATTATTAGCACCATCAATTGCTATATCATAAATTTGTTCATTACCACTACCACCTATATAAGACCAATTCATTAAAGAACCACCAGAGGTTCCACCTAAAATAGTATTGGTGTTAATTTTGATATAAAATCCTTCAGAAGTACCAAAAGTATTAAAATTATTATCTGCACCATTTGCTAAAAATATCCCATTAGGAACTATATGATTTCCACCAGTTGCACCAGCTGTATTTGCGGGCAAAGTTCCAACATTTCCCATAATACCACCAACAAAAACTACTCCATTTGAACCAAAGGCTATACCATAACCTATTTCTGGAATTAAATTGCCATAAGTTGCACTGTTTGATCCTCTTGGGTCAGATGCAAAGAATGATCCGCCAGGTGGTGATGTCAATCCAGGTATTAATGGATTTGTCATTGCTGCCACTACTGTTGTTGCAAAGAATGTTGTTGCAGCATTTCCAGCACTTGGTGCTGGGGCAGTAGTTGTGTTATGAGTAGTACCAATAAAAGTAGAATAAACTAAACCAGCAGAACCACCATTTAAATCAAGTTTACTCAAAAATGCATCATCACTTATATACCTTGTATTCAACCCTACAGTTGTAAATGAAAAATTTGGTCCTGGCATGTAAGCATTATTTGTAGTTGGATATGCAATCGGCATATTTGTCAAACCGAAAGGATCTGATAATGCTGCTCTACGACCAGCATCACCACCCGATCCATTAGTATGAGCAGTTGCAATTATTGGGTTAGCATTCGTTGCTAAGGTAGGAATTACAACATCAAAATATGTTTCACCTGTAAAAGCAACAACATTAGCGTTTGAAGGATCAATAGCAATATCATAAGCTATATCAGTTGTAGGAAGATTTCCTCCACCCAAAATATTAGCTTCACCTCGACCTCCAATAACGCTTGAATATAAAGGTACACTACCTGATGCATTTAATTTTACAACGAAAGCATCTGTTGTATTTGAAGCACCTGCAGTTGCAAGAATGCCAAAACCAGCAGGTTGGGCAGTAACAACTGAAGCACCTACACTTGGGTTATTAGTAGCTCTATAAGGTGCTAATACTGTTGGCAAGGAAGGAGCAGTTGGGAAGTTGTTAGTTGCTCCTAAAGCTAAGTTTGTTGTTGATGTTGTTCCACCACATACATAAACTTCACCAGAAGGATTAATTGCCAAACCAAAAGCTATATCAACTCCATTACCACCAATAAATGTTGCATACACTAAAGAATTTCCATTAGGTCCAAACTTTGCTACAAATGCATCATAACCTCCAGCACTATTTGCTAAAGCTTGTGGAGGATTATTATTATATGCTCCTGAAGTTGAAGGGAATGATGGATCATTTGTGCCTCCAGCAATGTAAACATTCCCAGCTGCATCAGTTTCTATATCACTATAAGGAGATATTGTACTTCCCCCTGCATTCCCAATACTTTGAGAGTACCATAGTGGATCTATTACTAATTCCTTTGATTTATCATAATTGCCCAATGAAAAAATTACTTCATTGTTATTGTTTTTCACAAATCGACAATCAATTTTTTTATTTAAACCATTCACATTTTGATATGCAAACAAACCAACTTGACGAATAGTACCTAACGATGTAGTTATTGCCAAATCGCCTTCTTTTGTTACATACAATCCATCTGCACCATCAAAATTCAAACGAACCTTAGAAGGATCTGAATTAGGTGCAACTAAGATATCGTATCTTGGTTTATTACTTTCAGCATAAACTTTAACTGAAATTCCCTTATACAAATTTTCAATTGATGTTTGAGAAAAAAGTGGAACATTTGTGGCATATTTACTTCTATCACAACCGATAAAGTAATTATGAACACCAGTTTGCTTATCAAAACCAATTACTTTTGCATCTTTTGAAGCACCAAGGAAATTCATTTTGATGATATGACCAACAGTACCACTTTGGTCAACTTTACCAGATGCAAATTTTCTTGCAATGCTTTCAGTTGATTGAGGTGTTATGTTATTATACATATCATAAACGACTCCTGTGTTTGTTACCCAAAAATTTAAGCCTTCACTTTTTAAAAGATAACGAGCTGAATTATCCCATTGTCCATTGTTCTGAATAAAAACTGGAGTTTGATGTGATTTCATATTTTCTCCAACCAATCTAGATTGTGCAAATCTAGAATCAGGAGATCCTGGAGTAAAATTTTGTGCTTTAACATTTGCAATGGTAAACAATACCATTAATAAAGTCAAACTAAGATTTAATCTTAACTTCATAAGCTTTAATAAGTTTATAATTAAATTTAATTAATTACGTAGAAATATATTTTATTTTTAATTTTTCAGTTAAGTATGTTATGTATTTTAACTTTAATTTTGAATACAATTTTGCATAAAATTACTTTAAGATACAATTTCTCACAATTTACGAACTTCAAACCTAAAAAAAAAAAACTAAACACAACTAACAAAAATTTTTTAAATACATTTAATATATAGTAACAAATATGTTTTCTAAAATTATAACTGATCGAATTAACTTTCTTAAAATTCAAATAAACATAGCAAATGATAATTATTACCTTAAAAACAATCCAAATATTTCTGATTTGGAATATGATTTGTTGATAGCTGAACTTGTAAAACTTGAAGAAGAAAATCCAGAATATTTTTCAATTGATTCTCCAACTCAACTAGTAGGTTCTGATATTACAAATTCTTTCGCGCAAGTTTCTCATAAAAGACCTATGTTATCTTTAGGGAATACTTACAGTAGAGAAGAAGTTTTGAATTTTGATAGTCGAGTAAAAAATATATTAGGTGATGAGAACTATTCCTATTCCGCTGAACTGAAAATTGATGGGGTTGCAGTAAGTATTCATTATGAAAAAGGTAAATTCTATCAAGCGGTTACTCGTGGAAATGGTGAAGAAGGTGAAGAAATAACAAATAATGTTAAAACTATAAAATCAATTCCTTTATCTATCAATAACTTTAAAGTTTATGATTATATTCTAGATGATTTTGAAATTCGAGGTGAGATTTTCATTAAAAAAAATGACTTTTACTTAATGAATTCTGAAAGAGAGTTAATTGGTGAAAAACTTTTTGCAAACCCAAGAAATTCAGCTTCTGGTACATTAAAAATGCTAGATTCCACCATTGTTGCATCAAGACCTTTATCAATGTTTGGTTATTACCTTTATTCAGAAAATATAGAATTAAAATCTCATTCTGAGAATTTAAAGATTCTAAAAGAAATTGGTGTACCCACTAATCCTCATTCTCGTGTTTGTAAATCAATATTTGAAGTTTTAGATTATTGTGATGAATGGGAAAATAAAAGAGATGAATTAGAATATGAAATTGATGGTGTAGTTATTAAAATTGATTCATTAAAACATCAAGATGAATTAGGATTTGTTTCCAAAGCCCCAAGATGGGCAATTGCCTACAAATTTTCATCAAAAAAAACAACTACAAAACTAAAAGGTATTACATTTCAAGTTGGTAGGCTTGGGACAATAACTCCTGTTGCGGAGCTTGAACCTATTTTACTTTCAGGATCAACAATCAGAAGGGCGACTTTGAATAACTCAGACTTTATTATTTTAAAAGATATTCGAATTGGCGATACAGTTGTTATTGAAAAAGGTGGAGATGTTATTCCTAAAGTAAGTGAAGTTGTAATTTCTGAACGTAATGTAAATTCTATTCAGTTTTCTTTTCCAACACATTGCCCTTGTCATTTTGAAACATTACTAACAAGACCCGATGGTGAAGTAAATTTTTACTGTGAAAATCCAGATTGTCCAAGTCAAATTAAAGGAAGAATATCTCACTTCTCATCTAGAGCAGCACTAGACATTGAAGGTCTTGGTGAAAAGGTTGTTGATCAATTTGTTGAGCTAGGATTACTCGAAACTTATGCAGATATTTATGATTTAGAAAGTAAAAAAAAACAGATTTTAGAATTAGAAAGATGGGGTATAAAAAGTATTGAGAATTTGTTAAATGGCATTAATGAAAGTAAAAATAAACCATTTGCAAAAGTATTATTTGCATTAGGTATTAGGCACGTAGGTTCAACTGTAGCTAAAATTTTATCCTATGAATTCGGTTCTTTAAACTCGTTGATTGAAGCCACGTTTGATCAATTAGTTTCTACCAATGAAATTGGGGTGAAAATTGCTGAATCAGTAATTAGATTTTTCTCAAATGATACTAATATTAAAATTATTAATAGACTTAAAGAAAGTGGACTGAATTTTGAGAATGAAATGAAAAAAAATATAGATTCTATAAATTCTCCTTTCTTTGGGAAGACTATTGTTTTAACTGGAACTTTAATGCATTATTCAAGGGAAAAAGCTTCAGCACTTATTGAAGAATTTGGAGGTAAAACAAGTTCAAGTGTTAGTAAAAAAACTGATTTACTTATTGTAGGATTAGATGCAGGTTCAAAACTTATAAAAGCAAATTCTTTAGGTGTAAAAATTATCACTGAAGATGTTTTTAAAAATATGATTGAAGGATTAAAGCCAAATTAGTTTTTGTATCATTAAGTTTATGAATTTTGTCAAAGCTATTATTTAATTAAATTTAAAAACTCTATCATCAATAACAATTCCCTGTTTTTTTTAAATTTGCAATTAATTAAGGTTGAATAACTTCAGGTATTGAATCATCATCTTGAGCACCAATAATAATTTTAGGCTTAGGTAATTTACTAATAATTGATTTTTTATTTACAAATAAATTATCTAACCAAACAATACTAGATTTACTACTCAACTTGTTATAAATCCTTAAGTTATCTGGTAGCTTTTGAGCTGGAATTTCTACTGCTTTACCAATAGGCATACCCCATCTAACTCTTTGTGGGGATTTATGTACTATTCTTGGAATTGGATTAGTCCAATACTCTCCTTTCATTAGCATATTATACCTGTCTAACCCAAGTTTGCGATTGTAAACAGAGGCACTATCAATTAAAATTGCATTCATTGTGTCAGATTTATCACAGAATGCTACAACTCTTGCTGGCTCACCATTATGGACTTTTATGATTGACCCTTCATGAACTAAAGAGTACATCTCTTTAATCTCATTTCGAGCCATTCTGATGCAACCATGTGAAGAAGGTCTTTTACCAAGATTCCAATAATAACCACTTCCATCTAACCCATGAAAACCAACTCCACCTTGAACTCCAATCCAAAAATGAAGTTTTGCATTATGAAACTGCTTGCTCAAAGCCATTGGAGTTTTATTTTGCACTGTAAAAATTCCTGAAGGTGTTGCCATTCCACCACTTATGTATGGTGTACCACTTGAAATCAAAAATTTATTCTTTGTACCGTCTCTATTAATTACAGTAACTGTTTGATTTGAGAGATTTACATCTAAATACTCATTTCCTGTAGTGTAAATTGTATCTCTAATAGGTAACCTTTCCATTACTAACGGTGCTAAACTAACCCCACTATATAATTTATTTTTTGAATTAATAGACTCATCACTAATAGCCAAAGATTTAGCAGCTTTATGTTGGGTTTTATTTTTTTCTGAAACTAAAGTTTTGCTTGTATTTAATGCTCTACTTATGGCAGTTTTATCACCTTCACCAGAAATTAGATTACTTACAGTATTTGGTTTAAATACTGCAATTCCTGCACTGCTGAGCAGGACACATAAAATTGCAATTGCTCTCATATTATAAGTTTTACTTTTATTTTCAGACAAAACCTTCAAATCTGTTTCAATTTTTTCAGGTAATTCAATCTGAATAGAATCTAGATTTTTATCATTATTAATATTTTGTTCAAAGCCCTTGTTCATGATATTATAATGAGTTACAAATAAATGGAAAACTTTTCTTTGGAAGTAATTCAAATTATTATCTGTTACAAAAAATTATTATTTGTGAATAATTAAATTTTTTTAATAAAGATTAATTAATTAACTTGCAAAATTATGAATTAAGTTTTGTTAGAATACTTTTTAATTTATTTAGTTCAAAATATTTGATAGATTTTTCTTGTTCAAATTAAATTTTCAACATTACATGTAATTTATAATACTTTATTACTTTTATGGCATCATTCTCTTACCTCTTAAGTTCACCGTCACAACCGACGGATGTAAATGATTACTTAATAAGACAAAGTCAGACAATTTCGTTTGCTTGTGCATTAGCTGTTTCTTCTTCTAATTCAGAATTGATTTCTAATCCTACAAGCTGTTATTTCAAAACAAAAATTTCTGATGCAGTCTCTTTTGTTGAAAGAGCGATTGCTGCTTGGAGTTATAATTCTTACTTTAGAGACGTATTTGGTAGTATTGTTGTTTTTAAGGATTGGTTAAAATCACTTCCTATTGATTCAGTATTATATTTGAATATTACTGAACTAATTTTGAATTCTCCAACACCACAAGAAGATATTACTCAACTAAGATTGCTTTCAAGCAAAATGGAAAGGGCAATAAAAGAAATTGAAAGTAAAAGCTTTACCATTTTTCTAAAAGAACTTAGAAAAGTTTCTTATCCATTAGTTAATGTTCCTGTTACTGGTGATAGAGATAAGGATAACGAAATTTTACTTTCTGAAATTAGAGGAGGTACTAACACTCCAGAAGAAGAATTAGCTTTGCAATTAATTGGTATTGATAAAAATGGAAAGTTATTGAAAGCCGCACTTGATTCTACAAAACTTGTTAAAGATGATGTTGATATTGATAAAAATTCAATAAATTCTAACGGAGAATTATCAATTGAACCAGAATTTATATTAACAACAACTAATATGAAAAAAACTCTTAAAGCACTAAAAGACTCAGGTTGTTTAGAGATTAATAGTTCTAAGGAGGGATATTTGTTAAATTTGAATGGTACAGTTTTTGAATTAAAATAAAATTTTGAACAATATAACAAAGGCACATTAATAATTAATTAAGGTGCTTTTTTTTTTATACTAACTAAAAATTAATTCTTTTCTCCAAATTAAATTTTAATTGCTTTGCATTAACTCAAGTGGGATAAATTTAGGAGTACCATCACTATTAACTGTACTTCCAAAAAGTGTTGCTGCATTACCACGATTTATTTTTACATAAGCAAACTCTCCAATTTGCTCATCTCCTTTTGGAAAGATTACTATCTTATTTGAATCAGTTCTGCCCCTCCATTCGTTAAAATCTTTTTTGCTCTCACCTTCAATCAAAACCAATTCTATTTTACCCACAGTTTGATTGTTTATTTCATCAGATATTCTTCTTTGTAATTCAATTATCTCATTTAGTCTTCTAGTCTTAACTTCTTCTTCAACAGTATCTCCCATTGCCCAGGCTTTTGTATTTTCTCTTGGTGAATATTTAAACATAAAGGCACCATCGTATCTAACTTTTTTAACAAGATCTAATGTTTTTTTATGATCATCTTCATTCTCTGTTGGGAAGCCAGCTATTATATCAGTTGATAATGATACATTAGGAATGATATTATAAATCCTCTCAATTCTTTCTAAATAATGTTCAACGGTATAAGTTCTATTCATTAACTTTAACACTCTGTTTGATCCTGATTGTACTGGTAAATGAATATAATTACAAATGTTATTTTTTGATGCCATTGTTTCAATCAACTTATCTGACATATCTTGAGGGTGGGAAGTTGTATACCTTATTCTAATATTTGGATTTATATCTGCTACCTTTGAAAGTAAATCTGCAAAATCGTTTCCTTCACTTCTGTAACTGTTCACATTCTGACCTAACAAAGTAATTTCTTTGAAATTATGGTTAGACAATTCTTCAACCTCTTTTAATACTGAAGTCATAGTTCTACTTCTTTCACGCCCTCTAGTAAATGGGACTACACAAAAGGTACAGAACTTATCACAACCTCTCATAATAGAAATCCACCCTGATATCCCTTCGGTTCTAACTGGTGTGATATCATCATACGTTTCAACTCGCGATAACTTTACAGCAATTCCTTTCTGTCCATTAAATGCTTCATTTACTAAATCTGGGAGAGCCCTATATTCATCAGGACCAATAACAATATCAACAACGTCTTCAACTTCCAACAAATCTCTCCTCATTCGTTCTGCCATACACCCAAGTACACCAACTACTAGTTTAGGATTCTGTTTTTTATAGAATTTGATATTTTTTAATCGACCATGAATTCTTTGTTCTGCGTTATCTCGAATTGCACAAGTGTTAATCAGTATTACATCTGCTAAATCAATTTCATTAGTTTTTTCAAATCCATCCTTACCCATTACAGAAAGTACAATTTCAGAATCTGATTCATTCATCTGGCAACCGTAGGTTTCTATATATACTTTTTTACTCTTTTTATTAATTATTGAAAGGTTATATAATTCCATAATACTTGTTTTTTGTTTGAATTTGCAACTACAAAACTAAGTGATTTTAATCGAATAGAAGCTCAATCAATTTACTGAATTTCTTCTTAGAACCTAATATTTAAAATGAAATATTAAAAACAAAATCAATTTTATTCAATTCTTAATTTACTTAGATAAATTTAATGTTCAAGATATTTTTTAGTTTCTTTAATTTTGTTTCTCAAATTACAAAACAATTATGACTTCAAGAGAGTTATCAGATATACTTTCAGAAATGGAAACTTTATTAATTCTTCATGGTGAGAATGAATTTAAAGCAACAGCATATAATAGAGCTTCAAGGGCTTTATCTATGACTCAAATTGACATACAACAAGCAGTAGAAAATGCAACCCTCCTTTTAATACCTGGCATTGGTAAAAGCATTGCTGGTGAGATTGCTGATATTGTAATTAGTGGAGAATCTGTTCAATTAAATAATCTTTTAAAAAAAACTCCGTCGGGTATATTAGATATTTTAAAGATTCGAGGTTTAGGAGCTAAAAAAGTTAAAACTTTGTGGAATGAACTCCAAATTGAATCAATTGGTGAATTAGAATATGCTTGTATGGAAAATAGAATCTCAACTTTAAAAGGATTTGGAATAAAATCCCAAAATAAAATTCTTGAAGGTTTGAATGATTTGAAGAATAATTCAGGAAAATTAAGGTTGGATGCTGCTACAGTAATAAGTGAGTTACTTTTAGAAAATTTCTTGAAAATTCAAGGTGTTATTCAATGCTCAATAGCTGGATCAGTAAGGCGTGGAGCTGAAGAAGTTGATTCTTTAATATTTGTAATTGAATGTGAAAACATAAGCAATTTTATTGAGAATTTATCTAAATTAGAAAATGTTACGGATGTTCAATCTAATTTGAACAGCTCACATTTTATTTTAGATAATGATGTTAAAGTTAAAATTCGATTTGCTGAAAAAGGTAATTTTTATGGGGTACTTCATGGTTATACCGGAGCAAGCGATTATTATTTCATGATTTCAATTCCTTTGAAAGATCATGGCTTTGACTTAAAGGATGATGGTATTTATCAAGATAATTTATTGATAAAAATTAATTCTGAAGAAGAGATTTTCTCTAAAGCAAAAATGCAATTTATCATTCCAGAATTAAGAGAAGGAATTGAAGAAGTTAGATTTGCTATAGATAATAAAATCCCAGAAAAATTTATTACTCTTGATGATATTCAAGGAATGTTTCATGTTCATTCCAACTGGAGTGATGGTGAAAACAGTTTAGATGAAATTGCAAACCATTGTGTTAAAAATAATTGGAAATATATTTTATTATGCGACCATTCAAAAGCAGCTTTTTATGCAAATGGTTTAAATGAAAAAAGATTATTAGAACAATCTAAAGCAATTGACGAAATCAATAAAAGATATGATCCATCAGTTTTTAAAATGCTAAAAGGTATTGAGTGTGATATACTAAGTGAAGGTAGAATGGACTTTGATGATGATGTATTAGCTAGCTTAGATTCAGTTGTTGGCTCAATTCATAGTATTTTTAATTTAAGTAAAGAAGCACAAACTGACAGGCTTTGCAATGCATTAGAAAATAAGTATGTAACTATATTAGGGCACCCTACTGGTCGTTTAATTTTGTCTAGAAAAGGTTATGATATAGATTTTCAAACTGTAATTGATACTGCTGCCAAAAACAATAAATCAATCGAACTAAATGCAAGTCCATATAGATTAGATATGAACTGGCGAATGATTAAATATGCTAGAAAAAAAGGAGTTAAAATTGCAATAAATACTGATGCTCATTCTATTAAAGGTTATGATGTTTTGAGGTATGGAATTACTATGGGTAGAAAGGGATGGTTAACTAAAAATGACATTTTAAATTCAATGACTAAAGAGGAATTTTTAAAGTTTGCTAAAAAATAAAAAAAGCCAAAAGTTTTTTTGATTGGCTTTTAAAATTGCTTAATTTGCAATTCTTTTAGAATCCAGTTTCAATTCCGCCATAAATTCCTTTTGAACTATTTGGAGTAATATTATTTTTGCTAAAACTATGAGCAAATGTACCAAAAGATCCAATTGTAATAGTGAAATTTTTAGAGATATTAGCTGCTAAATAAAGTCTAATATTACCGATCATTGCATTATCAGTTCCACCTATTGCAATTCTAGAACAACCATCAACAAAACTTAGCAAATTAAATTTTCTATCATAAAAAATTGCACCATAAGTTTGTTGTGATGTTTTGATACTTGAATTACTTTTAAGTATTGGAGCAATCATATTGTCAAAAGATACCTCATTTAAAAGTACTTTATCGTTATTTGAATATTGATCTTCATCTCCTGAAAATGTTTTTATAGATTTCTTGCTATAACCTCCAATTTTATTGTTAGATAAGTTGCTTGAAGGTATATTTGCATTGATTCCTCCAACTTCTATTCCAAGTCTGTCAGATTCTGAAACATTTAGTGAAACATAATAAGAATTTAAATTATTATTTTCATCTGGTGTAAAATTCACACCGAATGAAATATGTTTGATATCTTTAATTAAATTTTGATTAAGTAAGTTAACAGAATTATCATTGTCACGATTTATATTAAGTAAAGAAATAATTTCTTCTTTATTTTGAATAATATAATCGGTTATATTAACATTTTCATTTAAAACATTATTAGCAATTATTCCAGAATTCGAATTGTTTGAATTTAAATTACTTCTATCATCATTAAAATTAACATTGTTAAAATTATCAAATTCAGATTTTAAAATTACATTATCTGCAATTTTCTTACTAACATTTACAATTGATTTGTTATTAGTTTTATATTTATAGATTTTCGAAACATCATGAGTATTAGTTGTAAACTTATTTGAGTTGTAATTAGAAAAAACAGTTTTATTTTTGAATAGATTTATTGCATTATTTTTTGAAATTGAATTACTGAATTTATGAGATTTATCATTAATTAAACTTCCTTTGATTTCAATATCTTGAGAAATATCTTGAGTTCTAATATTATTGAAATTTAAAAAGAAATTTTCTGGAGCAATTGAGTTAATAAATATGAAAAATATTATAGTAGTAAAAGCGACTGCTAACTTGGTGTTATGGGTTCTGGTCTTTTGAATTTTAATATCTCCAATAAAATTACTCAACCCACTTATTGAACTTGAGAATTTCAAATTATTTTCTTTCAATTTTGAATCTGAAATTAATTCTATTGGAACAATAACTGGTTTGGCTTTTTCACATTGAGCGAATAGATCTGAAATCTTTGCTCTAACATTTTCAGTAAAATCTTCTGGAGTTTCAATACTCAAAAGATCGTCTCTTAACATAGATCTTAATTCAAGGGTAGAACTAAACAAATAACTTGCTTCTGGAGAATTTTCGATAGTCTCCTTAAGTTTGTTAATTTCTGAAGTAGAAAGTTCACCACTAGTATAACGTCTAATTATATTATCATAATCTATTTTCATTTTTTATCAAATTTATAATCGTTAATAATAGGTGTAAGAATTTCGCGTAACAAATTTCTAGCTCTAAAAATTCTTATTTTAACAGTCGAAATAGAAGTTCCAACAATATCAGCAATTTCATTATATGTATAACCTTCATATTCAAAAAGAACAATAACTTCTCTAAAATCTTCTGGTAATTGAATTAAGGCTTTTGCAACATACTCATGCAAAAAAATATCATCATAAGTATTGTTTATTGAAACATCTACAGAAGAATGCTCGAACTCAACATTTATTTTTCTATTTCGCTTCATATTTAAGCATGTATTTCTTAAAATTCTGAAGAACCAGACCATAAAATTTTTACCTGAAAATGAATTTCTATGTTCATACATCCTCATAAAACCTTCTTGAAAAGCATCTTGAGCTAATGTTTGATCTGATAAAACTCTGAAACAATAAATGTAAGCCTTTTTTTTATACCTAGTGAATAACTGATTAAATGCAATAGTATCCCCATCTTGAGCCAAAGCAAATAGTTGCTCATCACTCAATTTATTATAAAGGATATTTGATTTAAAATTCATTATTCCAAAGTTAATGCTTTGTTTCAATTTTTAGTTTAAACTTCAATCATTAATTGCTATTACTAATTTACACATCTATTTTAAATAAGTTACAAGTCAAATGTTGTTGTTAGTTAAACTCAGTTTAATATCAAATTTATTTTTATAATTTTAATATTGTTGATTTTATACAAACAATTACTTTTAATTTTTTATATTTTTGAATCATGTCAATAATTAGCGATAAAATTTCAAAAGCACAAACTGTAAATTCTGTTGAATTTAAAGATTTAGTTTCAAAATATTCTTCTTTAGGTGACTCACTTTGTAAGAATGCTTTAGAGTTTCATAACAAACCTTTTATTATAGATTACAATGAGTTCGGTATTAGGAAAGAGTTTTCATACATAGAATTTTCAATTATTGTTGGAAAGGTTAGCCAATACTTGAATAATAAAGGAATAGGAATTGGTGATAGGGTTGCAATTTTTGCTTACAATCATTGGGAAACAGTTGTTCAATATTTTGCTATTTGGAGTGTTGGTGCCACCGTTGTACCAATCAATTCTACTGAAGATGATCAACGCAATGAATATATTATTAAAGATTCTAATTCTAAACTAGTTTTTGTACGAAGTGAATTCTTAGAAAAAGTAAAATCAATTTTTAAAAATATTAATAAAGAACTACTAATTTGTGTAAGTGGTGAAAAAGATGTAGAGTATGATTTTTTTACTGATTTAATTTTAAATGATAATTCTAAGATTTTTCATCCAATCAGTAATCTTCTTAATCAAGAATGTATGATTGTTTATACTAGTGGAACTACTGGAAATCCTAAAGGAGTTATGCTAGCTCATGGTAATTTATTATCAGATTCAAAGGGTATTTCTGAATGTCATAAGATAAACAATTTAACAATAATGATGTGCGTTTTACCTATTCATCATGTTAATGGAACTGTTGTAACTATAGTAACGCCTATGTGTTCGGGGAGTACTGTTGTTTTAAATAGAAAGTTTCAAACTGGACTTTTCTTTGAAAGGCTTGCAAAAGAAAAAGTAAATATTGTATCAGTTGTACCAACTTTGTTAGCTTTTTTAATGCAAGCTGATATAGATATTAATAAATTCGATTTAACTAATTTTCAACATGTTATTTGTGGAGCAGGTCCATTAACTTGTGAACTTGCAATTAGTTTTGAAGAGAAATATAATTTAAAAGTAATACATGGATATGGGTTATCTGAAACAACTTGTTATAGTTGTTTTGTGCCAGTTGATTTAAACTTATTTGACCATAAAAAATGGATGAATAATTATGGCTTCCCTTCCATTGGCGTTCCAATAGCTCAAAATGAAATGGATATTCAAAATGAATTTGGGGAAAGTTTAAAAGAAGAAACTAAAGGAGAAATAGTGATTCGAGGGCATAATGTAATGCTTGGATATTACAACAATGATGAAGCAAATGAAAGTTCTTTTAAGAATAATTGGTTTAGAAGTGGAGATGAAGGTTTTTTCAAATTTGATTCTGATTCAAATAAATTTTTTTTTATTACTGGTAGACTCAAAGAACTTATAATTAGAGGTGGAGTTAATATTTCTCCATTAGAAATTGATGAAGTAATTAATTCCCATATTAAAGTAAAAGCTGGAATTACTGTAGCTTATGAAAATGATATTTATGGTGAAGAAGTAGGTGCTTTAGTTGATAAATTAGATGACTCATTAACTGAAGAAGAATTAATAGCATATTGCAGAGAACATCTTCCATTTCACAAAACTCCAAAAGTAATAATTTTCAGCAACAACATACCAGTTACTTCAACTGGGAAATACCAAAGAAATAAAGTTAAATATTTATTCAATGATTTTAAAAGTATTCAGTTTAAAGATCTTAAATAAATTTCATGTAATTAGTTTTACTATTTTAATAAATTAACTTGTGTATTTAAAAAAACTCAAATGACTTATTTTCAATTTCATTTATATTTTAATCTTCCACTGATACTTTTGTTACTGATTTTAAACCTTAAGAATATTGATAAGATAATATTAAAATGGATTGTTATTGTCTGTTTAATTGCATTGTCATTTACTTTTATTTGGGATAATCATGCCATAAGTATGGGGATTTGGGAATTCCCAAATGATCGAATTATGTTTAGAATATTAAAACTTCCAATTGAAGAAATTTTGTTTTTTATTATAGAATCAATAGTTGTTTGCCTTACAGTTTTACTATTTCTACCAAAAGTTAATTCCAAATTAAATGGATAATAAATTAAACTATATATTTCATCTTTTAGTATGGATGTTGCCAGTAATAATTGGACAGTGGTTTATTGCAAAAAAGATATTTTTAAAGAATATAAAAGCAATAATTTTACCAACAATTATTATAGGTACATATTATTCAATTGTGGATACAGTTGCAGTTTTTGATGGAATATGGTTTTTTGATTCAAATCAGATTCTAGGATTACATATTGGAGTTTTACCTCTAGAAGAGATTCTATTCTTCTACATTACATCCTTACTTGTTTCTCAAACTTTTATAATGTTATTACCTTCAAATAAAATTAAGAGTTAAAACGATTATGAATCTTAACACAAAGATTACTTGCATTTAAAGAATTGATAAATATGCTTAAAGATTTATTATTCGGTGAAACAAAATAAGAATATATTTCAATATCTTCTAATTCAGAAAAGATTATTGATATCTCTTTATTACTTAACATATTTGAAGCTACAACTGATAATATTGAACCTTGAATAATATTTATAATTTTCAAAGAATTATTTTCTAATTCAAAATTTTCTAATGGCAAAGAAGTTGCAATTTGTAATCTTTTTCTGAATCGATTACTCCATAACACAGGAACTTTCTTATAAATTGATTCAAATGTTTCAGACACATTTTCTCGAGCTGTAAAAAGTTCAAATTCAATTAGAGTTGCTTCAGTAATCAGTGGAATAACTCTTGCATTTGTTTCTTTATTCAAAGTTATTAAGCTACCAACATAACCAATAGATGTAATTGTTAATGGGATGTTTGCTCTTATTATTGGTGCTACAGTTCTTGGGTGAATTACTTTAGCTCCCAATTCAGCTAATATTTGTGCTGTATTGTAAGTTAAAGATTCAATTTTTTTTGCACCTTCCACCATATTAGGGTCTGCTGTAAAAACACCAGGAACATTTGTATAAATTCTAACTTCACGTGATTTGCAAAGCTCCGCAATTAATGTTGCTGTAAAGTCAGAACTCTCTCTTCCCATTGTTGTTACTTGTCCGTTTGCACCTCTTGATATATAACCTTCAGTAATAATAATTTGATATTTTTTAGTTAGAGGTATTAGAATGTTATCAACTCTTTCTTTTGTTAATAATAAATTAGGTGCTGCATACCTGAAGTTATCATCTGTAATTATAAAATCTAGAGCTGAAATGTACACATTTGATTTATCAGATATTTTTTTTATTAGGTTAGTGAATATAATTGAGGAAAATTTTTCACCATAATGCACTATCAAATCAAGAGTTCTATTTGAAAGTTCTTTAACAATTGATAATCCTTTTGATATATCTTTAATTTTAGCAATATATTCATTAAACTCAAATTCGCACTCATCAAATATATTTAATTCCTGAGCAATATCAATTTGATAATTTAAGAGTTCACTTATTTTATTATTTGCTTTGATTATATCTGTTAATGATAGATTGGCAATAGTTTCTAACCAATTTGTTACACCCTTTGAAGCACTAACCACTACAATAATGTTTTCGCTAAAGGATAAAACTTCACTGATTGCTTTTTTAATATTAATTGCTGAATCTAAAACAACTCCACCAAATTTTGTTACAATAGCCAAATTGATTTTTTACTTTATTTTATTTTAATTATAAAACTCTAAACAAAAAGAATACAATACTTTTTACAAGATTAAACAATTACACATTAATGAAATATCTAATTTACAACATCTTCAAAACCTTGTTTTAAAGAATTTGCAATTTCATTAAATTTAATATTATCCGAATTCAAAGTTTGTTTTATTGTAGCTGTTTTACTTTTCAATCTAAGTTTCATTTTATCTATACTAAGTTCATCATTATAACATGATAAACAATTAATCAAGTTTAAATGTTCATCTCCTATAAGTATCGAGCCATGTTGAAGTAATGTATCATCATACCTCCTTTGAGCAGATCCAACAATTTTTTTTCCATTCCATGTAAGCTCATTTAATGCCGATGAATTAAAACAACTTGCAGAATCATCAATTTTATATTCGGTTTTGAAATCAGGATGAGACCTAGAAAATTCTAGATTCTTAACACCATATTTTTCAAGTCCAATTTTAATTGCATTGTTAATCAATGCATAGGTCTGATGAAGAGTTCCATTTAAAATCTTCATTGTAATTGAATAAGTAATTTCTTCGGCATGTAAAACTGCTCTTCCTCCAGTTGGTCTTCTTATAATATCATAACCTAAATCATGTGCTTTGACTTCATTAATCTGTAATATATCTTGATGAGCTCCAAGTGAAATTGTGTAAGGTTTCCATGAATAAAGCCTAACTCTGATTATTGAATCAGTAGATGTTAATGTAGCATTTTGCTCATCTAACTTCATATTAATTTTACCTAGAAAGTCTTGATCAATTGTAAAAATAATTTTTTCCTCTTTCATGTTTCAAAATTAGTTTAAAATTAGCAAGTCTCATATTCTTATTTTTGTAATTCTAAATTATATGCTAACATTAAAGAAAATAAATAATGAACCTAATAATCAAAACTCAGATTTAAGTGTTTCACAATTAAATGCAGAAATTG
Source organism: Chlorobiota bacterium (assembly GCA_016700335.1). NCBI lineage: Bacteria > Pseudomonadati > Chlorobiota > Chlorobiota bacterium. Next base: position 442,061 of record CP065014.1, on the reverse strand, counting down.
GTAAGACTTTAGCTGGCATGTATAGTAATGGTGTTAAAGTTTTTGGTGAGATAAGTTCATGGAATAAACATACAAGTGGGCATAAATATTTTACTCTTAAAGATGAATCTTCTCAAATTAAGTGTGTAATGTGGAAAGATAAATCATTGAGTTCCGATATTCAAGAAGGTTCAAAAGTAATTGTTTCAGCAAATATTAGAGTATATTCACCTCGAGGAGAATATCAATTAGATTGTTTAAGTATAGAAATTATAGGTATAGGGGGTCTTTTTTTACAATATGAAAAACTCAAATCAAGATTGTTATCAGAAGGTTTATTTGATAATAATCTAAAGAAAGATATACCTCTTTATCCTAATAGAATTGGTGTAATAACATCTATAAATGGGGCTGCTTTTCATGATATACTAACAACTCTATCAAGAAGAATGCCGGTTGTTGATGTGGTTATACGTCCAACTTTAGTGCAAGGTATTGGAGCAAAAGAAGATATTGTGAATGCTATTATAGATTTTAATAAACTAAAGAATGTAGATGTTATTATTCTTGGAAGAGGTGGTGGTTCAGTTGAAGATTTGTGGGCTTTTAATGAAGAACTTGTTGCAAGAGCTATTTATGATTCAGAAATTCCTATTATTTCTGCTATTGGACATGAGGTAGATTTTACTATAGCAGATTTTGTTTCTGATTTAAGAGCTGCTACTCCAACTGCTGCAGCTGAATTAGCAGTAAGAAGCGTTGAAGATTTAAACTCAAGAATTAATTTTTATTATAAATCTCTTAATAAAAATATATTTAAGAAGATTGAAATTGAAAGAATTAGAATAAATAATTTGATTAATAGTTATGGAATTATTAGGGTTTCAGATCATCTTAGTAATAACATACAAAAAATTGATGAGTTAATAATTGAACTGGATAATAAAGTTAATTTAATTTTTGAAAAATTCAATATCAAAATTTTTAATTTAATAAATTCTCTGAATATTCTTAATCCTGAAAATGTACTTATAAGAGGTTATGCAATTTTACAAAAAGAGAATGAAATTGTATCTTCTACAAGTGAATTAGAAAAAGGTGATATTGTTTTAATTACCTTACAAGATGGAATTATAAGTTCAGAGATAAAATGATATTTGGAATATTTTACAAACAAACTTATTGATTTAATAATAGCAAAAAATTAAATTGTTTAAAATATTCTATCAATAAATTGTAATAGATATTGTTAATTATTATTTTTAATTTAATTCATTCTTTAAAATTATTATCCTAATTATTATTAATAAATAAGTATTCTAGAATTTACAAAATTTGTGTTTACTTTTGTAATTAGAACTAAATGGATTTAGAATTAATCACTAGCGTTACAATTTTAAATATTTAAATAAAATATGATTTCAAAAAAATTATTATGTATCTCAATATTAGTAACTACAACAATTATATTAGGTTGCGGGTCTTCAAATAAAATTGTTGATGTATCAAAATTATCTGTTGATAGGAATATTGAAATTACAGGACCTCAATTTAATATTTCATTCAATGATAGTAATGATTTTCAGTTGATTGTATCAATGGGAGGAGGAGGAAGTTCTAATTCTCCATCATTGAAAGCTTTATCATCGATTAAAGATATTGTATTTAATATCTATGATAAAAACAACAAGTTAATAAAACAATTGATTACTGATAACATTACAAAGTCCGGAATTCAGAATAGTGAAACTGGGAATACATCCTTAATGGGTTCTGCGGGAGTTGAATTTCCTAAATATAATATTACTGATTCTTTTATACCTTTTTATGCTGAAGCATATTTTAGAACTAATGATGGTGCATTGATGAGGAAAGCCACATTCCCAATGTTAAAGTTAAGTGGGAAATCTATTTCAATTAATATAACTGGCAAACCAGCATTTGAAGAATTTCATTTTGATGTTAAACTATTAAGAAATTTTGAAGAAACACATGGTGAATTTTTATCGACATCAGAACTTTATAGATTAGAAATTTTTGATTCAACAAACTCAAAAGTTTATTCAACATTTGAGGATAGATTTTTTGCTCCAATATTTAATAATGTTGAACCTATAAAAGTAGGGGAGAAAAAATTTCTTGCTTTTGATATTAAAATGAAGCATTATAAAACTGGTAAAAAGTTACCAGATGGGAATTATAGAGTAGAGTTTACAATACCTTGTAAACCAGAACCATACATATTTAAACAGATTATGTTATTAACAACTTTAAAGTAGATTAATGGATTTAATTCAAGATGAAATTTATATTAAAAGAGCTTTAGAACTTTCTGAACGAGGCAAAGGGTTTGTTAGTCCTAATCCTTTAGTTGGTGCTGTAATTGTAAATCAATCTGGCGAGATAATTGGGGAAGGGTGGCATAAACAGTTTGGTTCGAATCATGCGGAAGTGAATGCTATGAATGAATGCGGTAAGGATGACTTAAAAAGTGCTACTTTATACGTTACCCTTGAGCCTTGTGATCATTATGGAAAAACTCCGCCATGTACTGATGTTATAATTGAAAATGGGATTAGAAGAGTAGTTATTGCTTTAAGAGACCCAAATCCAATTGTAAATGGAAGAGGGATTAAAAAATTTAGGGAAAATGGCATTGAAGTAGTTGTTGGTGTGTTAGAGCAACAAGCTAAACTGATGAATGAATCATTCTTACATTTTGTTAAAACTTCTAATCCATTTATTACATTAAAAACTGCTCAAACATTAGACGGATTTGTTGCAATGCCTGATGGAACTTCAAAGTGGATTACTGGTGAATTGGCTTTACAAAGAGTTCATAAGCTTAGATCTTTTAATGATGCTATTATTATAGGTGGCTCAACTGCTATAAAAGATGATCCAAGTTTAACAGTTAGATATGGTATTGAATCAAGAATTCCAAGAAGAATTATCTTGGATCTAGATTGTGAGTTACCATTAAATCTTCAATTATTTAATGATGAATTTAAAGAACATACTTTAGTTTTTACTTCTGAAAAAAATATTAATTCCAATAATGCTAATTCAATTTCTGATAAAGGAATAAATGTACTTTCAGTTGGCTCAGATAAATCTGGATTAAGATTAGATGAGGTTCTATCAATTTTAGGTAGTATGAATTTAGCTTCAATTATGGTTGAAAGTGGAGGTTCTCTTGCAGCTTCTTTTATTCAAAATAAATCGGTAAATAAATTAATTTCTTTTGTATCACCAAAACTATTTGGTAAGGGTATTCAGGTTTTTAACGGTATTGAGACAATAAGTATTGATGATGCTATTAAATTTAATATACATAATACTGAATCGGTTGGTGAAGATATTATGGTAACTATGTATCCATAAAAATAATTTAAAGTAAGTATTATTTTTTAGCTTTACATTTATTTTAAATTAATAATGATTCTGTTTTTCTGTCTTGATTAATCATAGATTCTTCCAGTTTATTCTTTAATTCTTCATCATAAGGTATTGATACTAAACTAAGTTTTAGTAATTTTTCTGAATTTTCAAAATCATATTGTTTATTCAAGATATTAACTAATGAGATTGTTGTGTTCCTAATAGAATTTTCAAAATCTTCCCTCATAGTTTCAAAAAACTGAGAATATAATCCAGGGAAAAAGACTTTATCACCTATCATTTCTAAAGCTGATGCTAAAGATTTTATGGCAATTAAATTATTATTTTCTTTAATAGCTTTTTTTGTTTCCTTTAATAATTTGTAAATATCAACTATATCAATATGCACATTAGTCATATTAAACATAATTGATTCTCCTTCTTTAATTGCCAAACAATTCTCAGAGATTTGATCATTTAATCTAAATCTAATACTTCTCATCATTGTCTTTGCAACAATTGGATCATTTTCTTCTGTAATTATTTTATTAAAATCATCTAATTTTAATTTTGAGCTTAGAATCTCATTTATTGCTATTACAGCAATGGCATGCTTCATACGCTCTCCACGAATTTTATTTACTTCAGAATCTGGTTTTGCAATTGATATATTCCCAATCAAAGTAATTCTAAGTTTAGATTCTATTGCTTTTTTTGATTGTTCTTCTTTATATTTTGCCTCTTTTGATTCTTTAATTAAGTTCCTATACTCTACTAATTTTCTTTTTTGGTAATGTTGTTTGAATTCAATTATCAAACACTCTAACTGAAAATAAAATTTCTTTTCATAAAATAAATCTGCAACTTGCCTTGCTAATCCTTGGGTAATTAACCCAAACTCCTGTATAATTTCAGGTTCTCGTTCTATCCATTTTTCTAAACAACGTAATATGTAAAGTTTATCACAAATTATTGGAATTGTAATTAAAGGCTTATTGAAATTTGAATAAATATATTCTTTAACTACACTATCAATTTTAATTAGACCTGTTGTGCACTTTGCTAAAGCTAACATTTCAGGATTTTCATGCAACTTATTTTCTTCAATATAGTTAATTACCTCATTAAAAGAATTATCTAATAAACTAAATCTAAGTCTTGTTTGTGCCGTTATTCTTTTAAAATCAACTCTATATCTTTCCTTAAATAAACTAAATATATTTTTTTCGTTTCTAAGGAATAACACATTTGTTAAAAATCCCCAAGTAGATGCTTCAAGTGAAACATCAAAGTTAAATGCATCATCCATTAATTTAATAATATTATCCCAATTTTCACCTAATAATGATAATGATTGATGCTTAAAAAGTAGTATAGCATATAAATCAATATTTTCAAGCTGTAAAATTGAATTTTTAATACTTATATCAAAGCTTATTACTGATTTTTGAATTTCAAGTATAGTATATAGAAATTTTGCTATTGTAAAATTCAGATCTACACTTTCTATTGGGATAATCATTTTATTAAATATTTGTAACTTTTCATGAATATCATTTTTAGTATATAAATTAATAAGTAAGATATAATATTTTATATTTCCCAATAATTTTAAATTTCCAATTCTATAAATATTTTGGTTGAAAAATTCATATTCTTTTAACAATTTACCTATTGAACTTGAATTAGATTGATATGATCTAGTAAAGATAACAAAGAGCTCCACTATAATATTTATATAAGAATCTTTTAGTCTAATTTCTGGATAATTAATTACTAGTGATAATATAATTTTTAGTTCTTGATTTATGTCTATATAACTATAGGTAGAATTCATTGAAATATATTTTATTGCTAAAAGACTAAATCTTAATTCAATAATTTCTAAATCATCATATATATAAGTAAACTCTATTATTTTCTCAATCTCTTTCTGACATTCTAAAGTATATAAATTTTTGTTATGATAAAATTGAATTATCTTAACTTTCACATTTAATTTATCTTTTTCAATTGTAGTTAAATGAATTATTAACAATTGATAAAGTTTTTCAATTATCACAATAAAAGAATTATACTTCCAATATCCATCATTCATTTGATAACTAAAAAGTTTGAAAAATTTATCAAAACACTTAATTAATTTATCATATTCAACTTCAATTTTAAATTCCCTTGTTGCCAATGAATTCAAAGGAACATATGAATATATTGGAAAATCTTTACTAAAGAGATTTAACAAATATGAAGGCTCAATATTTGTAGATTTCAGTAAATAATCATGTAATAAGGAGTGTGTGAATGTAAGAGGAATAAACTCACTCATTATGAATCCAGGTAATGGGTTTGATTTTCGAGTAGAATTAACTATTAACCCCAAATTTTTTAATTCATTTAAAACTTCATCAGCATCATTAATTAATTCTCTTACAGATTCAATAGCAAACACCTCACCTAATTGAGATATTTTTTGTGCTTTTTCGAGTAAATTAATATCCATATTAATTGTAAACCCAATGATAACTGAGTTTGTAATTCTCTTACAATAATCTTTTAACAACAAATCATCGCAATTTAATTCACCAATATTTCCTTGATAACTTATTTCATTAGTTCTTTTTAATTTTAATATTAATGAATGAATAACTAATGCATTTCCAAATGTTTCTTCTAATATTATTTTTAATTTACTAGAGCTAATTTCTTTATTTAAAATTTTATTAAATATTTCTCCAACTTCTAACTCATTTAAATTCTCAAAGATGATTTCTTCTGTTTGCCTTAACTCAAATATGCTTCTAATTAAATTGTCAATTGGTCGGGATAAAAGTATAATTGGCAATGTTTCATCCTTTAAAGCTTCTTGGAAATTTAACAATTCTTTTTGTGACTCTTCATTCAATAAATGTATGTCCTCAATTACTACTACAAATTGCTTCAACTGGCAAAGTCTTCTAATTGATGAAACCAATTCAATTAAATTTCCTTTAAGTGGAATTTTTATTACATCTTCAATTTTTTTGTTGTTTAAAGCTGATGCCATTAATTCTATTATCGATGTAACTCCTTCTGGGAATAGTTTTATATGAATAATAGTATATCCAGATTCTTCAAGAATTGGAGTTATATGTTTGATAAATGAGGTTTTGCCAACCCCTGCTTCTCCTTGAATTAAAGCTATTTGAAGTGTTTCAGATTGTTGTGTTGTTGTTAAAAAACTAAGAATTCTTTCTAGAATAGTTTCTCTTCCAACAAAGGGTAACATTCCAAATTCAATGAAATTTTTTTGGTGTATTGTCATATTATTTTAAACAAAATTAAACTATTCTTAATAATTATTGAAATAATTTGAAATTGAAACGCTGGTACATCAAAATTAAAACGTTGGAACATTATATTGTATACACTAGAATTTAAATTTTGATTTGCATGGATTTAAAATATATTAACTTAGATTATTATATAAATACTTAATAGCTAAATATTCTAAATTTCATTAAAAAGTTTTGTCCACTCTATAAGATTATAGATTTAGCCCTTGAACAAAAATAATTCACTTCGTTCTTTGAAATTAAAAAAATTCAATCAAATTTAGCTTATTATCTCTACAAATTCATTCAAATTTTAACCCTAAAAGTACACCCTGAACAAATAAAATAATCTTCAATTATTCACCCAGTTTTCATCTAAATTATAAAATCAATCAAATTTAGAATCCCTATATTTTAACACCCAAATTGCATTGATAAAACTAATTTTTATGTAAATTTAATTGGAGATTATTTTATTCTTTTATTGATTTAATTTAGTTATTTACAACCCTTTCTAAAGAGTAAATAATTCACAAACTCAAAAAAAAAAGTTGATAGAAAATTTTCTATCAACTGTCTTTTTTTATTTAATTCAGAATAAATAAATTCATAATTATCATTTGTTCAATCTTTGAAGCTACTATCATTAGTAATTTTTTGAAAATTTTCATTTTGATTATACATTGGAATTACTTTCATTCTTGCTGCTTTATTTCTTAAAAAATATCCCCCAACAACGCCAGCAACAAATCCGCCAATATGTGCCCAGAAGGCAACTCCAGATGCAATTCCTCCTAAAGCCCCTAAGCCATTAACAAATTGCATTGCTCCCCATATTCCTAGAAAGTATAAAGCAGAAACATCACTCATTCCAAAACCATATCCTATCCAGAGAACCTTTACTCTATTCTTTGGGAACATTATGATATATGCACCTAAGACTGCCGAAATTGCACCACTTGCTCCAACGCAAGGAAGGTTACTACCATGGTTAGTCATCAAATGAGCAAACAATGCAACTATTCCACCAATCATATAAAACAAAAAATAAAAAAAGCTTCCCATTACTTTTTCAATATTATCTCCAAACCTCCATAAAAAAACCATATTACCCAATAAGTGCATTATTCCTCCATGTAAAAACATTGAAGTTATTATTGTAAAAAATTTTTGGTTTTGTTCGATTATACTTGGGACAGCTCCAAAATTCATTATAAAATCATTGCTTTTTTGTGGATCACCCATTAAAGGAAATTGTAGCAATGCAAAAACTAATAAATTTATTACAATGAATGAATAATTTACAAAGGGTAAACCTCCAACAACATTATCATCTTTTATAGGTATCATTTTTAATTACAAAATTATTAAATATATCTTTAATTCTTAACTTATGATTTTTTTTCATACAAGTTATTTACATACTAATATATACAACTTTTTACTAACTTTATATTAAGAAGTAAACTCAATTATTTAATTTTGATGCATGAAATATTTAAATACAATTCAAAAATCAAAAGAAATAGATTCTAATCTTATAAATGATTATGGTTTGTCTTCAATTACATTAATGGAGAATGCTTCAAGAGGTGTTTTTGATGAATTAGCTAAAGTTTTTCCTTCTTTAGAAAATATTAAAATACTTATTATTTGTGGTAAAGGGAATAATGGTGGAGATGGTTTTGCATTAGCTAGACATTGTATAATTGCAAATATGAATGTTGATTGCATTATGTTACATGATGAATGGGATTTAACAAAAGAATCACTTTATCAATTTACAATCCTTAAAAATTTGTATTCTGATAAAATTAATTTTCATAATAAAAAGATTAATGATCAAGATTATGAAATTATTATTGATGCAATTTTAGGTATTGGTGCAATTGGAAATTTAAATGAATTATATTCTGACATTATTACTTGGGCGAACAATAAGAATTGTTTTAGAATTTCTATAGATGTTCCAACTGGTTTGAATGCTGATACTGGTTTAATATTTAATGAGATTTGTTTTAAAGCAGATTTAACAATTACAATGGGTTCTTACAAACCTGGTTTATTTTTTAATCTTGGTAGAATATATTGTGGGAAAGTGAAAGTAGTTCATATTGGAGTTAGTGATTATTTTTTCAAATCTAATTTGGTTTTATTAGATAAAGAGATTGCCTCTAATGGAATAGAAAAATTTTCACCTACTCAACATAAGTATCAGCGTGGTAAAACAGTTATAATTGGCGGATCTATAGGTATGAGTGGTGCTGCTTCAATAGCTTCTGAAGCTTCATTAGAATCAGGTGCTGGAATTGTTTATTTGATAACTCCATTTGGATGTAATACGAACCATAGAAACGAAATTATTTCTTTTAATTTAAAAGCAAATTTAAAAGGTACATTTGAAGATCAACCATTCAGTTCATATTCTGATTTACTTGATTCTGCTAAATCATTAGTTGTTGGATGTGGCTTAGGTAAAAGCGAAACTCTAAAGAATTTCATTTCTGATTTATTAATTAATTCCAAAGTTCCAATTGTTTTAGATGCAGATGGACTTAACGCGTTTAATGAAAACCCAGATGAAATTTCGAAACATAAATCGGAACTAATTATTACACCTCATCATAGTGAAATGTCACGTTTATTGAAAATACCTACTGAAGAAATAGCTATGAATCCAATTGAAATTGCAAAAATTTCTTCTAAAAGATTTCATTGTATTACTGTTTTAAAAGGTGCTCCTACAGTTGTTGCGGATACTAATGGTTTCGTATATATAAACTCAGTTGGTAATTCATCAATGGCTACAGCTGGATCTGGTGATGCTCTTGCGGGTGTTATTGGTTCGTTGGTAGCTCAAAATAGTGGCAATGCTTTCAACTCAGTACTAACTTCAGTGTTTGCACATTCTTTTTCTGGTGATTTATCACTTAATTTTAAAGGGACCAAATCAGTTACAACTTCAGATATAATTGCAAATTTATACAAAGCTTTCATATACATTTCAGAATGAAATTAAAACAATATTTCAAGTTCCATTCTCCAATTATATTATATTGTTCATTAATATTTGCATTAAGTTCACAATCAAATTTGCATCCCAGTGGAGTTTTTGAGATTTGGGATAAGTTAAACCATTTTGGAGCATATTTTTTAATGATGCTATTTATGTTCATTTCTTTTAGAAATATTTTTGTAAAAAAATCTTTAATTAAAATTCTTTTAATTTCTTTTATTGCAACTTCTATATTTGGAATTACAGATGAACTTCATCAATATTTTGTTCCTAACAGAACCTGTGATTACAGAGACTGGTTAGCAGATTCGATTGGAAGTGGATTGGCAGGAGTATTAATATATTTGATTTATAAAAGTAGAATAAAAAAAGGATTAGATATTAATTCCTAATCCTTTAATAAATAAAATTACTTTCAAACTACAAACTTGAAATTTTTTCAACAAGATCTACAATGCGGCTTGAGTATCCGAACTCATTATCGTACCAACCAATTATTTTAATATGATTTCCAATTACCATTGTACAATCTGCATCTAAAATACAAGAATGTGGATTTCCTATAATATCAGATGAAACTATTGGATCTTCAGTGTATTGAAGAATATTTTTCATTGCTCCATTTGCTGCCTCTTTAAATTTTGCATTAATTTCCTCCTTAGTAGCAGATCTTTCAAGAATAGCCGTAAAATCAGTTACAGAACCATCTGGAGTTGGAACTCTCATTGCCATACCATCTAACTTTCCTTTAACTTCAGGTATAACTAACCCTAATGCTTTTGCTGCACCAGTTGAAGTTGGGATAATGTTTACTGCTGCTGCTCTAGATCTGCGTAAGTCTTTGTGAGGCAAATCTAATATGTTTTGATCGTTTGTATATGAATGTACTGTTGTCATAAAACCTGATTGAATACCAAAATTATCCATTAAAATTTTTACCATAGGTGCTAAACAATTAGTAGTACATGAAGCATTGGAAACAATTTTTGACTCAGATGTTAATATATAATCATTTACTCCAAGCACAACTGTAGCATCCATTTCGTCTTTAGCAGGTGCTGTTAACACAACTTTTCTAGCTCCTGCATTAAGATGTTTTGTCAAACTTAATCTATCTGTAAAAACTCCAGTAGATTCAATAGCAACATCTATTTCTCCCCATCCAATATCTTCAATTGTTTTTGATGATGAAATTTTAATTCTATCTCCATTAACAATTAAATCATTTCCATCAACTTCAACATCCCCTTTAAAAAGACCATGTACGGAGTCGTACTTTAACAAATGTGCAAGTGTTTTTGCATCAGTTAAATCATTTATTCCCACGAAATCAAACTTATCTTTGTTAGCTATTGCGTGACGAAAAACTAGGCGACCAATACGACCAAAGCCGTTAATTGCTATGCGAATTGCCATTAAATTTGTAAAAAAATTATTGTTGTAAAAAATATTTCTTAATTATCTTTTCTTGAATTGCAAAATTACAAATTGAATTTTAATAATAAGCAATTGATTCTAATTCATTGAATATTAAATATATTTAAAATTCAGTTTTACTTTCACTATGAGAATTTAACTTCTTTTTTATGTTTTCTAAAAATAATTTTAGTAAAAAAAAGACGAATTTACTTACAGAAGTAAATCCATCTTTATTTATTACCAAAATTTTAAATAGTCATTATAATTTTGAGATTATCTTCTTCTCAATTCTTTTTTTTCAAGTAAATTTCCTACAGAATCATAAACAAGCTTATACCCTGTTCTATCTCCACCAATAATTACTACTTCATAATTAGAGATTCCTTTAATTACATCATTCACAATTTCCAAATGTTTAATTGTATAACTTGAGTATTCTAATTTGATTTTGTCAGAAATAACCACCGGAAGTTTGTCTATTCCTACATGAGTTTCAATAGTTAACAAAATTCCACTTAAATTAAATATTGCTTCAGTTTTCAAACTATCAGTTGTAGTAAATCTTGCTGAATAAGTTGTATCACGTTTACTCCATTTTGGTGTTATTCCAGGATATTTGACAGTAAAATTATCTTTGATTATTTGGGGTACTAATGAATCTGGAATACCCATACATCCATTATTTAAGCTATCTCTACCTGGACAATGATGTCCTCTTCTTCCTTTACCTTTATCTTCAAATCCCTTTTTTTCATAATGACCATAATCTAAATTACTATTTGAATCTTGGAAATCTGAAATCCAAGAATTTTTATCTAATCCATTTTGATTGTCTGTTGATAATACACTTTCTTGACATCCAGTTAAGAATGCACCTCCCAATACGAGTGCTGAAAGCACCGCTAATAAATTTGTTTTCATTGTTGTTTTTTTTGTTAAGTTTATTTGAGGAATTCTATATTTGAACAGTTGTAAACAACTGACAAATTGTAAAATTTTATATTGAAAAATCGAAAAGTCCTAATTTTATTCCAACACTAAATGACAAGCCTTGATTTATATTGTTTTCAAGAACTTTAACATCATTACCAATTATTGTTGAGTATCGATAATTTGTTCCTATATAGAACTTTGCATATTTTATTAAATTGACTTCGGCATTTGCTCCTGCTTGTAAAATCAAAAGATTGTTTTGTTTTAATGATCTATTTTTAAAATAATGATCATTATAATCCCACATATCATCTTCTAAATTTGCAGAATCTAATGAAACTCTACTTACTCCAGCCACCACAGGAAATGAAAAGTGAATAAGGTTATCTGGGTTAATTGTATATTCTATTTTACCACCTATGAATTCACTTCTTACTAATAATGGGCTAACGTTCGTTGGAGAATAATTTTCTGAAATACTTCTTAAAAAAGTTCCACCAAATGCTATTCGCTTATTAATGGTAATCATTATTGATCCAGAAGCAAAATTTGTAAATCCTCCACTAAGTTGACCCAATTGATATTCTGGAGATACATAAATCCCAATTGTTTTAATTGATGAAAAATCAATTAATGTTTCTGGTTTTTCTTGTGCACTTAATTTTTGGCACATAATTCCTATTGCGATAAATATTATCGCTAAATAAATTTTCATAGTTGTTAAGTTGTTAAGTTTGGTAAGTAAATTACTTTTTAATAATATACTCTTAGAATTGTTCCATTAAGTAATGTTTTATAAATTGTTAAACCACTACTACCATTTTTATTGGTTCCTTTACCTGTCAAATCAAATGTTGCTCCATGAGCAGAACATATATATTGATTCTTAGACTTATCGTACAAAACTTTTTTTTCATTTTCATGAGAACAAATTACAGTAGCAGCATAAAATGCTCCGTCAATTCCTTTTGAAATAACTACACCATTATATATTAAATAACTGCCATTTGTATTTAAACTTTTAAACTGATCTTGATTTAAGTCAATCGTGAAATCAATTTCTGTAGGTGCAGTTGAGCTAGAACACGATTCCAAACATCCTACTGCTAAAGTTAAAGCTGCTCCTGCTCCAAGTTTCATTAAAAATTCTCTTCTTTCCATTTTGTTTGGATATTAAGTGAAATCAGTCTCGAGTTTCTGATTCAAATTAATATAATTTTATCTGTTTGTTTATTTCGTTTGTTAAGTACTTTTAAATAACAATTTCTATTCACAAATTTTATTTTGATATAGTCATCATTTTACATTGAGTAAAAACTCCATCTTTATTTTTAATCTTTAGCTGATAAACATAATTTGTTATTGGTAAACCAAGTAATCCAAAATCTATTTTGATACTATGTTTTCCAGCATTTAAAACTCCTTTATTTATTTCAGTTAATATTTTACCAGATAAATCCCATAATTGAAGGCTAACTTCTCCACTATTAATTAAATCAAATGGAATTGCGGTTTCATTCGAAAATGGATTCGGTACATTTTGTTCTAATTTAAAATATCCCCCAGTTTCTGGTTCATGATTTGCAAGACCCGCTGTGCTTTTCCCTGCTCCCTTAACTGTTACTTCTAAAGTTCCATTATAACTTCCATCTGAATTAACTGTCAAAGTTGAAATTTGAAAATTGTATCCGTCTGAAAATATTCCATCTTGTGATGGCAATGTTGCATCAGGACCTTTCATATAAAATGTTGGATTATCTGTATACAATTTATTTTTAGCATCAACTGGGAATGTCAATTGAGATACAGCTGAATAAACTGAACTAACATAAACTTGAAAATGTATATGACATACTCTTCCATTATACCATCCCGGAAAATTAGTAATAAAATTTACTTCACCATTTAGATCTGTAAGTTGATATCCACGATTAAATGTTTTACCAGCTTGTCCAGCATTCATATTATTGTCATACCCAGAGTACAAGCCATCTTTATTGCAATGCCAAATATTTACTCTTAAATTTTGCATTGGAAGGCAATTATCAAAACCAATAATTCTAAGTTTTAAATTCAACTTTACGCCAACTTGATCTTCCCTAATATCTTGTCTAAAATAAAAATTATTTGCACTCAAATCTAATGGGAAAGGTCCAGCAGTTTCGCTCGGTATTAGTACACAATTTGGATTTGTTACTTGATTTGCATTAGCTATATTTTGAATTACATCAGTTGATATTAACGAACCTGCACTTGCCAAACCAGCTACTTTAAGAAAATCACGTTTATTCATTTTTATATTTTTAAAATAATTTAATATTATTTTTTCGAGAACTTAAAATTTTATATCTGCTCCTAAACTAAATCCAATTTTAACAGGTGTATGAATTGGACCATCCATTTTTCTTTCTAATTTACCTGGCATTTTAAAATCTACATTTGGCTCATCACTAAAAGAATTTACTGTGAATTCTGGTCCTAAAATCAATTGTAAATTTCTTAACGGTTGATAAGATATTGTAGGGGAATATTTTACACAAAGTCCATAATTTGTAATCCCAAGCAATATTTTATTTTGCAATTCAAAGAAACTTAAATTTGAAATTGGAACAAACGAATGTTGAACAAAAGCTCCATAAAAGTTTACTGAATTAACTTTTTGAACAGATGAATCTTTACCCTTAAAAAGCATTGGAAAAGACTCTTCTCCAAACTCTGCACCTGCTTTCCAATTCGAATTGATAATATAACCAGCTGATAATGCCAAATTATTAATTGAAGAAGTATTAATATTTTTCCTTTCAAATTTTTCTCCAGTAATTACACCTTCAAAAATTGTTCTTATTCCAAACATCCATTTTTCTTTATTAATAGTTTTACTTTGTAACATTTTATCTTTTAAATTTTCATCTACTATTAATGGCTCTATTTTTTTGAATTCTACAATTTCCTTTTTATCAATAAAAGTTAATTCTCTGTTAGAAGTATAACCTAAAACACTTTGTGGAATCATACTATTTATTTCAATTTGCTCAATCACTTTTTCATTTGAACTTTCAATTTCTTTGCTTTGATTTAATAAATTGTTTGATTTATTATTTACAATATTTTTATTTTTTTTAATGGATTTAATAACAAAACTTTTGTTATCTATACTTGAATTATCTTTAAAATTACTTGATAAACTATTAAACTTATCATCTCTATTTTTAGTAATTCCGAAACCTTTAGCATTTAATTTTTTATGATTTTCATTTAAAAAATTACTCTGGAAATTTTTATCAGTTATTAAATTCTTATCTACTAAAATATTTGGCGGTTCAACATTTTGATTGATTCTATCTTGATTTCCATTTTTATCAATTAAACTTGAACCTGATAATTTTTCATCCTCAACAATCTGATTATTCTTATAATGATTTGGATTCTCTTTTACTGGTATTGTATTGTTTAATTTTCTAGAACTAACAAGATTTGAATTATAAGATTCCCATAAAATTAAACTTGTTATTGCTGATGATAAAATGGCTAATAAAATTATAGCACCAAATCTTTTTTTCTCCTTTATTGTATTCTCATTTTGTTTTAAACCGTTGTAAACTAAATTCTCTTTTTCGTCTTTACTACTTATAATATCAATTGAATTGGTACTATAACCTAATGTAGAAAAAAGTGATTTAGTAACAGCTTCTGGGGGAACTCTATTAATTGAGTTTGATTGTATTGTTTCTCTCAATTTCAATGATGCACGAAGTTCCAAACGCATTTCATCATTATTTGAAAGTTCATTAAATAATGCCATTTCTTCTGGCTCAGTTAACAGACCATCAATGTACTTTTGTATTAAATTACTACTCATATTATTAGTTAAAAAACAATTTTTTTTAAAGAAATTAAAACAAAAGTAACAGTCAGAATTTATGATTTATTTAAATCTTGGATATAAGGTTGTAATATTTTTACAATTTTTTCTCTTGATCTTACAGCTAACATTTTTGCATTAGATAAAGACAAATTGCATAAATCAGCTATTTCCTGAAAAGACATCATTTCAAATTCCCTTAGTACAAAAACATCCCTATATTTATCATCAAGTAAATCAAGAGCTGAGAGGATAAGATTGTATAACTCTTCTTTTTCATATTTATTATCATTCACTTGAAAAACATCTAATTCATCTATATCTCTTATTTCCTCTCTTATTTTCTCTTGATTTGATAAATGCTTATTTCTGGCAATTCTAATTATATACTGCAAAGGTTTTTCTATAACTGTTTTTTTTATAGCATCATGAAATCTTATAAAAGTATCTTGGAATAAATCATTTGCTTTATCTTTATCACCTGTGCAAGCTCCTACACAATAGCTGTACAATGGTTTTGAAAGCCTTTTATATATCTCAGTAAAAATTGCTTCCTTATTTCCATAATCTTCGCTCATCATTTTTATAAGCTCAATTTCTGTTGTATTTTTAAATTGACTGTTCATTTATTTTAGAAACATACTTTATTATAATGACCATGTATAATTAGAAAAAGATACAAAACTAATTCTGAACAAGTACTTTAATAGTAAACTAATTTCATCTTTAATTAATGACTTGTTATCTAATTAAATAGATACAATTTTAATTTAATTTTATTTGATAAAACAACAAAGCTTAATTTGATAAATTAAATTTTTTTGATTATATTTATTCAAAACTTAACCAAGAAATTATTAGAAATAATATTTGATATCTCAATTATTAATTATCTAAATTCTAAAGTTTTTTAGTTTCCTTAAACAAAACATTAAATATCTTATTCATTATTATTATTTTACTCTTCTAATTATTTAAAATTCTATGAAAAATATTTTTTACTTATCTACTTTATTAATTTTATTAGTTTCTACTGGATGCAAAACTCTATACGATCCTAACATGATTAATTCTCCTATGATAACCAAACAAGGTGATTTGAGTTTAAATATTACACAAAAAGATTTTCAAGTGGCTTATGCTTTAAATAACAACTTAGGGATAATGGCAAATGGTTATATACGAAATGAAAATGTAACATCAAATTCAAATGGTGTTATTACAACTAATGAAAAGGATGATGGATACTTAATTGAAACTGGATTAGGCTACACTTACCCTTTAACTGTAAACTTGTATACAGATATTTTTGCTGGAGCTGGGTTAGGTCAAATTAATTTTAATGTAAACCCTGATAATGTTTCTGAGAATAGAAAATTTACATGCAATGGGACTAAATTATTTTTTCAACCTGGTCTATTTTATAAATCTGATTATATAAGTATTAGTACTAATTTAAGGCTTTCAATTGTAAGCTTTAATAACCCAATATTTACAAATTATACTGAACAAAATAAAATAGATGATAAGTTAAATGAATTCGATAAACAACCATATTTATTTATTGAGCCTGGTGTAACATTATTTGCTGGATATAAATGGATAAAACTGTTTGCTCAAGTTGGTAAATCATTTAAACTTACTGATAAGCCAATAAATAATAATGATGCTATTTTAAATTTAGGATTGAATATAAATTTTAATATATAATTTTAATATATAATTTTAATAATTTTAATAATTTATTAAAAAAAAAGAGGTTATAACTTTTATTATACCTCTTTTTAGTACTTTAATTCAAATTAAAATAAACTATATTTGTTCTATACTTTCAGTTGATTTGTCTCTTAACATTATTCCTGTAGGAATAACAATACAATATGCAATTGTAAGGATAATTGGCGCAATATTAACTGCTAAAGAATTGTTCCATATACCATCATTATTAGCTGGGTCTTTAGATATACTCGTAGCCATTAATGCATAACCAAGTATTAATAAACCTATACCAGAAAAAATTAATATCCAATTTTTCTTTGTAAATGGGAAATTAAAATCTACAAGATTATTTTGCTTAATGGTATTTTTTTTTGCAATAGTTTTTGCCATTTTTTAGAAATATAATATTAAGGAAATTTTAAAATATCTTTATTTGAACTAAAATAAAGAGAATATCTTTTTATTACAAATTAGAATTTATTTAGTTCTTTTAGAAAACTCAAATTCTTGTAAATAATAAACACAAAAATATATGATTTGTATCTATAATAAGTTAAAATTTATTTTTTCAATATTAATAATTTTTATTTCTACTAATTCTGTTAATTCTCAATCTTTATTTAATAATGTAAATTTCAAAGGAAACAGATCTCATACATTTGATGTTCAAAGTATTTTAATAGAATTAAAATTCGATGAGCCAAATAAAAAAGTAATTGGTGTTGTTGAACATTCAATAAATTCCTTAAGTACTAACTTAAGCAAAATTGAACTAGATATTGCTGAGAATATGAAAATTAGTGGGGTTTGGGTGGATGAATTAATGACTAGTTACGATAGAAATGATGGGAAATTAATTATTAAATTTCCTAAATCAAAAAGATATTTGCAAAATTTCAAACTGAAAATTTATTATGATGTAATTCCTAAAAAAGGAATGTACTTTATTCAACCAGATTCATTAAACCCTAAACAAAGAAGGCAAATTTGGACTCAAGGTGAAGCTGAAGATAATCATTATTGGTTACCAATGTATGATTATCCAAATGATAGATTTACTGTTGAAGTTAAAGCTACTGTAAATATCGATCAAAAAGTATTGTCAAATGGTGAGCTTATAAGTACCAAGGATAATCTAGATGGAACTGTAACATGGCAATGGAAAATGGATAAACCAATACCTGGCTATTTGATAATGTTAGCAATTGGAGATTACTTAGTAACAAAAGATACTGTAAACAATCTTCAGCTAGAATATTGGAGTTATAAAGATATGCCAGAAAAAGTTCAAACTACATTTAAACATACCCCTGATATAATAAATTATTTTGAAAAGTTGACTGGAGTTAAATTTCCATGGATTAAATATGCTCAAGTATTTATTGCAGAATTTATGTTTGGTGGAATGGAAAATACAACAGCAACAACTTTAAATGACAATTCACTTGTTGATTCTTATGGATTGATTGATAATAACCCTGATGGATTAATAGCTCATGAAGCTGCTCATCAATGGTTTGGTAATTTGATTATCAATAGATCTTGGGGTCATTTATGGCTTCATGAAAGTTTTGCTACTTACCTATCATCACTCTTCATGGGATTTAAATATAGTAAAGATGATTTGATAATGGATATGTACAACCAAAGATTAGGTTCCATAAATACAGATGAATCTCAGGGTCGTGATCCTATAGTTAATGGAAAAGGTATTACACCTAATATTTATGGGCGTGGATCAAGAATATTGTGGATGCTTAATACTTTAATTGGTGAAGAACTATTTTGGAAATCTATTAATCATTTTCTAAAAAAAAATGAATACAGCCTAGTTGAAACAAATGATTTAAAAATTGCTTTTGAAGAAACAACTGGAGAAAATTTAGATTGGTTTTTTAATCAATGGGTTTATAAGGCTGGTTTTCCAGAGTATTCAGTAAGTTATAATGTTAAGGATGATACTTTAAATTTAAATGTTAAACAAATTCAAAAACAAGATTCAATTTGTGGTTTGTTTAAAATGCCTGTATCAATTGAAATTTACTCAAATGATAACTGGATGAGTGAGTCAGAAATTGGAGGAGCTAAGCTAGTTAATAGCAATATAGGTGTTACTATTGATACTATTTGGGTAACAACCGTTGATAGTACTTATAAATTTAAAATTAATTCTAAACCAAGATTTGTAATTTTTGATGGAGGAGATTTGGTTATGAAAAAAATTAATTTTTCTAGAACTCAAAATGAGCTAGTTGCTCAAATGTGTTATGCTCCAAGATTTTTAGATAGGTTAATGGCAGTTAAAGAACTAGAAAAAAAATATCCTGATACAAACTCAAGCCAAAAAAATTGGATGTGGACAATGACATTAGATTCAATTTATAAATTTGAAAAAAATAGTTATGTAAAAATTGCAATGATTGAAGCAATGAAAAAATCTAGATCAAATGTTGCAAATAATATTTTAATATCAGGTTTAACAGATTCAAATAGAGATGTTCGTAAATCAGCTGTTGGGGTTGCAGAAAGAATTACTGATAAAAAATTGTTATCATCTATATTAAGAGGAATGTTAAATGATAGTAGTTATTCATTGAGGGCAAGTACACTTAGTTTATTATCAAATTATGATACAACTGGATTGAGTGTGTATTTACTAAAAATGAAAGGGGTAAAAGGCAGAAGAGGAAGATTTGCAAATGCTTGGCTAAGCGCAGTTTCTGATGGTAAATTTAAGCAAATGATTAATGATGTTATTGACTACACCAAACATGATTATAGCGATTGGACTAGGGCAAATGCATATGAAACAATTGGCAAATTAGATACCATTAATTCAAAAGTAATAGAAACTTTAAAATTAGGTATTCTTGATAAAAATACTTTTGTTTGTGATGAAGCATTAAAAACATCAAAGCTGTTAAAAAACAATGAACTTTTAAATTATATAATAGAATTAAAGAAAACTGCAGATAAAGACTTATTTGATAGAATTGAAAAAATAATGTATCCAGTTGTTAAAGATTCAGATGTGAATAATTCAGTTGATAATAATTCAGTCAATTCGAAATTAAATGAAAATAAAAAAAAGGAAAATAAAGTTATTGTTAAAACAGTTAAGAAGATTCAATTGAAAGGGAAAAAATAATTTTATAAATTAAATCAATAAGTAATTCTAATTAAACTTTTTAAATAAATGATAAATATTCCTCCTTATAATGACAGATCTGATATAACTGTATTACCATTCGAAGGAATATCCCCAAGAATACATAGTAGTGTTTTTATAGCCTCTGGTGCTAGAATAATTGGTGATGTTGAGATAGGTGAACAATCAAGTATTTGGTATAATGTAGTAATTAGAGGAGATGTACATTGGATTAAAATAGGAGTAAGAACTAATATTCAAGATTTAGTAATGTGTCATGTTACTAACAAGAAACATCCTTTAACAATATGTAATGATGTTACCATTGGTCATAGTGCCGTTCTTCATGGCTCAACAATTAATGATAAAGTGTTAGTTGGTATGGGTGCAATTTTACTTGATAAGTCTGTAATTGGTACTAATTCAATAGTTGCAGCAGGTACAGTTGTTAAAGAAGGGTTTGTAGTACCAGAAGGAGTTCTAATTGCAGGAGTTCCAGGGAAAATTATCAGAGATTTAAATGATGATGAAAAATTATATTCTGCAAAGGGTGCTGCAAATTATAAAGGTTATGTAGAAAGATTTATTAAATCTGGGTTTGAATTATATTAAAGAAATTTATAAAAGTAATTTTAAAGTATAAATTACCATTTAATTCCATTTAGTATTGCCTTATGAATTGAGATAATTTCTACATTTGATGGTAGAGGTTTATATTTATTAGGTATTTGAGTTAACATGCATTCATACAATTTTTGTGTTCCATTAATTTGGGTGTTAAAAATGCCAGATCTAATTATTGTTACACTTGAATCACTACTGTAAGTGAATGCACCAAAAGTTTTACTCTTTATATTTATTTCAGAAGGGTCTTCAATCAATTCAATATTTCCTATGAACCTTTTTTTTCTCCATTTCAATGTACCCATCGTTAAAGATATTATGTCAATTCCTGAAGATATTACTTTTACATCATTATATGGAAGTTCTGTAAAAGTTAGCATGTATCTATAATCTGGATCACAAACAACTGCAAATATATTTGCATTATCAGATTTTTGTTGTGGAGTTACAATGAGCCACCCATCAGGAATTCTAGCACTAATATTACCATCAGGTGAATAAATCAAATCCTGAGAATACAAGAAATTAGTTACCGGAATTTGAATTTGGGAATCATTAATTACTATTTTGGAACTACTTCCACACGAAGCAAAAATAAAACCAAGAATAAATATGATTGTTTTTGATCTGTATAAAAATTTCAATACTTTTTTAATCTATTTTAATATCAAGTAACATTTAGCAAAAAATTGCATATTAAAAAATCTACAAAATAAAATATAAATCTGCAATCTAATTAAACCAAAAATAAGAATTAAAAATTGCTTTAGTCAAAAAGATTGAATTATTATCAAATAAAAATTTCTAAACTTTTATTAAAAATTAATTTTATACAAGACAACTTTTTTATTTTTGCAGAAGAAAAATAATTTAATAGAATTTATATATATAATTTAAAATGAATCTTCACGAACATCAAGGAAAAGAACTTTTAGGTAAATACAATGTACCAGTTCAGCAAGGTATTGTAGCATTTACTCCAGAAGAAGTTGAAAAGAATGTAAGAGAATTAGTTTCTAAAGGAGCTACCCTCATAATCCTCAAAGCACAGATTCATGCGGGTGGAAGAGGGAAAGGTTACATGCATAATGTAAAAACTAATTTACTTGTTTTCAACGGAGATAAAGAACTTCGTGGAGTAAAAGTATTACCTGTAAAAACTGCTGCTTCAACTGCTAGAGAAGCAAAAGATTTAGCAAAGAAAATGTTAGGTAACAAACTCGTAACAATTCAAACTGGTGAATCTGGTAAAATTGTAAATAGATTACTAGTTGCAAACGGAATTGATATTGCAAAAGAATTTTATTGTTCAATTTTACTTGATCGTGAAACTGGAAAAAATTTAATTATGGTTTCAAGTGAAGGTGGAGTAGAAATTGAAAAAGTGGCTGAAGAATCACCAGAAAAAATTATTAAAGAAAGAGTTGATATTGGACAAGGTCTTTTACCTTTTCAAGCTCGTAAACTTGCTTTTGGATTAGGCTTAGAGGGTATTGCTCAAAGAAATTTTGTCAATTTTATTACATTACTTTATAATGCCTATCTTCAACTTGATGCCTCAATGGTTGAGATTAATCCAATGGTTTTAACTCCAGCTGGTGAAATAATTGCTGTGGATGCTAAAGTTAGTATTGATGATAATGCCCTTTATCGTCATTCAGATATAGAAGCAATGAGAGATAAAACCGAGGAAGATCCTTTGGAAGTTCTTGCTAGTGAAAATGATTTGAACTACATTAAACTTGATGGTAATGTAGGTTGTATGGTAAATGGTGCTGGGCTTGCAATGGCAACTATGGACATTATTAAACTAGCTGGTGGAGCTCCTGCCAACTTCCTTGATGTTGGTGGTACTGCAAATAGTGAGAGAGTTGCTGCTGCATTTAAATTAATGATGAGTGATCCAAATGTTGAAGCAGTTTTGATTAATATATTTGGAGGAATTGTAAGATGTGATAGAGTTGCAAGTGGTATTATAGAAGCTATGAAAACAGTTGAAGTGAAAGTTCCTGTTATTGTTAGGCTTGATGGAACAAACGCTGTTGAAGCAAGACATTTGTTAGAGAACTCACCTTTGAAATTCTTAGTTGGAACTACATTAGCTGAAGCAGCAGAAAAAATTTCTGAAGCTATGTCTTTTGAAGTCATCAATTGTTCTGCCCCATCTGCTAAAATTTCTTTAGATGACGATGATGACGATGATGATGATGAAGTTACTGATAGTGATGATGATGAAGACGAAGATGAAATTGTTGATGATTATGATGAAGGGAAATTAAGTGAGTTTGATGCTGAAGAAATTGAAGATCCAGATTCATTGGATTTTGAAGATTTTGATGCTGATGATTTGGATGATGATTTGGAATTAGATGACGATGACGAAGATGATATTGGATTTGATGATCCATTAGATATCTAATTTTTTATTTTTGTATTTTAGGTGGTATGTAAATATCACCTTTTTTTATATCCAAAATTTTATTTTTGAATTTATTTAAATTAATTTTCTAGTTTAGGTGTGTCCATTTTCTTTTTGTAGTGTCTTATCTTTTTATAAATTTCAAATAAACATATTGAATCTTAAATCTCCAATAGTAAATAATTTTAATTCTCAAAATGATAATTTGAGAGACTTGGAATTATTGAAGTCATTCTTAGCTGGAGATAATACATCATTTGGGAAATTATACTCATTTTATGAAAAGAAGGTAATGTTTTATTGTAAACATTTAACAGAAAATGATTTAGTTGCACAAGATGTATTTCAAGAAATTTGGATTAAAATTATTAATTTAAGAACTAAGAGTATTAAGGTAGAATGTTTTAAAGCTTTATTATTTACTATTGCTCGAAACACTACTCTAAATCATATTAGGGGTGAAAAACGGTATAGTACCAAATTGATTTATAATTACGATGTCAATTTAAAAGCTACTAACTCTGAGTATTCTGAAACTGAAGAATTAGTTAATAAAGCATTAGCAAGGTTGCCATTTATTCAAAGAGAAGCTTTTTTAATGCATGCAATTTTAGGGTATTCATTTGAAGAAATATCTAAAGTTCAAGGAGTTGGATTATCTGCCGTGAAATCAAGATCTGCAAGAACAAGAGATTTTATCAGAAAATTGTTATCTAATTGGATGGCTTTAAGCGAAGAGGTTTTAGATTGAATATTGTATTGTCAAATAAAATTTATTAATTGCTAAGTATGAATAATTTTGATAGAGTTTACTCTTTCTTTAATAACGAAATGACTCTAGATCAAGAAAGAGAATTTTTGATTTCTGTTGCGTCTAAAGATAGCTTAAGGAGAGAAATAAAATCTCAAGTTTTACTTGATTGTATACTCCAGAATCACTTAATTAATACAAACATAGACGAACAAGTTAGAAGTAATATATTTAACAAATTAAACCAAAATCATATTGTAAAATTAACAGGATTAAAAAATAAATTTAATAATTATATATTTTTTAGTTTAATAATAATTTCTACTTTTGGATTTGGATATTTAGCTGGAAATAAAAGTCTGATTAATAAAAGTGAGATTTCATATAAAAGTAAAAGCCCTAGTGTTGTAACAGAAGTTAAATCAGATATTAATAATAATAATCAAGTTCAAAATATAATTCTATCCAGCTTAACCAAAAAAAATAATTTCAAACCTATTTTTAACTATAGTAAGAATAAGAGTAAGCTTTCACATAAATCAAATAAAAATTATGTTGAACAAAGAATGTCAAATCCTCTAAATCCGAATAACTTATTAAATTATCAAATTACTTCTAGCCCTTTAGATCCTATTAGATATATAAAACCTCAAGGTAATTATAACAAAGAATACCAAACTTCTGATCCACTTAATCCGAAAACAATTAAAAGCATTAATTACAAACCAAGTGGAACTCCTTTAGATCCACTTAACAAAGGGAGTCAGCAAATAATTCCAAATAATGTAAATTCCGGGAATGAACTTCCTAAATAAATAATTATTGTTGTAAATTTTTTAATTATCAAAAAATAAAAAACTAAGTTAATACCTTAAAAGAAGTATAAACTTAGTTTTAAATTTTATGAACCTTAATCTAAATTATTTAAAGTATTTATAAGATTTTATTTTTTAGATTCTTTTACCCTATCATCAACTGCAAAATTTTCTGTCCCGATTTTTTTTAGAAAAGTATCATGAACAATATCAACTTGTAAAATACCTCCAAAACTTGGTTGCATAGTAATTCTTCCAGTTGAGTTTGTCCATCCTGAATTTAGCTCACCTCCATCATTGAATGTAAAGTCGCCAGTAAGTTTAGAATTTCCATAATCAATTTTAAATGGTTTATCAAAACCTGCTAAAATTATTTCCTTTGAAAATGGTATATCAAATTTCCCATTAAGAATAAGATGATTTTCAGAAGATGTTAAAGAATCACCTGTTTTAATATAAGTTAAATTAACTTTACCTTTAAAAATTGTCATATCCAATATATTAATAGAACTTATGACAAGTTTACCATTAGGTTTGATTACTCTATCAATTGGTGCTAGAAGCCTCCAGGGAAGCAAAGTTGTTGCTGCATAGTTAACTTCTAATGTGGACTTGCATTTAGCTTTACTAAGATCATCTAAAGCATCAGCTCCCATTAACTGACTTCTTGCAATATCAAATTCCTCACTTTCCATACTTAATAATTCACCATAAGGAGAAAGTTTGAATTTAACAGGTCTGTTTACAAATAGAGATGGGGCTAAGACTTCTAAATCACCTACTTTCTTTGATTGAGCATCGGTTAATTTTTGAGTATTAAATACTAGTTTTCCAGAACTATTATTATTTTCTATAATCATAGAATCCACATTTACCTCAAATATTAATTTCCCACGATTTTCTGGTTTTGCAGATTGAACTGGGCGACAGCTTATAAAATAATTTAAGATTCTTTCTGTAGTATCGGAAGGTTGAGATGGTAATTTAACAATTTTTCTAACTCTCTCAGTATATTTATATGAAGTTAAATAATTAGGTTTGATTGGTAAATCAAACCTAAAAACTTTTTCACTTTGATTATCAATTTTTGAACTTTTTTGTTGTGCATTAACATTTAAAATAAATACAAAGCTGAATAATAATCTAAATGTTACTCTAAAAAAAAGTCTTGATTTTGTAAAATACATTAATTTAATTTTCATTTAATAAATTTGAAATTCTTAGAGTAGGCTAATTATTTCACTGACTAAAAACAAAAAGTAAGTAACTTTATATTTTAATATCTTTGAAAAATTACTTATACAAGTTCACTTTTTGCAAAGAAAAAAGATATTTCATTATTCGCATTTTCTACTGAGTCAGAACCATGAACTGCATTTTCACCTTTACTACTAGCAAAGTTTTTACGAATTGTCCCCTCAGCTGCTTCAATAGGGTCAGTAGCTCCAATTAAAGTTCTCCAATCTGCAACTGCATTATCTTTTTCAAGTGCAACTACTACAACTTCCCCACTAGACATAAACGAACATAGATCTGTATAGAATGGTCTTTCCTTATGAACTTCATAAAACATACCAGAAATTCGTTCTGATAAATGAATCATTTTCATACCTATTATCTTGAATCCTGCTTCTGTTGTCATTGTTAATATCTGACCAATTACATTTTTTTTAACAGCATCTGGTTTTAGAATACAAAGTGTCCTTTCCATTTTAATTAAAATTTATATTTTGAATTGTTTTAAATATCTTTTTTTACAATATCATACTCTTTTTCGTTCCAACCACGCCAACCTTCTGACATAGATGATACATTTGTATATCCCATCTGAACAAGTGTTGATGCGGCTAAAGCAGATCTGAAGCCACCCCCACAATACAATATTATCTCTGAATTTTTATCTTCGATTTTAGATTCCACATCTCTTTCAATTACTCCCTTTCCAATATGAATTGCATTAATTATGTATCCTTCTTTCCATTCATTATCTTCTCTAACATCAACTAAAATAAAATTCGAACCTAATTTAATTTTATTATAAGTTTGTTCTGGTGTAACTTCATTGATATGAGCTTTTGCTTCATCTACTATTTTAAGGAATCCTTCTGAATGAGCCATTTAAGTTATTTTAATTTATTTAAAATCTAATAGTTGTAATTTAAAAAATTGATTATAATTTTAATTAAATTTACCATAATAAAATAATAGTTATAAAATACAAACAAGTCAGACCCATTAGCCTGACCTGTAAAAAAGTTAAATAATAAACAAGCATAATCTAAATCCATATCAACAAATGTCGATCTAATAACACTTAAAAAATATATATTAGCAACAAAATTTTCTTTTAATTAGAAATTACTAAATTAAAAAAAATGAATTTTTTAAGGATTACATTCCTCAAAATTATTTTTTTAAATTTGGTTTCTTAATTACTTTTTTTTTATCAGCTAATTTATTTGTTAAAGTTTTAGTAGCAATTTTATTAACCGCTGCTTTTTTAGCAACTAATGTTTTTTTTGCTACAACTTTTTTACTTGCAGTTTTATTTGTAGGTTTTTCAATTTTTGAAATTCCTAATGCAATTAACATTGTTTTACCTAAATCAGCTGGAGAATCTGAGACGAAAACACCAGCTCTTTTTAAAGCTTTGACTTTTTCAGAAGCGGTTCCTTTTCCTCCAGAAATAATAGCACCAGCATGACCCATTCTTCTTCCAGGGGGTGCAGTACGCCCTGCAATAAAGCCTACTACAGGTTTTTTTACATATTTCTTAATATAAGTAGCCGCTTCTTCTTCTGCATTACCTCCAATTTCACCAATCATAATTATAGCTTTGGTAGCAGGATCTTCGTTAAACATTTTCAATGCATCAATAAAATTAGTGCCGTTAATAGGATCTCCACCAATTCCTATGCAAGTTGATTGTCCTAACCCAACATCAGTTAACTGTTTTACTGCTTCATAAGTTAAAGTACCAGATCTTGAAACAAGTCCAACATATCCTTTCTTATGAATGAAACCTGGCATTATCCCTATTTTGCATTCACCTGGAGTGATTACTCCCGGACAATTAGGACCAATAAGCCTAGTTTTAGAATCTTTCAAAAAGCTTTTTACAGAAACCATATCCCTAATTGGAATACCTTCAGTGATACAGATAACCAACTCTACTCCTGCTGCAGCTGCTTCTTTTATTGCATCAGCTGCAAATGGAGGAGGAACGAAAATTACAGAGGCATTTGCTTTAGTTGCCTTAACAGCTTCAGCTACAGAATTAAACAATGGAACAGAATCAATGAATTCTTCTGGTTTGTAATTAATTCCACCTTTGCCAGGAGTTACACCTGCAACAACATTTGTTCCGTATTCTAACATTTGAGAAGTATGAAAAGTTCCTTCTTTACCTGTTATTCCTTGAACTAGCAATCTAGTTTTTTTATTAACTAAAACACTCATTAATAATTTATAAATGTATAATTGTAAATTGAAAACCTATGACTATTTTTTATCTTAATAAATAAAAGTTTGCAAAACTAACTTATAAAGTATAATTAGCAAATAATTATTGAACAGTTAACTTTATAATCAATTCAAATAATTTTTATAATTCAAAAATCAAATTAAAAAAAATGCGGATGTTGATATTTTCAACATCCGCAATAAAAATATAAGGATATTTATCTGAATAATTCTTTTATCATTCCCCATGAACGTTTAACACTTGAAACCTCATGTATAATCATAATTGGTTGTGAATATTGCTCACCATTTGTTCCAACAGACTTAATTCGATAAATAAACTGCTTTCCAGTTTCATTTTTGAAAAAAGCACCATTATCAGTATATGAGTAATTATTATTACAATTCATACAATTTCCACCTTTAGATTTGGAATCGATTCTACCAATTCGTCTGAAATCTACAACTTCACTACTCTTACGTTCAATTTCATAACTATAAATACCTAGTTCACTTGCTGTGTTCCATTGAATTAAAACTTCCCCACCTTGTGAAACTGCTTTCATTGTACCAAATACTACTCCATTTTTACCTGCATAAATGGCTGTACTTACCACAAATACAATAAAAGATAATGTTACAACTAATTTATATTTCATAAAATTTACTTTTAATTAAACTAATTTACAAAGATAAAATATTTTTAACTTTAATGAGTAAGATATAATACAATATTTAAATAAATATTCTTTAACAAAACACATCAATTCAAGTTAAGTTAGAAATATTTACTTTTTTTTTATAATTAAACTCAAGATGAAATAATCTAATGGAAACTGATTGATAATAAATTTCTTAGAATTACATTTGTTACTTTTTAAATTCTTTTACAACAAATTCAACTCTTCTATTTTCAGCCCTTCCATCTTCAGTATTATTATCAGAAATTGGATAATCAGAAGCATAACCTAATAGTGTTAATTGATCCGGGTTAACACCTTTGGAAATTAGATTTTCATAAACAGCTATTGCTCTTCTTTTTGATAAATCTAAATTATGTTCCCTTGTTCCAGAATTATCTGTATGTCCTGCAATTTCAACTCTCATATTTGGATTAGATTTAATAAAACCTGCTGCATGCTTAAGTTCAGTAAAAGACTCCCTTTGAAGGATTGACTTATCTGTATCAAAGAAAACTAATAATTGAGTCTTTCCAAATTCATCAACTTTTATCATTTTTACTTTTCCTTTACTTTTTGACTTAGCATTTCCATTTTCATCAAACTCCACTAGTTCGCTTGTAAACACATATCCATCAGCATCTGCTGTTACAGAGTATTTCCCTTTTTTAGGAACTTTTACAATGTACTTTCCTTGTGAATTTGAATGTGTTCTATCCACAACTTCATCATTTTCTAAATCAGTTACAGTAATGTTTGCACTTATTGGATCATCTGTTTTGCTATCAGTTAAAGTACCAATATATGTGTATTTACCATTTGCTAATTTCACTAATCTTACTTTATAATCTTCATCATATGCATAAATTCCAGATTCATTTTGATTTGATAATCCTCCAATTGGAACTTTAATTCCAACAGATAAAACTGCTCCAAATAAATCTGTAGTTTTTAATGGAACAGTTGAATTATTTAAATCCTTAATTTCATTATTTGTTGTTCTACCCAAATTAATTGTTGTACTTAATTCTGGTGTTAAAACCAAACCGTCATCACTTAAAGGAATAAACGTACCTAATCCTAACTTTAAATCAAATCTTGTAGTTTTGAAGAAATCATTCATTGTTTGGTTATCAATTGTTAATCTATTTGATGGAGTAAGTGTTTGATTTCTAGATGGGAGAGAGAGCCAAACAGCATCTGTTATATCCCAAGTTCCATTAATTTTTGCACTGGTTGATAATATTGTGCTAACTCCGCCAAGCAAATACCATTTATCTCTTGAAAGCTGATATCTTAATAAAAGATCTATTTGGGCTGAGTTTATTGTTACTTTGAATTTTCTTTCATCTGGCTGCAGAGTAGTATTTCCCAATAAATTTACAACTGGTACAACTCCTATTTCATTAACATTAAATCCACCTGACTGAAACAAGCCTTTTGAAACAATTGCAAAAGATCTTGATAAAGCATAATCTAAAGTCAAACCAAGAGAATAACCAAGAACTCCATCTGAAACACCTTTCAATTGTGTTGCTGGAATTGGAATTAAACCATTACCATTATAATCTGGGTCAAGATTTGGATACTTAAACATAAAGAAGAAATCTTTCTCAGCCTGAGGAGTAATTCCATATATACCAGCTTCAGCACCAAAGTAATGTTTGTTAGTTACTTGAGCATTCAAGGAATTATAAGTTTGTAAAAGATAAATACAAGCAATAAATAAAAAAGAGTTTTTCATTTTATATATTATTAATAAAAATTGTTAAAATTTGATTTGATTTAAAAGTTAAAAAACTATTTGAACATTAGATTAATTTGAAAAAATTAATTCTTCATTCTATTTTCTTTTATAAAATCCATTATTGAATTGTACAAATCTTTTACGTCAATTGGAGCTTGATTATTAGAATTACTCCATCCAACTTCATTTACCAAAGAATCATTTTCATAAAACAATAGAGAGTTTGTCTGGTTACCTGGAATTAAATATTGAATGTTTTTAAATCCAATTTTATCAATTTTACTAAAGAAAATTTTTACAGAGTCTGGAGCATTAAATTTTGAAATATACTCTAGTGATTTCCCTGCAACCATTTCCCAACCTCTAATTTCCCCATTTGATTTCAAATCATAGCCTATAGATTCTCCAGAAAAACCACCAGAAGCACTTACAACAATTTTTAAATTTTGAGAATAACTTTTTTCTTGATTAATGTTTTTTTTACAACAACCAGCAGCCATAAAAATTATCGAAATTGTTAATAATGTTTGATAAAAGTTCATTTTTATAAGCATTATTTTTTAATTGTTAGTTTAATCGCTTTTCTTTGATCGTTGCTATTAAGTTCTAAAAAATAAACTCCACTAGAAAAATTACCAGCATCAATTAATAATTTATTGTTTCCTACTTCAGTTTGAGAATTCTTTGTTAAATAAACTACTTCACCAATAGAATTAGAAATTTTAATTTCAATATTTGATGATTTTGAGATTGAATAATCAAGTTTAATTTTTCCATTATAATAATTTGCATTTACAAAACTTATATTGGAATTATTATTTTCATCATCAACTCCAGATTTTCCTCCAAACAAAAACCATCTAGGGTTTTGCATTACTCCTTGAGCTTTTATATAAGAGAGTTTTTGAGATGAAAAGTCAAATAATAATAAAGCATTATTTAACGGGCTACTCAAACATAATTTAGAATCATCTGGAGCAAATGTTGGTCTTTGTCCGTCCACAATACTGACTCCATCAATAGTAAACATTTTAATATTCAATGGAAAAACTGAATTAGATTTTGATAAGTCTGTTAAATAAGTTTCATATTCATTTGAATAAATTGAATTTAAAGCTATAACTCTTGATGCTGTATTTGAATAAGTTATATTCCCTAAAGTATAACTTGGATCTTGATTTGCAACCAAATTAAACGATGACATACTTATTAGATTTAACTCATAAATTGCCCAAAAGAAGATTCTAATCCATCGTAATTATATACATTTAATCCATCGAAAGATATTTTTGGATTGTTCATATCTGGTGACCAAGAAACTACATCTAAATAATTTAGATTAGTTGAAAAATCTTGTGATGAAGTTGTTACATTAATTGCCACCTTCACTAATTTAGTTCCATCAAATAAATAAAGATTTGGATCTTGATTATACTTTGAAACAAAAGCAAGATAATTCCCATCTGGAGAAATTGATACATTCCACAAATCACCTGGGTTAGATATAAAAACAGAAGGATAAATTAATACTTCCATTTTAGCAACATCTATAGATGACAAAACACCATTAGGATTAATAAACCAAATTTTAACACCAGATCTAGGAGTTGTTAATTGTGTCCAAGTACTTGAAATAGAAGTTCTACCAAAAGCTCCATTATTATTTATCAGTCCAATTTTAGGATTAGCATTCTCATTATAAATTCCAATATGTCCATCTTGAGCCATAAATGCTATCATTGAAACACCTCCATTTTGAGGTGGAACTTTTTTATTACCTCCATCACTAACGCCTTCACCAATTCCTACATCTGCGAATGACTTAGAAACAGCTTTATTTTCTGCTCCATCCTTTCCAAACAAATCTGCCGAAGCTTGTTCACATGCTCTTCTAGCATCAATGAACTGGCTATTCATTGTCATATAATTACTAATAGCTCTGTACCAAATTTTCTCAACTTTTTCGCGACCAATTGCTTGGATTGTTAAATATGCAGCTTTGTTTGGAATACCACTATTAACATGAACACCGCCATGATCATTTTCTTTATCATTTGGTAATTTTTTAAAATTTGAATAATGTGCTGGTTGTGGAGATGCTACATTTGGATTCTCTGGATTTGCAATATCTCTTAAAGCAATTCCTATAGCTGGTCTGACAACATCTTCACCTAGTAAAAAATTTGATCTATCTATCATAATTCCAAAAATGTCTGCGAAAGATTCATTCAATGCACCTGGTTCTAATTCATAAACTAAATTCGCAGTATTCTCAACTACACCATGTGTCATCTCATGTCCTGCAACATCAAGAGCACCTGCTAATGGGCTAAATCTGCTATTCCCATCACCATAAGAAATATATTTACCATTCCAGAAAGCATTTCCCATACTAGTTCCATCAGAATTAGGTACATGGATTACAGAAATTATTGTTCCGTTTTTATTATCAATTGATTTTCTACTATGAACATCTTTATAATATTTATATGTTAATTCAGAATTTGCAATTGCTGAAACAGCACTTTTATCACTCCATTGATTATTTGATGAAACTTCCATATAAATTTTAGAATCATTCCTAACTTCATAAACTGCTGAACCTCCTGCACCTTGTGGATTATTAAATCCACTTCCTTGAAATTTAGTTCCATCATAATTTGATAAATCCCAAATCATTTCATAAAAACCATTATTGTTTCTTGTTCTGAAACTTCTTTGTTTGTTATTCAAATCTGTTCCACTTGCATCAGAAAAACTCAATGATGACAATTCATTTAGTTTAGATTTTTCATTTGATTTTTCTTGGATTACATTTGTATTAACCTTATTATGATAATCTATAATACATTCATGATGCAATTCCTTTTCAATTTTTCCATTAACCGAATTAACAAAAAAAGTGATATGTTCAACCATGTTTGCATGAATTTCAACTATATAAACTTGAGTCATTGTGCAATTCCCATTGCTTAGTAAACCTAATTTAATCATAGGTGAATCATTGCTTCCATCAATGTTTGTGAATGATTGATAACTCCCTTCTTTTTTAAGATAATTTGTTACTATATCTTTACTTTCATCTGAAGTAATTTTTGAAGTTGGGAGTTCATCATGATTTGATGGTTCGTACCTTCCATTAACAGCATAAATTTCTCCTTTGTTATTTATATGTGTATAAATTTCTCTTCCAAACACTGGTAATCCTTTGTAAATCTGTTCAAATTTACTATGAGTAAATCCTAAAGCATCCATTTCTACTGTTACTGGACGGAATTCTTCCCTTGGGTTTTCAATTTTCAATTCGTTTTTAATACTTTCCATTAAACCATAACTTGCTTCAATTGAATTATTTCTCATTGATTGAGTTGATGATCTTTTTTCTTTAGAAATGAAATTTTCAGCCAAACCAAAATTTTTACTAATCCATGTTATAGTACCATTTATTGATTTATCTGTTAACTCAGTAATATCAAAATTACAAGTTTTATTTTCATTTCTAGAACCTGAATTCCTTATTACAGATTCATTGCTTGAATATGAACTCATTGAATAATTACCCAAATTAATACCATTTAAATTCGATAAATTTGGTTGAGCTTGAAAAAGAAAATCTTTTAAATTCTTTACTGTTGGTATATGGTTGTTTTCAACTTTTTCATTTGATCTTTCAAGATTTAATTTTGTTGTTTGTGAATATGTTGTTGTAAAACCAAAAATTGAAAAAAGAAAAAATATAATAACACTTGGTAACACATTTAAAGAATCACATCTTTTAATGTAAATTTGATTTGTAATTTTTAGAAGATTTTTCATTGTTTTCTTATTTAAAGATTAAATTAATTTTTATTTCAAACACTTTTGAATTTAAAGAATTTCCCAATATTAATGATGAACTTTAACTATTTTTTTCGATTTTTTCCCCACATTTGGTGCAAAATATTACAAAAGGATTTTCTTGATGTGCCTCGCATTTATCAATCTCAATTCCATTTGTTAACTTTACACCACATTTTGAACAGAAATTATCATAGTAATTGCCAACAGTATCGCAGCACTTGCAGACTTTCAACTCATTTTTCCCGATTAGATATTCTAAAATTTCTGACATGGTTAATTTAAGATTTTTCTTGTTTGATTTTTACTAAATTTGCTCAGTCAAATACTACTCTTTAAATGACTGTATACAATATATTTTTTATTAGTATCGATTAATTACTGTTTGGGTATCGATTTTAAAAAAGATTCCAGTTAACAGATTATATAAAGAACAAATACTTGGATTAAAACTTTATAACTTCATGCTAATTAATACTTATTTAATTCTATTATCTACTTTATAATTTTGATTCTGAGCTAATACTATCACTTTATATTTTTCCGTATTACATAAAATTGAATCTATATTTTTGAAAATTCCTAATTGTTCATCGGCTAATAAATCGCTATTTAATATATCATTTGTATTAATTTCAAATTTGTAAATTAAGACCAAAGGAATTGAATCAGTTAGTTGTTTTGAGTATATTTCAATTTGATTAATTGAAGGAGGAACAAATACAACCGGTGAGGGAGCAAATTGAGCTAAAGATGAATTGTACATTAAAATTTTAATTAGTACAAAGATTGAGATTGTTATTATAGATTTTTTCATTGTATAAATATATTATTATTTTAATTTTTAGTTTATTAATTGAATAAGCAATTTTGATTTTGATTAACTTCTATATCTAATTTTATTTCTTTGTAATTATCATCTTCTTTTATGTTTAATATTACTTCTTTAATTGTGTTATCATTTGTTATTAAAATCATTTTTAATCCATAATTTGCATTTGAATTTGCAACGAATGTATATTCTCCTGTTGAAGAATTAGATTTTGCTATTTGAATTGTATCATTTGATTTCATATTTATATATATAATTTTAGATTCAATATTTGCTCCAGTTTCTTTATCATAAACACGCCCTTGAATAAGAGTAACTCCATTTGAATAAGCAGTTTCTGCATATAGTTTAGTTGAGTTATAAATTGAGAATAAACTATTTGTAATAACTAGTATTAAAATTGAGACTAAAATTGTTTTCATTTTTTTTGTTTGATTAATTGTTTTTTAAAATAATTTTAACTATATATAATTTAACATTTTAGAGTATTGATTTTTAAATATATAGGTATTGATTTTTTTTTCTTTGGTATCGAATTTTAATCAATTTTTAAAATCGTTTTAAAAAATATTAAATAACTTTAGTTAATTCTTAATATGAAACAGCTTGCAAGCTTCTTAAATCATAGTTCTATGCCATTTGTAGGGCGTAAAGTTGAGCTTGAGAAGTTAAATCAATTTTATCTAAATGCAATTGGGTCGCATGAGTTGAGAATTTTTCTAATTGTTGGAGAAGCAGGTGTAGGTAAATCAAGAATGATAGAGAAGTTTAAAACTATTGTATCTGAAGATAAATCAACTGCAGTAATACACATTAAAATTCGACCTGAATCTAACACTTCTGTTAGATCGCACTTGATTCAATCTTTAAATGAAGACGAGAAATTAATTTCTTTAATTCAGACCACCGTTAACCCTGAGAACCTTGTTAGATCAATTAGAAGACTTACCTCCTTAAGAGTTACAATTATAATTATTGAAGATATCCATCTAATAAATAATGAATCTTATTGCGATATGAATTCGCTTATTGAAGCATTGTCAGAAGATAATATTTCATTGTTATGTGCAACCAGACCAGCAGTTGTAAAAATCATGGGTTCATTAGAGCCTTACTTAATGGAAAGAATTGAATTAAAAGGATTGAACTTGATTGAAATTGATGAGTTTTGTAAAGAGCTATTTTCTCATGATATTTCTGAAGATGTAATTAAAATTTTATCAGATTCAACCAAAGGAAATCCGTTAGTTCTTAGATCTGTTATGCGAGGCGTAATTCAACGTAATGCTATTAAAGGAACTGGTTCTGGTAAATGGGAATTTGAAGATCATTTTGAGCAAAGTGTTTATAAAAGTGCAATTACATTTGGCGAGGGTTTGTTAGCATCTCTAACTGATAGTGAAAAAAAAATTGCTAGTGATATTGCTGTTCTTGGAGAATCATTTGCTCCTCAAAGTGCAAAATTTATTTCAGATTGTACAGATGAAGTTTTAAAGAATTTAATTTTTAAAGGTATTATTGTTGAATCAAATACTGCTGTATTACCTTTAATGAACTTACTACCCTATCAAATTGGATTATCTGAAAGTACAAATACAATTACTATTAAAAGTACATTCCCTCTTGTTTTTACTCACACTTTAATTCACAAAACTTTATTAGATATTAACTCAATTGAATCAGAAAAAATAATATATTTAATTGTTGAAAAACTCCCCTTTTATTCAATTACACTTTATGAGGTGTTGCATAAAAATAATGACCAAATATCTATTTCCTATGACGTTTGGTTTAAATATCTTGAATGTAGTTTTAAAGTTGGAATGTTGTTACAAAGTTTTTTTGAATGGGAATATATAGATGTTATCTTCAAAGCTCATTCTAAATTATTTAATTTCATGAAATTTGATTTAGAAACTAGCTATCGAGAAGGTATTAAATTAAAGTTAAATAATTTGAAATTGAAATTAAAAGATCAAGGTTCAAAAACTAGAATTGAAGAATTAAAATCAATAAAAAATGAGATAAATAAATTTCCTAACAATAAATTATTTTTACACTTTACAACATTACTTCAAATTGAAGAAATGTCCTGCTTAGCAGCCTTAGGTGATAAAGAAAAAAGTTTAGGTTTAATGACTACAATTGATGCTACTTATAATTCTAATCCAGAATTAAAAAATCAAACAGGATATAATAGATACTTACAAATGAAACATATCTCTGGAATTTGGCTCAATACAAATTTCGATTATGTGTTAAGAGATACATTTAAACGCCAACAAGATCTCTTTAATGATTCTTCTATGCCAGATTTAAATCGCAATCATGCAAGGATGTGTTTTTATATGCAATCATTTGATTTCTTTTCAACAAAAAATGAATCCATAGAGATTGAAAAAAGGTTCAGTGAATTTCACCTCTATTTTAATAATAATTTTTCTGAATATATGAAGTATACATTCTATTCTTTAATAGGTAAACTTCAGATGTATAAAAATTATTTTCAGAAGGAATTTGAGGCTTTTAACCAAAATAAATTATCGAATGATCAATATGAATTAATCCTCAACTATTATGATAAATTGATTTTAACTGGTGAATTGAACAGTAAATCTTTCCAGCCAGTTATTGATATATTAAAACAAAATGATTCCATACTAAAGAAATCCTATACTAATTCAGCTGTTAAAAATTATTGTTTGTATTCAATAACATATTCTGATATAGACTTAGTCAATTTAATTATAGAATTATTTGAAGTTAAACCTACCGATTTTATCGTTAAGTTATTCATTGAACTTACAAATGGAAAATTAGCTACTGGTATTAAATTTAATGAACTTGAAGTTGAGGCATATAAATATGTTTATCAACTATATTTATTAGTTTGCAATGTAGAAAAAATTAATAACTTGAATGAAATTATTGAATGTGCCAAGCTAATGCTAAAAACCGAAATTGTAAGGATAGATCAGCCACAAGTTAGATATGTTGGTGTTATGCTCCTAGAGCATTTATTTGTTATATATCCAGAATTGAAAAAGGAATTAAAAGTACCTATTGAAAAAGGACTGATTGATATTCTTGAATGGATGCAAGATTCTGAGTTATTATCACGTGCAATGAAGTATTTAGTAAAGAGATTCGGGAATTATTTTCAACCAAAAAATCTTGAAAAATGGAAAGTAATAAATGATCAGTTGTCATCATTACAATTTCCAGATGAAATATCAAAAAATAACAAAAATTCAAATGAATTAGAATTTACTATTTCATTGATTGGTAAAGTTGAAGTTACAAACAACCGAACTAATACTTTATCTAGAATTCAAGGTTATAGAGCAAAAGTTATATTAGGTGTAATTTCAGCAAATTATATAACAGGGAATAAAATGAATCGGGATCAATTCATTCAATTAGCATCTGAAAGGGGATTTGACCCAAAAAGAGGGAGTGAAATTTTAAAAAATACTATTCATAGATTACACGAATTAGTTGGCTCAAACATAATATTCAACAAAAGAGGTGAGCCTCCTTGTTTAGATAATTCTAAAGTAATTTGTGATATTGTTGTTTTAAATGAACTAAGAAAAGAATCTAAAGTTGCATTAAAAAATAATGATTATGTTCTTAGTGGAAAATCACTTTGTAAATTACTTGATTTAATTGGACACAATGTTTTATTCCCAGGAATTTATGAAGAGTATTTTGAAGAATTAAGGAACAAATTAGAGAATGAAATAAGACATTTAATTATTCGAGTAAGTAGTGAGTTAA
Source organism: Chlorobiota bacterium (assembly GCA_016700335.1). NCBI lineage: Bacteria > Pseudomonadati > Chlorobiota > Chlorobiota bacterium. Next base: position 402,346 of record CP065014.1, on the reverse strand, counting down.
TTAAAATGCAAGATTTTCAACAAGCTGAGGATATTCTAAACAAAGCTTTAACAATGATACCAGATGACAACGAGTTTATTGATTTGATTGATAGCTTGAAAGTTTCAATCTAATTACCCAAAGTGATTGTTAATTTTACTTTGGGTAATTGTTGATATCATCAATAGATTTATATTAATTAATAATTGTCAATTTGAGCTCTTTGTAAAGAACCAGAGTAATCTATATAAACAGTTTTCCATTCTGTGAATATATCAAACACAGTCCATCCTCCTTCCCTATGTCCATTACCTGTACCTTTAATACCCCCAAATGGCATATGAGCTTCTGCTCCAATTGTTGGTACGTTGATATAGGTTATTCCAGCTTCAATATCTCTAACAGCTCTCATTGCTAAATTTACATTTGTGGTGTAAATGCTAGAAGATAACCCATAGTCTGTATCATTTAAAATCATAATTGCATCATCAAAATTTTCAGCTTTTAATATAGATAAAACTGGTCCAAAAATCTCTTCTCTTGCAATTCGCATTTCTCTAGTTACATCGATAAAAATTGTTGGCAAAAAGAAATTTCCGTTATTAGGATTTTTTTCCTCTGGCAACGAATCTCCACCCAATACGCATAATGCCTTATCATCCTCTTTTCCTATTCTAACATATTCTATTATTTTATCTAACTGCTTTTGATTTATTACTGGTCCCATCTCAGTATTAACATCTAAACCTGAACCACTCTTAATTTTAGAGGCTTTAGTAATCAGTTTGTTTATAAAATCATCATAAATATCTTTATGTAAAATTAATCTACTTGTTGCGGTACACCTTTGTCCTGTTGTTCCGAATGCACCCCATAAAACTCCCTCTAGCGCCAAATCCATATCTGCGTCTGGCATTACTATTTGAGCATTTTTACCCCCCATTTCTAGAGAAACTCTTTTATTAGATTTTCCACATTTAGATGCAATTTCCTTACCTGTAATTGTAGATCCTGTAAATCCAATCAGACTTACATTTGGACTCTCAACAATTGCGTTGCCACATTCTTGGCTACCATGAATAACATTAAAAACGCCTGTAGGTATGCCTGCTTCTTCAAAAACTTCTGCTAATAAATTACCACTATAAGGTGAATCTTCTGATGGCTTATAAACTACAGTATTACCACAAGCTAGAGCTGGGAAAATTTTCCAACTCGGTACTGCCATAGGGAAATTCCATGCAGTTATAATTCCACAAACACCAATAGAATTCCTAAAAGATAGATTCATTTTATTTGGCATTTCACTTGGTGTATTATACCCAAACAATCTCCTTGTTTCAGTTGCAGAATAATATGCAGTGTCAATTGCTTCTTGAACATCTCCTTTAGTTTCAAAAACTGGCTTTCCCATTTCACGAGTCATTATCAAAGCAAATTCATCTTTTCTTCTAGATAATATATCACCAGCAATTCGTAAAATATCACCCCGTTTAGGTGCTGGAATCAATTTCCATAATTTATATGCAGCTAATGCTGACTTTGTAGCATATTCTACATCTTCAGTGTTACTTTCTGGGAATGAACCAATTATATCATTAGAATCAGCTGGGTTCTTATTTAAAAATGTTTTTGATGATGATGAATCTAAATATTCACCATTAATATAATTTTTGAACGATTGCATTTATTCTATGTTAATTAAATATTTATTTTTTGCAAAGATATGTAAGTTTGATAATGAAGTTTATTTATGTAGATTTATTTTCTTAAAATAATTTTGTAAACTACCACCTGCTGATTGAAAATAAAAATATCCCCAATTAATATTGGAGATATTTTTAATAATAGACAAATAGTTTACTAAATTTTATTTATCAAGATTTATATCCTTTTTTTTGGGGATAAGTAATGATAATATAATTGATAGTAAAATCACACCTAAAATAATTGAAAGTGACAACACAATCGGGAAATGACCACCATACAAATTATTTAACCAAACCATTTTAAGTCCAACAAAAATTAATACTGTTGCCAGACCATATTTCAATAGGTGGAATTTGTCAACTGCACCAGCTAACAAAAAATATAATGACCTTAGCCCAAGTATAGCAAATATATTGGATGTAAATACAATTAAAGGCTCACGAGTTATAGAGAAAATAGCTGGTACTGAATCAACTGCAAAAACTATATCGGTTGCTTCAAGAAAAACCAATGCAACAAATAATGGTGTAGCATTCCTAACTCCATTAATCTTAATAAAAAACTTATCTCCATCAGTTTGGTGAGTTACTGGTAGAAATTTTTTCATTAATCTTACAAGTAAATTTTTTTCAGGTTCAATTTCTTTCTCACTTGCAAACAGCATTTTAATTCCAGTTAATAACAAAAATAATCCAAACACAATAATAACCCAATTATACTCCATTAAAGCAGAACCAATGGCAATAAATATTGCTCTGAATACTAACGCACCTAAAATTCCATAAAATAATATTTTGTGTTGATATTTTAAAGGTATAGAAAAATAACCAAACACCATTACAAAAATAAATATGTTATCAACAGATAAAGATTTTTCTATGACATAACCAGTTAGAAATTCCCATCCAACACGGCTTGCTTCTTTCATTGCATCAAACCCAGGTATGGCTAAAAGTCTTGGATCTGTTGTAAATTTCCATAATGCATATTGATAAAAAAGATAATTAAAAATCAATGAAAGTGATACCCAAACAACACTCCAAATAGAAGCTTCTTTAAATGAAACCTCATGAGATTTTTTATGGAAAACTCCAAGATCAAGAGCTAACATTAAAAATACAAAAACTGTAAAACCTACGTAAAACAACCAATAGTCTGAGAATGGAAAAAGTTCTATCATACAATTATACTTAAATATTTAGGAAATTAAAATGGAATTATCAATTTAAAAATTAATTATTTATGGAGTTTAATAATCCATAAAAGTTACTTTACCTGAAGTAATATCATAATATGCACCTACTATTTTAACTTGTTTATCATTAACCATATCACTTATCACTTTGCTTCCATTTAAAATATCAGTTATTGTCATTTTCACATTGTTTTTTGAAGATTCATCTAGCATTGTATCTTTGTCTGTAGAATCACCTTTAATTGCAGGTTTAATTTGGTCAACAAGTTGAGTAAGATTCCCAAGTTTTGCATTGTCAATTGCACCTTTTACTGCACCGCATTTATTATGCCCCATTACAACAATTAGCTTTGTTCCCTTAACTTTTACAGCAAATTCCATACTACCAAGAATGTTTGGATCTTCAACATTACCAGCAACTCTTGCAACAAATATATTCCCAAATCCTTGATCAAAAATTATCTCTGGTGGTACTCTAGAGTCTAAACATGATAAAACTAATGAATGAGGATGTTGATCGTTTTTATTTTGTTCAATTTGTTTATCATAATTGATATTCTTCATTTTATGTTTTAAAAATCTTTTGTTTCCTGCTTTCATTTCTTCTAATGCTTCATCTGGTGTGTTTATCTTTTTGTGTTCATCCTTAGGGTTACCAACTTTTTTGATTAATAAATCAACAGTTGCTTTATTTTCACTACCTCCAAAACTAACATTTGGACTAATAGTTAAGGATAAAAAAGTTAATACTAAAAATGATAATAATATCGTTTTTTTCATTTGTTTGTTAAATAAATTTAGTTAAAATTAAGATTAAATATTTTGTTTTGAAAATAATAAAAAAGACCACTAAGAAATCTTCTATGATTTTCTTAGTGGTCTTGCTATAAATTAAAATATATGATAAAATATTTCTAATCAATTTAATTATTGCCGGAAACATATATGTTTCGTACTGACGACAATAATAATCCTGTTACAGGAAAAAGCTACTCCCCAACTTTAGGCTTTGACGAAGATTGGTTTTATATATTTTAAAAATTATTTATTTAATAATTAAATTATTTAAAATTATAACTTAACCTACCAATTATCAAACTCCCAATTGCCGGAGCTCCAATAACCTCTGCATGCCTTTGAATAAATGGATTTCCATTACCACCATCTACAAAAGTTAACAAATTAGTTGCACTTAATGTAAAAGATGCTCCATCTAAAAAAGGTAATTGATATCCAACTGTAAGATCAACTACTGAATAAGAAGGAATGCTACCAATATAAGCTCCACTATTTACTCTGAAACTATCAATATGTCTTAGCTTTGCTTCAGCATTAAAACCTAAACTATTATTATGATAGTTAACACCAAAAGCATATTTAAATTTTGGAGCATTTAATGCAAGATCAGCTACACTATCAAGATTTTCAAAAAAGTTTTTATTTACACCAGACATATTTCCAACTATAGAAATATTATCAAAAATATTGTATTGGAATCCAAAATCATAACCATTGAGAGTAATATCACCATAATTCCTATATGTAAGTATTACTGCTGTTGGGTCATTTATCGCTTCTCTTGGAGTAATCTGCCCAAGTGGAATGCCAGCACATCCAATTGCAAGCCCAGCAGCATTAACTGCTGCAGAATCTGCTCTCATTCCAGAAGCTTTAAGTACATCTGTGAAATAATTTTTCAAATCGTTATATCTCATAAAAACAGTTGGAGTTATAACTTGCAAAGGACCTACAAAATCTTTATAATGAGAAGTATAAAGATCTAAGCTCAATGACAATTTATCAAATAATACTCCTTTATATCCAAATTCAGTTGTTGTTGTAATTGTTGGAGCAACTGGTTTTCTATCTGAAACTAAATTACCTGTTAACGGAGGTAGAGAGAAATCTCCAGCACTAGTATTTAAGCTTTTCACATCAACTTTTACAACACCAGCAGGAGGTGCAGGAATAGAAGTAATATCGTATCCTTTTGTTTTTAGAAATCCTTGAATCTCAGGCCATAACCTATTTATACTATCAATTGGAATTGCTTCATTTTTATTAGCTTTAAATGGAGAGTGCATTAAAGGCCTTCCATTAAACATCTCAAATGTAAATCCATTTTTTGGAATTCCAGTAGCTCTGATATTAAAAGCTGCACTTTTTCCAGCTATAATATCTAAAAAGAGTTCATTAGTTCCAGGAGTTGAAAATGCTCTATTAAATGTTAATCTTAATGATTGATCTTTAATTGGATTATAAACTATTGCTGCTCTTGGGGAAAAAATTACATCTTCTAATCTACTATGTTTATCAATTCTACCAGCTCCAACTAAATTTATTTGATCATTCACTTTAATATCACTTTGTAAATAGCTACCAATTTCTGTTGTGTTATCATCATTTTCATTAGATCCAGTTATAGTAGAATCAGTTACTGGATTTGTTAGTACTAAATCTGCTCCATAAGTCAACCTGATTATAGATATCGGTTGATAAGAATGTTGAATTTGAGCTGAAGTTGTTGTGCTTTTATCTAAAATTTGTTGTCCTGTTCTGAGTAAATATGTAGTACCCGCATTGCTTTGGTTCCTAAAGATTTGAAAGAATAAATCTTTAAACAAAAATCTACCTTGAAAATACATATACTGCCAATTTTGAGCTTGTCCAGCTCCAACACCAGTTAACTCCATGTTCTTTACAGCGTTGTTAAAACCAAAAGCACCAATAATTGTCATGTCGTTCATTGGTAAATAATCTAATCTTAATTCTCCACTATATTTTTCAATCGTACTATCTCTAATCCCAATTTTACTTCCATTAATATTTTTAGTTGTATCTGCTTTCCAATCGCTTATAGCTTTTACTTCTGCCGGATCTACATAACTCCAATCAGTCCCCTTTAAGTATTGACCAGAAATTTTATAACCAAGATTTTCTCCAATTACTCCAGCATGCCTAATTGTACCTTGTAACAAATCTCTAGTTCCAGTTGAAAAACTTAAATTAGTTCCTTGTGATGAAAATGGTGACTTTGTAATAATATGCATTACTCCACTTGCAGTATTCGGTCCGTATAAAGCTGCACCAGGACCTCTAATAACTTCAATTTGTTGAATATCATCATTTACTAAAGGGATAAAATTATATGCATTTAATCTTAAGGATGGGACACTAGCAATTTTGTTGTCAGTAATAACCATTAGTGCACCAGAAAATAAATTGTTAAATCCACGAGCAACAATATTATTTTGAGTTAATCCAGATTGAATAACATCTAACCCAGTTATACCTTTTAAATGATCAGCAATTGAAACTGTAGGCTTTTCTTGAATTGTTCTAGTATTTATTATAGAAACTGAAGCAGGGGCAGTAGTAACCTTTTCTTGCCTTCTAGAAGCTGATACTATTATTTCATCTAAGTTTAAATTGCCAGGACGAATTACAATTTCAAGTTCAGTTGTTTTGTCAGCAGATATCTCAACATTTTCTCTTTCAACTGTTTCGTATCCAATGCAAGAAACAATAACTTTATACTTCCCTATTGGTATGTTCTTTACTTTATACGAACCATCTCTTGATGTTATTGCCCCTAATTGTCTTTGCGAACTTTCATTCTTTATAACTTTAACAGTAACCCCTGTTATCGGTTCGCTGTTTGATTGTTCAATTATTTTACCAGTTAGAAAACCGGTTTGAGCAATTAATAATTTTGAAGATATAAGTAAAAATACATAAAGAAGAAAAATCGAAAAATGTGATTTCATAAAATTAAATTATATATTTAAAATTTTGACTCGTCAAATTAACTCAAAGAAATTTCGGGTAATTTATGATTTAAAAATTTGTTTTTTAGTATTATTAAACTATTATACAAAGATACGATTTGATTTATTTTATAAATTACAGTTTATTTAATAAATAAAAATCCCAATTACTATATATAAAAGTAATTGGGATAAATAAGTAAACTAATTTATATCTGATCTAACTCTTAATTAGTTATTTAACAATACTAACCATTTTTTTATCTATTAATTCTCCATCAGTTGCAATCAAAATATACATTCCACTTGATAATTCTTTAAAATTTAAATCAGTAGAATAATCTGCACCAGATTGTACATTATCCAAATTCTTACTTAAAATTAAATTACCTTTCAAATCATATAAATTGATTGTTATTTTTTCTGAATTACTATTGATAGTAACATTCATTTTGTCATTAGCAGGATTAGGTGTTAATCTTGTTATACCCAAAGATCCACCTCTTGTGCCACGTAATCCGCCACGTGTACACATATCCAATGCTTTAAAGCTACCATTTTTAGTATCAGCAACTATTACTTTTCCACCAGACCATACTGGTGCTGAATAGAATTTCAATGGTGTTACTGAATCATTTCCTAAAAGAATATACATTGGTATTGTTACAATTTTCCCTGATTTTGGGATATTACCAGATAAAACTACTGTCATTATTGCTGTATCTCCACTAAATGTAATATTTCTTCTTAAATTCTCATCTACAGGAGTTAGCATTGTTCCATTAAATGAAATTTTGAATGTTACTCCAGTCGGATTTACTTTTTCCAATTTAATTGGAGGTGTATTATAGCTAATTATAATATCAGTCCTTGAATCAGGTTTTGAATCAGGTTTCTTTGTAAATCCGGTTGTATCATTCAATCTTAATGTTACAATAGCTTTTCCATCTTCACCATTTGCTTTTATTGGAGCTGAAAATGTTTTAATGCATGGATCTGTTACGGTAATTCTAACTGTATCATATCTTTCACCAACTTCTGTTGGGGTAAATCTAACTCTAACAACAAACTCTTGACCAGGACCAATCACAGCAGAAGGTAATAATGCTGGTGTTGTTGATACAATCGAAAATGGAGCTAATAAATTTGAAATACTGCTTACTGTAACTGGCAATGTTCCATTATTTTTAAATCTTACATCTTCTTCTCTTAGTGTATCAATTTCAGTTGTATCCATTACTGTAATAGTATTAATTGGATCTAAAATTGAACGTTTGAGTGTTAGTTTTGTTGGATTACTAGTTACATCTGGTTTACATGTACCACTTAAAACAACATCATAAATTGAATTATCATCTTGATCTGTTGTATTTGAAGTTGTATAAGTTGAATTTGTAGCTCCTGGAATTATTATACCATTTTTTCTCCATTGATAAGAAACTCCAGTCCCGTTTCCATTTGTTGAAAATGTTGCTTGAGACCCTATACACACGTTTTGATCAGTTGGTTGAGTAGTAATAGAAGGAGCTAAATTTACTACAACAATTGTTTTTCTACTCGTTACATCCGGTTTACAATCTCCACTAATAATTACTTCATATTCACCAGCATCGGATGCACTAGCACTTGTTAATATCAATGTGCTACCATTAGACCCAGGTATATTAACACCATTCTTCTTCCATTGATATTTAATATTTGTTCCAGTTGCAATAACTCCTAGACTCACTTGATTACCTGCACATACTGTAACATCTTGAGGTTGAGTTGATACAACTGTTGCGTTATTAACAATAAGTTTTCCAACTTTTGAGACTATGCTGCTACATGGTAATGATACAGTTACATCATAATCACCTGCATCATTATTTGTTACAGGATTAATAGTATAAGATGATAAAGTAGCCCCATTTATGTTTACACCATTTTTTCTCCACTGGTATGTTACTCCACCACCTGCAGTAACATTGAAAGTATAGCTATCACCTGGGCAAACAGTAGATCCAACAGGATCAATTGTTATTGAAGGTGAAAGTTCAATTTTTAATTTAGCAACTTTAGATGTAACATTAGGAGGGCATCCACCACTGATAACAACTGTATAATCTGCTTCATCGCTAGCAATCGCTGAGGCAATAGTATAAGTTGATGTTGTTGCTCCGTTTATTAATTGACTATTCTTGAACCATTGATAATTAATATTAAATCCAGTAGCAGAAACTGAGAATGTTGCTGATTTATTTAAGCAGACCGCTTGAGATACTGGTTCAGTTGTAATTTTTGGCTTTCTATTTACTGTTAAAATTACTGTGCCTGTCACTGCTGGAGCACAAGTACCTGTTACAGTTACTACATAATTTCCTTCATCAGCCGGAACTATATTATTAATTGTTAAATCCCCATCTGAAGCAATTGAAAATCTTCCACCATTAGTTATAGCATTATTTGTTGGACCCTTCCAAGCAACGCTAACTCCTGTGCCACCAGTTGTTATATCATAAGTAACACTTCCATCTTCACAAATAGTTTTATTTACTAATCCCGAAATTGTTGGAGATGTTTGAACTATTAACTGTCCTGCACTCTTTGCCTCTCCACATTTGTTTTTTGCAATTAATGTATAAGTTGCAGCATCTGCATTTTTTACTCCAGTAATAGTTAAAGCTGTTGTTGAAGCACCACTATAAGTTGATCCAGTTCCTGTTGGTCCATTTGCAATTGCAACATTATTTTTTGCCCAACTATAAACTACCGTTCCAACTGGAATACCTGTTACAATTGATCCAGCAAATGTTACATTACCTCCAGGGCATACAGTTTGATTTGACAATTGTGTATTAATTGTAGGAATATCTAAAATATCTAATCTAGATGAAGATGTTACTCCAACACTGTTACAACTATTCTTTAATGTAACTGTATAAATTCCCGCATCAGTAAATCCAATGTTACTTATTTGCATATCTCCATTGGCATTTATAGTAAATCTGCCACCTGGGGTAATTGCTCCATTAGGTCCAATCCAATTTACTATAAAAGCAGATCCTAATCCATTTACTGTAAATGTAGCATTATTACCAACACATAATTCTTGATTCAACATACTAGATAAGCTAGGTGGTGTTAACAAAGAAATTTGTTGATTTGGAACATTTAAAGTACCACAATAGCCAGTTATATTCAAATTGTAATCATTTCCAGCATCCGCTGCACCAGCATTTGTAATAACTAATGTTGCTGAATCTGTTCCTGATAAAGTTGAGCCTGTTCCTGTTGGACCATTTGATAAGTTTGATGTGCCTCTTCTCCATTGATAGATGTAATCAGTCTTTCCTGTAGGAAAAGTACCTGTAATTCCACTAATTAAAATTCCAGTAGTGGCGTTTTTACATACTTCGACTGGAGAATTTGTTCCAGTAAATTGAACTGCTGTTTTAACAGATAATGAGCAAGTTAAAATTAAATCCGAACAACTGTTAGATGATTTTATAGTTGCTTGATAAACTCCTTCATCAGATGTTGTTGTATTTAATACAGCGAATGAGCCTGGACCTGGAAGTCCTCCTGAAATTGTATATTTAGTACCATTTGTTAATGGTACTGATGGACCTGCTGGATTTGTTGGTGTGAATGTCCAGCTAATTAATGCTGAAGTTCCACCTAATGTAAAGTTCCAATTTGCATTGTTTGGAGAACAAACAATTAAGTTTGGAGTCAACCCAGTTACTACAGGACCCTGATTTATAGTATAATCAATAAATTGACAATCAACTATATTTGGAAGTCCACCTACTATACAGCCTGTTCTAGCAACTACGTAATATCTATAAGTACCTGGAGTTGCTGGTGAAGGTAATGATATAGCAGTTATAGGAGAAGTTCCTGTTATGCAACCAGGTGCTATGTTTTGATAAGGCAAACCTGTTGCAATTATTGAACTAGGAGTAACCTCTGCCCAACCAGCAACTATTCCATGAGGAGTGTTTGGACAAGTCCAAGCTGGATTAGTGTTTACTACTGAATTCCTATAAACATCATATGTTACAATATTAGCGTAACCTGGACAAGGTAAATTTATTCTAGCATCAATTTTTATATTATCACTTGTACAAATTGTTGTTGCTGCAGGATTAGGAGCAATTAAAGCAAAGTTTAATCCTGTATTTCCATATACTTTTATTATATTAGAATAAATACCTGGAAGACATCCTAATGAACTAACTTTTAATCTAAATTGTGTTTCTCCAACTGGTACTGTTCCAGGAGGAGTAAATGAGAAAGTGATTCCAGGTGGTAGCCCAGGAGTCGTAACATCAGTCCAAATAACACCTCCATCAGTACTCATTTGCCAATTTGTTAAATAATTTAAACCAGGTATTGGTGTTTTAATAATTTCAGCATCAAGTTGAGGAAAAGATCCATTAACACATGTTGTTGTTGGTCCTGGAGTTGTTATCTTAGCTCCAGAAGGTAATTCTTGTACATCTACTCTTACATCATTACTCATAAGTTCAGCACAAGGAGCGTTTTGCAATCTAACTCTATAAAAACTAATACCTACTTTTGTTGAAACATCATAAGTTGGTGATGAACCCGTTTGAACATTAGTCCATGGAATTGCTCCATTAGAACTTCTCTCAAAAATATATGTTGCTGCTCCTCCACCTGCAGCAGCTGCTGTAATAATTTGGCCACTTCCTTTACATACATTAAAAGTAGAACCTGGAGTTAAAGTTAATGAGTTAAATGGAATTATAATATTAACATTAAATACAATTCTTACAGGACCACAGTTATATGGTGGTTGTGATGCTGCAGACACACAAGGACTAGTTGAGCTTCTTTGACAATCATAAATTTCTAAAGCCCATTGACCTCCATCTGCAGCCGCAGTGTTAAATGTCCAAGTTGTAGTTATAAACCCAGCAGTAGGTAATCCTACATTTGATACCATGTCAACCCAAGTAGAGCTCCCTGCATCATATCTTGTCCATTTATATCTATAATTTCCACAAGCTCCTGTTCCAGTAACTTGTCCAGCACCAGCTTGGTTTAAATCTAAAGTTCCACCTGCACAAATAGTTATATCTGGTAAAGTTCCAGAGCCACCTAAAGCTGCTCTTACTTGAAATCCTACCGTTTGTGTACTTCCAGCATTACAGCCCTGACTTAATTTGACAAACCAATTTCCAGGTACTGTTGGAGGTGCCCAACTAACTGAACCTCCTGGAGATGAGCCTGTTGCAGTTATTGTAGTCCAAGGTCCAACAATAGTAGGTCCATATTGAACAATTGTATTGCATGTTGCATCTGCATTATTCCAAGATATGGAAATGTTACCCGCAGCATCTACGCAATAACTTTCATTTGATAAAGGTCTAATTAAACAAACTGGAGGATTTGCTTTTAGTAAATTCTGACTCCCACTTATAATGGAAACAATAAGAATTAGTAAAAAGCTTAAACTTTGAAATTTACTTTTCATAATTTTTTGCTGTTAATATAAATATTATATTTTTGATAATTAAAATCGATTTTCTTTTTTAAACACTTTTATTTTTAAAAGGTTTCATAAACTTTTATTCATAAATACCAAGTTTATTTGTAAAATTCTTTTCAAGTTTAGTTCATTTTGATTTCAACTATGTATGAATAATAATAAAAGTAACTATTAAATTCCAATTATTGTTTATTTATATAGTAAGTGTATTAAAATTGTTAGTAATTGTATCAAAAAAAAGTCCTCTCAAAATTAATTGAGAGGACTTATTAATAACAACTTACTTAATTTATTTTACTATAGTAAGTTTACGAGATACAACTGGAAGACCATTACCGACTAATTTGTAGATATAATTTCCAGCAGATACTGTAGTACCATTTTCATCTTTTCCATCCCAATTAACTGAAGTTCTTTTACCTGATTCAGCATTGAAACTTAAAGAACGAACTGTCTTACCATAAATATCTGATATTTCAATATTATAGATTCCTGCTGTTTTAACATTCACACCAAATGCTGTTTGATTAGACATTGGATTAGGAGTGTTTTGTTCTAACATAGAAAGCTCTCCAGCGCGTACACTTTCTATTCTTCCTTCACGAACAGCACTATAATTTTTACTTCCATCTATATCTTCTTGACGTAAACGATATTGATAAGTTAAATCACGCTCAACATTTGCATCAGTAAAGTTATAATTCTGAGGAACATTTGTTGTTCCATTTCCTTTCACAAATCCTGAAGGTACATTTGACCAAGCATCAGATCCTTTAACTCTACGTTCAACATTATAACCATAGTTATTTGTTTCACTAGATGTTCTCCAATCTAATCTAATCGCATCTGATAATTCTGTTAAATTAAACTCAGTCATTTCAACAGGTAATACAGTACAATCATTAGCATTTTTTGAACCGAAGTAAGGACGAAGCATAGGAATCCATGAACCTCTTGAGAAGTTAGTTCCTGAACCAATTCCGGTGCTACCTAATAAAGTAACCTCACCTTGGAAACCAGCCCAATTGAAGTGAGCATAACCTGGGTTACCTCTATCTCTCATGAATGGTAACCAAGTACCAGAAGCACCTGCATTATTTTCCCACCAGAATTTCTCAGCACCACCTAAATCACGATAAATCGCAGGAGAAACATTTCCAACTCCTGCACTTGGAGGTGCTTGAGCTAATGTAATTACCTGACCCATGTGATAAGCTGAACCTCCTAACTCAATACCATCTTCTCCTAATTGTTCAACAGCAACATAATAATTGCCTGGAGTTAAAACTAATGGTGTATCTAATAAGAATGTAACATACTCATCAAATGCATAAGGATAAAGTGGATCTGAAGGAGCACCACTCATTCTAAAGCCTTCTCCACGTTTTGCATATCTTCTTGATCCTGTAATTGGTACACTAGGTGCACTACCAGGATTGTTACGATATACTAAATATGAAATTTGATCTGGTGATTGATTCATTGAACCAAAAAGCGCTGTATAACCTTTTAATGTATCAGTTACAAATATTGGGAAGTTCATTGCAAATGCACCTGAACCTAATCTTGCTGTAGGAATTTGTTGACCACCAGCTGATCCAAAAGGAGATTCATTTTGTCCATCTTCTGGAGTACCCATTGTATTCAATCCTTTACCAGTATAAGTAGCAAATGTTGGAACATCATTTGTACCAGTTGGACTTGAAGCAGGATCATAAGCATAGGTTGGTCCTAATCTTAATGCAAAATCTGTGTATTGTAAATTATTCTGTTTACAATAATCACAATTTGCTAATGAAGATGAGAAGTTTGCCTCATAACTATCTGAAACTTTAGCAGATATTCTATAATTAGTAGAAATAGATTGATTTGGATTAGCTGGAGTGATTTTTGCTCCGCATTCTTGAGCATTCCATGCTGGATAATTCTCAAATCTTTCTTGTCCTGCTGGTAATGCAATTACAGATTTATATCTATAATAGCTATAATTACCTGGTGCAGGAGGTGCATCTAAATTCTCTACAAATACTGCCATTCCGAAAGCTGTTGAAGCACTAGATCCATTGTTAAATACTTTTGCACTTAATGGAACTTGTTTTGCTTGAGAAGCAGGTGCTTCAGTGAAAGGCCAATCTACTTTTACTTTTACAACTTCAATCTCAGGATATAATGGCTCAGTTAAATTGATATTATCAACAAAGAATGGATCATCATCATCAGCAATGTTTCCTGGAGGAAGTCCAGCAGGAGTTACTGACCATGCATGATTTCTTACTGCAGCACGTACTCTAAAACGGAAAAACTTTGCAGAATTACCATCATAAATAGGATTAGGAGCTAATTGATAAATTGCTGCCCAACTAAATTCTTGATAATGTGCTGATGGAATTGGAATCATAACTCTAGTAAATTCAAAATCTTTACCTGGATCTAATTCATTCAATATTATCTTTCCTGCTGTATCTAAACCTGAACCACCATTTCCACCTAAAACTCCCCAACGTGGGTAAGGTGTAGCAACTTGAGTTCCTGTTGGGAACAAAGTATATGGAATTGTTGAAGCTCCTTGATTTAAATAATTAGCAGCAGGCCATTTAACAACTCTTGGTGTATATGATGTTACTGAACCATTAGCTAAATCACCAAATGGAGCGCCAGTTGCTGAATATGCAAGTGCATACCAGTCACCACCATTTGCACTTCCATTTTCATAAGGAGCTCTTGAAACACCTGGGTATTTTAACCCAATGTTTGTCATTCTATTACAACCATTATTACTTGGTCTTGCAAAATCAACTACTAAATTATCAGGACAACCTACAACGTAATTAATAAATGAAATTTGGAATGTCCAATTATTATTTCTATCAGGTTGAGTAGTTAAAGCATCTGTTCCAATACGAGAAGCATCACTCCATCCGCGAGGATAGTTATTTACACCTGAGCGTTGGTAAGATAAATTAATTACAGGACGACTTGTAACTGAACTGATATTAATTGGGAATGAAATTAACAAATCGCCTCCAATTCCAGGTGATGGATAACTTGATTGTGGAGGTTGTTGAGATGTAACTAAGTTAGGAGGTGTTGCTCCACTTTGTCCCCAACCAATTCTTGTTGAAGAATATCCAGTACCATTGAAATCTCTACCATCCATTCTAACTAAAGGAGAGTTAATATTTAAATCACCTTGTGGTCCACGTGGAGAAGGAGGATCATAAGTATTAGCTTCACCATCAGAAATACCAGCACCAATTGTAACCCATTTTTTAACATTTGGAATAGGTCCTTCTAAGAATGAATTACTATAATCACTAAATGTATTGATATATGGAATTTCTTCTCTTCTTATTCCAAAAAGTAATTGAGAAGATGTATCATCAAATGGCCATTGTTCTCCATATCTAGCTCCTAGTGGAGAGATATCTGATACAAACATCTCAGCTTTAAATCTACCTAATTGGTTAGCTAAAGTTTGATTTGTAATATACGGAGGGAATACCATAACTTGGAAGTTAGGAGTATTACCTGCTACATAAGGAGGTCCAGCATTTGCTGAGTTATAAGAAATTGGATATAATGAAAGAGTTCTTGCACTATTTTGATAAGGAATATTACCAAATGTAACTAAATCTGTAATTCTAAATGTTACCTCGAACGATACAGGTTGTTCTTGATTATTTACCCAAAATGCTAAGTTGCCTAAAGAGTTGCTTGAGTATGTTGGATTAGCTGGATTATTTATAGCATTCCATGCATTCCATGTAGTACCAATACCCACTGGACTGATATTTGGATTTTGGAAAAACAAGTTTCCTAATCTAGTGTCTGCTGTTAAATTTTGAACAACACCTTGTGGTTGTAAAACGCCTAATACTGGATGCCCTAAAAGAAGCTCAAAGTTAAAAGTAGGGGCTGCAATATTAAAAGTATTTGGTGGAGGTTGAACAGTTGTTGGTACTCTAGGATCACATAATGTATAATCTGGAACATTATACTTAACATTTAAAATTCTAGCAACGTTTTTCCATTGTTTGAATTTAAGAGCCATACCTGCTGATGGTGTTGAACCAATATCTCCATCAACATATACACCACCTCCATTTGGACAATCGTTGAATGTGTATCTTGTAAATTGACGGCTATTTCCAGCAGCAACTGTAAATCCATTTTTAACTGAACCAAAATTATTTCCTGTACCAATTGTACCGGTTGTAGTATTTTGGACTCCGTTATCATTATTAATAAGATCTGAACCTTGTAAACCTATAGTTGCATTAGCTCTAAACATTGCCGAAGCTGGTGGAGGAGGAAATCTAGCAACTGTACCAGTAAAAGATACATAGTTGAAGGTTACAGTACTATCATAACGATCAAAAGTTACTTGAAAGTCAGATTTAATTACATTATAGCCAGGTGTAACTGTATTACATAAGAATGCATGTGTTTTAGCTCTTGAAGCCATTGCAAGATTCTTAAAGTAAATTGTCATTTGGTTACCAGTTGGATCAATTCTCCAATAAACTTTACCGATATCTTCACCAATACCTGTTCCGCATGGAGGTTTATTACCAGAAACATCTGGAGTTACTTGTGGTAACTCACAATCATCCCATAAAGGTGCAATTACAGATCTCCAAGAACCTCTATCAGTTGACATTGCTCCATTTGGTAAAATAAAATTTGGTTGAGCTGAAGTAACTGAAGTATTTACACCTACTAAAGTAGTTGGAATACCAACAACACCATTTGCAGGAAAATTTTGATTTGACGCAGAAGGAGATGTTCCAGGAGGTCCTGATAACATTGTTAATGCATTCATATATCCATAATCATCATTAACATCTTGAACAAGAATTGCTTGTTGAGATGGTGTTGGATTTACTCCAGGTAAGTTAGTCCATAATGGACGTTGTGGATTATCACCAAATGGTTCGTAATCAGCACGATTACCTAAAGCATCATATTTATAACGACGATTTGAAAGCATAATCAAACCGTTTGTAGATACGTAAAAACTATCATACTTAACTCCATAATAATAGAAAGGGAATCCTATACTTAATGGTCCAGCAAATGCATCATCAGTAGAATCATATCCTGCTGCACCACCACCTGTTACTGGGCATGGAGCACCGAAAGATGGTAAAACCATTTGTGGATTTCTAAAATACTCAACTCCAAAAGGACCAGCAGGTGCTGGAGTAAATGGAATTGGACTGTTTTGGAAAGGTCCAGATGCAATACGTCTCCAAGAAGAGGCAAGTGAACCACTTATATCCAAGAAAGTGTAAGTTGGTTGCCAAGGAGCTCCATATTGAGCTGCTGCATTATCCATTGCATAATACCCAGTTGAAATTGGGTTATGGTTTGTTGCATATCCATTTGGATATGAACCAGTTGCGTTTACACTAGTTGTAAATGCATTTGTTGTTCCTAGAAGCGTCTGTGTTCCTAATGGATTTGGACTTGGATACAAAAGCGATCCAGCAAAAACACTTAGGTTTGCCTCAGAAGCAGCATTAGCTGTTGGATTTGATACACTTGGATTTAAATAGGTAGTTGGAACCGAATTAGTTGCAGCATTCGGATATGATCCGAAAGGTGCAACGCTCTTACGTTGTTCCTCATCCTTTTCCTTTTCAGTATCCTTAGCATCTTTCGACTGTTGAGTCCCGCTTGAAACTGCTGCAGGAGTCATTGTCTCGTCCGTTGGTGGTGTTACACCACCGTCAGTTGCAACGGTTGGGCTTGTTTGTGCATTTAATTGCAACGAAACAGCACAGAGACCAGTCAAGAAAAGCATTAACAATCTTTTCATAACGACTTTTTTGATGTTAAAAATTAAAATTTTGGATTTATATATTATTTATTACTTAATTCTATTGAAAAGAACACATTACTAAACACATCACAAACTTTTTTGTTAGTAAAAAAAATTTAATTTATAAAAAAAATAAAAAAACTAATTAAAAGATGGAGTAAATCAACTATTTATCAGAATAAATTCTATAAAGAAACTCTTAAAACACATATTATGTATGGTCTAAGTGGTTTTTATAGTACCTATTTGTAACAACATGTTACTTTCAATTTCGCAATATAACTAATTTTCTATAATTAATAATAACTCTTTTTTAAAAAATTCATTATTTAACCCCATAAATTGATTCAAATACTAATTTTATTCCAACAAATACTATTTAACAATTAATATTATATAAGAAAACTTTTTTTTATAAATTGCTATAAATTAATTTTTTACTTTTAATAATGAAGCTTTATTTGATTTCAATTCTACTATTCCTTTTTCCAATAATATCTTTTTCTCAAGCTTGGACTAAACCTTCAGGAGAAATTTATGCAAAACTTTTTTATGGATCAGTAACTGCAAAAGAACAATATGGTTTTGATGGTACTCAAAAACCAATGGCTGATAACGTTACTGAGAATGCATTTTTTGATAGAAGTTTTTATTTATATTCAGAAGGTGGATTAAATGATGAAGTAACAATATTTGGCTCGTTACCATATAAAAGAGTAATAACAAGAGACGCTTCATTCAAGTATTCAACTTTTGCTTTTGGCTCATTAATGTTAGGTGGTAGATACAAACTAAATAATCTAGTTGGAATTTCTGGCTGGTCGGATGTATTATCTGCAAATTTGGCATTTACATTACCTACAGGATATACTAGAAACTTTACACCAAGTGTTGGAGCAGGACAAATAGACGCAGAACTTTCATTGAATTATGGTAAAAGTTTTCACCCATTACCAATTTATGCTCAAGCTGGTTTGGGGTTTAAATACAGATCTAGTATATATGCTTTATCAAAGTCAATACCTTGTCAAGATGGAGTAGATAAAAATTGTTTTAATGATTTAAAACCTGAATATGGGAATGAGATAACTTTTGCACTCAACGGTGGGTATTTTATTAATGATTGGTTATTATTTACTTTACAAGCAAATGGAGTAATGTCTGTTGTAAAACCTACTGAAGGATTTTCAGTAGCTAACCCAATCCCTACAAAACAAAGATACATTAAGCTAGGAGGTGGTTTAAGAGTAAATACTTATGATAAATTAGGTGTCTCTTTTGATGCTGCTATTATTCCATCTGGAATGAATATTTTTAAAGGAATAGAAGTAACATTGGGAATAGATTATACTTTTAAACTTTGAAGAAATAAAATTAAATTTTAAAAAGTTATATTTTTAATAACAGGTGTTTACAGTAAATAATGTTATCACCTGTTATATTTTTCAATTAGTTTTATTTGATTTTGCATTAATAATAATATCTGCTAACTCACGAATTGCTCCATCACCACCATTTTTAACGCATACATAATCTACTATTGGTAACAAACTGCTATGAGCATTTGCTACTGCAACTCTTATTCCACATAAATTCATGGCATCTATATCGTTTACATCATCTCCAATAAATACAACTTCTTCCTTTTGTAAATTCTTATCAAGTAAGATTTGCTTTACAATTTCAACTTTATCATAACAATTTAAATGTACAATTTTAATTCCTAATTTCTTTGCTCTATTAGAAATATAATCAGCTCCCGAACCTGATATTATAACAACTTCAACATCGAATTTTTCTTGCAACAAAACAATACCCATTCCATCAAGCGAATTATATTTTACAGATACATCTCCACTATTTGAATAATAAAAACCTCCATCAGTAAGCACACCATCATTATCAGTTAGTAACAATTTTATTTTTGAGAAATCCATTTGAGTTTAAAATAAATATTATAAGGATTTTATAAATTACAGTGATAGGAATTACTCAATGTCTTTAAATTTTGCATCTTTGATTTCATTATTCATAGGAATAATTACTTGCTTATTATTTTGATTTGTAATTTCATCTTTTAAATCAACAGAATTATTTTTAGTCATTTTTTTTCGTTTAAACAATATCTCAAACTTTGAATTTGAAATTACATTTCTTATTACCTGATATATTATAAAAGCGAATGCTAAATAGATTAGAGGTTTAAACATTTTCGTTTGATATTAAAACATTAGTTATTATTAAATCAATGTAAATTATTACTAAATTTTGAATGATAGATAAAACATACAACAAAGTCTAAATAATATAATACAATGAAAAAATAAAGACTATTATTAGATAACATTGTTGTAAAATATCTATTATTATCTAATTTAAAATATGTTAAGATAAATTATTGAATTTCAATTAAGATTTTCTTTTTATAAGATTTGGAATAGCAACAAATATTAATACTAACAAAGACGTAATGAGCCTTAGTTGGTTTGGATCAGCTCCTAATACTAATACCAAAGCTATTAATAAGCGGAATATAACACTCCCTAATGCAACTCCAATTAATCTGAAGATTATATTTTTTAAATTAAATAAATTCATAATTGATTCCCCAATCATAACAGAACCTAATCCAAATATTACAATTCCAATCCCCATATTAATATCAGCAAAACCTTGATATTGAGAAACTATTGATCCACTAAGTCCAGTCAATCCATTTGCAATACCCATTCCAATTATCTTCATATTATCTGTGTTAACACCAATTGCTCGAACCATTAATTCATTGTTTCCTGTTGCTCTCATTGCAAGTCCAAAATCTGTTGATAATAAATATGCAACTAAAGAAATTAATAAAACTGAAATTATAAGTATAATTATTAACTCGGAAAAATGAGTTTGTGTTTTTGAGAACTTAGTAAAAATAGTTTCTACAGAAATTAATGGCAAATTGGATCTACCCATCAATATCAAATTGATTGAATAAAGACCAGTCATAACAATTATACCAGAAAGCAAAGAATTAATCATTAATTTGGTATGAACAATCCCAGTAATTATTCCTGCTAAAACTCCTGCAACTATTGATGTAAAAATAGAAGTTCCTAAACCATAATGTTGAGTAAGCATAATTGAAGTTACAGCTCCACCTAAAGTAAAACTTCCATCAGTGGTTATATCTGGTATATTGAATACTTTAAGGGTAATGTAAATCCCAATTCCTAAAGCTGAAAAGGCTAACCCTAAAGAAATTCCTGTAAGTAATAAATTGATAAATTTTAATTTGTTTTTATGTTAACTTTTTAATACAATATTAATTAAAATAATTATCTACTAATATGTAAAGTCTCCAAGGCATTGAATTGACCTGCTAATAAAATAATGAAGTATTTACCATTTGGTAAATCATTAGAAGTAAATTTTAAAGTGTATTCTCCACTTCTATTAAACTTATTATTTAATGGAGTATAAACTTCTTTACCATTCACATCAACAATTTTAATTGTCGTTTCAACATCTTCTAACTGACCGAATTTTATGACTATATCACTTGAAGCAGGATTTGGGTTTGGTTTTAATAAAAAGTTTTTTCCATATCCTAAATGAGTTCCATTTAGATAACATCTATTATTTACCTGTATTGTAGCAGAATCTTGACAAAAAATTGGTATCAAAGTAGTATCTGAAAATTTAATACTATCAATTTTAATTATTGGATTAATTATGTTACTTCCTAGAGTTATAAATTTTAATTTTAGTGTTTCATAATTTAATTCATCAATATTATTGATTTTAATTTTAGATCCATTTTTACTATCATTAATTATTGTGTCAGAAGATTTAAAAGGTAGCAAAAGTAAGCTATTTTTGGAATAACTTAAATAGATTTCAGCAGTAGTTTTGTTTAATAATTTTCTAGGTGTTTGATTTACTATTTTGACCTCTAATGTATCACCAACATTACTCCCATATTTTCCATTTATACACATAAAGATATTCTCTTTTCGAATATATCCTTCTCCTGTTAGCCTTATATCGTTTGTAAAATTGCAAGGTTCAGAGTAAAATACTTTATTAACAACAGATGCATTTCCTATAATCTCCGGGACAAATTCATAATTAATTCTAAACGACTCCCGATTTTTAATAATAATTGGTAAACTAGGAATTACACTAATTATTCTAAAAGGTTTTAATATTGAACTCAGTGAATCTACACGAACTTCTGCATTAGTTGTGTTAAAAATTAATACAGAAGTTTTACCAGTATCTCCAATAGAAATTGGTTGGAAAATAGGAAGCTCAGCAAAAGGTAATATTGGCTCATCAACAGTACCAATCATTTTTATTATAATGGTATCATTACAAGGGCTAAATACAATTTCTGCCTCAGCATTGAACAGACCACTCATAGTAGGTTCCATTCTTGCAATGATATTTAATGTATCATTTATCTTCAAAGATTTACCAATTATATCAGGATAAATTTTAAATATTTGAGAACCATTTATTTTAACTGACTTCACAGAAATAATATTTCCTAATCCACTTTGAGAACTGTTTTTAATTTTTAAAAGTACCTCTGGAAACTGTAGGATATTGCAATTTATAAGTGGAGGGAATTTAATCTCATTGTTATCAATCATAACAACATTCCCAAATTTCTTTGCTTTTATTGCTACTTTTTTTACATCAATACATGGATAAGAAATAAAAAGTAATACTGTATCGGAAATTTCATCTGTTGTAAGTGGTGTGAAATGAATTTTTACTAAAACACTATCTAAAATTGGGACAATTATTGGAAATTTTTCTTCTCTTATGTTTCCATTTATAGATTTTAAAGAATCAATTCTGAAAGCTGTTTCATAATTATTTTTTACAATAAAAAATGTATCTAAACTAGTTTTACAAGTTTCAATTTCTCCTACATCAAAGGGTTCATTAGTACTGATACTTGGAGAAATGCTCTCACCTTGCGTAGTAACAATAAGAGTATCATCACAAGTTCCTGAGTAAAAAGGAAATTTAAAAACACCCAAAATATTACCTGTAATTTTTGGTTGATATCTAATTTTAATTTTCATTTCATCACCAGGTTTAACAACATAAGGAAAATTAACTGGTTCTATAATTTGAAAATGAGTTTGTACTTGGCTTGGTAAAATATTTACAATAACATTTGAAATATTTTTAAAAACTAATACTGAATCAACAAATTTATCATTACTACAAAAATAAAATTTTCCATAATCAACATTTAAAATAGGCGGATTAACAGGTGATTTAATTCCTTCTGAGAATATATTAACCTTCAATTCAAATCCACAAGGATTAGATAAAAAGTTAATATTTCCTATAATTGGTGCGTTGCTCCCATTATAAGAATAAACTAAATTTAAATTTAAAACTTTACCAGGAAATAGCATAAATGGTAACTTCTCAATTAATTTAAAACTTTTATTACTAATAAATACTGAATCGATTTTGACTGGAATATTCCCATTGTTTATCAAGTTAATTTGTTGTGTATCAGAAATAACTCCATTGCATACATCCAATGGTTTATATCGAATTGTATCACCAGATAAAGCCTGGAAGGAAATTGAATCAATAACTGATTCTATTGGGATTTTAATTTCACCATTACATTCTTTCAAATCTACAATTAGGGTATCTTTATATGTATTAGCTGATGTAATATTTCTTTTAATATTAATTGGAATTGAAATCTGTTTATTTACCACTAATGGGAAATTGTATTTGCTATTAACAATATAATTTTTACCAGAAGACATTCTAATTCCAATAATCGAAACCAAGTCATCACCATTATTTTTAACATTGATGGTAGTATCATTTATAATTGGGCTATCACAATATGTTGTTTTGGGGAATTTTACTGAAATATTATTAAATTCAATAGTGGGGGAAATTCTAACTGCTGAATATTTTATTTTGTTATACTTATAAGGCTTTTCTTCATTTGTTAAAAATACTAATTCAGATACTTTGTTGGCATTAATTCTAGTTGAAAACTGAACTATAATTTTCAATGGAGTACTTTTAGCAGCCACTAAATAAGTGCCTGAACTAGGAGGAAAAACAATTTTATAGAATCCATCATCTGGTAAAAAATATGGTCTTCCTATTACTAAGTCAGAATCACCCTGATTAAAAATATAAATGGTATCATACCTAACTGTATCGCATATTAATGTATCTAAATCACGGCTGTTAGGGAAAACGGCAAATGGTCTGTTCTTAAAAGAAAAACGGATAACAAAAGCATCAAAATTAAAACTAGAGGAATTAAGATTTAATATGTTGTCATAAGCGTTTGAAGTTTGAAGTAAATTTGCAGAATTAGTTGTACCACAAATATAAAAATCGTTATACTTTGAAAGATAACTTCCCTTTGCAACTTCATCTATATTTGTACCATCAATTGAAATTGCAGGTAAAAAATTTCCTTTAGGGTCAAATTCAATAAATTTCAAATCTGGTCCACTACCGCATACAAATGAGTTTCCTAAAGAATTGCATTTCATAGTAGTGGTTAAAGCAGAATTAATATTTCCAACCATTCTACTATATTCCAAAGAAGGGATTCCAACTAATGAATTGAATTTTATTAAAAACCAATTTCCAATTCCTGATGCAGGTAAGTTTGGGAAATCACTAGAATTTGTCCATCCAGAAATAAAAATATTATTTAAAGAATCAGCACATATTGAAGATGGTTCTTCTTGATTTGCACCACCAAAATATGTACCATAATTTACAACATTTAATTGTCTATTTAATCTTACTAAATAACAATCCTCACCAGCGATTGGAGTTAATCTATAACCATTTTTAGTTGGGAAATTTGATGATTCGGTTTTGCCTGTAACACAGACATCACCATTAAATGCAAAACAAATTGATATTGCTTTATCATTACTATTTCCACCTAAAAATGTTGAAGAACTAATTGAATTTCCATTTGGATTAAGCTTTGTAATAAAACCATCTTCGCCACCCATATAAGTGCTTTGAAGTACGTTTAAACTTATTGGAAAGTTGTTAGAATTTGTTGAACCAACTAAATAAATAGTATCCTTATTATCAAGAATTATATCTTCAATTTTATCATCAAAATCACCCCCTAAAAAAGTTGAAAATTTAAGAGAACTACCAGTTGGATCTAATCCAAAAACTATCCCATCTAACCCGTTTTTTTTTATTTGAGAATTATTCACTCTAGGGAAATCTATTGAAGATGTTGCACCACAAACAATAGCAGTACCATCTTGAGAAACTTTTATTCCAGTCGATTCATCAACACTACTTCCTCCAATCAATGTTGAATAAATTATACTTGAAGCACTTCTATTAAACTTTGTTACAAAAATATCATAGGTACCATTTGCAGAATTTAAGGTTATATCGTAAGCCCCAAGAGTTATTGGAAATTCTGTAGAACGAGTCAAACCTGTAACGTAGATATTACCAGAAGTATCAACATCTAATGATCTACCAAACTCATCACCAGCTCCTCCAAGATAAGTGTTTAAGCTAACCGAAGGATCTATAATTAACGGTTCATTTGTATTATACGATCCAATACTAAATGAAATAGTATCATTACTAAGTTTGAATTTAGCATTTACTACTACTTTATTACCATTAATATTTTGGTAACAAACTGGAATATTTTCAACCACTTCTCCAACAGAAGTTTTTATAACTAATTCATCTTTCAGTAATTTATTATTGTACCTTAATGTTGGCAAACCAACAATACCTTCAAAATAATACTTGACAACATTAGGGTCATTACCTGGTAGAACAACAATATCATACTTGAATTCATTAGAATTAAAATAGTATTTTATATAAACTCCAGTGTAGATGTCTTGTTGTACAATTTCTTTGAAAGCTGGTACATCGGCTGTTCTTGAGGGAATTGAATTTCCCTTAATGAAATTGAAAGTACCAGGTAAAATATTATCACTAATAGTTTTAAATTTTTGACTATTTATGAATTTTTGTTTAAAAACATGACCAACATTTTTTTTATTTATATCAGCTTGTAAATCAAATAGATCATATATAATTGCATCATTTGTAAACCAAATATTGTTCTTTTCAATACGAGTTTGGAACAAAGCATTTTGATGCCATTGACCTTTGTTTTTTATGAAACAAGGAGAGTTATACGATGTTAGTATATTTTGTGCTAAAGTAATTGAAACACAAAAAATCCAAAGCAATATTGATATCTGGAATCTCAAATAAAATTATTTTAAATAATGTGCTAATATACCAATTAACAAATGATTGAGTAAGTAACTAACCTTTAACTTTGTACCGAAATTCATTTGTAATAATTTATTCAAAAGCAACATTTATCTTTGTTCCAAAAGTATAAAAATTAAATTTAAATTTAAAAAAGTACACCTTGTATTAAGTTTTAATTTTTATTTTAAACTAAGCTTAATCTACTTATTGTTGGTTGTAATATTAACCCCATCAAACTTAAATTAGTACTTACTTTATAAAAGAATGAGATTCCTAATAAATGATTCAATAGAACTTGGAGTTCAGTTAAAACGATTAAGAGAATTAAACGGATTTAAAGCTGATTTAATTGCAAAAAATATAGGTATTTCAAAATCTTATTTATCAATGATTGAATCTGGGAAAAGAATTGCTCATTGGTCTCTACTAAAAAAAATTTTAAATGCTCAGAATGAAACTCTAATTTCATTTTTTACTAAAGCTGAGAACAACCAAAAGCCTGTTGACGAAAATCATTTAACTAACAATTTTTCCATTTTAATTGAGGGTGAGTCTAATGCTTTAAACACTGAGATTATATACTCTAAAAGTAAAAACACTACTATTTTTTTAACCCCTTTTCAAAAAAATTTAAATTGTCAATTAGTAAATATTTGTCTATTACCAAAGAGTTATTGGACTGAAGATTACATTACATATAACTCTAAAGTTACTTTACTATGTTCAAATGGTTCAGTATTATTTGAATGTAAAGATGTAGATTCTGGGCAATGGGAAAAAGTAATTCAAAAAAATGAACTGTTAATTTTTGATGCTAATAATAATCATAGAATTAGAAATCATACAAATGAGACATCTCATTTTACACTCATAATATCTAACCCAAAATTGTAAATAAATTTTTAAATTTTTTATGTAAATAATTTATAATGTATTTAATCGTTATTATGGAACTAATCCAAAAAAATTCTTTTTAGAAAAAAATATGAATAAAATATTATCAAATTTCCTGTTCATTGGTCTATTATTTTGTTTTATTCCATCAAATGCTCAGTTCCCAAGAGGTAACCAAATACCTTCTTCAATGAATGCAAGCTTAAAGGGTAATATAATTGGAATAGTTAAAGATTCTTTAACTGATCAGGTGTTAGAATATGCAACAATAACAATCAAGTTACCTAAAACAAACAAAACATTTGGTGGGGCAATCTCTAAATCAGATGGTAAATTTATTGTTGATAAATTAAGAACATCTGAAGAATATAATGTTGAAGTAAGCTTTATAGGTTACCAAACTAAAAAGATTGATAAGATAACAATTCAAGATGAACCTCCTGTTTTCGATTTAGGAGAAATTAGAATTTCTCAAAATCAAACATTAGGAAATGAAGTTGAAGTTACAGCGAAAAAAGAATTTCAAGAAATTCGCATTGATAAAAAAGTGTTTAATCTAACTGCAAACCCAACTTTCATAGGAACTAATCTTAGCGATGCACTTGCTAAAATTCCAGCTATTGAAGTTGATCAAGATGGGAATATTTCATTAAGAGGCAAAGGCAACCCAACAATTCTAATAGATGGAAGACCCTTACCAATGAGTTCTGAACAATTAAATAATTTATTTAAACAAATGCCAACTTCAATGATTGATAACATTGAAGTTGTTACTAATCCATCTGCCAAATATGAAGCTACTGGTATGTCAGGGATTATAAATATAGTAATGAAAAAGAATAGTGAAACTGGAGAAAGTTATGGTGGAGGGGTTACATTAGGTTATGGAACTTGGGATAGATATAATGCATTTTTAAATGGTAATTATAGGAAAAATAGTTTTAGTGCATTTGCTAGCGCTGGTTATTCAAGAAACGTTATGGAATTTAATTCCTTAGTTAGTAGAGACACCAAAGATTCATTAGGTGCAACAGTAATAAAACTAAACCAAACTTCTGAAGGATCAAGTAATGGAAATAATTTGAATGCAAACTTAAGATTAGATTATAACTTTACTCCAAAAACTTCTCTTTCACTTTCAAGTTTGTTTAACACTTATTCAGGACCAACAACTTCTTTAGGTAAGTATGATCAAACTCTGGGTAGCCTTACTAACAATTTCTTAAGTTACTCAACAAGAGTTGGTGATAATTCTTCTAGCAACACCTTAATAAATGGATCTCTTTCTTTCAAGCAACAATTTGAAGGTGAACATCAATTAACTACAGATATTAATTTTACTAATTCAAAAACTAAGGATGATCAAAAATTTACTTTTTCTAATTTTATAAATGATAAAACAACTCTATTAGGAAAAGAAAATATTCAAAATGATAATTTATCTATAAATAATAAAGGATTAACTTATAAACTTGATTATTCTTTACCAATATCAAAAGGGACTAAAATTGAAACTGGTTATAAAGGTGAAATGAGAGAAATTAATAACGATGTTGTTTCCCAAATTTATAATGATTCTTTAAAGCAATTTATTTCTAATCCTTATAATACTAGTACTTATAAATATGATGATAATTATAATGCTGGATATTTATTAGTTAATCATGAGTTAACTTCAGAATTCAGTTTGCAAGCAGGTGTAAGGGTAGAAAATACAAACATAATTGGGGGTTATAACAACAAAACTGATATTGATAAAAGTTTTCTAGATATTTTTCCAAGTGGATCAATCCTATATAAAATCGCAGATAATTCTCAACTTCAACTTGGTTATAGCAAAAGAATTAATAGACCCAGATTTGATCAACTAATTCCATACACAAGCAGATATGATGTTTATTCTAGATATATAGGCAATCCAAATTTGAATCCAGAATATACTCATGCAATTGAATTAAATTATAACACTTTCGGTGATTGGGGATCTTTTACTTTATCTCCATTTGTAAGAGTTGAAAACGGTTCAATAAGGCATGTAACTTCTCTGGCAAATAATATAACAACCACAACTCAAGTTAATTTTGGTACATCAACAACATTTGGAAGTGAAATGTCAATTTCTACAAAACCATTTAATTGGTTAAACTTTACGTTAAATTTAAATGGTTCTAGTCTTACAAATGATGGAAGTGAAATTGCTGGTGATGTTTCTAGTAATGCAGTAATTGTTGGTGGGAATTTAAATGCAATCTTTTCAATTTATGATGGTTTAGACGCAGTATTTTCCTCGAGATATAGATCAAAAGGTCAAATTGGATATTCAAGAAGATTACCAAATTATGGAAGTGATTTGGCAATTTCTTATAGAATGATGTCTAATAATTTAATTTTTTCTTTAAGGTTAAGCGATTTATTTGATACTCAAAGAATGGCTTTTCAAACTGAAGCACCAGATTTTTACTCTAGTTTTGAAATGAAATCTGTATCAAGAATTGCTTTTTTGAATATAGTTTATAATTTTGGTCAGAAACTTAATTTGCCAAGACAAAAACAAAATGATAGCCCTCGTAATGATGATATGGGCGGGTATGGCATGTAAAAATATAAATTTTTATCTTGAAATAAATTTTTTAATTTTAATTAATAGCCTAATTTTTTATTAGGCTATTTTTTTTTCATTTTTGTAACTTAAATCTTTTGTTTGGGTTTAAGAATAATTGTGTTTGTTACTTTAATACTTTAGCTTTTAATTAGATTTTTTTTAACTATTCAAATAACATTTCATTGATTCAATGGAATTAATCAATACTGCAATATCATCAAATGGAATTCTAAAATCACTACTATATGCGAATATCTTTTCATGCCCATTAACTCTTAAAGAAATTTCATTTTATCATAATCAAGAAATTACTAACTCAACCGAATTAGTTTATTTGTTAGAAGATTTAATTGATAAAAAATTAGTTTTTAAGTTTGGCAAATATTATTCTGTTTCAAATGATAAGAGTATATTTTTGTTGAGAGAGAATGCTCTTAAATTAGCATTAAAAAAAATTGAAGTAGCTAAGATAATGACAAAGATTATTTCTTGTTTTCCATTTGTTCGTTCAGTTATGCTTTCTGGTTCAATATCTAAATTGTATATGAAACCAACTTCCGATATTGATTACTTTATTGTTGTTCAGCATGATAGGTTATGGATTTCACGTACTTTATTAAAATTGTTCAGATTTGTTTTTCTGTTCAATTCTTCAAGGAATTTTTGTCTGAACTATTTCATTAGTGATAATAAATTTGAAATAGATGAGAAAAATTTTTTTACTGCAAATGAGCTTATAACTCTTATTCCATTATATGGATTTGATCATTATTCTTCTTTAATGTTCAATAATAATTGGATTTCAGATTATTTCCCAAACTTTTCTAGAAAAACATTTAAACCTTCATCAAACTTAAACTCACCATTTATAAAAAGATTTTGTGAATCAATTTTATCATTTAAATTTATAGATAAAGTTGATGAATTTATAATGAATAGAATGAAAATGTACTGGAGAAATAAGTTCCCTAAATTGAGTAGTAAAGATTTATCTCACTCATTCAAATCAAACAAAAATGTTTCCAAACAACATATAAACAATTATGAAAAAAAAATTCTCATAGAATTCGATTTAAAGATAAAAGAGTTTGAAGATATGAATAATATTTCAATAAAATAATGAAGGTCTTATTTAGTAATTCCTACTTTTATAATTTTGATCAAAAGCAATCTTTGTTCAAAAAACCTTATCCACCTATTGCAACAATCATTGCTGCTAATTCCCTCAGAAATAATGGTTATGAGGTTTCTTTACATGATACTAGCCTTTCTAATTCCCCACTTCAAATCATTCAAACTATAGTTGAATTCAAGCCTGATGTATTAGTGATTTATGAAGATGGATTCAATTACTTAACTAAAATGTGCCTAAGTAAAATGCGTAATGCTGCATTTGATTTAGTTAAAATTGGAAAAGATTATAATTGCAAAGTAATTGTTAGTTCATCAGATTCTACCGATAATTATTCAGATTATTTAACTCAAGGAGCAGACTTTGTTTTAATTGGCGAAGGTGACAAAACATTAATTGAACTAATAAGTAATTTGGATACAAAAAAAGAAATTGGGCATGTAAATGGTATTGCTTATTCAGACAAATTTGGCAAAATAATTAAAACTTTAAATAGAGATGTTTTATCAGATATTGATTCTATTGGTTATGGTTGGGATTTAATCGACATCCCAAAATATAAATCAATTTGGGAAAAATATCATGGTTACTTCTCACTCAATATTTCTACAACAAGAGGGTGTCCGTTTAAATGCAATTGGTGTGCCAAACCAATTTATGGTAACCGATACAATGTTCGCTCTGTTATTAATGTTGTAAATGAAATTGAATTTTTAATTAATAAATTTAATGTAAAGCATTTTTGGATGTGTGATGATATTTTTGGGTTGAAACAAAATTGGGTGCAAGAGTTTAGAGATGAAGTGTTAACAAGACAACTTAAATTCAAATTTAAAATTCAATCAAGAGCAGACCTTTTAATGATTGAAGATTCTATTGATGCATTGGTTGCTTCTGGCTTAGATGAAGTATGGATTGGAGCTGAAAGCGGTTCGCAAAAAATTCTAGATTCAATGGAAAAAGGGACCACAATTGAACAAATCAATTTGTCAACTAAATTACTGAAACTAAAAAAAGTTAAAGTCTGTTATTTCATACAGTTTGGTTATTTGGGCGAAACTATGATCGAGATTAATGAGACTATAAATATGATTTTAAAGAACATGCCACATCAAATAGGGATTTCTGTTTCTTATCCTTTGCCTGGTACAAAATTTTATCAAATTGTTAAAGATCAAATGAATGAAAAAACAAATTGGAATGATTCTAACGACCTAACAATGATGTATGAAGGGAGTTTCAATACAAATTTTTATGTTCAACTTTATAAGTATGTTCACTCAATTTATCGATATAAATATGGAATCCAATCCTTAAAATTATTTTATAGAAATATTTCAATTGAAAACTTAAAATATGTTTTATCAGGTTTTTATTTTTTACCTAAATCTATATATGAAAAATATAAACTCAATAGATTAATTTAAGATATAAGTTTCTTTATTCCTTCAAAATTTATACTCTTTGAAGTGATAGCTAAAATTACAATCAAACCACCAATTACTGCAATAAAAGAAGGATACTCCAAATAAAAAAGTGCAACCCAAATTGGATTTAAAACTGGTTCAATTATAGGAACCAAAGCAGATTCAATTGCTGTAACTAACTTAGTTCCTTTTGCAAAAAATAAGTATCCAAATCCTAATTGTATAAATCCTAAAAACAATAAATAAATTAAGTTGTTCGATGATGGAATTTCAAATCCCGATAAAGGAAGAGCTATAATTGAAGTTATTATATTCCCATAAAGTACTGGTTGCAATGTTGAATTCATTTTCTCTCTTCTTATTGAAATAACAGTAAAAGCGAAGCATACTCCGCTGAAAATTGCGGTTACATTTCCAATCAAATTATAGTTGTTAGTTTGAGTTTTAGAACTAAATATGTTCTCTGCAAAAAAAAGTGTCATACCTAAAATTGCAACAATTATAATTATCCAATCTTTCTTTTTAATGTTTTCGTTTAATATTCTTCTGCTTAATAATCCAACATAAATAGGTGCTGTATACTGAATTAAAATCGCGTTGGCTGCTGTTGTTAATTTGGTTGCAATTACAAAAAGTATTACTGTTCCAGAGTAAGATAATGCACCAATCAATGACCATTTTGAAATTGCTAACTTTTCTTTTCTTACAAAGAATAACATTATTATTGCAGCAAAAAAACTTCTCCATCCTGCAATTGCAAGGGGTGCCATTGATATTAGCTTGATGAACAACCCACCAAAACTCCATATAAAAGCACCTATAATTAGATATACTATTCCCTTTGTTCTTAACTGCATAAATCGGTTTTACGTTAAAATAAAATTTATTTTAAATAATTATTTTTATTTAAATATTTAAAATTATATTATGATTGATAAGCAAATTTACAAATACTTAATGCTTAGAATTTATTTACTTTTGCGTTTAACTAATTCTAATCTGTCTTGTTTATATTAGATAAATTTCATTTACTATGATTAAATATTTACTCCTTTTTATTTTTATTTTTTCTTTTAATGTTTCTAAGTCACAATTTCGTGTTGATACTTTATTAACAATGAGTGATGGAAAAATAATGAATTTAGCATTTTTTACTCCGTTACAATTAACTCCGAAAGGTGGCTTTCCTGCAGTATTGTTAGTTCATGGTTATGCTGGATCTAAAGAAGACATGACTGCAATTGCAAACCTGTTTTCGTTAAATGGATATTATTGTGTTGAGTTTAGCGTTAGAGGTCAGGGTGCTCCTGCTGGATACCCTTCTGAAGGTGAATTTAACTGGATGACTGATGATAGGATACTTCAAGATACCAAAGAAATTATTTCTTGGATGCAAAAAAGAAGTGAAATTAATAAAGATAAAATTGGTATGTTAGGAGGTTCTCAAGGTGGAATGATAACTTGGAATGCTGCTGTAAATAAATTACCAATTAAATGTGCAATCCCAATTATTGCAGTCCCAAACCTTGAGAACGCATGCTTAAATAATGGTTGCTTAAATTACTTTTGCTATAATGCAATAACTACTGGTGGGAAATCAATTAACTATGGACCTTTTATGCGAGATACTTTAATGCCTTTGGTTGTTAATGATGATTATTATGCAATTAAAAATTATGTTTCAAGAAAAGATATAGTTAATAAATTATCAAATATTCAAATCCCTTTATTGATTGCACTTGCTTGGCAAGATGATTTATTCAGAGTTTTAGATATTGCTGATGAGCTTAAATTAATCTATTCAGATAAAAAATTAATTATATTTCCAGGTGGACATGGCTTACCAAAAGACCCATCACAATTGCTAGGTTTGATGAATCTTTCAATTAGATTTTGTGATTATTGGCTTAAAGGAATTAAAACTGAAACTATCATGAATAAAGACTCTGCTATAATATTAATTGATGCCTCAGAAAATAAAATTAAATATTTGACTGAATCAAATTTCAATAATTGTTTTCCACCCAAAACTATACCAATTACATATTATCTAACAAATAATAATAAATTAATTGAGAGTGTAAATTCAAATGTGTTAACTACAGAATTGCTTGAAAAAAGAAAGTATATAAAAAATATAACAAATGATATTTCATTGAAATTTTTCTCAGATCCAATTAAGAATGATGCTGAGTTAATGTCTTATAAAACATCTATTTGGGTTAATTCAGATGCAATAAAATATCAAGCTAACGTATTATTGTATGACTATAATCCAATTTTAAAAACTAGTAACCCAATAACCAGAGGCTCATATCAGGTTAGGTTATATTCAAATGAGAATAAATCTAAAAGGGAAATTAAGTATGATTTAAATCCTCAGTATTATTTGATTAGAAAGGGTCATCAAATTGAAGCTAGAGTTAAATTTGGAGAATCTCACCCTAAAGCGTCAGATGAATTTGGGTTATCTCCTTTTCCACCTCAATCTGATGCAAATGATACTCTTTTCAGCAGTTCAGATTTTCCAAGTTTCATTGAACTTTATCCAATTATTCAGAATAATAAATCAGTTGAAAAGAGTGTTTTAAGTAGTAAATTTGATTTAGTTTTTGATAAAAATTTAGTTACAAAAGGTGAACCAATTTCATTTCAATTTAATAGTACAAAAGATATTGAAATTGTTCTTTTCAATCAGCTTGGTGCTGTTGTCAATAGACTTTATTTAAATAAATTAATTAGCAGTTCAACAATTCCAACTGATGAACTTTCACCAGGAATGTATTGGATTTATGCTTGTTCTGGGGAGTTTGTAAAAATACATAAAATAATAGTCATAAAATAATTATTGAAATTTATTATCATTTTGTTATTACATTTTACTTTAAAAATAATTAAATGTTTAAATGAAAAAAAAAATTAACTAGCAATAACAATTAACCCAGAGATTATTAAAATTGCACCCGAAATTAATTTTAAGGTTAGTGGCTCTTTAAGTAGTAAAAAGGAGAGCATTAAAGTTATTACAATGCTCCCTTTATCAATAGTTGCAACATATGAAACTTTCCCTAATTTCATTGCACGATAGTAGAAGATCCAAGAAAGTGATGTTGTTATTCCAGAAATAACAAGGAAGAGAATTGTCTTTGGTGTAAGTTTCCCAATTTCGTTAACATTTCCAAGTAAAAAAGAATTTGCTATTACAATTATAAACACAACTCCAGTACGAATTGCCAAGCCTAAATCTGAACTTATATCTTTCAAACCTACTTTTGCAAGAATTGAAGTTAAACCTGCAAAAAGCATAGCCAAGAGAGAGTACAATAGCCATGGTTCCATTTCTTGAATTATTTAAAAATTAATTTACATTTGAGTTTTAATCAATTCCATTATTTGTAAAGTGGAAACTGATTGCAAAACTCGGCTACATCTTTTTTTACTTTAGTTTGCAAATCTGTGTTGCTAATATCTCCTAAAATTTTATGAATAAAATCCGCAATTTGTTTGAACTCATTTTCGGACATCCCCCTTGTTGTCATAGCAGGAGTACCAAGCCTTATGCCAGATGTAATTAAAGGGGATTTATCATCGAATGGAACCCCATTCTTATTACAAGTAATTCCAGCGTTATCTAATGCAATTTCAGCTGCCTTACCTGTTAAGTTATGATCCATTAAATCAATTAATAGTAAATGATTATCAGTCCCTCCTGAAACAACTTTATAACCATTATTCATCATTGCAATTGAGAAAGCCTTTGCATTATCAATTACATTTTTAGTATAAATTTTGAAATCATCTTTTAGTGCTTCACCAAAAGCAACCCCCTTTGCTGCAATAACATGCATTAATGGTCCACCTTGTATTCCAGGCATAACCCAACTATCTATTAATTCACTCATCATTTTTTTTCTGCCAGATTTTGGAGCAACAACGCCAAATGGATTTTCGAAATCTTTACCAAGCATTATTATCCCCCCTCTTGGTCCTCTTAGGGTTTTATGTGTTGTTGATGTAACAACTGTGCAATGCTCAATTGGTGAGTTTAGCCATCCTTTTGCAATCAATCCAGCAGGATGGGCAATGTCTGCCATTAGGAATGCACCAACTTCTTTAGCAATGTCTCCAAATGCTTTGTAATCAATGTTTCTGCTGTAAGCTGATGCTCCAACAGTAATCATTTTAGGTTTGTGCTTATGAGCTTGTTCGCGAACAATATTATAATCTATCAAACCCGATTCTCTATCAACTCCATAAGAAACAAAATTGTAAAATTTACCAGAAAAATTTACTGATGAACCATGTGTTAAATGTCCACCATGAGATAAATCCATACCAAGAACAACATCACCATGTTTTAGAAAAGAAAAATAGACCGCCATATTTGCTCCTGATCCTGAATGTGGCTGAACGTTAACATATTCAGCATTAAACAATTGCTTTAGCCTATCTTGTGCAATAGTTTCTGCAACATCAACCCATTCACAACCACCATAGAACCTACGCCCCGGATACCCTTCTGCATACTTGTTAGTTAGAACAGAACCCTGAGTTTCCATTACTGCTTGGCTTGTAAAGTTCTCACTTGCTATTAGTTCAATCTTGTCATTTTGCCTTTTTGTTTCCCCCATTACTGCGGCAAAAATTTCTTTATCCTGCTCTTCTAAAAAATTCATTATTGTTTTATTAAAAATGTTTTTATCTAATTGCAAATTTAGAATTTTTTGAGTTGTGTTATAATTATTTTTATTTATTCAATCAATTATTATTTGGTATGATATTAATTCATTTTATAATTTATCTAATAATTGCAATTTTGTTAATTAATATTTTATCTCCTGCTTGAATTATTACTCAATTTTTCACAATAATAAATTTCCTTACTTGAGCATCTTAAATTAGTCAACTAATCAAATTCATCATTCAAAAATAACTACTACCAAAATAGAAATAATAAGAAAAAACTATTATAGGAAATGTCTTAATATTGTATTCCATTATCAGGCTTTAATATGACGTGGAAACTTATTTTTAGAAAGTGGCAATCAATTTTAGTTTGCCCTAATAAATGGCATTTTTAATGTTGTTTGACAGATAAGTTAATATTTCACAAAAGCATTAGAGCCATATATTACCAACGTACCAACAGACAAAAGTTATAACTTGCGACTTCAAAACGAATAGAAAAATAAATGAATTTAGACCAGTACATAAACAACTTAAATCAGCGTTATAAACTTGGTAATTCTACCGAGCATACTTTTCGTGGCGACTTGCAACAACTGTTAGAAAGTTTAGTGCCTGACATTAGGGCGACCAACGAACCCAAAAGACAATCTTGCGGAGCACCCGACTACATTCTGACCAAAAAAGAAATTCCAGTAGGTTTTATTGAAGCAAAGGACATTGGCGACAAAGACCTTGAAGGAGCAAAGAAAACGGGAAATAAAGAACAGTTCGACCGATACAAGGCTTCGCTAAACAACTTAATTTTTACCGACTATTTAGACTTCCATTTATACATTGACGGAATTTTTATTACAAAAATTGCAATTGCTGCCCTTCGACAAACTCAGGGTGACAAGTATGAAGTAGTTCCGCTATCCGAGAACTTTGCAACTTTTACAAATCTCATCAAAGACTTTGCTACCCACGTTGGGCAGACAATAAAAAGTTCAAAAAAACTGGCAGAAATGATGGCGGGCAAAGCCCGCCTTCTTTCTGATGTTATTGAAAAGGCGTTGACAAGTGATGAAACTCATAATGAGAATAGCACACTTAAAGACCAAATGAACGCCTTTAAGCAAATTCTTATTCACGACATTACGCCCAAAGGATTTGCTGATGTGTATGCTCAAACCATTGCTTACGGAATGTTTGCGGCTCGTTTACACGACCCAACTTTGCCCACTTTCAGCAGACAAGAAGCCGCAGAATTAATTCCAAAATCAAATCCGTTTTTACGCAAACTGTTTGGCTACATTGCTGGTCCCGAAATTGACGACCGTATTAAATGGATTGTAGATAGTTTGGTGGAAATATTTTTGGCTTGCAATGTTGAAGAAATTTTAAAAAACTACGGGAAGTCAACAAAAATGGAAGACCCAATCATCCATTTTTACGAAACATTTTTGAGTGAGTACGACCCGAAATTGCGAAAGGCTCGTGGCGTTTGGTACACACCTGCACCAGTTGTAAATTTTATTGTTCGGGCAGTTGATGATATTTTAAAAACCGAGTTTGATTTACCGCAAGGACTTGCAGACAATAGCA
The DNA here is from genome assembly GCA_016700335.1 of Chlorobiota bacterium. Lineage (NCBI taxonomy): Bacteria > Pseudomonadati > Chlorobiota > Chlorobiota bacterium. The sequence continues at coordinate 363,757 of CP065014.1, read as the reverse complement.
AAACAAAGATAAAGGTTGATGTACAGGGCAAAAAGACAGAACAGGAAGTTCACAAAGTTCAAATACTTGACCCAGCAACAGGCACAGGAACTTTTTTAGCTGAAGTAGTAAAACATATTCATAAAAAATTTGAAGGACAAAAAGGAATTTGGAGCAATTATGTAGAAACGCATTTATTGCCTCGCCTCAATGGATTTGAGTTGCTAATGGCAAGTTACGCAATGGCACATTTAAAATTAGATTTACTTTTAACTGAAACAGGCTACAAAGCAACAACAAACCAAAGGTTCAGAGTTTATCTTACCAACAGTTTAGAAGAACACCACCAAGACACAGGAACTCTTTTTGCAAATTGGTTAAGTACAGAAGCCAACGAAGCCAATCACATCAAAAGAGATACACCAGTAATGTGTGTAATTGGAAATCCGCCATATAGCGGAGAAAGTGCAAACAAGGGAGAATGGATAATGAGCCTGATGGAAGATTATAAAAAAGAACCAGGCGGAAAAGAAAAACTAAAAGAACAAAATTCAAAAATGTTAAATGACGATTACGCAAAATTTTTGCGTTATGGTCAACACTTTATAGAGAAAAATGGAAGCGGAATTTTGGCTTTTATCAATCCACACGGATTTTTAGATAATCAAACTTTTCGTGGAATGCGTTGGAATTTATTAAAAGCCTACGACAAAATTTATACTATTGATTTGCACGGAAATTCACGAAAAAAAGAAATTTCTCCAGATGGAAGTGCAGATGTAAATGTTTTTGATATTATGCAAGGAGTTTCTATAAACCTATTTATTAAAACTGGAAACAAAAAATCAAATGAATTAGGAAAAGTCTTTCATTTTGATTTGTTTGGAAAACGTGAATTCAAATACGATTTTCTAATTGAAAATTCAATTAAAAACATTAATTTCAAAGAATTACCAAATGTTGCTCCAAACTATTTTTTTGTAAAAAAAGATTACGGAGTTCAAGAAAAATATGATGCAGGTTTTCAAATAAATGAAATATTTATTGTCAATTCAGTTGGGATAACTACATCAAATGATTCAATATTAATTAATAAGAACATTGATGAGTTAGAGCAAAATGTTTCAAACTTTTATTCTATTGAAATTGATAAAAAATTAATTTGTCAGTTTCCATATAGACCATTTGACTATCAAAAAATATATTTTGACACTAAAAAAATTGGAAGGGCAAGAGAAAAGGTAATGAAACACTTTTTTAAAAATAAAAATATTGGGTTAACTTTTGAAAAAATTGTTTCAATAATTAAACCTGATTATAGTGATATTTTTGTAGTCAATTCTATGGTTGATAAACATACACTTGGCGGAGCAAGTTATTTAGCACCTTTGTATCTTTATCCCGAAACCAATGGACAACAAACCATTGGGCAAACAGCAGAAAGAACACCAAACCTAAACACAGAAATTGTAAAGCAAATAGCAGATAAATTAGGTTTAACCTTCACCAACGAAAAAGAAACAACCAAAAACACATTTGCACCCATTGACATTTTAGATTATATCTATGCTGTTTTACATTCACCAACGTACCGAGAAAAATACAAAGAGTTTTTAAAAATTGATTTTCCGAGAGTGCCTTTTCCAAAAGACAACGGTACGTTTTGGCAATTGGTAAAACTTGGTGGTGAAATACGGCAAATACATTTATTAGAAAGTCCAATTGTTGAAAAATATATAACGCAATATCCAAAAGATGGAAGCAATGTTGTTGTAAAACCAAAATACGAAAACGGAAAAGTTTTTATTAACGATACACAGTATTTCGACAATGTTCCACAAGTTGCTTGGGACTTTTACATTGGTGGTTATCAACCAGCACAAAAATGGCTCAAAGACCGCAAACAAAGAACACTTGAGTTTGATGACATTTTACATTATCAAAAAATAGTTATAGCCCTTTCTGAAACAGATAGATTGATGAAAGAGATTAATAAAATTGAAATTGAATGAAATGGATGCACTTGGCAGCCAAACAGTTAAGAAAAGTGGTGTTTCAATGCTTCTTATTTACATTTGTTTATACTCAAACATGAGATTCTTCACATCTTAATTAGTAGTAAAAATCGCTACTTTTAAAAAATCACAAAAAGTTCTTGGCGTAATTACAGGTAAACATTTGTCAATAATATTGAAAGTTAATGATACGAATTTTAGAACTTAACAATAATGAAGCAAGGCAATATCTTTTGAAAGAAGAAAGTTATTTCAGTCTAAACTTACCTAAATATTTTGGTGTTTGCCTGAGAGGGGGGGGTAGAGATTAGAGAAATTTTTTTCAACAATTTTCTAAAATAATTTAGGTTAATTTTCATTTTAATTAATTAGTTTAAGTTAATAAATAATAACAAAACAAATCAGCAAATGAATACTAATAAATATAATTTTTAACCTTTAAATTTATACATTTATTACATTAATCGAACTTACAAATTTATTTCTTACTAATATATTTTATTTTATTGCTTAAACAAATTTTTGTCTGCAAATACAACCAAGCTATCATTCATTACCATTGTTGTTAAAATCTCTAATGGTCTTTTTGGAGGACCACCAATTGGCTCTCCCTTAGCATTATACCTTCCATGATGGCATTTACATTTAAATTCTTTGTCAGTTTTATTCCATTCAACTTTACATTTTTTATGAGTACATTCCAAATTTAAAGTGTAAAATTCTCCTTTATCGTTTTGCATTAAAATTGCTTCTTTTTCACCTACATCAAATTCATAATGCGGGAAGTTTTGAAATTCATTTACATGCCCAAGTTTAACTATTTCAGGTGTTTTAAAAATGAACTTATATAATAAAAATATGATCCCTCCAATTAAAGAAATAAAGAATATTTTAATGAAATTTTTCCTTTGCATTTATTATTAATAAAAAATAATCTATGTGAAAACTTAAATGATAATTATTTTCGCAGTCCGAATTAATTTATAATTTTTAGAAAGCAAATCTAAGTTATAAGTTTTAATACATTCGTGAAAGTTTTAGTTTATAAATATCTTTAAATATAATAATTTTAAATCTCAAATCAAATGTCATTTACTTTACAACCTCCAGCTGAGGGGGAAGCATTATCAATGCAAAATGGAAAACTTCTTGTTCCCAACAACCCAATAATTCCGTTTATAGAAGGCGATGGAACTGGTGCAGATATATGGCGTTCATCTGTTCGTGTTATGGATGCAGCAGTAGAAAAAGCATATAATGGAGAACGTAAAATTTGTTGGTATGAAGTTTATGCTGGAGAAAAAGCTAATGAAGTTTATGGAGAACAAGTTTGGTTACCAGAGGACACTTTAACAGCATTCAAAAAATATTTAGTTGGAATTAAAGGTCCGCTAACCACTCCAGTTGGTGGTGGAATTAGAAGTTTAAATGTTGCTTTAAGGCAAATTCTTGATTTGTATGTTTGTTTGCGACCAGTTCGTTGGTTTACTGGTGTTCCATCACCTGTAAAAAGTCCTGACAAAGTTAACATGGTTATTTTCAGGGAGAACACAGAAGATATTTATGCTGGAATTGAATATCAAGCAGGAAGCCCTGAAGCTCAAAAAGTTTTGAATTTCATACAAGAAAATTTTCCAGATAATTTTGATAAAATTCGTTTTGGAACAAAGGAAAAAGCATCTGAATTTTGGTCTCAAGTTGGATCAGATATGGTTGGAAATGATGTGATGGTTGGTATTGGTATTAAGCCAGTTAGTAGAAGCGGAAGTTTTAGATTAGTTCATAGTGCAATAAGTTATGCAATTGAAAATAATCGCAAATCTGTTACAATTGTTCATAAAGGTAATATCATGAAATATACAGAAGGTGCTTTTCGTGATTGGGGATATGGTGTTGCTAAGGATGTTTTTGGTGCTGTAGAAATTGATGGTGGACCTTGGTGTATAATACCTGAAGGCAAACCAGGGGCTGGCATGATAATAAAAGATGCAATTGCAGATATTACTTTACAACAAATTTTAACTCGTCCTGATGAGTTTGATGTTATTGCAACTTTAAATTTAAATGGTGATTATTTATCTGATGCTTTGGCTGCTCAAGTTGGTGGAATAGGCATTGCTCCAGGCGCAAATATAAATTACATTACTGGTGCTGCAATTTTTGAAGCTACACATGGTACTGCACCAAAATATGCTGGTTTAGACAAAGTTAACCCAGGTTCTGTAATTCTTTCCGGTGAAATGATGTTAAGATATATGGGCTGGACTGAAGCAGCAGACTTAATAATTAAGGGGATGGATGGTGCTATTGCAGCTAAAAATGTAACTTATGATTTTGCAAGATTGATGGATGGTGCAAATGAAATTAAGTGTTCAGAATTTGGAACTGAAATGATAAACAATATGTAAAATCAATTTTATAATTTGTATGAACGCGGAAATTTATTAATATCTTTCCGCGTTTTTTTATTAAATTAAATTGGTTATTTTTTTTAAAATATTGAAGTTATAATTGAAAAAAATTCTTGTAGTTTGTACTGGAAACAGCTGTAGAAGCCAGATGGCAGAAGGATACTTGAGAAAATATTCTAAAAACAATTTAGATTTATATAGTGCTGGAATAAGTCCAGATAAAATTAACCAGAACACTATTGATACTATGTTTTTAGATGGAATTGATATATCAAATCATACTTCAAACAATGTACTTGAATATTTAGATTATAAATTTGATTTTGTAATTACTTTATGTAATAACGCAAAATTGAATTGCCCTTCATTTGCATATAATCCTAAAATTATTCACAGAAATTTTTTAGATCCATATAATTCTCAAGGTAATGACATCCAGATTAAATCAGTTTATATGAATGTTAGAGAAGAAATTAAATTGTTCTGTCAAGAATTCATCAGCTCAAATTTTAAAGATTTATATATAAATGAATTTTAATCCTGACGATATTTTCTATTTTTTTTATTTATCTAATTTTAACTTTTTTTAACTCTTAAATCCATATAATTACAAATTAGTTTTTATCTTTAAGTGATATAATTTAAATTTAATGAATTACTCAGATACAAATATTCCAATAAGAGAACGAGTACAAAACTATTTTCGTTCCTTACAGTTATCTATTTGTTCAGCTTTGGAACTTGAAGATGGGAAAGGAATATTTATTGAGGATGAATGGAGGCGAGAAGGGGGTGGAGGAGGTTTTACAAGAGTGATTGAAAATGGAAATGTAATTGAAAAAGGTGGAGTTAATTTTTCATCAGTTGAAGGTGAACTCCCAACCACTTTAGCAAAAAGAATGAATATTGAATCAACAGATTTTTTTGCTACTGGAGTATCTTTAGTTATTCATCCTTATTCGCCTAGAATTCCTACTGTACATGCTAATTTCCGGTATTTTGAACAATCAAATGGTGACTCTTGGTTTGGAGGAGGCGCAGACTTAACCCCATTTATTCCAGATGAATTTAGTGCTATTCATTTCCATAATACATTAAAAAGTAGTTGTGATCCTTTTGGTTTTGATTTATATCCTAAGTATAAAAAATGGTGTGATGAATATTTTTATATAAAACATAGAAAAGAATCAAGAGGTATTGGTGGCATTTTTTTTGATTACATTCGTGATGCTTCAAATAATCAAGAGTCAAATTTTGCTTTTGTGAGGTCATGTGGAGATTCATTTATTGAATCATATTTGCCAATTGTTAAAGCAAGAAAGTTTGAAGAATTTACTGAAAGAGAAAAAAAATTCCAGTCTTTACGAAGAGGAAGATATGTTGAGTTTAATTTGGTTTATGATAGAGGCACAACATTTGGATTAGAAACTGGAGGCAGAACTGAGAGCATTCTAATGAGCCTACCACCAGTAGTTAACTTTGATTACAATGCAGATTTGCATACTAATGCTAATGAAGTAAAGTTGATGAAATGGTTTGAAACTCCTATTGATTGGGTAAGTTACCAAATTTAAATTATAGTTTTTTTAATAAATTTAATTTGAGATTTTTTTTTAATATTTGAATGTTTAAAATTATTTTAGTTTTTTTGATTCTTTCAATTTCAATTATTTCTTGTTCAATAGAAGAAGTTCCAAGGCTCGATGAGAGTGGTACTTCTTTAGAGGGTAAACCTGAAATGGAGATTGATGTTTCAAGCCCTACTTTTGGAGTTGTACAAATATTAAGAGTTAGTGGTGCAAAAATTGAAGTTGTTGGAGAAACAAAACAAGATTTCTTTAAAACTAAAGGTTATGTTTTAAAGATAAATGGAGAATCATTTGTAGATGTTTTTGAATATGAATCTTCTGAGAATCTTGATGCAGCAGCAAATGGAATTTCTAAAGATGGTATGACCATAAATAGTATTCAAGCAAAATGGGGTTCAACTCCTCACTTTTACAAAACTAATAGAGTTATTATTGAATATATTGGAGATGATAAACAAATTCTCAAACTCCTTGAGAATGTTTCACCTCAATTTGCAGGTGGTATTTAGATTCTTTGTTTTATCTTTTTTTTTAATTAAAATATATTTCAATCAATAACAACTTTATTTAAATTACTTAAATCAGTATAATGATATTTGAAGAGATTTTCAAAGTCAATGAGTTATGGGTAAAAAAAAAATTAAAAGAAGATTCTAAGTTTTTTGAGAACCTATCTCAAGGTCAGAATCCTGAGATACTTTATATAGGTTGTTCTGATAGTAGAGTAACGGCTGAAGAGCTTATGGGAGCTAATCCTGGCGAGATATTTGTTCATAGGAATATTGCAAATTTAGTTATTAATACAGATAATAATTTAAACGCAGTTGTTCAATATGCAGTTGAGATTTTAAAAGTTAAACATATAATTGTTTGTGGACATTACGATTGTGGTGGGGTTCAGGCTGCTCTTAACCCAAGCGATATGGGGCAATTAAACAGTTGGCTCCAAACATTGAGAGATGTGTTTAGGTTACATAGAGTTGAATTAGATTCAATTCAAGATGAGCATAAAAGGTTTGACAGATTAGTTGAACTTAATGTTTATGAACAATGTATTAATGTTGTTAAAATAGATCATGTTCAAAAATCAAGATACAGTACTGGCTTTCCTTCTGTTCATGGATGGGTGTTTGATGTTAGAACTGGTAAGTTAATAGATCTTGAAATGGACATTGTAAAGTTATATAAAAATATTTGGAAAATATATGATATTAAACCATTGAAATAATTTTCTCATTTTTTTTTAAATTAAGAATTTCAATCAATTTTATATGGCATATTCTATTGGATCAGTTATTCCTGCTAATTCAAATCCTCGTTGCCTTAAAGCACAACTATCACAGTTGCCACAAGCCAAATCTTCTGATTTATAACAAGACCAAGTTAGGTACAATGGAGCATTTAGTTTTTTACCAATTTCAATTATTTCTTTTTTTGATCTATTAATAACTGGCGTTAAAATTTTAATGTTTGAATCTGGTTTGGTACCTAATTCAATAGTCTTTTCAAACGAATCATAAAATTCTCTTCTACAATCTGGATACCCACTACTATCTTCTTCAACTGCACCAATTGCAACAAAATTAGCAGATATAACTTCAGCCCAACTTACTGCTATACATAAGATATTTGCATTTCTGAATGGAACATAACTTGTTGGAATTTGAGTTGAGTTTATGTTAGGTTTTGAGACTTCAATTTTTTCGTCAGTTAAACTTGATCCGCCAATAACAGATAAATGTTTAATATCTACTGAAAGTCTTTTTTTTACATTATAAAAATCTGCAATATCATTAAATGATTTTAGTTCTCTATTCTCAGTTTTTTGACCGTAATTAGTATGTAGAAAATACATATCATAACCCAAAGAATTTAATATGGCAGCCACTACACAGCTGTCCATACCTCCACTAAGAAGCACTACAGCCTTTTCACCAGAATTGTTAGATTTATTCCCAATAGTCATTATCACAAATTTTTTTGTTGGCAAAAGTAAATAACTTTAATCAAAATTTTATAACTTCATTTTAACAATTTTGAATTTCTATATAAGTTTTTACTTTTTCGAATTGTTTTTTACTAAACACTTTATATTATCAATAATCGTCATTAGCTATTAATTAAATTCATAACTTCTTTATACTTAAATCATTTATTATGAAAACTAATTTTTTTAAAATAACAATTCTATCACTATTTATTTTTCTTATGTCATTCCAAGATCAATTCGGAAGAGTAATTCCAATGAAAGATTTTTTTAAGAATCCTGAAGTAGCAGGATTTGAAATATCTCCAGATGGTAACTACTTAGCATATCTGAAACCATATGAAAACAGACTTAATGTATTTGTTAAAAAGATTGGAGAAGAAAAAGAAGTTCGATTAACTAGTTCAAAAGATAGAAGTATAACAAACTTCTTCTGGAAAGGAAGTAATAGAATTGTTTATTCACAAGATAAAGGAGGTAATGAAAACTTTCACTTGTTTAGTGTTGATATTACTGGTAAAAACATGAAAGAACTAACTCCATTTGATAAGGTAACAGTTAGAGTTACTGATTATTTAGAGGAAATTGATAGTGAAATTTTAATTGAAATGAATAAAGACAACCCTCAAGTTTTTGATGTTTATAGAATTAATCTCCTAACTAATAAAATGGATAAAGTTGCAACGAATCCTGGTAATATAACTGGTTGGATGACTGATCATGATGGGAAGCTTAGAATAGCCTTCAGCAACAATGGAGTTATGAATACATTACTTTATCGTAAAACTGAGAAGGATGAGTTTAAGCCAGTAATTACAACTAATTTTAAGGAACAATTATCACCAGAACTTTTTACTTTTGATAATAAATTTATTTATGCTAATACTAATATTGGTCGTGATAAATCTGTAATTATTAAATATGATATTGAAAATAAAAAAGAACTTGAAACTATATTCGAACATCCAGAAGTTGATGCAGGCGGATTATCTTTTTCTAAAAAAAGAAAAGTTATTACTTCCGCAAATTATACAACTTGGAGACCATTCAAAAAATTTTTTGATAAAGATCGCGAAGATTTACAAAAGAATCTTGAAAGTTTATTACCTGGAAAAAATGTTGGTATTGCCGGAATGAGCAAAGATGAGAACAAAATGGTTGTTATCACTTATGGAGATAAATCTTATCCAAATTATTATTTTTATGATGTTACCAAAAAACAACTAACAAAATTAGCAGATGCTGCACCTTGGATTATTGAGGATGAGATGTGTGAAATGAAACCAATAAGTTATCAAAGCCGAGATGGTATGACTATAAATGGTTATTTAACTTTACCAAAAGGAGTAGAACCAAAAAATTTACCAGTAATTATTAACCCTCATGGAGGACCATGGGCAAGGGACAATTGGGGCTATAATCCTGAAGTTCAATTCCTTGCTAATAGGGGTTATGCTGTACTTCAAATGAATTTCAGAGGTTCAATTGGGTATGGAAAGAAATTTTGGGAATCAAGTTTTAAACAATGGGGCAAAACAATGCAAGATGATATTTCTGATGGTGTTAAATGGCTAATAAATCAAGGTATTGCAAATCCAAAAAAAATAGGTATTTATGGTGCTAGTTATGGTGGTTATGCAACTTTAGCTGGTATGACATTCACACCAGAATTGTACGCCTGTGGAGTTGATTATGTAGGTGTTTCTAATCTATTCACTTTTATGAAAACTATTCCACCTTATTGGAAACCTTTTTTAGATATGATGCATGAAATGGTGGGAGACCCTGTTAAGGATAGTGTTCTAATGAGGAATGCATCACCAGTTTTTCATGTTGATAAAATTATTGCTCCTTTATTCATTGCTCAAGGTGCTAACGACCCAAGGGTTAATAAGGCAGAGGCAGACCAGATGGTTGAGGCACTTAAAAAACGTGGTATAGATGTGCCTTATATGGTTAAGGATAATGAAGGTCACGGATTTCAAAATGAAGAAAATAAATTTGACTTCTATAATGAAATGGAGAAATTTTTAGCTAAGTATCTAAAGTAATTTATTGATGTAATAAAAAAAAAAAGCGTGAAATAAATTTCACGCTTTTTTTTTAACAATACTAATTTACTCTATAGTAGTTGCATAAACTTTAACCAATTCATTATACTGATTTGAATCAAGTTTATTTTGAAGGAACTCTTTTTCAGAAGTCCAAAAAGTACGTAATTGTCTGATTGCTAAACCATTATTATATTGCAATACAACAAGCGAACTTAAACCAAGCAACTTATTATTCAAATTTTCTATCTTACCACTAATCACTTTAATACTATCTGTTAGAGGATTTAATGAATCTATTAATGGATTTACTAATTTTGACCTTACACTTCTTATGTTAGAATATTCCTTTAAATAAACTTCAGCTTCATTGGTGAAAAAACTTCTATTTTCGGTTTTAACACTCACAAACTCTCCTGATCTAAATTCTAATAAATCATCAACATAAACAACGGATTCAGCATGCGAAAATAATTCTGGGTAATAACTTTTATGAACTAATATTAAGTTTCTCCCCTTTACAGTTCTAACAACAGGAGAATTCTCTAATAACTTAAATATTCTTAATGTAGCATTACCAACTTGTGAAAATATAATAATTCCATTTGAAGCAATCTCATCATTACCACCACTTGATGTATAAACTATAACATCAAATTTGTTATCACCAGTAACATCTATAAAATTAACACCAACTATCCATTGTTGAAAGTCTGTTATTGATAAATTATATCTTTTGTTTAAAGTATCGTAAACATAAATATTAATTCCGTTTGGCTGAGAATTAAAGGGGCTTGATGTATCTAAAGTTGATTTGCTAGTAACAGCATATATTGGCTTGAAAATACCCTCAGGATTTGAAGTGTAAACTGAATCAATAATCCTTCCTGTTGGAAAAACAGGAAGGACAAAGTTAGTATCATTAAAAACTGGAGTAATAAGCGTACTATCTTTTAAATACAACTCTTGTGGTTTGTTATTTTCACAAGAACCTAAAAAAAATAGAATAAGTATAAAAAAAACAATATTAAATACTCGATTAAAACTTAACATTTTTTAAATAAAATTTTCTAATTAGAAATTCCAAGAAAGTATTTTTAAAATACTTTCTTCGCAAAGTTATGGAAAAGTAATTCTAATTAATTAATCAATTAATCAATTTGAGAATCAAAATTTATTTAGCTTGTTGTTGAATTTTAAATCAAATACTAATAAGATTTAATCAATATTTTTTTTAGATTGAACATCATCACGAATATCCTGAGCTAATTTTCGTAATTGTTGCATGTGTTTTCTAACACGAACTCCAGCAGCATTATTTTCTTTTTCATAAAACTTTTGAAAATCAATTTTAAAAGTTTCTAAAAGGGTTTGAATTTGATTAAATTTTTCCATAATTAAATTGTTAGTTATTTGTTGAAGATTATTTAAATAATATTTGTTATAAAGTTTAATTAGATTCTTTAATTACAATTAATCATATTTCATCAAATATATATTTAAAATAAAATAAATACTTTAAAAACTAATATTTGAAACCTTTTTGATATTATAATCAATGAAAATTAATCCATTTTTTTGTTCAGGTATTTCACCTGTAAATTTCACATTAACAGAAATTAAAGTTTGAATTGGGGGCATCAATTCTTTAACTGGTATTGCAAAATCTATATTAATATTCATATTTCCCGACTTTGTTTTAATTTTTGGAATCTCTAGTTTAGTTGTAGAAATTGATACTCCATAAATTAGACTTTCAGTTCCATTAATTATCTTTTTTTCTTTTAAAGATACAATACCTATAAATTTTTTCATTGCTAAACCCCCTTCTAAATTAGATGTAAACTCTTTGATTTCTTTTTCACCTAGTTTCCATTTCTCACCAATTTTACGTGGTTTGTCCAATCCAATCATTGCTACTTGTCCTGTTCCACCATTTTGAACAAATAATTCTTTGAAGATTTTATAATTTGCTGAATCAGTTAGTGGTTTAGGAATTTCTGTTGAGTCTGAGATTTCAAATAATGGTAACTGATTTAAAGTGTAAGTTGCAGTAATAATTTGACCACTTTTTAAGATTTGACTTTTCTCAGCACCATCAGCAAGCGTAAAACTTGACACTTTTAAATTTTTTCTAATTTCTCTTCCTGATTCGTCAACATCTATTATGGATACACTACCATTAAACGAGTACGACTTTAATGAACTAGTATCCATAACCTTAATACCAGAAACAGTAGCTTTTTGACTACCTGATTCTGTGTATTCAGATTCAAAAAGGTATTTGTCGCCTTTATGTAGCGGTCGGTTTAATTCAGGTTTAAATTTTTCTTGAGATTTTAAAAAATTTAAGCTGAAAATTGTTAAAACACATATAACAATGATTTTTATTTTCATATATTTAATTAAAATTATTAAACTTATTTATAAATTATTAGATTAGAAAAGGTCATTTTTCACATGACTTTTTTTAATAGATAGTGCATAATATCATCTATTTGGATGAACCATTTCTTCAGGTTTTACCCATTGAGTAAATTGTTCATCAGTCAACAATTCGAGTTCTAAAGCAACTTGGCGTAAGGTTTTACCTTCTTTATGGGCTTTCTTTGCAATCTTAGCTGCGTTATCATATCCAATATGTGGATTTAGAGATGTAACTAGCATTAAAGAATTCTCAAGATGTTTTTGAATAACGTCTAAGTTTGGTTCAATACCAATAGCACAATTATCATTAAAGCTTTCACATGCATCACCTAACAAACGGATTGAATTTAAAAGATTAAATACAATTAAAGGTTTATATACATTTAACTCAAAATTACCACTCGAACCACCTATATTAATTGCTACATCATTACCCATTACTTGTGCACAAACCATAGTCATTGCTTCACTTTGAGTTGGGTTAACTTTCCCAGGCATTATTGAACTGCCTGGTTCATTTTCTGGAATACTAATTTCTCCAATGCCACTTCTTGGTCCGCTTGCAAGCCAACGAATATCATTTGCAATTTTCATTAAAGATGATGCTAATGTTTTTAAAGCTCCTGATGCAAAAACAGCTGCATCATGTGTTGCTAAAGCTTCAAATTTATTTGGTGCAGACACAAATTTTAACCCAGTCAATTCTGAAATTTTTTCTGCTACTTTATCCGCAAATTTTGGATGAGCATTTAATCCAGTTCCAACTGCGGTTCCACCTTGAGCAAGTTCATACAATCCATTTAAAGTAGCTTCAATTCTAGAGATTCCCATTGTAAGTTGATGAGCCCATCCAGAAATTTCTTGCCCTAATGTTACAGGCGTTGCATCCATTAAATGAGTTCTTCCAATTTTGACAACACTTTGGTTTTCTAAGGATTTTTTATTAAAAGTATCTCTAAGTTTTTCAATTCTAGGGATTAAATGATTATTGATTCTTTCGGCTGCAGCAATATGCATAGCAGTTGGAAAAACATCATTAGAAGATTGACTCATGTTTACATCATCATTAGGATGTATTGGTTTTTTAGAACCCATTTCTCCTCCAGATAATTCAATTGCTCTATTTGAAATTACTTCATTTGCATTCATATTTGATTGAGTGCCACTACCAGTTTGCCAAACAACAAGAGGGAAATGATCATCTAGCTTACCACTGATAACTTCATCTGCAGCTAAAATGATAAGATCCATTTTTTCTTGTGAAAGTAAACCTAAATCAAAATTTGCTAATGCAGCTGCTTTTTTAACAACTCCTAGAGCACAAATAAGTTCTCTAGGGAATCTATCTCCTCCAATTTTAAAATTAGTTAATGACCTTGCAGTTTGTGCTCCATAATACCTATCTGTTGGAACTTGCACATCACCCATAGTATCCTTCTCAATTCTGAAATCCATTTTTTTAAATTTATTTTTATTTATTTATTTTTTCATTAACAGATTTTTTTAACTGACAAAATAGTTTATAAATTATTTGATTATTTAATCATAAAACTATTATTAGAATGATTTAATTATACTTTATTAATGTTCTTTTTAGAAGAAATTATTTTTAAACAATGAAATTTATTTTACAAAAATAATTTAAATTTTAATCACACTATAAATCTATTATAACTTGATTAATAAAAATTATACTTAAATCCAATATAGATATTCCGTAGGTTTGTTAACAAACCTGAGTCTTGAATATTTTTTGTGTCAAAAACATTTTGAATATTTAAAAGCAATTCTGCTTTAATTGGAACAAAATTGGATAAATAAATTATTGAATTAATATCTAAATTGGATATACCAGTTCTATTACTCACATTGGAATTTAATAACTCAAATAAATGATCTGGTTGACTACTTTTATTACTAAATTTACAATTAAAACCAAATTTGAAATATCTAAAATTATACATAAAATTTGCAATAAAAATTTGTTCTGGTCTTGAAGTTAAAGGGGTATTAAATTTTAGTTCTTTAGATGTCATTGTTATAAAACCAAGGTCAATAAAAAACTTTTCATTTTGAGGAGTAACTTTAAAAATCAACTCTGCTCCTAAAATCTTTGCTCTGCTAATATTAAAATATTTAGAGAATAAACTATCATTTAAAATTTGATATGAAGGTGAAATTAAACTAAACAATTCATTCACAAATAATGCTCCATCTGTTAAAAATGTTAAATCATTAAATTTCAAATAATGCCTGACTCCAATCTCACCATGCCATACTCCTTGAGTAATAAGTTTATAATTAGGGTTGTTGATTATACCATTATTATTCCCAATGGAAAACAACTCGAACATTGTAGGTGATTTATATCCACGAGTAAGAGAAGCTCTAAGAAAAGTATCATCGAATGGTTGATAAGAAATTCCTATATTTGGGCTAATTTGCAAATCATATTCATGTTCAATACCAGGAGTATGAATCAATTCAAATCGAGCTGAAATATTTCCAACAATATCTTCATTATTCAGGAAGTTCATTCCAGCTGAAATTTCTGAAATTTGCCTGTACAATACGTTATTAAATAATTTACCGATAAATCTACTTGATGATAAATTTGACCCATATTGAAAATTGATATATTGGGAAATAGTAGATTTAAACTTACTTGCAATTGATACGGTTCTATAACTTACAATTATTGAATCTAAATTATTGTTAAAGGTAGTTCCACCTAAAATTCCTGCAGATATTATAAAATTAAAGTTTTCAGAAAATGCACTTTCATAATTAGTATTAAACATATATCCTAAATTTGAAAATGGTTTTTGAGAATATTCTAAATCATTATTCAAACTATCTATTTTTAGATTTGCAATTAAATTGTTTTCAATATTATATCCAGTTAAACCTAAGAACCTCATAGCAGTATTATTATCAATTTGGTAATTAGTTTTTATTAATATGTTCCCACTAGAAAGTTGGGATTTTGAATTAATAATATTTCCAAATTTTACATTTGAACCTAACAACAAATCCATTTTTTCTGCATTCGTTTTTAAAACAAAATCACCAAAGTAATTCATAGAATTTTTATTCACCCTATTAAATTCAACAGAATTATCAAGAGATGAAATATTGTTTTGAAACCCAATTTGAAAATTCATTTTTTTTAAATTTGAATTATCAGTCACAAAATTTACTGCTCCGTTAGAAGCTCCATTTCCATACAATCCAGAGCATGGATTTTTCAAAACTTCAACTTTGTTTAAAGAGTTTACTGGTACTATTTTGGAAATGTTAAAATTATAGTCAGGATTCTGAAGAGGAATACCATCAATTAAAAATAATGAGTTATCATTCGCTATTACTGATAAGCCCGAGCTCCCTCTAATCCCAATTCCATTTTCGAAACTACTTATTCCAGAAACCTTATTGAATATACTTGATGAATTATTTATATTAAAATTTTCAATTAAATTTTTATCAATAATTGATACAGAATTTGGTGCGAAATTTAATGTAATTGTCTCTTGAGTTGAGATATAAATTCTTTCTGAATTAGGTATATAACTTTTTAATTCTAAATCATATTTTGTAACTTCACCTGCAAAAATATTTATACTATCTTCTGTATCAGATTCATACATTTGACCATCAAAAGATATTAAGTATTTGCCTGGCTTGATTTCATTAAATCTGAAAATGCCGCTCTCATTTGAGAAGGTTGAAATTGATTCACTTAATATTTGAACTAATACTCCAACTGCTGGAATACCATTTTTATCGTGAAGTTTACCAATTAAAAATCCGTTTGTAGTTTTGCTTAACTTAAAATTTGGGAATGTTACTTGGGCAGTTAAATCTAATTTTACTATTAAAATAAAATTCAATAGTAACAAAAACTTAAGTTTACTTATTTCAGATTTAAATATCAATTTTTAAATTACTTTATTTTAATCAATTTTAGGCTTTGAAATTCAAAATTTTAATTTAGTAAATTCTAATATTTCAAAATATATTAAATAATTTCACTTTAAACAAAACATTTTTTCCAATTAATTGGAATTAATTTTATTAAACAAAAAAAGCTTCAAGTTGAAATTCTTGAAGCTTTTGTTAAAAAATCAAAATGATTTATGTATAAGGGCAAGCAACAATATGTCCTGGTTCTATCTCTACAAATTCTGGAAATCCATTAGCACATTCTGGTTGAGCAACAGGACAGCGAGTTCTAAACGGACATCCTGATGGTTTTGCTAATGGAGTAGGAATATCTCCTTTGAGTACTACTCTGTTTTCTCTAATTACATTAGGATTTGCTTGAGGAACAGCAGAAATTAAAGCCTTACTATATGGGTGTTTTGGATTAAAATATACTTGTTCACTTGTACCTTGTTCAACAGCATGACCTAAGTACATAACAGCAATTCGTGAAGAAATATGTTCTACAACAGATAAATCATGAGCAATAAATAGAAAAGACAAGCCAAATTCATCTTGTAAGTCTTGCATTAAATTTATCACTTGTGCTTGAATTGAAACATCCAAAGCTGATACTGGTTCGTCACAGATTATCAATGATGGATTAGTTGCTAAAGCTCTAGCAATACCAATCCTTTGCCTTTGCCCTCCTGAAAATTCATGTGGAAATCTATTTGCCTGTTCAGGTTGCATTCCCACTTTATCCATCAACCAAGCAATTTTATCATTGATTTCAGATTTAGACATTTTAGTGTGAAGCTTCAAGGGTTCTTCAATAATCTGAGCAACTGTCATTCTTGGATTAAGTGAGGAAAAAGGATCTTGGAAAATCATTTGAATTTTACCTCTCCAAACCCTCATTTCATTTTTATTGAGTTTCACAAAATCTACAATTGTACCATCTTCACTGTGAAAAAGAATTTCTCCTTTAACTTCAGCATCAGGGCTCATTATTCGTGTAATATTAATAAGCGCTCTTCCAACAGTTGTTTTCCCACAACCGCTTTCTCCTACTAATCCTAGTGTTTCACCACGATATATGTTAAAAGACACATTTTCTACAGCTTTAACTGTAGCCACACGACGTTGTAAAATTCCACCATGAATGGGGAAATGAACTTGTAGATTTTTTACCTCAAGAAGAATTTTATTTTCGGACATTTATCTAAATGTAAATATATAATGGATCAAATTGCTTTTTAAGTACAAATATCAATTTATAAAACTTATTATAAAATAAAAATATAGGTTTAGAATTTTGACTTTATGGAATAGTAAAAATGTCTAAAGGAAATAATTAAAATTGTAATTTTCTTTAATGAAGTAAAATTCAAATCACATCAGAATAAACGAATCTAAATTAGTTATAATTGATCTCTTTGTAATAGCTGCATTTGTTTTATAAGTTATATAATCTATTTGCTGGATAAAAGCACCTATTTTATAAGAATAAAGAAAATCTGAAACTATATTAGAAGTTTGAGTTATAACTGTATCTCGATAAGTTGTCTGAGTAAAATTCCTTCTAATTTTTTCGCAAGTATAATTAGTACCATTGAAATTTATAATAGTTTCACCATTATTTGATAAAGTATCTTTCAAAAGGTATCTTGTACCTTTAAAAGAGACATCTCTATATGAAGACGAAGTTTTTTTAATTGATAGAATTGGGAATGCAGTCCAAAGTGAATCTCTGAAGGTCTCGTAAATACTTAAAGAACCATTAGATTCTACAATTTGATGGATTGAATCTTTTTTATCAGATACTAGTAATGTTGTTTTTTCTTTACCTTTAAAGTAGAGACTATCATTTAATACTTCATAATTCGAAGTATCAATTAAAGATGTAGGAATTTTATTACCATTTGAATCAATTTCAAAACTTATATAAACTAACTTTGAACCTTTTTTTAACTTATTAATTGACTTAGGTGGCTCTGGTGTTTCGGGGTTAATTGTACAGGATGAAACAATAACTAAAAGACTTAAAAAAGCTAAAAGAACAATTTTATTACAAGGACTATAATTTAGGATATCTTTAAAGTATTTTTTTATCATTATATAAAACTATAAATTGATTATTATATGGTGTTTGAATTTAACTACAAAATAAGCAAGTAAAATTTCTCAACTTAAAATGCTAATTATCTCTCCATCTTTATGAAGGTTACATCGTACAAAATGACCTGGTTCTTTTTCAATTAACTGTGGTTCAATTTTAAAACATTCTTCATTTGTTTTATCACAACGAGTATTGAATTTACATTCTTTAGGCATTTGTAAGATATTGGGAACCATACCACGTATAGCTTTCAATCTGTGTTCATGGCTTCCTCTAACAGAATGTGGTATAGATTCTAACAACCCTTGAGTATATGGATGTAATGGATTATTAAAAATTTGTTTTACATCTCCAATTTCTTGAATTTTACCCCCATACATAACAATAACTCTTTGGCATGTTTCAGCAACAACTGCTAAATCATGTGTAATTAATGTAATTGCAGAATCTTTCCTTTTTGATTTTAGTTCTAACATAAGTTCAAGTATTTGAGCTTGAATTGTTACATCTAAAGCTGTTGTTGGTTCATCAGCAATCAATAGAGAAGGATTACATGCTAACGCCATAGCTATCATAACTCTTTGTCTCATTCCACCTGAAAATTGATGAGGATAATCTTCCATTCTTTTCCTTGAGTCAGGAATTCCCACCAAATCTAACATTTCAACACCTTTATCATATGCTTCTTTTTTTGGCATATTGGGATTATGTTGAAACAAAACTTCAGTTACTTGAAATCCAATTGAATAAACTGGATTTAATGAAGTCATTGGTTCTTGAAAAATCATTCCTATTTCATTTCCCCTAAGTTTCCTCATTTCAGGCAATGGGAGCTTTAGCAAATCAACTCCATTCATCATAATAGAACCACTTACAATCTCACCTGGTGGGCAAGGGATTAATCGCATTATTGATAGTGCAGTGACTGATTTTCCAGAACCAGATTCACCAACAATACCTAAGGTTTCACCTTTATAAATGTCAAATGAAACTCCATCAACTGCTTTAGCTACTAAACCAGAATCAGTTTTAAAATGAGTCTTTAAATTACGTATTTCAACTAATGTTTCAGCCACTTTTTTATTTATCTATTGATTCAATTTTTTTAACTAATTAGTAACAACTCAAATAATAAAAACAAAATTAACCGTTAAATCTAATTAAACTTTGAAATTACCTTAATCTAGAAAAAGCTCTTGGATCAAAGGCTTCACGAATTGCTTCACCAATAAATGTAATAAGCATAAGAGTAATAAACATTGCCCCTAAAGGAACAATAATCAACCACCAAAAATCTATATTTCCCAATCCTTCGCCTACCATTTGTCCCCAACTTGGTGTTGGAGGTGGCAACCCAAAACCTAAATAATCAAGACCGACTAATGAACTAATTCCACCAATAACTGTAAAAGGAAAGAATGAAATTAATGGAGTTAAAGAGTTTGGTAAAATATGTTTAAAAATAATTGTTCTATCTTTTGCACCTAATGCTACAGCAGCTGCTACGTAATCTTTTGCTTTTTCTCTAAAGAATTCTCCTCTAATGTAATAAGTTATTCCAATCCATCCAAAAGCTACTAATAAGAATACTAATAAAGTGAAATTTGGAATTATGATTGAACTTACAATAATAATTACATATAAAGCTGGAAGGTTGCTCCATATCTCAATAAATCTCTGCCCAAATAAATCAACTTTACCTCCATAATAGCCCATTATCCCACCAATAATAACTCCTAAAATTTCAGATAAAAAAGCAAGGATTAAAGCAAAAGATATTGAGATATTAAATCCATAAGCCATCCTCGCAAATACATCTCGACCAGTATTATCAGTTCCAAATATATGATTAGAAGATGGTGCTTGAGGATGTGGATCTGTAGATTCAAAATCATTTTCTAAAGGATTCCAAGTCCAAAAAGGCATAAACACCCAGTTCCCATTATTTTCTTGAGTAAAAGTTTGTTTTAATTTCCTATAATCGGTTTCAGATGATCCTGTTTCTTTTTGATTGAAAGTATTCCCATCATAAAATCCATGGAATATTGGAAAATATTTACTCCCATTGTAATTTACAATTACTGCTTTACTATTTATCAATAAAGGCAAAGCAAAAGAAAGTAAGTAAAGGGTAATTATTATTATAAGAGAAAGATAACCACGTTTAAGTGATTTAAATTTTCTCCACCTCTTTTGTAATATGGATATAGAATCAGTTTTTTTAGTTTCTTTCATTTTAAGAATAAAAGAGTAAAAGATAAATTTGAATTAATAAAGAATGTTCAATAACTAAATGATAGAAATAAATTTTAAGAAGAAAAGAATAGAAAAATTAATAAATTAATTAACTAAATCTAATTCTAGGATCCACTGAAGCATAAATCAAATCACTTAAAATGTTACCAACAAGTTGAATAACAAGTGAAATAACTAATATTCCTAACGCAACTGAATAGTCTCTTGCTTGTAAAGTTTTAATACCCAACAAACCAATCCCATCAAGGTTAAATGTTTTTTCAATTAAAAATGAACCAGCTAAAATTAGTCCAAATGCACTACCTAATCCTGTAACAATAGGAATAAGTGAATTACGAAATGCATGAACAGAAATTACTCTTCGTTCGGGTAACCCCTTTGCAAACGCTGTTCTTATATAATCTTGTCCTAAATTTTCAAGTAAAGAATTCTTCATTAAAATTGTTGAAATTGCAAACCCATTAATAACATAACAAAAAAGTGGGAGCAACATATGATGGGCTTGATCTAAAATTCTTTTCCATGTACCAAAGTCTTCCCAACCTTGGGAATGTAAATCACCTAAGGGTATCCACCCTAGTTTCCCACCTAATAGTGGCAACAAAATTGCTCCAATTGTCCATCCTGGAATTGAATAGAGCACGAATATTAAGGCAGAACTACCAACATCAAAACCAGAATTATGTTTAAGAGCTTTCAAAATTCCAAGAGGTACGCTAATAGCATATCCTAAAATAAATCCTGTTAATCCGAATGAAATAGAAACAGGGAATTTACTTGTAATTACATTTAGAACTGGTTCAGAGTATACATAAGATGTTCCAAAATCTCCAGTCACTATATTTTTTAACCAAGTTAAGTACCTCATATAAACAGGCTTATCTAAACCAAAATATCTTTTCAATTCTGCTTTTGCTTCTTCTGGAATTTCCATTTGACCACCTTTGCCACTGCCACTACTGCCTCCACCTCCTTCTCCACCTTGAGCTGCTCGTTGCTGAAGCTCCATCATTTTCATTTCAAAAGGACCTCCTGGGGTAATTTGAAGAATTGTAAAAACAAGTATAGTACAGGCGATAAACGTCGGTATTATTAATAGGAATCTTCTTACAAAATAATTAAACATCTTTTAGAAGTATGAAGTATGAATTAAAGAATATGAGCAATGAAGTACTCAACATTTATATTAACTTGATAAAATTTTTATAAATATAATCTCCGCAAAAAATGATATAATTTAATGCGGAGAAATAAATTATTTATTTAGCAGTTGAAGTTATTGTTGATTGTGAATGACTTTTATTATAAGTATCCCAATACTTTACATCTGTTTCTCCAATTGGCATTGTAACAGTTTTATCTTTCATTCCTTTGTTTACTGTTTCAGCTTTGTCTGGATCGAACCACCATGTAGATAAAATTCCTTTCCAATCTGTAATCTTCCCTAATCCAAACTCAGGCATTGATAGATTATTCCAATACACAATTCTTTGATAACCAGCATACCAACTTAAAGCATAATGTTTTTCTTGCATTAGAATACCATCTAGTTCGCGTAAAAGTTCTATCCTTTTCATTGGATCAAATTCTGATTGTTCAGCATTGCATATTTCATCTATTCTACTGTTTTTCATTCCAGTAATGTTGTTAGTATTTTTGACATCTGCCAATTTACTTTGCCAAGTGCTAATTGGATTTGGATACAATAAACCACCCCAATTTTGATAAACTATTTTAAAATTCCTTTCGTTAACCATTTTAAAGCTCGTTACTCCATCTATTAAACGAATTTTCATATTTACTCCAGCCTTTTTAAGGTCTTGCTGCACAGGCGTAACAATCCTTTCAGCACTTTGATCTATTCCAATTTCAAACTCTAAAGGTTTTCCATTTTTTGTTAATATTCCATCTTGATTTCTTGTAGTATATCCAGCTTCAGCAAGAAGTTGAGCAGCTTTTTCAGGATTATATCTATACTTTGGATTATTTGGATTTTGATATTGTGAATTTGGTTCATAAGAATCTGAAATTGTATATTGATTGAACATCAACTTCTCTAATAATTGTTCGCGGTTAAATAGACAAATAAATGCTTCACGAATTTTAGGATCATTGAATGGTTCTTCACGTGTATTAAACCCAAAGCCCCCAAAGCCAGTTGGATCATCTGTATATATTTTTCTTTTTTGAACTATACCTCTTTTAATATCATCATAATTAAATTCCTCTCTCCAATATTTAGCTCTTGCAACAATATAAAAATCCATCTCTTTCTTTTTAAATTTCTCTAATGTTAGTTTTTCGTCTTGAATAAATTTTAGAGTAATCTTATCGAAATTATTTTGCCCCACATTTAAAGGATCATCATGTCCCCACCAATTAGCAACTCTTGTTAAAGTTAGAGATTGAGGTTTCTTTACATCCTTAGGAAGAATTATATATGGACCACTTCCAGGCATCATATCATATTGAAATTTTGTTAGATAATCACGACCTGACATACCCTTAATTATATGAGCTGGCAGTAATTGCAATCCCCCATAATAAAGCATATTTTTCCAATTTAATTTCTTAGAATGAACTTTAAAAATATATTTACTTATTACTTCAGGTTTATCAAATTCAGCATAGAAAGAATTAGTATAAGGAGATAATATAGTTGAATCTCGTCCTAAATTATCTGTTGCAACAACATCATCAGTTGTTACTGGATGTCCATCAGAAAAACGAGCATTAGGATTTATTCTATAAAAGAAAGTTTGTTTGTCATCACTAATTTTCCAATGAGTTGCTAACACTGGAAGAAATTCAAGTGTAAGTGGATTTGTTGTAATTAAAGGTTCATAAACTAACTGATGAACCATTCTTGTAGTTGCAGTGTTTTCATCTTTACCCATAGATCTAAAAGTTGCTGGAAAATCGATCAATGCAAATGAAACTTGCCCTCCTTTTTTAGCATTTACATCGGCTACATATTTCATATCTTCTTTGGAAATAGTTCCAGTTTTCCAACCCATTTTATCAGCAACTAGTTCAAAACCTTTTCCACCTAATGTATCTGCAATTGTTGGATCTGCTCCTGGTGGAACATTAAATTTATTCTCGGTAGTTACTGGTTCAGTTTTAGAAATTGAATTGCCAGATCCAGGTTTATCACCACTACAACCTGCTATTAACATAACTGAACAAGTAGCTAACATCAAAGATAGTTTATACAACTTCATAAAGTAGATAGTAAAAAGAAGTTAATTATTAATTTATAAAAATTTTTATTTAAGTTGCAATGATTTGAAAAATACTTTTTAAATAAAATCTTCCATTCAATATTTAAGAACTAAAACTCAATTAATTGAATAAAAATGAATTTATTTAATCTGACACAAACTGTTACATTTTGATTTAGCAATATAACTAAGTATTAAATTCTTTTAATAATTTTTTTCTGATTTTTTTAACATTCCATTTCTATGAAAATATTTTCAACCATTTTTTCCCTTTTGATATCGTTTAACTTTGTTTTCTCACAAGGGATTGGAATAACAAATAGTTATCCATTCAATATCCCTCTTGACGATACTACTCAAAGTGAATATCTACCAAATTATCCTAAAGAAATTGCTGGAAAGCATGGTTTTCTATTAAAGACTGATGATGGAAATTTTAAATTTGAGGATGGAACTCCAGTTAAATTTTTTGGTACAGCTTTGTCTTTTGGTGCAGCTTTCCCTGATAGCTTATCAGCAATTAACACTGCTGGACATTTAAGGAAATTAGGAATTAACTTAGTTAGATTTGAATACATTGACAACATTTATTCATGGGGTCAATCATTTTCTTTTTTAGATGTTTCATCTGGTAGAAAATTACACGAAGAGCAAATGAAAAAACTTGATTGGTTTATTTATCAATTAAAACTTAATGGAATTTATACATATTTAACATTACATTCAGCCAGAGCACTTTCACCTGAAGATGGGGTACAATATCCAGATTCTGCTCTTTGGCTTGGGCAAGGTGTTTATCAGATTTATCCTCAAGCTAGATCAGCACACAAACTTGTTTCTGGGTTATTATTAAATCATATAAATAAATTTACTTCAATTGCTTATAAAGATGATCCAACCATTGCAATGCTTGAGATAATGAACCAAGGCAGTTATTCATCTTTATACAAAAAGCAATTAGTAAATTATATTAAAGATGGTTACAGTTTATCTTATCATCAAAGTAAGAGGGTTGATACTTTATTTTCAGATTTTCTTAGAACAAAATATGGCTTAACTTCAGGTTTAAAAAATGCTTGGAAAACTGATGTACCAACTGGAGGATTTCCAAATTTATCTAAAGAAGGTGGATATGAAGGGGAATTTGAAAAGTATTGGAATATATTCGGAAGCGATGCAACTATAACTCCAATTCTATCAAGCTCTGATAGCGTACCAGAGGGATTATTAGCTCTCCAACTTAGAATCAGAAATTCTCAAGGGAATATTTATGGGGCTTATATGGCTCATGTTGTAGATTTAAAATTTGATCATATCTACAAACTAACTTTTAAGTCAAAATGTAGTAACCCAAATGGAAGGGATATAATTATTCAGAATAGCGAGGCATCATCTGATGGCTTATATGCTGGTACTAGCACAAAAGTTAGTATAACTCCTTATTGGAAAGAACATGAAGTCTTGATGTATTTACCAATAAAACCATCTGTACCTATAGCAATCTATTTCTATTTTGGAGATATTGATGGAGATTTGAAATTTGATGATATGAAAATAAAAGAAATCGAACCTGTTGGTTTGATAGACAATGAAACTCTTGAAAATTTCAATATTGGTAGAATAAATTCTCAGAATAGAAATTTAGGTTTGTTAAGTTCAAAAAGAATTCAAGATCAATCTGAATTTTACAATTTTTTAGATAAAGATTACCAAGCTGACTTGATGAATCATATTAAAACTTATATAGGTGCTAAACAATTAGTTACTGGTATGGGGTCTTATTGGGCAAGTGATATGAACGATGTTTTGAAACAAAAATATACAGATTTTTCTCAAACAACTACTTTTTGGGATTATATTAATGATGATGGTACTAAATGGACAATTCAGAATTATTCGCCACTTAGGTATTACGGATATGCAACGAATTTATATGATGTATCATTTAAAGCTCATGATAAGCAACCATTGATGGCAAGTGTACAGCAACCTTTCCCTAATAACTATATGAGCGAAATGGGATTATTTCTTCCAAGTTATGCATTACATCAAGATTGGGATGGTATTGTTTGGAATTATTATAGTCAAGGCTTAAATGATGTTACTAAAGATGTAATTGATAGTGCACAGTGGAATCAAAATAGTAAGAATCCATCATTTATAGCTGTATTGCCTGCAATGGCAAATGTTTTTAGAAACGGCTTAATTAAAAAATCTAATAATACAATTAAAATTCAACAATCTGAATCTCGAGTTAATTTATTAGCTCGTGGATCAAATTATTGGGGGAACTTCGCAATTCCTGGTTCTTTTCCAGGGTATACAATGGCTGTTAACAGAATTGTAATTGATTCAATCAATGCTCAAAATCCATCTCAAATAAATGATATTGGTTTTCCTCCACAAACAGCTGGTGATGCAATAACTGACACTAGGGAAATTGATTGGGAGTATGGTGTTGGAGTTTTAACTGTAAATACTCCTTTTGTTCAAGGTGCAAGTGGATTACTTTCAAGGTCGGAAGGTGCAACTACAGATAATTTGAATATCACTACGTTAACTCAAAATGCCACTTCTACAGTTATTTGGACTGGTATAAACCCAAAACAAAAGTTAGATACAATTGGAAGATCCTTTCTTACAATCTCATCTAGATGTGAACCAACTGGATGGCAATGGGTTGATACTAACTCGGCTAAAGGTTGGGGTGTTGCACCAATGATTATGGATGTTGTAAAAGCTAGATTAGCAGTTAAAGTTAATTCAAATGTAAAAGCTATTCGTGTATTACCTTTAAATGAAAAAGGTAATAAGTTATCTGAACCTTTTTATGCTACTAAAATTGGTGATGAATTTAGAATTACTATAGATCAGAATCAAACAAAAACTACTTGGTTTTCTCTTGAACTTCAGGATAACACTAACTCAATTGAGTCTGAAATTAATACAGGTGGAAAGTATTCTTTATCAGCTTCCCCAAATTTAATTTTTGATTATTCTAAAATTACAATTGATGTTCCTTACTTTGTAAAAGATGCAACTCTAGATTTAATTAATTTATTAGGCGAAAAAGTTGCTTCAATTCATAATGGATCTTTAAATTCAGGTATTTCTGAATTCCAATTTGATTCACATGATTTTCCATCAGGAAATTATATTATTAAATTAGTATGTGAAAACAAAAAACAGATTTTTCAAAATATAAGAATTCAAAAATAAATTGACTTTGGATTTTATTTTATGTTAATAATTATTTGATCTTGTTTTTAATTTTTGTTTTTTATTACTTTACTGGCAAACAACTCTGTGAAATTCAACATTTGATTTAAGTTAATTCTTACATTAATGTTTAAATTCGCAGAGTTTATTTTTTCTTTTTTTCTTTCTCAATTTTGTTAAATTTTAGTCTTTCATTGCTAACTATTCAATTTTTTAAATTTTAATTTTAGAATTTTTCTTCTTTTTATATATGAGTAATTATACAAAAGAGACTTTGTCTCCAATCCTTGAAGCCCTATTATTTGCTAGTGAAGAGCCATTATCAACTCGAAAAATTATTTCTTTATTGACTGGAGATGATGACAGATTAACAATTGAAACAAACATAGAAGATTCATCACAAGATGTTAGTCTTGATGAAGTTATGTCTCAAGAAGTTAGCTTAGGCTCAAAGAAAAAAGGTCTTGATAACGATTTGATTCGAGATGTAATAAATTCTTTGAATTTTGTTTTTAATGAAACAAACAGAGTTTTTAGAATTGTTGAAGTTGCTGGTGGTTTTCAATTTGCGACCCTTCAAGAATATGGGAAATATGTTGCCCTATTATCAAAAGATAAAATTAAACGTAGGCTCTCTCCAGCAGCATTAGAAACTTTATCAATTGTTGCTTATAAGCAGCCAATATCTAAATCTGAAGTTGAAATTATTCGTGGTGTTAACAGCGACCAAGTTATAGTATCTTTAATGGAAAGAAATCTATTAGCTATTTCGGGGAGATCTGAGTCGGTTGGTAGAGCTTTATTATATTCTACAACGGATGATTTCTTACGTACTTTTGGTTTGAAATCAGTAAATGATTTGCCAAAACTAAGAGAAATAGATGAACTTATGGAAGAAGGTGCTTTTGCTCCAATGAAGCCTGAGATTGTTATTGTAAGTCAAGAAGCTAATGCAGAAAATATTGAAGAAGCAGTAGCACATTCTAAAAGTTAGAAATGATTCTATTTGATATTTTTGAGCAATTAAAATATTGAACTAATATTGGAAATTATTAAATTTACTGAAGTTGAATCTACTCAAGATTTAGCCTTTTCATTTGCAGAAAATAATTGCAATCCATTTACTTTTATTCTGGCAGATTATCAAACAAAAGGTAGAGGACAAATTGGTAGATTTTGGCATGGTGAAATTGGAAATTCTTTATTGTTTTCAGTGGTAATTTATCCTTCATCTCATTCAAATGCATCTCTAATTCCAATTAGAACTGGAATAGCATTAACTTCGGTTTTACAAAAATATTGCTCTGAGGAAATTAAGCTCAAATGGCCAAATGATTTGTTTGTAAATCATGGGAAATTATGTGGAATTTTATGTGAAGCCAAAACTCATAAGAATAGTATTCATTTGGCTTTAGGGGTTGGTCTGAATTTGATGAAATTTGATTTTAAGACTCAAATTAATAATCAAATTAACCCTGCTTTTCTTCAAGATTATTCTAATGAAATTATTGATAAAAATTCTATTTTTACTGAGGTTGCAAATGAGCTTGTTATTAAGTTATCCAACAATTCAGAAATTTTATCTAGTAAAGAAATTGAAGAGTTTAATTCTATTAATTACTTATACCAAAAAGTTATTAGTAAAGACTACTTAGGGAAAAAGCTGCAAGGTATTGGAATTGGTATTAATGAATTTGGACATTTTAAAGTAGTTCAAAATGATGGTGAAATTATTTGCTTAATCAGTAACCTTTGATACAGAAAACTAGATTTAATATTTCTACAAATTACTTTAACATTATTAAAATTTAAATTCAATATTTAATTTATGAAAAAAGAAATTATATACACAGAATCTGCCCCAGAACCAATTGGACCATACTCTCAAGCTGTTCTATGCCAATTAAGGGGAAAAACTATTTATACTTCAGGTCAGTTAGGTTTATATAGCGATGGGACTTTATCTGAGAATGTTTCAGATCAAACTATTATGGCAATGACCAACCTTAAGAATGTTTTGAATGCCGCAGGTTGTGAAATGGAACATGTTGTTAAAACAACAATTTTTTTAAAGGATCTAAACGACTTCAATCAAGTAAATGAGATTTATGCTAAATTTTTTACTTCAGATCCTCCAGCCCGCTCAACTATTCAAGTGGCAAGACTCCCAAAAGATGCTTTAGTTGAGATTGAAGCAATTGCAATTAGGGTATTCAGTTTGATTGACTAAGTAAACATTCCTATTTAATTTGAGATCAATATTTAGTAATAAAATTTTGTTTAAGTTTCAATATTGGTAGCAAATTATTTTAAAATTATTTAAACCCTAATTTAGATCTTAATACCGTATCAGCCAATGAATGATGACTCCAGTAATTATCCATAAACGTGTGAGTAAGTCTTGCTGTTGTTGTTAATTCTTTTGCCGAACTACCAAACCCATCTATGTATGTTTCTGACCAACCTGTAATTGTATAGGGGAATGAAGGTAGGAAGTCTATTGTCAAAGACCTTGAATCTGTTGTATAATTTATACTGTATTTCATACCCTCAGAAGTTTTCTCAAGTATAGCATTTGCTTCATGAACTTTTGGTTCCACATGTCTCAATCTTCTTGATAATGAAGAAGGTATAATATTAATTTTTCCTATTGGTAATTCTTGTGGAGAAATTCTTATTAGAGTAAATAAAGCCTCCTCAACAATAGCTTTCGATAAATCAATTTCTCTATCCCCCTCTTTTTCAAAATAGGAATGTTCATTTAAATGATAACCATTTTTTGTTAAATTCATTTGAGTGTAAATCTGACCACACCATTCTTGTCCGGAGCTAACAGTTTTTAAAACATCTGGATATTTAACTCTATCAACTGGCATAAATACTGAAGACATTAAAGAATAGGGATAAATTCCAGTTATAAAAGTTTTTTGTAAATTCAGTTTTAACACTGAAGTATTTTCACGACCTGCTGGATTACTTTCTAATTTTATTTTTTTGTCAACAAGAAAATCTTCCGTAACAAAAATTGCAACTGCATCACCATGACGAAGCTCACCATATCTAGCTTGTGTAAGTTCATATCTATTTAACTCAGCTTTCCCTTGATACCAATATTTTTGAAAATCATCACTCGTAGATTTAATAATGTCTTTTGATACATCAACAATAACTTTATTGGAATTCCCATTTGCTGAATCACATGAAGGAATTAAAAAGGTTGAAGCAACAATCAGAATTACAAAAGAAAATTTTAAAAGACTATTTTTCATAAAGTTGAATAAAGTTATGTTTGTTTTTATAAAATATTAACATAATGAGAATTTTAGGAATAGATCCAGGAACTCTAGTAACGGGTTATGGGGTAATAAATTGTGAAGGAGATAAACTTTCATTAGTTGAATGTGGTGTAGTTCAAATGTCTGGTAAACTCCCAATTGATGTTCGACTTAAAGAAATGTTTCTAAGATTACAAAAAGTTATTAAAAGAAGTAAACCAGATTTATGTTCAATTGAATCTGCATTTTACCATAAAAATGTTCAATCAACATTAAAGATTGGATATGCAAGAGGCGTTTCAATGTTAGCTGCTTCATTAGGAAATTTGCATGTATCTGAATATTCACCAAGAAGTATTAAGTTAACTGTAACAGGAAGTGGAGCTTCATCAAAAGAACAAGTTGAGTATATGGTATTACAAATTTTAAATTTGAAGGAAAAGCAAAATGATTTATTAGATGCTACAGATGCATTAGCTGTTGCAATTTGCCATCATTACTCGTTAAATAAAACTATCAAGCCTGAAATGTCCGTTAAAAAAACTAAATTGAAAAAAGGTAGATCAGCATGGGGAGAATTTGTAAATAACAATAAAGAATTAACAAATATAAAGTAGTAATTTATTATTTGTTCATTTAAATTTAAAACTAACTTAAATTTAAATACCCTTAAATTTAATTTTTTTTAAACAACATTGAATATTTAGATTTGCACTATGGCTAAAATGAAAATTGGAGATATAGAAGTTCAGAATGGATTATTACTAGCACCAATGGAAGATGTTACAGATGCACCATTCAGAAGAGTATGTAAACAATTTGGTGCAGATATTGTATATACGGAATTCATTTCAAGTGAAGGATTAGTTCGTGATGCTAAACGATCTCTTCATAAGCTAACTGTCTATGAAGATGAAAGACCAATTGCAATACAGATTTTTGGAGGACGTGATGAAGCTATGTCAAAAGCTGCACAAATGGCTGAGGATGCCAGACCAGATTTTATTGATATAAATTGTGGATGTTGGGTAAAAGATGTTGTTGCTAGAAATGCTGGGGCAGCATTATTACGAGATTTGCCTGCAATGGATAAAATTGTACGGTGTGTTGTAAATTCTACAAAACTACCAGTCACTGTAAAAACTAGGTTAGGTTGGGATCGTAATTCAATAAGAATACTAGAAGTGGCTCAAATGCTTGAACAAACAGGTATTGCGGCTCTAGCAATTCATTGTAGAACACGAGATCAAGGGCATGAAGGTTTAGTTTCATGGGAATACATTGAACAAATTAAAAATGTAATTTCTATTCCTGTAATTCTTAATGGAGATGTAAAAACTTGTTATGATGTTAAAAGAGCATTTGAAGTTGGTGCCGATGCTGTTATGATTGGAAGAGCTGCTATTACAAACCCTTGGATATTCCGTGAAGCTCATCATTATCTTAAAACTGGAGAAATTCATACCCCACCTACATTACTTGAAAGAATAAAAGTATCTTTAGAACATTTAAGGCATAATCTGGAGTTTAAAGGTGACAAGTATGGGATTTTAGAAATCAGAAAATTTTGGGGGGGATATTTGCATGGATTACCTTTAGCCAGCCTAGTTAGAAAAGACATTATTGTTATGGAAACTTATGATGAGATTGAAGCCAGACTAATGAAATATCCACAAGAAGTTGAAGACTTTCTGAAACTTAAGGATGCTTATCAAAAACATGAATCTGAGATTGTTTAAATAATAAGTTTAGTAAGATATTTTAATTAGTAACAACAAATTCTATAGATATGATTCCAATAATTTTTACATTCAAACTTGATTTTATAATTTTATTTAATTAACTAATTTGTTGAGCCAAAATATTAGAATAAGAATATTAAAAGGAGTACTATATAAATACTCCTTTTTGTTATCCAATAAATTTTATAAAGCTCCTGAATCATAAGCAATTTCACCATGTAGTGATGTATCTAAGCCTTCATCCTCTGCTTCATGAGATACTTTAACTGGAATAAAAATGTTAATTAATTTCAACATAACATAAGTAAAAACAAATGCATAAATACAAGCACCAACAACAGCAATTACTTGATGTAAAAAGAATGTTGTTCCACCATTTATTAAACCATCTGCGCCAGAAACATTTACACCTTTAGAAGCTAAAACTCCTAGCAAAATTGTTCCCAAACATCCACCCACACCATGAACACCCCAAACATCAAGAGCATCATCCCATCCCATTTTATTCTTTAAATGGACTGCAAGATAACATACAATACCTGATAAAATACCTATTAGAACTGCACCATTTAGCGATACAAAGCCTGCTGCTGGAGTTATAGTTGCTAATCCAGCAACAGCGCCAGTTAACAGACCTACAAACTTTGGTTTTTTTTGAACTTTCCATTCTATAATAAGCCATGTGATTGCAGCAAATGAAGCAGCAATATCTGTATTCAAAAAAGCTAACCCAGTAACAGCATTTACATCTAATGCACTCCCAGCGTTAAACCCATACCAACCAAACCATAACAAGCCAGTACCTATTGCAATCAACGGAATACTATTTGGAGGAGATTCTTTATTCCTTCTTTTTCCAACATAAATAACTGAAGCCAAAGCAGCAAAACCAGCTGTAGCATGAACCACTATCCCACCAGCAAAATCAAGAACTCCCCATTGCTGCAATAATCCACCCCCCCAAACCATATGAGCAAAAGGATAATAAACAAGCAATTGCCAAAGAACTAAGAATACGATATATGATTTGAATGTAACTCTATTAACAAATGCACCTGTAATTAAAGCAGGGGTAATTATTGCGAACATCATTTGGTATGCCATAAAAACAAATTCAGGGAGCTTTGTATTACCCGAAAAAGTTGAATTTAAATTTACTCCCATCATAAATGCTTTATCTAAATTCCCTATAACTCCTCCTAATGCATCACCACTAAAACATAATGAATATCCACAGGCATACCACATTATTGTTGTTATTCCCATTGAAACAAAACACTGCATCATTATACCCAATATGTTTCTTTTGCCAGAGAGACCTCCATAAAAGAAAGCTAAGCCTGGAGTCATAAGCATTACAAGACTTGTAGCTAATAACATAAATCCGGTAGTTCCAGTATCGAACATGTTTTTTTGTGTTGGTTAATTAATGATTATTATTTTAGAAAGAGATTCCAAGATTACTCAATACTTCAAAACGACTATTTGTAAGAGGATTTTTAACTCTAAAAATTTTTTGATCACTATCCATTATTAACTGCCTACCCTCTATTCTTAAATAAGAATTATCAGTTGGCTTGTATTCAACTCCTGCAGTTAATCCAAAAAGCTTAAACCCAGTAGATTTATTTTTACTATCAATAATTACTCCAGACAAAATTCCATTTGGATCTTCAAAATATTCACCACGACCATATAAAGAATAATTATCATTAAATATATATTTCAAACCTAATATTCCACTTATCATACTTGCAGATTGCTTTAAGTTAGAAACATCTGAATTCTGCTTAATTGCATAATCAAAACCAATTTGATATTTTAAATTTCCTACTTGTGAATTAAAGTATAAATTCTGTTGCAATAATAAATGACTTATACTATCACCTGATGATGGAGTATCATCTCCAATATAATTACTGTAACTAATGATGCTATTGTCATTAAAATTATATGTCACCAAAGATCCAAATGACTTTTTAGTATTGTTATCAATAAACAAATTATAACCATTTAATAAATAAAAATTAATTGATAATTCTTGTATTGGATTATAGTTCAATCGGAAACCACTTTCAATTGAAGCCTCATAAAATGAACCAACTGCAGATGAGATGGTAAAATTCTCTTTTGGAAGGATACTTTCTGTACCTAAATGTGCCTTGAAAAATCCAGCATCTAACCATAATTTAGGGAAGATTCGAACACCAACATGAGCCTACATGATTGGGTTGAATGTACTTGGCCATGCGCTTGTTGCAATATCACCATAATGGATTGATGCAGCACCTCTTATTTTTTCTGCTTCAAGTTGTATTGAAAACATAACAATATTCAAACCAAAACCATTTCTAGATGAAATTAATGGGAATTTCTGGAAATTCCCTGCTCCAACACTATCAGAAAAGAAAGCATAATAAGCATCTATATATCCATTATAAGTTAACTTTACAGTTGAATCGGATGTTTGCGATAAACAATTATTATTTACAATAAATAGTAAAAAAACTATACCTATAAATACTTTAACTAATTTCAACTTATTTATCATGAAAATTTTTGATTTAAAATACAACAAATAAAATTTACTTAATTAATAAAATATTCAGAATGTGAAATGATAGAGAAATAATTTGTTTAGAATTTGAATTTGATTTTTATTTTTTAAATATTAGCTTACTTTTTATAGAATTAAATTTACCACAAATATTTATAAAGTAAACTCCATCTTGATAATCTTTCATACTAATTTGAACCTCATTATTACCTTTACTTAAATATTTATCCTTTAGAAATGTAGTTTCCTTGCCATTCATATCAGTGATTATCATATCGTAATTGCATGAATTTTTTAATAAAAATTTCAAATTAAATATATTGTATGATGGATTTGGTGAAATAATTATTTCGTTTTTTGTTTCGTTTTCATTTTCATTAATTGTACTTGCAACTTGTGTTTTACGAATAACAAATGCACCAAATATTGGAAATTGTGATGTAGACGGTTTCTTGGATCCAATAACTGCAGAAAAAGTATGCCCAGTCATTGGTACATTTATAATTCCATCATTTGGTACTATACCAGAAATAACATCATTAAAGTAATCCATTGTATTAATTAGCTCATATTTATCTCCAGCTTTAAGTCCAGAATTTTTAATATTAATTTGAACAATATTAGCACTTTCCCAATTATAGATTACTAGATGAGAACGTTTTAAATCATATTTGTTTGGTAGAATAAAATACTCTAAACCAATTGATGGTTGAGTTGATAAAAATTTGTTTTGAGGGTAATCAGTCTCAGCAAAGCCCCACAAATAATATCCATAACTTGGCAAAATACCTGCAATGAAATTATTACCTTTTACTGATGCATCAAATAATGAAGTATTGTTGTAACCCAATCTAGTTTGACAAGTGAAGTAATTACTATCTAGAACAAAATTTTTAACTCCAAAATTTAGACCAAAAGCATTCACTGGTGGTCTAGGTGAATTATTTCCCGAATAAGTATAATTATTCTTAATAACTGTATTTATAATTGGATTATTGGCACCATTGGCAACTACAAAAAAATTATGTGTTCTATAATTATTACCAACACCACCCATATTTTCAGATGTTGTTCCACCATTAAATACTATATTTTTTTGTATATCAAAATTACCTATTGCTGCAGTTGTAGTTGTTTGCCAAACTTTTATTCCATATCCAAATGTATTAAAAACAATGTTATTGTGAATGTATTTAGTACCCATAGTATCATTTTGTAAATACATCCCATGTCCATGACCCTCCCAATTAACACCATTTGCAAGATTATTACCAATATTGTAAATTATATTTCCATAACTTTCAGAGTTCTTAGAAGTTTTCCATAAATCTAATCCACTACCCATATCATGTACAATCAAGTTTATAAATTTTATATTTTCAGCAGTACAATAAACATTTCCAAGCCTATCAATAGTTGGATGATCTCGGTCTGCTGTGCTTGAATTAGTGAATTCTAATCCCCAAATCCAAGTATAACTGCAATTACCTAACACAAAAGACATGGTATAACTTAACTGCCCATCTATAGTAACTCTTTCATTGTTTAAATTTCTAAAAATAATTGGGGCATTAACTTTTCCATTTGTTAAACAAGTAAATGAATTTTGAGCATCTAAAGTGTCGGTGTAAGTTCCACCTTTTAACCAAACCCATACAGTATCCACAGGGTTAGTAATAGAAAGCGGAGAATTTAAAGCTTGTTGAAGTTTCCATGGATTACTAATGCTACCATTTCCAGCACCTGTTGCATCAGCTGAAACAAAATAATTACTTGCAAATATGTTGGAATAATACAAGAAAAGAATTATCGAAATTGAAATGAATTTACACATTTTTAAAATAATTAAATGATGTTAATGGTAATCAGAAAGTTAAGAATGAATAGTGACAATTAAGTAAATTTAAAACATACATTCTTAATTTCACATAACTCTATTTGTAAAATTATAAATAAATACTTTTTTTGATTTCATAGCTTTAAAATGTTTTAATGAATCATCTAACGAAAGAATTTTGTATTCTAAAGTCTCGCATCCATAAATTGCAATTTTAGAATTTTTATCAAAATGAATCCCCCAACCATATTTTTTAGTTAAAGGTGAAGTTCTTAAGCAAGGCTGACCTTTTGAAAAAATTCAAGTCTAGCTTTCTTTAAATCACTTTTATTTATTTCATTTTTGATAGAAAAAACTTGAAACAAAACATCATCGGAAGTAAACTCATAACGGCTATAGTTAATAAGATCAAATTGCAAATTTGCAGTACTCTTTATTTTAACTTTTTATGGTGATATTTCACCACTTATAGCTGGACAATCTTCAGATATTTCAATAAATGAAGCATTGTAATTAGTTGTTTGTATTTTCAATATAATTAGAGAATTTAAATTTTGCTTTTACTTCAAAAATTAACTATAAATTCCTAAATGTTTAAAATTTACAAGACTTATTAATAATTAAAAATCTAATTATTTTAATTTTTATATCTAATAACCATTTTTCAAATTCAAATCAAATAACTGAAATAAAACCTATTACAATACTAATTAATAAATGCTCTATTTCAAGTGATTTGAATTCAAAAAAAGTGGTTAAAGTAGGTATGTAAATTAATAGTCCAGTTATAAAAACACTTAAACTAATGATAAAAGGAATCATGTTATTTTTATAGAACAAAGTTGTTAGTATTGAATAATAATTTGAGCGATTTACTAAAGTTAAAAACACATTTGAAGTAATAATAACTATGAAAATCATTGTACGAATATAAGCTTCATCAAAAGCTTTGTAAATTGAATATTGGTAAACTAATAGGATTCCAATTGTTATAACTAAACCTTGTATTATGCTTGTAAATATTTCCATTTTATTAAACAAAGAGTTAGTTAACTGTCGAGGAGGTAAGAGCATTGTGGTTTTTTCAATTGGTTCATTTTCAAAAATTATGAAACAAGTAGGACCCATTATTAATTCTAGGAATATTATATGAATTGGAGATAAAATATTTGGGTATTTCCAATTTAAAGCTAATGGAATAATAACTGTAAGTACAATAGGAATATGTATAGAAATAATATAATGAATAGCCTTTTTTAGATTTGTATAAATTCGCCTTCCTATTGCTATAGAGTCTAACATTTTAGATAAATCATCTTCCAATAAAATCAAAGAAGCTGCTTGTTTGGGTATCTCTGTACCTTTTTTACCCATTGCAATACCTATTTGTGAGCAGCTTTTAAAGCAGGACCATCATTCACTCAATCACCAGTCATAGCATCAATTTGGTTTTGAAATTTCAAAGAATTGATGATCTTAAGTTTTGCATCTGGGAACATTCTAGTAAAAATATTAGTTTCCAATACACATTTTCTCAAATCATATTCATTCAACTTCATTAATTCTTCACCGGAAATACTATCGTCATAACCAATAAAGTTAATCTCTTGGGCAATAGCTTTTGTAGTTTCATAATTATCACCAGTTATTATTTTTACTTTAATTCCTGCTTGATAAAAATGGTCTCAAACCATGCTTATATTCTTTTTAGGTGGGTCATAAAATGCAACAATTCCTTTAAATATAAATGATAAATCTTGTTGATTCTTAGGGGAATTATCTCCAATAAAAAAAGATTATGCAACTCCTAAAACTCTATGCCCATCTTTTGTTAAAGTCTTTAAAATTATATTAATCTGTTCTTTTTCAAAAACAGAAAAGTTTGAGACATTTATAATTGCTTCAGGTGAACCTTTTGCTGCTATTATCGTATTTATTATATTATCTCTAAAAATATGAGTCATCATTGGTGGCTTTCCACCTAATGGATATTCATGTATAAGATTATAACTGTGCCTTAAATCAATTTCAACATTCTCTTGATAAGCATTATGTAAAGCAATTTCCATAGGATCAAATATAATTTTACTGCTATTCAACTAATTAGAAATTTCAAACCAGTTAAATTATAATTGTTGAATCTAAATTCAATTGAAATTTAACGTCAAAATATTATTTTTATTACTTTAGTTATAACTTAAAATTAGTACTTAAACAAAATATTATAATACAAAATTCTAAATGGAAATTCAATAATAAGTCTCATATTATTTAGCTAAAAGTTACAATTATTTTAGAATCTTTTATTAATTGTTATAAATCTAATCTATTATTCCTAAAAATTAATTTTAAATATTTGTGAATCACTTAAAATTAAATTTTCTAATATTATAATAAAAACCCCAATTGATTTTACCATTCCAATAACTCCAAAATCTTTTTCTTAAGTTTTGAACAAGGTAAATAATCAGCTTCCAAAATTGGGTTAAATGGAACAGGAGTATCCATAGAACATAGTCTCATTACGGGTGCATCAAGAAAATTAAAGCAGAATTCACTTATCAAAGCAGAAATTTCTCCTCCATAACCACCAGTTAAAGTATCTTCATGAAGTACTAAACATTTGGAAGTTTTTCTTATTGAATCATAAATTGTCTGTTTGTCTAAAGGTAATAAAGTTTGCAAATCAATCACCTCAATACTGTAAATATCTTTAAGTTGGTTTGCCACTTCTATTGCCCAATGAACTCCCCAACCATAAGTAACAATTGTGGCATCATTTCCATTTTGAACAACTCTAGCTTCTCCAATTGGAATAGTATAATATCCATTTGGCACAATCCCTTTAATGAGCCTATA
The DNA here is from genome assembly GCA_016700335.1 of Chlorobiota bacterium. Lineage (NCBI taxonomy): Bacteria > Pseudomonadati > Chlorobiota > Chlorobiota bacterium. The sequence goes on along the minus strand of CP065014.1, from coordinate 324,286 downwards.
CAAATGCTTATGTTCAAAATACAAGACTGGATTAGGGTCTTCAATAGAGCTTATCAACAAACCTTTAGCATTGTATGGAGTAGATGGGTAAACAACTTTTAATCCAGCAACATGAGTAAACCAAGCTTCATTGCTTTGAGAGTGGAATGGTCCTGCTCCAACTCCAGCACCTGTAGGCATTCTTAAAGTAACATTAACCGACTCACCCCATCTGTAATGGGTTTTAGCAAGGTTATTAACAATCTGGTTAAATCCACATGAAACAAAATCTGCGAATTGCATCTCAATTACAGAATTAAATCCTCTTAAAGCAAGACCAAGACCAGCTCCAATTATAGCTGATTCACAAAGAGGAGTATTTCTAATCCTTGCTTTTCCAAAAGTATTCAATAATCCATCTGTAACTTTAAATGCTCCACCATATTCCGCTATGTCTTGCCCCATCACAATTAATTTCTCATTTTGATTTAAAGATTCTGTTAATCCTTCAGAAATTGCATCAACAAATCTAATTTCATTTTCAATTAAATTATCATTTTTGGGTATTGAGAATTTTCTTTTTTTCACAGAATAAACATCATTAATTTCTTCTTGTTCGTTGGAAATAAATGGTAAATCTGTAAGCATAATATATACTGCTTCATCAATCTTACTTTTAATATTATTTCTTATTTGAATTTTTGATGATTCATTTAGAATTCCAGAATAAAATAATTTATTTTCAAAATTTTTAATTGGATCTTTTTTTTCCCATTCTATAATCAACTCACGAGGAACATATTTATTACCTGAAGCTTCTTCATGACCTCTCATTCTAAAAGTCACTGCTTCTAGAATTACAGGTTTTCTATTAACTCGCATTTTTGATGCAATTTTTGAAACTGTAGAATAAACCTCTAAGATATTATTACCATCAACTTGAACACCTTCAATACCATAACCAATTGCTTTGTCAATAAATTGTTTGCATCTAAACTGTTCACTTGAAGGAGTTGATAATCCATAGCCATTATTTTCAATTAAAAAAATCACTGGTAAATCCCAAACTGCAGCTGTGTTAATTGCTTCATGAAAATCACCTTCACTTGCACCTCCATCACCACTAAATACAAGTGAAATTGAATTTCCTTCATTCTTAAGTAATCCATCTAACTCTAAATCAGATAATTTATTATTTTTTTCTTTTAAAAGATTACTCGCTAAGGCTAGCCCATCTGCAACACCAAGCATTGCTCCAAGATGTGAGATCATGCCAATTATTCTATGTTCCAACGATCCAAAATGAAATGATCTATCTCTCCCTTTTGTAAAGCCTTCTTTTTTACCTTGCCATTGAAGGAAAAGCTTATCAAGAGGAACTCCCCTAGAAGTAAAAACTCCAAGGTTCCTATGTAGTGGTAAAATGAAATCTGTTTTTTGCAAAGCCTCTGTTGCTCCAACTGAAATTGCTTCTTGTCCAATTCCAGAAAACCATTTACTAATTTTCCCTTGTCGAAGAAGAATCATCATTTTTTCTTCAATCAATCTTGGCAATAAAAGTGATTTATACAGTTTTAATTGCTTTTCGTTTGTAAAATACATTTTTATGATTTAATTTTCAAATAACCTTCTCTATTTGCAATCCAAGAAGGAATTAATGTTTTTTCAACAGATACAATATCTTGTTCATAATTTATAGCTAATTGTTGGGTTCCTTCGTGTGTATACAGTTCTGGAGTTGGGTTTTTTATACATTCAATTATTTTACTTGCTATTTCTTCAGGTCTTAACAAAGGAATTTTAGGTTGAATAATTCCTTCAGCTTTCGCAATTTCTGACCCTCTTTTAGATTCATATTCAAATAATTCAATCATACTTCCACCTTCGGTATTTACAGCCCAATCAGTTAGTACTCCAGCTGGCATTACAACTGTTGCATTAATATTTGTACCAACTAACTCACACCTTAGCGCTCTGTTAAAGCCTACAACTGCGTGCTTAGCAGATACATAAGCTGCATTTGATGGAAAACCAATTTTACCTGCAATAGATGAAATATTAATTATATGCCCTGAGTTATTAGGTCTCATGTATTGAAGAGTTTTTGCTGTTGTATACCAAAGTGAAAAGACATTAACTTTAAATATATTATCAATTTGCTCTTCTGTTGTGTCTTCAATATATCCAAAATGACCTCTACCAGCATTGTTTATTAATACATCTATTTTACCATACTTTTCAATGATTTTATCTATTGTTGATTCTGTTTCATTTTTTAATGTTACGTCACATTCAATCCCATAAACTTCAGCTCCTTTAATTCTAATTTCTTTTGATAACTCATCTATCAAATTTTTTCTTCTAGCTAGAATTACAATTTTAGCTTTATAATTTGCTAAAGCCAACGCAATAGCTCTCCCAATTCCAGAGCTTGCACCAGTAATCACAATTACTGTTTCAGAATTAATTTCCATTTGTATTGATTTATTTTTGATTTGCAAAATTAACATCAAACAAACAAGTAAAAATTTTCAACAATTTATGATTGATTAAATTTGCAAATTATTTTATAATTATTATTTTTATACTATTGTGATTAGGCACAGAATTCTTTTAGAAAAAGAGATTGAACTATTAAGAAAAGTTATTGTTAATACTACTTTAGCAGAATGTTTTTCCCAAGATAAGAACAGAATTGTAATGCGATTTCTTAAAGGGATTGAATCAATTTTTGTTGAAACTTCAATTGACTTGCAAATTGGATATACTATAATTCTTAATGAATTCAATCGGGCAAAAAAAAATACTATTGATTTTTTCAATGATGCTTTAGGTGAAAAAATTGTAGATATAAATATACATCATTCAGAAAGAGTTGTAAATTTAATGTTGTCAAACAATAAATGTATTTCAATAATATTCTTTGGTTCAGGCAATGGAAATGTTATTTTCACAAACAATAATTTAATTCAAGAATCTTTCCAAAAATTTGATAATAATTTTGATGATATTTTGTTTGGAGAGCTACAAGAAGAAGTAACTTCATTTTCAAATCTATACAAGAATATTTTATTGAGTGATGAAAATGCTTTAAAAACAATTGTTCAATTAATGCCACAAATAGGGCGTAGAATAGCACTTGAGTCGCTATTTAGATCTAATTTAGACCCAAATTTTATTTTAAAAAATATCGATAAATCTGTACTAGATTTATTATTGAACCACATAGATATTGTTTATTCTGAATGTGAATTAAGTAATTTGTTTTATATTTATTATACTCAAAATGAAGTGATTTTTGTACCAACAAAGTTTCTTTCGTTAGAAGAAAAATCTGTGAAAGTTGAAAGTTTTGATAACTTAAATAAAGCAATACGGACTTATAGAGCTATTACAGGAGTAAACTCATCGTTTGAATTATTAAGGAAACAGATGCTTAATAAAGTAACTGATGATATTGAAAAATTACAAGCAACACTAAAGAAAAAAATTAAAATAGAAGAACTCGAAAAGAAAGCTTTTGAATCAGATGAAATTGGGAAGTTAATAATAGCAAATATATTTAGGATAGAAAAAGGGGCGAAAAAAATTGAAGTTACAAATTTTTATGATCAACAATTTGAGATATTTTTAGATGAGAATTTAACTGCTGTTGAAAATGCAGAACGTTACTTTAGGAAATCTAAAAATTCAAAATTGGCAATTGTAAAAAATGAACTTGATTTAGTGAGTACAAAAAAACGAAGAGATATATTAATGAGATTAGAGTTTAAAGTTAAAAATAGTAAAACAATAAAAGAATTGGAGTCTATAAAAAAAGATAATTCAAAATCATTTCGTCCAGTTGGAGAGGCTCATATTGCAGGTGCTCCAGAAAGATTTAGGAAATTTATTGTAAATGAAAAGTACGAAATTTACGCTGGAAAAAACGCTACAAATAACGATGAATTAACTACAAAATTTGCAAGACAAAATGATTATTGGTTTCATGCAAGGGGGAGTTCTGGTTCGCATGTAATATTAAAATGGGATAATTTAAAAGAGAAACCTACTAAAGAATTAATTAAAACTGCAGCAAGTATAGCTGCTTATTTTTCTGGAGCAAAAAATTCAAAAATGGTTTCAGTTGCATATACTTTAAAAAAATATGTTCGAAAACCAAAAGGTTCAGCAATTGGATCTGTTATTATAGATAAGGAAGAAGTATTATTAGTTGAGCCAAAACTACCATAAATAAAATTACTAAAGGATATCATCAAATAAATAAACTCCACTCTTTCCTTGATTCAATATCCATTTAGAAGCAATAATAGAACCTATAGCAAAACCAGATCTATTTCTTGCTCTATGAGTAATTTCAATAGTATCAGCTGAACAATCATAAGAAACAGTATGAGTGCCAGGAGTATCCCCTAATCTGCTGCTAGTTACATGAAGCTGATTGCTGTCAATTTTTTGATGTGATGTTTCGTACAATGTTTCACTTTTTCTATTTACTTCATCGAGTACTATATTTGCTAAAGAGATTGCAGTTCCACTTGGAGAATCAACTTTTCTTACATGATGAATTTCATTTATTGCAATATCATACATCTCTTGATTATTAAACAAAGCTGAAGCATTTCTGATAATTTTAAATAATAACTGCACACCAACTGAAAAATTACTTGCATAAATCAACTTACCATTTTTTTCTTGTATTAATTTCTCAACTTCACTCAAATTTTCGTACCAACCAGTAGTTCCAATAACCATAGGTTTATTTAACTTAGTTAGCTTTTGAATATTTTCTAATACTGCACCTGGATGTGTGAAGTCAATTGCAACATCAAAGTTATAATTTCCAGTTTCAGAAATGGGAGAATCAATATCGAAAATGTCTGTAATTACAGCACCATTAGCTTCAGAAATTTTTTCAATTTCACGACCCATAGCTCCGTAACCCAATAAAGCAATTTTTATTTTTTGATTAATCATATCTAAAACAATTTATCATAAAAAATAATATTAAAATTTACCTAACGTTTTGAATCCAATTTTTTTTAAATGTTTTAAATAGCATTTTTAACTACTACAAACAATTTCAATAAAATCTTTCGGTGGCTTTACTGGTTTGAAATTTGAAGAATCAGCAAAAGCGTGGCAAGTAGTACCAGTAACAAGAAGTTCATTCTTCTCATTTAAAATTTCATAATCAAAGTACAATCTAACACCTGTTAATTTACGCAGCTTAGCTTTTAAAGTTAATACATCATCATATCTTGCTGGCTTTAAATAACTACATTCAACTGAAAGTACAATAATAAAAAAACCTTCCTTTTCAATTACAGAATAAGGCAGACCTTTGGCTCTCATTATCTCGGTTCTTCCTATTTCAAAGTATCTTATATATTGGGAATGATGAACAACTTGCATAGAATCGCATTCAGTAAACCTAACTCTTAGAGTGGTTTCACCAGTGGCAACATAATTACTCATCTTTGTTTATTCTCTTCTAATATTTTCATAACAACATCAAAAGCTGTAGTAATTGAATACTTCAAATGGTTGTTAAATTTATCTCTTATTATTAGAAATGGTGATATACTAATTGAATCGGATTGCTCATTTTTAGGAAGATAAAATATAGTTGCAGGATTTTCATCTGAAAAACCACTAACCCATCTGCCTTTAGATTGGTTTTTTATAATCTCTCCTAAATAAGCTCCAAAGCCTAAGATAACTTCATTTGGTATTGGCTTTGTTGTATAACCCCATTCATTTGAAATTACCTCATCTAATAAATTGATACTATTATAAGTCATGTCTAATGTTAAATCAAAATCTTTCTTAACAATACTTATAAATATGGTAGCAACTTTTTTCATTCTTACATTTGCTGGCTCATGTTCTATTAACTTTAAATCTGAAATTCCTGAAATCATATATTCAAAAATTGGTTTTGGTTCAATATAAATTATTATGAAGTAAAATGATAAAATCAAGTGAGATAAACTATAAACACAAAAAAGAATCGATATGTAGCCGAAAATATTGATTAATTATTAGCAATTAAATTTTAGGAATAAATTTTAAATATTGATATTAGCATCTATTAAATTCAAATGTTGATTAAATCTGTTTTTTTTCTAAAACGGCAAACAGTTCTAGCAATCTTTCTAAATCTACACTTGAGTAATAATCAATGACTACCGAACCAGAGCCAGAATTATTTGATTTAATTTTTACTTGAGTACCTAATACCTGCCTTAATCTTCCTGAAATCTCAGTTAATGTTAACTCTAGTTCGTTGTTAATTTCAGTGGCATTTACATTGTTATTTAACAATTGCTTTAATTTTGCTTTTCCTGCTGTAGCTGCTTGCCTAACTAAATCTTCAGTTTTCCTAACCGATAATGTGCCTTCTACAACTCTCTGCCAAACCTCAAGCTGCAACTCTACTTCTTGTAATGTTAACAATGCTCTAGCGTGACCCATAGTAATTTCTCCATGCCTAACAGATTCTTGAATTTCATTAGGTAGTTTTAGCAATCTTAAAGTGTTTGTTACAGTAGAACGATCCTTTGAAATTTTTCTTCCTAATTCCTCTTGTGTTAAATCGCATTCTTTAATTAGCCTTTGATAACCAATTGCAATTTCTATTGGGTTAAGATTTTCTCTTTGAACATTTTCAATGAGAGCCAATTCCATCATTTCACGATCGCTTTCAACATTAATAATATATGCTGGAATTAAAGTCATGTTTGCTTCAATTGAAGCACGCACTCTTCTTTCACCTGAGATTAATTCAAAACCTCCAGGTACACGCCTTACAGTGATTGGTTGAATGACACCATTTTCTTCAATAGAATTCTTTAGTTCATCGAGTGCTTGTTTATTAAAATCAATTCTAGGTTGAAATGGATTTTGTCTAACTTGTGCTATATCTATTTTACAAATAACACCAACTGATTTTCCATCATCATCAGATAAGTTGGTTTTTGATTCTCTTATATCTGTTGTTAAGTCAGCGAGCAATGCGCCAAGCCCTCTACCTAATGGAGTTTTATTCTTTGACATAAATATATATATTCTATTTTTTGGAAGTCAATTTTAATAAGTATCTAAATCAATTATTCTTAAACAACAATTTATTGAATTTTATAAATTAGGTAATTTGTATTTTCTGTAATAATTTGAAATTCAAACTAACAAATTTTAAGAATTTTCTTTTTTATCAATCAACAAAGAAGTAACAGATTCAGGTAAATTCTCAATTGATACAACATTTTCCTCTAACGTTGATTTTTCAATAGCAAGTTCGGCATTTCTCATTATTTCACTAGCTAAATCTAAATAATTTTTAGTACCAATAGATAATGCATCATATAATATAACTGGTTTGCCGTGGCTTGGTGCTTCACTTAATTTTACGTTTCTAGATATAACTGTATCAAAAACTTTATTACCTAAATAACGCCTTACCTCTGATATAACTAAATTTGATAATTTTAATCTTGAGTCATGCATAGTTAACAAAATACCTTCAAGTTGAAGCTTTTTATTAGCACTTTGCTGAATATCAAAAATTGTTTTAAGCAATCTTCTTAACCCTTCAAGTGCGTAATATTCACATTGAACAGGTATTATAACAGAATCTGAAGCTATCAATGCATTTAAAGTTAAAAATCCTAAATTTGGAGGACAATCCAAAATAATATATGAGTATTTTTTCTTAGCTTGCTCAAGTGCTTTTGATAAAACGAAAACTCTATTCCCCCTTTCTTTTAATTCAGGTTCTGCTCCATATAAATTCATATTTGAAGGAATGATATCTAAATAACCTAATTCAGTTCTCATAATAGCCTCATTTAAAGGTAAATCTTCAACTAGTACTTCATAGATAGTTTTATCTAATTTATGAGCATCAATACCAAAACCGCTTGAAGCATTCCCCTGAGGGTCAACATCAAGCAATAGAGTTGGTTGTTCAGCAGTAGCTAAAGAAGCAGCCAAATTAATGGCTGATGTAGTTTTACCAACACCCCCTTTTTGATTTGCCAATGCTATTATTTTACCCATATATATTTCTTAATTATTTAGTATAAATTTTAAGTTGAAACAAACGTTAACTGATAGAAAAAAATAAATATTAACTAATTGATTTTACAAATTAAAATATTAAAATTCTTTTTAAGTTTATTTGAATTTTTTAGATATATCCTAAAATGTAAATATAACTTATTTCGTGAAACATTTTGTATTGTTTCACAAAAAAGCCAATATTAAAATAATAGAAAAACATAAATAAACATTTATTCTCCTAAGTATAACTACTCTCCATTCTGTTATTTCGTAAGGAGATAAATCCTCATCTACTTCTTTTTCTACTCTTGCTGTTTTTAGTTCTTTATATGAAATGCTCATTAAATAATTTACAATTCCAATAATTGTAAACAAAAATATTTTACCATGTAATAACCAGCTATATAGCGAATTAAATGTAAACAAACTAAATGATTTATTATGTAAAGTAAGTACTACTCCTCCAAATAACATTGCAAAATAAGCCATCCAATTAAACCCAATAAGTCTGCGTTCAAGTTTAGAAATAATTTCAATAACTTTTATATCGTAGTGATTTACATCCTGATAATATTTAACAATTGGAGTTGCTATTCCTGCCATAAACAATACTCCTCCAATCCAAATGAATGCTCCAAATATATGTGCCAGTTTTGCAGTATATCCAAATAATGAGTAATAAAAATCTTGCCAGTTATCCATTTTTTAATTTTATTTAAACTAATTTTGCTACTAAGATAAGCATATTAAATATTTGAAAAATAATTGAAAATACTTTTTACTCACGGATACTTTTTAAGCTCAGATATTAAAGAACAAAAAGTAATGAAACCTTATCCACCTTTAGGGATTTTAGGTTTATCTAGCTATCTCAAACTAGCAGGTTTCGATAACTTTGTTTATGATACTACTTTTTCAAGCAAACAAGATTTGCGTAATTATTTGACCTCTTATTGTCCTGATGTTTTAGCTATTTATACAAACCTCATGACTAAATTCAATGTATTAGAATTAATTAAATTTGTTAAGGAAAATCTAGATTCAATCATTGTTCTAGGAGGACCAGATGTAACTAATAATTATTCTGATTACATTTTAAATGGGGCAGATTTTATAGTTATTGGTGAAGGAGAGCAAACAATGTTAGAACTTGTTCAGCACTTACAAACTACAAATGATAACGAACCAAATGAAATTGCTGGGTTAGTTTTTAAGTCCAAATCTGGTAGTGTTGTAAAAACATTAGAGCGATCTAAAATAAAAGATATAGATACTTTACCATTCCCTGCTAGGGATCTAATTGATATTAATAAATATAATACTATTTGGAAACAAAATCATGGGTTAAGTTCTATAAGTATTAGTTCGCAAAGAGGTTGCCCATTCTCTTGCAATTGGTGCAGTACTGCTGTTTATGGACAAAGTTACAGAAGGCGATCTCCTAAAATCATCGCTGATGAGATTTCTTACTTGAAAGAGCAATACAATCCTGATACTTTATGGTTCGTTGATGATGTATTTACTATAAATAAAAAATGGGTTGAGGAATTTTCAAAAGAAGTTAACTCAAGAAAAATTGTTACTCCTTATGAATGTATTACAAGGGCTGATTGTTTGGATGAAAATACTTTAAATGTTTTAAAAGAATCTGGAGCTTACAGAGTTTGGATTGGTTCTGAAAGTGGATCTCAAAAAATTATTGATGCAATGGACAGAAGAGTAAATGTAAAGTATGTTAGAGATATGATAAAACTTGCAAAATTAAAAGGATTAGAGACTGGTACTTTTATAATGTTAGGTTATCCTACTGAAACTGAAGAAGATATTCTTGAAACAATATTGCATTTGAAAGATGCTAACCCTGATTTCTTTACTGTTACAGTTGCATATCCAATTAAAGGGACTAAATTTTATGAAGAAATTAAAGACTTGATTTCAATTCAATTACCTTGGGAAAATAGCACTGACAGAGATATTGATTTTAGAAGAACTTTTAGTAGAAAATATTATAATTATGCAACAAGCTTTGTAACTAATGAAGTAAACTCATTTAAAAATTTAAATGAACAAAAATATTTGTCTGCATTAATTTGTAAATTAAAATCTAAAATTAATAGAGGCTTAATGAGTTTTTCAAAATAGGTAATTTAGAAACTTTTATATTCTATAATAACTGAAGCATAATAAAATTCTTCATCAATATTTTCACAAATATTTTATTTTAAAATAGAATATTTCTTTTTAAATTATAAATAAAAACTCCCTGTAAACCTCTTATATACTGGCTTGCAGAGAGTTTTGAATATATATCTTCTTCTTTTTTATCGCTGTATAATAAATTTCTTAACCTCTATTTTATCACCCAATTTTATATGTAAATAATATACTCCATTACTTAATTCTCCTACTCTAAAATTCTTTATATGTGGTCCGAAATTCTCATTCATTGATAATATTGTTTTTATTTTCTGTCCTAAATTATTCCACAATTCAATTTCTGTTTTTCCTTTCAGATTACTATATGTTATGCTTGCATTTTCATTTGTAATTGTAAATTTTATTTGAGATTCTTTTTCTGCATTTGTTACTCCTTTTGTACTTGTATTTATTCTTGCCATATATGAATAGAACACCGCATCTGGGTCTGTGTCATATCTTCCACCTACAATATAATCCCCTTCTCCTACTCTTATTACTGCTTGTAAACTTTGTGGTAATGTATCTATTTTCCATTTGAAAAAATTTTGTACAAATCCTGTAGAGTCTGTTTCAAAAAGTATCATTCTTTCTGAGTATGGGTTATAATATCCTAGTGAATCAACATCTGCTGCTTTTCCTACTACTACCAAGCCATCATTTGGTAATAGCTGCGTCTTTGCTCCTATAACTGCATCGCTCAAATAAGAAAGGTATCGAACAGGTTCTATTTGATATCCATCTTTATCTAACTTTGTTATTACTAACATTAATCTGTTTTGTACTATTTCACCAAACCGTGATCCAACAACTAAGAAACTTCCTGAACTTAATTCTTCAATACTATAAATGGATCTTGTAAACGGCGTGATTTGTTTACTCCACATGATTTTCATATCTTTATCTAACCTCACTACTAAACCAATTCTAAAGAGCCTCAAATCATCATGTACTGAATTTGCTATTATTACAAAGCCATCATCTTTTAATTGTGTGATTTTGATTGGTATATACTTTAATTCATTTGGTAGTCCGTCATAAAATTTACCTGTATAAATCAACTTACCATTTGTATCTGCTTTGTAGAAAAATAGTTTATGTGTTGTTGTGTCATCTTTAGGAAAGATATTCCTTCTTGTACACATTACAAACTCATCCTGTTTTGAAAAAGTATGTGTTGTGAAATTTCCAGGGCTAAACATATCTTTCCTATCTTTCAATCCACTCTCTATTTTTCCTGTATTCCTGTTATAACTTATTTGGTTTATTGGCCCTATTAAAAATGGGATTTTATCTCCTAACTCAGATAATTGAGAACCAATGTGAATTCTATTTGGATCGTTTTGTCTCTCATAAATATAATTTGGGCTTGCATAAAGTGTTTGATTATCTGGTAGGGATATATTAGATTTCCAATTTATATTTCCATTGAAATCCATTTTGTAAAGGTTCATTCCTAATGCTATCCTATCTTCAGCAACAAATAATTCATTCTTTTTAGTAATGTAAAAATTGTTTATTGAAGTTCTTTGAATTGTTCCATCTGTATTTGTATCATACATTCTTTTCTCCCACAATATATTACCCCTTTGCCCAATACAAGGCAAAGAGGTTATTGTTATTAGAATAATTATAATTAATGTAGTTTTCACAATTATTTGCTATTTGTTAAGGTTTCATCTCTTTTGTCTTTATTGTATTCTAAGCCACCATAATCACAAGGATTTGTGCAGTCTGATGTGTTTGTTGGAGTAACTCCATTTAAAACTTGACAGTTTGTTGGGGGAGTATTATTACAACCTGGTATTCCTACATAATATGACCATAGAACTGGCTGTCCATCATAACATTCTATTTGTGTTATACAACATGTATAGTTATTCATACATTGTACTGGTAATATTGCACAATAGGGATTTCCTCCATTTTCTGAAACTGGTGGATTACTAAAATCATAAATACAAAACTTGGTACATCTTCTAATTATATATGAATTGGTTACTCTAGGAAACAATTGTGTTCCTGCGTTTAATAATAATTGATTATATAAATCCCATGCTATTGATGGGTTGGTATAACTACTATTAGATATTGGATTTAATAATGCTCTTACCCAATTACATGATCCTATCAAATTAAAACCTCCAACGATTTCTATTTGAGTACTTCCATCTTCACAAGTTCTATATCTAAATCTGTATTGTAGCTTGCAAGTGCTATTTGGGTTAAAAATTCCTCCTAATGAAAATATAGGTACTTCATTTGGTGGTGATCCTATTGGTGGTACATAAAACCAAGCTCCGTTACATGGTGGATTGCAAGTTAAAGTCTGTGCAAAAGTTTTTTGGTAATTAAATAGTGAAATTGATGAAATAACCATAATACAAAAAATTGCTATTAATCTTTTTTGATTGAAGTTATTACAATTTTTTCTACAACTCTTGTTTGTGCTGTGTTGTGCTGTGCTGTGCTGTGCTGTGCTAAATTTCTTTTGTTCATTTTTGAAAATTAAGTTTTGTTTTTGAATTTCAAAATATCTTTTTTTTACACTTTTATTTTAGGGGTTAGGTTGAGTTTAGTTTTCTTGTTTTCTAAACTCCTCTCAACTTGCTTTTTATGTTTGTATTCTTATTATCTTATTTACAAATCTTTCGCCCATCAAACTTATATAATTATTTTGAATTAATTTTCCATTTTATTTATTTATTTTTTGTTTATGCTTACTCTATTCGGTTTTCAGCGTCTCCGTCTTGTTTTATTTTTGTTTATCAAAGTTATCTACTTGCAGTCAAGTTTGAAGTTCCGATGTCGTCAAGCATGACGCATAACGGTTTGCAGCTTTGCGATGGCGGGGATTTTGAGCATTAAACTTCATTAGATGCACAAAGCTTGAATTGAGCACTTTGACTCGTCCTAAAAAAAGTTTACAGTTTAATTAATTAATCCTACTATTAGTTTACAGTTTCTTTTTTGAATTGATATTGTAATATTTCTCTGGTTATTTTAATTGTCTTGAAGTGGTTTAACGCACTGAAAAATGCTATTGATAGAAATTGAGTAGTGCCATAAACCACAAGGAAAATACTGAATGGAATAAAGAATTTTCCCTTGATAAAAAAGTCTAAAATACCTTTGTAGTCATTGTAATTAAGCCAAGTGTAATTGCCGTAACACTTTTCATAAATGAACGAAGCAATGCTGATATTAAATAGCAAATTCAGCATTCTGCGGAACGCAGGATAAACAGATTTGCCCTTTAAGTAATCACCAGCTATGATAAATATTTCGTTCATCTTATCTGAAAATTGATATTACATTTTGTTTTGGTAAATCGTCAAGATTAACATTAAATGTTTCAATGTTGCTCCAAGAAAGTTCAAACCTAGGTGATTTTATATTTCTTGATTTTATGTGCTTGATTGCTTCTGTCCAAGGCACTTTGTAAAACTTAAGAATTTTGTAATAAGGCGTAAATTCTATGATAATTAATTCATCAATTTTTTCGGTTTCGTTTCTGTCAACTGCCGACCAGCGATTATTATTTCCTTCTGATTTGGCGTGTGCTTTCACCTGAATGTGATAACCATTTACATCTATATCCCAGCCTTTCTGAATACTGCTAACTGCTCTCTTTCCATCGTAAATTGTTTCAACAAGCCATTCACCGATTTGACTTGTGAAATCGTGTTTGCTTTTCAAGATGCCTAATGTGTGCAATTCTTGCAAAGAAGTGATATAATTCTCTATGGCTTTTTTTTCGTTGTCCATCTCATTTTATATGCTCCAAACATTCACCGTTTTTGCATCGAACACACGAACGGGAACTTTAAATTTCTTTTCTATTGATTTTATGTGTTTCAAGTCAGCTTCTGAATAAACACCGATGTAAACACTTGCAAGGAATGGAAGCCATTTATCGTTTTCATCTTTTCGTTTCTTTGCTGCTTTGTTGATTGCTGCAATAATGTGTTCGTCATAATTTCCGAAACCAAAACCATAACAAATAAGTGAACCGCCAATTGAAGAAAGGCTTTCGTAACAATTAGCTAAATACTTGTTGTGCACTATATGCGAATGTTTTTCATAATCATTTCCTGCCGTTACGAAAATCGGATATTCCTTTTTCTCCATTCGGGCTTTAATGTTCTCCAACAAAAAATGTTCGCTTGTATATTCTTCTTTTATAACTTCTACGCCTGTATCAAATAATTGCAATGCCCCGTGCAAGTAGTGAACCGTTTGGGTGCTTTTGTATTTTCCCCAACGAAGTTCAGAATATTGTCTTTCATCTTCAGGAATCCATTCGTCACTTTCTTCTGCATCTCTGCCAAAACCATCAATTGCATTTTCAATTTCATTTCGCATTAGCACCCAATACAAAAGCAAATCATAATTGGTTGTAAAGATTTGTCCTTCCTCTGCAAGAAACGAATTTAAAAACGCTGCACAGGCTTTGCTTTTTTCTTCGGGAATTGAAAAAACGTGTTCGGGATGTAATTCTTTGATAGCATCAATTAGGCTTTCTTTAAGGGTTTCAGTTGCCTTTCTGATATTTTGAACAACCTTTTTATCTGCTCCAAAAACTTCTGCAATTTGAGCCACGTTGTCCAATTGCTCCATCAACAATTCAAAGTTGCTGGTTTTGATAATCTGAAATAGCTTTTGCAGAATATCATTATCGAGGTTCTCTAAAAATTTGCTTAAAGCATTGTAAGAAAAGATGCCCGAATCATAAGACATACTAAAACCATTGCCAAGCAATAAGTGTTTCTGTCGCTTTTTATCATTAAGCGATTTTATTACTTCGTCATAGGTATATACTTTGTCTAGGCTCATTTTATTTATTGTATTCAGTTTGTGGCTCTGCTGCCATTGATAAAGTTTCTTCCTCCTTCACGCCCCAAACCTCACCAATTTTTGTTTTTATTTTTTGCTCAAATATTTCTATTAAGCGTTTGTTGGCATTTACCAATTGCATTTCTTCTTCTATGGCTTTTACGATGGTTTGTTGTTCTTCGAGTGATGGAAATGGAATTTCAATCTTTTCAAATCTCTTAGATAATCTGGTTGCTTCATGCTTTAGTTTCTTCTTTAAAAATCCTTTGTACATATCTTGAAGATAAGTAAAAGATAAAAAAGCTTTTAGCAATAAATTTGTTGGTTTTGTTCTTAAAAGTCTTGTTGATTAACAGCATTTTTATATTGTCAGGAACAAACAAAGTTTAATGCTTCCAACAGATAATTGGAACATGTTAGAATGCATCACACTTTTTTCAATTGTTGTGAATTTTTTATGTTTTATAATAATCACTAAATCTAATAATCAGAATCAACTTCCTTGTCAACTATACTTTGTTTGTACAGTTTTTGCTTTGTCAATTTTTAATTGATGAACCAAATGGACCTGCTTTAACTCCAATTTTGGGATCACAAACCTCGCCCAACTCCACCATTTCCCAATCAGGGTTGATGGTAATAGTAGGTTTGTAGTTGTTTACGATTTGTTTGGCTCCGTCTATTATTTTTTGATAGCTTTCTATTTCGGCTACTATTTGTTGTTGTATTTCAAGCGGTGGGAGGGGGATTTCGATATCAGATAAAACAGCTTTAGTAATAAAGCTAACTGTTCCACCTTTTTGAAAATTCGCATAATAATTATCTCTTTCTAATTGGTCAAGACAGTACTTTAAATATTGTGGCATTAGTAAGTCTGTATCGCAGGATATTTTAAAAATATTCCAATGGATTAAAAAATCAATTGAAGCCATTTTTAAATCAACGATTATACTTTTACCTATTGTCCCAATATTTGTTAGCAATACATCACCAACTTTTGGTTTATACTTCAAATGATATTTATCCCAATACTCTTGACTCATATATTTCATATTGTCAAAATCCAAATCACCGCTTGTAATATTTCTTGTCTGAATGATGGGATACCCTTCCATTACAAATTCAACTTTGTCACCAGCTGTATTGATACCTTGATGCATTGAAGTTGTTATTTCAGAAAGTTTTTTGTTTCCCAATTACTATGAGATTGATTTGTTGCTTCAAAATATCTTTCAGCACTCAATACAAAATCTTTATTCCCTAAAACAATTTCCTTTTCAACTAAAGTCGCTAAGCTCGGTAAATCATCAAAAGTCCCATCATTACCCAAACATTCTTTGTAGTCTTCTAAAGTTTGCAAAGCCAAAGGCAAATCGTTTTTGTCAATTTCTCTGCGTTGTGCTCCTAAATCAAAGCCATCGTTTTCAATTTTTAAAAACAAAATGTGTTGGCTTTTTTTCGCCAAGCGTTTGTCTAAAATCAATACCGATGTTTTTACTCCACTGTATGGTTGAAACACACCTGCTGGCAAACTAATTACGGCTATCAAACTATCTTGCACCAACATTTTTCGCAATTGTTTGTAAGCGGTTTGGCTTGTTGCCACAATTCCGTTGGGTACTACAATTCCTGCTCGTCCGTTGCTGTTTAAATGTTCAGCAATATAATCGGTAAACAGAACTTCGGCTTTGTTGGCTTGTACGCCAAATTTTTTGTGTGGTCTGATGCCGCCTTTCGGTGTCATAAATGGCGGGTTTGCCAATATCACATCAAAGGTTTCTTGCCAACGGTCTTCGCTGCTCAAACTATCGTACTCGTGTATGAGTGGCGTTGCAAAACCGTGTAAATACATATTGGCTAAACTCAAGCGTACCATATCGGGGCTAATGTCGTAACCCACAAAATTAGTAGCGAGTTTTTTTCTATCGTCTGGCTTTAGTTTATCGCCTTGGCGTTTGTCGGTATTTTGGTTGAGTATGTGTTTATAGGCACTCAATAAGAAACCAGCTGTTCCGCAAGCAGGGTCAAGCACGTTTTCGTTTTTCTGTGGGTTTACACAAGCTGTTACAAAATCAATAATGTGTCGGGGTGTTCTAAACTGCCCTGCATCGCCTTGGCTTCCCATTACACTCAACAAGTATTCAAAAGCATCGCCCAATTTTTCGCTGTGGCTGTATTCAAACTCGTTGATGTATTTTAAAAACAGTTTTAAGGTGCTTGGGTCACGGTAAGGCAAATAAGCATTTTTAAAAATATTGCGGAACAGTTCAGGAATATTGGGATTGGTATTTAATTTCTCCAATGCTTCGCTGTACAATGCCAGCATATCTTGTCCGCTTAATGATGGGTCAAATAATTTTCGCCAACCGTATTTGGCATATTCGCCTGAAAAGAATTTTGCTTTTCCTTTAAATTTCTCAACGGCTTCTTTATCCATATCGTCCATAAACTTATAGATAAGAGCCAATGTAATTTGTTCAATTTGGCTTTTCGGGTCGGGCACTTTACCTACCAACACATCACGGCAATCGTCAATATTTTTCTTTGTTATGTTGTCTAGCATTGTTTAGGCAGATAAAAATTTATTTAATGGAACGTAAGTTTTAATGTAGTAAGGCAGTTTGCTTTTCATTTCATCATCCACACGGTTAAAATCTTCTACATTAAAACTTGGGTTGTGATAGAGTTCTGTAAAATCTTGTTGGTCAATTATGTTTCTTACACTTTGGTCGGTGATGTAAGCATAAAAGAAATAGCGTAAGCCTTGCAAATCTTCAATGTTGGAAACATTGTTGGTGCTGATGAATTTTTCAAATTCATCACTCAACAAATCGTCTTTGCCTTTTATTTGGTTGCCAAAATAAATGAGTTCCAATAATTCACGCCAACCAATTTTGCGGTCAATTTTTAATGACTTGCGAAGTTTTTCTAAGTCAAAATATTCTTCGGGTTTGTTGTCGTATTTCTCTTTGGCTCTTGCTGTGGCTACTTCCACATCACCAGCTTCCATCAATTGTTTTATTTCATCATCGGTTTTTACCTTTTCTTCAAACTGCTGAAAAAACATTCGGTCAACTTTCATTCCTGAGAAGTCAACTTGTTGCTCGTGCAAAGAGTGAATTCTATCATTTTCTTTGTACTCGTAACCTTCTCGTTTTGGTTTGATGGTATTGTCGTCCACCGTTGGCATATCATCCTCCTTGTCGAAGTTTACAGGCAGTTTTAAAACTTGGTCGTATTGATATTTTTCTTCAAAGTATTCGCAAGTAGCAAAGAAGTCAAAGAGTTTAAAGGCTGATTTGTCAATGGAAATTGATTCTTCTTCTCCAAGGTCGTTTTTGAATTTGTGTTCAAACTTGTGAATACGGGTTCCTCGTCCTTTTATCTGAATAAATTCTGTTGGCGAAAAAATGGGTCTCATTAAACCAAGGTTCAAAATATTGGGGCAATCCCAACCTGTGGTCATCATTCCAACGGTTACACAAACTCTTGCTTTGCTTGTTTTGTATGATTCTAAAATTTCATTGTCTTTCGCAAAATGGCTAAAGCCCAATAATTTGTCGTTGCTAAAATCAACAGTCATTTGCTGACTGTTCTGCACATTGGAAGTTACCTGAACAGCAAAGTCGCTTTGATACTTGCCAGGGAAAAACTGGTGTGCATATTCATTGAGAAGTTGAGCCAATTTTGCAGCGTGATTTTGCGAAACAGCAAAAACCAAACTCTTTCCAAACTCTCTGTTAATCGGGTCTTTCAGTCCATTTTCAATAAATGTTTTGCAAAACACACGGTTGGTTTCTTCACTGAAAAACTTCCGTTCAAAATGATTTTGCTTGTAATTTACTTCTTCTAAAATGTCTTCTTTTTCGCTACTGGCTACCGTTACCATAATGCCGTAACCTTGTTCCGATAAAAGTTTGGTGGTAACGTCTGTTCTTGCGTCAACTACAATCGGTTGTCGCAAATAGCCATCTTTTGCACCGTCCACAAGCGTATAACGATACGTTGGAATGCCACTCTCACAACCGAAGGTTGTGTAAGTGTCCAGCAACATTCTTCGTTCCAATTCTCTTGGGTCGTCAATGTCGTCTGCGTCTAAATGTTTTAAATAGTCTTTTGGTGTGGCGGTTAAACCCAATTTGTAACCCAAGAAATATTCAAACAAGGCTCTGCTGTTTCCGCCACCTAACAGTCGGTGCGATTCATCAGAAATAATTAAATCAAAGTCTGTCGGTGAAAAAAGTGTTTTGTATTTGTTGTTTACCATCAATGATTGAATGGTGGTTACAACAATGTCGGCTTTTCGCCAATCGTTTTTCTTCTCTTTGTAAACAACCGTTGTAATGTCGTTTTTCAAATAGTTGGTAAAATCTTTTCTTGCTTGTTCTTCCAGTTCCAAGCGGTCAACCAAAAACAAAATGCGTCTTGCATTTCCAGTTCTGTAAAAGAGTTTGATTAATGCAGCAGCAGTCAAAGTCTTTCCTGTGCCTGTTGCCATTTCCAACAAGAAACGCTTTTTGCCTTCGCTTACTGATTGTTGAACGGCTTTGATTGCCTCCACTTGATAATAGCGAAGAAAACGAAGTTTTAAATTGAAGATTAAATCTTTCTTTTTTTGTTCGTCTTGAAATTCGGGTATTTGTTTGTAGTTCGGAAGTTGAGTTAAAACAACATAGTCGTCATTTACTTGTTCGCTAACTAATTTGCTTGGTTCGGGATTAAAATGATAATACTGTTTAATCGATTCCAATGTCGGAAACACTTGAATTTGTTCAGGGTTTCCAGTTTCGATATTCCATAAATAGTGTAGCGTTCCGTTTGAAAGAATAATGAACTTAACCTTTTGTGATTTAGCGTAATTCCTTGCTTGTTCCTTTCCAACAAGTGGATTCAAACTTTCTTTCTTCGCCTCTAAAACAAGAATTGGGTTTTGGTTTTCGTCAACCAGTAAAAAATCAATGAAACCGCTTTTAGCATTTTCAAAATCTTCGCCTAAATCGTCCATTTTGATGGAAGATTCAAGTTTAATAGTCGCTTTACCTTTGTCCGTGTCAAAGAAGCTCCACCCTGATTCCTCAAGGAGTTTATTAATTTTTATTCTTGCTTTAGCTTCTTTTTCTGCCATCTAATTCAGTTCAGTTTTTTGTCGGTCAAGATACGATTTTTCGCCTTTAAAACGGTCATTGTCGTGATGTGGCGGGTGGGAGAATTGGCTCTTTTGCAAGCTTGGGTTTGTGTGTCGGCTTGTGCGGCTTGCAAATGTGCCAATTGTGCAGTGGCAGAATTTCAATTTTTTTTGTGCGGTGGGGAAAAAATAAAAAACATAGCGTTGGTCAGCGTGTCGGTTTAGATGCTGTCCAGTTGCAATATGGTCTGTATGTTTTTGGTCACCTGTCAAAATGGTTTGTCTTTGCTTTAATGTTTAAATTTCAGGTCGGTCGGTCTTCTTGTAAACGGTCGTCCTACCATTGGCTATAACGGTTTGCAGCTACAAGAAGTTGGCGATTTTAATCACAAAACTTCATACGAACAACTGCACTTAAATATACGAAAAATTGTCATACGAAGCACTGAACCGCCAATTTCTTGTAGGTGCTGTTATCTGCTGGCGTTTTTGTCGATAGAAATGTTCTATTTATTCTGTCTTTAAGTGAAACTACTTTATGAGTATAAAGTTGCTTGTGGATTTTGCATTAATCCAATGCTTGATGTTAGGTTCAATGTTTACATAGTCACCTGTTGTCAATGTCAGTTTAATACCATTTTCGTTCTCAAAAATAGCTTCGCCTGTCATACAAAGCAATAAAGCTGGCACTTTTGTAATATGTTCTTTTAATTGCTCGTCTTCCAATATTTGAATTGAGGTAACATTGCTTTCTGTTGTTTTAAATAAAGAAGCTGTTGAAATTGCTTTTGTGTCTTTATGCAAATCCTTTATGTTCATTTGATTGTCTTTTTATTAATAGTGAAATATGCAAATAGAGTAAATCCCAAAGTCAAAGCAATTCTGAATACCATTGCCCCAACAGTTTTATTTTCGTGAATACCACCTGATTGGATATAGAAAAGAAAACCAACAAATGCAAAAGATAAAATTATCGTTGAAAGTCCTAATGCTTTATATGTCCAATTTTTTGAAGTAAGAAGTCCATAAGCTGAAATAAGATAAAGGAAACTACTTATGAAATTAGACCATACAACGAATAAAACATAGTTTCCTTCTTTTGCTCTAACGTCAAACAAATCAAAAATTACAGAAGTGCTTAAAAATATTGTCAACAAACCAAAGCCTGTCAGTACAGCAACTACCAAATAAAGTATTACCTTTTTCATAATTGAGTTAATGGCTTCATTTTAAGAAATGCAATTCCAAGCCAAACCACGGAAACTGTCATTGCAATTGCACCTATTAAAACTAAAACAGGCGGTAAGCCAAAATAAACTTCGGATAAAATTCCAAGTGGCATTAATAAACCCGTCAGTGCTAACCAAGAAATGGCTTTGACATTTTTAAGTTTGTCGCTAAAACGAAGCAATAAATAACCAATGAGTATATTTAGAAATGCAAAAAGGTTTCCGTGAACGTGGGCAAGTCTGGTTTCAAAATGTTTTCCAATACTATAAGAATTTGCCCATTCAACTTTCCCTGGTGCAAAGTCACGAAGATAAATTAACAGAAAACCAAAAGCCATAAAAAAGCCCATTGTCAAAAATCCTATTGCGATGTTGTTTTTGCCGTTCATGATGTTTTAAATTTTATTGAAGCAAAGTTAGCTATAATGTCACCATGAACTGTTACACAATTACAGAAATAAGTTGTATAAATCCCACGTTCTTTTTCAGAAGTCTTTCTGTTGGTCGGGGCAGTCGCTACGCTTGCAGGTAACGTTTTTTGCCTATGAGCTTAAAGGGAATTCATAGATCATCTGCTTGGTAAAAGTACAACAGATTATTAAAGAACCAAATGATCGAATTGCTACTCAGCCCTTTTTGCTCATAGGCAATGTTAGCGGATGTGCTAATCTCAAATTTGTTGCTCAACAAAATACATATCCACTTCACCCTTACCTTTAGTCATAATTTTTCCTCTATGCGTGCAGATAAATTTTTGCTCAATCAATTCATAGGTATTCCTTGAGATATTCACTTTCCCTGCTCCGCCATGACTTTCCATTCTGTTAGCAAGATTTACTGTATCGCCCCAAATGTCGTATGCAAACTTTCTCACACCTATGATTCCTGCTACAACCGGACCTGAGTTGATACCAATTCGAATCTCAAATGGAACTTCTCCTTTTGCCACCTTTTCTTTGTTATGATTGGTCATAAAATCTCTAATCTCTAAAGCCGCTTTTACTACATCTTCTGCATGTGAATGATTGGCAACCGGTAATCCCCCCGCACACATATACGCATCACCAATAGTTTTTATTTTTTCTACGCCATACTTCTGTATTATACTGTCGAATGCTGAAAAACAAGTATCAATTTCCTTGACTAATTCTTCAGGGCTCATTTCCTCACTGATTTTGGTGAAGTCTTTAAAATCAGTGAACATGACCGTTGCTTCATCAAAATTCTTTGCTTTGGAAGTGCCGGTATCTTTCAACTCTTCTGCTACTTCGTAAGGAAGAATATTCAATAAGAGTTCATCGCTTTTTTGTTTGCCTTTTTTGATTTTGTTCCTTTGGCGAAAAAATATGCCTGCAAAAAGTGCCATTACAGCAAAGCCTCCTATAAAACCATTACGCAACAAGCGTTGTTTGTTTTTTTCGTTGTAGTATATCAAATCCTTTTTAGCCTGTAAGGCTATGAGCGAATCCTGCTTTTTATCAAAATCATAATTCATTTGCAGAGCCACCGTTTTCTTTGTGTATTCATTATTTACCAAACTATCACGGTAAATAATAAATTGTTTGTGGTGCTCATAAGCTTGTTTAAAATTGCTCTTTGAGCTGTCTAATGTTGCTAATCTTAAGTAACCATCTTTAATTCCTTCCAAAGCACCAATTTCCTTTGAAAGCAATATTCCTTTATCCAAATATTCAGAAGCAGCATTATATTTTTTTAGTTTCGTATAAACATTTCCGATATTGAGGTATGCTAGGGAAATACTTTGTTCAGCCCCAATTTCTTTGGCCATTTTTAAAGAAGCAAAATAATTCTTCAATGCTTCGGGATAATTGCTTTGATCTTCATAAATATTTCCAAAATTTTTGTAAGAAAGAGCTATTCCTTCTTTCTCTCCGATTTCTTCATTGATTTTTAAAGAAGCAAAAAGATTTTTCAATGCTTCGGCATAATTGCTTTGTTTACCGTAAATCAATCCAACGTTATTGTAAGAGTCAGCCAGATCCAATTTATTCCCGATTTCTACATAAATTTTTATAGCAGCAAAATGATTCTTCAATGCTTCGGGATAATTGCCTTGTTTAATATAAATATTCCCGATGTTACTAAGATTAATGGCTTGCCATTTTTTATTTCCTAATTCCTCATTCATTTTTAAAGCAGAAAAATAATTCTTCAATGCTTCGGGATAATTGCCTAGGGAGTAGTAAATCAATCCGATGTTATTGATTGAACCTGCAATGCCTTTTTTATCTCTAATTTCCTCTCTTACCTTTAATGACTTTTTATTAAATTCCAAAGCGGGTAAATAATTTCCTTTTACATCATGTGTACATCCTATAACGCTATATGCATTGCCTATTCCTCTTTTAAAATCAATGTGCTCAGATAAAGTAAGACACTGATTTGCAAGTTCCGTTGCCCTATCAGGATTAATTCCAATATAGGTTGTAGATAGAGAATATAAAATATTTGCCTTGATAGTATCTTCCTTTGCTGTTTTTAAAAGGGTTGATAAGGAGTCGATGAGGTGTTGGTCTTGAGCGAAGCAATTAACCCCCAAAAGAGCAATAATTAAGAGAGTTATTAGTTTTTTCATATTATGATGCTATTTAAATTGGCTTTGGTTTAGTCGTGGGGGCATTTCCGCTAACGGTTTGCAGCTACAAGAAGTTGGCGATTTTTACCACAAACCTTCATACGAACAACTGCACTTAAATATACGAAAAATTGTCATACGAAGCACTGAACTGCCACTTTTGCCAAACCGCTGTTAGTGGCTGGGCTTCTTGGGTTTCTTGCTTGATTTTGCTTTGCTATTAAAGTCAAGGGCAAGGTTAATCCAATAGTCAAAGTCGGCTTTTGATTTCATTCCGTTTTCGTCTATCATAATATAACCTTTCATTGGTCGTTTGGTAAAGTCCATTGTTCGGCAACCAATTTTTTCAATTACTGTTTCGTGTAATGTTGGGTCAATTCGGCACATCAATTCGTCTTTGATAATGCCTACACACATTTTGTTATTATACATAAATGTCAAGCCACCCATCATTTCTTTTTCTTCAACGTTGGGTAGCTCGACAAATTTTTCTCTTACTCGATTTGCTAAATGTTCATCGTAAGCCATTTTATTTTTCAGCGTAGTTTTTTAGTCCTGTCAGAAATTTATTAATACCTGAATTGAACTGTTTGCCTATCATCATTTTGTCCATAAGCACTCCAAGAATACCAAACTTTACAGTATATTCCATTACTTGTTGTACTTTGGTTTGGTTGCCAATTTTTTGAAAACTGTAAGTGTGTTTCAACGCCTTGATTGGAAATGAACAGTCAGTTAATTGATAAGCTAACTCTTCATTAGTTTTGAAAATTGTTATTTTCTCATCAAACCAATTTTTGCCGTCTTGCATAAGCACTTTTCTTTTTGCTTCAAGCCCTGTTTTGTTTTCAGAAATTAACGTTGCTTTTTTAACGGTTGGGTCGGTTTTGTCCAAAAGTTCTAAATCTGTGAGTATGCTCCAAATTTTGTCGATGGAAGCGTTTATTGTTATATCATTTACTAATTTACCCATTGTTTATTTTCTTGAGTGTAACGCAACCTTATTGCCTTCAGTGTCGGTAAAATGAGCCATAAAACCATTTGCACCAATAGCCGTTTTTGGCATTACAATTTTTCCACCTGCCTTTTCTATTTTAGAAAGAGGTGTGGATAAATCATCTCCACCATTAAGATAAATCAATGCACCTTTTGAAGCAGGTTCATAGCCTTCGGCTTTTGTGATACAACCGCCTATACCGCCACCTTGCATATCAAAAGGAAAGAAAGCTGATTTCATTCCTCCCATTTCCATTGGCTGCATTTCAGCATCCATAATTGTCTCGTAAAATTTTTTTGCTCTTGCGAAATCTGATACTGGGATTTCGAACCAATTAATTGAATTTGTCATTTTTATTTTTTTTTAAATTGTGAACTGCAAATATACAAAACTACTTTAAATTTGCAAGTGGTTTTATTTTTTTATATTTTTGCGCTATGAAAGCGATTAAAAGAAAGTCGGACTGTCCGATAAATTTTGCATTAGAAATATTTGGCGATAAATGGACATTCTTAATTGTTAGAGATTTAATGTTTAAAGGCAAGCACTTTTATGGTGAATTCCTGTTGTCGGAAGAAGGCATTGCAACAAATATTCTTTCTGATAGATTGTCTTTACTTGAAAGTAACGGAATAATTAGCAAGTCAAGCGACCCAAGTCATAAGCAAAAGATAATATATCGTCTTACTCGAAAAGGAATTGATTTAGTTCCTTTATTAGTCGAATTCATTATGTGGTCTGCCAAATATGATAAAGATTCGGCTGTCGATATGAAGTTTGTCAAAAGTGTCAAACGAGATAAGGTCGGTATGATTTCTCAAATTACCAGTAGTCTTGTCGATGAGTTGGGTGTCTCCTAGCCTTGCCACTAACGTTTTGCCGCTTGGCGAAGTGGCGGATTTAGAAGCACTTACTTTCATATTAGCACTAATGTTCATTTGAAAACCAAATGTTCAATTTAGCACTGAACCCGCTTTTTCGCAAATACCTTGTTGTGTGCAGTGCTTTTCTATTCATATTTTTCTGTTGGTTCAAATAATGTCAATTGTTGTTTTTCGGGCAACGCTTCTAAATAATTTGATATAAATAGTTCTTTTCCTTTTTGGTCTGCACCTGCTGTTACATTTCGCATTCCGTACATAAGTTCCCAAGGCATAATGTTTGCAAATGAAAACAAATTTCTAATGTATTCGCTGTCGTCATAAGTTATGAGCCATTTATGTTTGCAATTTTTCATATTTTCGGCAAACTTAACGTGGTCAAATGATTTGTGCATATTCCCATTTTTACCATATAATGCAGATTTTGTCGCTGAATAATAAGGTGGGTCAAGAAAAATAAAAACATTTTCGCCTTCTTTATTTACTAATTCTTCGTAGTCAAGGTTTGTGATAGTTGAACCATTAATGACTTTTGCAAATTGATTTAAACGTTGTATACTACTTTCTGTAAAGCGACCTGTAAAAGCGTGTTCGCTAAATCCACCACTTAAACTTGTCCCTGAAAAAGTAATCCGATTGTAAATAAAAAAGGCCGCACCACGTTCTAAATCATTAAAATTTGCTAAATTTTCATTTAAAAATTTATGCAATTCTTTTCCTACTGGAAATTGATTACGCCATTCATAAATTTTATCAATAAGTGTATCTACATCTTTTTGGGTCATTTCCCAAAACTTATAGAGTTCAAAATAAAGGTCGTTAATCCAAAATGTTTTATTTGGAAATCGTTGTTTTGCATATATAAAAATAGAACCACCACCTAAAAATGGTTCTCTAAATTCGTCAAATTCAGGAATAATGGTAGAAATTAAATCTACTGACCTGCTTTTTCCTCCTGGGTATCTTAATGGACTTTTTATCATTTTGAATGTTGTATTTGAATGATAAAATTATTTTGTTTTGCTTCTGAAAATATTGTTTCTACAAGTTTTATTTGAAGGTCAGAAAACGAGTTTTCGGAAAAGAATTGAGTAATATCCTTTTTTGTACTTGTAGAAGCAATTACGCCTTTTAATTTAGAAGAAGTTAAATTCAAAATGGCTTCGCTCTTTATTTTCTTTCCATTTGCAGTAACTTCTGAAAGATTACAGTATAAAATCATTTTCAATAACCCGTCTTTAATGTCGCCCTTACTTGGTAATATAGCGTTTTTACTATGTTTGCCTTCAATTAAACTGACTTTGGTTGGTGTAATTTTTATTTCATCAACAGTTAAAAAGTATTGACCGCCTAAATAATTGGTTATGGTAACTTTTGCTTTTGAAAGTGTAGATAAACTTTCTTTTGGTTGAAGAGTAACAAATTCTCTTGATTGTGCTTTTTGTGCTTTGTCTCTTGAAAATGCCATAAAAAGTGAAACATCTTTGCCTATTTTCTCCTTAAAGTTGTCTAAACCACTTGTATTGTGCAGTTTAACTTTTGTGGTTTGTTCAATATTGGCATAAGAGGTTTTGACTTTATCAATAATTTTGTGCAAATTAGTATTCAACTCATTCAAATTCCAATGTAGAGCAGAACTATGATACTGTTCAATTTCTTTTATTTTAGAAAGTACATATTTATTGTCAAACTGTTGGTTAGTTATCTTTTTGTCTGCTTTATCCGCCTTGTCATAATATGCAAAAATTACAAAAACGTCTAACAAAGACATTAATGAAACTGTATCCCATTGTATAAAATCCCTGTCGCCTACTGCACCTTCATCTTTAACAATTGGAATTACAGTAATTTTCTTAGAAATATTTAAGGTGTTAAATACTCGTTCAAAAGGATAGGAACGAGTTCTTTTGGGTGAAACCCATTTTGAAATAGCAAATGTGTTTTTATTACTTGTCAGCAAGCAAGACGAAGGCATTTCATTTATGTCAAAACCTTTTATTTTCATATCTTTCAAATTCTCTGTGAAAAGAACTTGATATTTTATGCCTGTTATTTTGCCAATTATGTCCATTTATTATGATTATTAAATTCTAGTCAAAGATACAAATTTATGCGTAGGTTGTTTGTAGTACGGTGTCTTTTAGCATTGCACACAACTCTGTTATATAAAGAGTTTTACATCACAAAACCCTCCAAAACCTGCCATTTTTAGACGGCTTTCCCCGGTTTTATGTTTTTGAAACACTGCTTTATTTTCATAGTTTTAATTTCATTTTTTCAATTGGACTTACAACTCTACCAAGTCCTTCAGTACTAACATGAGTATAAATTTGAGTTGTTTTTGGACTTTTATGGACTAACAATTCTTGAATGTATCTCAAATTAGTTCCGCCTTCTAATAAATGCGTTGCATAACTTTGTCTTAATGTATGCAAGCTAACACTTTTATTTATTTTTGCCAACTTTTTGCTTTATGAAACACCTCCTCCAAACTACTTTCAGTATATTTTCCTCCTTTTTGTCCTTCAAACAAGTATTCCTTTGGTTTATGCTCCAAATAATACATTCGCAATAGCTCTAGAACAGTTTCCGACATGAGAACAATTCTATCATTTTTTCCTTTAGCCATAAATAGGTAATATCGGACACCCATATTTGGTTAGGGTCTACTGGAACAATGTCTTTTATCAAATATGGATAACGATTGAAATGGTGATAACTACATGTGGTTTTAACTCTGTATCTTTTGGTTTTAATAAGTAAATGGTTTTCTCTGAGCAAGTCAAAAAACTTATCTCTACCTAATTTTATATGATGAGTTTCCATTTCATGTTTCAAACTTTAGTGCAGATTTCTACCGCTTCCACGTTTCCATAATGTTCTTTTTTTTTCGATAAGCCCAAGCATTATTTCATTAGTAATTGACTTAAGTTCAACTGATTTAAGTTGTTTGTAGTATGCTTGTTTTGTTTTACCAAAGGTGGCACACATATCAATTACTTTTTCTTTTGGTCTTTGCTCTTTAATTGATGCAATGCTTGGGCTCTAAACTTTTTCGTGATTTCAATATCAAACTTTTCTTCTGTAATTTCAATGTTGCGTTGCCAGAGGTCAGCTCGCAGTTCTGCCACACGTAAAAGCACCCGAAGCTCTTTATTTTCTTCTTCAAGTTTTTTGTCTGTAAAATTCTTTTTCATTTCGGTAAAATTAGCAATTTGTTTGGGTAGAGCTAAGTCTCTTCCACTCAGACCCTGGCTTTGTCTGATCCAATAAAGTATAGTTGCTTTGCCTATTATACCATAAAGATTAGATGCCTGAGTTTTATTGAGTTTACCACTCAATACTTCATTTACAATTTTTTGTTTGAACTCTTCTTTATAGAAAAGTTTTTGTGCTTCGGCTCGAAGAGAACTTTGTTTTTTACTCATTTTTTGTCCTGTTTTAAGTTGACTTATCCGCTTATTTAGAGTCAACCTATTTCAGGGCTATACAGTGTGTAGTAAACACCACCTGCTTTTCTTACTTCGGGTTTTAGTTCAGTAACTGCTTTCCCACGGTTATTGATTGTTATGGTTTTTCCTAAAAATTGCTCGTAAGCACTTCCTAAAATTTCAACACTAAAAACATAAAATTCATAGGGCCACTCTAGATAATACAATTGATTAATAATTGTTTTGAGTGTTTTATTATTTATTCCAAGTGTGTTGCTTAATTTGTCTTTTTTAAAATCAAAAAGCCCACTATTATATTTGTTATTTGTTTGTATAAATTCTTGTAGTAGATTTTTGTAATAGTCTCCATTTTTAATGCAGTCTAGTAATCTTCCTTAAGGTTCAATACTACGGTCTTCGCAAATGCATAAAAATATAATTCTATCTAAAGTTTGTTGAACAACAAAATTTAGTTCGTCTTCGTCAAATTACTTATTTTCTCTGCTTATCGTTTCTGCAAGTAAAGTTCTCCAAGTGTCTAATGAAATTAAAAATTCTTTATCTACAGTTGCAGTTCCTTTTTTGTTGACATTACTTCCAATAAATTTGTCAAAACTTCCTTTTAAAACTGCTTCTTTGCTAAATGTACTCCAAAGAAAATCCCATTCGATTTCGTAGTCGTTGAATGTAATATATTTAACTCTTGCAACACTACTTTTGTCTGTTGGGTTTGATTTTTTGGTGCAGTCGTAAACGGCAAATTCTTCAAAATCTGTAATTACACTTATGTTTAATTTTGCACTCCAGCCATATCTACGAACTTGGTAAGCTGGTTGAATATCGTCTTTTTATTAATACACTTGGTTTTTTTTCTTCTACAAAAAATAAGCGTTGTCCTCCACTTAATCTAAATGAATAATCAGGTGCTTTAGTTGCTTTCCCAACTTTTACTTTGTCTTCGTGTATTACTTCTCTATAACTTTCGGTAAATCCCTGTTCGTTATCAATGTCCCAACCTAATGCTTTAAAAAATGGGTCAATAAAATCTCTACGTGTTTGATTTTCATAATAATCTGATTTTTTATATGCAGGATATTGCTCGTTAAATCGAATAACTAATTCTTGTACTTTCTTTAAACCATTTTCTTTATTAGTCATTTATTTTTAATCAAAATTTTATCTGCAAATTTATTTAACATTTAATAAATTAATCTCTGCAAATTTAGTTAACATTTAATAAATTAATCTTAGTATTCAATTTGGCAATACATTTTTACTAACAAATCAAAATTTCAAGTGTTTAGTAATAGCAAAAGTGTTTATTTTGCTTCTTTGCTTTAACAACAAAGATTTTCAACTCCGAAATAATAAGATAATGTCGCTTGCAGATGTGTTTATAAAACGTAGCAATCAAAACATATCCGAGCTCACAGATGATGAATTAATGAGTTTAATTGGTAGTGGCGATAAGTTCGCATTCCAAGTAATTTATGAAAAGTATAAAGCTAGAATATTCCATTTTTGTTTGAGAACTTTAAATGACCGAGAAGCTGCAAAAGATGTATTACAAGAAGTTTTCATAAGAGTTTTCAAGAAAAATGAATCCTATAAAAAAGGGACTAGTTTCCCAGGTTGGTTGCATTCTATTGCTCGTAATTTGTGCTTAAATGTTATTAGAGATAGAAAAATTACTGTAGAATTTGATGAATTTAATTTTGGCTATAATGCATTAGATACATCAGAACAAGATGTGCTTTTGAGTGAAATATTAAACAAAGAAATACAAAGGTTACCAGATATATATAGGGAAGCAATTATTTTATTTGAATACGAAGGTTATTCATATCCACAAATTTGTGAGTTAATTAATGTTCCTTTATCAACTGTTAGATTCCGAATTTTTAAAGCTCGAGAAATTTTAAGAGGAAAACTTGCATCATTATTCAAATTTCCAGAAGAGTAAAATTTCTAAATTTATTTAATTAGAATTATAATTTAAATCTAGATTCAAATATAAGATTGAAATTTAAAGAATCTTAGACTTCAGATTTAATAAACCAATAACATGACTACTAACGAAATTCAACAGTTACTTGAGGGTGGTTTGTCTGATGTAAGAGCAACAGAGCTTTTACATATTCTTAGCGTAAGCCCAGAAAAACGTGAGATTTTTTTACAACATATCAAACTAAATTCAGTATTAGAATCTGATAGATTTGCAAGCGTTCTAACTTCGAATGAGGCTGATTCTATTTGGAGTAACATTAGCAATTCAATCACTCCTAATATTCCTTTATCTGCTAATAAATTCTTGTTTAACAAATTTATTACCAAATGGGCTTTAAGAAGTAGTGCTCTTATTTGTGCGGGTGTTATTGGTTACATCTTAGGTTCTAATTTATTATTCAATAGTAATTCTACAAATAAATTTTCTAACAAAGGCATCCAATCTTTAGCAGTTTTAAATGAAGGATCAATTAATAATTTGGATTTCAAAACTCAATTGTCAAAAAGTTCTTCATCGTTAAATAAAACTGACGATAAATTATTAATTGAACCATCAACAAAATCAAATACTAATTTAATTTCTTTAAATAAAAGTTCAAATCCAAAAGTAATTTATAGAGATAAAATTATTGAGAAAAAAGTTCCTAGTAGTGTTAAAAGTGAAAATGATAAATTTTCTAAAGATAATGGTTTTAAAAACAGATTAACAGCTTTACAATTTTCGAATGATTCTTTAAATTTAGCACTAATCAAATCAAAAGTTTCGACTAGTAAACCAAATGAAGAAGTTAAATTAAGTGAGAATTTGAAAATTGAAAATTCAGATTTAGGTAAAACCCAATTCAAAAAGGATGAAAATTTATCTAATCCTTTGATTGAAAATAATGTTAAAAATCCATTTACAAATAATGGTATTGAATTTAGCTTTAATGAAAGAATTGGATTTATTACTCCAGAACCAATAGGCATTTTTAACCCAGATTTAGAATTTTCTAATAGAAGTTTAGGAATAAGTTATAGATTTTTAGATGGAAGAGTTGGAGTTGGTGGTAGGGCTGCTTATGGTACAATATCAACAATTTCATTATCAACAAGAAATCAAACAGAGACTGGATATCCAATTCTAGATCCAAAAATGATCGCAGAAAAGAAAGTTTGGTTTGAAATTTTTGGTAACTATAGGTTACCAATTTCAAAGATATTAGCTGCTGAGATTGAAGGTTCTTATGGTGGTACTAGTACAAGTAAAAAATCTGGTGCAGATTTAGTTATTCTTTTGATGTTATCTAATAATATTGGTCTTCAATTTGGTGGTGGCTTATCTCAATATAGTTATGATTTAACTGCTGAAAGAGAATCATTTAAAAAAGTAAATAAGAATATTGGTACTAGTTCACAAGCACTAGATAAATTTCAAGGTACTATGATTGAAGGTAGATATGGGCTGTATGTTAGATTCTAATTCTCTAGTAATCAGAAGGTTTTGATGCTAAATCATAATCATTAATTTTAAAAAATTTAGTAATTATTTATGAAAAGTATATTGTTTGTTTTGTTAAGTTTTCTATTTGTTAATTCATGTGGAATTACTTCCCCGAGTGAAGAACAATGGCAAGATGTTAGTTCATTTTCTTGGCCAACTAAAGTTGGGACCTTAATGAGGTATCGAACAGAAGCAGATGTAAATGGATCTAAGGGAGTTTCTAATGAAGATTTTTCTATCCAAATTTCTAATAAAGATTCTTATAAAGGTAGATATTTTTTTCAGATGAAAGAGAAAGGTGGTTCATCTGGTAATAATTTTGGATTTATACCTTTAAATAAAGATACTTTAATAACTATGAACGTTCCTTATGCAAAATATGCTCTGGTTGGACCTTTGGTTAAAGATAAAACTTGGATTTCTGATTATAAAGATGATATTGAAACTATTCCATTAACCAGAGCAACTGTTATTGAAAAGCTTAGTGAACTTCAATTAGAAGGAGTTAATTATCATGACATAGTTGTTGTGAAGTATGAACTTATTGATATAAATAGTCTTGATGAAGGAGATATTATTTCATCATATATTAGATCTTATGCAAAAGGAGTTGGAGCAATACAAACAATAGAGAACTCTGTTCCACGTAGAAAAAGTCCTGTTAATAACCAAGAATATCTTATTTCAAGTAGTGTATTGTTAGAGACTGTTCCATCACCATAATTAGTTTTAATTTTTTTATATTTAGTTTTCTAGAAATTTAATATTTATATTTTGAGATTATTATTTTTTTATATAACTCTGTTTTTAGTTTTTAATAATGCTTTTTCACAAAGCATTGAGTCATCTTTAGTTCTTCCATCAACAATTGGCACAGATTATTATACAGCATTCTTGCCAAATGATAATGCTTCTGCTTCTAGATTTATGGGTCTTTATTTAACTTCTGAAAAGAACACAGTTTGTACTATTGAAATTCCTAATCAACCATCTAAAACTGTTAAATTAGAAGCTGGTAAAACATCAATTATAAATATTGATTTAACTTTAGAACAAAAGGTTTCTGAAGTTCCAATTTATGGTTCAATTCATATCACATCAAGGATTCCAATTTCTGTATTTACACTTAACTCACGTAATAAATCATCTGCTGGGTTTGCAGTAATTCCAATAAATTTTTGGGGTACTAGTTATTTATCTGTTACTCTTCCAAATGCAGACAATGACAAAGTTTGCCAATTCTTAATTATAGCTTCAGAAGATAGTACACAAGTTACAGTAATTCCAAGTGCAAACACTACAAAGTATTCTGCAAATCAGAAAGTAAACTTCAAATTAAATAAAGGACAAACTTATTTAGTTAGAGCAAGGCAAGGTGAGCTTGGAGTTAGAGATTTAACTTCTTCTGTTATTAAATCGAATAAACCAATTGGTTTGATTTGTGGGCACACTAGAACTCCTATCACTGTTGATGCTAAATACCAAACTGGACTTTTTAGTTCACATCAATCATTTATGATGTTGCCAGACAGTCTATGGGGAAAAGAATATATTGCAATAC
Source organism: Chlorobiota bacterium (assembly GCA_016700335.1). Taxonomy (NCBI): domain Bacteria; kingdom Pseudomonadati; phylum Chlorobiota; species Chlorobiota bacterium. The sequence continues at coordinate 289,901 of CP065014.1, read as the reverse complement.
CATCAAGAAGTGAAGGAGATAGATTTAGAGTAGTTGCTTCCAAAGATAGTACTCGCTTAATAGTTAAAAATTTAAGACCATTTTTACCTGCAGATATTGACACATTTAAAATGGATAGAGGTGATGTTTTAGATTTATCTCAAATAAATTTTTTACGTTTAAATAATACCACTATTTGGAGTTCAAATAATCCAGTTTTTATTTCTCAGCTTCGTGTTTCTGGTGGAGATTTCCCCGTAGCTGATAATGCTCCTAGTATGATTCCTTTAGTTCCTATTTCTTCATACTCTTCTAATACTATTTTTAGCGCTCCAATTGATATCAATTCCGATAATTTTAAAACTCATAAAGTTGTTATAATTGCTAAAGGCGACAAGTTAAAAGCAATTTCTGATTCTTCAAATCCATTAAATAAAATTACCCTTGATGGAGTTAAATTAATTGAAAAATTTTCAAGCATAAATTTTAATCAAATTAATAAATCTGATTGGTATTGGGATACAATAAATATATCTTCTGGATCTCATATAATGGTTTCATCACCAGAATTTCCAATTTGCACAGAATTAATAGGAGGTAATGCTGTTGGGGATTTTTATAGATGGACAAATCCTACATGGATAACTCAAATTGAACCTGATACAAAAGCTCCAGTTTTTTTAGGAGTTATTGAAAATAAAGTAAAGGGCACTTTAAAAGTTAAAATCTCAGATAAATCACAGAGTTATTCGAGTGGAATAAATGAAATTAATCTTTTTAATTCACCTGGTTGGAAAATTGTTGATGATGGAATTTCTGGTAACCTAAATGATGATGCTGAACCTATATTTAAAGCCATATCAGATCCAAGCGGTGAATTATTAATTTCGATATCAGATAATGATGGGAATAGTAATAATGTTAAAATATATGATAACATTTGTTTTAAAACTGCTTTAATTAGGGATACTATTATTAGGATTTCTATAGAACAGAATAAATCTACTTCGATTTTTAAAGAGTTAACAACAAATATTTGTAATGATAGTTCAAAAATTAAATTAATTGATTTAACTTCTGGTGACGCTATTAAACATTTAAAAGTTGAGTTTGTTAACTATAAAGTTCCTTTTATCCTAAATCCAAATTTAAAAGCTGGTATTAAAATAACTGCTTCTCCAGATATATATACATTACCAGGCCTTTATAAAGCTTTGCTTAGAGTTATGGCGGATGATTCTACACTTTTAATACCGATTGAACTTGAAGTTAAAAATATTGGAACAGTTGATTTTGTTTCAACTAATAAAATTGCCTTAATTTCCCCAAATCCATTTCGTAATTATTTAATTATATCAATTAATGATAAAAGTATTTCATCAGTCACAATAATGAACATTCTAGGACAAGAAATTTATTCATTTCCTATTGAAAATTTGATACAAAGAAGTTTAATTTGGGATTGTAAAGACATACATGGTAATTTACAACCAGCTGGCACTTATTTTATTAGATTTAGTAAGGTTAATAAAAAGTATTTATCTAAAATTGTACTTATTGATTAGATTTCAAGCACCAAGTTTTTCTAATTTGTTTAACATTTGTACACCGTGAACTAAAGATGCTCCACCCCTAACAGCTCCTACAACATGAATTGCTTCAGTCATTTGGCTTGGATCTGCACCATTTTCTAGACAACCTTGAGTATATGCATCTATACAATATGGACATTGAATAGTATGTGCTACAGCTAAACCTATCAATTGTTTCTCCCTTTTAGATAATGCTCCTTCTGTACTTGTTGCCATTGCATAATATTCAAAAAACTTATCCATTAACTCTTTATTATGCTTTCCAACTTCAGCAAATCTCCCTAAATCTGATGATTCGTAATAATTTGACATTTTTTTTTATTTATATTAAACTTAACAAAAAATTTCTATTTAAACTTTTATTTTACATTGCTTTCCTTATCTTGCAAAATAGAATTAAGATTGCTTATTAACCCTAAATTTATTTTCTATGAAACCAATTGAGAACTTATCCTCAAAGTTAGGTATTACCAGATCAGATGTTATAATTGCATTTTCATTAAGTGCAATTGGAATAATAGGTTTTGTATTTTCACTTTTTTCAAATGATAATGTAGATGTTCAAACTAAAGATATGCTCAAACTTGCAATTCGATACGATTCAATTATAAACGCTAATACCGATAAAAATATTGAAAATGTTATTAATAAACAATTTCAATCTGATACTATTTTTTCAAATTCTAATGATACTAACTCTTTAAATAACACCAAAACAAATTCTGAATTAACATTATTTATTCCCTCAAGTAATATTGAAAATAGTTCAAATATTAACGACTATAAACACAATGAAAGTTATAAAAAGGATTTACCAAAAGTAAAAATAGATATAAATAATGATCCTATTGATGATTTGATTAAGTTACCTGGTGTTGGGCAATCTATTGCAGAAAAAATTATTGAGTATAGAAAATTAAATAAGTTTTCATCGACAACAGATCTTTTAAATGTTTCCGGTATCGGTGACAAAAAGTATAACAAAATGAAAAATTTTATAAAAGTTAAATGAGAATTATTTCAGGGGAACTGCGTGGAAGATTAATTAATAGTATTAAAGTAGATGGTTTAAGACCAACAACTGATAGAGTAAGAGAAAGTTTATTTAGTATACTTAATTCAAGAATTAATTTTAACAATTTAAAAGTTTTGGATTTGTATTCTGGTACTGGAGCTTTAGGAATTGAATCATTAAGTCGTGGTGCTTTATCTTGCGATTTTATTGAACTTAATAAAATGTGTTCAAACAATATAACTCAGAATATTAATGGTCTAAATTTAATTCAAAGAGCAAAAGTTTACAACATGGATTGTATTGAATTTCTATTGAATTCCAAAACTGATAATTATGAGTTAATTTTTGCAGACCCTCCTTATTTTTCAAGTGCATATTTTAATTTGAATTCTTCAGATTTAATTTCTAGAACTTTAAAATTTTCAGGTATTTTTGTTTTTGAGCATTCAAATTTTATTAAAGATTTGCAATTTACTAATTTAAAATTGCTTCTCACAAGGTCTTTTGGTGAATCAGTTTTAACTTTTTATACTAAATAATAATTTTTTTGAAATAAATTACACATATTTTTCTTTAATTCTAATCCATTTCATTTAAACATTATTTTTAAGTCGTTAAAAAAAATCAATATTGGCTCAGATTTGATTTTATCTGTTATTTTGCAAGGATTTGGAGCTATTATCTCCTTTGCTACTACTGCATTAATTTTTAGGTCATTAACTAAGGATGATGCTGGTTTGTTCTCATTAGTTTCTTCATATTTAATTGTCACTATATCATTTATTGATTTTGGGATAATTGCTACTGTTTATCCTAAGATATCGTTAACAAATGGAACCAATTCACCAATATTTAAAGCTGGTTTTATTTTACGTTGTGTAACTATATTCCTCGGGTTTTTAGGGATAAATTTATACCTTATACTTTACAATAAATCTGATTTACTTTGGTATGTTAATTTATTTTTTGGGGTTGCATTATTTAGTAGTAAAGCAAGTGGCTTAAGACAATTTTTTGAAGCTGTTTTAAGGCTTAAAGGAAGAACTTATCTGGTTTCTGCAATCTCACTAATTGATGGAGTTATTGGAATAGTATCTATTTTAATTCTTAAATTTTACAATACACTGACATTATTTAATATATTTTTAATTTTAGGTTCTTCAAGTATTTTAGGGTTTTTAATTGTTTCATTACCTTTATTTAAATTTTTAATAAATGAAAAGGTATTTAAATACAACATTAAATTTAAATATTATAAATCTATAATTTTAACTACATTACCAATTGCTTTAATGTCTGTAATTGGTCAGTTGTTCTCACAAGTTGAAACTTTTATAATTAGTGGTCATTTATCAAATTCAGATATTGCTGGTTATAACGCAGCATTTAGGCCTTTTCAAGGTATAGTTTTTGTTCCAGTGATGCTCTCAATTGGAATTGCTCCAGTTGTTACCCAATTGTACAAAACACAAAGAAATGATATAAAAATGGAAAGCTTATTAGAATTTGTGTTTAAAGTATTTTTGTTAATTTCTCTTACAATTTATGTTATTATTAATATATTTTCTGAAAATATTATAACAATTTTTGGATCACAATACTCAAGTGAAACTCATTTATTAAAAATTTACAGTATAACTAGTGGGTTAAGCTTTATTATCATATTTTTTGATCAAATGTTACTAGCGATAGGATTTAGAATTAAAGTATTTTATGGTTCATTACTTGGTTTATCTATTGCCATTTGTTTACAATTAGCTTTAATTAATTCATTTGGAGTTGTTGGTATTATGTATGTAAAAATATTTTCAACATTATGTGTAATATTGTTTCAATTATATTCTATGATATTAGAGATGAGAAAAGGCATTTTAAATGGTTTCATAAAATTCTTACCTATTTTATTATTAATTCCATTAAGTTTATATCTATGTGTAGATTTAAATATTGTCCTAAGAATTTCTATTCCTATTATAATTTTAATAATTTCTTTTATGTTTCTTAGAATTTTTAAAATTAAGGAATTTAACTTAATTAGAACTTTAAAATTATAATGGATAATTTTAAATGTGATATAAGTGTTATAATGTTAAGTTTCAATACTTGTAACTTAACAATTAATGCAATTAAATCTGTTTATGAATCAATTATTGATAAAACTATAGTTTTTGAGATTATTGTTGTAGATAATTTTAGTAATGATAATAGTGCAAATTTAGTTGAATCAGAATTTCCTCAAGTAAATGTAATTCGATCAAATGTTAATCTTGGATTTGGTAAAGGAAACAACTATGGAAGCAAATTTGCACAAGGGG